>NZ_JBIWPI010000007.1:0-820335 GCF_044768185.1 Amycolatopsis sp. NPDC101161
CCGCTATGCCAAACGCGCTGCTTACTACCAGGCCGAGCTGACCATCGCTGCGATTGTGCTCTGGCTCCGATGACTTACAGGACAGCTCCTAGCCGCGGCCACGACCCGGCCGGCTCCGGTGTGGAATCGGCCGGGTCGGGTAGTTCCATGCCCGCTCCGCTGCGATCCGCCCGGCGCCTCGGCCGGTGGCACCTGCTCGGCGCGGCCGCGTTGAACGGGACGTACCCGATCCGGTGGTAGTCGCGCAGCGCTTCGAGCCCCGGCCGAAGTCGGCCGGGTGAAACACCCCCGCTGGTGTGACCGTACGTGGTAGGGGTATTCCGGTGGGCATGGAGTGGCACGAAGAGCTGCACGAGCGCGCCGACGAGCGGGTCGGCGCCCTGGCGGACCGGCTGTGGGCGGTCGCGACCGCGCTGCACGAACGGCCGGAACTGTCCTATGAGGAGCACGCGGCCGCCGAGCGGCTGACCGCGGAGCTGGCCGCCGACGGGTTCGACGTGGAGACCGGCGTCGCCGGGCTGCCCACGGCGTTCGTCGCGCGGGCGGGGAGCGGGCGCCCGTGCGTGGCGCTGCTGATGGAGTACGACGCGCTGCCCGGGCTGGGTCACGCGTGCGGGCACAACCTGATCGCCGCGGCCGGCCTCGGTGCTGCGCTGGCGGCGCGCGAGGTGCTGGCGGACGGCCCGGGCTCGCTGCTCGCCGTCGGCTGCCCGGCCGAGGAACGCGGCGGCGGCAAGGTGGCGCTGGCCGAGGCGGGCGTCTTCGACGACGTCGACGCGGCCCTGATGGTCCACCCCGGCGTGCACTCGTGGTCGTGGGCCCCGCTGACCGCGCAGGTCGAGCTCAAGGTGACCTTCCACGGCCGCGCGGCCCACCCGACCGGCGACCCCGAGGCCGGCGTCGACGCCCTGGCCGCGTTGATCCAGGCGTTCGGCGCGGTCTCGGTCCTGCGCCAGCGGCTCCCGGCGGGGGCGCACGTCCAGGGCATCATCACCCACGGCGGCGAGGCCACGAACATCGTCCCCGACCGCGCCGAAGGCCGCTTCGGGCTCCGCGCACTCACGACCGACGCGCTGGACCGCCTGGCCGAGGACGTCTCGACGTGCGCGCAGGGCGCGGCCCTGGCGACCGGCGCGAAGGTCGACGTCGAACGCCTCGGGAGCGGCTACTCGCACTTCCGCGACAACCCGGTGCTGTCCGAGCGGTTCACCGAGCACTTGGCGGCGGGCGGGATCCACGCAACCCCGCCCGAGCCGGGGGTGTTCCTGGGCTCGTCGGACATCGGCGACGTGAGCGTCCGGGTCCCGGCGATCCACCCGTTCGTGGCGATCACGGCGGAGGAGTACTCCGACCACACGGCGGAGTTCGCGGCGGCCGCGGCGAGCCCGCGCGGCCGGTCGGCGATGCTCGCGTCCGCGGCGGCCCTGGCCCGGACGACGATCGACCTGCGCACCCACCCGGCGTTGGTCAGCCGGGCGTGGGACTGCTTCCGCGACCTGGAGCGCAACGGCCGCTGACGCGTTGTCGTAGCACCGTTTCCGGCCCGCCGCCCGCAGCAATCCCGTCCGGGCCCGGGCACCCGGGCCCGGACGGGACCCGGCTAGGCGACGGAGGTGTAGTGCGAGGCGTCGCCTTCGAGCGATTCGCTCGCCCGTCCGTCGACGCCCACCGGGACGTCGCCGGCCACCGTGACGCGGTTGAGGCGCCGGGGGAGGCCGTCGTAGTTGTCGATCGCGTAGTGCTGGGTGATCCGGTTGTCGAACAGCACCAGCTGGTTCGGCTCCCACGCCACGCGCACGACGTTCTCGGGCCGCGTCACGTAGGACTGCAGCAGCCGCAGCAGGTCCCGCGACTCGCTCACCGACAGGCCCTCGATCCGCTGCGCGAACCCGCCGATGAACAGGCCGCGCTCGCCGGTCGCCGGGTGCACCCGCACCACCGGGTGCACCGTGCGGTACTTGCGCGAGACGAACTGGGCCCGGCGCGCCTGCTCCTTCTCGTCCACCGTCTCCGGCGGCTGGACGTAGTCGTAGTCGTTGGTGTGCACCGCCCGCAGCGTGTCGGCGAACGCGCGCAGCGGCTCCGGCAGGTCCCGGTAGGCCGCGGCCGCGTTGGCGATGAGCGTCTCCCCGCCGTAGGGCGGCACCACGAGGCTGCGCAGCGTACTGGCCTTCGGCGGGTTGAGCACGAACGTGACGTCGGTGTGCCAGTGGTTGGCCCGGCCC
Organism: Amycolatopsis sp. NPDC101161; assembly: GCF_044768185.1. Classification (NCBI taxonomy): domain Bacteria; kingdom Bacillati; phylum Actinomycetota; class Actinomycetes; order Pseudonocardiales; family Pseudonocardiaceae; genus Amycolatopsis; species Amycolatopsis sp. NPDC101161. The sequence continues at coordinate 2,226 of NZ_JBIWPI010000007.1, forward strand.
AGCTCGCTGTCCACCGGCAGGATCGTCGGGGCGCCGTCGACGGCGGGCACGGTCGGGTGCGCCTTGGTCAGCTCGCCGAAGCGCGCGGCGAACCGCTGCTGGCCCTCGTCGTCGAGCTCGGTGTTCCGGAACACCAGCGCCTTGTGCTCGTGCAGGGCGTCGGCGAGGAACGCCACCTGGGACGCGTCGAGATCCCCGGCCGGGTCGAGGCCGATGATCTCGGCGCCGATGTTCCCGGTGATCTTGCGGACGTCGGTGCTGATCGCGGTCATGCGGGCTCCTTGACTCGGTTGCGGTTGACGGGACGCGCGAGGCCGTAGTGCTCGCGCAGGGTGGTGCCGGAGTACTCGGTGCGGAAGAGCCCGCGCCGCTGCAGCTCCGGGACGACGAGGTCGACGAAGTCGTCGAGCCCGCCGGGCAGGGTGGGCGGCATGACGTTGAAGCCGTCGGCGGCGCCGCCGGTGAACCAGGCCTCCAGCTCGTCGGCGACCTGGACCGGCGTCCCGGCGAAGACGCGGTGCCCGCGCCCGCCCGCCAGCCGCTCCAGGAGCTGCCGGATGGTGAGGTCCTCGCGGCGGGCCAGCCCGACGACCAGCTCGAACCGGCTCTGGCCGCCCTCGGTGAAGCTGCCGACGTCCGGCAGCGGACCGTCGAGCGGATAGCCGGTCACGTCGTGGTCGAGCATCTTCGACAGCTGCCGCAACCCGTAGTCCGGGGTGATCAGCGCGTTCAGTTCGGCTTCGCGTTCGCGGGCCTCGGCCTCGGTGCGGCCCAGGATGGGGGAGATGCCGGGCAGGATCTTGATCTCGTCCGGCGTCCGGCCGTACTTGGCGAGCCGGCCCTTGACGTCGTCGTAGAACGCCTTGCCGTCGGCGAACGTCTGCTGCGCGGTGAACACGGCTTCGGCGTGCCGGGCCGCGTACTCCTTGCCGGTTTCGGACGAGCCCGCCTGCACGAGCAGCGGGTGGCCCTGGACCGGGCGTTCGATGTTGAGCGGCCCGCGGACCTGGAAGTGCTCGCCGTCGTGCGCGATGGCCCGGATCCGGTCGGTGTCGGCGTAGACGCCGGTCTCGCGGTCGACGACGGCGGCGTCGTCGTCCCAGCTGTCCCACAGCTTCTTGACCACCTCGATGAACTCTTCGGCCCGCTCGTAGCGCGCCGAGTGGGCCGGCCGCTTGGCCAGGTTGAAGTTCCGGGCTTCGTCGACGCCGGCCGAAGTGACGATGTTCCAGCCCGCCCGGCCGCCGGAGAGGTGGTCGAGCGAGGCGAACTTGCGCGCCAGGTGGTAGGGCTCGTTGTAGGTCGTCGACGCCGTCGCGATGAGTCCGATGTGGACTGTGCTCGCCGCGAGAGCCGACAGCAGCGTCAGCGGCTCGAAGTGACTGTGGGAGTTGTGCTTGACGTTGCCCCACAACGCGACGCCGTCGGCGAGGAAGAGCGAGTCGAGCTTGCCGCGTTCGGCCGTCCGCGCGATGTCGGCGTAGTGCTGCAGCGTCCGCGCCCGGTGCGGGTCGGTCGACGGGTGCCGCCAGGCGGCTTCGTGGTGGCCGTTCGGCATCACGAACGCGTTGAGGTGCATCATGCTTTCTCCTTGGGACGCCAGGTCGAGAACCGCCGTTCGAGGACGACGAAACCGGAGTTGACGAGCACGCCGAGCACCGAGACGGCGATGATCCCGGCGTACATCTGCTGGATCTGGAAGTTCACCTGGCTGGTGTTGATGAGGTAGCCGAGCCCGGCTTTCGCGCCGACCATCTCGGCCGCCACGAGCACCAGGATCGAGTAGGACGCCGCCATCCGGATGCCGGTGAAGACGGTCGGCACGGCCGAGGGCAGGATCACCTTCCGGAACAGCCGCGGGCCGGCCACCCCGAGCGAGCGGGCCGCCTTCACCAGCAGCGGGTCGACGGTGTTGACACCGGCGATCGTGTTGAGCAGCACCGGCCACACGCAGGCGTAGACGACCAGGGTCACCTTCGACAGTTCGCCGATGCCCAGCAGCAGCGTGAACACCGGGAGCAGCGCCAGCGCGGCGGTGTTGCGGGCCAGTTCGAGCAGCGGCTGCAGGAAGCGCGCGACCGGCCGGTACCAGCCGATCAGCAGCCCGAGCGGCACGGCGACCGCGACGGCGATCGCGAAGCCGGCGGCCGACCGGCCCACGCTGGCCAGTAGGTGGTCGGCGAGCTGGCCGTCGAGGACGAGGTCCCAGAGCGCCTGCAGGTCCTCCGACAGCGGCGGGAGGAAGGTGCGGGTGCCCTCGTCGAGGACGAAACGCGGGACTAGCTCCCAGAGCGCGGCGAACAGGACGACCGCGGCGGAGGCGTGCACCGCCCGGGTGAGCGTCTTCGTGAACCGGCGCGGCTTCGCCGGTGCGGCCGGGGATCCGGTGTGGACGGCCGGGGCTTCGAGCGTGGTGGTCATCCGGCCGCGCTCCGTTCGTGTTCGGCCGCCTTGCGGACCTCGTCGTGCAGCAGTTCCCAGAGCCGGTGCCGCTGCCGCCCGAACGCCGGGTCGGACCGGACGTCCCCGGAGCGGTCGCCGAGGTCGATGTCGACGACGGCCTTGAGCCGCCCGGGCCGGGACGTCAGCACGGCCACCCGCTGTCCCAGGTAGACGGCTTCGTCGATGCCGTGGGTGATGAAGACGATCGTCTTGCCGGTGCGGCGCCAGATCCGCAGCAGCTCGTCCTGCAGCTGCTCGCGGGTCTGGGCGTCGAGCGCGGCGAACGGCTCGTCCATCAGCAGCACGGCGGGGTCGTAGGCGAGGCTGCGGGCGATCGCGACCCGCTGCTTCATCCCGCCGGACAGCTCGTGCGGGTAGCGGTCCTCGAAGCCGGAAAGCCCGACCAGGGAAAGGTATTCGCGGGCCCGCTCGGCCCGCTCCCGCTTGCCGAGCGCGCCGCCTTCGAGGCCGAACTCGACGTTGGAGCGGGCGGTGCGCCACGGGAACAGCGCGTACTGCTGGAAGACGACCCCGCGGTCGAGCCCGGGTCCGCGCACCGGCTCGCCGTCGATGAGCACCTCACCGGAGGTCGGCGTGGTGAGGCCGCCGAGCAGGTCGAGCAGCGTCGACTTGCCCGAACCGCTCGGCCCGACCAGCGCGAGGAAGGTGCCGTCGGCGACGTCGAGGGAGACGTCGTCGAGTGCGGTCAGGGCGCCGAACGTCTTGGTGACCGACCGGATGCCGATCACTTGGTCACCGCCGGCGCGCCGTCGCGGTAGGGGTTGTACTCGTTGGTGTACAGCTTCGCCGGGTCGATCTTGTCGCCCTTGATGTAGCCCTGCTGCTTCAGCCACGGCTCCCAGAGCGTGAAGTCCTTGTCGGCGATGAGGCCGCCGCGGGTGACCCCGACGCTCTTCCAGTACTTGAGCGTGTCGGTGTTCTCGTTGCGGCCGCGGGCCTGGATGATCTTGGTGAAGCGGGCGATCACCTGCTCGCGCGGGGTGGTGCGCTCCCACTCGATCGCCTTGGCCACGGCCGAGACGAAGATCTTCGTCGTCTCCGGGTTCTTCTTGATGAAGTCGGTGCGCAGCACGTACGGGCCGCCGTTGTACGGCCCGAACGCCTGGACGTCGCTGAAGAGCGACCGGACGCCGCCCACGGCGAGGGCGTGGTCCTGCAGGATCCCCTGCAGCGCGACGACGTCGAGCTGGCCGTTGCGCAAAGCCTGCTCGGCGTTGACCGGCGGGATGACGACGAGCTGCACCTGCTTGACCTCGTCGTCGGACAGGCCCTGACCCTTGAGCCAGGTGTCGAGCGCGGCCTCGAGGTTCGCGCCGGCGGTGTTGACGCCGACCTTCTTGCCGATCAGGTCGCGGGCGGTCCGGATCGGACTGTCCTCTTTGGTGTAGTAGCCGATGAACGCCTTGTCGTCGGAGCCGTAGTAGTTGACGACCGCCTTGACGGGCGCGCCGGCTTCGACGAGCTTGACGACCGCGCCGGTGAAGGCGCCGCCGAAGTCGGTCTGGTCGGTGGCCGCGGACTGGATGTCCTGCGGGCCGCTGATCGTGTTGCCGACCCACTTCAGTTTGACCGAGCCGAAGTAGCCCAGGTCTTCGGCGAGTTCGGGCAGGGTCACGGCGTTGGCGCTGCCCTGGTAGCGCAGTTCGAGTTTCTCCGGCTGCCCGGGCGTGCCGGTCGCCGTCGCCGACGCGCACCCGGCGAGCAGGAGCGCGGCGGCGGCCAGGAGGGGCAGGGTTTTCTTCACGGTGGTTTCGTCCGTTCCGCCGAGTCGGTGGGGATGCACCGATTGTTCGGGCCCGCCGGCCGGACGGTCAATTTTGCGAGTTCGTGAAATAACTCCGGTGATTCACGAGGCGTGGGACAACCGGGTGAGAAGCGGACCGAGCGGGTCGTCGTAGAGTGCCCGCAGGAGCACCGCGCCGCCCGCGGTCGCCAGCTCGGTGCCCGGGAAGCTCGTCGGCACAACGGTTTCCGCCGGATCGGCGCAGGTCCGCGAACGCTCGCCGACCTCGTCCCGGATGGCGGGAAGGCAACCGGGCACCTGGGCTACACTCCGGTCGACCACGACGAGCACGGCCGGGTTCAGGACGTCGAGCAGCAATGCGGCGGCCTGTCCGATGAGCCGCGCGCGGTCGTGGAAAACCCGCACCGCCGCGGAATCGCCGGAAGTCGCGAGCGCGAGCAATTCCGGGAAGTCCGGCCGTGTGATGAGCCCGCTTTCCGCGGCTTTGCGCGCCAGCGTCGCTTCGGACACCGTGGCTTCGAGACAGCCGGTGCGCCCGCAGCGGCACGGTTCGGCGCTGTCGTCGACCGGCAGGTGCGCGACGGCTCCCGCGGCCGAGCGCGGCCCGTGGTGCACGGTGTCACCGGTGGCGAACGCGGCGTCGACGACGTTGCCGGCGAAGAGCTGAACAACGCTCTCGCGCGCTTTCGTGTGGCCGAAGAGGCGTTCGCCGTGCACGAGGGCGCGCGCGTGGCCGTCGACTTCGACGGCGAGGCCGGTACTGCCGGCCAGCAGATCGCGCACCGGCACGTTCTTCCAGCCGAGCAGCGGGTGTTCGACGACGGTGCCGGATTCCCGGTCGACCCAGCCCCCGGTGGCGACGCCGAGCCCGAGCGGCTCGCGGTCCGGGGCGTGCCCGAGCAGCAGGTCGTCGAGGATCTCGGCGGCGCGGGCGAGGAGGTCTTCGGCGCCCAGGCCGTCGTGCGGTTCTTCGTGCTGCACCAGGACGTTCCCGCGCAGGTCGAGCAGCGCGACGGTCGCGTGGTGCACCGCGAAGTGCACCGCGCCGGCGACGTGCCGTCCGGTGTCGAGGTCGACCGGCACGTGCGGCCGGCCGACGCTTCGCCTTCCGGTTTCCGGGAGTTCCCGCAGCAGCCCGCGCCGGAGCAGTTCGGCGGTGTGCCCGGTGACGGCGGCCGCGGACAGCCCCGTCCGCCGCGCGACGGTGCTGCGCGCGATCGGCCCCTCGTCGAGGATCGCTCGCAGGACGGAACTCGCGCCGGCACTGCGCCGGGCGCCGCGCGCATCCGTCCTCTGTGGACCGTCGGCCGCCGCCGTCATGGCCCGATGGTGGCAGACGCGGCGGCCGGAGCCCAGCGTGCCCAGGATGCGGGCTCTTGACGCATACCCATATCGGCATATGATGGGTCGCGTGGCACGAGCAGCGACGACCGCCGACACCTTCAACGCCGTCGCCGAACCCCGGCGGCGGCAGATCCTCGACGTCCTCATGGGCGGCGAACGGTCCGTCGGCGACCTCGTCGACCTGCTCGGCCTCGCCCAGCCGCAGGTGTCGAAACACCTGCGCGTGCTGCGGGAGGTGGGTGCCGTGGACGTGCGCGGCGACGGCCGGCAGCGGCTCTACCGGCTCAACGGGCCCGCGCTCAAGCCCATCCACGACTGGGTGAAGCGCTACGAGCGGACGTGGGCCGGACGCTTCGACCTGATGGACGAAGTCCTCGAAGAACTCAAGGAACAGGAGCAGTGACGTGGAGATCACCACCCCCGCCGACGACCAGATCCTGATCACGCGCGAATTCGACGCGCCCAAGCACCTCGTCTACCGCGTGTGGACCACGCCGGAGCTGGTGCGGCGCTGGTGGAGCGGGCACCGCGGCACCACCACCGAAGTCGAGCTGGACCTGCGCCCCGGCGGCCGCTGGCGGTACGTCATCAAGTCCAACGCCGGCGCGGAGGTCGGCTTCCACGGCGAGTACCGCGAAATCGTGCCGGACGAGCGGATCGTCTACACCGAGGTGTTCGAGATGCCCGGCGTGGACCTCGACTCCGTGGACGGCCCGCTCAACACCGTCACCTTCACGGCCCTGGACGGGGACCGCACGCGGCTCGAACTGCTGACCGTGACCGGCAGCAAGGAACTGCGCGACACGATCCTCCAGTCCGGCATGGAGGTCGGCGTCAAGGAGCAGATGACGATCATCCAGGAGCTGGCGGACTCCCTGCGCTAGCCGCGCGCAGGAACCGTTCGCCCGTCTTCGCCAGCTCGGCCGCCAGGTCCGGCGCGTCGAGCACCTCGAAGTCGACCTCGAGGAGCCCGAGGTACAGCCCGAGCATCTGCGCGTTGTCGGAGCCCACCTCCGCGACGCACCGGTCCGGCCCCTCGGGCGTCACCTCGACCGCGAGCGGGAGCCGGGCCCGGACGTACGCGTCGGACGCGTGCAGGCGGACCTTCGCGTGGAACCGCCAGGTCGCCGCGCCGACGCTGCGCTGGACGAACTGCGCGACGTCGCCCTCGGGCGGCTCGCGCGGGGCGAAGCGCGGCCCGTTCGGCACCCTCGGCGTCATCCGGTCGACGCGGAACGTGCGCCAGCCGTCCCGCGCGGTGTCCCACGCGACGAGGTACCAGCGCCGGCCCCAGCTGACCAGCCGGTGCGGCTCGACGTCGCGGCGGCTCGCCGCGCGGGTGTGGCTCGTGTAGTCGAACCGCAGCCGTTCGCCGGCGCGGATCGACGCCGCGATCGCCGTCAGCACGTCCGCGTCGACGGCCGGGCCGTCGCCCGGCACCGCGACCGTCGCGGCCTGCAGCGCGTGAACCCGGTGCCGCAGCCGCGACGGCAGCACCTGCTCCAGCTTCGCCAGCGCGCGCACCGACGTCTCGGCGATCCCGGCGACGCCGGTGGCCGTCCGCAGCCCGACCGCGACGGCCACCGCTTCGTCGTCGTCCAGCAGCAGCGGCGGCAGCTGCGCGCCCGCGCCGAGCCGGTAGCCGCCCTGGACGCCGGGGGCGGCCTCGACGGGGTAGCCGAGGTCGCGCAGCTTCCCGACGTCGCTGCGGACGGTCCGCGCGGTGACGCCCAGCCGCTCGGCGAGGTCGGCGCCGGTCCAGTCGCGCCGCGTCTCGAGCAGCGACAGCAGCCGCAACAGGCGGGCGGAGGTCTGCAACATTCTTCGAGGATGACATGAATCGCGGAAGGAAGTCTTCCGCAATGGCTCCTAACGTCCTGGTCATGACGAACCCCTTCCGCATCGAGATCCCGCAGCCCGACCTGGACGACCTGCACCGCCGCCTCGCCGAGGCCCGGTTCGCCGACCCCGTGCCCGGCGACGAGCCGGACTGGTCGCGCGGCATCCCCACCGCCGCCGTGCGCGAACTGGCCGAGTACTGGCGCGACGGCTTCGACTGGCGCGCGCAGGAGGCCGCGATCAACGCGTTCCCGCAGTTCACGACCGAGATCGACGGCCAGGTCATCCACTACCTGCACGTCCGGTCGCCGCGGGCCGACGCGCTGCCGCTGCTGCTCACCCACGGCTATCCCAGCTCCTTCGCCGAGTTCCTCGACGTCATCGGGCCGCTGACCGAGCCGGGCGCGGACGCGTTCCACGTCGTCGTCCCGTCGCTGCCCGGCTTCGGGTTCTCGACGCCGCTGAGCGGCCCGGGCTGGGAGCTCGCCCGGACGACGGACGCGTTCGCCGAGCTGATGACGCGCCTCGGCTACGACCGCTTCGCCGCGCAGGGCGGCGACATCGGCGCCGGCGTCACCGGACGGCTCGCGGCGCTGTACCCGGACCGGGTCGTCGGCACCCATGTCAACAGCGACCGCGGCACGATCGCGCTCGCCGGCGAGCAACTTCCGTTGCCCGAGAACCTGTCCGAGGCCGAACAGTCCGAATTGGACGCCGCCCGCACGGCGTGGCGGGCCGGCCGCGGCTACCTCGACCTCCAGTCGCACAAGCCGGAGACGATCGCGGCCGCGCTCACCGACTCCCCGGTCGGGCAGCTGGCGTGGATCGCGGAGAAGTTCCAGGCGTGGACCGGCGCCGGCGTCGACCGCGACCGGCTGCTGACGAACGTGAGCCTGTACTGGTTCACCCGCAGCGGCGCGACGGCCGCCCGGTTCCTGTACGAGGCCGCGCACTCCGGCCACGGCTGGCTGGCACCGTCGGACGTGCCGGCCGGCTGGGCGGTGTTCGACAGCTCGCCCGTCGTGCGCCGGATCATGGACCCGGAGGAGAAGATCGCGCACTGGTCGGAGTTCGCCGAAGGTGGCCACTTCGCGGCGATGGAAGAGCCGGAGCTGCTGGTGGACGACATCCGGGCGTTCTTCCGCGGCCTGCGGCCGTGAACGCCCGGTTCACCGAAAGCTGACCGCCGGACGCCGCGGTGAGCCAGAATCAGCGCGTGCAGTTCGCGATTCTCGGGCCGGTCGAAGCCCGCCGTCCCGATGGGACCGTCGTCGCCCTCGGTGGTCCGCAGCTTCGCGGGTTGCTCGCGCTGCTCGCGCTCGACGCCGGACGCGTCGTCAGCGCCGAGCGGCTCATCGACGGCCTGCACGGCGACCGCCCGCCCGAGGGTGCCGCCGAAGCGCTCCAGTCGCAGGTCTCGCGGCTGCGGCGCCGGCTTCGGGACGGCGGTGCGCCCGACGGGCTCGTCGAGTTCAGCCCGGCCGGGTACCGGCTGGCCGTCGACCCCCGGGACGTCGACCTCCACCGCTTCGAACGGCTCACTGCCCAGGCAAGGGAAACGCCCGATCCGGCCAGGAGACGCGAGCTGTTCGCCGAGGCGCTCGCGCTGTGGCGGGGGCCGGCGCTCGACGGTCTCGCCGACCCGCCCCGCGCCGCCCGCCTCGCCGAACTGCGCCTGGCCGCGACCGAGGACCGCGTCGAAGCCGACCTGGTCCTCGGCCGCCACGAAGAGGTCGTGGCCGAACTCCGGGAGCTGGCCCGGGAACACCCGCTGCGCGAACGGCTCACCGCCCAGCTCGTGCGCGCCCTGCACGGCGGCGGCCGCTCGGCCGAGGCCCTCACCGTCTTCGCCGAGACGCGGGAGCGGCTCGCCGACGAGCTGGGCGCCGACCCGTCGCCGGAACTGGCGGACGCGCACGCCGCCGTCCTGCGGGCCGCCGCCCCGGCTCCGGCCCGGCGGGTCCCGGTGCCGCTCACCGGGTTCGTCGCCCGGACCGAACTCGACCAGCTGAAGAAGGCCCTCGGCGCCGCCCGGCTCGTCACGCTCACCGGACCCGGCGGCGCGGGCAAGACCCGCCTCGCCATCGAAGCCGCGACCGGCGACGCCTGCTTCGTCGAGCTGGCCGCGACCACCGACGTGCCCCGGGCCGTGCTGACCGCGCTGGGCCTGCGCGAACAGGGCGTGCTCGCCCCGGGCGCGGCCGAGGACCCGGCCGACCGCCTGGCCACCGCCCTCGCCGACCGGCCGCTGCTGCTCGTCCTCGACAACTGCGAACACGTCGTCGCCGCGGCCGCGCGGCTCGTCCGGCGGCTGCTCGCCGGGTGCGCCGGCCTGCGCGTGCTCGCCACCAGCCGCGAACCGCTCGGCCCCACCGGCGAGACGCTGGTGCCGGTCGGGGCCCTGCCCGCCGACGCCGCCGCGAGGCTGTTCGCTGACCGGGCTGCGGCCGTCGCGTCCGGCGAGGAGCCCGACCCGGCCGCGGTGACGCGGATCTGCGCCGCCCTCGACGGCCTCCCGCTGGCGATCGAGCTCGCGGCCGCGCGCCTGCGGTCGCTGTCCGCCGCCGACGTCGCCGCCCGGCTCGGCGACCGCTTCCGGTTGCTCTCGCGCGGCGACCGGACCGCCGAGCCGCGGCACCGGACGCTGCGCGGCGTCGTCGAATGGAGCTGGGACCTCCTCGAACCGGACGAGCGGCGGCTCGCGGGCCGGTTCGCGGTGTTCGCCGGCGGCGCGCGGCTCGGCGCGGCCGAGCGCGTCTGCGCCGAACCCGACGCCGACGTCGTGCTCACCGGACTGGTCGAGAAGTCCTTCGTCGGGTTCGACGGCGGCCGCTACCGGATGCTGGAGACGATCCGGGCGTTCTGCGCCGAGCACGGCGACGACCGGCGCGCGGAGCACGCCAAGTACTTCCTCGACCTGGCCCGCGCCGCGGAACCGAAGCTGCGCGGCGCCGAGCAGTTGACGACCCTCGACGCCCTGACGGCCGAGCACGCCGACCTCACCGCGGCGCTGCGCTGGAGCACCGCCGAAGACCCGGAGACCGCGGTCCGGCTGATCGCCGCCCTCACCTGGTACTGGTGGCTGCGCGGCCGCCGCGGCGAGGCGACGCCGTTCGCGGACGCCGTCGTCGCCGCGTTCGGAGCCGAGCCACCGCCCGGGCTGGCCGAGGAGTACGTGGTCTGCCTGATCCACGCGTCGCGCACCGACGTCGAGCCGGAGCCGATCCTGCGGGAGCTCGACGGGCCGCTGCGCCACCCTTACCTCTTCCTGCTGTGGGCGTTTTCCCCGCACACCAAGGTGAAAGACGGCGAGCGGCTGGCCGCGCTGGTCGGCGACGACCCGTGGTCGCGCGCGTTCACGCGCATCGGGGACGGACTCGGCGCCCAGTACCGCGGCCGGATCGCGGAAGCCGAGACGCACTTTTCCGCGGCGTTGAACGGGTTCCGCGCCCTCGGCGACCGCTGGGGTGCGGCGAGCGCGCTGGAGAAGCTCGCCGAGTTCGCGGACTGGCGCGGCGACCACGTGCGGTTCCGGGAGCTGATGGACGAGTCCGTCCGGCTGGCCGGCGAGCTGGGTTCGTTCGAAGACGCCGCCGACCTGCTCTGCCGCCGCGCCGACGGCGTCCTGCGGGCCGGCGACGCCGAAACCGCCCGCGCCGACTACGAAACCGCCGCCGAACAGGCCCGCGCGGCCGGGACGCCGGTGACGCTCGCGCGGGCACGCGGCGGCCTCGGCGAGATCGCGCGGCGCGCGGGCGACCTGGCCGAGGCGCGGCGCTGGTACACCGCGGCCGTCGGCCTCGCCGCGGGCCCGGTCACCGGCGGCGAGACGCGGATCCGGCTCCACACGGGCTTCGGCTGGACGGCCGCCGCCGAGGGCCGGCTCGACGAGGCGACCGAACTGCACCAGGAGGCGCTGGCCACCGCCCTGGAGCACGCGAACCTGCCGGGCGCGGCCCAGGCGATCGAAGGCCTGGCCGGCGTCCTCGCCGCGCGGGAGGAGGACGAGCGGGCCGCGTTCCTGCTCGGCGTCGCGGTCGGGTTGCGCGGCGCGCCCGTCACCGGCGACCCGGACGTGGCGGGCGTGACCGACCGGGTGCGCTCGCGCATCGGCGCCGAGGCGTACGGCAGGGCCTTCGAGCGCGGCCGCGAAATGCCGCCTGATCAGGCGTTGAGCGAGTTCGGTCAGCGGCGGTTCGCGCTCGGTTCGTGAGCGGTCAGCGGCCGCGCCCACAGTCCGGGGCATGACGAAGACGATCCTGATCTCCGGCGCCAGTGTCGCCGGCCCCGCCCTCGCCTGGTGGCTGCACCACCACGGCTTCCGCCCCACCGTCGTCGAGCGCGCGCCGAGCCTGCGCGACGGCGGCTACAAGGTCGACATCCGCGGCGTCGCGGTCGACGTCGTCCGCCGGATGGGCCTCCTGGACGAGGTGCGCGCGGCGAGCACCGACATGCGCGGCGCGGCGTTCGTGAACAAGCGCGGCAAGGAGGTCGCGACGCTGGACGCCGACACGTTCGGCTTCCGCCACGGCGACGACACCGAGATCCTGCGCGGCGACCTGGCGAAGATCCTCTACGACGCCACTCGCGAGACCACCGAGTACGTCTTCGGCGACTGGATCACCGGCCTGGACGAGCGTGCGGACGGCGTCCACGTGACCTTCGCCCACGGGGCGCCGCGCCGGTTCGACCTGGTCGTCGGCGCCGACGGCCTGCACTCCGGCGTCCGCGCGCTGGCGTTCGGCCCGGAGGAGGACTTCCTGCGCCGGTTCGACGCCTACGTCTCGATCTCGACCGTGCCGAACACCTTCGAGCTGGACCGCTGGGAGCTGCTGCACTCGGCGGCCGCGGGCAAGATGGTGAACGTCTACAGCACCGCCCGCGCCGCCGACGCGAAGGCGGCGTTCTGGTTCAGCGCGCCGCCGCTGACCTACGACCGCCGCGACGTCGACGGCCAGAAGGACCTGGTCGCCGCCCAGTTCGCCGGCCTGGGCTGGGAAACCGCCGCGTTGCTCGACGCGATGCGCGAAGCGGGCGACTTCTACTTCGACCCGGTGTGCCAGATCGTCATGAACCGCCTGTCCGCCGGCCGCGTGACCCTGCTCGGCGACGCGGGGTACTGCCCCTCGCCGGCGTCGGGGCAGGGAACGAGCCTGGCGCTCGCGGGCGCGTACGTCCTGGCGGGCGAGCTGGCCACCGCCCCCGATTCCGGGGTGGCGCTCGCCCGGTACGAGAGCGAGATGCGGCCCTACATCGAGAAGAACCAGGCCCTGGCGAAGGCGGCGTTGCGCGGGATCATCCCGCAATCGCGCGCGTTCGCGTGGTTCAACACCCGGATGATCAAGCTGATGCCGTACCTCCCGGGCCGCAACCGCGTCCTGGAGCAGATGGCCCGCCCGATCCGCGAAGCGGCCGACGCCTTGGTGCTGAAGGAGTTCCCGTGACCGGCGGCCGGCCGTCGTCCATTCGGGACGCATACCCGCCCCGATCACGGGTATCCGCCCCTCAGGAGGTGGTTCTCGTGAGCAAGGACTTCAAGAAGGGCGACCGCGTCCGCTGGGACGCGGGCAACCAGAGCTCCGCCGGGACGGTCGAGGAGAAGATCACCGAGGACACCCACGCGGGCAAGCGGGACGTCAAGGCGTCGCCGGAGGAGCCGCAGTACCTCGTGAAGAGCGAGAAGTCCGGGAAGACCGCGGTGCACCACCCGGACAAGCTCCACAAGGCCTAGCTCTTCGCCAGGTGCTTTTCCGCCCACTCCGCGAACGTCGTCAGCGGGATGCCGAGCGCGCGGGCGAATTCGGGACGCGCGGGGTGGCCGACCTCGTTCTGCCACTCGTGCCGCACCGCGTAGGCGGGCGCTCCGGCCGCGATCGCCTCCTCGGCGGTCATGTCCGGCGCGGTCAGCTCGACGCCGAGCGCGTGCGAGAGGACCTCGGCGACCCGCGTCATGGTCATCCGCTCGCTCGCGAGCTCCAGTTCGACCCCGTCGAAGCGCGCCGGGTCCGCGAACGCCGCGGCCGCCGCGGCGCCGATGTCGTCCACCGCGACCAGGGCCAGTTCCGTCGTGGGCTTGACGGTGGTGACGAGCCGGCCGTGGGGCAGCAGGAACGACGGCGGCAGGAAGTTCTCCATGAAGAAGCCGGGCTTGAGCAGCGTCCAGTGCGGGAAACCGGCGTCGCGGACGCGGTCCTGGATCGCCGTCTTCGTCTCCAGGTAGTGCTCCATCGACGCCCAGCGCCCTTCGGCCCAGCCGGGCACCGACCGGTGCTGCCCGGCGCCGGACACGGAGGTGTGCACGAACTGCGGCACGCCGGCTTCGCGGGCCGCGTCGACGAGGTTGCGGCCTTGCACCCACTCGGAGTCGCCGTCGAGGTTCGTCATGTCGGGCATCTGGATCGAGAACACCCCGCGCACGCCCTTCACGGCCGGGGCGAGGGAGGCGGGGTCGTGGAGGTCGCCTTGCACGATTTCGGCGCCCGACGCGCGCAGAGCCCGCGCCTTCTCCGGGTTCCGCACGAGCGCGCGGACGGGGATGCCGGCCTTCAGGAGGGCGCGGGCGGTGGCGCCGCCTTGCTTGCCGGTGGCGCCGGTGACCAGGACGGGGGACATGGGGACTCCTCGGGACGATAAGTGGCGGGGCCCGCCACTTCGCGGTCGCTACACTAGCCACTAAGTGGCGGCCCCCGCCACTTCCTGTTCCGGAGGTGGTCCGTGCCGCGGTCCGACGCCCGCCGCAACTACGCGCGCATCCTCGCCGTCGCCGAGGAGGAGGTCGCGGCGCGCGGTGCCGACGCGTCGCTGGAGCAGATCGCCCGGACGGCGGGCGTCGGCTCGGCGACGGTCCGCCGCCACTTCCCGACCCGGCCGGCCCTGCTGGAGGCGGTGTTCCGGCGGCAGGTGGACGCGCTGGCCGAGCGGGCCCGGTCGCTGGAGGAGGCCGCGGACGCCCGCGAGGCCCTGCTGGAGTGGTTGCGCGCGTTGACGACCTACTCGGCGTCGGCCCGGGGGCTGGCGACGGCGCTCGTCCGCGACGAGGAGTCGATGGCCCACGCCTGCTCGGCGACGATGACGGAGGCGGCCGAGCCACTGGTCCGCCGCGCCGCCGACGCGGGCGCGGTCGGCCCGGACGTGACGGCGGCGGACCTGATCGCGGTGGTGACCGGGATAGTGCTGGCGACCGAGCACCACCGCGACCCGGCGGCCGAGGCGCAGCGGTTGCTGGAGCTGGCCGTGCGGGGCATCAGCCCGCCGCGGTGAGCCAATGGTGCAGCGCCCACCAGGACCGCACCGCGTCCAGCACCCGGCCGCCCGCGTTTTCCGTCAGCGGCAACGGGGTCAGCTCCGCCAGCCGGTCCAGCCGGTACCGGACCGTGTTCGGGTGCAGGTGCAAGGCCTCCGCGGTCGGGCGCAGGCGCTGGCCGTGGTCCAGGTACGCGAGGGCCGTCGCCGCCAGTTCCCGGTGGAACGGGTTCGCGGGGTCCAGCGCGCCGAGCAACTCCGTCGTCAGCAGACCCGCCAGCAACGGCTGGGCCGTCACCGCGATTTCGCCCGCCAGCGCCGTCAAGTCGTGGTACCCGCGGCCGGCGATGCGCGCCGCCGCCGTGCAGAGCCGGTGGACCTCCCGCAGCTCCGGCAGCGCCGCCGGGGGCGACACGACCAGCAGAACACCGTCCCCGAGCGCCACTCCGGCCGGTGAGCGCGCCGCCAAGCCGGTCAGCCTGCCCTCGACCAGGCCGTACACCCCGCCGAACTCCAGCAGTGCCTGCTCCAGCGTCCGCGCCTGGGCCGGGTCGCTGACGTCGGAGACCACGCAGAAGTACCGCACGTCGGGATGCAGTCCCGCCCGCCGGAGCTCTTCGGGCGCGGGCGGGTGGCCCGAGTGCAGCAACGTCCGCAGCAGCTGCGTCCGCGCGTCGCGCACGGTGCGCGACAGCTGGAGCTCGGCCGCGTGGTAGCCCTTGACGATGTGGTGCTCCAGCGCCCCGGTGTAGCGGTCCGCGTCGAGGACCGTTTCGAGGATGAGCTCGTCCGGCACGCCCGCCGCCCGGGCGCGCTCGACGGCGACGCGGGCCGCGTGCGTGCGGCCGGCCTGGACCCCGCGCAGCAGCGCGGTGAGCGGGACACCCTGCGCCGCGCGGTCGGCGCCCAGCGCCTCGGCAGTGGTGTAGTCCTCTCGCGCGGGCCCGTCCGGGCTCGCCGTCGCCCGCAGCGCGGCCGAGAGCAGGACCTGGATGTGGCGCCGGTTCTCGGCCTCCGGCAGCCGCGCGACCTCGGGCGACTCGCTGCGCGCCACCTTGACCAGCTCGTCCAGCACGGCCTCGTCCGCGGCCAGGTCGTCGAGGATCCGGCGGAGCAGCGGCGTCACCGGGCACCTCCCGAAACCGTTGTGGCACCGCCACAACCCGGCACCGGCGACGTTGGGCGCGCGACCCTACCGGACGGGCTCCGGTGCCCGGTTATCGTGGCAATACCGGACAGTAACCCCTGTCCGGCGCAAAAACCACCGCCGCACCTGTTCAGCGTCGAAAGGTGTCTTGTCGTGCGCACTTCCCCGAGAACCCGCCGCCGGCGGTCCTACCTCTCGCGCCTGGCGTACCTGACCTCCGCCGTCGCCCTGCTGGCGACCGGCGCGGCGGTGCCCGCGACCGGCGCGCCCGCGGCGCTGCGGGAGGTGATGTTCGTCGGCAACAACTGGGACGGGACGGCCGACGTCATCGCCTCGAGCGGCTCCTTCGCGAAGATCGGGCGCGTCAACATCATCCCCGACAAGGACGACCGGCTCCGCGAGATCTACCTGAACCCGATCAAGCTGGCGTTCTTCCTCGGCATCCGCAACGGGCCGGGGGAGGGGCACGACCAGTTCGTCGACGACATGTACACGACGCCGGACGGGACGTCGGTGGTGGCGTCGCGACCCAGCTTCGCCGACGTCGTGTCGATCAGCCTCAGCACCGGCCGGATCAACTGGCGCTTCCCGGTTTCCGGGTTCCGCGCCGACCACATGGCGGTCTCGCCGGACGGCCGCCGCGTCGCCGTCTCGGCCTCGACGTCGAACACCGTGCACGTGCTGGACATCGTGACCGGGCAGCAGGTCGGCTCGTTCGCCACCGGCGACAAGCCGCACGAGAACGTCTTCACCGCCGGCGGCCGGTACCTGTGGAACATGTCGATCGGCAACGTCGACACGAACCTCGACGACCCGGGCTGGGACTTCACCAAGGGGGACCGGCACATCACCGTCGTCGACGCCACGACCTTCCAGCAGGTCAAGGTGATCGACATGCGCTCGCGGCTCGACGCCTTCGGGCGCCACGACCTCTCCAACGCCGTGCGGCCGGTCGCGTTCACCCCCGACGAGTCCAAACTGTATTTCCAGGTGTCGTTCTTCAACGGCTTCCTGGAGTACGACGTCGCGGCCGACAAGATCACCCGGGTCAAGGAGCTGCCGAAGAACCCGGCCACGAGCGACGACCGCACCACGTTCGTCAACGACTCCCGCCACCACGGCCTGTCGATGAACCCGGCGGGCACCAAGCTCTGCGTCGCCGGGACGATGGACGACTACGCCACGGTCGTCGACCGGGCCACGCTGCAGCAGGGCACGCTGGTGCCCGCGGTGAAGCCGTACTGGGCCACGGTGAGCGGCGACGGCAGCGCGTGCGTCATCTCCGAGGCCGGCGCGGACCGGGTCACGGCGATCGACTTCGCGACGGGGCAGAAGCTGGTCTCGGTGCCGGTGGGCGACCACCCGCAGCGGGTCCGCCTCGGCCACGTCCCCGACGGCTGGACCGGCCCGGCCGGGTCATGAGAAGTCGTAGGCGAGCGTGAACCAGCCGCGGACTTCGTCGTCCACATCGGACACTTCGCGCAGCTTCAGCTGGTGTCCCACCCGGGGCCCCGACGCCCACCGCGCCGGGGCGATCCGGGCCGTCTCGACGGGCCGCGGCAGGAACAGGTAGACCAGGACGTCCCGCGAGCGGGGCCGGAGCTCGGCCAGCTTCCGGTCCCGCTTGAGGAACACCCCGACCTTGACGGCGTCCTCGTGGACGTCGCCGAGCGTCCGCAGGTGGCCGAGGACGGCGTCGTAGATCGCGCGGAACTTGGGGTCGCGCCCGGCGAACGTCTCCTCGACCGTGCACCCCGGGACGCAGGTGTGGCCTTGGCCGGCGCGCGCGAACTCGCGGTCGCAGCGCGGGCACGTCCAGCGGGTCGCCATGCCGTCCAGGATGGCACTCACGGCGACGCCGGGCCGGGCGCGGCGGTCAATCCGCCGAAGTGGCCCCCGCGAGGTAGCGCTGGATCGTCGGGCCGACCTCCTCGACGACCTCCGCCGGGGTCAGCGCGACCACCGGCGGCAGGCGCAGCACGTACCGCGTCAGCGCCAGCCCGAGCAGCTGGCTCACCACCAGGCCGGCGCGCCGGGCGGCGTCGGCCGGGTCGCCGAAGCGCAGGACGGCGGGGGTGACCTGGCCGGCGAACACCTCGCGCATCTTCTCGACCACCGCGTCGTCGGCGACCGCCGTGCGCAGCAGCGTCAGCAGGATCTCGTCGGTCGGCGGCCGCTCCCACAGCGCGAGGAACTGCCGCGTCAGCAGGGCGCCGACGGTGCCCGGGTCCGCCGCGGCCAGGTCCGGCAGGTCGAGCTCGACGTCCACGGCCGCGGCGAACAGGCCGTCCTTGCTGCCGTAGTAGCGCATCACCATCGAGGGGTCGATGTCCGCGTCGGCGGCGATCGAGCGGATCGTCGCGCGGCGGAAGCCGTCGGCGGCGAACCGGCGGCGCGCGGCGTCGAGGATGGCCGCCCGGGTGGCGTCGGATCGGCGCGGTGGCTCGGTCATGTCAACAAGTGTAGGCCAACACTTGTTGACAAGCCACGGCGGGCCCGCCTACCGTCGATGCCAACAGTTGTTGGCAAACTCGGAGGAGCCGTCATGACCCTGCCCGCCCGCACCGATGTCCTGATCGCCGGCGCCGGCCCCGCCGGCCTCGCGACCGCGATCGTCCTCGCCGACGCCGGCGTCGACTTCCTGCTGCTCGACCGCCAGGCCGAGGGTGCGAACACCTCCCGGGCCTGCGTGGTGCACGCCCGGACCCTGGAGGTCCTCGCCGAGCTCGGCGTCACCGACCGGCTGGAGGAGCTGGGCGTCGTCGTCCCGACGTTCACCGTCCGCGACGGCGCCACCGTGCTGGCGAAGGTGCCTTTCGGCGGCCTCCCGACGGCCTACCCGTACACGCTGATGGTGCCGCAGGACCGGACCGAGGCCGTGCTGCTGGCGCGGCTGCGCGAAGCGGGCGGCGATGTCCACCGCCCGTACGAGGTCACGTCGCTCGCCGGCGACGACACGGGGGTCACGGTCACGACGACCGGCGGCACCGTGCGCGCGAAGTACGTGGTCGGCGCCGACGGCGTGCACAGCACCGTGCGCGAGCAGGCGGGCATCGGGTTCACCGGCGCCACGTACGCCGAGTCGTTCGTGCTGGCCGACGTCCGGATGAGCTGGCCGCTCGACCGCGCGGAGGTCAGCCTCCACCTGTCCCCGGAGGGTGTGACGGTGGTGGCCCCGCTGCCCGACGGCGAGGACCACTACCGGGTGGTCGCGACGGTCGCCGAGGCGCCCGAGCACCCCGGGCTCGCCGACATCCAGTCCATTGTGGACGCGCGAGGTCCGGAGGGCGCGCGGTCGCGGGTCACCGAAGTGGTGTGGAGCTCCCGGTTCCGCGTCCACCACCGGGTGGCCGACCACTACCGCGCGGGACGGGTGCTCGTCGCGGGCGACGCGGCCCACGTCCACAGCCCGGCGGGCGGGCAAGGTATGAACACGGGCATCCAGGACGCGGTCGCGCTCGGCCGGCTGCTGGTCCGGGTGGCCGCGGGCGAGCCGGACGCGCTGCTCGACACGTACGAGGAGACCCGCCGCCCGGTGGCGACGGAGGTGGTGGCGTTCACCGACCGGATGACCCGGATGGCAACGCTGCGCCCCCGCCCGGCGCGGCTGCTGCGCAACACGGTCATGAAGGCGGCGTTCTCGCTGCCGCCGGTGCGCGCGAAGCTGGCTTACCAGCTGGCCGAACTCGCGGCGCGGTGACGATTCAGCCCGCCGGGGACCACCGGCCGAGCCACTGCTCGGCGCCGAAGTCCTCGTACCGCTTCACCTCGGTGAACCCCAGCTTCGCCGCGAGCCGCATCGAGGCGACGTTGGCGGTCTGGGTGCGCAGCGCCACCGGCTCGCCGGGCCGCGCGGAAGCGAACCAGCCCAGCGCCGCCGCGCACGCCTCCGTCGCGTACCCCTGCCCCCACGCCGACGGCAGGAACAGGTAGCCGATCTCGGTCTCCCCGTCCGCACCCCGGTCGAGGGTGACCATGCCGATCATCGCGCCGTCGAGGTCCACCACGAACGAGCCGAACCGCCGCCCCGGCAGCTCGGGCACCGCGCTCTCGACCTCCGCCCGCGGCCGGGAGCCGCCGATGTACGTGCCCACCTCCGGCGAGGCGAACAGCTCGACGTAGGCCGCGCGGTCGCGGGCTTCGGACTCGCGCAGCACGAGCCGCTCGGTGGGAACCGGATCGGGTGGCCAGGTCACGCCGGCCAACCTAGCGGGTCGGCGGCACGATCCCGTACTCGTGGATCTTGCGGTAGATCGTCGCCCGGGAGATGCCCAGCAGCTTCGCCGCTCGGACCTTGTTGCCGTCCGCGTCTTCGAGGCACTTCACTATCGCGTCGCGCTCGATCGACTCGAACCGGTTCAGGGGCCGGCGCCCGACGGTGTGGAACTCCGCCGGGAGGTCGCCCGGGCGGATGGTGCCCGCCCGGCGGCGCTGGGCCACCGCCCGCAGCACCTGGTAGAGCTGGCCGGTGTTGCCCGGCCACTCCGCCCGCATCAGCAGGTGCAGCGCCGCGGCCGAACACGTCAGGCGCCCGCCGTAGCCGAGCTTGCTCAGCACCAGCGGGACCAGCTCCGCCAGGTCCTCGACGTGGTGGCGCAGCGGCGGTACCCGCACCGTCCGCGGGAACGACTTCAGCAGCTCGGCCAGCGCCGGTTTCGTCTCGGCCTCCGGCACGAGCGTGAGGACCACCCACGGCGCGTCGGGCCGCTCGCGCAGCTCACGCAACGCCGTGGCGAGCGCGTTCGCGGCCGACGCCGTCAGCCGGTCGGCGTGGCGGATCACGAGCGTGCGGATCGGGGCTTCGGCGTGCTCGGGCAGCAGGGCGGCCGCCCAGTCCGTGCCCGTCGCCGCGGCCGCGTCCACCGTCAGCAGCCGCGCCGCCGGGTGGTGGCGCTGGTGCAGGCCCTTCGCCAGGATCAGCTTACCGGTGCCGGCCTCGCCTTCCAGCGCGACCCACTCGCCGCGCTGGTGGCCCGTGTCGAGCTCGTGCCCGCAGCGCAGCCACAGCGGCGCCGACCCGACCACGCCCGGCAGGTACATCGGCAGCATCGGCGTCGACGGCACCGCCAAGGTCTCTTCGGCCTCGATCAGCTTCACCGACAGCACGCCGCCCGCGGTGTCGGTCTCCCGCTGCCCCGGGACGCGGCGGCAGAACACGCGGACGCGCAGCCCGCTGGACAGCGCGAGCGTCGCCGACGTCCGGCGCCCGTCGGTGAGCGCCGCGGTGCCGTGGCTCAGCAGCACGGACTGGTCGGCCGGGTCGAGGAGCTGCCGCGCCCGGTCGTTCATCATCACGATGTCCTCGTTGAACGCCAGCACGATGCCCGTCCACCGGCGGCAGGTCTGCAGGTAGGCCTGGAAGAGGATCATCTCCCGCAGGTCGCTGTGGCGCAGCAGCGCCTGCCGGATCTGCTCGGCCGTCGACCGCGCCAGCGCGATCAGCAGGCCGCCGGCGTCCTTGTACCAGCAGGTGAGGTCGACGGCGCCGATCTTCTTGCCGGAGATCGGGTGGTGGATCGGCACGCCCGCGCAGGCCAGGTTCTCCAGGTGCTCGGCGTAGTGCTCGTGCCCGAACACCGTGGTCGCGCGGCCGTCTTCGAGCGCGGTGCCGATGCCGTTGGTCCCGACGGACTGCTCGCCGTAGCTGAACCCGGGCACCAGCTCGACGCGTTCGAGGTGCCGCTTCAGGTCGGCGTCGCCGGTGCGCTGGGTGAGCACGACGCCGCTGGCGTCGGTGAGGATCAGGCTGATGGGCTGCCCGTCGAACTGCTCGCCCAGCTTGTCCAGCACCGGTTCGGCGCCGCGCATGAGCGGGATGTCCAGGTTCTGGTCGCCGAAGTAGCGCGGGTCGATCCGGTCGGCCTCCACCCGGAACTCCTGCGAACGCCGCCAGGAGGCCAGGATCGTCTGCCGGACCGTGCCCGGCGGCACCGGTTCGGCCGTCAGGAAGCGCACCCGGGTGCGGGCGAGCTCGTCGTCGGCGAGCAGGGTTCCGGGCGCCATCTCGTCCACGTGACCTCCAGCTTCCCGCGGCCCACGTGGGTGCGGGCACACCCGTTGTGCCGCCCGTTCAGCCTAGATCCGGCGCGCGGCGCGCGGTGTCTCAAATTGAGACGCCCGGGCCGCGCCCCCGGCGGTCCGATGGAGGCACGACCCACCGCTGACCAGGAGGAGTGCCCATGGCCGCCGATGCCGCGGAGACGTACAACCCGTGGACGATCGTCAACCTGGTTTTCACGCATCTGGCCGAACAGGGGCTGCACCCGACGTTCGGCGGGGACGGCCACCCCGGTGACCCGGCCGCGGCGCTGCTGCGCGCGCTCGGGATCACCCCGACGGTCGAAGGGGACGCGCGCGTGCGCACGGGCGTCCACAGCGAGCTCGCCGAGCTGCGCGCCCGGATGCTCGACGGGGACGAAACGCCCTGAGCAGCGGTTCTGTCTCAGATTGAGACCCGCGTCACCCGGCGGCGCCCCTTCAATGGTCAACGCAGGACGTCCGCCCGACGGCGAGCGACCGACAAGGAGTTGATCCATGAGTCGCCAGAGTGTGGCGAAAGCCCACCAGAAGATCCAGGAACTGTCGTGGGAGCCGGCGTACCACACCCCGGTTTCGCACTACGGGACCGACTACACGTTCCAGAAGGCCAAGAAGAAGGACCCGTTGAAGCAGGTCCTCCGCTCGTACTTCCCGATGCAGGAGGAGAAGGACCACCGGGTCTACGGCGCCGAGGACGGCGCGATCCGCGGCAACATGTTCCGCCAGGTGCAGGAACGCTGGCTGGAGTGGCAGAAGCTGTTCCTGTCGATCATCCCGCTGCCGGAGATCTCCGCGGCGCGGGCGATGCCGCTGCTCTTCCGCACGGTCCCGAACCCGGAGCTGCACAACGGCCAGGCGATCCAGATGATCGACGAGGTCCGCCACTCGACGATCCAGCAGAACCTCAAGCGCCTCTACATGCAGAACTACATCGACCCGGCGGGCTTCAACTCGAGCCTGCGCAACTTCCAGAACGACTACTGCGGCACGATCGGCCGCCAGTTCGCCGAGGGCTTCATCACCGGTGACGCCATCACCGCGGCGAGCATCTACCTCACGATCGTCGCCGAGACGGCGTTCACGAACACGCTGTTCGTCGCCATGCCGGCCGAAGCCGCCGCGAACGGCGACTACCTGCTGCCGACGGTGTTCCACTCGGTGCAGTCCGACGAGTCCCGCCACATCAGCAACGGGTACGCGACGCTGCTGATGGCGTTGTCGGACGAGAGCAACCACCAGCTGCTCGAACGCGACCTCCGCTACGCGTGGTGGAACAACCACGCCGTCGTCGACGCCGCGATCGGCACGTTCATCGAGTACGGCACCAAGGACCGCCGCAAGGACCGCGAGAGCTACGCGGAGATGTGGCGCCGCTGGATCTACGACGACTACTACCGCAGCTACCTCGTCCCGCTGGAGAAGTACGGGCTCGTCATCCCGCACGACCTCATCGAGGAAGCCTGGAACCGGATCTGGAACAAGGGCTACGTCCACGAGGTCGCGCAGTTCTTCGCCACCGGGTGGCTCGCCAACTACTGGCGTATCGACCCGATGACCGACGAAGACTTCGAGTGGTTCGAGTACAAGTACCCGGGCTGGTACGACAAGTACGGCAAGTGGTGGGAGAACTACGCCCGCCTCGCGACGCCGAACGGGCACCACCCGATCGTCGCCGAAGACGTCGACTACGTGTACCCGCACCGGTGCTGGACCTGCATGGTGCCGTGCCTCATCCGCGAGGACATGGTGGTCGACGAGGTCGACGGCCAGCACCGCACGTACTGCTCGGAGACGTGCCGCTGGACCGACGCCGAGGCGTTCCGGCCCACCTACCAGGGCCGCAACACCCCGAACATGGGCCAGCTGGTCGGCGCCCGCGAGTGGGAGACGCTCTACCACGGCTGGAACTGGGCCGACGTCGTCTCCGACATGGGCTTCGTGCGCGACGACGGCAAGACGATGGTCGCGCAGCCGCACCTGAACCTCGACCCGAAGAAGATGTGGACGCTCGACCACCTGCGCCGGATGCCCGAGGTGCAGTCGCCGAACGTGCTGCTCAACCAGATGACCGACGAGCAGCGCGCCGCGTTCGTGGCCGACTACAACCGCCAGGGCCCGGCCGGGCGGCCGGCGCCGCAGCAGGCCTGACGAGACGGGAAGGGCCCGGCATGGCGGAAAAGCACCGCGTCCGGTTCGAGCCGGTCGGGATCGAGATCGACGTCGCCGAGGACACCACGATCCTGCGCGCCGCGGCCGAGCAGGGCGTCATGCTCATGCACGGCTGCAAGGAAGGGCAGTGCGCGGCGTGCAAGTCGTTCATCCTCGACGGCGACGACGTCGAACACGACCGGTACTCGACCTTCGCGCTCCCCGACTACGAAAAGGAGGAAGGCTTCACGCTGCTGTGCCGGGCCCACGCCTACGAGGACCTCACGATCGAGCTGCTCAACTACGACGAGGAGATGATCCAGTCCGGGCTGCCGATCCAGGAGGCGACCGCCGAGGTCGTCTCGAACGAGAACGTCACGCACGACCTCCGGCACCTGGTGGTGCGCCTCGACGAGGAGCTGAAGTTCTTCCCCGGGCAGTACCTGGACTTCGCGATCCCGGGCACCGAGGAGACGCGGTCGTTCTCGATGGCCAACACCTCGGCGCGCGACGGGCTGCTGGAGTTCGTCATCAAGGTCTACCCCGACGGGGTGTTCTCCCGGTTCCTCGACACCGAAGTCGCGGTCGGCGACCGGCTCCGGGTGACCGGCCCGTTCGGGGTGTTCACCCTCCGGGACAACCCGGGCGCGGAGCTGGTCTTCGTCGGCGGCGGGGCCGGGATGGCGCCGATCCTGTCGCTGCTGCGGTCCATGGCCGAGCGCGGCATCGACCGGAAGGCGACCTACTACTACGGCGCCCGCCGCGAAGCCGACCTCTGCTTCCACGCCGAACTGCGGGAGCTCGAAGAGAAGCTGCCGAACTTCCGTTACGTCCCAGCGCTTTCCGAACCCGGCGACGACGCCTGGGACGGCGAGACCGGCCTGATCACCGACGTCCTGCGCCGGGCCGGCCTCGACCTGACCGGTGCCGACGCCTACGTCTGCGGCCCGCCGCCGATGGTCGAGGCCGCGCTGGAACTGCTGCCCGCGCTCGGCGTCGCCGACAAGCGCGTCTTCTACGACAAGTTCACCACCACGGGCGAAGGGTAAAAACCCATGACAGCCACCTCCGAACGCAGCGTGCCGAAGCCGGCGTTCACCGACGCCGAAGCGGGCGCGAAGGTCTTCCCGGACTCGAATGCCCGCCAGTACAACTACTTCACCCCGGCCAAGCGCAAGCAGAGCCACTACGAGGACGTCACCGTCGAGGTCCAGCCCGACCCGCGGCACTACCTGTCCCAGGGCTGGCTCTACGCCTTCGCCGACGGCAAGGCCGGGTACCCGCTGGAGTGGACGGCGCTGAAGGCGTGGGGCTCGGACCGCCCGGTGCCCGAACGCGGCCCCGGCTCCGGCGGCAAGGGCTACGACTGGCCGGCCCACGGCTGGCACGAGTTCCGCGACCCCAACGAGGAGTGGGAGCTCACCCTCTACCGGTACAACGCGAACGTCGTGCGCCAGCTCAACCAGAACGTCGACGCCGCGCGCCAGGCCAAGGCGTTCGAGCAGTGGAACCGGAACTGGGTGGACTTCGTCGCCAAGCACGTCGGCGCGTGGATGCACGTCGACCACGGCCTCGGCCTCTACCTGTTCGCCAACGCCAACCGCCGCGCCCCGACGAACATGCACAACAACGCGATCTCGGTGAACAGCATGCACCGGATCCGCGCGGCCCAGGACCTGGCGCTGTACAACCTCACGCTCACCGAGGAGATCGAGGGCTTCGACGGCACCGCGCACCTGAGCACCTGGAACGAGGACCCGGCCTGGCAGGGCGTGCGGGACACCGCCGAGCAGCTGACCGGGATCTGGGACTGGGGCGAAGCGATCTTCGCCGCCAACATCGTCTTCGAGCCCCTCGTCGGCGAGCTGTTCCGCAGCAACCTGGTGCAGCAGGCCGCGCCGGCCAACGGCGACTTCGTCACCCCGACGCTGATCGGCGCCGAGGAGTTCGACTTCTCCGAACGCGACCTCCGCTACACCAAGCCGTTGTTCGACCTGCTGATCAACGACAAGGAGTTCGCCGACCACAACCGCGCGCTGCTGCAGAAGTGGCTCGAGGACTGGGTGCCGAAGAGCATCGCCGCCGCCCGGGCGCTGCAGCCGCTGTGGTCGCAGCCCGACGCCAAGCCGATCCGGTTCGAGGACGGCCTCGACCGCGTGAAGAGCCGGTTCGCCGGAATCCTGTCCGAATTGGGCCTCAAGGCACCCGAGGAGCTGGGCCAGTGACTGTCTTCAAAACCGCGGAAAGCCCGTACAAGGTCAACAACACCGCGTCCAACATGTGCGGGTTCACCCTGATGAACAACCAGGTCGGCGCGATCATCGCGGAGGTCATGGGGACGAAGGACAACGTCACCATCACGCCGCTGCCGTCGATGATCCGGGTCGACGCGGTGGGCCGCATGGACGTCGTCTACGCCGAGGTCGACGAGGCCGCCGGCGAAGAGGAGGGCTGGTTCAACGCGGCGGAGTTCGAGGAGAGCATGTCCACCCACTACGGGCGGATGATCCACGAAGACGACCGCACGATCATGTTCGCCAACCCCGAGGACGCGGCCGAGTACCTCGACTTCGACCTCAAGCCGCTCAGGTAGTCCCAGCACGGAAGCACTCGATCCGCTCAGGAAGGATCACCGATGTACGAAAAAGACGGCGAAAAGTATTTCGTGGTGGACGCCCACACCCACTTCTGGGACGCGAGCCCGGACAACTGGGTGAAGGGCCAGGAGGAATACGCCAAGGGCTGGATCGAGTGCTTCCACGCCTACCAGGGGCTCGGCCCGAAGGAGACCCACTGGCCCATCGACCGGTTCCAGAAGTACTCCGAGGAACTGATGATGCACGACCTGTTCGAGGTCGGGCACGTCGACACGGCCATCTTCCAGCCGACCAACCTGCGGCAGTGGTACAAGAACGGGTTCAACACGACCGAGGCCGACGCGGCGCTCGCCGCCAAGCACCCCGGCAAGTTCCTCGTCAACACGACCTTCGACCCGCGTGAAGGCGACGAGGGCATGAAGGCCTTCGAGGAGCGCGTCAAGCGGTACGGCTGCAAGGGCGTCAAGCTGTACACGGCCGAGTGGCGCGGGGACTCGCGCGGCTGGAGCCTCAAGGACCCGGAAGCCGCGCGCTACCTGGAGAAGTGCGAGGAGCTGGGCGTCAAGAACATCCACATCCACAAGGGACCGACGATCTGGCCCCTCGACAAGGACGCCTTCGACGTGTCCGATGTGGACCACGTGGCGACGAACTTCCAGGGCCTCAACTTCATCGTCGAGCACGTCGGCCTGCCGCGCATCGAGGACTTCTGCTTCATGGCCACCCAGGAGCGGAACGTCTACGCGGGGCTGGCCGTCGTGGTCGGCGGCCTGATGCACGCCCGGCCGAAGTTCTTCGCGAAGGTCATGGGCGAGCTGATGTTCTGGCTCGGCGAGGACAAGCTGATCTTCGGCGCGGACTACGCCATCTGGGAACCCAAGTGGCAGGTCGAGGGCTTCGTCGACTGGAACATGCCGGGTGACGACGAGCTGTCGGACTTCGCGCCGCTGACCGTCGACCAGAAGAAGAAGATCCTCGGGCTCAACGCCGCGCGGCTCTACGACATCGACGTGCCGGCGGAGCTGAAGCTCGCGGAACCGAAGTCGGTCGAGCCGGTCGGCGTGCCGAACTCATGACCACCCTGGTGCTCGGTGCCCGCGCCGCCGTGTGGGCGGCGCTGGGCACCGTCCGCGATCCCGAGCTGGACGAACCCCTCACCGACCTGGGGTTCGTCTCCCGCTGCGAGGTGGGCGACGACGGCCACGCCGTCGTCCGGCTGCGGCTGCCGACGTACTTCTGCGCGCCCAACTTCGCGTTCCTGATGGTGGCCGACGCCTACGACGCCGTCGCCGGCGTGCCGGGCCTGACCGGGCTCGACATCCGGCTCGACGACCACTTCGCGTCCGACGTCATCAACCGCGGGGTGGCGGCCCGGCAGGGGTTCGTCGCGTCGTTCGAAGGCGAGGCCGCCGACGAGCTCGACACGCTGCGGTACGACTTCGTCCGCAAAGCAGTCCTGGCCGGCACCGACCGCGTCTGCCGGTCCCTGGACGGCCGCGACCCGCGGGAGCTGACCCTCGGCGACGTCCCGCCGAGCCCGGACCTCGACCGGCTCCGGGCCCGCCGCCGCGAACTCGGCCTGCCCGCCGAGGACGGCGACCCGCTGCTGCTCGACCCGGCCACCGGGCAGGCGGTGGCCCCGGCCGACGCGAAGCGCCACCTGGCCTTCGCCCGGCTGACCCGCACCAGCATGGAGGCCAACTCCGGCGTGTGCCGCGGCATGCTGCGCGCGCGGTACGCGCTGACACCGGATGAGGAGGGCACGGGATGAAGGCCGTGCGGCTGCACAAGTACCACCAGCAACCGGTGATCGAAGAGGTGCCGGAGCCGCGCGCCACCGGGCCCTTCGACGTCGTGGTCAAGATCGGCGGCGCCGGCGTGTGCCGCACCGACCTGCACATCATCGAAGAGCAGTGGGCCGAGAAGTCCGGCGTCACGCTGCCGTACACGATCGGCCACGAGAACGCGGGCTGGGTCCACGAGGTCGGCCCGGCGGTGACCAACGTCGAGGTCGGCGACACGGTCATCCTGCACCCGACGCCGACGTGCGGGCTGTGCCACGCCTGCCGCGCGGGCGACGACATGCACTGCCCGAACGGGAGCTTCCCGGGCATCGACTCCGACGGCGGGATGGCCGAGTACCTGCTGACGTCGGCGCGGGCGTGCATCAAGCTGGACCCGTCGACGCAGCCGCAGGACGTCGCCGCGCTGGCCGACGCGGGCATCACCGCCTACCACGCGGTGCGCAAGGCCGTCCCGCACCTGTACCCGGGCACCACCTGCGTCGTCAACGGCGCCGGCGGCCTCGGGCACATCGGCATCCAGTCGCTGAAGGCGCTGACCGCGACCCGCGTGATCGTGGTCGACCGCAACGCCGACGCCCTGGAACTGGCGGCCACCCTGGGCGCCGACGAGACCGTGCTGGCCGACGGCAAGCAGGTCGACGCCGTGCTCGACCTGACCGGCGGCGACGGCGCGGAGGTCGTGCTCGACTTCGTCGCCGAGCAGGGCGCTCAGCAGGATGCCTTCGCGATGACGCGGCGCGCCGGGTCGCACTTCGTCATCGGCTACGGCAGCAACATCGACATCCCGACGATCGACCTCATCTCCACCGAGCGCAACGTGATCGGCAACCTCGTCGGCACGTACAACGACCTGGTGGAGCTGATGGTGCTCGCCCAGGCCGGGAAGGTCACGCTCCACACGAAGAAGTACCCGCTGGACGCGGCCCTCGACGCACTGGCCGACCTCGACGCCGGTCGCGTGCGCGGTCGGGCCATCCTCACCCCCTAGGAGCAGGAAACATGGCGAAGGAACTGCGGTTCGGCTCGGACGCCCGCGACCTGCTGCTGGCGGGCGTCGACAAGCTCGCCGAAGCGGTCAAGTCCACGCTGGGGCCCAAGGGCCGCAACGTGATCATCGAAAAGATCACCGGTTCGCCGGTGGTCACCAACGACGGCGTCACCATCGCGCGCGAGATCCACCTGAAGAACCAGTTCGAGAACATGGGCGCGCAGCTGGTCAAGGAAGCGGCGATCAAGACCAACGACGTCGTCGGCGACGGCACCACCACGGCCACCGTGCTGGCTCAGGCGATCGTCCACGAAGGGATGCGGGCGATCGCGGGCGGCGGCAACCCGGTGCTCGTCAAGCGCGGCATCGACCACGCCGTCGGGCTCCTGGTGGCGCACCTGGAGAAGCAGGCGCACCCGGTGGTGTCCGAACAGGACTACGCGCGGGTCGCGGCGATCTCCGCCAACGACGACGACACGGTCGGCGCGGTCATCGCGAAGGCCCTGCACACCGTCGGCGACGGCGGCGTCGTGACGGTCGAGGAGTCGCCGTCGATCGGCATGAGCGTCGAGTTCGTCGAAGGGTTCGAGTTCGACAACGGCTACCTTTCGCCGTACCTGGTCACCGACCCGGGCCGGCTGGAAGCGGTGCTCGACGACCCGTACATCCTGATGTGCGCGGAGAAGATCACCAAGGTGCAGCAGCTGATGCCGTTGCTGGACAAGGTGATGCGCGCGCCGCGGCCGTTGGTCGTGATCGGCGAGACGGTCGAGGGCACGGCGCTGTCGATGCTGGTGCACAACCACATGAACGGCACGTTCCAGTCGGTCGCGGTCCGCGCGCCCGGCTTCGGCGACCGGCGGCTGCACAAGCTGGAGGACCTCGCCGCGATCGTCGGCGGCGCGGTGCTCTCGCGGCAGTCCGGGTTCACGATGGAGACGATGACGCTGGAGCACCTCGGCCGGGCCAAGCAGGTCCGGGTCACCGAGAACCGCACCACGATCGTCGGGGGCGCGGGGTCGTCGGAGGCGGTGGACTTCCGGGTCGGGCAGCTGCGCGCGGAGCTGGAGCGCGCGCAGTTCGGCGTCGACGAGGACGTCCTGACCGAGCGGATCGGCGCGCTGACCGGCAAGGTGGCGGTGGTGCGGGTCGGCGCGGCGACGCCGGCCGAGCTGAAGGAGCTGCAGCACCGGGTCGAGGACGCGTTGTCGGCGACCCGGGCGGCGATGGCCGAAGGGATCGTGGCGGGCGGGGGAGCGGCGCTGCTGCACTCCGAAAAGGCCCTCGAGGGCCTGGGCCTGGAAGGCGACCAGGCGATCGGCGTGGAGATCGTCCGGCGGGCGCTGGCCGAACCGGCGTTCCTCATCGCGCACAACGCGGGCCACCCGGCGCACGAGATCGTCGCGCGGACCCGGGAGCTGGGCGACGACGAGGGCTTCGACGCCCTGCACGACCGCTACGGCGACATGGTGGCGATGGGCGTGGTCGACCCGCTGCGGGTGTGCCGGTCGGCGGTGCAGAACGGCGCGTCGGTGGCGGGCCTGCTGCTGACGACGAACTCGCTGATCGCCGAGGAGCAGACCCCCTGGGGCGGCAGCGCGGCGCTGATGACGGAGTTCGGGCCGCTGGACGAAGGGCTGCACCAGCCTTCGCCCGACGCGAGCACGCCGCAGTCCCTCGGGATGGGCCCCTCCGTGGGCTGAGCCCTCGTCCGCGGCCCACGGGGAACGGAGGTCCCCTCACCGGTGTCCTGAGCCCCGGTGAGGGGACCTCCGCCATCGTGCGCCCGCCCCGGTGGCCTGCCATCCTGGTGATCATGACGCACTACGTTCTCGCGCAGACGCTGGCGACGGTCGGGGAGTTCGAGGCGAAGGGCTTCCTGGGCACAGTGGGCAAGATCGCCGCGGCGACGGTGATCTTCTTCATCGCGATCGGCTTGGTCGTGGGGCTGCTGCTGGGGTTCTTCATCGGCCGCTCGGTCGGCCGCCGCCAGGGCCCGCGCTGAGGGCGGCTCAGGGCACCAGGCCGTGGCGGGCCAGCTCCCGCCCGGCCAGCTCCTCGATGACCTCCCGGTCCCGCTGCCGCCACCCCGTCGCGACCTCGCCGGCCGACGCCAGCCGCCTCGCGGGCTGGGTCGTCAACGCCCGCAGCGCCAGCAGGTCCAGGCCCTCGTCGCCGAGCTCGCGCAGCCGCGCGGCCGCCGACGCGCGACGGGTGAACTGCCAGCGCAGCGGCAGCCACGTCGCCACCAGCGTCACCACCGGCAGCGCGATGATGATCGCCGCCATCCACCACGCGAGGCTCTCGACCGCCTCGATCTGCCAGTGTCCCGCGTTGACGAGCTTGGTACCGGCGTCCGAACCGCCGTGCAGCGCTTTCGCCAGCGCTTCGCCGACCAGCGGGAGCCCACCCGCGGAGTTCGCCGCCGAATCGAACGTCCCCCGCAGGCCGGTGCCCGCGTCGACGAGCCCGTCACCGGGGGCGCGCAGCTTCATCACCTCGTCGTACACCGACGTCCCCAGCCAGACCGCGAAGATCACGAGCAGCAGGGCGAGCAGGTCGCTGACGAGCTGGGCGGTGCGGCGGATCGGCCGTTCGGCGTAGAGCTGCATCGGAACGCCTTTCGCGGTGGGGGAGCGCGGGCGCGGGCAACGTACCCGCGCTCCCGGCCACCGAACCGCGGCTAGCTGCGGACGACCTCCGCGAGCCCGCTCAGCGCCGCCGGCAACGCGCCTTCGTGCAGTACGCCCAGCCGCTGCGTCGCGCGGGTCAACGCCACGTACAGGTCTGCCGCGCTGTCGGCGAGGATCGCCGCCGGGTCCACCACCAGGACCGCGTCGAACTCCAGCCCCTTCGTCTCCGACGCGAGCACCGCGCCCGGCACCCCCGGCGGCCCGATCACCACGCTCGTCCCGGGACGCCCGGCTTCCTCGCGGACGAACTCCTCGATCGCCGCCGGCAGCTCGTCCCCGGTCACCTGCCGGGACCACGGCGGAACCCCGCAGGCCCGCACCGACTCCGGCGGCCGCACGCCGGGCGCGAAGTCCGCCAGCACCGCCGCCGCGACCGCCATGATCTCCGCCGGCGTGCGGTAGTTGACCGTCAGCGACCGGTAGACCCAGCGGTCGGCCACGTACGGCGCCAGCATCGGGCCCCACGACCGCGCGCCGGCCGCCGCGCGGCGCTGGGCCAGGTCGCCCACCACCGTGAACGACCGGCCCGGGCACCGCCGCATCAGCACCCGCCAGTCCATTTCGGACAGTTCCTGGGCCTCGTCGACGACGACGTGCCGGTACGTCCAGTCCCGGTCCGCCGACGCCCGCTCGACCAGCGTGCGCGTGTCGGCCTCGACGAACCGCTCGGCCAGGTCCTCGGCGTAGAGCAGGTTCTCCGCCGAGAGCATGACGTCCTCGTCCATCTCCTCCCGGTCCAGCTTCATCGTCTGGAAGACGCCTTCGGCGTACTCGGCCTCGGCCTGCCGCCGTCGCGCTTCCGCCGCGGCGGCCGCCTTGTCCGCCGTCTTGTCGTGGCCCAGCAGGTCGACCAGCTCGTCGAGCAGCGGCACGTCCGACACGGTCCAGGCGTCGCCTTCGGCCCGGTACAGCGGAGAGTCCGCGGGGACCGACGTGTACCACGAGGACAGCAGCTCCTCCGGCGTCAGGATCGGCCACAGCGCGTCGATCGCCGCGGCGAACTTCGCATCGCCGGCGAGGTCCTGCAGCAGCCCCTTCCGCATGCTCTCCCACTCGTCCTTGTCGTCGCGGCCGAGCCAGCCGCGGCCGATCCGGCCGATCGCGCGTTCGGTGAGCACGTACGTGACGATCTCGGTGAACACCGCCCGCGCCTCGTTGTGCGGCAGCCCGCTGTCGCGC
This sequence comes from Amycolatopsis sp. NPDC101161, assembly GCF_044768185.1. Taxonomy (NCBI): domain Bacteria; kingdom Bacillati; phylum Actinomycetota; class Actinomycetes; order Pseudonocardiales; family Pseudonocardiaceae; genus Amycolatopsis; species Amycolatopsis sp. NPDC101161. The sequence goes on from NZ_JBIWPI010000007.1 coordinate 35,454, forward strand.
GCCTCCTGCCGGGCCCACTCCGCGGTCTCGGCGTCGATCCGCACGGTGACGTCCTTGAGCGCGATCGGCACCGGTTCGGCCGGCAGCCGCTGCCGGTCGGCGACCGCGGCCTTCAGCGCGTCGAGGATCTCCAGCGACCCCTTGAGCCGCGCGGCTTCCGGCGTGTCCTCGGCCGTGACGTGCAGGCCGGGCACGAGGTCGCCGGTGGTCGTGAACACGACGTCGGTCTCGCCCAGCGACGGCAGGACGCGCCCGATGTGGTTCAGGAACGCCGGGTTCGGCCCGACGACCAGCGCGCCGTGGCGTTCCATCCGCTCCCGCTGCGTGTACAGCAGGTACGCGACGCGGTGCAGCGCGACGACCGTCTTCCCGGTGCCCGGCCCGCCCTCGATCACCAGCACGCCCGGGTGGTCGAGCCGGATGATCTCGTCCTGCTCGGCCTGGATCGTCGCGACGATGTCGCGCATGCCCTCGCCGCGCGGCGCGTTGACGGCCGCGAGCAGCGCCGCGTCCCCCTGCGCGTCCCCGTCCGGCCGGCCGAGGTCCTCGTCGGTGAAGCCGAGGACGCGCCGCCCGCGCGTGTGGAACTGGCGCCGCCGCCGCATGTCCTCCGGGTTCGCGCCGGTGGCCGTGTAGAACGGGCGCGCCGCGGGGGCCCGCCAGTCGAGCAGCACCGGCCGGTACTCGTCCTCTTCGTCGAACAGGCCGACGCGCCCGATGTAGGTCCGCTCACCCGAGACGGCGTCCAACCGCCCGAAGCAGAGCCCGTTGTCGACGACGTCCAGCCGCTTCACCTGCCGGCCGAGCGCGCGCACGCTGACGTCCCGTTCCATGGCGCCGACGCCGTTGCCGCCCAGCGCGGCCTCGTACTCGGCCTTGACCCGCGCGCGCTCGGCGTCGAGCCGCGCGTACAGCCCGGCGACGTGGTCGCGCTCGGACCGCAGTTCTTCTTCGTACCCCTGTGTCACATTCCCTCTTCGTTGTCCCGCAACAGCTTTCCGGCGGTGGGCGTGCCGAACCACTTCCGCAGCGCGGCGGGCAGCCCGGCCTCGTCCTCGCCGGTCCAGACGACGTGGCCGTCGGGCCGCAGCAGCACCGCCGGCACGTCCAGTTCCTCGCTGACGTCGACGACGTGGTCGACGCGGTCCTCCCAGCCCGCCGCCGACAGCCGGCCGGTCTGGTCGAGCAGCAGCCCGCGTCCCGCGTGCATCAGCCCGTAGAGCCGGCCTTGCTTGAGTTCGACGTCCCGCAGCCGGCGGCCCAGCAGGGCCGGCCCTTCGCCGAAGTCGTAGCGGATGTTCACCGCGATGATCTTCTCGGTGAGGTACCGGTTGACCTCCTCGAAGTCCATCAGCTCGGTCAGCAGCCGCCGGGCGGCCCGCGGGCCGGGCTCGAGCAGGAGCAGCTCCATCTGCGCGCGGGTGTTGTTCAGCACCTCCTCGGCCACCGGGTGCCGCTCGGCTTCGTAGGTGTCCAGCAGCCCCTGCGGCGCCCAGCCGTCCACCTCGGCCGCCAGCTTCCAGCCCAGGTTGAACGCGTCCTGGACGCCGAGGTTGAGCCCCTGCCCGCCGACCGGCGGGTGGACGTGCGCCGCGTCGCCCGCCAGCAGCACCCTGCCCACCCGGTAGTGCTCGGCTTGGCGGGTGGCGTCCCCGAACCGCGAGAGCCAGCGCGGCGAGTGGACCCCGAAGTCGGTCCCGGCCGTCTTGCGCAGCTGCTCCTTCAGCTCATCCAGCGTCGGCGGGGTCCGGCGGTCCTCGGCGACGTCCCCGGCGGGCACGCCGACCCGGTACGTGCCGCCTTCCACCGGCATGAAGCCGAACCGCTTCTCGGTCTTGCGGACCTCGACGTTGGCGACGTCGATCTCCTCCCGCGAGACGCCGACCTCCACCTCGGCCAGCAGCGTGTCGATCCGGCTGGGCTCGCCCGGGAAGCCGACGCCGAGCAGCTTGCGGACGGTGCTGCGCCCGCCGTCGCAGCCGACCAGGAACCGCGCGCGTTCCCGCGTGCCGTCGGCCAGCTCGACCGTCACGCCGTCGTCGTCCTGGCTCAGCCCGGTCACCTCGCGGCCGCGCCGGATCTCGGCGCCGAGCTCGAGCGCGTGCTCGGTCAGCAGGCGGTCGACGACCGGCTGGTGGATGCCGAGCGTGTACCCGTGCGCGGTGTCCAGCTTGTCCGGCGACGGCTTCGGGATGCCGGCGAAGAAACCCCCGACCGGGTACTTCGTGCCGAGCTCCAGGAACCGCTCCAGCAGCCCCCGCTGGTCCAGCACCTCGATGCTGCGCGCGTGCAGGCCGAGCGAGCGGACGACCTTCGTCGGCTCGGCGTCCCGCTCGAGCACCAGCACGCCGACGCCGTGCAGCCGCAGCTCCGCCGCCAGCATCACGCCGGTCGGCCCGCCGCCGGCGATGATCACGTCGAACAAAAAAGACCCCCTCGGATCACCCGCGTTTCCGCAGGTTGTGGCAACGGCTGAGAATTGTGCGGCACAACGGGGGTCTTGCCGCAAGCCCGGGGGTGCGCTATACGTTGGACATGGAGGGGAGTGGTTTTCCTCCCTCCGGTCTCCGGGACGTCTTCCCAGATCCAGCCCTTGGTACCAGGTTCCGGTCCTCCGCGTCGGGCTGATCTATGACAGCGGTCATAGTGTGCTTCCGGTCGCACTGTGCTCTCATGGAGTCATGACAGCTGTCATAGAAATCCGGGAGCTGGGCGACCGCCCGGCGGACCGGGACCGCGTCGCCGCGCTCGTCGCGGCCTGCTCGCCGGAGAGCCTCCGGCTGCGGTTCCTGATGGGCGGACCGGCGCGCCCGGCCGAGGTCTTCCGGCGCTACGGGCGCTTCCTGCTCGCCGGGACGCCCGCGCTGCTGGCGACGCGCGACGGCGCGCCCGTGGGGCTGCTCAACTTCGTCGCGGAGACTCCGGGCGAAGCCGAGATCGGGATCCTCGTCGCCGACCCCTGGCAGCGGCAGGGGATCGGCAGCGCGCTCACCCGGTGGCTGTGGGCGTCCGGGCGGTGGCCGGGCTGGACCGTGCGCGCGACCGTGCGCGCCGGCAATACCGGCGCCGAGGCTTTGCTGCTGCGCCAGGGGTTCCGGCCGGTGCCGTCGTATGAACGCGGCGAGCGGGACTTCGCGCTGGTCGTCCCGGACTGGGCTATCATGACAGACGTCATGAAGGAGGCGGCGGATGACGCGGACACCCCGCGAGCGGATGGTGCTGAGCGCCGCTCAGCTGGTGCGGATCCACGGGGTCGGGGCGACCGGTATGCGGGACGTGGTCGCGCACGCCGAGGCGCCGCGGGGGTCCCTGCAGCACTACTTCCCGGGCGGTAAGGACCAGCTGATCGCCGAAGCCGTCGCGTGGGCGGGGGACTACGCGGCCCGGCGCGTCGCGCGTATCGCGGCGAAGATCGAGCAGCCGACGCCGGGCAAGCTGTTCGAGGCGATGGCCGCGCAGTGGCGCGACGAGTTCACGGCGCAGGGGTTCGACGCGGGCTGCCCGCTGGTCGCGACGGTCGCCGACACCGTGGCGACCAGCGAAAGCCTGCGTGACGCGGTCGGCAAGGCGTTCGACGGCTGGCAGCGCCCGGTCGCTTCGACGCTGCAGGACCTCGGGGTGCCGGCGGCCCGCAGCACGTCGCTGGCCGTGCTGATGCTGAGCGCGCTGGAGGGCGCGATCGTCCTGGCGCGGGCGCACCAGGACGTCGCACCGCTCGACACAGTCGTCGCGGAGCTGCGCCCGCTGCTCGACGGCGCGGTGGTCTAAAGGCCGCGGAAGAACTCGCGGATGTCCTCGACGAGGACGTCGGGCGCCTGCAGGGACGCGAAGTGGCCGCCGGTGTCGTACTCGGTCCAGCGCGTGATGGTGTTCGACAGCGCGGCGAGGCCGCGGATCGCGTGGTCGCCGCGGAAGTTCGCCACGGCCGTCGGCACGCCGGACGGCGCCGGCCGCTCGCCCCAGCCGTCCTGAGCGGCCTCCACGTAGAGGCGCGCGGCCGAGCCCGCGGTGCCGGTGAGCCAGAAGATCGTGACGTTCGTCAGGATGGCGTCGCGGTCCACCGGCGTCTGGGTCGTCGCGGTGGGGTCCCAGTCGACGAACCACTCGAGGTTCCAGGCGAGCTGGCCGGCGGGGGAGTCGTTGAGCGCGTAGGCGAGCGTCTGCGGCCGGGTGGACATCTGGGTGGCGTAGCCGGAGTGGCCGTACCACCACGCCCGGTTCTCCTCGGCGCGTTTCCGGTCCTCTTCGGACAGTCGGTCGAGGTCACCGGGAGCGGTGGGGACCCCGGCGTTGGCGACGGCGTTGACGTGCACGCCGAGCACCGCGTCCGGCGCGGTCCGGCCCAGCTCGGGCGAGACGATGCTGCCGAAGTCCCCGCTCTGGGCGCCGTAGCGCTCGTAGCCGAGCCGCCGCATGAGCTCGGCCCACGCCCGGGCGGTCCGCCGGGTGTTCCAGCCCCGATCGCGCGTCGGCCCGGAGAAGGCGAAACCGGGCACGGACGGCGCGACGACGTGGAACGCGTCGGCGGGGTCGCCGCCGTGGGCGCGAGGGTCGGTGAGCGGGCCCACGATGCCGGCGAAGTCGGCGACCGTGCTCGGCCAGCCGTGGGTGAGGATCAGCGGCGTGGCGTCCGGTTCGGGCGAGCGGACGTGCAGGAAGTGCACGCGCTGGCCGTCGATGGTGGTGGTGAACTGCGGGAAGGCGTTCAGGCGGGTTTCGTGGGCGCGCCAGTCATAGCTCGTTCGCCAGTACTCGACGAGCTCGGCGAGGTAGGGCTCACTGACGCCGTAGTCCCAGCCGGCGCCGGGCAGTTCACCCGGCCACCGGGTCCGGCCGAGCCGGTGGCGCAGCTCGTCGAGGTCGGCCTGCGGGACGTCGATGCGGAAGGGATCCATGGGGCTACCGTTTCGTGCTTCGAGGACAGTGGCGGTCCTCGAGCGTTCGGCAGGCGACGAATCCGATCGACTCAGGTGTGCGTTCCGCCGTCGATGCGGATTTCCGTGCCCGTGATGAACTTCCCGTCCTCCGACGCCACCATCGCCACGACCCCCGCCACCGTCTCCGGGCCCGCCACCGCGTTGCCCACCTCCGTCGTGTGGTCCGTCGGCAGGATCGGCAGCAACCGCCCGAACAGCGAGAAATCAACGTCCGACGGCAGCCAGCTCGCCGCCGAGTCCGTGATTCCGCTCTTCACGCTGCCCGGTGCGATGCTCACCGCTCGCAGCCCCTGCTTGCCGTACTCCAGCGCCAGCGAATGCGTGAACGCCTGGATCCCGCCCTTGCTCGCGCAGTACGCCGCCATGTACGGGTGTGCGAACGACGCCGAGGTCGAGCTGAAGTTCACCACCACGCCGTGCGAAGACGCCAGCAGCGCCGGCAATGCCGCGCGCGTCACCAGGAACGTGCCCGTCAGGTTCACCGCCAGCACCCGGTTCCACGACTCCAGCGACGTCTCGTGCGTGTGCGAGGCCAGCAGGATCCCCGCCGCGTTGACCACGACGTCCAGGCCGCCGAGCGCGTTCACCGCCGAGGTCACGCCGAACTCCACCGATGCCTCGTCGGCCACGTCCATGGCGAACGTCGTCAGGCCGCCGAGCGGCGCGGCCTTCTGGGTCTCGATCAGGCCCTCTTCGGAGACGTCCGTGCCGATGACCTGGGCACCCTCCTCCATCAGGCGGAACGTGGTGGCCCGGCCGATGCCGGAGCCGGCACCGGTGACCAGGATTCGGCGATCGCGCAGGCGTTCCATGGCGATCACCGTAGCCAAGAAACTACGGCGCGGGCACCCTCTCCGGCTCCGGCGGCGGGCCCGGGGGCGTGCCGTCGCCGAACGGGCGGCCGCCCAGCTCCTCGCGGCCGTGCGGGGTGAGCCAGCCCGACGTGTCCGGCCCGAGCGGGACGATCCCGGTCGGGTTCACGTTCTTGTGCACCACGTAGTAGTGCTCCTTGATCTGCGGGAAGTCGATCGTGTCGCCGAACCCGGGCGTCTGGAACAGGTCGCGCGTGTACGCCCACAGCACCGGCAGCTCGGTCAGCTTCTGCCGGTTGCACTTGAAGTGGCCGTGGTAGACCGCGTCGAACCGGACGAGCGTCGTGAACAGCCGGACGTCGGCCTCGGTGATCGTGTCGCCGACGAGGTAGCGCTGGTCCGCGAGCCGCTCGGACAGCCAGTCCAGCCGGGCGAACAGCTTGCGGTACGAGTGCTCGTACGCCTCCTGGGAACGCGCGAAGCCGCACTGGTACACCGCGTTGTTGACGTCGGTGAACACCTTCTCGGCGACGTCGTCGATCTCGTCGCGCAGCTTCTCCGGGTACAGCTCCGGCGCGCCCGAGCGGTGGTACGCGGTCCACTCGGTCGACATGTCCAAAGTCATCTGCGCGAAGTCGTTGGTGACGACCTGGCCGCTCGGGACGTCGACGAACGCCGGCACCGTGATGCCGCGCGGGTACTCCGGGTCGCGCTTGAAGAACGCCTCCTGCAGCCGCTCGATCCCGAGCACCGGGTCGCGGCCACCGGGATCGAGGTCGAAGCTCCAGCTCCGCTCGTCGTGCACCGGCCCGGCGATGCCCATCGACAGCACCGGCTCGAGACCCAGCAGCCGCCGGACGATCACCGCGCGGTTCGCCCACGGGCACGCCCGCGCCACGACCAGCCGGTAGCGGCCGGGCTCGACCGGCCAGCCGTCGCGGCCGTCGGCGGTGATGCGGTCCGGGAGGTAGTTCAGGTCCCGCTTGTACTCGCCCTTGTCGCTCATCGGCGTCCTCAGCAGTCGTCGGTCGGGGGAGCGGCGTCCAGCGCCGCGGCCAGCCGGGCCAGCACCGGCCCGGCCGTGCGGATGTCCTCGGCGCTCAGGTGGTCGAACACCGAAGCCCGCACGCGGGCGAGGTGGCTCGGGTAGGCCGCCTCCAGTCTGGCCAATCCCGCGTCGGTCAGCACGGCGTTGGACGCGCGGCCGTCCTCGGCGCACTTGCGCTTCTCGACCAGGCCACGCCGGGTGAGGTCGTCGACGACCCGGCTGATCCGGCTCAGCGAGAGCCCGGTGGTCGTGGCCAGCATCGAGATGCGGAGCAGGCGGTCGGGTGCTTCGGACAGCGCGACCAGCACGCCGTAGTCGGTGATCGCGAGGCCGGTCTCGGGCAGGAACTGGTCTTCGAGCGCTCGCGGCAGGGCGGTCGTGATGCGCATCAGCGCCCGCCAGAAGGGAGCTTCGTCGAGGTCGAGCGCGTAGCGTTCACCCATACAGGCGAGCATAGCCAATGCTTGCTTGCGCAACCAGTGAAAGTGAGTACAGTCTTGTTGAACCCTCAATCACTTGGGGGCGCCACCACGAGGAGATGACTGAGAGCCATGACCAGCGCGACCACCTACCCCCAGCTGACCGGTGAGTACACCCTGGACGCCGCCCACTCGCGGATCGGGTTCGTCGCCCGGCACGCCATGGTGACCAAGGTCCGCGGCAGCTTCAACGAGTTCACCGGCACCGCGACGATCGACGGTGACGCCCCGGAGAAGTCGTCCGCCCAGGTCACCATCCAGGCGCACAGCATCGACACCCGCAACGCGGACCGCGACGGGCACCTGAAGAGCAATGACTTCCTGTCGATGGACGAGTACCCGACGATCACCTTCACCACCACCGAGATCAAGCAGACCGGCGACACGTCGTTCGACGTCACCGGCGACCTGACCATCAAGGACGTCACCCGTTCGGTGACCATCCCGTTCGAGTTCGAGGGGTCCGCCAAGGACCCGTTCGGCAACGACCGGATCGGCTTCGAGGGCTCGACCACGATCAGCCGCAAGGACTACGGCATCACCTGGAACGCCGCCCTCGAGACCGGTGGTGTGCTGGTGAGCGACAAGGTTACCCTCGAGTTCGAGATCTCCGCGATCAAGAACGCCTGACTTCGGGAGCGGGAGCCGGTCTCAGCGCCGGTTCCCGCTCGCCCGCAGGTTTTCGATCCCGACGTCGAGCGCCGCTTCCAGGTGGTCGATGCGGCCGGTCGACAGCATCACCACCACGCCGCCCTGCAGTCCCGCGAGCAGGGCGGCCGCCGTGCGTTCGGCGTCGAGGTCCGCGCGCACCTCGCCCGCGTCCTGCAGCCGGCGGATGCCCGCTTCGAGCTCGTTCTGCCAGCTGCGCAGCAACTCGGTCACCACGGCCTGCGCCCCCGGCGTCGCCCGGCCCAGCTGGGAGATCAGCACGTTGAGCGGGCAGTACTGGCCGCGCTCGCGGTAGTGCGAGACGACCGTGTCGCGCCAGCGCCGCCAGGCCGCCCACGAGTCCAGCTCGCCCAGCTGCGGCTGCTGGGCCGCCATCACCTGCGTCGCCTCGAACCGCGCGACTTCCAGCAGGAGCTCCTCCTTGCCTTCGGGGAAGTAGTGGAAGAGCTGGCTCTTGCTGGCGCCGGTCCGCGCGCGGATGTCGTCGAGGGTCGTGACGGCGACCCCGCGCTCGCGGATCTCCGCCGCGGCGCCCTCGACGATCCGCTGCCGCGTCGCGGCGCCCTTCCGGGTCAGCGTTGGACTCACGGGTCCACTTTAAACCAGTGTCGTGGGCGTCGGCCACCACGGGACGATCCGGGCGTGTGTGACGGCGTGGCTGGTCGTGCGCCGGGACCGGTACGCCGAGCTGACCGCCGGACCCGTGTTCGCCGGCACCGACACCGAGCGGAAGGTCACCGCCGACGATCGTGAGGTCCGCTTGGCCGGCGTGCGCGAGTTCGCCGAGCGGGCGGACCGGGACCGGTCGCTGCGCCAGGACTTCGTCGACCGATTCTTCGGCCGGCTGGGCCACGGATGGCGGGAGACCTGGCCGCCGGGCTGGACTCTCGGACTGCCGTCCCCGCGCAAGCCGGGTCACTCGGCCGAGGTCGTGATGGGCACCTCCGCGCCGTCGCGCAGGAAGACCGGGATCCGCTCGGGCGGGGCCGCCGCCTCGACCCAGCCGCCGCCGTCGTGACGCGCACCCGTCACCGCGTCCGTCCACACCGCACCCGACGGCAGGTACACCCGCCGGGACGTGGTCCCCGGTGAAAGCACCGGGGCCACCAGCACGTCCGGCCCCAGCAGGAACTGATCGGAGACGTCCCAGGAAACGGCGTCCGCCGGGAAGTCGACGAACAGCGGGCGCATCGGGGGAATGCCCTGCTCGTGCGCCACGCGCATCTGCTCCATCAAGTACGGCCGCAGCCGCTCCCGCAGCCTCAGCGACTCCACGATCGAGGAGTACGCGGACTCGCCGTAGGACCACACCTCGTTGGGGCCGCCGGTCATCGCCGGGCCGAACGGCGGCCGCGGGTCGCGGAAGCCGTGCAGGCGGAACAGCGGGCAGAACACCCCGTACTGGAACCACCGGACCAGCAGTTCCCGGTAGGAGTCCGACGCCGGGTCGCCGCCGTGGAAGCCGCCGATGTCCGTGGTCCACCACGGGATCCCGGCCAGCGCCACGTTCAGTCCCGCCCGCACCTGCGCCCGCAGCGACTCCCACGTCGCCCCGACGTCGCCCGACCACAGCGCCGCGCCGAACCGCTGGCTGCCCGCCCACGCCGACCGGCTCAGCAGCACCACCTCGTCGTCGCCTTCGGCGCGGATGCCGTCGTGGAACGTCTGCGCGTTCGCCTGCGGGTAGAGGTTGAACACCTCCGACCCCGGGCCGGCGTGGAAGCCGAGGTTGTGCGGGTGGCCGGGCTGGATCTCCGGCTCGTCGCCGTCCAGCCACCACGCGCGCACACCCAGGTCGTAGTAGTTCTCCTTGACCTTGCCCCAGACGAACTGCCGCGCCGCCGGGTTGGTCGCGTCGTAGAACGCCACCGGCATCTCGACGTCGAACCCCTTGTCCTTCCACGGCGCGTGCGCCGGGACGCCGTTCTCGGCGGCGACCAGGAGCCCCTGTTCGTGCAAGGCCCGGTAGTTCGACGACAGCGGGCTCACCGACGGCCACACCGACACCATCAGCTTGACGCCGAGGTCGTCGAGCTCCCGCACCATCGCGGCCGGGTCCGGCCACTCGGCCGGGTCGAACCGCCAGTCGCCGAGGTGGGTCCAGTGGAAGAAGTCCGCCACGATCACCGACAGCGGCAACCCGCGTGCGTGGTACTCGCGCGCCACGGCCAGGAGCTCGTCCTGCGTGCGGTAACGCAGTTTCGACTGCCAGAAGCCGGCGGCCCACTCCGGCAGCATCGGCGCGTACCCGGTCGCGTCGGCGTAGTGGCCCAGGATCTCCCGGGGGCCGGCGCCGGTGGTGACCCAGTAGTCGAGCTGGCGGGCGTCGTCGGCGACCCAGCGGGTGCCGTTGGTGGCCAGCTCGACCCGGCCGACCGCCGGGTTGTTCCAGAGGAACCCGTACCCGCGGCTGGAGAGCAGGAACGGCACCGACACCTCGGCGTTGCGCTGCACCAGGTCGAGCACCAGGCCCTTCTGGTCGAGCCGGCCGTGCGTGTGCTGCCCGAGGCCGTAGACCCGCTCGTCTTCGTAGGCGGTGAACCGCTGTTCGAGGCGGCCGTACCCGTTGCGCGACGGCATGAACAGCCGCGCGCCGGGCCACCAGAAGTGCGCGCGCTGCTCGGCCAGCAGCTCCTCGCCGGTGTCCGTCCGGACGAACTTCAGCTGCGCGTCGATCCCGGTGTCGGTGTCGGCGATCTCGACGATCGCGGTGAGCGCGCCGTTGACGACCCGGCCGGTGCGCTCCTCGACCGACGCGGTCGCGGCGGACGGTTTCGCGGGCAGCAGCGCGCCCGGGACGTCGTCGATGATCCGGTGGCGTCCCGCGCGCACGCGCAGGCTGCCGTCGCCCCACGGCTCGACGCGCAGCACCTCGTGCCGCACGGTGACCTCGAGCGAGCGGCCGTCTTCGGACGTGATCACGCGGGTCTCCTTAGTCTTTGACGGCGCCGCTCGTCAGCCCGGCGACGACGTACCGCTGGGCGACGACGAGCAGGACGGCCGCGGGGATCGCGGCGAGGACGGCGGTGGCCATGATCCCGTTCCAGTCGGCGGACTGGTTGCCGACGAACCGGTAGATGCCCACCGTGATCGGCTCGAACGACTGGCCGGTGGTGAGCGTGACGGCGAACAGGAAGTCCGCCCACGCGAACAGGAACGAGAACAGCCCGGCGGTGACGAGCGCGTTGCGGCTGACCGGCACGATGATCGACACGAACGTCCGCCAGTACCCGGCACCGTCCACACGGGACGCTTCGGTGAGCTCCTTCGGCACGGAGATCATGAACGCCCGCAGCAGGAGCACGGCGAACGGGATGGTCGCGGTCGAGTCCGCGAGCACCAGCCCGAGGTAGTTGTCGATCAACCCCAGGTTGCTGAACACGGTGTAGAGCGCGTTGGCCATCACGATGCCGGGGATCATCTGCACGATGAGCAGCACGAACACCAGCACCGGCCCGCCGCGGACCTTGAGCTGCGCGAGCGCGTACGACGCCGGGGCGGCGATCGCCAGCGACACGAGCACCGCGCCGAGCGCGACGACGACACTGGACAGCAGGTGCGGGCCTTGCGAGGACAACGCTTTGCGGTAGCCGTCGAGGGTGCCGCCGGTGGGGAAGAACGCCGGGTCCGGGCGCAGCAGCGCGCCGCTGGGCTGGAAGGACGCGTTGACCATCCAGTACAGCGGGAACAGCAGCACCGCGACGATCAGGACGCCGAAGACCGTGCGCGGCCAGGACGAGGTCTTCATGCCGCCGCCTCGGCCAGGGTCGCCTTCGCCGAACGCAGGTACAGCAGCCCGAACACCGTCGCCACCAGGATCAGGACGTTGCCGACCGCGGCGCCCTGCCCGAACGCGAAGTCCTTGAAGGACAGGCGGTAGGACCACGTCGTGAGCGTCTGGGTCGCGTTGGCGGGCCCGCCGCCGGTGACGACCATGATCACATCGAACACCTTGATCGTGTAGACCAGCCCGAGCATGAGCACGATCCCGGTGACCGGCCGCAGCAGCGGCCAGGTGACGTGCCGGAACCGCTGCCACGCGCCCGCGCCGTCCAGCGCCGCGGCTTCGTAGAGCGACGCGGGGATCGCGCGCAGGCCGCCGTGCAGGATGACCAGGTTGAACGGGATGCCGATCCAGATGTTGGTCAGGATCACCGCCGGCAGCGCCCAGCTCGTGCTGCTCAGCCAGGGCACCGCGTCGAACCCGAGGAACCGCAGCGCCGCGTTGAGCACGCCGTGGTCCTGGTCGAACATCCACCGCCAGACCGCGCCGCTGACCACCAGCGGCAGCAGCCACGGCAGCAGGAGCAGCGACCGCAGCAGCGCGCTGCCCAGGAAGCGGCCGGTGAAGAACACCGCCAGCGCGAGGCCGATCCCGAACTGGAAGACGAGCGAGCCCGCGGTGAACAGTACCGTGTTGAGCGCCGCCGTTCCGAAGAGCGGGTTGTCGAACACGGCCGCATAGTTGCTGAGGCCGACGAAGGGTGCTTCGCCGGTGTAGAAGGACTTCACCGTGTAGTTCTGCGTGCTCATCACGACGTTCGCGGCCAGCGGGTAGCCGAAGAACACCACGATGTAGGCCAGCGCGGGCAGCAGGAACAGCCACGCGGCGAACCGGGGCGTGCGCCGGGGTTTCCGGCCGGCGCGGGGCGCGGCCGCGACGGCCGGGGCCACCAGGGTCACGAACCGCTCGCTTGCTGCGCGGCCTTGAGGGCCTGGTCGGCGGGCTGCTTGCCGGTGAGCGCCGCCTGGAGCGCGTCGGCCAGCGCCTGGGAGACCTTCGGGTACTTCTCGCCGAGCTCGGCGGTGCGGGAGCGGGCGGTGCCGACCTCGTCGACGAACGCCTGCATCGCCGGCTGGTCCCCGCCGAACTTGGCCGCTGCGGCGGTCTTCGACGGGATGTAGGCGTGCGCCTTGCTCCACTCGAGCATGGTGGGCTCGGAAAGGATGCAGGAGAGCACCTTGCCCGCGGCCTGCTGGGTGGACGCGCCGGTGACCGGCACGGTGCCGACCTCACCGCCGAGCGCGACCACGGGCTTCGCGCCCGCCTGCGGCACCGGGATCGGGACGACGCCGTAGTGCAGCGCCTTCTGCTCGTCGAGCCGGGCCAGGTTCCACGACCCGTTGACCATCATCGCCGCGTTGCCCGCGACGAACTGGTCGGCGACGTCGTTCTGGTTCCACGTCACGACGGACTTCGACGCCGAGCCGGAGGTCACCAGGTCCGTCACGAATCGAAGCGCTTTCACGGACGGCGCGGAGTCCAATTGGGACAGTTCGGCGCCGTTGCTCCAGAAGAACGGGAGGAACTGCCAGGTGCCTTCCTCGGACGGGATCGCGGAGAAGGCGAGGCCGTACTTGCCGTCCTTGGTGAGCTTGGCCGCGGCGGCCTTCAGCTCGTCCCAGGTCTTCGGCGGCTCCACGCCGGCCGCGGTGAGGAGATCCTTGTTGTAGATCAGCGCGAGACCGTTGACGCCGGGGGCGACGCCGTAGACCTTGCCTTGGTAGGTCCCGGCCTTGACGATGCTGTCGTAGTAGCCGTCGGTGGTGATGCCGTAGGTGTCCAGCGAGGTCAGCGCGCCGGTCGCGGCGACCTGCTGCAGCGTCGGGTTGTCGGTGAAGAGCAGGTCCGGCAGCGTCTTCGAGCTCGCGCCCTGCAGGACCTTCGGGAGCATCTGGTCGGTCGGCACCTTCTGCCGCTCGATCTTGATCCCGGTCTGCGTCGCGCACGCGTCGAGGATCTTCTGCCACGCCGCCGAACCCTGCTCGTCGGCGTAGTAGTCGAGCTCGGTGATCGACGACGCCGGTCGGGCGTCGTTCGACGAGGCCGGTGGTGCGGGACTGGGGCTGCACGCGGCGACCAGAGCGGCGCTCGCGGCCAGGATGAGGGCGCGACGGGGTAGGGACATGGTGATCCTCCTACGACGCTGGAGCAGAACCGGGTCAGGTGCGGCGCGGCGCGGCGGTGCTGTCGCGCCGGGTGAGCCGGGGTCCGAGCAGCCGGACCTCGGGCGTGGTGTGGCCGGCCAGCCGGCGCATGGTCATCTCGACGGCCTGGGCCCCGACCTCCTCGGCCGGGATCGCGACCGTGGTCAGCGCGACCGCGTGCTGCGCGGCCATGGTGTCCGGGCAGACCGCGACGACGGAGATGTCCTCGGGCACCCGCAGGCCGCGGTGGCGCAGGTCGGAAAGCAGGCCGGGGAGCACGGCCTCGTTGTGCACGACCAGACCGGTCAGGTCCGGGTCGGCGGCGAGCAGTTCGTCGAGGCAGGCGCTCACCGCTTCGTAGGAATGGGCGCACGGCCGGTTCGTCGCGCGCACGTCGTGGCTCTTCGCGGCGTCGTCGAACCCGCGCAGGAACCGCGTCGCGTAGCTCGTGCCGCGCCGGTAGACGGCGGGGGAGGGGCCGATCAGCGCGATCGAGCGGTGGCCGAGGTCGGCCAGGTGCGCGACGCACGCCGAGCCGGCGGCGGTGAAGTCCAGGTCCACGCAGCTCAGCCCGGCCGGGTGGTCGGGCACGCCGATCAGCACCACCGGCAGGTCGAGCGCGATGAGCATCGGCACCCGCGGGTCGGCGGCTTCGACGTCCATCACCATCAGCGCGTCGGCGATCGCCGACGACGCCACCCGCTGCAGCGCCGCGGGGCCTTCGTCCTTCGTCAGCAGCAGCAGGTCGTGGTCGTGCGCGCGGGCCGCGGTGACCGCCGAGGCGACGAACTCCATCACCACGGCGACGTTGAGGTCCGTGCGCAGCGGCACGACCAGGGCGAGCACGTTCGTCTTGCTGCTGGCGAGCGCCCGCGCCCCGGCGTGCGGGTGGTAGCCGAGCTTGCGGATACTCTCCTCGACCAGCCGCCGGGTCTTGGGCGAGATCGAGCGCTTGCCGCTGATCACGTACGACACCGTGCTGGGGGCCACGCCCGCCGCCGTCGCGACGTCGTTGATCGTGACCACGGGCGGCCTCCTGGGGACGGCGGAGCGGAAGTGCGTCGAAGCGCATCGACGATGGCACGAAGGTAGAAGACCCCGGACCGAAACACAAGCAGTGATTTGCCCACCGCCGGAATTCGATTCCCATTCGACGATCGGCTCTTCGTCGAATTCGTCGAACGCCGCTGATGACGACTCCGTGCCCAGCTCAGTGGCCGATTTCGGGGTCGCGCCGGATCGGCTGGGAGCGCGTCCAGAAAGTCTTGACCTCGTGCTCACACGACTGTAATAGTCGACCCCATCCCCACCTTCGACGCGAATGTTCCGCGCCGCACTGTCGAAACGATTCGACGATTCCGGGAGGCCGCCCGTGCGCCAGTCCCCGCTCCGCCGCGCCCTCGTCCCGGTGGTGGCCGCCACCCTGCTGCTGGCCCCCGCGCCCGCGCTCGCGGCGCCCCCGCCACCGTTCCGCGACCCCGCCCTTCCCCTCGCGGCGAGGATCGACGACCTGCTGTCCCGGCTCACCGCCGACGAGAAGATCTCGCTGCTGCACCAGTACGAGCCGGCCATCCCGCGGCTGGGCATCGGGGTGTTCAAGACGGGCACCGAAGCGCTGCACGGCGTCGCCTGGTCGACCGACTACGACGACAACGGTGCCGTCGTGAAAGCCGACGGCACGGTGTTCCCGCAGGCCATCGGCCTCGCGTCGACGTGGGACCCGGCGCTGGTGAAGCAGGTCGGCACGGCGGTCGGGCAGGAGGCGCGCGGGTTCAACGCGCGCAACCCGACGCTGTGGGGCCTCAACCTGTGGGCGCCGGTGGTCAACCTGCTGCGCGACCCGCGGTGGGGCCGCAACGAGGAGGGCTACTCCGAGGACCCGCGCCTCACCGGCGCGCTCGCGACCGCGTACGGCCACGGCATCCAGGGCGACGACCCGCGCTACCTGCAGGCAGCTCCGACGTTGAAGCACTACCTCGCGTACAACAACGAGGTCAGCCGCGACACGAGCAACTCCTCGGTACCGCCGAAGATCCTGCACGACTACGACGAGCAGGCGTTCAAGATCCCGCTGCGGGCCGGCGCGGCCAACGCCGTGATGCCGTCGTACAACCTGGTCAACGGGCGGCCGAACACCGTCAGCCCCGACCTCGGCGGCCTGCTCCGGAAGTGGGCGCCGCAGGACATCGCCGTCGTCAGCGACGCCGGTGCGCCGTCCAACCTGGTCGACTCGGAGAAGTACTACGCCACCAAGGCCGAAGCCGACGCCGCGGCGATCAAGGCCGGGCTCGACAGCTTCACCGACAACGACACCAACGGCTCGATCACCGTCGAAGCGGTGAAGGAAGCGCTGTCCCGCGGGCTGCTGACGATGGCCGACGTCGAGAAGGCCGACCGGCACCTGCTGTCGCTGCGGTTCCGGCTCGGCGAGTTCGACCCGCCGGGCCGCAACCCCTACGCGAAGATCACCCCGGCGGTCATCAACTCACCCGAACACCAGGCGCTCGCCCGCAAGGTGGCGGACGAGCAGGTCGTGCTGCTGCGCAACAACGCCAACGCGCTCCCGCTCGACGCGGCGAAGAAGAAAGTCGCCGTCGTCGGCCCGCTGTCCGACACGCTGTACGAAGATTGGTACAGCGGCGCGATGCCGTACCGCGTCACGCCGAAGCAGGGCATCGAGGAACGGCTCGGGACCGCGGTGGCCTCGTCCGAAGGCGTCGACCGGATCGCGCTCAAGGACCTCACGACCGGCCGCTACCTGACGGCGCCCGCCGCGCCCGGCAAGGTGACCGCGGGTGGGACCACCGCGGGGAAGGCGGAGTCGTTCGACGTCTACGACTGGGGCGCGGGCAAGAACACCTTGCGGGCGGCGGCGAACGGCAAGTTCCTCAGCTACTCCGGCGGCGCTCTGGTGGACGACGTCGACCAGCCCGCCGGCTGGTTCGTGCAGCAGCAGCTCAAGCTCGACCCGCAACCGGACGGCAGCTACGTGCTCGAGTACGCGGGCAACGAGGTGACCGAGCCGTGGTTCGGCCCGAACCGCTTCGCCGTCGTCGGCGCGGACGGGGTCCTGACGATCTCGTCGCCGGACGCGGCGCACGCGACGAAGTTCGGCCGCGAGGTGCTGACCAGCGGCGTCGCGTCGGCGGTCGCGGCCGCGAAGGGCGCGGACACGGCGGTGGTCGTGGTCGGCAGCATGCCGTTCATCAACGGCCGCGAGGCGAACGACCGGACGAACACCGCTTTGGCGCCGGGGCAACGGACGTTGATCGAGGCGGTTTCGCGGGTCAACCCGCACACGGTGGTCGTGGCGGAGAACAGCTACCCGACGACCGGCTGGGACACGTTGTCGGTGCCGGGGATCGTCTGGACGAGCCACGCGGGCCAGGAGACCGGGCACGCGGTCGCGGACGTGCTGTTCGGCGACGTCAACCCGAGCGGGCGGCTGACCCAGACGTGGTACGCCTCCGACGCGGGGCTGCCGAGCATCCTCGACTACGACATCGCGAAGACCGGGATGACGTACCAGTACTACCAGGGGAAGCCGTTGTACCCCTTCGGTTTCGGGCTCAGCTACACGGGCTTCCGGTACGGCGCGGTGCACGCCTCGCGGTCCGGTTCGGCCGTGCGGGTCAGCGTTGAGGTGACGAACACGGGGAGCCGCGCGGGGACCGACGTCGTCCAGCTGTATTCGAAGGAGTCCGGCGTGCAGCGGTTGCGTGACTTCTCCCGCGTGACGCTTTCACCGCACGAGACGCGGACGGTCCGGTTCGAGGTTCCGTTGGCGGATCTGGCTTCCTGGGACGTCTCACGTGACCGGTCGGTGGTGGCAGAGGGCTGGTACGACTTCTCCGTGGGCCGCAACGCTGTGGACTTGTCGGCTCCGCAGCCGGTGTTCGTGCCGGGGGAGCGAGCCGAGCCTCGCGACCTGAGCCGTCCGACGCAGGCGCAGAACTTCGACGACTACGCCGGAACGACGTTGACGGACACGTCCAAGACGTCGGGCACCTCGGTCGCCGCGGTGGCCGGGAGCTGGCTGGCGTACCGAGACGTCGCGCTGAACGGCCCGGCGCGGTTCACGGCGTCGGTGTCCACAGTGGAGTCAGGGCGTGTCACGGTGCGTTTGGACTCGCCGACGGGCCGGGTCCTGGGAACGGCGCCGGTGACGTCGACGGGTGACCGGTACGCGTACACGACGGTGACGGCGCCGCTGGCGAAGGCGACCGGCCGCCACGACGTCTACCTGACGTTCGACGGACCGGTGAACCTGGCGACGTTCTCCCTGCGGTGACTAGGGCTTGCGGCCGACCCCGGCGTACGGCAGCGAATTGATGGCGGGGTCGTCGGACATGTCGCCGGCTCCCTCGGGCCTCCACATCGCGCAGCCGACCACGCCGGGGTCGACCACCTCGAAGCCGTCGAAGAAGGCGAGGACCTCGTCGTGGGTTCGGGGGACCGGCTGGTTCTGCTGGTCCTGGTTGGTCTTGTACACCTCGACCGCCTCGTCGAGGTGCTCCGACTCCGAATCCGCCGCCACGTGCGTGATCGCCAGGAAGCTGCCCGGGGCCAAGCGGTCGCGGTAGCGGGCCAGGATGCCCGCCGGGTCCCAGGCGTCCGGGACGAAGTGCAGCAGCAGCAACATGAACACGCCGACCGGCTGGTCGAGGTCCAGCAGCTCGGCCGCCCCTTCGAAGACGTCGTTGGCGTCGCGCAGGTCGGCCTGCAGCACCGTGCAGCGGTCGTTGTCCTGCAGCAGCAGGCGGCTGTGCGCCACGGCCACCGACTCGCGGTCGACGTACACCACGCGGCACGACGGGTCCGCCTGCTGGACGATCTCGTGCAGGTTGCCCGCGGTCGGGATCCCGGAACCGATGTCGAGGAACTGCCGGACGCCGGAGGCGACCATGAACTTCGCTGCGCGGCGCAGGAACGCGCGGTTGAGGCGGGCCGCGTCACGCACCCCCGGCATGATCTTGAGGATCTGCTCCCCGAGCGCGCGGTCGGCGGCGAAGTTGTGGTCGCCGTCGAGCCAGAAGTCGTACACCCGCGCCGGGTTCGGCACCGTGGTGTCGATCTCCGGCGGTACCCAGCTCAGCTCCCCGGTCACGGGACCTCCCACCCTCGCGCTCCTCGGAGTGGGCGAGTGTAGCCCCCTCCTCCGTTCGTGTGGACTCGTGCTCGGGCCCGTCCCCGCGCCGCTAGGGTGTTCCGGTCGCGAGGAGACGAGGCCATGACGAACGTTCCCGGCCGGTGGCCCGTGCTCGGGCACACGGTGTCCCTGCTGCGCGACCCGCTGAAGCTCTTCACTTCCCTTCCGGCGCACGGAGACGTCGTCGAACTCCGCCTCGGCCCGCTGCCGGTGCACGTGGTCACGACGCCCGAGCTCTCGTGGCGGGTCCTGGCCACCGACGCCGACAAGTTCGACAAGGGCCTGGTCTTCGACAAGATGCGCCCGCTCTTCGGCGACGGCCTGGCCACCTCCAACGGCGAGCTCAACCGCCGTCAGCGCCGCTTGGTCATGCCCGCGTTCGGCCGGACGCGGATCGCGGGCTACGCCGACACCACGATCACGAAGCTGGCCGACGAGCTGGCGAGCTCCTGGCGGCCCGGCGAAGTCGTCGAGTTCGACAAGCGGATGCAGGACCTCGTGCTCACCATCGCCGGGCAGACGCTCTTCTCGACCGCGCTCGGCGACGAAGCCCTGGCGGAAATCCGACGTTCCATCCCGATCATGCTGAAATACGTGCTCATCCGGGCGTTCTCTCCGAAATTCGTGGAAAAGCTGCCGATTCCCGCGAATCGGGAGTTCGACGCCGCGGCCACGCGGTTGCGCGAGGTGATCGGCGAAACCGTGGTCACCGCCCGGAAAGACGGCGCCGACCACGGCGACCTGCTGTCGATGCTGCTGCTGGCCCGCGACGAGGACACCGGCGAAGGCATGTCCGACCGGCAGGTGCACGACGAGGTCATCACGATCCTCACCACCGGCGCCGAGACCACCGCCGTCGCGCTGGCCTGGTTCTTCCACGAGCTCGGGCAGCACCCGGAGGTCGAACGCCGGTTCCACGCGGAGGTCGACGACGTCCTCGGCGGGCGGCCCGCGCGCTTCGAGGACCTCCCGGATCTCGTGTACACGCACCAGATCGTCAACGAGATCGTCCGCCGCACGCCGCCGCTGATCCTCATGCGCCGCGCCCGCGAGGACGTCGAGCTGGGCGGGGTCACCATCCGCGCCGGCAGCGAGGTCGCCGTCAGCCAGCACACGCTGCACCGGGACCCGCGCTGGTTCCCGGACCCCGACCGGTTCGACCCGGACCGCTGGGCCCCCGGCGAGACGGCGGAACTCCCGAAGGGCGCGTACATCCCGTTCGGCGCCGGCGCGCGGCTGTGCCCGGGGCACGTGTTCGCGCCGACGGAGATCGGCATCGTGGCCGCCACGATCGGGGCGCGCTGGCGGCTGGTCCCGGTGCCGGGCAAGAAGGTCCGCGCGCAGCTCAAAGCCACCATGCAGCCGAACCGGCTGCCGATGACCGTGGTGCCGCGCGGGACCTGACGGTACGCGTCCGGCTACCAGGTGTAGTGTTCCCGAGTTCCTTCACCTGTCCGAGCCCAGAGGGAGTGCGGCGTGAAGCTGCCCGTCAAGGTGACGTCGGCCTTGTTCGCCTGCGGTGTCCTGCTCGCCTCGCTGACGGCCGCGATGCCCGCCGAGGCGGCCGCGATCTCCTGCGGCGACACGGATCTCCCGGTCACCGGCCCCGGCCTGCCCCCGCTGGTGCCGGGCGCGCCGGCGACGGTGCACGGCCGGCTCTGCCTGCCGGCCGGTGACGCCCCGGACACGGTCCAGCTGCTCGTGCACGGCGGGACGTACAACAGCGCGTACTGGGACCTGCCGTACCAGCCGGACCGCTACTCCTACCAGCGCGACATGGCCGCGCACGGCTACGCGACCTTCGCCGCCGACCAGCTCGGCGCCGGGGCCAGCAGCCACCCGCTCAGCCTGCCGCTGTCGGTCTGGGCGGCGGCCGAGTCGATGCACGAGGTGGTCGGCCACCTGCGGGCCGGGCACGTCGGTGGCGTGCCGTTCGCGAAGGTCGTCATCGTCGGGCACTCGGTCGGGTCCGGGGTGGTCGCGGTCGAGGCCTCGACCTACCACGACGTCGACGGCGTCGTCCTCACCGGCATCACGCACCTGCCCGCCCTGCCGGTGCTCGCGCTGGGCGCGGCGCTCGGCCTGCAGCCCGCGCTGCTCGACGGGCAGCTCGGCCGGCTGGGCAGCGACCCGCTCTACTTCACGACGAAACCGGGCGCGCGGGCCGGGTTGTTCTACGCGGCGGGCGATGCCGATCCGGGCGTGATCGCCGCCGACGAGGCGACCAAGGACCAGGTTTCGGTGCCCGGGATGGGCACGGTCGCGCTGTTCGGGATCGTGCTCCCGGCGACGAAGGGAATTACCGTACCGGTTTTCCAGGTGGTGGGGGAAAAGGACGTCCTTTTCTGCGGGCTGCTCGCCCTGCGTGACTGTTCGGACGCCGGCGTGCTGCGCGCGCAGGAGGCACCGTATTACGCCGATCCGTCGAAGTTGTCGATGTACGTCCTGCCGGGTGCCGGTCATTCCGTTGCGTTGCACGAAAACGCGGCGGACTACCGCGACGCCACCCGGTCGTGGCTGCGGGATCGCCTGGCGATCGCTCCGCAGGGTTATCACTCGATTGGATGAATGCTGTTTCGTGCGCCGGACACAATTTCGCGCCAAGATATATCGGCTACCCCGACCGGAGTTTACTGAGCCCCAGGACAGGCTGAGGTGACCGCTCCCCATCCCCGCGGTGACGACCCGCGGAAGAAGCCGTCCGCCGAACGCGCGGCGAGACGGCTCGGCACGCTCGCGCGCAAATGGGGTTACCTGATCTCCACCACCGCGTACCTGCCGCACACGCCCGAGGAGATCGAGCGCGAGCTGGCGGTGCTGGTCGGCAGGCTGTTCGACGCGGTCGCGAGCGAACCGCCGGACCTCGGCGAGGCCGCCGCCGCGGGCGGGCGGCTCGTCGAGCTGCGCTGCGTCGGCGCGGAGAGCCTTCGCCGCACCCTCGAAGTGCTCGGCAAGGCGCTGCTGCGCGAGCCGGAGCTGCGGCACGTCGACGGGCTGGCCGAGCGCGTGGTGCTGGTGCTCGGCGCGCTCAGCTCGGGCTACGGCGAGATGCTGCGCGAAGACATCCAGAAGCGCCAGGAAGGCCTGAGCAGGGCGCTGCTTAAGGTCGAGCAGGAGACGCGCCAGAAGCAGGTCATCACGCGCGCGCAGTTCGAAGAGGTGTTCGCGGGTTCCGCCAGCGGCGTCGCGCTCACCGAGCTGGACGGCCGGGTGCTGCGGGCCAACGCGGCGCTCGCCAAGACGCTCAACCGCACTCCCGCCGAGATCGCCTCGATGACGCTCTTCGACCTGGTCCACCCGGACGAGGTCCAGCAGCTGCGGGAGTCCTACGCCGAACTGGTGGCGGGCCTGCTGCACCGGCTGCGCGTCGGACGCCGGCTCGTCGGCCGGGACGGCGAGCCGATGTGGGCGACCTTCGCCGCGTCGGTCGTCCGCGACGCGCTCGGCACGCCCCGGCAGCTGGTCACCATCGTCGACGACGACACCGAGGTGTCGCTGCTGCAGCGGCGGCTGTCGCACCAGGCCCTGCACGACGTGCTCACCGGGCTGCCGAACCGCCAGTTCTTCAGCACCCGCCTGGAAACCCTGCTGCGCGACGCCGACGCGGCCCGTGGCGTCACGCTGTTCCACCTCGACCTCGACGGCTTCTCGCAGATCACCGGCGGCCTCGGCCAGGATCTGGGCGACCGGGTGCTGCGCGGCGTCGCGGCGAAGCTGAAGGCGGTGTTCGACGGCGAGAAGGCGCTCGTGGCGCGCCTCGGCGGCGACGAGTTCGGCGTGCTGGTGCAGAACACGGCCGAGACGCCGGGCGTGGTGACGCTCGTCCGGAAGATCACCCACGAGCTCGCGGAGCCGGAGTACGTCGACGGCCACCGCGGGGTCGCGGTGTCGGCCAGCATCGGCGTCGTCCACCGGCCACCGCGGGACATCACCCCGGCCGAGCTGCTGCGCGCGTCGGACCTGACGCTGCGGCGCGTCCAGCGGACCGGCAACCAGTGGGGCCTGTTCGACCGCGAGCTGGACCGCCGCGACCGCCACGACTTCGGCCTCGCCGCGGCGATGGCGGGCGCGTGGGAGAACGGCGAGATCGAGGTCCGCTACCGCCCGCTGGTGGACGCGCGGGACGCCGCGATCCGGGGCGTCGAAGCGCGGCTGCGCTGGAACCACCCGGCCGAAGGCGTCCTGTCGCACGAGACGTGCGTGCGGCTGGCGGGCGAGACGGGACTGGTGCTGCCGCTGGGCACGTGGCTCCTGCGCACGGCGGCCGAGCGCGTCGTGGCGGCCGGCGTCACCGTCCCGCTCACGGTCGAGCTGCCCGCGCACCAGGCCGCCGACCCCGAGCTGGTCGGCGAGATCCGCGGGGTGCTGGAGTCCACCGGCCTGGAGGCGGACCGGCTGCGGCCCGGCTTCCCGATGGCCTCGCTGACGGCGGCGACCGGGGACGCGGCGGACAACCTCAAGGTGCTGGCCGAAATCGGCGTGGGCGCCGAGATCCACGAGTTCGGCGACGTCACGTGCCTGACGGAGTTCCCGGCCCGCGCGGTCCGCGTGGCGGCGCACATCGCGGAACGGCGTGAGCACCCGCTGGTGGAGCGCGCGCTGACCGCGCTGATCGACGCGGCCCACCTGGCCGGCGCCGAAGTCGCCGTCACCGGGGTCGCGACCGGGGAAGAGGCCGGGTGGTGGCGCGACCGCGGCGCGGACCGGATGTGCGGCCCGCTGTTCGCCGCGTTGCCGGACGGCCTGCCGTCCTGAGGGCTCAGATCCGGACCAGCACCTCGTCGAGGGACTTGCGCCGCAGGTCCGGCACGACGCAGTCGTCGGCCGGGTAGCCGACCGGGATCACCGCGAACGCCTTTTCGTTGCGGGGCCGGCCGAGCAGCTCGCCGAGGAACCGCATCGGCGACGGCGTGTGCGTCAACGCCGCCAGCCCGGCCACCTGCAACGCCGTCAGCAGCATGCCGACCGCGATGCCCACCGACTCGTCGACGTAGTAGTGCTTGCGGACGCCGCCGTCGTCGTCGAGGGCGAACCGTTGCTGGAACACGACGATCAGGTACGGCGCGTCGGTCAGGTGCGGCTTCACCGCGTCCGTGCCCAGCGGCCGCAGCGCGTCGAGCCACGCCTCGCCGAGCCGGCCGTCGTAGGAGATCCGTTCCTCCGCCTCGGCGGCTTCGCGGAGCCGCCGGCGCACGTCGGGATCGGTGACGAGCACGAACGTCCACGGCTGCTGGTGCGCCCCGCTGGGGGCCGTGGACGCCACCGCGATCGCGTCGAGCACCGCGCGTTCGGGGACCGGGTCGGGGGAGAACATCCGGACCGACCGCCGCGCCTCCATCCGCTGCCGCAGCGCGGCGGCCTGGGCGAGCGCTTCGTCGTCGGGCAGCCGGGCGGGCCGGTAGGGGACGGGGTGGAAGGTCATGTCCGGATTGTGGCGGGGGACACGCCCGCGGCAGCAGGGCCGAACGTGCGATTTACGACGCAGATGCGTTCGACATACGGACAGTAAGGTGATCCTTCCTTCGATTTTTACGCCGAACGGTGCAATGTAACTAGGCCGTTCGGACCTGTCGCGTGAAGTGACCTCCTCATTACCCTCCAGTAGTCAGTGGTGCCGATCACAGTCGCCGGAGGAGGCCCCATGGCGTCGCGCGTCCGAGGACCCGGCTCCGAAGACCGGCGCGAACTGCGGCTCAGGCACATCGCCGGCTGCCTGTCCTGCACCCTCAAGTGCGGGTACTGCGGGCTGCCGGTGCGGCTCACCGGACCGGGCGCGCACCCCGGTTACGGCGTGGTCGAAGAAGTCACCGGGGAACTGGTGCTGCTGCACCGGTTCTGCCGCGGCGCGCTCGGCCGCTGCGGGACGCGGGGGTGCGTGCTGCGGCGCGCCCACCTCGGCCGCGCGACCGAGCAGTACGAAACCGGCCGCCGCCGTCCCGGGCGCTACCAGCGCCTCGGCGTCCGCCGGTCGGCCGACCTCGATCTGTACCGGAAACACTGGCGGGTCGCGAAGATGCGGTACGCGTGCAAGGCGTGCCGCTACTACACCGGCTCGCACTGAGCCGTTCCTTCCAGCACGTCACGGAGGACTCGTGCTCGTTCGTCTCATCCTCGGCCTGCTCATGACCGTCGTCGGCCTCGCCGTCGCCGGCAAGCGGGTGGCGTTCCTGTACCGGCTGATCAAGGCCGGCCAGCCGGACACCAAGCGGTCCGACGACTTGGGTGCCCGGCTCTTCGCGCAGGTGCGCGAGGTGTTCGGCCAGCGCAAGCTGCTGAAGTGGTCGGTGCCCGGCCTGGCGCACTTCTTCACGTTCTGGGGCTTCGTGATCCTCGCTTCGGTGTACCTCGAAGCGTACGGCGCGCTGTTCGACGAGAAGTTCGCGATCCCGTGGATCGGGCACTGGGCGGTGCTCGGCTTCCTGCAGGACTTCATCGCCGTCATGGTGGCCGTCTCGCTGGGCGTGTTCACGGTGATCCGGATCCGCAACGCCCCCGAGCGCAAGGACCGCGCGTCGCGGTTCTACGGCTCGCACACCGGCGGCGCGTGGCTGATCCTCGTCATGATCTTCAACGTCGTCTGGACGATGTTCTTCTTCCGCGGCGCGTCTTCGGCGTCCGGCAACTTCCCGTACGACAACGGCGCGTACGTCTCGCTCGGCGTCGGGAACCTCCTGCGGCCGCTCGGGCACTCGACGACCGAGGCGCTGGAGACCGTCGGCCTGCTGCTGCACATCGGCGTCATGCTGGTGTTCCTGTCGATCGTGCTCTACTCCAAGCACCTGCACATCTTCGTGGCGCCGATCAACGTCTCGGCGAAGCGGCTGCCGGACGCGCTCGGCCCGCTGCTGCCGATGGAGTCCGGCGGGAAGCCGATCGACTTCGAGGACCCGGGCGAGGACGACACGTTCGGCCGCGGCAAGATCGGCGACTTCACGTGGAAGGGCATGCTCGACTTCGCGACGTGCACCGAGTGCGGCCGCTGCCAGTCGCAGTGCCCGGCGTGGAACACGGGCAAGCCGTTGTCGCCCAAGCTCGTCATCATGAACCTGCGCGACAACCTGTTCGAGGAGGCGCCCTACATCCTCGCGGGCACCGAGCACGAGGAGGCGCGCCCGCTGGTCGGCCCGGAGGCCGACGGCGGCGTCATCGACCCGGACGTGCTCTGGTCGTGCACCACGTGCGGCGCGTGCGTCGAGCAGTGCCCGGTCGACATCGAGCACGTCGACCACATCGTCGACATGCGCCGCTACCAGGTGATGATCGAGTCGGCGTTCCCGACCGAGCTGGGCGGGCTGTTCAAGAACCTGGAGACCAAGGGCAACCCCTGGGGCCAGAACAACTCCGAGCGGCTGGCCTGGACGAAGGACCTCGGCTTCGACGTCCCGGTGTTCGACGGCGAGCTCGCGGAAGACGTCGAATACGTCTACTGGGTCGGCTGCGCGGGAGCGTTCGACGACAACGCCCGCAAGACGGTCCGCGCGACGGCGGAGCTGCTGCACATCGCGGGCGTCAAGTACGTGGTGCTGGGCAAGGAGGAGTCCTGCACGGGCGACCCGGCGCGCCGGGCGGGCAACGAGTTCCTGTTCCAGATGATGGCCCAGCAGACGGCGGAGACGCTCAACGCGGTGTTCGAGGGCCGCGAGCCGCGGCTGCGCAAGATCGTCACGACGTGCCCGCACTGCCTCAACACGCTCAGCCGCGAGTACCCGGACCTGGACGGGCACTACGAGGTGGTCCACCACACGCAGCTGCTCAACCGCCTGGTCCGCTCCGGAGCGTTGACCCCGGTGAAGCCGGTCGAGGACGGCCCGCGCGTGACCTACCACGACCCGTGCTACTTGGGCCGTCACAACAAGGTGTACACCCCGCCCCGCGAGCTGGTCGGTGCGACGGGGGCGTCGTTGTCGGAAATGCCCCGCCACGCGGACCGCGCGTTGTGCTGCGGCGCGGGCGGCGCGCGCATGTGGATGGAGGAGCAGATCGGCAAGCGCATCAACCTGGAGCGAGTGGACGAAGCGATCGCGACCGACGCCGAGACCATCGTGACGGGGTGCCCGTTCTGCAGGGTGATGCTGACGGATGGGCTGGTGCAGCGGCAGAGCGAGCAGAAGGCGGAGAACGTGGACGTCCGCGATGTGGCGCAGCTGCTGCTGGAACGGGTGAAGCCCGCGGCTCCGGCGCCCAAGCCCTGACGCGGCTAGGGCTGATCGACGGCCTTGATCGTCGCGCAGAACCCTTCGATGGCGGCGAGGTCCTGCTCCGGGACCTCGTCGCCGGAGAAGTGCATGAGCTCGTTGCGGATGTCTTTCGCCTTCTTGAGCAAGTCGAAGAAGGTCTCGTAGCCGAGCGGCCAGTTCAGCTGGTCGAAGTTGCTGCGTGTCTCGAAGATCTGGACATACTTGCCGAACGTCGGATTGCTCGCCCACTTCGGCGTGGCTCTTTCGATCACTTCCTCCGGCAGGCAGCGCCGGGCGTGCCGTCGAAGCCGCAGTTCTGCTTCCTCGAGGAGTGAGAACGGCCGGGCGAGCTTGCCGAACTGCAGGGTGAGGTCGTTCGCGGTCACGACGCCGACGAGCGTACGGCGGTCCTCACCACGGACGAACACGCAGCCACGGCGGTAGATCTCGTCGATCTGGCCGAACAGCTCTTCGTCGATGTCGATGACCCGAACCTGGATGGTGGCGTCCTGCAAGGTCGGCTCGGGGTTCGCCAAGCGGGCTCGGCCGATGGATTCCCAGCTGACCGCTCCGGCGTAGTACCCGTCTTCGTCGATCACAGCCAGCTGTGAGTAGTTCTTGGCCAGCATCAGGGTCACCGCGGCGGCGAGTGGCTTGCCGACGGTGACGGATTCGACGGCTGGTTCGTCGGGCAGGATGGCGCGCACCATCCACTTGGTCGGCAGGTAGTCCAGCGCGTCGGCCTCTGGCGAATCCGGCGAGTCCGCCGCGTTCGGCTCGACGGCGATCGGGACCAGCTCCACGATGGAGTCCATCCGGGCCGTGGTGAACGGCGGCTTGGTCGTGACTCCGTGCTCGGCCAGTTCGGACTGGACGGTCACCAAGGAGGTCGCCGTGCGCCTCCGATAGCCCCACTTGGACAGCAGGTCCCGGACGGTGAGCTTCACCGGCGCCGCACCGGTCTCGACCGCTTCCCACAGGTCGGCCGAGGTCGCGTCGGGATCGAGGTTCGCCGAGGCGTGCTGCCAGCCCGGGTCCTTCCGCCCGGCCGCGACTTCGCCCAGGCGGCGCACGGCGTCGTGGCGGCTGAGCCGGCAGACGGTGAGCAGGGAACCGAGGCTGCCGCGCAGGTCGGGTTCGAACTCACCGGGGTCGACGTCGGTTCGGAGCCAACGGACCGGCCGGGCGTGCGTGCTGTCCGGCGTCGAGTCGGGGCGGTGCCGGTACGGCCCGGTGATCTCCCCGATGGCGAACTGCCGCACGTTCTTGAGCGGCATGACGATGAGGTCGCCTTCGCTCATCTCCCGGTAGAAGCGCCACAGCTGCCCGGCCCAGTTCCCGATCACGTAGTTCGACCGCTCGGGGTAGAACTCGCGCAGCCCCGCCTTCAGCGCTTCGCGAGTGTCGAACCGGCTCAGCTCGGGAACACCACCCCAGCCGGCGATCGCGAGACCCTCGGCGAGGGACTCCTGGTCGCGCTCGCCCCGCCGTCCCGCGCGGACTTGCCATGCTGACTTCATCGTTCTCCCGGTTCATGGGGCGGGACACGCCTACGCACCCAGTCGGTCGGGGAACGGAGTTCGTCGCAAGAAGCCTGACTGGTTCACCCGTTCGCCGCGTATTTCTCCTCCGCGGTCCGGCTCGGATTCGAGTCGGACCACGGAGGAGGGGCGATGGGGCAACGGGACTTCGCGACGATCGAGACCCTCGGCGGGGCCGTCGCGCGGCTTGAGGTTCGGCGTGGTGCCTGGCTTGTCGGGCGGGCGCCCGAGGCCGATCTGAAACTGCATTCGGATCGGGTGAGCCCGCGGCACGCCTGGCTCCGGCGCGATGCTCGCGGCACCTGGGTCTCCGACGCCGGTTCCCGCGCCGGGACCCTCGTCAACGGCGAACTCCTGGCGCCTCGGCAAGCTCGGCTGCTGCACGACGGTGACCGCGTTTCCTTCGGGCCGATCACCACCGTCTACTCGGACCTGCGCGCGGCCGGGGACGAGCCGGTGTTCGCCACCGTCCCCGCCGCTCGGACGGGCGCGGTCTCGCTCGTCGCCGGGCCGGTTCTCTTCGTCGCCGGGTTCGGGGTCGGGGCCGCTCGGGTGCTCCGGCACTTCGACGCCGGGCCGGAGATCGGGATCGGCCTGCTGATCGCCGGCCTGGTGGTGTCGGGACTGGGGCTGGCGCGGGCGCGCCGGCGAAAGGCGCGCCCGCGCCGGCCGTCAGCCGTCCACAGTGGAAGCGACCACAGTGGACGGTGACGTCGTCGCCGGGTTTCGTCGGCCCAGCTCCGCCGTCGGGACGCGGTAAGTCTCCCGGGCCGTCGCCGCCGCCAAAGCCGCCACCACGCAGACCGCCGCCGTGAAGATCGCCACGCCCAGCCAATCCTGCTTGGCAGAGCCGATCGCCGCCACCACGCTCGGGGCGAAACCCGCCACCGCGAAGCCGATCTGGGTGCCGATCGCCATGCCGGACAGGCGGACCCGGGCGGTGAACATCTCGCCGTACAACGACGGCCAGACGCCGTTGACGCCGGAGTACGCCACGCCGAAGAGCGCGATGCCCAGCACGAACAGCAGCGCGTACGAGCCGATCGAGATCGACCACAGGTACGGGAAGATCAGGACCCCGCACAGCAGGCACCCGGTGATGAACACCGGCTTGCGCCCGACCCGGTCGGCGAGCCCGGCCAGCAGCGGGATCGCCGCCAGCGCGACGATGTTCGCGAGCACGCCCACCCACAGCATCGGCGTGCGGGCCAGGCCGATCGTGTTGACCGCGTAGCTCAGCGCGTACACCGTGAAGATCGTGCTCACCGAGGCGATCGTCGCCGCGACGACCACGCGCAGCACGTCCGCCCAGTGGTCGCGGAACAGGATCGCGACCGGCAGCTTCGCGACCTCGGTGCGTTCGAACACCGGTGTCTCGTCGAGCTTGCGGCGGATGACGAACCCGACCACCACGACCGCCGCGCTGCACCAGAACGGCACCCGCCAGCCCCACGTGAGCAGCTGGTCCTTCGGCAGGGCGGCGACCGGCAGGAAGATCGCCGTCGCCAGGATCTGGCCGGCCTGCGTGCCGCTCAGGGTGAAGCTGGTGAAGTACGCGCGCCGCCGTTCCGGGGCGTGTTCCAGCGACATCGAGTTCGCGCCGGCCTGCTCGCCGGACGCCGAAAGTCCCTGCAGCAGACGCAAAAGCACCAGCAGGATCGGCGCCAGCACGCCGACGCTCCCGTACGTCGGCAGGCACCCGACGGCGAACGTCGCCACGCCCATCAGCAGCAGCGTGAACACCAGGACGCGCTTGCGGCCGAAGCGGTCGCCGACGTGGCCGAGGATGAACGCCCCGACCGGCCGCGCCAGGTAGCCGACGCCGAACGTGGCCAGGGCCAGCAGGGTGCCGGTCGCGGGGGAGGAGGCGGGGAAGAAGACCTTGTTGAACACCAGCGCGGCGGCGGTCCCGTAGATGAAGAAGTCGTAGTACTCGAGCGCGCTGCCGATCCAGGCGGCCAGCGCCGCCTTGCGGGGCATCGATCCGGTCACGGGGATGAGCTCCTGACGTCCGTGCTTCGTTGCTCAGAGTCGGCGGGGAAGCAATGTACGGTCTAGTTAGTTAATAGAGAGTGCGAGACCGTGCCCCGGGTGTCAAGAGGGGGATTTCAGGCGGTCAGGTAGTCGATCACCAGGTCGCCGAGCATCTTCCGGTAGTGCTCGCGCCGGGCGGGGTCGAGCATGTCGCGGCCGAAGATCGCCTGGAACGTGTGGCGGTTCGCCAGCCGGAACACGCAGAACGAGCTGATGATCATGTGGACGTCGAGCGCGTCGACGTCGTCGCGGAAGCGGCCGGCCGCGCGGCCGCGCTGGAGGACCACCGCTAGTCCGCCGAGCGCCGGGTCGGCCAGCCCGGCCAGGATCTCCGACTGCGCGAGGTGCTCCGCGTTGTGGATGTTCTCGATGCTGACCAGCCGGATGAAGTCCGGGTTCGCCTCGTGGTGGTCGAAGGTCAGCGCGGCCAGCTGCCGCAGCGCGTCCTCGGGGTCCAGGTGCTGGACGTCGAGCTGCCGCTCCAGCGACCGGATCGTCGAGTACGCCTTCTCCAGTACCGCGAGGTAGAGCTGTTCCTTGCCGCCGAAGTAGTAGTAGATCATCCGCTTGGTGGTGCTGGTGCGGGCGGCGATCTCGTCGACGCGGGCGCCGGTGTAGCCCTTGGCCGCGAACTCCCGCGTGGCCACCGCGAGGATGTCCGCACGAGTCCGTTCCTTGTCGCGCTGGCGTTCGGCCTCCGACGACGGTGCGGCCACCGGGCTCCCTCCACTGCAGGTCAACGGCCCCACTCTAGCCCAGCCCTTCCGATGGGGCGGTCGCCGCGCTAACGTGAACGTACTAGTTCGTACATTAATCCGGAGGGCGACCGCGTGACCAGCTACCTGATCGGACTCGTCGGCACGGGCATCGGGCCGTCCGCCAGCCCGGCGCTGCACGAGCGGGAAGCCGACGAGCTCGGCCTCCGCTACCTCTACCGCCGCCTCGACCTCGATGTGCTGCGCCGCCCGGTCGCCGACGTCCTCGCCGCCGCGAGGCTCGCCGGGTTCGACGGGCTCAACGTCACGCACCCGGCCAAGCAGCTGGTCCTGGAGCACCTCGACGAGCTGTCCCCGGAGGCCGCGGCACTCGGCGCGGTCAACACCGTCGTCTTCGACCGGGGCCGCGCGATCGGGCACAACACCGACGCGACCGGCTTCGCCCGCAGCCTCACCCGCGGCCTGCCGGACGTCCGGATGGACGAGGTCGTCCTGCTGGGCGCCGGGGGAGCGGGGGCCGCGGTCGCGCACGCGCTGCTGTCCCTGGGCACCGGCCGGCTCACCGTCCACGACGTCGACCCCGAGCGCAGCGCGAAGCTCGTCGACGCGCTGCGGCGGCGGTTCGGCGCCGGACGAGCGGAAACCGGTGACCTCGACGCGATCCACCGCGCCGACGGCCTGGTGCACGCGACGCCGACGGGGATGGCCGCCCACCCCGGTTCGCCGCTCCCGGCCGGGTACCTGCGGCCGGAGCTGTGGGTCGCCGACATCGTCTACCGGCCGCTGGAGACCGCACTGCTGGCCGAGGCCCGCGCCCGCGGCTGCCGCGTCCTGCACGGTGGCGGCATGGTCGTGCTGCAGGCCGCCGAGTCGTTCCGGCTGTTCACCGGCGTCGAGCCGGACCCGGCGCGGATGCTGCGCCACTTCGACGCCCTCGAAGGGGAGGCCGCCCGTGCCGCCTGAACCGCGTACCGCGATCGCCACCGTCTGCCTCTCCGGGACCCTCGAGGACAAGCTCGCCGCGGCCGCCGCGGCGGGCTTCGACGGCGTCGAGCTGTTCGAGAACGACCTGGTGGTCTCGCCGTCGAGCCCGGCCGAGATCCGCCGCCGCTGCGCCGACCTCGGCCTCTCGATCGACCTCTACCAGCCGTTCCGCGACTTCGAAGCCGTCCCACCCGCCGTGCACGCGGCCAACCTCCGCCGCGCGCGGCACAAGTTCGACGTCATGGCCGAGCTCGGCGCGGACACCGTGCTGGTCTGCTCGTCCGTCTCGCCGGACGCGATCGACGACGACGAGCTCGCCGCCGAACAGCTGCGTGCCTTGGCGGACGCCGCGCACGAACGCGGGATGCGGATCGCCTACGAAGCGCTGGCCTGGGGCCGGCACGTGAGCGGCTACGAACACGCGTGGCGCATCGTGCGCCGGGCCGCGCACCCCGCCCTCGGCGTGTGCCTGGACAGCTTCCACATCCTGTCGAAGGGCCACGACCCGGCGCCGATCCGCGCGATCCCCGGCGACAAGATCTTCTTCCTGCAGCTCGCCGACGCACCCGAGCTGCCGATGGACGTCCTGCCGTGGAGCCGCCACCACCGGCTCTTCCCCGGTCAGGGCGACTTCGACCTGACGGCGTTCACCGGGCACGTCCTGGCCGCGGGCTACCGCGGCCCGCTGTCGCTGGAGGTCTTCAACGACGTGTACCGGCAGGCCGACCCGCGCCCGGCCGCGGTCGACGCCATGCGGTCGCTGCTCGCGCTACAGGATTCGCTCGGCGTCCGGGACGTGCCGGCCGCGCCGGCGCTGGCCGGCCACGCGTTCGCCGAGGTCGTCACCGACCCGGGCGCGGGGAAGGTCCTGGCGTCGCTCGGCTTCGCGCGCACCGGCATCCACCGGACCAAGCCGGTCGAGCTGTGGGAGCAGGGCGACGCCCGGGTGGTGGTCAACGAAGGCGGCGCGGCGCACGGCGCCGTCGGCGCGGTGGCGCTGGCCAGCACCGATCCGGCCCGCTCGGCCCGCCGTGCGGAAGCGCTGCTCGCGCCGGTCCTGCCGCGGGTGCGCGGCCCGCGCGAAGCCGACTTGGCGTCGGTCGCGGCGCCGGACGGCACCCAGGTCTTCCTCTGCGGCGACGACTGGCGCGACGACTTCGTGCACACCGGCGAAACGGCGGCCGGCGCGGGGATCCTCGGCATCGACCACGTGGCGCTCACCCAGCCCTTCGACCACTTCGACGAGGCGGCGCTGTTCTACCGGTCGGTGTTCGGGCTGACGCCGTCCCCGGTGGCCGAGTTCGCGGCGCCGTTCGGGCTGGTGCGCAGCCGCGCGGTGGCGGCGGGGGAGGTCCGGCTGACGCTGGACAGCGCCCTGGTCCGGCGCGGCGAATGGGCGCCGGCGGTGCCCGAACCGCAGCACGTGGCGTTCGCCTGCGTGGACGCGCTCGCGGCGGCCGCGGCGATGCGGGCCGCGGGCGCGCCGCTGCTGGCGATCCCGGCCAACTACTACGACGACCTCGACGCCCGCCTGGACCTGCCGCCCGAGCGGCTGGCCGCGCTGCGGCAGCACTCGGTGCTGTACGACCGGGACGCGCACGGCGAGTTCCTGCACTTCTACACGGCGCTGGCCGGGGCGCGGGTGTTCTTCGAGGTCGTGCAGCGGATCGGCGGGTACCGCGGGTACGGGGTGGCCAACGCCCCGGTGCGGATGGCCGCCCACCGCGCGCGCCGCGATTCCGGCTCACCCGCGACAACGGCGGTGTGAGGGCGTACTGCCAGCGAAAACCGTAGAACGCGCGTGACCACCGCCCCGGGAAGCCTTTCCCGGGGCGGTTTTCGTCGCGCGGCCGGCGTGCGGCCGCGCCGATTTCCCGCTGCCCAGCGGTGAAAAACGGCCCGGACACCTTCCTATCAGGACGACTTCCACCGCCCGCTCGTCAGTCCCCGGTAACCGTCCGGCTACTGCGCGTACAACTCCCCGGTGCGTTTACAACGTTCCGGCAACCGCCTTGACACCGCCTGTGGTACGTACCACTCTAACCCCAACATTGGTCTACACCATTTGGGGCGCTCGGCCACGGTGGCCGGGCATGGAAAGGACGGCATCGAGTGAAACGCTGGCTCAAGCTGGCGGCGGGCGCCGCCGCACTCACCCTCGCGACCGCCGGCTGCGCGGGTTCCAGCGGCTCGGACACGGCCGCTTCGTCGAGCGGCGCTCCGGCGCAGCTCAGCGGCACGGTCACGGTCTGGCTGATGACGGGCTCCGCGCCCGCCACGCTGACCGACGCGCTCAACAAGGAGTTCGAGACCGCGCACCCCGGCGTCAAGGTCAAGTACGAAGTCCAGCAGTGGGACGGCATCCAGCAGAAGCTGACCACCGCGCTGGCCGGCGGCACCCCGCCGGACGTCATCGAGATCGGCAACACGCAGACCGCGGCGTTCGCCTCGCAGGACGGCGTCCTGACCGACCTCTCCGGGGACAAGGACAGCTTCAACGGCGCGCAGTGGCTGAAGGGTCTCGCGGACTCCGGCACCTACGACGGCAAGACCTACGGCGTCCCGTTCTACGCGGCCAACCGCGAGGTCATCTACCGCAAGGACATGTTCGAGCAGGCCGGCATCACCAAGACGCCGACCTCGAACGACGAGTGGATCGACGCGATCGGCAAGCTGAAGACCAAGTTCGGCTCCGACCCCGACTTCCAGGCGCTCTACATGCCGGGCCAGAACTGGTACGCGCTGCTGTCGTTCATCTGGGACAACGGCGGTGACATCGCCCAGGCCGACGGCAAGAACTTCAAGGCGACGCTGGACAGCGCCGGCGCGAAGGCCGGTCTGGACTTCTACAAGAAGCTCGTCGACACCTCCGGCACCAAGGCGCCGAAGGACGCGGACGAGGCCAAGCCGCAGCAGGCGACCGTCTACGGCGCCGGCAAGGTGGCCATGATGATCGGCCTCCCGTGGGAGCTGGCGACGGCCGCGAAGACCGACCCGAGCCTGACCGCCAAGACGGGCGCGTTCGCGATCCCGAGCAAGAACGCCGGCCAGAGCGCCCCGGTCTTCCTGGGCGGCTCGAACCTGGCCATCCCGGCCAACAGCAAGAACGTGGCCGCGGCCAAGGAGTACATCAAGCTGCTCTCCAGCCCGAAGTACCAGAGCCAGCTCGCCGCCGCCGGCGTCGTGCCCGGTACGTCGACCGACCTCACCGGCCTGGACAAGGACCCGCTGGGCAGCGTGATGGCGAAGGCCTCCACCAACGGCAAGGCCGTGCCGGCCAGCCCGAAGTGGGGTGACGTGGAGTCCGGCCAGAACCCGGTCAAGGACATGCTGACCGCGTACCTGACCGGCAAGAAGACGCTCGACCAGGCGACCGCCGACGCCAACGCAGCGCTGAACAAGCTCATCGGCGGATGACAGCGACCGCGAATGTGACGATGCCGGCGGGGGCGACCCCGCCGGCATCGCCGCGCGACGCGGGGGTCAAGCGGCGCAAGCGGGGCCGGTTCGGCGACCGGGTGCTCCCGTACCTGCTCCTGCTCCCCGCCCTCGCCGCGATCCTCGTCCTGCTCGCCTGGCCGCTGGTCCAGGTGCTCGCGATCAGCTTCCGCAAGCTCGACATCGGCCAGCTCGTCTCCGGCAAGACGGTCTGGATCGGCTTCGACAACTACACCAACACGCTTTCCGACCCGGAGTTCTGGACGGTCACCTTCCGGACCCTGGTCTTCACCGCCGCGATCGTGGCCGCCACCATCCTCGGCGGCCTCCTGCTGGCGGTGCTCATGCGCCACCTCGGCCCGGTCGTGCGGATCATCGTGCAGGTGACGCTGGTGCTGGCCTGGGCGACGCCGGTGATCGCGACGACCACCGTGTTCCAGTGGATCTTCGACGAGCAGTACGGGATCCTCAACAAGACCCTCGACCGGCTCGGGTTCCACGGCTTCATCGGCTTCTCGTGGTTCTCCAGCGGCGCCAGCACGCTGTCGGTGATCGGGCTGCTCATCGTGTGGCAGGCCGTGCCGTTCGTGACGTTCTCGCTGTACGCGGGCATCATCGGCGTCTCGCGCGAGCAGTACGAGGCCGCCGGCATCGACGGCGCCAGCGCGTGGCAGACGTTCCGCGCGGTCACCTGGCCCGCCATCCGGCCGATCACCACGATGGTGACGTTCCTGTCGGTGCTGTGGGACTTCAACGCGTTCGCCCAGATCTGGGCGATCCGCGAGGGCGGTCCCGACGGCGAGAGCACCACGCTGGCCGTGGTCCTGTACCTCAAGGGCATCGCGGGCAACCACTTCGGCGCGGCGGGCGCGATCGCGACCCTGATGCTGATCGTGCTCGCGCTCATCACCGGGCGGTACATCCAGCTGCTGGTCCGGACCCCGGAAGGTGATCTCAAGTGAGGAAATCGCTGCCGCAGCGGATCGTGCTGTCGGTCGTCGGCATTCTCGTCGCGCTGCTGATCGTCTTCCCGACGTACTGGATGTTCGTTACGTCGCTGCGCACGCCCGGCGAGATCCTGTCGCCGAAGTACGACCTGATCCCGACGTCGTTCTCGTTCGGCAACTTCGCGACGGCGCTGGGCAAGGACAACTTCCCGGTCTACCTGATGAACAGCCTGATCGTCACGGTCGGCTCGGTGCTGTGCGCGCTGGTCGCCGGGACCCTGGCGGCGATCCCGCTGTCGCGGCTGCGCTTCACCGGCCGCAAGGGCTTCCTGGTGCTGGTCATGGTGGCGCAGCTGGCCCCGGTGTCGGCGCTGTTCATCCCGCTGTTCCTGCTGATGCGGGACGCCGGGCTGCTCAACACGCTGCCGTCGCTGCTGCTGATCTACTTCGCGACCACGCTGCCGTTCACGGTCTGGATGCTCTACGGGTTCGTCAACGGGATCCCGTACGAGCTGGAAGAGGCCGCGATGATCGACGGCTGCAGCCAGACCGGCGCGTTCCGCCGGGTCACGCTGCCGCTGCTCGGGCCGGGGCTGGTCACGACGTCGGTGTTCAGCTTCATCACGGCGTGGAACGAGTACCTGTTCGCGCTGGTCTTCATCCAGGACAAGCCGAAGGAGACCCTGCCGGTGTGGCTGGCGTCGTTCCGCACGGCGTTCGCCACCGACTGGGGCGGCGTGATGGCCGCGTCGGTCATCTACGCGATCCCGGCGCTGGTCTTCTTCCTGCTCGTGCAACGCAAGCTGGTGTCCGGCGCGACCGCCGGCGCGGTGAAGGGGTAGCGGTTGACCACACCGGAGAAGCTCGCCGAAGCCGTCCTGCTGCCCGGGTTCGCCGGGACCACCGCGCCGGACTGGCTCCGCCGCCGGGTCGCCGACGGCCTGGGCGGGGTGGTCCTGTTCGGCCGCAACGTCGTCGACGACGAGCAGGTCGC
The DNA here is from genome assembly GCF_044768185.1 of Amycolatopsis sp. NPDC101161. Taxonomy (NCBI): domain Bacteria; kingdom Bacillati; phylum Actinomycetota; class Actinomycetes; order Pseudonocardiales; family Pseudonocardiaceae; genus Amycolatopsis; species Amycolatopsis sp. NPDC101161. The sequence continues at coordinate 73,307 of NZ_JBIWPI010000007.1, forward strand.
CGCCCTCACCGCGCAGCTGCGGAGTGAGCGGGACGGCGTCGTCGTCGGGATCGACGAGGAGGGCGGCGACGTCACCCGCCTCGACGTGAACACCGGGTCGTTCGTGCCGGGGCCGCTGGCGCTCGGCGCGGCCGACGACCCGGAGCTGACCACGGCGGTCGCCGCCGCACTCGGCGAACGGCTCGCGGCCTGCGGCGTCACGCTCAACCTGGCGCCCTGCGCGGACCTGACCCTGGCGGCCGAGGACCCGATCATCGGCGTCCGGGCGTTCGGTTCGGACCCGGCGAAGGCGTCGCCGCACGTCGCGGCGTACGTGACCGGGCTGCAGAAGTACGGCGTCGCGGCGTGCGCGAAGCACTTCCCGGGCCACGGCGCCGCGACCGAGGACTCGCACGTCGCCCTGCCGGTGCTGCCGAGGACCGTGGAAGAGCTGCGGGAGATCGAGCTGGTCCCGTTCGCCGCGGCGATCCGCGCCGGGGTGCGCTCGGTGATGTCGGGTCACCTGGTCGTCCGGGCGTGGGGCGACGAGCCGGCCACGCTCAACCGGGTGGCGCTCACCGACGTGCTGCGGGGCGAGCTCGGCTTCACGGGCGCGGTCATCACCGACGCCCTGGAAATGGGCGCGGTGTCCGGCGCGTACGGCCGGCACGACGGCCTCGGCCGCTCCGCCGTGCGGGCGCTGGCGGCGGGGGCGGACGCGCTGTGCCTGGGCGGCGCGGCGTTCGAGGCCGAACACCTGGACGCCTGCGTGTCGGCGATCGCGGCCGCGGTCGCGGCGGGGGAGCTGCCCCTGGAACGGCTCGAGGAAGCGGCGTCGCGCACGGCGGCGCTGGGCACCGACCCGGCGCCGGCCTCGGTGGGCCCGGTCGACCGGCGGCTCGGCCTCGAGGCGGCGCGCAAGGCCCTGCGGATCACCGGCGAGCCCCGGCTGGCCGGGCCGCCGCTGGTGGTCGACGTCCAGACCGAGCCGACGATCGCGGCGGGCCCGATGCCGTGGGGCCTCGGCGCGCACCTGGCCGAGCTGGTGCCGGGAACGCGGGCGATGACCGCGACCCCGGACGACGTTTCGGAGGTCCTGGAGGCGGCGCGGGAGGTCCGCAGCGTCGTGGTGGTCACCCGGGAGGCGCACCGGCACCCGCGGGTCCGCGAGCTGCTGGCCGCGTTGTCCACTGTGGACTACATCCGGGTGGAGACCGGGGTACCGGGGCCGCCGGATGGTGCCGGGCCGCGGATCGACACGTTCAGCGGTTCCTACGTGAGTCTGCGCGCCGCTGCGGAATATCTCGCCTGAAAGCGGACGAAACCCCGCGGCAATGCCGGGGTTTCGTCCGCTTTGCCGTATCTCCACGGGCTCGGCCGCGATTTGTACGGACCTTGTACCGGCGGTCCCCATTCTGTCCCCACACCGAAACTGGAGGACGGAACAATGAACATGGGGATCCTGAAGCGGGTGGCCGGGGTGGCCGGCATCGCCACGGCGATCGCGGTCGTCGGGGCGAGCCCGGCCTTCGCGGCGTCGGGCACCGTGCACACCGACTCGGGCGCCGCGCTGACCGTGCGGGCCACGCCGAGCACCGGCGGGAGCGCGGTCGGCTCCATCGCCGACGGCACCGCGGTGACCATCAGCTGCCAGACCAACGGATCGACCGTCGACGGCAAGTACGGCACCTCGGACATCTGGGACAAGGTGGGCAACGGCTACGTCAGCGACGCCTACGTCTACACCGGCTCCGACGGCCGCGTCGCGCCGGACTGCGCGGGCTCGACGCTGACCTGCTCCACCGCGGGCACGGGCGATTCGAAGTCCTGCGCGCAGGCGGTGGCGTACGCCAAGACCCGGATCCACACGAACGACCTCGCCTCCTACGAGGGCTGGTGCGACCGGATCAACGCGCAGAACTACGGCTGGACCGCTTCCGGCTCGGAGACGGCCTACATCCACTGGACGCAGATCCCGGCCTCGTTCAAGCACCCGGGTGACTACCAGGTCCCGGCCGGCGGCCTCGCGTTCTTCAAGAGCAGCGGCGCGGGCCACACGATGATCTCGATCGGCGGCGGCAAGTTCCTGTCGAACGACATCAACGGCTACGGCAGCTACACCGAGACGACGATCGCCCAGATCAAGAGCAAGTGGGGCCAGACCTACCTCGGCTGGTCGCAGCCGTGGTTCAAGGTGAACCACTGACCCGCTGAGGCGGGGGAGCGGGTCTCGCCGGCCCTGGGGGGCGGCGAGACCCACCCGGCCGGCGGCCACCCGGCCGCGCGCCGCGAAGACCTCAGCCCGGTTCTGTCCGGCGTCCCCGGCCAGGGCTGGATGAACGAGGTCGGCGTCGCGTGTACGAGCCGCGGAGTTCGCTCGCCACCAATCCCGGCCGCGCGAAATCCGGCACTGCCCACCATCCCCGGACAGCGCCCGATTCGGCGCCAGCCACCGCCGGGAAAGCCGATCGGCCCCTGCCCACCTCCCCCGGGCAGGGGCCCTTCCGCTCACCCTCCCGGCTTCAGGTGGTGCAGCACGAAAATCCCGCCCACCGCCGGCCGGTCCGCTCGCTCGTGGTCCGTGGCCACGTACTCGTCCAGCACCGCCAGGATCCGGCGGTCCAGCTCCTCCACCTCGTCCGGCGACAGGTGCAGCAGGAACTTCTCGTGCACCGCCACCGACTCCGGCCCGGCCGCCCGGAGCTCCTCCTGGAAGATCTCGATCGGCGCGAACTTCGTCTCCGCGTCGGCTTCGGACAGCGGCCCGTCGAGCCACCACGTCTCGTTTTTGGACTTGTACGGCTTCTCGAGCGCCCCGCTGGCGCCCGTCCGGACCGGGGCCGGCTCCAGCAGGCCCGCCGCCACCAGCTGGCGGACGTGGTGCAGCACCGTGCCCGGGTCGCGGTCGAGGCGGTCGGCCAGCTGCTTGTTCGTCAGCTCCTCGACCAGGCACAACCGCATGATGCGCAGCCGCAGCGGGTGGCCGAGGGCCTTCGCCTCCTCCGGCGTCGCCGGGCGCCGGCGGCGGGGTTCCGTCATGAGCGGAGCGTAGTCCATCGATGGAATCGAGTCACATCGATGGAGAAAACCCCATCGATGTGCGATCCTCCATTAATGACCACCGCGTTCTGGCGGCTGTGGACTGCGGCCGGCCTGTCCAGCCTCGCCGACGGCGTCCTCAAGGTCGCGTTGCCGCTGGTCGCGGTCGGCTACACCCGCGAGCCGGCCCTCATCGCCGGGCTCGCCTTCGCCTTCAGCCTGCCGTGGCTGCTCCTCGCGCTGCCCGCCGGCGCGCTGGTCGACCGCCTCGACCGCCGCCGCGCGATGCTCGCCGCCAACCTCGTCCGCGGCGGGCTCCTCGGCGCCGTCACGCTGCTGACCGTCTTCGGCGCGGGCTCGATCTGGGCGCTCTACGTCGTCGCCGTCGGGGTCGGGTGCGCCGAGACGCTCTACGACACCGCGGCGCAGTCGATCGTCCCGCAGGTCGTCGGGCGCGAGCAGCTCGCCCGCGCCAACGGCCGCATGTTCGCCGCCGAGCAGACCGCCAACGAGTTCGCCGGGCCGCCGCTCGCCGGACTGCTCGCCGCGGCCGGGGTCGTCGCCGCGCTCGTGACGCCGGTGGCGCTGTGGGCCGTCGCGGTCGCGGCCCTGCTGCTCGTGCGCGGCGAGTACCGGATCCCGCGCGAGCGCCGCACGACCCTGCGCGCCGACATCGCCGAAGGATTGCGTTTCCTGCTGCGACACCGGGTGTTGCGGACGTTCTCGGTCATGGTCGGCACGTTCAACTTCGCCACCGGCGCGACCTTCGCCGTTCTCGTCCTCTACGCGGTCGGGCCGGGCTCGGCGATGGGCTTGTCCGCACCGGCGTTCGGTCTGCTGATGGCCACGAGCGCGGCGGGCGGGCTGACCGGGTCGCTGGTCGCCGAAGCCGTCGAACGCCGTCTGGGCCGGGTCCGCGCGCTGTGGATCTCCTGGCTCACCGGCGGGCTCACGGTCGGCACGCTCGCGGTGACCGCGAACCCGTACGCCGTCGGTGCCGGCTTCTTCCTCGGCGGCACGGGCGTCCTGGTGTCGAACGTCGTGATGGTGTCGCTGCGCCAGCGGCTCACCCCGGACCGGCTGCTCGGCCGGCTCAACAGCAGCTACCGCCTGGTCGCGTGGGGCACGAAGTCCCTCGGAGCGCTCGCGGGCGGCGCGATCGCGCAAGTGGCCGGGCTGCGCACGGTCTTCGTGGTGATGGCTGTGCTGGCCTTCGCCGTCGTGGCCGGGTTGCGCGTGGTGACCGAGGAGGCGCTCGATCAGAGCGGATGGGTTTCCACGTAAGCGTTCCAGACCTTCTTCGGCACGCACATCCGCCACGCGTCGAGGACGAGTTCGCGCATCTCCTCGACGTCGATCGCCGCGAGCCGGCACCGCACCCACTGGTAGCGCAGGTCCGACGGCTCGGGCATGAGGAACTTCTCCGGTTCGCCGGCCACCAGCGCGTCCCGCTGGTCGCGGGGATAGCCGAAGCCCAGCACGGTCTCGTCCCGCGACAGCGCCGCGAACACGATCTGCCCGACCCGGAACTTGGGCCGGTCTCGCACCACGGCTTCGTAGGCGCGGGGGAGCGTCAAGGCGAACGCGCGGACTTCGTCACCGGTGACCACGCCGGTCAGTAAACCGCACGAGCCGGCGGCACCGGAGTGCCACCGGCTCATGGGGGCGTCACGCCCGGCAGGTCTTGCCGCGGTTCACGCAGTTGACCAGCCCGTTCATGATCCGCTGCGACATCACGTTGGCGAAGTCGTCGTGGTCGGAAACCGGGTTGTGCTTCTCCTGCGGGAAAGCGTCCACTTTGTACTGCTTCTTGACCTGGACGTCGTGCGGGATGTCGTAGGTCAGCGTGATCTGCAGCTGCGGAACGGCCTTGAACCCGTTGGCGCACCGGCCGAACTGGTCCGGGAACACGATGTGCGTGCGGTGGTTGGCGCTGTCGGTGTTCTTCCCGTCCCAGCAGCTCGGGAACGTGTGGATCCGCTTGACCTTGCTGCCCTGCGGGCAGATCGGGTACTTGTCCGTGACGCGGTTCTCGAACCCGCTGCACGTCCAGCTCGCGCGGGCGTTGGCCGGCCCGTTGGTCGAGACCTTCGCGTCGCCGTAGAGCACGCGCAGGAACTTCGGCATCGCCACGACCTTGCCGACCGGGCTGCCGCGGAAGGTGATCTGGACCTTCTGCGGGCGCAGGATCTTGCCGTCGTTGCCCGGCAGCTCGTTGTTCTCGTCCTGCCCGGGCAGCGCGCCGCCCGCCGTCGTGCTCGGCGGCGGGGTGGGCGTGCCGGTGTCCTTGCCCGGCTTGGGCGCGCACTGCGCGAGGCCGCCCAGGTCCTGCGGCTTCGGCGCGAACCGGCCGATCGCGATGGCGATGCGGTCGATGATCGCGGCGCGGCGGTCCTTGAGCGGGTTCAGGATCGCGTTCTGCACGAAGTTCGCGCCGCCCTGGCCCTGCGTCGCCGCGATGCGCTGGTTGGCTTCGTCGGTCTGCGTGTCGAGCTGGTCGAGGTTGCCGTCGACCTCGGCCATCGCCTGGTCGGGCACGTCGGCGAGCTTGCTGGCGACGTCCGGGCAGGCGACCTGGACGGTCTTGGCCTCCTGGTCGGCCTGCGCTCGGTCGCCGTCGGGCTTCTTGGCGGGCTCGTTCTTCTCCTTCTCGCCGGTGTCGATGCGCACGACCGGCCAGAAGTAGGCGGACTTGTCGCCGTTGCGGCAGGTGGTGCCGGCCTTGACGAGGCTCTTGTTGTTGGAGTCGGCGTTCGTCGAGAGGTTGCCGACGTAGTCGTGCAGGTGCTGGGCGCCGTTGCGGACGCCGGGCTGGGCGATGAAGTTGTCGGGGTTGAAGTGGCCGTTCTCGTTGCGGCCGCAGTCGACGGTGAAGGTGCCGGTCGACGCGCCGTAGACCGGGCGCGGGTCGAACTGGTTCGGCTGGACCTTGAGGATGTCGACGAAGAACGCGGGGTTCGCCTCGTCGGCGCTCGCTTCACCGGTGTTGCCGGTGGTCGTCGCGACGACGATGCCGCCGACCGCGATCGCGAGCGCGAAGCCGCCGGTCGCGATCTTGGTTCTGCGGGAAATGCGATGGCGCCCTTGGGTGCGGGACATGGATCCTCCGGGTGTCGGGCTGGCGGGAACGCGCGACAACTGGCGGTGCGAGCCCAGGCTCGTACCCACCAGGTACTGCGTCGGCGGGACGGAACGACGGCCGCGCCGGCCACCGACCCGACATCGGTGGGTGCGCGGCCACCTGCCCGTGGCCACGCCGACAACCGGCTGGTTATCGTTCCGTGATGGAAGCTACACCGGGGTTTGACACCGGGCAAGAAGGTATTTTCGGCAATCACGAACCGTCATTCCGGGTTCTCGTCTGCGTAGCCGGGCGCGGGCGCGAAAAGGCGCGGGAAATCGACGAAGAATGGTGTACGCGAAAAACGCGGGCGCGTCGGCCCGCAACTGGATCACGCTGGATCGCCGCGCGTGTCCCTCTCCGGCGTACTCGGGTGTGCGGTCATCCTGGGGCGCTGACCGGGGCGTTGTCCAGCTTCGGGGGATGTGGCGAAAAACTTTGAACCGATCCGAACCCGCATCCGTATCCCTGGGTGAGACCCGCCGAATGCCCACCCGCCGAATGCCGCCCGCGGCGGCGGCGGAACCGTGGCGCGGGTGAATGCCCCATTCCGGTCCGCCGCCGATCCGAATGCGCGGTGCACGTCAATGCAGGGCCGCCGGAACCGCCGGGATCGCGGAAAGGGCCGAGTCCAGGCGGTGGCCGACCGCGAGGCCCACCTGGTCGCGCAGCGCCGCCAGCTTGTCCACGTCGATGCCCGTCGCGATGCCTTCGCGGTGGAAGAAGTCGACCAGGTCGTCCGTCGCGACGTTGCCCGACGCCCCCGGCGCGAACGGGCAGCCTCCGAGTCCGCCCAGTGCCGAGTCGAAGCGGCGGATGCCGAGCGACAGTCCTTCCCAGGCGTTGGCCGCCGCGCGGCCGTAGGTGTTGTGCAGGTGCAGCCCGAGTGGGACGTCCGGCAGCTCGTCGCGCACCGCGGCGACGGTCGCGCGCAGCTGCCCCGGCCGCGCCGCGCCGATCGTGTCGGCGAGGTGGACGACCCGCGCGCCGAGCCGGCCCAGCCGCGCGGCCACATCGGCCGTGCGGTCGGGATCGGTGTCGCCGTCGAACGGGCAGACGAACGCCGTCGCCACCGAAGCCTCGATGGCGACGCCCGCCTCCGTGAGCAGTGCGGCGCACGCGGCCAGCCGGTCGAGCGCCGCGTCCGTCGGGACGCCCGCGTTGGCGGCGCTGTGGCCGTCGCTGGCCGAGACGACCAGCCGCACCGAGCGAGCGCCGGCTTCGATCGCCTGCCGGGCGCCGCGTTCGGTGAAGACGAGCGTGTGCAGGACCGCCGGGGCGTCCAGCAGCGTCCGCAGCACCTCGCCGGTGTCGGCCATCTGCGGCACCCGCCGCGCGGAGACGAACGAGCCGACCTCGAGCGACCGCACGCCCGCGTCGACGAGGCCGCGCGCGAGCCGCACCTTTTCGTGCGAGGGCACGGTGATCGGCTCGTCCTGGAAGCCGTCGCGCAGGACGACCTCGGTGAGCAGGACTTCGGTCATCAGATCACTCCAGTCTCGCGGAGGCGGGTGACCGCCTCGCCGGTGACGCCGAGCTCGGCGAGCACGGCCTCGGTGTGTTCGCCCAGCTCCGGCCCGAGGGTGCGGGTCCGGCCGGGCCGCTCGGTCAGCGCCGGCACGATGCCGGGGAAGGTGACTTCGGCGTCGTGCCCGGGCACTCGGTGCCGCTCGTGCATGCCGCGCGCGGTGAAGTGCGAGTCCTTCGCGATGTCGGCGGCGGTCAGGATCGGACCACAGGGGACGGACGCCGCGCGCAGCACGGCTTCGGCGGCTTCCTGGGTGAGCGTCGCCGTCCACGCGCCGATCGCGTCGTCGAGCAGCCCGGCGTGGGCGACCCGGCCGGCGTTGTCCGCGAACCGCGGGTCGTCGGCCAGGTCGGCGCGGCCGACGGCGTGCATCAGGCGGCGGAAGATCGCGTCGCCGTTGCCGCTGACCACGATGTACTTGCCGTCGGCGCAGGCGTAGGTGTTGGACGGCGCCACCCCCGGCAGCGCCGAACCGGCCGGGCCGCGCGTGACGCCGAACGCGTCGTAGTCCGGGATCAGCGACTCCATCAGGGAGTAGACGGCCTCGTACAGCGCGACGTCGACGACTTCACCGGGGGTGCTGCCGGGCTCGCGCTCGCGTCGGAGCAGGCCCATCAAGGCGCCGATCACCGCGTAGAGTCCGGCGACCGAGTCGGCGAGGCTGACCCCGACGCGCGTCGGCGGCCGGTCGGGGTAGCCGGTGAGCGCGCGCAGGCCGCCGATCGCCTCGGCGACGCCGCCGAAACCGGGCCGGTCTCGGTAGGGCCCGGTCTGGCCGTACCCGGAGACGCGGACGACGACCAGCCGCGGGTTGAGCGCGCGGAGCTCGTCCGGGCCGAGGCCCCAGCGTTCGAGGGTGCCGGGGCGGAAGTTCTCCAGCAGGACGTCGCTGCGGGCGGCGAGCGCGCGGACGAGCTCCTGGCCTTCGGGACGGCGCAGGTCGACGGTCACCGAGCGCTTGTTGCGGCCGAGCGCGCGGAACAGCAGGGACGTGTCGCCGTCGTGCAGCCGCCAGCGCCGCAGCTCGTCGCCGGTGCCCGGGCGCTCGACCTTGACGACGTCGGCGCCGAAGTCGGCGAGGAGCCGTCCGGCGGTCGGTGCGGCGATGAAGTTGCCCAGCTCGACCACGCGGATGCCGGATAGGGGTCCGGTTTGCTGACTCATGACCGACTCCAAACCACTATGTGAGTTGCAAACCCAGAATACGGGCGAGTGTCGGGGAGTCAACAGCGCGGAGCGTGGATAGACTGTGCGGCACACCACGGCACGGGGCGGGGCGATGGCAGAGGAAGAACGCAGCGGCACGACACCGGTCCTGGTGCTGCGCAAGTTCAAGCAGATCCTCGAGTCGTTCACGATCGACGACCCCGAGCTGACGCTGCAGCAGATCACCCGGTCGACCGGGCTGCCGGCGAGCACGTGCCAGCGGCTGGTGCACAACCTGGTGCGCGAGGGCTTCCTCGACCGCTACGACGACACCTACCGCGTCGGGCTCGGCCTGGTCCGCTGGGCGGCGCCCGGGACGTTCGGCCTCGACCTGGTCCGGCTGACCCGGCCGGTGCTGCAGCAGCTGCGCGACGAAACGGGCGAGACGGCCTGCCTGTACGTCCGCGACGGCGCGTACCGCACGGTGATCTCGCTGGCCGAGTCGCGGCACCCGGTGGTCCGGCTCTTCGTGGTCGGCATGGTGATGCCGCTGCACGCCGGTTCGGCCGGGAAGGTGTTCCTGGCCTGGGACAAGCTGGCGATCAAGGACGCGATCGGTCACGGCCTGGCCCGCTTCACCCCGCGCACGGTCGTCGACATCGACCTGCTCACCGAGCAGCTGGGCCAGATCCGCGAGGCCGGCTACGCGGTGAGCTTCGAGGAACGCGACCTGGGCGCGGCGTCGTTGAGCGCCCCGGTGTTCGGCCTGAACGGCGAGGTCAGCGCGGCGATCGGGATCGGCGCGCCGACCCAGCGGTTCACCGCGGCCGACGTGCCGCGGCTGGCCCCGATCGTGACCGAGGCCGGGCGCCGCGCTTCGGAGCGGCTGGGGTACCGGCCGGGTGTCGAGCGGGTCGCCGCTCTCTGATCCATCCTGTCTTCGCGACGTGCCGGGCGCGGTCGCGCCCTTGACTCTGCCGCGGGCCCGTCACATTATGGGTTGGCCAACCACATAGTGGAGAAGTCAAAGGAGACGACGGATGGCGAACATCCCCGACGCCGCCGTGCCGGACACCGGCACGATCGCGGGCCGGCTCGACCGGCTGCCCATCACCCGCACGCACCGCCGGGCCACCGTCGCCGTCGGGCTCGGGCTCTTCTTCGACTTCTACGAGGTCTTCCTGACCGGCGTGCTGAGCTCGGTGCTCGTCGAGGAGTTCTCGCTCACGAAGGCGGAGCTGCCGCCGCTGCTGGCGTCGACGTTCGTCGGCATGTTCTTCGGTGCCCTGCTGCTCGGCCGGCTCGCCGACCGGTTCGGCCGCCGCGGCGCCTTCCTGCTCAACCTCGGGCTCTACTCGCTGTTCTCGCTGCTCGGCGCGTTCAGCGGCAGCGCGCTGATGCTGCTCGTGACGCGGTTCTTCGCAGGCATCGGCTTGGGCGCGGAACCGCCGCTGGCCGACACCTACCTCACCGACCTGCTCCCGGCCCGCAAGCGCGGCCGGTTCATCGCGTGGGCGTACACGCTCGCCTTCTGCGGCTTCCCGGTCGTCGGCTTCCTCGCCCGCGGCCTGACCGGGCACGAGATCCTGGGCATCGCCGGCTGGCGCTGGCTGTTCGTGCTCGGCGCCTTGGGTGCGGGCGCGGTGTTCCTGCTGCGGCGCGGCCTGCCCGAGTCGCCGCGGTGGCTGGAATCGGTCGGCCGCAACGAGGAAGCCGAGCATCTGGTGGCGGGCATGGAAGCCGAAGCCCGCGGCACCGCGACCGCGACGCCGACCCCGCCGCGCGGCACCACCCGCAAGCGCGCGGCCGCGCCGGTGCGCGAGCTGTTCGGCCCCGCGCTGCGCCGCCGCACCGGGATGATGGTCGTCTTCCACGTCCTGCAGACGCTCGGCTACTACGGCTTCGGCACGCTCGTGCCGCTGGTGCTGGCCGCCAAGGGGTACGCGGTCTCGCAGTCGCTGCTGTTCGCCGCGCTGACCTACCTCGGCTACCCGGTCGGGTCCGCGCTGTCGCTGCCGATCGTGGAACGCGTCGAGCGCAAGTACCTCGTCGTCGGCTCGGTGCTGGCGATGGCGGCGTTCGGCGTCGCCTTCGGCTACGCGGGGTCGATGGCGCTGATCCTCGTGTTCGGCTTCCTCTACACCGCGACCAGCAACCTGTTCTCGAACGCCTTCCACATCTACCAGGCCGAAATCTTCCCGACGGCGCTGCGCTCGACGGCGTCCAGCGGCACCTATTCGCTTTCCCGCCTGGCCAGCGGCGCGATGCCGTTCGTGCTGGTGCCGCTGCTGAGCTCGCACGGCCCGACGACGCTGTTCCTGGTCGTGGCGGGCGCGCTGGTGGTGGTCGCGCTGGACGTCGCGGTGCTCGGCCCGCGCACGACCGGCCGGCGGCTGGAGAACGTCAACGACGAGACCGCGCCGTCCCTTCGCTGACGGTCGCGACCCGGCGACCCGGTCCGGGAGCGCCGGATCGGAGGAGGCCAAGTCCCTCGATCCGCCGCTCCCGGACCTTCGCGCCCGCTCGTTCAGGACACCTCGCGCTTCCGGTCGAGGAGTCCGCGCCGCAACGTCGTCAGGGCGCGGTGCTGGGCCACCCGGACCGCGCCCGCGCTGCTCAACCCCACCGCCGTCGCCGTCTCCTCGGCCGACAGGCCCAGGATGATGCGCAGCACCAGGATTTCCCGCTGGCGAGGCGGGAGCGTGTCGAGCAGCCCCTCCGACCAGTCCAGCCCCGCGGCGCGCTCGACCTCCTCGCCCGTCGGGTCCGGGCCGGTCCACCGGTCGACCGGCAGCTCGGCCACCGGGCTCGTCCGGTCGCGCGCGCGACGGCGGTGGAAGTCGGACACCTTGTGCGCCGCGATGCCGAACACGAACGCCAGGAAGCCGTCGGGCGCGTAGCGGTACCCGGGCAGCGCGCCGACCACCGCCAGGAGCACCTCCTGCGCGCAGTCCTCGGCGTCCGACGACCCGTCCTGCCACGTGCCGAGCCGGCCGAGGCAGTAGCGGAACACCATCGGCCGCAGTGCGCGCAGCACCCCCGCGACCGCGGCGCGGTTGCCGGACATCGCGGACCGGACCAGCGCGGGGTCGAGGCTGAACGTCGCCGTCGGTGCGGGTTCGCCCGCGGCGGACTGCGGCGGCATCGGACTTCACCTCTCCTCGGCGACGGACTGTCACGACGCTAGGTCACCCGGAGTGGCCGCCACACCGGCCGGGCGGCCGCCACGGCCCGGGTCTTCCGGCCCTGGTGCCCACACCCCCGGTGTGCGTGCCGGGGTGCGTGGCGGCGCCCGGGCCGAACGGCCCTACCGGCTGCCCCGGCCCACCGATCACGCTGGTGGCCGGGGATTTTTCACAGGAGAAACACAGGGAACGCGATGGTGGACGACGTGGGCTTCGGGCTGCTGCTGGACCGGCAGCAGTGCCTGGCCTTGCTCCGGACGGCGAGCCTCGGGCGGGTGATCTTCACCCACCGGGCCATGCCGGCGGTCCGCCCCGTGCGGTTCGCCGTCGTCGACGAGGCCGTCGTGTTCGCCGTCCCGGCCGGGAGCCCCCTCTACGCGGGCGCCCGCGACGCCGTGGTGGCCTTCGAAGCCGACGACTTCGCCGACGACTTCGGCGCCGGGTGGTACGTCAGCCTGCTGGGGCGGGCCACCGAGTCGCCGGTCGACGACGCCGGCGTCGCCTGCCTGTGCCCGTGCCCGGCCCTGAACGGCCGCCGGTTCCTGCGGATCCCGGTCGAGACCATCACCGGTCACCGCATCAGCTGCCACTCCGCGTAACAAAGCGATTCCGCCGATCGACCCACCGGATGGACGAACCGGATTGGGCCGACACGGGCAGTCGCCTGTGGGACCCTTGACGGCCCGAGGGCACTCTCGGGATCGGACAGACGGGGTCGGCGGGAAGTGGCGGACGAAATCGGCATGCCGGCGATCCTGGCCGCGGTGGCCGGGATCGCGCGGGAGCTGGAAGTTCCGGCGGTGCTGGAGACCGCGGTCGCGGCGGTGTGCGACCTGGTCGGCGCCCGGCACGGTCGCGTCGAGCTGACCGGCCCCGAAGGCGGCGTCGCCGAGTACGGCCGGGCCGGCGGCAACGGCGTGGTCGAGCTGCCCGTGCGGGCCGGGGCGAAGGTGTTCGGCACCTTCCGGGTGGAACCGCCCGCCGGCCGCGAGTTCGGCCCCCGCGAGCGGCAGGTCCTGGGCGCGGTCGCCGGGGCGACGGCGATGGCCGTCGACAAGGCCGTTCTGGTCGGCCAGATGCGCCGCCGCGAGCGATGGCTCGAAGCCTCCTACGACGTCACGCGCGCCCTGCTCGCCACGAAGGACTTCCACGCGACCCTCCGGCTGATCGCCGAACGCGCGCGCGTCGTGGCCGGCGGCACGGCCGGCGCGATCGCGCTGCCGGACGGGCCGGGGCAGCTCGTCTTCGACATCGTCGAGCCGCCGGGCGAGGACGCCGACCGGCTCACCGGCGTGACCGTGCCGACCGAAGGCACCGCGACCGGCGTCGCGTACACCACCCGCAAGCCGGTCGTCGTGCGCGACTACGGGGAGCGCGTGCAGGAACAGCAGCGCGACCGCGCCGGGTCGATGCCGGCGATGATCAAGGACCTGGACTCGGCGATCTCGGTGCCGCTGATCGTCGGCGAGGAGACGCTGGGCGTGCTCGTCGTCGCGAAGTTCCGGGACAAGACACCGTTCACCGACGCCGAAGTGCAGCTGGCCGAGACGTTCGCCGGCCACGCCGCGCTCGCGGTCGAGTTCTCCCGGGCCCAGGACGCGCGCCAGCAGCTGGCGGTGTTCGAGGACCGCGACCGGATCGCCCGCGACCTGCACGACCTGGTCATCCAGCGGCTGTTCGCGACCGGGCTCGGGCTGGAGGGCGTCAGCAGGCTGATCGCCGACCAGGTGGTCGCCGGGCGCGTCGCCGGGTTCGCCCAGGACCTCGACGGCACCATCCGCGAGATCCGCAACAGCATCTTCTCGCTGCAGGCGCCCGCGCAGGCGCAGGGCAGCCTGCGCGCGGAACTGCTGCGGGTGGCCGTCGACGCGCGGGACACGCTGGGCTTCGAGCCGCGCGTGGGGTTCGACGGGCCGCTCGACGCGGCGGTGCCGGACGCCGTCCGGTCCGACCTGATCGCGTCGCTGCGCGAGGCGCTGACGAACGTGGCGCGCCACGCCGGGGCGACGGCGTGCTCGGTCGAGGTCACCGTGGACACCGCCGGCCGGCGGCTGACCCTGGCGGTGCGCGACGACGGAACGGGTCCCCCGTCCGGGCCGGGCCGGGTCAGCGGGCTGGGCAACCTGGCCGCGCGTGCGGCACGGTGGGGCGGGACCTGCGGGCTGGCGGCCGCCGAGGCCGGCGGCTCGCGTCTGGAATGGACCGCGGAGCTGCCGGCGCGGACCGGCGAGCAGGGGAGTGGACGATGACGATCTCGGTGTTCCTCCTGGACGACCACGAGCTGGTCCGCACCGGGCTGAAGACCGTCTTCGAGTCCGAATCGGACATCGAAGTGGTCGGCGAGGCGGCGACCGCGGCCGAGGCCCTGGTCCGGATCCCGCAGTCCCGCCCGGACGTGGCGATCCTCGACGTCCGGCTGCCCGACGGCCAGGGCGTCGAGGTCTGCCGCGAGATCCGCTCGACGGTCGCGCCGCCGCCCGCGTGCCTGATGCTGACGTCCTATTCGGACGACGACGCGCTGTTCGGCGCGATCATGGCGGGCGCGGCCGGGTACATGCTGAAGCAGGTGTCGGGCCGGTCCCTCGTGGACGCCGTCCGCACGGTCGCCGTCGGCGGCTCGCTGCTGGACGCCACGCTGACCGCGTCGGTGATGAACAAGCTGCGCGGCGCGGACGTGGCGGCCCCGGACCCGCGGTACGAGCAGCTCAGCCCGCAGGAGCGGCGGGTGCTGGACCTGGTCGCCGAAGGCCTGACCAACCGGCAGATCGCCGAGCGGCTGTTCCTGGCCGAGAAGACCGTGAAGAACTACGTCTCGTCGGTGCTGCACAAGCTCGGGGTCGAGCGGCGCACCTCGGCGGCGGTGTACCTGTCGCAGCGACACGCCGACGGCGGCCGTTCGGGCTGATCCCACGCCCACTCGGCGCAAAGCCGTGGGGCATCCGACGTATCTGGCCGCCGATGCGATACACCTGACGGGTGACGCACGAATTGTCGTGCGCGGCAGAGGGGACAGCATGTCGGGGTTGTCGAGCGGGGACTATGTCACGCAGCAGATCCGGGCACTGGCGAGAGCCGTGCGCAGCGAAGGGGCCGGCGGGGTCGGCACGCGCAGCTTCCAGCTGGCGGAGCACCTGGCGGCGGAGGGAGGCGTCCACCGCGGCGACATCCTGACGGCGACGGCGACGCTCCTGGCGATGACGGCGTGGTGCGACGGCGAAGCCGAAGCGGCCCGCCGGTTCGCCGAGCTGGCGGGCGAAAACGACGTCGAGTCGCGCGAGCTGGTGGGGCACCTGCTGTGCCTCGAAGTCGGGGCCGAGGAGGGCTGGCTGCCGGAGGAGCAGGCGGAGGCGTTGCTGGAGTACGCCCGCCGGGCGCGCCGCGGCGACCTCGCCTTGCGGGTCCGGGCGATCGCCGGTTCGCGCGGCGGACGGCACCGGCGGGACAACTGACGGTCGTGAGTGAGAAACAGTGTTCCAACACTGTTTCTCACTCACGAGCCGTAGCCGGCGCGGCTAGCTCGGGAGGGGACGGGCGGGATCGGCCAGCAGGTCCGGGTCGACCGTCCGTCCACCGCGGATCAGCTCGCGGACCGCGTCGAGGCCTTCGTCCCACTGGTTGACGTGCAGGCCGGCGACCACCCGGCCGCCCGCGAGCCAGAACGCGTGGAACGCCTCGTCCGTGCCGCGGGTCACGACGCGGTCGTACCCGCCGGGCGGGAACCAGCCGGTGAACTCCATGCCGACGTCGTACTGGTCGGAGAAGAAGTACGGCAGGTCGTCGTAGACCACTTCGCGGCCGAGCATCGACAGCGCCGCCGCCGGGCCGCCGTTCGTGGCCGCCGCCCAGTGCTCCACGCGGATGTGGCGGTCGTAAGCGGGGTGCCACGCGCTCGCGACGTCGCCGACGGCGAACACGTCCGGGTCCTCGGTGCGCAGCGACGCGTCCACGCGGACGCCGTCGTCGACCGCCAGCCCGGCTTCCTCGGCCAGCTGCGTCTCGGGGCGCGCGCCGATCCCGACGATCACCACGTCGGCCGGGATCTCGCCCGCGTCGGTCCGCACGGCCGTGACCGACGTGTCGCCCGCGAAGCCCGTCACCCCGGTGCCGAGCCGCAGGTCGACGCCGTGGCGGCGGTGCAGCTCGGCGAAGAACGCGCCCAGCTCCGGCCCGAGCGTCGCGTGCAGCGGGGACGGGCTCGGCTCGACGATCGTCACCTCGCAGCCGTAGGTCCGGGCCGCGGCCGCCGTTTCCAGGCCGATCCAGCCCGCGCCCGCGACGACGACGCGGCCGCCCGCGGCCAGCGCGTCGCGCAGCCGGTCGGCCTGGACGAGCCGGCGCAGGTAGTGGACGCCCTCGAGGTCGTTGCCCGGCACGCGCAGCCGCCGCGGCGACGCCCCGGTCGCCAGCAGCAGCTTCGTGTAGCCGAGGCGTTCGCCGCCCGCCAGCTCGATTTCGTGGGCGGCGCGGTCGAGTGCCGTGACGCGGCGGCCGGTCAGCACTTCGATGCTCTGGTCGGCGTACCACTTCTCGTCGTGGACGAAGACCGACGCGCGGTCGTCCTGGCCGAGCAGGTAGCCCTTCGACAGCGGCGGCCGCTCGTAGGGCAGGTCCGGCTCCGCGCCGACGAGCACGACGCGCCCGGCGAACCCTTCCGCCCGCAGCGTTTCCGCGGCCTTCGCGCCGGCCAGCCCCGCGCCGGCGATGACGAACGCGTCCATCAGGCACTCACCCCGGTCAGCGCGAAGAACTCCTGCCGCGTCTTGGGTTCCTCGCGCAGCAGGCCGTGCAGCGCCGACGTCACGGTGAGCGCGCCGGTGGCCCGCACGCCGCGCAGCGACATGCACAGGTGCTCGGCTTCGATCACGACCCCGACGCCCTTGGGTGCCAGGTGCTCCTGCAGCCAGTCGGCGACCTGCTTGGTCAGCCGCTCCTGCACCTGCAGGTCGCGCGCGAACATCTCGACGACGCGGGCGAGCTTCGACAGCCCGAGGATCCGCTCGCCGGGGAGGTACCCGACATGCGCGACGCCGCGGAAGGGCAGCAGGTGGTGCTCGCACAGCGACTGCACCGGGATGCTCTTCGCCAGCACGAGCTCGTCGTAGCCCTCGTCGTTCGGGAATGTCGTCAGCCGGAAGTCGCGCGGCTTCAGCATTTCCGCGAAGGCGCCGGCCACCCGCCGCGGCGTGTCGCCCAGGTGCTCGGACGACGGGTCCTTCCCCAGGGCGCGCAGCAGGTCGGCGACCGCGCGTTCCGCCACGGGCAGGTCCATCGCGTCGCGCTCGTGGACGACGCCCAGGTGCCGCAGCGGCACCGGTTCGCTGACGGGTTCGACGGTCACGGAGGCCTCCTTCTAAAACCAAGACGTGCCGACGTTAGAAGCCCGCCGGGGTTTTCGTCAACGGTTGTGTGTTTTAGAGTGCTCGGATGCACAAGTCCCAGGCCGGCGCGCTGGCCGCGGTCGCGGCGCTCGACGAGCCGACGCGCCGCCGGCTGTACGAGTACGTCGTCCGGCGCCCGCAGCCGGTCAGCCGCGACGACGTCGCTGCGGCCCTCGCGGTGCCCCGCGCGACCGTCGCCTTCCACCTGGACCGCCTGGTCGAGGAGCAGTTGCTGGCCGTCGAGTACGAGCGCCGCAGCGGCCGCACCGGACCGGGTGCGGGCCGCCCGGCCAAGCTCTACCGCCGGTCGGACCGGCAGGTGAGCGTCTCGGTGCCGGAGCGGCACTACGAGCTGGCCGGCGAGCTCCTCGCGTCGGCGATCGAGGAAGCCGACGAGACCGGTGGGTCGGCGCGGGAGATCCTGGGCCGCCGCGCCCGCGAGCACGGCGCGGGACTGGCGGCATCGGACGTCGTCGCCGCGCTGGAGGAGCACGGGTTCGAGCCGCGCGTGGAAGGAGACGGCGTGCTGTTGGGCAACTGCCCGTTCCAGCGGCTGGCCCGGACGCACACGCGGCTGGTCTGCGAGATGAACCTGGGCCTGGTCGAGGGCCTGCTCGACGGTGCTGGGGACCGCCGGCTGCGGGCTCGGCTCGATCCGCAGCCCGGGTTCTGCTGCGTGCGCCTCGCGCCGGCGTGAGGCCGGCCGCGAGCAGGTGCGGTCCACGCCGAACCGGCGTGGGCCGCGGCTTTCCCTTCTAGCGAGGGAGAAACGCCAGCACGCCGAGGAACGCGCCGAAGCCGACGAGGGCCGCCGAGGCGATGCGGTGGAGGCTTCGGCCGCGCAGCCTCCTCGCGAGCCGCGTGCCCAGCAGTGTTCCCGCGCCCGCCACGACCCCCAGCACGCTGCCGAGTCCGAAGTGGACGGATCCGTGCGCCGCGTAGCCGAGCGTCGCGAACCCGACCAGTGGCAGCTGGATCAGCTGGCCGGCGGCGATCGTCGTCAACGCGGGCACGCCCAGGGCCAGCAGCACCGGGACGAGCAGCACGGGGCCGCCGGTGCCGGTCAGCGCCGAGCCGAACCCGACGGCCGCGCCGACCGCGACGGCGGCCGGCGCGGGCAGGTCGCGGGATTCGCGCGGGCGTGCCCAGAGGTTGAAGGCGCCGGAACCGGCCGTCACGACGGCGAGGAACAGCCAGAGCGCCGTCGCCGGGACGACGCCGTTGACCAGGGCGCCGGCCGCCGCGGCCGGGGCCGCGCCGAGCGTGAGCCACCCGCCGAAGCGCCACGGCATGGCCTGGTGGCGGGCGTAGGCCGTGGTGCCGACGATTCCCGTGAACAGGAAGGCCCAGCTGCTGGTGCCCGCCGCCGCGTGGACGTCGAGGCCGGCGAGCCACGTCAGCGCGGGCGGCAGCAGGACACCGCCGATGCCGATCGCTCCGATGAAGACGCCGACCGGCACCGCCAGCAGCAGAACCGCCACCACGGCGCCGACGCTAACACGCCGTTCCTACTTGGCCGGCACCTCGCCGAGCCGGGTGGCGACGCCCGTCGTGAGCGCGCTCGCGCCGATCTCCGTGCCAGGCTTGATCCACGGCTCGTCCGGCTCCGCGCCCGCGACCTGGCGCTCGCCGATGAACTGCCCGGTCACCGGGTCGATGATCAGCTGGCGGATCTCGTGGCGGTCGTCGAGACCGAGGGCGACGCCGGTGCGGCCGTCGAGGTTGGTCTCCGCCGCCAGCACCGTCATGCCCGGGATCTTCGCCAGCGCCCGGTACCACTGCGCGCGCAGCCCGGCCGGCATCACCCCGGCCCGGAGGATCTCGATGCCGTAGTGGAACATCGCCCGGGGCGTCGAGCCGCGGCCCGCCGTCAGCGCCCGCAGCTTCGCGTACAGCGCCGCCGGGTCGTGCGGCAGCGTCGCGTAGAACGCCGGGCTGTCCCAGTCGGTGGGGTCGGCGCACTTCTTGGGCGGCTTGGCGTTCGGGAAGAAGTCGCCGCAGCGGCCCTGCCACTGGCCCTGGTCGGTGTCCGTGACCTCCGGTACGGGCGCCTGGGACTGCGGCACCGAGCCGCCCAGGAACTTCCCGGTGTTCAGGATCCGGCGGTTCTCCTGCCAGACGTCGTGCTCGTCGGGCGGGATCCAGCGGTCGACCTGCTGCTCCCACAGGTACGTGTACCCGGTGGTGGCGCCGGTGTGGACGCCGCGTTGCACCCACGTGTGCTCCGCGACGAAGCGGAACTGCCCCGGGCCGACGGGCTGGTCGGCCGCGCCGACGCTGAGGTCGGCCGCCCGGTTCAGCACCTGCGGGGCCGACATCAGCTTGATGTCGGGCCAGTTCGCGGTCGGGTTCGCGCTCGGGTGCGCGCTCGGCGGGGGACCCGCGACCGCCGGGGCGTCCGGGGCCGGGCCGGTCTGGACGACGACGGCCACCGTGACCGCGCCGGCCACGGCGGCGGCGACCGGCACGGCGATCCACCGGCGGGTCCGCTTCGGCCGCGGCGGGACGACGGCGGGCGCGACTGCCAGCTCGGCCATCAGCCGCGCCCGGGCGGCGGACAGGTCGGCCGGCGCCGTGCGGGCGTCGCGGTGGAGCAGCTCGAGGGTTTCGTCGAGCTCAGGCATGGGGGTTCTCCTCGGTGGGGACGAGCAGGGCCTGCAGGCGGTGGCGGACGCGGTGCAGGCGCGAGCGGACCGTGCTGGCGGGCACGCCGAGCGCTTCGGCGACTTCCGCCGGTTCGAGCCCGGCCCAGGACGTGAGCAGCAGGACGTCGCGGTCCTGTTCGGACAGCGCGGCCAGCTCGCCGGCGAGCACGCGCAGGCGCGCGGCCGCGTCGACCCGGCCGGCCACCGCGGTGTCGTGGTTGTCCTCCGGACGCTCCTCGACGCCGGCCTTCGCCGTCAGCTGGAAACCGCGCACCTCCTGGCGCACGTGGTTGCGCAGCAGGTTGGTGGCGATCCCGTAGAGCCAGCCGCGGATGGGCGCCGTCTCGGGGTCGTAGCTGGCGCGTCTTCGCAACGCGACGACGAACGTCTCGGCCACGAGGTCGTCGGCGGCGTGCACGCCCACCCGCCCCGCGAGGTACCCGCGCAGCGGACGGGCGTACTCGTCGAAGAGCCGCGAGAAGACCTCTTTCGGATCCTTCGCGGCGAGGTCGGGCCGGTCGAGCCGTTCCACGATTCTGGTCACGCTACTGGTTGTCGCGACCCGCCGCCCGCGTCCCCGGCCGCCCGCCCCGATGAGACGCGGGCCACATCCGGGCTCCGGGCCCGAACAGCGCCGGGGCCTGCGGACAACAACCGGTATGCCCAGGGGAAGCGCGATGCTGCTGGCCGCGACGTGCGGCGGGGTGGTGGTGGCGATGCTGGCCGCGGCCGCGGCGGTGCGGCCACCGGTGCCCACCGCGCCACCGCCCGCGCCGCCGCTCACGACGAGCGTGGCCACGACGGCGACTCCCGCGCCGCCGGAGACCACGTCGAAGCGCCGGACGGGCACCGCGCCGACGACCCCGGCGCGGTTCGCCCGGTCCTGACGCGCCCGGCGTCCGCCGGTGACGGCCCGTTCGGCGGTACGGTTTCCCCGGTGGTGACGCGGAGCGAGGCGAAGGGGGCCAGGGTGGTGGACCGGGCGAAGCCGGGGGAGCAGGCCAGGACGTCGGCTCCGGGGCCGCGGCAGCCCAGCCTGGCCGACGTCGCCGGCATGGCCGGGGTCTCGCACATGACCGTCTCGCGCGTGGTGAACGAGAGCGGGCCGGTGCGCCCGGAAACCCGCGAGCGGGTCCTCGCCGCGGTGCAGAAGCTCGGGTACCGGCCCAACACCGCCGCGCGGACGCTGGTCACCGGCCGGTCGGGCACCCTCGGCGTGGTCGCGCTGGAGTCGAACCTCTACGGGCCGGCGAGCACCCTCTACGGCATCGAGAACGCCGCGCGCGAGGCCGGGTACGGCGTCGCGATCTGCAGCGTCACCCGGCCGGGCCGGACGTCGATCGGCGACGCCGTGGAAAGCCTGCGGCGCCAGGCGGTCGAGGGGATCGTCGTGATCGCCCCGCACGTGACGGCCGGCCGGGCGCTCGCGGCGGTCCCGGGCGACATCGCGGTGGTCGCGGTCGGCGGCGGCGAGTCGGCGCCGGTACCGGTGATCTCGGTCGACCAGTACGACGGCGCCCGCCGCGCCACTGAGCACCTCCTCGCCCTGGGGCACAAGACGGTCTGGCACCTGGCGGGCCCGGAGGACTGGCTGGAGGCCCGCGACCGCGAACGCGGCTGGCGCGAGACCCTGGAGCGGCGTGGCCTGCGGGTCCCCGCGGTCGTGCGCGGCGACTGGAGCCCGCGGTCGGGCTACGAGGCCGGCCGGGCGCTCGTCGGCAAGCGCGGGCTCAAGGCGGTGTTCTCGGCCAACGACCAGATGGCGCTGGGCCTGCTGCGCGCGTTCACCGAAGCCGGGATCCGGGTGCCGGAGGACGTCCAGGTGGCGGGCTTCGACGACGTCCCCGAGGCGGCGTACTTCACCCCGCCCCTGACGACGGTCCGGCAGGACTTCATCGAGGTCGGCCGGAAGACGTTCGGGCTGCTGGAGGACCGCATGGCGGGCGGCGACACCCGCGCGCGGCACCTGGTCCCGGCCGAGCTGATCGTCCGGGAGAGCACCGGCCCCCGCTGAACCGTCCCGAACGACTCGGTCAAGACAGCGACCAGGTCTGTTAGCGCTAACACGACGTCGGCACTGATCCATCCCGGTGTTGTATCTTGACCGCTTCTGTGTGATCGGCAAAGGATCGTGTTCGGTTCAGTGCCGTTCCTGGAGGTCCCCGCATGCGTGCCGCCGTCCGCACCCTGCTCGTCGCCGTGCTCGCCTTGGTCGGGGTGACCGTCCCGCAAGCCTCCGCCGCGCCGCCGCCGAAAGCGGCCCACACCGTCACCTACGACGGCTACTCCTTCCTGGTCGACGGCAACCGCACCTACCTGTGGTCCGGCGAGTTCCACTCCTACCGGCTCCCGAGCCCCGACCTCTGGCTGGACATCTTCCAGAAGATGAAGGCCGCCGGCTTCAACGCGACCTCCCTCTACTTCGACTGGGGCTACCACTCGCCGCGCCAGGGCGTCTACGACTTCACCGGCGTCCGCGACCTCGACAAGCTCCTCGACATGGCCCAGCAGGCCGGGCTCTACGTCATCGCGCGGCCCGGGCCGTACATCAACGCCGAGGTCGACGGCGGCGGCTTCCCGACCTGGCTGTCCACCACCCCCGGTCACACCCGCAGTGCCGATCCGGTCTACCTGAAGTACTCCGACGAGTGGCAGACGCAGATCGACCGGATCCTGCAGCGCCACCAGCTCACCAACGGCACCGGCAGCGTGCTGGCCTACCAGGTCGAGAACGAGTACTACAACGGCAACGCCGACGGCCGCGCGTACATGAAGCACCTCGAGGACAAAGCCCGCGCCGACGGCATCACCGTTCCCTTGGTGGGCAACAACAACGGCACCTTCAACGCCGGCGAGGCCGCGCTCGACGTCGACGCCGCCGACTCCTACCCGCAGGGTTTCGACTGCTCCAACCCCACGCGCTGGAACGGCGTCCCCGACATCAGCTACGACCACGTCCCGGGCAAGCCGCTGATCACCGCCGAGTTCCAGGGCGGCGCCTTCGACCCGTGGGGCGGCCCCGGCTACGAAAAGTGCGCCCAGCTGATCAACGACCAGTTCGCGAACGTGTTCTACAAGCAGAACATCGCGGTCGGCGCCACCGGCCAGAGCTTCTACATGCTGCACGGCGGCACCTCGTGGGGCTGGAGCGCGATCCCGCAGAACTACACGTCCTACGACTACGGCGCCGCCATCACCGAAGGCCGCCAGTTCGACCCGAAGTACAACGAAGACAAGCTGATCGGGTACTTCACCCAGTCCGTCACGCCGCTGACCAAGACCGACGGGCTCGCCTCGGCGCCGCTGACCGATCCGGCGCTCACCGACACCGCGCGGATCAACCCCGACACCCGCACGCAGTTCCACACCCTGCGCCACACCGACTCGACGTCCACCGCCACGAACACCACCACGATGGCACTCGACCTCGCCGCGCACGCCGGTTACACCTACGACGACCGCGCCGCCGAGGTCGGCTACGCCGGCACGTGGAGCCACGTCGGGCCGGAGGTGAACTACACCGGCGGCGACTACCAGCACACCGAGTCGTTCTCGCAAGCGACCGGCGACAGCGTGAGCATTCCCTTCACCGGCACCGGGATCCGCTGGGTGACGTCGAAGGACCCGAGCCACGGCATCGCCGACGTCTACCTCGACGACGCGAAGGTCAGCACCGTCGACCTCTACGCGGGCAGCAAGCAGAACCAGGTCACCGGTTACGAGGTGCGCGGCCTGCCCGCCGGCGCGCACACGCTGAAGATCGTCGTCACCGGGCAGAAGAACGCGAGCGCGACCGGGCCGTTCGTCGTCGTGGACGCCGTCGACCTGCTCTCGGGCAGCGGCGACTACTACCCGGTCGTCCCGCAGCAGCCCGGCACCGGGCTCACGCTGAACGGCCGCCAGTCGAAGATCGTCGTCGCCGGGTACGACCTGGGGCAGACCCGGATGCAGTACTCGACGTCGGAGATCATGACCGACGCGGCCATCGGCGGCCGGGACGTCGCGGTCCTGTACGGCGACAAGGGCGGCCCGGGCGAGACCGTCCTGCGGTTCGCGCAGCAGCCGTCCGTGCAGGTGCTCGGCGGCGCCGCGACGTCCACTTGGGACGCGACTCGCGGTGACCTGCGGCTGGACTACACCCACGACGGCCTGACCCGCGTGCTCGTCACCGCACCCGGGCAGCGGCCGCTGCTCCTGCTGCTCGCGGACAAGGCGATGGCGGCGACGTTCTGGCGCCAGGACACCGCGGCCGGCCCGGTGCTGGTGCGCGGCACGCACCTGGTGCGGACCGCGGCCGACGACCACGGCACGCTGAACCTGACCGGCGACACCGGCACCGACGGCGCGTTCGAGGTCTTCGCGGCCGAGAAGTCGCTGTCGTGGAACGGTTCCCGCGTCGTGACGCAGCCGACGCCGAGCGGCAGCTTGACCGCCGCCGCGCCGACCGCGAAACCGGTGACCCTGCCCGCGCTGAGCGGGTGGAAGCACCAGCAGGAGTCGCCGGAGAGCCAGCCGGGCTTCGACGACTCGGCGTGGCCGGTGGCCGACAAGCAGACCACCAACAGCTCGACCGCGCTCGGCACGAAGCCGGTGCTCTTCGCCGACGACTACGGCTTCCACACCGGCAACACGTGGTACCGGGGCCGGTTCGCGAGCGACGGCAAGCAGACCGGGATCACGCTGTCGAGCCAGAGCGGCGGCCCGGCCGGCGCGTTCTCGGCGTGGCTCAACGGCGTCTTCCTCGGCAGCTCGACCGATCCGCAGCACACGTTCGCCTTCCCGGCTGGTTCGGTGCGTCCGGGCGACAACGAGATTTCCGTGCTGACCGTGAACATGGGGCACGAGGAGGACTACGGCGCGAACAACGGCAACAAGGCCGCGCGCGGGCTCACCTCCGCGAGGCTCACCGGGTCGCCGCTGACGTCGGTGACCTGGCGGCTGCAGGGCGTCCGCGGCGGCGAGACCGGCCTCGACCCGGTTCGCGGCCCGCTCAACACCGGTGGCCTCTACGGCGAGCGCGCGGGCTGGTCGCTGCCCGGCTTCCCCGACGGGCGCTGGACGTCGACGTCGTTGCCGGCGAAGGACACGACCCCGGGCGTGTCCTGGTACCGCACCACCGCGGATCTCGACCTGCCCCGCGGGCAGGACACCTCGCTCGGCCTGACGATCACCGACGACCCCGCGCGGCAGTACCGGGCGCTGCTGTTCGTCAACGGCTGGCAGCTCGGCCAGTACGTCAACCACCTCGGGCCGCAGCACAGCTTCCCGATCCCGAACGGGGTTCTGAACCCGAACGGGCACAACACGATCGCGGTCGCGGTGTGGAACCTCGACGGCAGCACCGGCGGCCTCGGCAAGATCGCGTGGACGAACTACGGCAGCTACTCCTCGCCGCTGACCGTGCGGCAGAACGCCTCGCCGGGTTTCGACCCCGCGCGGTACGCGATGCCGGCCGCGCCCACCACGACCGTGTCGCTGACCGCGCCGGACACCGCGTCGGGCGGGCAGCGGTTCACCGCCTCGGCGACGGTCCGGGTGGCCGCGGACGCGCCCCCGGCGTTCGACGTCAAGCCGGCGCTCACCGCGCCGGCCGGGTGGACCGTCGGGCCGGCGTCCCCGCCTTCGGTGGCGAAGGTCGACGGCGGCCGGGCGGCGACCTTCACCTGGCCGGTCACCGCTCCCTCCACAGTGGACACATCCGCGCTGAAGGTGGCGGTGGCGTACCGGCAGGCCGGACGGCCGGGGTCGGCTTCGGACGAGCGGATCGTCGGCGCGGTGCCGCCCGCGCCGCCGGCCGGGCAGGTGGCCGTCAGCTCGCTGCCGTTCCTCACCGCCACGAACGGCTGGGGCCCGGTCGAGCGCGACACGAGCAACGGTGAAGCGAACGCCGGCGACGGCAAGCCGATGACCATCGGCGGGGTGGCGTACGCGAAGGGCCTGGGCGCCCACGCGGCGAGCGACGTCCAGCTCTACCTGGCGGGCGCCTGCACCCGCTTGACGGCTTCGGTGGGCGTGGACGGTGAGACGGGCACCGGCGGCAGCGTCAGCTTCAGCGTCTCGGCGGACGGGACGACGAAGGTGACGACGCCGGTGGTGCGCGGTGGCCAGGCGGCCGTGCCGATCGACGTCGACGTCACCGGCGCCCAGGTCCTGGACCTGCTGGTCGGCGACGGCGGGGACGGCAACGGCAACGACCACGCGGACTGGGCGCTGCCGACGCTGACGTGCACTACGCCGCCCGCTCGGTGACCGCGGGGAGTCCCCGGAGGAAGAAGGTGGCGCGGACCTCGCGGCGTTCGCGCCACAGGTGGTGCAGCGCGAGCCCGAAGATGATCGAGCCGACGACGTTCGCGACGAAGTGCCACCAGACGCGGTAGGTGGTCAGGCCTGGGCCCGGGTCCACCAGGCCGAAGAACGTCGAGAGGCCGATGGCGCGCGACCCGAACGCCACGGACAGCGTCAGGACCAGGTGCTCGAGCCCGTGCAGGCCCTGCATCCAGACGCCCATCTTGGCCCAGCGGCGGGCGCGGGTGCCCCGCGCCCGCCGCGTGATCACCATGACCCCGGCCAGCCCGGCCAGGAAGATGAAGTTGCCCGTGAGGTGCAGCAGCTCCATGCCGAACGTCTTGCGGTCCGGCAGCAGCATCTGCAGGCCGTTCGCGAGCCCGGTGCCCCACGGCGTCATCCACGCCGGCGCGTTCGGGTGCCCGAGCCAGTAGCCGACCTGCGCGATGTGCTCCTGGACGTGGCCGAGCTGGCCGAGCACGCCGATGCCGATCACCGCGACCGAGCCGCGGTACACCCACGGCCGCACCGGCGTGCGGTTCGCGTACGCCAGCACCGCGACCGCGGCCCACATGGCCAGCGCCCAGAGCACGAGCAGCGCCGCGCCCGCGACGTCCCAGCCGGACATCGCCCCCATCGGCATCGTCATGGCCGCCTCCCGTCCGCGTCCCGCCCAGGCTAGCCGCGGAACCGGCCGCGGAACGTCTTCGTCCGTGCGGCCGGGAACCGGGCAAACCGTTACACCGCAACGGTTCTCCGCTCAAGACAGGACAAGCCGGACGGCCAGCGCCGTGATCACCGCGCTGGAGGCGAGCGCCGTCACCAGCCGGCCCCGCGGCCCGGTGAGGACGCGCCCGAGCAGTGCCCCGCCGCCGGCCAGCAGCGCTTGCCAGCTCGCCGAGGCGGCGAACGCGGCGAGCACGAACACGACCTGGTCGAGCGCCGAGACGGCGTCCCCGGCGCGGTCGCCGACGACCAGGGCGGTGAAGTAGACGACGGTCGTCGGGTTCACCAGCGTGATGCCGAGCAGGCTGACGTAGGCGCGGCCGGGCGCGAGCGGCGTCACGGGCCGGGCGGTGGTGTCGCGGTGCGAGCGCAGCGCCAGCACGGCGCCGCGGACCGCCAGCACGACCAGGACGCCGGCCGACACCAGCCGCAACGGCCCCGCGACCGGCGTGACGACCCCGGCGATCGCGGCCCCGCCGAGCACCGCGACCAGCGCGTACACGCCGTCGGCCGTGGCGACGCCGAGGGCCGCGGCCAGACCGGTGCGCAGCGAGGTGCGGGCGGCGAGCGCGACGAGGTAGGTCGCGACGGCGCCGACCGGGATCGCGATGCCGTAGCCGGCCAGCAGGCCGGCGAGCAGCGCGCCCGTCACGGCGCGGGGGTGATCGACCTCCGCGGCCGGCCCGGCTGCTGCTGGACCGGCGCGGTGGCGGCGGCGGTCGGCAGGAGCGGCGTGCGGTGAGAGGTCATGCGCAGATGGTGTAGCCGGGCGCCCGGCGGGGCAACCGTATTTCCAGCCGGTGCGCACCGGGCGCCTGTGCTTGGATCGGCCGGGGGGAACGGCCGACGCGAGAAAGGGTTTTCACGATGCGGGTCGACCTCAGCGGGAAGACGGCCCTGGTCACCGGGTCCACCCAGGGCATCGGCTCGGCGATCGCGGCGGGACTGGCCGCCGCGGGCGCGCGGGTCGCGGTCAACGGCCGGAGCGAGACCGGGGTCGCGAAGGCCATCGCGCGCCTGAAGGAGGACCAGCCGGACGCGGACCTGATCCCGGCGCCGGGTGATGTCTCGGACGAGGCCGGCGCGGCCCAGGTCGTCGAAGAGGTGCCGGACGCCGACATCCTGGTCAACAACCTCGGCATCTTCGGCGCGCAGGAGCCCCTGGACATCACCGACGCCGACTGGCGGCGCTACTTCGAGGTCAACGTGCTGGCCGCGGTGCGGCTCACCCGCGCGTACCTGCCCGGGATGACCGGGCGCGGCTGGGGCCGGATCCAGTACATCGCCAGCGATTCCGCGGTCGTGATCCCGGCCGAGATGATCCACTACGGGGTGTCCAAGACGGCGTTGCTGGGGGTCTCGCGCGGGTTCGCCAAGCACGCGGCCGGCACCGGCGTCACGGTGAACGCCGTGATCGCGGGGCCGACGCACACCGGGGGCGTCGAGGACTTCGTCTACGAGCTGGTCGACAAGGACCTGCCGTGGGAAGAGGCCCAGCGCGAGTTCATGAAGAAGCACCGGCCGCAGTCGTTGCTGCAGCGGCTGATCGAACCCGAAGAGATCGCGAACCTGGTGGTGTACTTGAGTTCCCCGTTCGCTTCGGCGACCACGGGCGCGGCGGTGCGGGTCGACGGCGGGTACGTCGACTCGATCCTGCCGTAGGCCCGCTCCCGCCCGGGCGCACGGGGGAGGCCCGGGAGGGAACGGGGGTTTGGGGCCGGTACGGGGGCCGCCTCGCGGCGGAAGGCACGACACGGCTCCAGCGTTACCGGTATTCCGTGAAGGCAAGGGGTGAGGCCCGGGGGCACCGCCGTACCGACACCCAGTACAACGCTTCGGCCGGATTGGTGTTCCGCGGCCGGGAGTGACGTGCGTCGCGGCCATCCGGGGTACCCCGCGCAGGGGTCGCCCGGACGAGCGCGCCGGCTGTCGTGTCGGGCGCGCGTGGGTGATGATCGATTTCATGGACCACATCGAGACGTCCGCGAAACCCGCCCGCGGCCTGCGCCGGGTGCTCCTCGCCGCGGCGGCGGGAGCACTGCTCGCCGCCGCGGCGTGGGTGGCGCTCTGGCTCGCCATGCACCTGTGAACCGCCGTCACGAGCTTGATCGCCTCAGCCGGTGACGCTGGGGGCGCCCGTCTCCAGGTGGCCGCTGAACCGGCGGAGGAACTTCGGGTCGGCGTCGAGCGTCGCGGAGAGGTCGTACCAGCCGTTGCCGTACGCCACCGGGTTCCAGTCGTCCGTCACCGTCTGGCCCGCGGCCAGCGCGTACGTCCACGGCCCGTCCGCGCGGTAGTGGTTCGCGGTCACCGTGACGTGCACGGCCGTCGTGCCGCTGTTGCGCATCGTCAGCCGCAGCTTGTCGTCCGTCGTGTAGCTGCCCAGGACGTCGACGCCCGCGCCCGCGCTGTTCGCGTCGCCCGCCAGGACCCAGCGGAACCGGTTGGGGCCGTGCACCGCGACGCCGTACTTGCCGCCGCCGTAGAGCTGGATCCGCCAGGTGTCGCTCACCTGCGCCCCCGGGGCCAGGTCGTACGGCCACGGGCCGTCGGTCTGGCCGTCGTTGCGGTAGGCCATCAGCTGCACGGCCGCGGTGCCCTGGTTGGCGAACGTCGTCGTGAGGATCTTGCGGTCGGCGCTCAGGGACGTCGTGACCGACGGCCGGTAGGGGAGCGCCCGGGCGGGCCGGGTGCCGGGCTCCTGCACCGGGACCTGCTGCTTCCCGGTCGCCGGCGGGGCCGGCTTCGGCAGCTTCTTCTGGGTGTCGTCGGCCTGCTTGCGCAGCGCCGAGGTGTCCGGCAGCAGCGGGATCTGCACGTTCGGGGTGCCGAAGTCGAAGCACGTCATGAGGTCGCCGCAGATCGCCCGCCGCCACGCGCTGATGTTCGGCTCGGCGACGCCCGTCCAGCGCTCGAGGAACCGGAGCACCGACGTGTGGTCGGTGACCTCGGAGCTGACCCAGCCGCCGCGGCTCCACGGCGAGATCACCGTCATCGGGACCCGCGCGCCGAGGCCGATCGGCTTGCCGCCGATGTACTCGCTCGCGGTGCCCGACGGCGCGATCGGCGGGGCGACGTGGTCGAAGAACCCGTCGTTCTCGTCGTAGTCGATGAGGACCACTGTGGACTCCCACAGCTTCGGGTTGGCCCACAAGGCGTTCAAGACGGTCTGGGTGTACGCAGCGCCGTCGACCGGGCGGGCTTCGGGGTGCTCGCAGTAGCCGTAGGGCGCGACGACCCACGACACGCGGGGGAGCGAGCCGCTCGCGCAGTCGGCCTTGAACTCGGCGAGGACGTGGTCGACGTCCTTGCCCTGTCCCGAGTCCGGGGCCCACGTCTTGAACACACTGGCCCGCTTGGACAGATCCGAGCTGTAGTCCTGGTGGTAGGCCTTGAACAGCCACAGCGGGTTGTCGCCGTAGTCGCCGACGAACGAGCCGCTCGCGTCGCCGACCTCCTTGTTGGCGTACACCTTCCACGAAACGCCGTGCTGCTGCAGGCGTTCCGGGTAGGTCGTCCAGCTGAAGACCGGCTTGTAGTCGGCGGGGTTGTAGTTCGCCGGGCCGCCGGCCTTGCCGTCGGCGTCGATCGTGCCGGTGAACAGGTAGAGCCGGTTGGGCGTGGTCGGGCCCTGCACCGAGCAGAAGTAGTGGTCGCACACCGTGAACGCGTCGGCCAGCGCGCGGTGGAACGGGATGTCGCCCTGGTCGAAGTACCCCATGGTCATCTCGCCCTTGGCGGGGATCCACGCGGTGTTCGCGCCGCCGGCGATCGCCTGGTGCTGGTCGGTCCAGCCGTGGCCGAGGTCGCCGAGGTCCTGACCGTCCACTTTGGTCGTGTCCACCCGGAACGGCAGCAAGTACTTCCCGTCGCTGCGCCCGGAATCGGGCTGGTGGAAGACGTCCTGGCCGTTCGGCTGGACGATCGCCGAGCGGTCGCCGTAGCCGCGGACGCCCTTCATCGTGCCGTAGTAGTGGTCGAAGGAGCGGTTCTCCTGCATGAGGACCACGACGTGCTCGACGTCCGACAGGCTGCCGGAGACGCGCGGTTCGGCGAGCGCTTCGGCCATGCCGGGTGGCAACGCGCCGAGCGCGCCGGCGGCGGCGACCCCGCCGAGGAAGCTGCGTCGGGTGAGCTCGTGCGGGTCGGCCATCACGGGAGCCTCCAGGGGACCTCGGCAGGGCAGCGCCAGCGTAGGTGAGCACGGCTGTCCGGTGACACCGACGATCGGACGTAATCACGCAGCGTGAAGTTCACGAGCTGTTCGGTTCGCGGGACGCCGGCGTGACACTTTCCGGTGACCCGGAGGTGAACGCGGTCCGGACGGGGAATCTTGATCAGCACAAACCCCTGACGCACAGGGGAGATTGCGGAAGGAGAGCACGATGAAGACCCGAATCGCTTCCCTGGCGACGGCCGCTGCGCTCACGATTTCCGCGGTGGTCGCCGCGGCGGCTCCGGCGTCGGCCGACCCGGTCCCGGGCAATCCGGACCAGTTCTACGCCTACTGCTCGGTCGACCTGCTCGGGGTGCCGCTGTCGTGCACCGAGACCGACGCGGCCCACGCGTCGCACATCTGCCAGTACGTCCTCACCGGCGTCGGGCTCGGCCTCGACTGCATCCTGCGCTGACTCGCGCGTTGCCCGAAAGTACCCGGTGGTCCGGACCATCGGGTACTCGTCGGAAAATGTCCGACCGGATAGCCTTGTTCTTCGCCACCGGCCCGTCCATACTTTGTTGTGTTCGACAACAAATAGGGTGCCGGTGAGCCGCCAGCCGTCGCCCGCGGAACGGAAGGGGCGACGACGATGTCGACCAGGAACTCCGCCCGATGGCGGCGGACCGCCCGCCTGCTGGTGGCCCCCGCGGCGCTGCTCGTGACCGCCGCCGTGGTGACCGCACCGCAGAGCCAGGCGGCGCCGGCGCGGACCCTCGCGAGCTTCAGCGACGACTTCGACGGCCCGGCGGGCAGCGGGGTCGACGGCTCGAAGTGGGTCCACGAGACCGGCGACAACGTGAACAACCACGAGCGGCAGTGGTACACCGACGGCACCGCCAACGCGGCGCTCGACGGCCAGGGCCACCTCGTGATCACCGCGAAGAAGGAGAACAGCGGGAACAACTGCTGGTACGGCGCCTGCGAGTACACGTCGGCGCGGCTCAACACCTCCGGCAAGTTCACCGCGTCGTCCGGGCACGTCGAGGCCCGGATGAAACTGCCCCGCGGGCAGGGCATGTGGCCCGCGTTCTGGATGCTGGGCTCCGACATCGGCAACGTCGGCTGGCCGCAGTGCGGCGAGATCGACGTCATGGAGAACGTCGGGTTCGAGCCGAACACCGTGCACGGCACCATCCACGGCCCCGGCTACTCCGGTTCCGGTGGCATCGGCGCGCCCTACAGCGGGCCGAACTTCTCCGACGACTTCCACACCTACGCGATCGACTGGTCGCAGGACAAGATCGTGTGGTCGGTCGACGGCAACGCCTACCAGACCC
This sequence comes from Amycolatopsis sp. NPDC101161, assembly GCF_044768185.1. Taxonomy (NCBI): domain Bacteria; kingdom Bacillati; phylum Actinomycetota; class Actinomycetes; order Pseudonocardiales; family Pseudonocardiaceae; genus Amycolatopsis; species Amycolatopsis sp. NPDC101161. The sequence goes on from NZ_JBIWPI010000007.1 coordinate 105,835, forward strand.
GCACGCCGGCCGACGTCGGCGGCAACCAGTGGGTGTTCAACCACGACTTCTTCGTGATCCTCAACCTCGCGGTCGGCGGCTACTGGCCCGGCGACCCCGACGGCAGCACCCAGTTCCCGCAGCAGCTCGTGGTCGACTACGTCCACGTGAGCTGAGGGTCGCAAACCAGCGGGACCGGCTCCTCCCCGTGCGCGGCGGAGGGGAGCCGGTCCCGCGCCACGCCTTTTGGTGCAGAACCGGGACATTTCCGGTTCAGACCTGTCGAACAACCCCGACGGCCCGGCGATCTTCCCCGGACACAGTGGCGGTGCGCGCTCATCGAGCGCCCCGGCACCCGGAGGAGAACCATGGCCCGTACCCGCATCCCACCCGTCGCCGGCGGGATCGCCGCCGCCGTCGCGGTGGCGCTCGCCGCGGCCTGCTGGGTCCTCTTCCCGCCCTCGGTCGCGGGGCACGCGAGCGCGAGCCGGCCCGTCGTCGACCTCGCGCTGCCGTGGCCCGCCGACGGGCAGGCGAGCGCCGAAGTCCAGGGCTTGGGCTCGCTCGGCAGCCGCGGGGAGCAGCGGCCGGTGCCGATCGCCAGCGTCACCAAGGTCATGACCGCGTACGTGGTGCTCAAGGACCACCCGCTGGGCCCGGGCGAAGCGGGCCCGATGATCACCGTCGACGAGCGGGCCGACACCGAATCGACCTCGCGCGAAGAGTCGACCGTGACCCTGCGGGCGGGGCGGCAGGTCAGTGAGCGCGATCTGCTGGCGCTGATGCTCGTCCCGTCCGGCAACAACGCCGCCCGGCTGCTCGCCCGCTGGGACGCCGGCAGCCAAGAAGAGTTCGTCGCGAAGATGAACCGCGAGGCCGCCGCGCTCGGCATGGCCGACACGACCTACACCGGCGCCAGCGGGGTCGAGGACTCGACCACGAGCACCGCCACCGACCAGCTGCGCCTGGCCCGCGAGGTGATGCGCAACGCCGTGATCCGCGAAATCGTGGCCACGACGAGCCTGCGCGTCGACGGCGTGCCCGGTGTCGTCAACACGAACACCCTCCTCGGCCGGGACGGCGTGATCGGGCTGAAGACCGGTTCGTCGACCGCCGCCGGCGGGGCGCTGATGTGGGCGGCGAAGGGACCGGGTGACAAGCTCATCCTCGGCGTCGTCCTGCACCAGAACCCGGGCGGGAGCCCGGCGCAGGGGCTGAGCGCCGCGCTCGAGAACAGCCGGACGCTCATCGCCGCCATCCAGCGGGAACTGCCGGCGGCCACGCGATGACCGCGGTGCTCGAGACCCCGCCGACGCGCCCGATCCGGCGCCGCGGCCGCGTGATCGCGGTGTTTTCCGCGCTGACGGCGCTGCTGCTGCTCGCGCACCCGCTGGTGCCCAACTGGGTGGGCAACGCCGGCAGCCTGCTGGAGACGTTCCTGCCGTGGACCGGCCTGCTCGTGCTCCCGCTGCTCGTGGCGGCGCTCCTCCGGCGGTCGGCGCTCGCGCTCGTTTCGCTGCTGCTGCCGGCGCTGGTGTGGGGCGGGTTCTTCGGCGGCCGGCTGTTCGACAAGACCGAAGCCGGCGGCGACCTGACGATCGTCTCGCACAACGTCAACGACGAGAACCCGGACCCGGCCGGCACGGCGCGGGCGCTGGCCGCGACCGGTGCGCAGGTGATCGCGTTGGAGGAGCTGAAGAAGTCCGAGATCCCGAAGTACGAAGACGCGCTCGCCGCGGGCTACCCGCACCACTCGGTGCAGGGCACGGTCGGGATCTGGAGCACGTTCCCGCTCGGCGACACGCGACCGGTCGCGATCATGCCGTGGACCCGCGCGCTGCGGACCACTGTGGACACTCCGAAGGGCGCGGTCGCGGTGTTCGTGGCGCACCTGCCGTCGGTGCGGGTCCGGCTCGAGGCGGGCTTCACGGCGACCGGGCGCGACGATGCGATCGGCCTGCTCGCCGACGCGGTGGCTGCGGAGTCTTCGCCGCGCACGGTGCTGGTCGGCGACTTCAACGGCACGGCCGACGACCGCGCCCTGGACCCGATCACCGCGCGGATGCGCTCCGCGCAGGAGGAAGCCGGCGACGGGTTCGGGTTCAGCTGGCCGGCCGGGCTCCCGCTGGCCCGGATCGACCAGGTCTTCGTCGCCGGGCTGCGGCCGGTGGCGGCGTGGACGTTGCCCGCGACGGGCAGCGACCACCTCCCGGTGGCGGCTTCGGTCGCCTTCTGACGGCCTCCGCGCAGGCCGAACATGCCCCTTGAACACCCGCGTCGGCGGCATCCGGTGAATAACCCACCGGCTTTCCCGCAGGTCGGGCGGCGAAGCCACGACCGGCCGCCCCGGCGGCTTACGTGATTAGACCGTTACGCGACCCAGGCTTGACCCCGCCGGTGTTATCGCTAACACTGACTCCTCGCCGTCACCGGAACGGGTGACGGAGACCACGACGACGTGTGCGAAAGGGGACGCCGGTGGCCGAACGACCCCGCTCCGGCGGCCCCGTCAGGGTGACCGCCGCCGGCACGCGGCAGCCCAGCCTGACCGACGTCGCGGGGGTGGCGGGCGTCTCGCACATGACCGTCTCCCGGGTCATCAACGGGACCGGCCCGGTGCGGCCGGAAACCCGCGCCCGGGTGCTCGCCGCGATCGAAGAACTGGGCTACCGCCCGAACTCCGCGGCCCGCGCGCTCGTCACGGGGCGCACCGGGACGCTCGGCGTCGTCGCGCTCGAGTCCAATCTGTACGGTCCGGCCAGCACGCTCTACGGCATCGAGAACGCCGCCCGCGAAGCCGGGTACGCGATCACGATCTCGAGCGTGAGCCGCCCGGGCCGGTCGTCGATCGCCGACGCGGTGGAGAACCTCCGCCGCCAGGCCGTCGAAGGCATCATCGTCATCGCCCCGCACGTCACCGCCGGCCGGGCGCTGGAAGCCGCACCCGCGGACTTCCCGGTCGTCGCGGTCGGTGGCGGGGAGACGGCACCGGTTCCGGTCATCTCCGTCGACCAGCGCGACGGCGCCCGGCGCGCCACCGAGCACCTGCTGGCCCTCGGGCACCGGACCGTCTGGCACGTCGCCGGCCCCGAGGACTGGCTGGAAGCCCGCGACCGCGAGGCCGGCTGGCGGGAGACCTTGGAACGCCACGGCGCGAACGTGCCGCAGGTCATCCAGGGCGACTGGAGCTCGCGCTCCGGCTACGAGGCGGGGCGATCCCTCGCCAAGGAACGCGACCTGGACGCCGTCTTCGCCGGCAACGACCAGATGGCGCTCGGCTTGCTGCGCGCCTTCGCCGAAGCCGGCATCTCGGTGCCGCGGGACGTGCGCGTCGCGGGCTTCGACGACGTCCCCGAGGCGGCGTACTTCACGCCGCCGCTGACCACGGTGCGCCAGGACTTCATCGAAGTCGGCCGGCGCACGTTCGGCCTGCTCACCCAGCGGATGGACGGGGGCGACCGGCACGCGCGCGCACTGGTCGTGCCCGAGCTGATCGTCCGCGAGAGCACCGGGCCGCGTTAGCGCCTCGCGCGCGCCCGGACCCGGAAGACCAGCTCCGACTGTTAACGCTAACAAGAATGATCACCGTCGATCGAGGAGTGAACGTGCTGAAGAAGCGATGGGCCGCCGCGGCGGCCGCGGCGGCCGGACTCGTGCTGCTCACCGCCTGCGGGAGTGGTGGCTCTTCCGGTGGCTCCGGCGGGGCGATCACCCTCGGGTTCGCCCAGGTGGGCGCCGAGAGCGGGTGGCGGACGGCCAACACCAAGTCGATCCAGGACTCGGCGAAGACCGCCGGCATCGAGCTGAAGTTCTCCGACGCGCAGCAGAAGCAGGAGAACCAGATCTCCGCGATCCGCTCCTACATCCAGCAGAAGGTCAAGGTCATCGCCTTCTCGCCGGTCGTGGAGTCCGGCTGGGACACCGTCCTCAAGGAAGCCAAGACGGCCAACATCCCGGTCATCCTCACCGACCGCGCGATCGACTCGCCGGACAAGTCGCTCTACAAGACCTTCCTCGGCTCGGACTTCATCGCCGAGGGCAAGAAGGCGGGGGAGTGGCTGACCAAGGAGTACGGCAGCGCCACCGGCCAGGTCAACATCGTCGAGCTGCAGGGCACCACCGGTTCGGCCCCGGCCAACGACCGCAAGAAGGGCTTCGCGGACGTCATCGCGGCGGACCCGAAGTACAAGATCGTCGCGTCGCAGACCGGTGAGTTCACCCGCGCCAAGGGCAAGGAGGTCATGGAGGCCTTCCTGAAGTCCCAGCCCAAGATCGACGTCCTCTACGCCCACAACGACGACATGGCCCTCGGCGCCATCGAGGCGATCGAAGCCGCGGGCAAGGTGCCGGGCAAGGACATCAAGATCGTCTCGGTCGACGGCGTCAAGGACGCGCTGACGGCGCTGGCCGACGGCAAGATCAACCACGTCGTCGAGTGCAACCCGCTGCTCGGCCCGCAGCTGATGGACCTGGTCAAGAAGGTCGCCGCCGGCGAGCAGGTGCCCGCCCGCATCGAGACCCAGGAGACCGAGTTCGACCAGGCCTCGGCGAAGGCCGCCCTGCCGCAGCGCCAGTACTGACCGAAACCCCGCGTCCACCCCGGAGCACGCAATGCCTGAACCGCAGCCCATGGTGCGGATGAGCGGTATCCGCAAGGAGTTCCCCGGCGTCCTCGCGCTGGACGACGTCGCCTTCCGGATGTTCCCCGGCGAAGTCCACGCCCTGATGGGCGAGAACGGCGCCGGCAAGTCCACCCTCATCAAGGTGCTGACCGGCGTGTACGGGGTGGACGCGGGCACGATCGAGCTGAACGGCGAGCAGGTCGCCTTCAGCGGGCCCGGCGAGGCCCAGAAGGCCGGCGTCAGCACGGTCTACCAGGAGGTCAACCTCTGCCCGAACCTGTCCGTGGCGGAGAACGTCTGCCTCGGGCGGGAACCCCGCCGCTTCGGCCGCATCCAGTGGGGCCCGATGCGGCGGCGGGCCGAGGAGCTCCTCGCCCGGCTGGACGTCCACGTGGACGTCTCGGCCGAGCTGAGCACCTGCTCGATCGCCGTCCAGCAGCTGGTGGCGATCGCCCGCGCGCTCGACGTCGAGGCGCGGGTGCTCGTCCTCGACGAGCCGACGTCCAGTTTGGACACCGGCGAGGTCGAGCGGCTGCTGCAGGTCGTCCGGTCCCTGCGCGAGCAGGGGCTGGCGATCCTGTTCGTCTCCCACTTCATCGACCAGGTCTTCGCCGTCGCGGACCGGATGACGGTGCTGCGCAACGGGAAGCTGATCGGCGAGTACCGCACCGCGGACATCACGCCGGTCGACCTGGTCACCAAGATGATCGGCAAGGAGCTGCGGGTCCTCGAAACGCTCGAGGACTCCGGGCCCAGCCGGGCCGAGGTCGCCGGCGCGCCGGTGCTGCTGGCCGCCGAAGACCTCGGCCGCAAGGGCGGCGTCGAACCGTTCAGCCTCGACATCCACGCCGGCGAGGTCGTCGGGCTCGCCGGGCTCCTCGGTTCCGGGCGCACCGAGCTCGCCCGGCTGCTCTTCGGCGCCGACCACGCCGACAGCGGCTCGGTGACGATCGACGGCAGCGCCACCGCGCTGCGCACCCCGCGGGCCGGTCTCGACCACCGGATCGCGTTCTGCTCGGAGAACCGCAAGACCGAAGGACTGGTCGAGGAGCTGACCGTCCGGGAGAACATCGTCCTCGCGCTGCAGGCGTCCCGCGGCTGGGCGCGCCCGCTGTCCCGCCGCCGTCAGGACGAAATCGCGGAGAAGTACATCAAGACCCTCGACATCCGCCCGGCCGATCCCGAGGCCTTAGTGGGCAACCTGTCCGGGGGCAACCAGCAGAAGGTGCTGCTGGCCCGCTGGCTCATCACCGAGCCGCGGCTGCTCATCCTCGACGAGCCCACACGCGGCATCGACATCGGCGCCAAGACCGAGATCCAGCGGCTCGTCACCCAGCTCTCGGCCGACGGCATGGCCGTCGTGTACATCTCCGCCGAGCTGGAGGAGGTCCTGCGGCTGAGCCACCGCGTCGTCGTGCTGCGCGACCGGAAAGTGGTGGCGCAGCGGGAAAACCAGGGACTCACCGCGGACGACATCATGGCCACGATGGCCGAAGGGGTGCAGGCGTGAAAGGGATGACCAAACACCGGCTCTTCTGGCCCGTGGTGGCGTTGCTGGCCCTGTTGGTGGGCGACCTCATCGCGAGCCCGGCGTTCTTCTCGATCGAACTGCGCGACGGCCACCTCTACGGCAACCTCGTCGACATCCTCAAGAACGGCGCCCCGCTGATCCTCATCGCGATCGGCATGACGCTCGTCATCGCCACCCGCGGCATCGACCTCTCGGTCGGCGCGGTCGTCGCGATCAGCGGGTCGCTCGCGTGCCTGTGGATCGCCGGCCACCCGGACGGCGTGGGCGCCACGCTCGTCGCGGTCGGGCTGGCGCTCGGCCTGTCCCTGGTGCTCGGGGCGTGGAACGGCTGGCTCGTCGCCGCGCTGGGCATCCAGCCGATCATCGCGACGCTCATCCTCATGGTCGCCGGCCGCGGGATCGCGCAGCTGATCAGCGGCGGGCAGATCATCACCATCAACTCCGGCCCGTACGAGTGGATCGGCAGCGGGTTCGTCGCCACGCTGCCCAGCGCGATCCTCATCGCCCTGCTGGTCTTCGTGCTCGCTTCGCTGCTGGTCCGCCGCTCCGCGCTCGGCCTGCTCGTGGAAGCCGTCGGCGGCAACCCGGAGGCCAGCAGGCTGGCCGGCCTCCGCTCGGCGCGGTTGACCTGGCTCGTCTACGTCTTCTGCGGGCTGTGCGCGGGCATCGCCGGGCTGATGATCAGCGCGAACGTGCACAGCGCCGACGCCAACCACGCCGGGTTGTTCATCGAGCTCGACGCGATCCTCGCCGTCGTCGTCGGCGGCACCCAGCTGACCGGCGGCCGGTTCTCCCTCGGCGGCTCGGTGATCGGCGCGCTGCTCATCCAGACGCTGACCACCACCGTCTACGCCCTCGGCATCCCGCCCGAGGCGATCATGCTGTTCAAGGCCCTGGTCGTGCTCGCGGTGTGCCTGCTGCAGTCGCCCGCGTTCCGCCGCAAGCTCCGCCGCCGCAAGGCCCACCCGGCCGCGCCGGCCCCCGCGTCCGCTCCGGAGAAGGTGGAGGTCACGGCATGACCACGCTCACCCGCGTCAAGAGCTACCGGCCGCAGCAGCGGCACGTCCCGATCCTGGCGACGATGGCGCTGCTGATCGCCGCCTACATCTTCGGCGCCGCCCAGTACGAGGCCTTCGGGTCCGGGCAGGTCGTGCTGGACCTGTTCATCAACAACGCCTTCCTGCTGGTGGTCGCGATCGGCATGACGTTCGTGATCCTCACCGGCGGCATCGACCTGTCGGTCGGCTCGGTGGTCGCACTGTCCACTGTGGTCTCCGGTGACCTGATGCAGAAGCACGGCTGGTCCGCGTACGCGGCGATCGCGGTGGTGCTCGTCATCGGCGCCCTGCTCGGCGCCGGGATGGGCGCGCTCATCCACTTCTTCGAGATCCAGCCGTTCATCGCGACGCTGATCGGGATGTTCTTCGCCCGCGGGCTCTGCTACACGATCAGCACCGAGGCGTACTCGATCGACAACCCGACGATCGCCACCCTCGCCCAGACGCAGATCCCGCTCGGCGGGGAGCTGCACATCTCGATCAGCGTGGTGGTCGCGCTGGTCGTCGTCGCGGTCGCGGTGTACGTCCTGGCGTTCACGCGGTTCGGGCGCACGGTCTACTCGATCGGCGGCAACGCGCAGTCGGCGATGCTGATGGGCCTCAAGACCGGCCGCACGAAGATCGCGGTGTACACGATCAGCGGGTTCTGCTCGGCGCTGGGCGGGCTGCTGCTGGTGCTCTACAAGTCTTCGGGCGACCCGCTCAACGGCGTCGGCCTCGAGCTGACCGCGATCGCCGCGGTGGTCATCGGCGGCACCATCCTCACCGGCGGCTCCGGCTACGTGCTGGGCACCGTGCTCGGGATCATGGTGCTGGGCATCATCCAGACGCTGATCACCTTCGACGGCACCCTCAACTCCTGGTGGACCTCGATCATCACCGGCGCCCTGCTCTTCGTCTTCATCGTCCTGCAGCGCCTCGTGACCCGGGGGAGCCACCGATGAACCCCGCTTTCCGGCGCGTCTTGGCCGTGCTCACGGCCCTGACGCTGTTCGCCGCCCTGCCCGTCACGGCCGCCGCGGCCGACCCGGACCCGGCGCTCGCCGGGCACTGGACGTTCGACGAAGGCAGCGGCACGACCGCCGCCGACACGGCGGGCGACCACCCTGCCGCCCTGAACTCCGGCGCGGCCTGGGGCCCGGGCATCCGCGGCGGCGCCCTGACGACCGACGGCACGAGCGGGTTCGCCGACGCCGGCGCACCCGTGCTCGACACCACCCAGAGCTTCTCCGTGTCCAGCTGGGTCAAGCTCGACAAGACCTCGGGCTACCAGACGTTCGTGAGCGTCGACGGAAACCAGGTCAGCAACTTCTTCCTGCAGTTCCGCGACGACTCGCGCCGGTTCGCCTTCACCCGCCTGGCCGGGGATGCCCCGACCGACGGCGTGGTCGCGAGCGCCAACTTCGACCCGGTCGCCGGCCAGTGGTACCAGCTCACCGGCGTGTTCGACGCCGCCGCGTCGACCCTCGCGCTGTACGTCGACGGCACCCGCCAGGCCACCGTCGCCGCGCCCGCCGGCTGGGCGGGCACCGGGCACCTGGTGATCGGCCGCGGCAAGTACGGCAGCAACCCGGTGGACTACGTCGACGGCTCGATCGACGACGTCCGCGCCTACCGCGGCGCGCTGACCGCGGCCGACGCGGCCCGCCTGGCCATCGCCGGGCACTGGACCCTCGACGAAGGCACCGGCACCACGGCGGCCGACGACTCCCTCGACGCGCGCACCGCCACCCTCACCGGCGGCACGACCTGGGGCGACGGCGTCGTCGGCCCGCACGGCGCGGTCTTCGACGGCACCGATTCCGCCGTCGACGCCCCGGCTCCGGTGATCGACACCGCACAGAGCTTCTCGGTGTCCGCGTGGGTCAAGCCGACCGCGGCCACCGGCTTCCGGACCGCCGTGAGCGTCGACGGCTCGGCCATCAGCGGCTTCTACCTCCAGCGCGCCGCCGACGGCCGGTTCGCCTTCACCCGCCGCGCGGGCGACGGCGACACGGCGTCGTCCGCGGCGGTGTCCACTCTGCCCGCGCAGGCCGACCAGTGGCAGCACGTCGTCGGCGTCTACAACCGCGCGGCCGGCACGCTTTCCCTGTACGTCAACGGAACCCTGCAGCAGAGCGTCCCGTTCACCACGCCGTGGACCGCGGGCGGGCACCTCGTCCTCGGCCGGGGCAAGTGGGCGGGCGCCCCGGCCGACTGGTTCGCCGGTGGCATCGACGACGTCCGCGCGTACCCGACGCCGCTGACCGCGTCCGCCGTCGCCGCCCTGGCCGCGAGCGGCTCGTGGCACTTCGACGAGGGCGCCGGCACGGTCACGCGCGACGCTTCGGCGAACGCCGCCGACGGCACGCTGAAAGGGGCCACCTGGACCGCGGGCGCGGCGGGCAAGGCCGTCCAGTTCGACGGCAAGTCCACTGTGGACATGGGCACCTCGCCCGCGTTCGACACCGGCACCGGCTCCCTCTCGCTGGCGGCCTGGTTCCGGACCACGGCGGACGGCACCCTCGTCGACCACGGCGACGGCTACGCCCTCGGCGTGACCGGCGGCAAGCTCACCGCCCACGTCGGCACCATTCAGGTGACCACCACCGGGGGCGGGCTCGCGGACGGCAACTGGCACCACGCTGCCGTCGTCCTCGACCGCGCTGCGCAGCGGCTCACCGTCTACGCCGACGGCGACGCGGCCGCGGTCACCAGCACCTGCGGCACGCCCAGCGGGACCACCCTGGACGTCTCCGCGTGCCCGGCCTCCGGGACCGCCGCGGCGCCGCTCACGGTCGGCACCGGGTTCACCGGCGCGGTCGACGAACTCGAACTGCGCCGCTTCCCGCTCACCGCGGCGCAGATCGGCACCCTCGCGGGCGCCAACCAGCTCGCGGTCGACGCCAACGTCGTCCGCGCGAACACCCGCCCGACGACGTACGGCTCGATCCTCGAGGACATCAGCCACTCCGTCGAAGGCGGGCTGTACGCCGAACTCGTCCGCAACCGCACCTTCAAGGAGGCCTACCAGCCCGGCAGCGGCGCGGGCGACACGCCGGTGCCGTACTGGTCGCTGGTCACGTCGGCCGGCGCGACCGGCGCGTACGCGATCGACACCGCGGCTCCGCTGAACACCGCGCTCGACCGTTCGCTGAAGCTGCACGCCGACACCGTCCCCGCCGGGGGCCGGGTGGCGGCCGCCAACGTCGGCTTCTACGGCGTCGCGGCGAAACCGTCCACGAAGTACACCGGCAGCTTCTTCGCCAAGGGCACCTGGACCGGCGCGGTCCGGGTCAGCCTGGAGAAGCCGGACGGCACGGTCCTGGCGAGCAAGGACGTCCAGCCGGTCGGGCCTGCGTGGGCGCAGCAGACGTTCAGCTTCACCACCCCGTCGACGATCGCCGCGTCCACCGACAACCGGATCGTCGTCTCCCTGGTGAACAAGGGGAAGACGGCCCCGTCCGGGGACGCCTGGTTCCAGCAGGTGTCGCTGTTCCCGCCCACCTTCAAGAACCGGCCGAACGGCGTCCGCGCCGATCTCGGGCAGAAGCTCGCCGCGATGAAGCTCGGCCTGTTCCGCGTCCCGGGCGGCAACTACCTCGAGGGCAACACCCTCGACTCGCGGTTCGCGTGGAAGAACACCATCGGACCCCTGGAACAGCGGCCCGGCCACCAGAACACCGCGTGGGGCTACTGGTCCACCGACGGCTTCGGCATCCTCGACTACCTCAAGCTGGCCGAGGACATCGGCGCCCAGCCGCTGCTGGCGCTGTTCGCCGGCTACACCCTGAACGGCCAGCACGTCGACCAGGCCGACTACCCGCAGTACGTCCAGGAAGCCCTCGACGAGATCGAGTACGCCATCGGTGACGCTTCCACGACGTGGGGCGCGAAGCGTGTGGCCGATGGGCACCCGGCGCCGTTCGACCTGCACTACGTCGAGGTCGGCAACGAGGACTGGTTCGACGGCTCGGGCAGCTACGCCTGGCGCTTCACCGACATGTACAACGCCATCAAGGCGAAGTACCCGCAGCTGACCGTCATCGCGACGACCGGCGGCCTGCAGGGCGGGGCCGCGTCGAGCACGTCGACCGGGGTGCGCCCGGACGCCGCGGACGACCACTACTACCAGTCGCCGCAGTGGTTCACCGACAACTCGACCCGCTACGACACCGCGGACCGCTCCGGCCCGGACATCCTCGTCGGCGAGTACGGCGCCCAGGACGGCCGGCCCACCGGCACCCTGGCCGCCGCCATCGGCGAGGCCGCGTTCCTCACCGGGCTCGAACGCAACAGCGACGTCGTCATCGGCTCGATGTACGCGCCGGTGCTGGTGCAGGAGAACCAGCCGAACTGGCCGGTCAACCTGGTCGGCTTCGACGCCGGGAGCAGCTACGGCTCGCCGTCGTACTGGGTGCAGCAGATGTTCTCCAGCACCCTCGGCAAGCAGATCGTCACCAGCCGCCTCAACCCGGGCAGCCCGCTGCGCCAGGTCGTCAACGTGACCACCAAGAGCGGAAGGAAGACCTTCACGGTCAAGCTCGTCAACCCGACCGGCCAGGTGCAGACCGCGCGACTGGCGCTCACCGGCGTCACCGCGGTCGACGGCACCGGGACGCTCACCACGCTCACCGGCGACCCGGCGGGGCGCAACAGCCTCGCCGCGCCGACCGCCATCGTGCCGCAGACCAGGGAGATCACCGGGCTGGCGGCGACGTCGAAGCTGACGCTGCCCGCCAATTCCGTGACGACCCTGGTCCTCACCGGCCGCTAGAACCCCGGGGCGCGGCGCGCAGACCGCCGCCCGCGCCGCGCCCCGGTCACCAAACAGGAGGGAGAGGACACCGTGGCAGAACCACTCACCGTCGGCGTCGACTTCGGCACGCTGTCGGGCCGCGCGGTGGTCGTGCGGGTCCGGGACGGGGCCGAGCTCGGCTCCGCGGTTTTCGAGTACCCGCACGGGGTGCTCGACGAGACGCTGCCCGCCACCGGCCGCGCGCTGCCGCCGGACTGGGCGCTGCAGGTGCCCGCCGACTACGTCGGGGTCCTCCGCAACGCCGTACCGGCGGCGCTGCGCGACGCGGGCGCCGACCCGGGCGACGTCATCGGCGTCGCGACCGACTTCACCGCGTGCACCATGGTGCCGACCACCGCGGACGGCACGCCGCTGTGCGAGCTGCCCGAGTTCGAAGGCGACCCGCACGCGTACGTCAAGCTGTGGAAGCACCACTCGGCCCAGCCGCAGGCCGACCGCATCAACGAGCTGGCCCGCACCCGCGGCGAGAAGTGGCTGCCGCGCTACGGCGGCCTGATCTCGTCGGAGTGGGAGTTCGCCAAGGCGCTGCAGCTGCTCGAAGAGGCGCCCGCGGTCTACGCCGCGATGCGGCACTGGGTCGAGGCGGCCGACTGGATCGTCTGGCAGCTGACCGGGACGTACGTCCGCAACGCCTGCACCGCCGGGTACAAGGGCATCCTGCAGGACGGCCAGTACCCGAGCCGCGACTTCCTCCGCGAGCTGGCGCCCGGGTTCGAGTCCTTCGTGGCCGACAAGCTCGAACACCCCCTGGGCGAGCTGGGCTCCCGCGCCGGTTCACTGTCCGCTGAAGCCGCTGAATGGACCGGATTGCCCGAGGGCATCGCGGTCGCCGTCGGCAACGTCGACGCCCACGTCACCGCGCCCGCGGCGAACGCCGTCGAGCCCGGCCAGATGGTCGCGATCATGGGCACGTCGACCTGCCACGTGATGAACGGCGCCGAACTGCGCGAAGTCCCCGGCATGTGCGGGGTCGTCGACGGCGGGATCGTCCCCGGGCTCTGGGGCTACGAGGCCGGGCAGAGCGGCGTCGGCGACATCTTCGGCTGGTTCACCGAGCACTTCGCCCCCGACGGGCACGACCAGCTCACCCGGCTGGCCGCGCAGCAGGAGATCGGCGAACACGGCCTGGTCGCCCTCGACTGGCACAGCGGCAACCGGTCGGTCCTCGTCGACCACGAGCTCTCCGGCGTCATCGTCGGCCAGACGCTGGCCACCCGCGCCGAGGACGTCTACCGCGCGCTGCTGGAAGCCACGGCGTTCGGCACGCGCAAGATCATCGAGACGTTCAACGCCGCCGGCGTCCCGGTCACCGAGCTGATCATCGCCGGCGGGCTGATGAAGAACGCGCTGCTCATGCAGATCTACGCCGACGTCACCAGTCTGCCGCTGTCGGTCATCGGCTCCGGGCAGGGTCCCGCGCTCGGCTCGGCCATCCACGCGGCCGTCGCCGCCGGGGCCTACCCGGACATCCGCGCGGCCGCCGCGGCCATGGGCTCGGTCGAGCGCGCGGTCTACCGGCCAGTGCCCGCCCACGTCGTCGCCTACGACGAGCTCTACGCCGAGTACACGACGCTGCACGACTACTTCGGCCGCGGCGGCAACGATGTCATGCACCGCCTCGCCGCCCGCCGCCGTGCCGTTTCCCAGGCTGTCGCGAAAGGACGGTCCTGATGTCGCTGACCGGCGAAGTCCTCGACACCGTCGCCGAGCTGCGGGAGACCGTGGCGAACCTGCACGGCGAGCTGACCCGCAACGCGCTGGTCATCTGGACCGCCGGCAACGTCTCGGCGCGGGTGCCCGGGCGCGAGCTGATGGTCATCAAGCCGTCGGGGGTGTCCTACGACGACCTGTCCGCCGACACCATGGTCGTCACCGACCTGCACGGCGAACTCGTCCACGGCGAGCTGGCACCGTCTTCGGACACCGCCGCGCACGCCTACGTCTACCGGCACATGCCCGAGATCGGCGGCGTCGTCCACACGCACTCGACCTACGCCACGGCGTGGGCCGCGCGCGGTGAGCCGATCCCGTGCGTGCTCACGATGATCGCCGACGAGTTCGGCGGTGAGGTGCCGGTCGGGCCGTTCGCCCTGATCGGCGACGACTCCATCGGCAAGGGCATCGTCGAAACGCTGCGCGCGAGCCGGTCGCCGGCCGTGCTGATGCGCAACCACGGCCCGTTCACCGTCGGCCGCACCGCCCGTGACGCCGTCAAGGCCGCCGTGATGGTCGAGGACGTGGCCCGCACCGTGCACAAGGCCTTCGAGCTGGGCACGCCCGAACCCCTGCCGCCCGAGGACGTCGACCGGCTCTACGCCCGGTACCAGAACGTCTACGGCCAGCACTGATACCGAGGAGAACGATGACCCGCGCGTCGAAACCCCAGCTCTGGTTCCTCACCGGGAGCCAGGCCCTCTACGGCGAGGAGACCCTCGAGCAGGTCGCCGGCCAGTCCCTGCGCATCCAGCAGCTCCTGGCCGCCTCCGGTGGCCTCCCGGCCGAGATCGTCGGCAAGCCGGTGCTGACCGAGGCCGCGTCGATCCGCCGTGTCCTGCAGGAAGCCAACTCCGACGCCGCGTGCGTCGGCGTGATCGCGTGGATGCACACCTTCTCGCCCGCGAAGATGTGGATCACCGGGCTGGACGCGCTGCGCAAGCCGCTGCTGCACCTGCACACCCAGCTCAACGAAGCCCTGCCGTGGTCCACCATCGACATGGACTTCATGAACCTCAACCAGGCCGCGCACGGCGACCGCGAGTTCGGGTTCATCCAGACCCGCCTCGGTGTGCCGCGCAAGACCGTCGCCGGGCACGTGTCGGACCCGGCCGTCGTCGCGCGGATCGACGCGTGGGCGCGGGCCGCGATCGGCGCCGACCACCTGCGCAACCTCCGCCTGGCCCGGTTCGGCGACAACATGCGCGACGTCGCCGTCACCGAAGGGGACAAGGTCGAGGCCGAGCTGCGGTTCGGCGTCTCGGTCAACACCTACGGGGTCAACGACTTGGTCGAGGTGGTCGACCAAGTTTCCGAAAAAGACACAGTCGACTCGCTCGTGGCGCAGTACGCGCAGGATTACAACGTTGTCGCGGACCTGGCGGCCGGGGGAGCGCGGCACGAATCCCTGCGGTACGCGGCGAAGATCGAGGCCGGGCTGCGGAAGTTCCTCACCGACGGCGGGTTCGGCGCGTTCACGACGAACTTCGAGGACCTCGGCGGCCTGCGCCAGCTGCCCGGCCTGGCCGTGCAGCGGCTGATGGCCGACGGCTACGGCTTCGGCGGCGAGGGTGACTGGAAGACCTCGGCGCTGCTCGCCGCGGTGAAGGCGATGGGCGTCGGCCTCGAGCGGGGCACGTCGTTCATGGAGGACTACACCTACCACTTCGGGCCGGGCACGCCGAAGATCCTCGGCGCCCACATGCTGGAGGTCTGCCCGAGCATCGCCGCCGCGAAGCCGTCGTGTGAGATCCACGCGCTGGGCATCGGCGGCCGCGAGGACCCGGTCCGGCTGGTGTTCGACGCGGCGCCCGGCCCCGGCGTCACCCTCGGCCTGGTCGACCTCGGCGACCGGTTCCGCCTGGTGGCCAACGAGATCGAGGTCGTCGAGCCGGACGAGCCGCTGCCGAACCTGCCGGTGGCGCGCGCGGTGTGGGAGCCGGCGCCGTCGCTGTCGACGTCGGCCGAGTCGTGGATCACCGCGGGCGGCCCGCACCACACCGTGCTGACCCAGGCCGTCGGCACCGAAACCCTTCGCGACTTCGCGAACCTGCTCGGCGTCGAGCTGCTGGTGATCGACAAGGACACCACGCCGCACGACTTCGCCGACCGCATCCGCTGGAACCAGGCGTACCACCGGCTCGCACAGGGCTTCTGAGAAAGGAAGAAAGAACGATGAAGTTCACCAGAGGAATCGCGGCGCTCGCGGCCGCGGGGCTCGTGCTCACGCTGTCGGCGTGCGGCTCGAGCCAGAAGACCGCGGACCAGACGGCCGCGCCCGGCGCGAGCGCGGCGGGCAGCCTGGTCGGCGTCACCATGCCGACGAAGTCGTCGGAGCGCTGGATCCACGACGGCGACAACATCAAGTCGGCGCTGGAGAAGCTCGGGTACAAGGTCGACCTGCAGTACGCCGAGAACGACATCCCCACCCAGGTGAACCAGATCGAGAACCAGATCACCAAGGGCGCCAAGCTCCTGGTCATCGCCTCGATCGACGGCACGGCCATCACCACCCAGCTGCAGGAGGCCGCCGACAAGAAGATCCCGGTCATCGCCTACGACCGGCTGATCCGCAATTCACCGAACGTCGACTACTACGCCACGTTCGACAACTTCAAGGTCGGCGTCGAGCAGGCGAACTCGCTGGTCAAGGGCCTGGGCAACGGCCCTGGTCCGTTCAACATCGAGCTGTTCGCCGGTTCCCCGGACGACAACAACGCCACCTTCTTCTTCAACGGCGCGATGTCCGTCCTCAAGCCCCTGATGGACAGCGGCAAGCTGGTCGTCAAGAGCGGCCAGACCGACTTCGCCCGCGCGGCCATCCTGCGCTGGGACCCGGCCACCGCGCAGCGGCGCATGGAAGACCTGCTCACCAAGACCTACACCGGTGGCGCGAAGGTCGCGGGCGTGCTCTCGCCGTACGACGGCCTGTCGATCGGCATCCTCTCGGCGCTGAAGAGCAACGGCTACGGCACCGCCGGCCAGCCCTACCCGATCGTCACCGGGCAGGACGCCGAGGTCGCGTCGGTCAAGTCGATCATCGCCGGTGAGCAGTACTCGACGATCTTCAAGGACACCCGCATCCTCGCCGACACCACGGTGAAGATGGCCGACGCGGTGCTCAAGGGCGGCAAGCCCGAGGTCAACAACACGAAGGACTACGACAACGGCAAGAAGGTCGTCCCGTCCTTCCTGCTGCAGCCGGTCACCGTGGACAAGGCCAACTACCAGAAGGAACTGGTCGACTCCGGCTACTACACGGCAGGTCAGCTGAAATGACCGAACTACTCGGCATGCGCGGGATCACCAAGACCTTCCCCGGGGTCAAGGCGCTGTCCGACGTCACGCTTTCCGTGCGCCAAGGGGAGATCCACGCGATCTGCGGGGAGAACGGCGCCGGGAAGTCCACCCTGATGAAGGTGCTCTCGGGCGTCTACCCCCACGGGACGTACGACGGCGAGATCACCTTCGACGGGCAGCGGTGCGAGTTCGGGTCGGTGCGCGACAGCGAACGGCGCGGGATCGTGATCATCCACCAGGAGCTCGCGCTGTGCGGCCAGTTGTCGATCGCGGAGAACATCTTCCTCGGCAACGAACAGCAGAAGCGGGGCTGGATCGACTGGAACCGCACCAACCACGAGGCCGGCGCGCTGCTCAAGCGCGTCGGCCTCGCCGAAAACGCGACCAGGGCGGTGCAGGAGCTCGGCGTCGGCAAGCAGCAGCTCGTCGAGATCGCCAAGGCCCTGTCCAAGGAGGTGAAGCTGCTCATCCTCGACGAGCCCACCGCGGCGCTCAACGACGACGACTCGGCCCACCTGCTCGACCTGCTGCGCGGGCTGCGCGACGAGGGCGTCACCTGCGTGATCATCTCGCACAAGCTGGGCGAGGTGACCGCGATCGCCGACACCGTCACGATCCTGCGGGACGGCAGGACGATCGAGACGCTGGACGCGGCGGGGCTGACCGAGGAACGCATCATCACCGGCATGGTCGGGCGCGACCTCGAGCACCGGTTCCCGCCCCGGGAGCCAGACATCGGCGAAGAGGTGCTGCGAATCGAGGACTGGACGGTGCACAGCCCGACCCAGGCCGGCCGCGTGATCGTCGACAACGCGTCGCTTTCGCTGCGGCGCGGGGAGATCGTCGGGCTGGCCGGGCTGATGGGCGCGGGCCGGACCGAGCTCGCGATGAGCGTGTTCGGCCGGTCCTACGGCAAGGACATCTCCGGGCGGATCATCAAGCACGGGAAGGAGATCGACGTCCGGTCGGTGCAGGACGCCGTCCGCCACGGCATCGCCTACGCCACCGAAGACCGGAAGCGCTACGGGCTCAACCTGATCGAGGACATCCAGCGCAACGTGTCCGCGGCCGGGCTCGGCAAGCTGGCCAAGCGCGGCTGGGTCAACGAGCACGCCGAGCACGACACGGCCGCCCGCTACCACCGCGACCTGCGGATCAAGGCGCCGTCCGTGCGCAGCGTCACCGGGAAGCTCTCCGGCGGCAACCAGCAGAAGGTCGTGCTGGCCAAGTGGATCTTCACCGACCCGGACGTGCTGATCCTCGACGAGCCGACCCGCGGCATCGACGTCGGCGCGAAGTTCGAGATCTACACGATCATCAACGCCCTCGCCGCGCAGGGGAAGGCCGTGCTGGTCATCTCCTCCGAGCTGCCGGAGCTGCTCGGGCTCTGCGACCGGATCTACGCGCTGTCGGCGGGCCGGATCACCGGCGAGGCGACCCGCGAACAAGCCACCCAGGAACTGCTGATGCAGTACATGACCAAGGAACGGCAATGACCACGACCGAAGCGCGGCCCGCCGCGCCCCCGGCCGAGCGCTCCGCCCGGCGGATCTCGATCAACCCGCGCCAGAGCGGTATCTACGTCGCCTTCGCGCTGATCGTGGTGCTGTTCGAGGTGCTCACCGGCGGCGCGCTGCTGGAACCGCAGAACATCTCCAACATCATCGTGCAGAACAGCTACGTGCTGATCCTGGCGATCGGGATGATCCTGGTGATCATCTCCGGGCACATCGACCTCTCCGCGGGGTCGGTGGTCGCGATGACCGGCGCGGTGTCGGCGGTGCTGATGGTGAACTGGCACCTGCCGTGGTTCTGGGCGGTGCTGGTCACCCTCGTCGTCGGCGCGGTGATCGGCGCGTGGCAGGGTTACTGGGTCGCCTACTTCGGGATCCCGGCGTTCATCGTGACGCTGGCCGGGATGCTGGCGTTCCGGGCCCTGACCCTGACGGTGCTGGGCAACCAGGGCATCGGCCCGTTCCCGGACGCCATCCGCACGCTGTCCAACGGCTTCACCGACGGTTACCTCGGCAACATCGGCCTCGGCCCGCTCGGCGGCGCCGACCTGGTGTCGCTGCTCGCCGGCGTCGCGGCGGTGGCCGGGATCGCGTTCACGCAGTGGCGGAAGCGCTCGGCGCGGCTGGGCTACGGCCAGGACGTCGACCCGTTCGGCATCTTCGTGCTGAAGATCGCCGGGATCGCGGTGCTGGTGCTCGCGCTGGTCGTGCAGCTGGCGCGGTTCAAGAACCTGCCGTGGGTGCTGATCCTGCTGGCGGCGCTGGTGCTCGGCTACTCGCTGGTGGCCGGGAAGTCGGTGTTCGGCCGGCACATCTACGCCGTCGGCGGCAACCTGCAGGCCGCGACGCTCTCGGGCGTCAAGGTCAAGTCGGTGACGTTCTGGATCTTCGTCAACATGGGCGTCCTGGCGGCGCTGGCCGGGATCATCTTCGCCGGCCGGCTCAACCAGGCGGGCCCGACGGCGGGCGTCAACTTCGAGCTGGACGCGATCGCGGCGGCGTTCATCGGCGGCGCGGCCGTCCAGGGCGGCGTCGGCAAGGTGGTCGGCGCGATCACCGGCGGCCTGATCATGGCGGTGATCAACAACGGGATGTCGCTGATCGGCGCGCCGAGCGAGCGGGTGATGCTCGTGAAGGGCGTCGTGCTGCTGGCGGCCGTGGCGTACGACATCTGGACGAAACGCCGCGCGGCTTCCTGAGTCCCGGTATCGAAAGGGGCTTTCCCGTTCGACGGGAAAGCCCCTTTCTTTTTCGAAGTTCTCGAATTGCTTGACCGCACGGTAACGGGACGTACATAGTGCTGGTGAATCCCTCACCAGTGGAGGACACTTCCCATGCACAAAGCCGTGCGCTCCCTCGTGGTTTCCGTGACCGTGGCCGCTTCCGTGGCCACCTCGGCCGGCGTCGCTTCGGCTGCGACGTGGTCGTCTTCCGACAAATGGGCGACCTGGTCCAACGGCGGGTACACGATCCGCAACGACGTCTGGGGCAGTGGTGCGGGCCCGCAGACCATCTGGGCGAATTCGTATTCCGACTGGGGTGTCTGGTCGGATCAGCCGAACACCGGCGGCGTGAAGTCGTACCCGCATTCGGCGAAGAACGTCGGCAAGAAGCTGAGCGCTCTCGGCCGGGTGTCGAGCAGCTTCAATGTGAACCGGCCCGGTGGTGGTGCCTACGAGACCGCCTACGACATCTGGGCGGACAACAACGCCTACGAAACGATGCTGTGGATGAACAAGCAGGGCGCGGTCGGCCCGCTCGGCAGCAAGCAGGCCACCGCGACGGTCGGCGGTCACACCTGGGACGTCTACAAGGGATCGAACGGGTCGAACGCGGTCTTCTCGTTCGTGCGCACGTCGAACACCGACGCGGGCACGGTCGACGTCCTGGCGGTGCTGAACTGGATCCGTGCCCGCGGGTGGTTCGGTGACGTGACGCTCGGCGAAGTCCAGTTCGGCTTCGAGATCACCTCGTCCGCCGGTGGCCTGGACTTCGCCGCGAACAGCTACTCCGTCACCTCGTCCTGACTCACTGGCTGCAGCGCTTGCCGGTGTTGATGCAGTTGACGACCTGGTTCATCAGCCGCTGGCCCATGACGTTGGCGAAGTCGTCGTGGTCCGAGCGGGGGTTGTGGCTCTCCTGCGGGAAAGCGTCCACTTTGTACTGGCCCTTGACCTGGATGTCGTGCGGGATGTCGTAGACCAGCTTGATGACCAGCTGCGGCACGTTCTGGAAGCCTTGCGGGCACTTGCCCTGCTGGTCGGCGAACACGATGTGGGTGCGGTGGTTCGCGCTGTCGATGTTCTTGCCGTCCCAGCAGTTCGGGAACGCGTGGATCCGCTCGACCCGGCTGCCCTGCGGGCAGATCGGGTAGTGGTCGGTGAGCCGGTCCTCGAAGCCCGTGCAGGTCCAGCTGGGCCGGGCGTTGGCCGGGCCGTTGGTGCTCTGCTTGGCGTCGCCGTAGAGGATGCGGAGGAACTGCGGCATCGCGACGACCTTGTTCGCGCCGCCGCTGGTGAACGTGATCGTCGCCGAGCGGACCCGCTGGATCTCGCCGTCGTTGCCGGCGACTTCGTTCTTGTCGTTGACGCCGGGTAGTTCGGCCGCCTGGCCGGCGCTGTTCTGGCCGCCGTTGTCGAGGCCGCCCTGGCCGTTCTGCTTGAGCACGCACGCGGCGAGCCCGCCCAGGTTGGTGGGCTTCGCCGCGCGGCGGCCGATCGCGATGGCGATGCGGTCGATCGTCGCCGTGCGCTTGTCCTTCAGCGGGCCGACGACGGCGTTCTGGATGTCCTGCGGCGTCTTGAGGTCGCCGTTCGCGATCCGCTTGTTCGCCTCGGCGATCTGCGTGTCGAGCAGGTCGAGGTTGCGGTTCACCTCGTCCATGGCCTGGTCGGGGACGTCGGGGAGCTTGCTCGCGACGTCGGGGCAGTCGACCTGCGCGCTCGCCTTGTCCTTCGCGCTGCCGGCGCGGTCGGGCTGGGTCGCGGGCGGGTTCTTCGCCTCGTCGCCGGTGTCGATGCGCACGACCGGCCAGAAGTAGGCGGACTTGTCGCCGTTCTTGCACGTCGTCCCGGCCTTGACCAGGCTCTTGTTGTTCGAGTCGGCGTTCGTCGACAGGTTGCCGACGTAGTCGTGCAGGTGCTGGGCGCCGTTCTTGACACCCGGCTGGGCGATGAAGTTGTCGGGGTTGAAGTGCTGGTTCTCGTTGCGTCCGCAGTCCACGGTGAACGTGCCGCGCGCGCCCTTCTGCTGCACCGCTTTGTTCACGTTAACACCGGCCGGCACCTTCGCGATGTCGAGGAAGAACGACGCGTCGGCGGGATCGGCGCTGGCCTGGCCGGTGCGTCCGGCCGTGGTCGCGACGACGATGCCGCCGACCGCGAGCGCGAGGGCGAGCCCGCCGGTCGCGATCTTGGTGCGGCGGGTGATGCGATGTCTGCCCGTGGCGGGGGAGGTTTTCCGGGGCAATGGTCACCTTCTTCGGTTTTCCGGGCGCGCCGACGACAGCTGCGTGCCCGGGTGGGGAGACGCGCGGAACCCGGGGGAGTGCCACCGCGGCGCGGGAATCGGGGAACCGCGCCGGTGTCACTGGTTCCGGCACTGGCTGAAACGGCCGCCGCGGAGGACCGGTTCAAAGCGCCTTTCGCGCGTTACCGTTTCGTTATTTATGGAAAGTGAAGGAAGTTCACGTCCGATCGTGTGATCGTTAACATCGTCGCCATGTCCGCGGACGACGCAGGTCCTGTCAGACCCCCGGCCCGGCGAGGCACGCTCGGGGTGATCACCACGGGAGCCGCCGCGGCCGGGCCGGTCCTCACCGGCTTGCGCGCGGCCGCGCGGGAATACGGGTACGCCCTCGTCGTCTTCAGCGTGCCGGGCCGCGGCCGGCCCGCGGTGTCGGCCGCCGTGGCCGGCCTGCGGCTGCAGGGGGTGGCCGGGATCGTCCTGCTCGACCCGCACGCCGCCGGCGCCGACCTGCCGCCGGTCGCCGGCGTCCCGCTCGTGCCGGCCGCGTCCGCCGACCAGAGCGACGGCGCGCGCCGAGCCACCGAGCACCTCCTCGACATCGGGCACCCGACGGTCTGGCACGTCGGCGGCCCCGAAGACGGGGTGATCGCCCGCGACCGTGAACGCGGCTGGCGCGAAACCCTCGAACGCTACGGCGCCGACGTGCCCCCGGTGGTCCGCGGCGACTGGTCGGCCCGCTCCGGCTACCGCGCGGGTCAGTCCCTCGCGGTCGAAGCGGGGGTGTGCGCGGTGTTCACCGCGAACGACCACATGGCACTCGGTCTCCTGGCGGCCTTCGCCGAAGCCGGGATGCGGGTGCCGCGCGACGCCCACGTCGTCGGCTTCGACGACGTCCCGGAGGCGGCCTACTTCGCGCCCCCGCTGACGACGGTCCGCCAGGACTTCGTCGCCGCGGGCCGCCACACGATGGCCGTGCTCGCCGCGCGGATCGACGGCCTCGCGGCCCCCGGCGGCGGTGCGGTCCGGACCGAACTGGTGGTGCGGGAGAGCAGCCGCCCGGTCCGGAGGTGATCGTCAGCGCGTGGCGGTGACGCAGACGTTGATTTCGCAGTTGGGCTGCGTCCAGACGCCGGCCAGCGAGCCCGCGAGGAGTCCGAGGTAGCCGGCGGCCAGGCCCTGGGCACTGTCCACTCCGGTCATCCCGCCGGTGGCAGGCAGGCCGTACTGACCGCCGGTCCCGTCCCGGAGCAGGGCGGTGAGCTGGGCGGCCGTGAACCAGATGGTCTGCCCGAAGGCGCTGTCGTAGAGCTGGAACCGCAGGTTCTCGGTCGTGGCGGCGGTGCCCTGGGGCCAGGCGGCCCAGCGGACGTACTGGAAGAGCGCGTTGGTCAGGTCCCGGAAGGCCGTGTAGCCCGGGATGTCCGTCGCGAACTGGTAGAGCTCGCGGCCCGTCGTGGTGTAGACGCCGTACAGCGCCGGGACGACGTTGCCGGCGGTGTCGCGGTCGGCGGCCAGGGCGAGGTCCCAGTACCACCGGCCGTTCTCCTGGAAGTAGTGCCGGCCGTCGGAGGCCCAGTAGGCACCGGAGCGGAAGCTCGGGCCGGCCGGGGCGCCGGCCGCGCCCCCGGTGGGTGCGCCGGATCGCGCGTCGTACCGGGCCGCGCGGCCGGCGTCCACAGTGGCCGGCGGCGCTTCGGTGCCCGGTGTGGTGGGTGGCGTGGTCGTGACGACGGCGCTCGACGGCGCGGCCGACGGCGAACCGGAAACGGTGCAGGCACCCAGGAGCAGGGCGAGGGTGACCGCGACGACCGCACCGGTCACCGTGCGTTCCGGAACGGGCGTTGTGCGTGGCATGGGCTGCCCTCCCGAGGTCGTCCGTTGCCCCTAGCCTCGCCCGGACGGCGGAATCCGTTACAGCGCGAGCCGGTCGCCGAGCTCGCGGATGTGGCCGGTGGTGCCGCAGCCGAGGTCGAGCTGACGGCGGCGTTCCGCGACGAACGCCCGCCCGAGGCCGGTGCGGTCCGAAGTGGACATCGTGCGGCGCAAGTCGTTCAGCAGCCCGCGTTCCTCGCCGCGCACGTGCCCGTCGACGATGTTCTCCAAGCGCAGCAACGCCTTCTCGAAGTCGTCGGCTTCGAGGACCGCCAGGAGCTCGTCGGCGAAGGGGGTGCCGGGGGAGCCGGGCCGGACGATCCGCTCGGTCGCCGTCGCGTGCGCGACGAGCAGGGCCGCCAGCTCCGCGACCAGTGCCGGCCGGTCGGCCTCGGCGTTGCGCAGGTCGCGCAGCAGCTGCTCGAACCGGCGGTGGTCGGCCAGCAGCACCTCGACCAGGTCGGACCCCGGCGCGGCGGCGGCCGGGCCGGGGCGCATCCAGCCGAACGTCAGCTCCACCGCCTGGCGCCAGTGCCCGTACTCGGTGTCGCGGCGGGCCGGGTCCATCGCCGGCAGCCACTGCCCGGCCCGGTGCCAGTTGCGCCGCAGCCCTTCCAGGTCCGGCCAGTACCCGACGGACAGCCCGGCCGCGTAGGCCGCGCCGAGCGACACCGTCTCCGCCACCATCGGGCGCACCACCGGCACGTCGAGGACGTCGGCGATGAACTGCATCAGCAGGTTGTCGGCGGTCATGCCGCCGTCGACCTTCAACGTCTTCAGGGCCAGGCCCGAGTCGGCGTTCATCGCGTCGACGACCTCGCGGGTCTGCCAGCCGGTCGCCTCCAGCACCGCCCGCGCCAGGTGGCCCTTGGTGATGTACGACGTCAGGCCGGCGATCACGCCCCGGGCCTCGCTGTGCCAGTGGGGCGCGAACAGCCCGGAGAACGCGGGCACGATGTAGCAGCCGCCGTTGTCGTCGACCGTCCGCGCGAGGGTCTCGATCTCGGGTGCGCTGCCGATCAGCTCCAGGCCGTCGCGGAACCACTGCACCAGTGACCCGGTGACGGCGATCGACCCTTCGAGGGCGTACACGGCCGGCTCGTCGCCGATCTTGAACCCGACCGTGGTGAGCATGCCGTGGGTGGACAGCACCGGCGTCGGGCCGGTGTTGAGCAGCAGGAAGCTGCCGGTGCCGTAGGTGCACTTCGCCTCGCCGGGCGCGAAGCAGGTCTGGCCGAACAGCGCGGCCTGCTGGTCGCCCAACGCCGCCGCGATCCGGATGCCGGGGACCACGCGCGAGGTGGTGCCGTAGACCTCGGTCGAGGAGCGGATCTCCGGCAGCATCGCGCGCGGGACGTCGAAGAAGTCGAGCAGCTCGTCGTCCCAGTTGAGCGTGCGCAGGTTCATCAGCATGGTGCGCGAGGCGTTGGTGACGTCGGTGACGTGCACGCCGCCCTCGGCGCCGCCGGTGAGGTTCCAGATCAGCCAGCTCTCGATGGTGCCGAAGAGGACGTCGCCGCGCTCGGCGCGTTCGCGCAGGCCGGGGGTGCGTTCGAGCAGCCAGCGGACGCGCGGCGCGGAGAAGTACGTCGCCAGCGGCAGGCCGCACAGCTGCCGCACGCGGTCGGCGCCGGGCTCGCGGGCGAGCTGTTCGAGCATGGCGTCGGTGCGGGTGTCCTGCCAGACGATCGCCCGCCCGACGGGGTTGCCGGTGTGCCGGTCCCACAGCACGGTGGTCTCGCGCTGGTTGGCGATGCCCAGCCCGACGACCTGGTCCGCGGTCGCGCCCGCGTCGGCCAGCGCCTGCGGCACAATCCGGGAGAGGTTCCGCCAGATCTCGATGGCGTCGTGCTCGACCCAGCCGGGCCGCGGGAAGTGCTGCTGGTGTTCCCGCTGGACGACCGAGACGAGCCGGCCGCGCGCGTCGAACAGGATGCACCGGGTGGAGGTGGTGCCCTGGTCGATGGACATCACGTACCGCTGGACCATGGTCCTCCCTTCACCATCGGGACGCACCCAGGTCCCGCGACACCGCGCGCGCCGCGTCGCGGACGTGGCCCAGCAGCCGCGGGCTCGGGCTGCCGTCCGGCTCGCAGACGCGCTCCACCGCGCCGGACACGCCGATCGCGCCGACCACGATGCCGCCGTGGCCGCGGATCGGCGCCGCGATGCCCGCCTCGCCGGCGATCATCTCGCCGTTCTCCACCGCCCAGCCCGCCTCGCGCACCTTCCCGCAGGCGCGCTTGATCGCGGTCTGGGTGACCAGCGTCCGGCGGGTGTAGGCCTCGGGCTCGCCGGTGCGCAACGATGCCACGAGAGTCGTGTCGTAGGCCAGCAGCACTTTCCCGAGCGCCGTCGCGTGCAGCGGCAGCAGCGTGCCCACGTCGAGGGTCTGCAGGCTGTCGTCCGGGCGGAACACGTGGTGCACCACCAGCACCCGGCCTTCCAGCGGCGCGCCGATCCGGACCGCCTCGCCGCTGCGGGCGGCCAGCGCGTCCGCCCAGTTGATGGCCCGCGACCGCAGCTCGTTGACGTCCAGGTAGCTCGTGCCCAGGTGCAGCAGCGCCGCGCCGAGCTGGTACTTGCCCGTGTCGCGGTCCTGCTCGACGAACCCGACGCCCTGCAGCGTGCGCAGGATCCCGTGCGCGGTGCCCTTGGCCAGCTCGAGCGCGTCGGCGATCTCCCCGACGCCCAGACGGCCCGAGCCGCGCGCCAGCAACCGCAGGATCGCGGCGGCGCGCTCGATGGACTGGATCGGACCCGGCACGCCGCGACCCTAGCCCGACCGGCCCCGATTCGACAATGTCGAACATCCACTCCGGCCGTTCGACAATGCCGACCGGCGTCCGTTGACCCCTCCGCAACGCGAACTTAACTTTCATCCACCAGGGGGAATGAACGGTCCTTTGTGGAGGAAGCAATGGTGCGAAACCTCAAGGCCCACGGGCTCGTCGGCGAGATGGCCGCCGAGTTCGTGGGGACGATGATCCTCATCCTGTTCGGGTGCGGGGTGGTGGCGCAGGTCGTCGCCGCGGGCATCGGGGACCACGACAGCATCGCCTGGGCCTGGGGACTCGGCGTCACGCTCGGTGTCTACGTCGCTTCGCGGATCAGCGGCGCGCACCTGAACCCGGCCGTGACGGTCGCCCTCGCCGTCTTCAAGGGCTTCGAATGGCGCAAGGTCGCCCCCTACGCCCTGGCCCAGACGGCCGGCGCGTTCCTCGCCGCCCTGCTGGTGCGCTGGAACTACACCGAGGTGCTCAACGCCAAGGACCCCGGCCTGACGATCAAGACCCAGGGCGTCTTCTCCACCCTTCCGGGTAACGGCACGCTCCCGGTGGGTGACTGGGGCGCCTTCCGCGACCAGATCATCGGCACCGCGATCCTCGTCCTGGTGATCTTCGCCATCACCGACCTCCGCAACACCTCGCCGGGCGCGAACCTGGCCCCGGTCGTCGTCGGCTTCCTCGTCGTCGCCATCGGCATGGCCTGGGGCACCGACGCCGGCTACGCGATCAACCCCGCCCGCGACTTCGGCCCGCGGCTCGCCTCCTGGCTGACCGGCTACGACACCGCGTTCACCGACCAGTACGGCTTCCCCTACTGGTGGATCCCGATCGTGGCACCCGTCCTCGGCGCGGTGATCGGCGGCGCGATCTACAAGTTCTTCATCGAGCGCTACCTGCCCGCCGGGGAACCCCTCGATGCCATGCCCGCCAAGGACTTCGAGCCCGCCAACTGAGTAGGAGCACGACCATGCCGGACTACGTAGGCGCCGTCGACCAGGGCACCACGAGCACCCGCTTCATGATCTTCGACCACGGCGGCAACGAGATCGCCCGCCACCAGCTCGAGCACGAGCAGATCCTGCCCAAGCCGGGCTGGGTCGAGCACGACGCCACCGAGATCTGGGAACGCACCCGCTCGGTCATCGCGACCGCGCTCAACAAGGCCAACCTGACGCACGCCGACCTGGCCGCGCTCGGCATCACCAACCAGCGCGAGACCACCGTCGTGTGGAACCGCCGCACCGGCCGCCCCTACTACAACGCGATCGTCTGGCAGGACACCCGCACCGACCGGATCGCCTCGGCGCTGGAGCGCGAGGGCAAGGGCGACGTCATCCGCCGCAAGGCCGGCCTCCCGCCCGCGACGTACTTCTCCGGCGGCAAGCTGCAGTGGATCCTCGAGAACGTCGATGGCGTGCGCGAAGACGCCGAGAAGGGCGACGCCCTCTTCGGCACCACGGACTCGTGGCTCATCTGGAACCTCACCGGCGGCCCGGACGGCGGCGTGCACGTCACCGACCCGACCAACGCCTCCCGCACCATGCTGATGGACCTCGAAACCCTCGACTGGGACGACGAGCTGCTGTCGTTCTTCAACGTCCCGAAGCGGATGCTGCCCGCCATCCGGCCGTCGTCGAACCCCGGCCTCTTCGGCACCACCCGCGCCGACGGCCCGCTCGGCGGCGAGGTCGCGCTCACCGGCGTCCTCGGCGACCAGCAGGCGGCCACCGTCGGGCAGGTCTGCTTCCGGCCCGGCGAGGCCAAGAACACCTACGGCACCGGCAACTTCCTGCTGCTCAACACCGGCCACGAGCTGGTCCGCTCGAAGCACGGCCTGCTCACGACGCTGTGCTACCAGTTCGGCGACGACAAGCCGGTCTACGCGCTGGAAGGCTCGATCGCCGTCACGGGTTCCGCGGTGCAGTGGCTGCGCGACCAGCTGGGCATCATCAGCGGCGCGGCGCAGAGCGAGAGCCTGGCCCGCCAGGTCGAGGACAACGGCGGCGTCTACTTCGTCCCGGCGTTCTCCGGCCTGTTCGCGCCGTACTGGCGCTCGGACGCCCGCGGCGCGATCGTCGGGCTCACCCGCGCCACGACCAACGCCCACATCGCGCGGGCCACCCTGGAAGCGATCTGCTACCAGACCCGCGACGTCGTCGAGGCGATGCAGAACGACTCGGGCGTCACCCTGGACGTGTTGCGGGTCGACGGCGGCGTCACCGCCAACGAGCTGTGCATGCAGCTGCAGGCGGACATCCTCGGCGTGCCGGTGTCGAAGCCGGTCGTCGCCGAGACCACCGCGCTCGGGGCCGCCTACGCGGCCGGCCTGGCCGTCGGCTTCTGGTCCTCGACCGACGAGCTCGAGCAGAACTGGAACGAGGACAAGCGCTGGGCGCCGACGTGGACCGGCGAGCAGCGCTCCGAGGGCTACGCGGGCTGGCAGAAGGCCGTCGGCCGCACGCTCGACTGGGTCGACGTGCAATGACCATGAGGAGGAACACCGTGACAGCGCTTTCCCCGTCCTACCGCGCGGACACCCTGCGGAAGCTGGCGCGCGAGGAGATCGACGTCCTGGTCGTCGGCGGGGGAGTGACCGGGGCGGGCGTGGCGCTCGACGCCGCGTCGCGCGGGCTCTCGACCGCGCTGGTCGAGGCCCGCGACTTCGCGGCCGGCACGTCCAGCCGGTCGTCCAAGCTGATCCACGGCGGCCTGCGCTACCTGGAGCAGCTGGACTTCAAGCTGGTGCGCGAGGCGCTCAAGGAACGCGGGCTGCTGCTGCAGAAGCTGGCCCCGCACCTGGTGCGGCCGGTGAGGTTCCTGGTGCCGCTGACGCACCGGGTGTGGGAGCGCGGGTACATCGGCGCCGGCGTCACGCTGTACGACACGCTCGGCGGCGCCCGCGCGCTGCCGCGGCACCGGCACCTGTCCAAGCGCGGCGCCGCCAAGGTGGCGCCCGGCCTGGCCGACGACGCGCTGATCGGCGCGATCCAGTACTACGACGCCCAGGTCGACGACGCCCGCCACACGATGACGATCGCGCGGACGGCTGCCGAACAGGGCGCTTCGGTGCTGACGCGGGCTCGCGTGACGTCGCTGCTGCGCGACGGCGAGCGCGTGGTCGGCGCGAAGGTCGTCGACCGCGAGAGCGGCGCCGAGATCGAGGTGCGGGCGAAGACGGTCGTCGCCGCGACCGGCGTGTGGAGCGACGACATGGCGGAGGCGGCCGGGATCCCGGCGCCGTTCACCGTGCGCGCGTCGAAAGGCATCCACCTGGTGGTGCCGCGGGAGAAGATCGACCTCGACACCGGCCTGATCCTGCGCACCGAGAAGAGCGTGCTGTTCGTGATCCCGTGGGGCCGCCACTGGATCGTCGGCACGACCGACACCGAGTGGGACCTCGACCGCGAGCACCCGGCGGCGAGCCGCGCGGACGTCGACTACGTGCTGGAGCACCTCAACGCCGTCCTGCGTACCCCCGTGACGCACGACGACATCGAGGGCGTCTACGCGGGTCTTCGCCCGCTGCTCGCGGCCAAGGCGGCCGCGACGACGAAGCTGTCGCGGGAGCACGCGGTGGCGCACCCGGTGCCGGGCCTGGTGATCGTGGCGGGCGGCAAGTACACGACGTACCGGGTGATGGCCGCGGACGCGGTCGACGTCGTGGTCGAGGAGCTCGGCCGCCCGGCCCCGCCGTCGTGGACCGACCGGCTGCCGATCGTCGGTGCCGAGGGCTACCACGAGCTGTGGGAAGACCGCGTCGGCCTGGCCGCGCGCGCCGGGCTGCCGCTGACCCGCGTCGAACACCTGCTGCAGCGGTACGGCACGCGGATCTGGAACCTCCTCGATCTGATCGAGGAGCAGCCTTCGCTCGCGGAGCCGATCACGGAGACGTCGGAGTACCTCCGAGTGGAAGCGGTGTACGCGGCCACGCACGAGGGTGCGCTGCACCTGGAGGACGTGCTGACCCGGCGGACGCGGATCTCGATCGAGGAACGCGACCGCGGCGTGGCGGCGGCCCCGGTGGTCGCCGGGCTGCTGGCCCCGGTGCTGGGCTGGGACACCCACCGCGTCGAGCGCGAGGTGGCCAACTACCTCGCGCGGGTGGACGCGGAGCGCTCGGCCCAGGAAGCTCCGGACGACGCGGCGGCGAACGCCACCCGCCTCACGGCCCCGGCGCTCCTGCCGGGCTGACTCAACCGATCGCCGCCGTCGCGCGTGAACACCCCGGAACCCACCTGACAGGGGAGGAGCAGGGGATGTTCAGAGGTGTTCTCGCGACGGCGGTGGCGACGACGGTGCTCGCCGCCGTCCCGGCGAGCGCGGACGAGGTGACCGGCCCGATCGACCTGGGCACGCTGCCCGGCGGCTCGAGCAGCTCGGGTCTGCTGGTGACCGACCGCGGCACGGTGTTCGGCGAGGCGTACGACAAGGCGTTCGACGTGCACGGGGCCCGGTGGGACCCGGCCGGCCGGATCACCGACCTGCGGCCGCTCGACGGCTACAGCGCCGTGAAGGCCACCGCCCTCAGCGAGGCCGGGGTGGCGGTCGGGGACTCGACCAACCACGTGAACACCGGGCGGGCCACCCGCTGGGACGCTTCGGGCTTACCGGTGGAGCTGGACCAGCCGACCGGTTTCCCGGGCTACGCGTGGTCCACGCCGGTCGCGATCAACGAAGGCGGCATGGTCGCGGGTACCGCCTACGGCGCGCCCGGCCCGGACGCCGCCGTGCGGTGGGACACCTCGGGCAAGGTGACCGTGCTCGGCCTCGGCCGGGTCCGGGCGATGAACGACGCGGGCGCGGTGATCAGCGAGTCCACGTACTGGGACCCGGCGGGCAACGTCGTCGAGCTGACCGACGGCGGTTCCCTGCGCGACCTCGACAACGCCGGCACCGTGGTCGGCAGCATCGGCGTCCACGCGGCGAAGTGGGACTCGACGGGCCGGCCCACGGTGCTCGACACCACCTGGGAGTCCAGCGAGGCGCTGGCCGTCACCGCCGGCGGGACGATCGCCGGCGAGGTGCGCGACAAGGACTTCACCACGCGGATCGCGCGCTGGGACCCGGCGGGCACGCTCACGGTCTTCGAGGCCCCGGGGTCCCGGTTCACGGCCGTCAGCTCGTCGGGCGCCGTGCTCGGGCAGCTCGGCGACGGGACGGCGGTGGTCTGGGACCGGGCCGGCCGGGTGCTGCGGCTGCCGGTGCCCGAAGGCGGGATCTGCTCCGCGGACGGGCTGAACGACTGGGAGGTCACGGGTTCGTGTTCGGTGCCGGGCCGGAACTCGCACGCGGTGCTGTGGCGCTTCGGGGAGCCGGTCGGCAACCGAGCTCGGTGAGCACGTACCGGGCGTTGGCCGAGATGACCGGGTTGGTGTGCCGGTAGTACGGCAGCTGGATCACGGCCATCGACAGCGCCCAGCCGCGGCCGCGGGCCCAGGTCGCCTCGTCGGCTTCGACGGCGTCGCGGAAGACCCCGCGTGTGTTCTCCGTCAGCAGGTTCCACGCGGGGATCAGGTCGCACGCCGGGTCGCCCAGGCCCGCCGTCGCCCAGTCGAGGACCCCGGTCAGGCGGCCGTCGCGCAGCAAGAGGTTGCTGGGCATCAGGTCCGAGTGGACCCAGCGCGGCGGGCCGGTCCACTGTGGAGCGTCGAGCGCCTCGGCCCAGACGGCGAGGGCCGCGGCCGCGTCGAACGGCTCGTCGGTGCGGCTGAGCTCGTCGATCGCCCGGCGGGTGGCCCGGTCGACCGGACCCAGGGGTTTTCCGCGGTAGGCCGGGGGACCGTCCGCCCGCTGGGCGCGCAGCGCGCGGACGAACTCCGCCAGTTCGCGCGCCGGTGCGTCACGGCCTTCGCGGGCCGGTTCGCCGTCGAGCCAGCCGTGCACCGCCCACGGCCACGGATACCCCTCGGCCGGTTCGCCGACCCCGACGACGGCCGGCACCGCCACCGGCAACCCGTCGAGCGCTGCGAGGACCCGGGCTTCCTTCGCGAGGTCACCGGCGCCACCGCCGGTCAGGGGGAGCCGGACCGTCAGGCTGTCGCCGAGGCGGTACACGGCGTTCACCGTGCCGCCGGAGGCCAGGGGCGTGACCGGCAGGTCCGCCCACTCCGGGAACCGCCCGCGCACCAGCCGCCGCACGAGGGCGGTGTCGATGGCGTGCTCGTCGGTGTGCATCCGGCCCATGCGATCACGCAACCACGCACGTCAACCGGGTTTCCGTGAGCCACGGCACCCCGGATTGCACGACGATGCATGGGCGTGCATAATCATTCGCATGTCCAAGGTGCTCACTTCCCTGCCCGTCGGCGAGCGTGTCGGTATCGCCTTCTCCGGTGGCCTCGACACTTCCGTAGCGGTCGCGTGGATGCGCGACAAAGGCGCGGTCCCCTGCACCTACACCGCCGACATCGGCCAGTACGACGAGCCCGACATCGAGTCGGTGCCCGGGCGGGCCGGCCAGTACGGCGCCGAGATCGCGCGGCTGGTCGACTGCAAGGAAGCCCTCGTCGAAGAGGGGCTCGCGGCGCTGACCTGCGGCGCGTTCCACATCCGCACCGGCGGCCGCAGCTACTTCAACACCACCCCGCTCGGCCGCGCCGTCACCGGCACGCTGCTCGTGCGCGCCATGCTCGAGGACGACGTCCAGATCTGGGGCGACGGCTCCACCTACAAGGGCAACGACATCGAGCGGTTCTACCGCTACGGCCTGCTGGCCAACCCCTCCCTGCGCGTCTACAAGCCGTGGCTCGACGCGGACTTCGTCACCGAGCTCGGCGGCCGCAAGGAGATGTCCGAGTGGCTGCTCGCGCACGACCTGCCCTACCGCGACAGCACGGAGAAGGCCTACTCGACCGACGCCAACATCTGGGGCGCCACGCACGAGGCCAAGTCCCTCGAGCACCTGGACACCGGGATCGAGATCGTCAAGCCGATCATGGGCGTGGCGTTCTGGGACCCCGAGGTCGAGATCGCCACCGAGGACGTCACGATCGGCTTCGAGCAGGGCCGCCCGATGACGATCAACGGCAAGGAGTTCGCCACCGCCGTCGACCTGGTCCTCGAGGCCAACGCCATCGGCGGCCGGCACGGCCTGGGCATGTCCGACCAGATCGAGAACCGGATCATCGAGGCCAAGAGCCGCGGCATCTACGAGGCCCCCGGCATGGCGCTGCTGCACGCCGCCTACGAGCGGCTCGTCAACGCCATCCACAACGAGGACACCCTCGCGAGCTACCACAACCACGGGCGGCAGCTCGGCCGGCTGATGTACGAGGGCCGCTGGCTGGACCCGCAGGCGATGATGCTGCGCGAGTCGCTGCAGCGCTGGGTCGGCACCGCCATCACCGGCGAGGTGACGCTGCGGCTGCGCCGCGGCGAGGACTACTCGATCCTCGACACGACCGGCCCGGCGTTCAGCTACCACCCGGACAAGCTGTCGATGGAGCGGACCGAGGACTCGGCGTTCGGCCCGGTCGACCGCATCGGCCAGCTGACCATGCGCAACCTCGACATCGCCGACTCGCGCGCGAAGCTGGAGCAGTACGCGAGCCTCGGCATGGTCGGCGGCTCGAACCCGAAGCTGATCGGCGCGGCCCAGGCCGCGTCGACCGGGCTCATCGGCGCGATGCCCGAGGGCGGCGCCGAAGTGATCGCCTCGCGCGGCAAGGCCGACGACGTCGAGCTGCTCGACAACGCCGCGATGGAGTTCGGCACGGACTGATCCGCAAGACCCGAAGGCCACCACGCTCGCCGTGGTGGCCTTCGGTGCGTTCAGGGGACGAGCGCGACCTTGCCGGTGGTCGTCCCGGATTCCGCCAGTGCCAACGCTTTCGCGGCCTCCTCGAGCGGGATCCGCGCGGCCACCTGAGCCTTGAGCTCGCCCTTCGCCGCCAGTTCGAAGACGGCCGTCAGGTCCTCGGCGAGCCGCGCGCGGAACCGGGCGAGGTTCCGCTTGCCGCCCCAGACGTTGTAGAAGTGCGTCCGGCGCCGGTTCCGCAGCGCGTTCCACCACAGCAGCCGCGCGACCAGCTTCAGCACGGCGGACCTCGGGTTGCCGCCGGTGTCCTTGGTCGCCGCGCTGCCGTAGGCGATCAGGGCGCCCCCGGGTGCCAGCAGGCGGAACGAGTCGACGATGCCGGGCCCGCCGACGTGGTCGAAGACGGCGTCGACGCCGCCGGGCGCCAGCGCGCGGACCTGGGCCGGGACGTCGCCGCGGTAGTCGAGGGCGGTCGCGCCGAGCCCGGTGACGACGTCGAGGTTGCGCGCCGACGCCGTGCCGATCACCTTGATCCCGGCGGCCCGGGCGAGCTGGACGAGCGTGGTGCCGACGCCGCCGCTCGCGCCGTGGACCAGGATCGTGCCGCCGGCCTTCACCTTCGCCCGGCGGTGCAGCATCTGGTAGGCCGTGATGCCGTTGACCACGAAGGTTTCGGCCTCGGCCGCGTCGAGTTCTTCGGGCACGGGGACGAGGTCGGCTTCCGCGAGGACGAGGTGGCTGCTCCAGCCGCCGATCTTGGTCATGGCGGCCACCCGGCGGCCGATGAGGGCCGCGTCCTCGGCTTCGAGGACCGTGCCGACGACGTCGTAGCCGGGCACGAACGGGAACGGCGGCTGGTCGTAGTACTTGCCGCGCCGCATCTGCTGTTCGGCGAACGAAACCCCGCTGGCTTCGACGCGGACGAGGGCTTCGCCGGCGTCGGGCCGCGCGATCTCGCGGTGCTCGACACGCAGGCCGTCCGGCTCGACGAGGCCGGGGAGGACGATCTCGGTGACGTTCATGGTGCTTCCTTCCGGGTGTGAGTGATTGGTCAATCACTCGACGGGTGTGAAAAAGGGTTCGCTGGTCGGAGGTCAGTTTTTGCCGGGGTGGCGGATGCCGGCGGAGAGGACGGCGGCCCACTCGCCGACGTGGTCGTCGAGGTCGAGGGTGGCGATGAGGTGGCAGAGCTGGCCGTAGGCGATGAACCGCTGGACCTGGTCGCCGTCGGCACCGGAGCGCCGGCGGGCGAGTTCGGTCACCTTCGCGAGCCCGCGGCGCACGGCGTCGGCGATTTCGGGGGTGTCGGCGGCGGACTGGGCGTGCACCTGCAGCATGAGCAGGTCCCGGTCGGCGATGAGCTCGGCGTAGGCGCCGCCCATTTCGTAGAGGATCTTTTCGGGGTCGTCGTCCTCGGCGCGGGCGGCGCCGTTGGAGAGCGCGTGCGCGACGAGTTCGTAGCACCGGTCGAGCGCGGCGACGAAGAGGGAAACCTTGCTGGGGAACAACTTGAAGACGTAGGCGGGGGAGATGTCGGCCTTGGCGGCCACGGCGCTGATCGGCGTGCTGTGGTACCCGGCCCGCGCGAACTCGGCGATGGCCGCGTCGACGACGACGTCCCGCCGGGCATCGGAGGTGGAGAGGGTGGCACCGCGCTTGGTCATGTGAGTGACTGTACACTCACTCTCGTCGGCGGCGCAACACCGCTGGTCAGTCCCGGTCGGGGGAGCCGCCCATCATGCGCAGCATCCCGGCTCCTCCCGTGCGCAGGAAGCGCGTCACCAGAACCGCGGCCAAGACCAGGAACACGATGTTCAGCCAGGTCGTGTAGTTCCAGGAGACGCCTTCGCGCATGACCGTCGCCGAGCGCTCGGCCGGGATCAGCCCCGTGACGCCGAACAGCAGCTCGACCACGTACCCGGCGCCGACCATCGCCGCGTAGAACGTGCCGAGCAGCACCAGCGTCATCCGGACTCCGTAGTACTTCCGGTAGATGTTCAGGATAGGCAGGATCAGTAGGTCGGCGAAGATGAACGACACCACGCCGCCGAAGCTGATGCCGCCGTTCCACAGCACCGCGGCCAGCGGCACGTTGCCGATCGAGCACACGAACGCCAGGATCGCGACGACCGGGCCGATGATCGGGCCCCAGACCGCCGAAGCGACTGCGTGGTCGGTGAAGAACAGTGCCCGCCACCAGGACTCCGGGACCCACGCGCCGACCGCGCCCGCGATCAGCAGGCCGATCACCAGGTCGCGCAGGATCGCCGCCCACTCCATGACGAACACGTGCGCCACCGCGGTGAAGCCGGCCTCGGAGAACAGCCGCTGCCGGAAGGTGCCCGGGCCCTGGACGGACATGTCCATCGCCGCGTGGCCCTCCATCGACCCGGCGAGGCCCTTTTCCGCCTGTTCGCGGGCCTGCTCCAGCAGCCGGCGGCGGACGAACACGCGGAACAGCACCGCCACCAGCACGATCATGATCGGGCCGCCGACGAACTCGGCCGCGGTGAACTGCCAGCCCATCAGCAGGGCCAGGATGATCCCGAGCTCGACGACCAGGTTCGTCGAACCGATCTCGAAGGCCATGGCGGCGGTGAAGTGCGCGCCCCGCCGGAACAGCGACCGCGCCAGCGCCACCGCGGCGTACGAGCAGGACGACGACGCCGCGCCCAGCAGCGACGCCACCGCGAGCGTGCGCGGCCGGTCGTCGCCCATGAGCCGCACGATCGTCGACTTCCGGACGACGGACTGGACGACGGCGCTCAGCAGGAACCCGAGGATCAGGGCCCAGAGGATCTCCCAGGTCATCGACCCGGCCAGCGCGAGCGCTTCGAGGACTTCACCCACAGGACCGGGACGCTACTCTCGCCGTGGCGCCCCGGCCACGCGAACGCGCCCGCCGCGTCCACTGTGGACTCGGCGGGCGCGCCGGGGACGGCTCAGACGCCGGCGGTCGAGGAGATCCAGTCGCGGTACTTCGTGATGTTGATGTACGCCGTGTACGACTGGCGGTCGCTCGTCGACGCCACGCCCACCTGCTTGCCGTTCGCGTACATCGGGCCGCCCGAGTCGCCGCCCGCGGTGATGCCGTCGCCGCGGTTCGCGCACACCGAGACGCCCGCCGCGCCGTCCGGGCAGTCGATCGACGTCACGCTCACCTTCGCGACCTTCAGCAGCTGCGACTGGCACTCGATCTCGGGCTTGTCCGTGCACGTCGCGCCCCAGCCGTACACCTCGGCCTGGTCGCCGACCTTGACGTCGCCCTCGCTGCCCAGCGGCGCGTACTCCGTCCGCACCTGCTGGTCGATCTGCACGAGGGCGATGTCCGAGTCCGGCGCCTCGTGCACGGACGTCGCGTTGACCGTGGTGCCCTTCGTCTGGTCCAGGTCGCCCACGTGGAAGCTGATCGGCTTGCCGCCGGCGCCCTGCGTGCAGTGGCGTGCGGTGAGGATCCAGTCCGGCGCGATGATCGTCGCCGAGCAGATTTCCTGGCCGCCGGCGAACATCCGGGCCGCGGAGTGGAGCGAGCCGGCGTTGCCGCCGTCGATGATGGCCGGCTGGGCGGCCAGGGACGGCGCCGCGGCTGCGAGGGCCGAGAGCAAGACGCCGGAGACGACTACGCCGGTTCGCGCGATACGCACCTGGGATCAACCTCCTGCAACGTGGGGTGAAGGACGCACCTACCGTCACGGCTGTGGGTGAATCTCCGGAACCCGCCGATAGTCGGTTGACCCAAAACGCGACTTTCGTCGTGGGCCGTCCGGCGCAGCGGGTCGCTGACGCGAGTGAGTGCGCGGCACCGGAAAATTGTCACCCCGAAAATGGTGTGTGACAAAAAACAAAGCCCGCAACAGCGATCGCCGTGACAAATTATGCGCCCACGGGAAAGCGCATTGGCCGGTTGGGAAGTTTCCGCCTAGCATCCGAATCGCCGTTCGACGACGAAAGGACGAGACATGACGGAAACCCTCGTGCGGAAAAAGCGGTTCCGGGGAATCGGGCTGGCCGCGCTGCTGGCGTGCGCGGTGGCCGTGGTTTCCGCGGGACCGGCCGCGGCGGCGGAGAAAACGCTCACGTACAAGGGCGGCTTCCCGCTGATCGGCGACCAGCAGGTCACCGTCGTGGTCAAGGCGGACATCCCCGCGACCGCCACGGCGGGCACCCCGGTTTCGGTGCCGTTCAGCCTCGACGTCGACGCCGGGCAGGCGGCCGGCGACGGCCTGCGCCTCGTCGGCGCCACGAAGGTCTCGGGCACCATCAAGTCCCAGGTGAACGTCGCGATCGCCGGTCAGTCGGTCGCCATCCCGATCGAGCTGCCCATCCCGGAGACGCCCGTCCCGGCCGAAGGCAGCCTCAAGTTCACCGCCCAGGGGCAGGTCGACTTCACCGTCCCCGCCGGCACCCCGGCCGGGGAGGCGACCAGCAGCGTCGACGCCGCGGCGACCACCCACGTCGCCACCGACAGCAGCCTCGGCGAGTTCGACGTCGCGCTGACGCTCGACCCGCCCGGCCAGGACGCCACCCTCGGTACGACGACCGTGAGCTGACCTACGGCGTCCCGGCCCGCCGGAATCCGCCCGGCGGGCCGGAGCCGATGCCGGAATCCGGCACCCGGGAAATGCCGGGATCCGCCGGAACCCGTTCCCTCCCAACGTGATCCTCCCTTAGTAGGTACCGGGCGCACCGCGGTGCGCGGAGTATTCCCTGCCACCAGGTCGAATCCCCACCGGCTGGAGGACCACTTCGTGAAAACCACTTCAGGAGTCCTACGTGGACTCGCGGCGATTTCGGCCGCGGTGGCCGTCGTCGCACTGCAGGCGCCGGCCACCGCGGCCGCCGCGCGAACCGATCTCGGTATCACCATGCAGGCCCAGCAGAAGGACCAGTGGTGCTGGGACGCCAGCGGCAACACCATCGCCGACTACTGGGGCTATTCGCTTTCCCAGACCCGGTTCTGCCAGGTCGCCCACAACGAGTCGGGCAGCGACTGCGCCAACAACCAGGGTTATCTGTCCGACCAGCAGCGGGTGTTCCGCTGGCTCGGTTTCCCGAACGTCGGGTCGTACAACTCGAACGGGCAGGTCCTTTCCTTCACCACCATCAAGAACCAGATCGACGCGGGACAGCCGATCGGCACCCGCATCGGCTGGCGCTCCGGCGGCGGGCACATGCACGTCCTCTACGGGTACGACAACGCCAACGGCGCCACCCGCGTCGAATACGGGGACCCGTGGCCGAACAACAGCCGCTACAACTCGATGAACTACGACACCTACCGCTCGAACACCCAGTTCCAGTGGACGCACACGCTTTACGGGATCGAGGGATGAGCGTGCTGAAGAACGCGATGGGCGCGGCCGTGCTGGCCGGCGCCGCGATGCTCACCACGGCCGGCGCCGCCGGCGCGGCGACCGGGCCCGCCGGCACCCCGAGCGCGGCCGACACCGCCGCGATCGGGCAGGTCACCGGCGGCAAGCAGACCCTCGACCGGCTGGCGGAGACGAAGTTCCCCGGCGCCCGTGCGGCGGCCGCGGCGAACAGCGCGAACGCCGACCCGCGCACGCAGGTCCCGGTCTACGAACCGACGGCGGGGTTCGTCTCCGGGACTTCGGACGTCCCGGCCGCGCTGGCCTACGTCGCCGTGCCCGCGCGCACCGGCGACGGCACGACGGCGACGGTCTGGGCCGAGCGGCAGGGCGCGGCCTGGACCGTCGTCAACGTCGCTTCCGGTGACTACGAACGGAAGTACGCCGCAGCCGCGGCCGGTGGTTACCTGCTGCACGAACCGCAGGTCAACGCCTGGTACGCGGTACGCGGCGACGCCGTGACGGTGCTCGACGGCTCGGTCACCGGCCTCGCCGCGGGCACGAAGCTGGCGCTCGCCGACTACCGCGCCCAGCTGCACCAGCGGTACGCGGACAAGCTGCCGGGCTCGGCCTACGACCGCGACGGCGCGGGCGGCGGCTACGGCGGCCGCGAGCGCGCGGTGCCGGCCGCGGACTCCGGCGGGCTGCCCCTGCTGCCGTTCGTGCTCAGCGGCGTCCTGGTGCTGGTGGCCGGGGCGGTCGTGGTGCCGCGGCTGCGGCGTCAGTAGGACGGCGGGGCCGCCGGGACGCCCGGCGGCCCCTTGGCAGGTGATCATGACCAGGGCACAATGCGCCATGCCCGTTCCCACGGCGGCCCAGCCGGAACCGGCGCGGCTGACCGGGTCGGACCTCGCGCTGGTCGAGGCGCTGCAGCGCGACCCGCGGGCGCCGTGGACGCGGATCGCCGCCGCCGTCGGCACCGACGCGACGACGGCCGCGCGCCGCTGGGACCGGCTGCAGGCGGCCGGGCTGGCCTGGCTCACCGCGTACGCGACAGCCCCGACGACCACGGTCGGCTACGTCGACCTGGCCTGCCGCCCGGACGCGCTGACCGAGCTGACCCGCGAGCTGTGCGGCTGGCCGTCGGTGTTCAGCGTCGAGCGCACGACCAGCCGGTTTTCGCTGTTCCTCTCGCTGGCCGCGCGCGACCTCGACGCGCTGGACGGCTTGGTGACCGGCCGGATCGGCGGGCTGCCCGGGGTGCGCGAGGTCCGGTTCGCCGTCGCGACGCGCGTGTACCGCGAAGGCAGTGGCTGGCTGGTGAACGCGCTGGCCCCGGAACAGCGGGCGGTGCTCGACGAGACGGCGGTGCAGGCCCGGCTGGTCGTCCCGCAGCAGTGGGACGACCGGGACGTGCGCGCGCTGGTCGAGTCCCTCGGCGAGGACGGCCGGCGCAGCTACGCCGAGCTGGCCCGCGACTGCCGGATGAGCGAGTCCGCGGTGCGCCGCACGCTGGCGCGGATGCTGCGCAACCACGAGCTCGACTTCCGCTGCGACCTCGCGCACGTCCCGGCGGGCTGGCCGGTGATCGCCGGCTACCGCCTCGACCTCGCGGCCGCCGACCTGGACCGCGCCGGCACCGCGATCGCGCAGCTGCCCGAGACCCGGCTCTCGGCCGCGGTGGTGGGCGAGGGCAACCTGGTGGTGTCGGCGTGGCTGCGGGAACCGGCCGGCTGCACGGCCTACGAGCAGCGGCTCGCGGCGGTGGCCCCGGGGGCCCGGGTGCTGGACCGGGCGATCACCTTGCGGATGCCGAAGCGGATGGGCCGGCTGCTCAGCCCGCACGGCCTCGGCGGCACCCACCAGGCGATCATCCCCGCCCGCTGACTATCGTGCGGCCACGGACCCGGGGAGGATCATGAGCCTGCGCGAAACCCTGCAACGCCACGTCGACGCCGGCGCGCTGCCCGGTGCGGTGGCCGTCGTCGACCGGGGCGGAGACCGCGAAGTCGTGGCGGTCGGCGCGGCCGACGTCGAAGGCAGCCGGCCGATGACCGCGGACTCGCTGTTCCGGATCGCGTCGATCACCAAGCCGATCACCGCCGCCGCGGTCCTCACCCTGGTCGACGACGGCACGCTGGCCTTCGCCGACCCGATCGCGCGGTGGCTGCCCGAGCTGGCGGACCCGAGGGTGGTGCGCACGCCGTCGAGCCCGGTCGACGACGTCGTCCCGGCGCGGCGGCCGATCACCGTGTTCGACGTCCTCACCGGCCAGGCCGGCTGGGGCTTCGCCTCGGACTTCACGCTCCCCGCGGTGCAAGCGCTGTTCCCCGTGCAGGGTGACGGCCGGGAGGTGCAGAGCTTCCCGTCGCCGGACGTCTGGCTCGCGCGGCTGGCCGAGGTGCCGCTCGCCTTCCAGCCGGGGGAGGCGTGGCTGTACGACACGTGTTCGACGATCCAGGGCGTGCTCGCGGCCCGCGCGTCCGGCCGGTCGCTGCCGGAGCTGCTCGAGGAGCGGATCTTCGCGCCGCTGGGCATGGCGGACACCGGGTTCGTCGTCGGCCCGGACCGGCGCGACCGGTTCACCACCTTCTACAAGAAGACCGCCGACGGGCTCGTCCTCGCCGATCCGCCGGACGGCCAGTGGAGCACGATGCCGGCGTTGCCGCTCGGCAGCGGCGGCCTGGCCGGGACGGCGGGGGACTGGGTGGCCTTCGGCCGGATGCTCCTCGCTTCCGGCGCCGCCGCGGACGGCCGGCGCGTGCTCAGCCCCGAGTCGGTCCGCGCGCTGACGACCGACCACACCACCGCGGCGCAGCGCGAGATCGGCGCGCTGTTCCTGGAGGGCCAGGGCTGGGGGATGGGCGGCGCGGTGGACGTCGCCGCCGTCGAGCCGTGGACGGTGCCCGGCCGCTACGGCTGGGTCGGCGGCACCGGCACGACCGCCCACATCGTCCCCTCGACCGACACGGTCGCGGTGCTGCTGACCCAGGTCGGCGCGGACAGCCCGGTGCCGCCGGAGTGGATGCGCGACTTCTGGCGGGAGGCGGCCGCGTAGGGTCTCCAGGTGGGGATCCGGCACTGGGGATCCGGCACTGTGGAGGGACATTGGGCGAGTCGAACTGGGCGGGCAACCACGCCTACACCGCGGACGCGGTCGTGGCCCCGCGCACGGTCGACGAGGTGCGGGCGGCCGTCGCCGGCGCGTCGCGCGTCAAGGCGCTGGGCAGCCGGCACTGCTTCAACGACATCGCGGACTCGCCCGGCGGCGTCCTGCTGGACCTGCGCGCGCTCGACGTCCCGCTCGAGTTCCACGACGGGAGCGTGACCGTCGGCGGCTCCGCGCGTTACGGCGACTTCGCCGGACAGCTGCACGCGGCGGGGTTCGCGCTGCCGAACCTCGCGTCGCTGCCGCACATCACGGTGGCCGGCAGCGTCGCGACCGGGACCCACGGTTCGGGCCGGCGTCAGCCCGGGCTCGCCGCGGCCGTCTCGGCGGTCGAACTGGTCACCGCGGACGGCGAGCTGCGGACGTTCACCCGGGCCGACCCGGAGTTCGCCGGGGTGGTCGTCGGGCTGGGCGCGTTCGGCGTCGTCACGCGGCTGACGCTGGACGTCGTGCCCGCGTTCGACGTCCGCCAGGACGTTTTCGACGCCCTGCCCTGGGACGCCGCCGCGCGGCAC
This sequence comes from Amycolatopsis sp. NPDC101161, assembly GCF_044768185.1. Classification (NCBI taxonomy): domain Bacteria; kingdom Bacillati; phylum Actinomycetota; class Actinomycetes; order Pseudonocardiales; family Pseudonocardiaceae; genus Amycolatopsis; species Amycolatopsis sp. NPDC101161. The sequence continues at coordinate 149,228 of NZ_JBIWPI010000007.1, forward strand.
TTCGACGAGATCGAGGACGCCGGCTACAGCGTCAGCCTGTTCACGAACTGGGTGAACGACACGATCGACCAGGTGTGGGTCAAGAGCCGCGTGGACGCGTTCACCGCGCGGTCCGGCCTGTTCGGCGCGGTCCCGGCCGACGGCCCCCGCCACCCGGCGCACGCGGCCGGGATCCCGGCGGACAACTGCACGCCGCAGCTCGGGGTGCCGGGCCCGTGGCACGAGCGGCTGCCGCACTTCGCGCTGGCGTTCACCCCGAGCGTCGGGGACGAGCTGCAGTCGGAGTACTTCGTGCCCTACGAAGACGCCGTGGCCGCGATCGGGGCGGTCCGCGAGCTCGGCGAGCTGCTGGCGCCGGTGCTGCTGGTGTCGGAGATCCGCGCGATCGCGGGTGACGAGCTGTGGCTGAGCCCGTGCCACGGCGGCGACCGCGTGGCGCTGCACTTCACGTGGCAGCCGCGGCAGGCCGACGTCGAGGCGGTGCTGCCGGTGCTGGAAGAGCGGCTGGCGCCGTTCGGGGCCCGGCCGCACTGGGGAAAGCTCTTCCACGCGGTCACCGCGGAGTACCCGCGGCTGGCGGAGTTCCGGGCGCTGGCCGGGAAACTGGACCCGGCGGGCAAGTTCCGCAACCCGTTCCTGGAGCGGCACGTCCTCGAGGGCTAGCTGTTCTGACCGGGGGTTGCGATCGATGCGACATGTGGCCGGATGATCTTGGTATGTGGGAGGGCCTCCGGGTTCGGTGTGGATTGCGACGTCTACGCCAAGCAACGGAGGCCCTCGTGATCCACGCCAACGCACCCCTGACCCCGACCGGCAGGCTGCGCCTGGCCTGCTGTGTCGTCGACGGGGGCCGGCCGTTGCGGCGAGCTGCGGAACGGTTCCAGGTGTCGGTCTCCACCGCCGTCCGATGGGTCGCCTACCTCGATCGAGCGACGGGCCGGCCTGTCCGCCGCTACGAACACGCCGCACTTCTTCACCGACCACGGAACCACCGTCGCCCGGGTCCTGACCGACAACGGATCTTGCTACCGCTCACTTCTCTGGCGCGACACGCTGCACGACGTGAGCATCGCCCGTAAACGCACTCGGCCTTACCGGTCCCAGACCAACGGAAAGGTCGAGCGGTTCAACCGGACGCTGCCGGAGGAGTGGGCCTACAGTCGGCAATATCGCATCGAAACCGAAGGCCGAGCCGGGCTACCGGCAATACAGCTAGCCCGCCGGCGGGGCCGTGGTCGCGCGGACGATCAAGTACGTGTCGAGCACCTGGTTCGCGCGCTCGTCCGCCTCGCCGTCCAGGAGGTCGAGCAGGATCGTGACCGCCGCGCGGCCCGCCGCCTCCGTCGGCATCGCGATCGTCGTCAGCGGGGGTGCCGAGATCGCCGCGAACACGAGGTCGTCGAAGCCGACCAGGCTGATCTCGTCCGGAACCGGGACACCGCGGGCGTTCAGCCGCGCGAGGGCGCCGAAGGCGACCAGGTCGTTGTAGGCGACGATCGCCGTCACGTCGGCCGCCAGGGCCAGGTCCGCGCCCTGCAGGCCGCCCTCGAACACCGGCGGGAACGGGCCGAACTCGACCACCTCCGTGCCGTGCCGCTCGGCCGCTTCCGCGAGACCCCGGCGGCGGGCGCGGTTCGCCCACGACGCGCGGGGCCCGCCGAGGTAGGCGCAGCGGCGGTGCCCCAGGGCGGCCAGGTGCTCGATCGCCTGCCGCATCCCGTCCGCCGCGTCCATCACGATCGACGGGATCCCCGGCACCTCGCGGTTGAGCAGCACCAGCGTCGTCTGGCCGGCGAGCGCGCGCAGCTGGTCGTCGGTCATGCTCGGGCTGCCCAGCACCACGCCGTCGACCTGCCGGGCCATCCGGCGGACCAGGTTCTGCTCGGTCGCCGGGTCCTGGTCGCTGCTGGCGAACAGCACGGCGACGTCGTCCTGGCGCGCGCGGGCCTGGACGCCGTCGAGCACGCCGGTGAAGAACGGGTTGCCGAGGTCCGACACCACGATCCCGATGTGCCCGGTGCGCGCGACCGGCTGGGGGGTGCCGACGGCGTGGTAGCCGAGCTCGCTCGCCGCCGCCAGCACCCGGCTGCGGGTCTGGTGGCGGACCAGGCCCGGGGACGTGAACGCGCGCGACACGGTCGAGATCGACACGTTGGCCCGGCGGGCGACGTCGTGAATGGTCACGCTCACGGCTACTCCTCGGCAGGCTCCTGCCACATCATGGAAACGCCCGGCAGCGTTGTCAACAACGGATCGCTTTGCGGCAGCGGGGATCCGGCCACCGCAGGGCCATTCGGCTGGGCTTGCGATGAAAACCCTGCAAATCGTTGACCGGCTTTTGCTGCAAATCGTAGAACGGAGACTCCGCCGTGTTCCCCGCTCCCGGGGCGCGGGTCCCCACCCCCTTTCGAGGTGCCTGATGACCAGGAAGTCCCTGCGCGTTTTCGGAACCGCCGCCGTCGCCGCCGCGATGGCCGTCGCCGTCCCCACCGGGGTCGCGCACGCTTATGAGAACTCGCCGATCGGCTTCGGCGCCGGCACGACCGGCGGCGCGGGCGGTGAGACCGTCACCGTCACGACGGCGTCGGCGTTCACCAGCGCCGTCGCCGATTCCACGGCCCGCACCGTGCGGGTGAGCGGGAAGATCACGCTGGCGAACAAGACGCTGGTGAAGATCGGGTCGAACAAGACGATCCTCGGCGTCGGGTCCGCGTCCGGCTTCACCGGCGGCGGCCTCGCCGTGGACAAGTCGTCGAACGTGATCATCCGCAACCTGGCCATTTCGAAGGCCGTCGGCACCGATGCGATCCAGATCCAGCGGGGCGCGACCCGCGTGTGGATCGACCACAACGACCTCTCGTCGGACCTCGACCACGGCAAGGACTACTACGACGGCCTGCTCGACATCACCCACGGCGCCGACGGGATCACGGTGTCGTGGAACAAGTTCCACGACCACTACAAGGTCTCCCTCGTCGGGCACAGCGACAGCAACGCGGCCGAGGACACCGGCAAGCTGCACGTCACCTACAGCCACAACTGGTTCGAGAACGTCAACTCGCGGCTGCCCAGCCTGCGGTTCGGCACCGGGCACGCCTACGACAACTATTTCCACTCGGTCGCCGATTCCGCCGTGCATTCGCGGATGAACGCGCAGTTCCTCGCCCAGAACAACGTCTTCGAATCGACGAAGGTGTGCCTGGAAACGACCGGTGACAGCGATGTCGACGGCTACCTGAACGAGTCGGGCAACTCCTTCGGCGGCTGCACGAACAAGATCACCCGCACCGGGAGCATGACGACCGCGCCGTATTCCTTCACGCTGGAGCCGACTTCGACGGTCAAGGCGACGGTGACCGCGGGGGCGGGCACCGGCCGGATCTGACCGGCCCGGCCGGTTCGAGTAAGCGCTTACTCGAACCGGCCACCGCCGTTCGGAGTACCCGGTTTTCGACGAATTCGAGGGGCGTGTCCCGGATATTGACACACTTGTCGCGAACGCCCTACCGTGACCTCCGGAAGTTTCTCCCGAACTGCCCATTCGTCAGTTCCCGCCCGGCCGGACCCGGCCGCGCCGATCGGAGACCCATGTCGGGGAGCAGGCGCCGCACCGTCGCGGACCCGCCGAAGCTGGCCGTGGTCGGCACGTCCGGCTACGCGTTCAGCTACCTGCACCGCGCGCGCATCCTGCACGACGAAGGACTCGTCCGGTTCGCCGGCATGGCGGACATCCGGGTGCCGTCGGCCGCCGCGATCGCCCTTCTGCCCGAGGGCGGCACCGCCCACGTCGGGGTCGACGACCTGCTCCGCCGCTGCCGTCCCGACATCACCGTGGTCGCGACGCCGCCGCACGCGCACGTCCGGGTCGGCGGCGCGGTCCTGCGGGCGGGCGGCGACCTGCTGCTGGAAACCCCGCCGGTGCTCGACCTCGCCGGGTTCCGGACGCTGTCGCGGCTGGCCGCGGAGAACGGATCGGCGTGCCAGACCGGGTTCCAGAGCTTCGGGTCGCCGGCGCTGCCGGTGCTGCGGGCGGCGATCGCGGCCGGCCGGCTCGGTGAGATCGCCGGCGTCGGCGCGGCCGGGGCCTGGATCCGCACCGACGCCTACTACCGCCGCAACCCCTGGGCGGGCCGCCGGTGGCTGGACGGCGAAGCCGTCGTCGACGGCGCGCTGACCAACCCGTTCTCCCACGCGGTCGCCACCGCGCTGCTCGTCGGCGGGGTCGGCGGGCGCGACCCGGCGGAGATCGCCCTGGAGCTGTACGGAACCCGGGACATCGAAGCCGACGACACGGCGTGCCTGCGCATCCGCTTCGACCGCGGTCCCGAGATCGTCGTCGCGGCGTCGCTGTGCGCCGAGCAGGACCACGAGCCCTACGTCGTGGTGCACGGCAAGAAGGGGCGCGCGAAGTTCTGGTACAAGAGCCACCGGCTGGAGCTGGACGACGAGCGCGTCCACCTCGGCGAACCGGTGGACCTGCTGCGCAACCTGGTCGCCCACCACCGCGACCCGGCGGGGGTGCCGCTGCTCGCGCCGCTGCCGGCCACCCGCGCGTTCGCGTCGGTGGTGGAGGCGGTGCGGGACGCGCCCTCGCCGGCGCGGATCCCGGCGGGCTGGATCCGCACGGCGGGTGAGGGCGGGAGCCGGCACCCGGTGGTCCGGGGGATCGGCGAGGAGGTCGCCGTCGCGGCGGACCGGCTCGCGCTGTTCTCCGAAATCGGTGTCCCGTGGGCGAACGCCGTCCGCCCGGGTGCCGAACGCACCGGGTAGCGGATCCCGGTGCGTCCCGCGCCGGCGGCTCCCGCGTCCACCGGGGTGCTGTAAGCGCTTTCTCAAGCTGCCCATTTTGCGGGAAAGGCATTGCTGCACAAGGGTTATTGCGCCTCTTCGGCCGTTGACACGCGCGGCGCGCACTGCCTACCGTGAGCGCGCTGACAGCGTTTTCAGAAAAGTGCTGACCGGCTGAGAACGGAGACCTCGATGCGTCGGACAAGACAGCGGCGGACCCTCGTCGCGCTGGCCGCGGTGGTACCGCTGCTGCTGACCGGGGTGGCCGCGTGCGGCTCGGACTCCGGGGGCGGCGGCGACGTGACGATCACCTTCGTCTGGTGGGGGAGTGACGGCCGCGCGAACCTGACCAAGAAGGCCGTCGAGCTGTTCCAGCAGAAGAACCCGAAGATCAAGGTGCAGACGTCGTTCTCGGCGTACGCGGCCTATTGGGAGAAGCTGGCGACGCAGACGGCGGGCGGGAAGCCGCCGGACGTCCTCAACGTCGACACGCGCTACCTGGCCGAGTACGGCGGCCGCGGCGTGCTGGCCGACCTGAACCAGGGCGCCGGGAAGGCGGTCTCGCTGGCCGACATCAACCCCGAGCTGGCCGCGACCGGCGTCTACCAGGGCAAGCGGTACGCCGTGCCGTGGGCGCAGAACACCCCGGCGATGCTCTACGACCCCGCCGCGTTCACCGCGGTGGGTGCGGACCCGGCGAAGGGCCTCACCTGGGACCAGTACGCCGACGCGACGCGGAAGGTGAGCGCCGCCGGCGGCGCCCGCGGCACGACCGACTTCGGCATCCTCGACACGACCCTGGAGATCTGGCTGCGCCAGCAGGGCAAGCAGTTCTACACCCCGGAGGGCAAGCTCGGCTTCGCCGCCGACGACCTGCGCCGCTACTGGCAGCTCGCGGGCGAGTTCCGGGACAGCAAGGGCGCGTCCCCGGCCGACGTCACGGCGTCCTACAACACCTCGCCCGAGCAGTCGCCGCTCGGCAAGAAGCAGACGAGCTCCGAGTTCGCCTACGACAACCTCCTGCCCGCCTACCGGAAGGCGAACGGCAAGCCGCTGAACGTGGCGCCGTACCCCGCCGCCGCGGGCGGCGACCTCGGGCAGTACCGGCGGCCGTCGATGTTCCTGTCGGTGTCGGCGCGCAGCCAGCAGCAGGAGGCGGCCGCGAAGCTCGTCGACTTCCTGGTCAACGACCCCGAAGTGGGCAAGATCGTCGGCACCGACCGCGGCCTCGCGCCGAACCTCAAGGTCCGCGCCCAGCTCGCGACGTCCGCGAAAGGCGCCGACAAGACGCTCTACGACTACGAAGCCGCGCTCGAGCCGAAGCTCGGGGCCGCCCCGCCGGTCCCGCCCAAGGGCGCCGGCTCGATCCAGAAGCTGCTGCAGCGCACCTACGAAGAGGTCGCGTTCGGCCGGCTGGGCATCGACGACGCGGTGAACCGGTTCCTGTCCGAAGCCGAGAAGGCGCTGGGCTAGCCGATGACGACCGTGCGCACCCCGGACCCGCCGGTCGCCACGGAGGTGGCCGCGCGCGTACGGCCAGCGGGGCGCCGCCGCCGCACCCAGCCGGAGGCCTTCGCGTTCCTGACGCCCTGGCTGCTCGGCGCGGTGGCGCTGACCGTCGGCCCGATGGTCGTCTCGCTCTACCTGTCCTTCACCGACTACGACCTGTTCACCTCGCCGAAGTGGGTCGGCTTCGGCAACTTCGCGCACATGTTCACCGACGACGACCGCTACCTGCAGTCGGTGAAGGTCACCGTGATCTACGTCCTGGTCTCGGTGCCGCTGAAGCTCACGGTCTCGCTGCTGGTGGCCATGCTGCTCAACACCCGCCGGGGCGGAGGAGGCGGCTTCTACCGCGCCGCCTTCTACGCGCCGTCGCTGCTCGGCGCGAGCGTCGCCGCGGCGCTGGTGTGGCGGGCGCTGTTCATGGGCGGCGGCCCGGTGAACGAGGTCCTGGCCTCCGTCGGCTGGCACACCCCCAGCTGGGTCGACGACCCGCGGTTCAGCCTCGCCTCGATCGTGCTGCTCGGGGTCTGGCAGTTCGGCGCGCCGATGGTCATCTTCCTGGCCGGGCTCAAGCAGATCCCGGCGGAGCTGCACGAGGCGGCCGCGATCGACGGCGCCGGCGCGGTCCGCCGGTTCCGGCACATCACGCTGCCCATGCTCTCGCCGGTGATCTTCTTCAACCTGGTGATGGAGGCCATCCACGCGTTCCAGGCGTTCACCCCGGCGTTCGTGATCGGCGGCGGCCGCGGCGGCCCGGCCGACGCGGACCTGTTCTACACGCTCTACCTGTACGAGGTCGGGTTCCAGGACTTCCACATGGGTTACGCGTCCGCGATGGCGTGGGTGCTGCTGGCGGTGATCGCGATCGTCACGGCGATCGTGTTCCGGACCGCGAAGCTGTGGGTGTTCTACGACGACGCCGGGGAGCGCTCATGACCGCGCTGCCGCGCACGGCCCGCTCGTTCGGGTGGCACGTGCTGTGCCTGGTGATCGTCGCCGTGGTGCTCTACCCGCTGGTGTGGCTGGCGTTCGCGTCGGTCAAGCCGCCGGACGAGATCCTCTCGCGGCTCTCGCTGCTGCCCACCCGGTTCGTCTTCGACGGCTACACGAAGGGCTGGGAAGGCGCGGCGGACGTCGGGTTCGGCCGCTTCTTCCTCAACTCCGTGCTCGTCGCCGGCCTGTCGGTGCTCGCGAACGTCCTGTCGTGCTCGCTGGCCGCGTTCGCCTTCGCGCGGCTGAAGTTCCGGTTCCGCGGCGCGCTGTTCGCGTTCATGATCACGACGCTGATGCTGCCCTACCACGTCACGCTCATCCCGCAGTACGTGATCTTCCAGCAAGCCGGCCTGGTCAACACCTTCGTCCCGCTGATCCTGCCGAAGCTGCTGGCCACCGAGGCGTTCTTCGTGTTCCTGATCGTCCAGTTCATGCGCGGGATCCCGCGCGAGCTCGACGAAGCCGCCACGATCGACGGCTGCTCGGTCTACCGGACGTTCTGGCACGTCGTGCTGCCGCTGTCGAAACCGGCACTCGTCACGACGTCGATCTTCACCTTCATCTGGACGTGGAACGACTTCTTCACGCAAATGGTCTACCTGAACGACACGGAGAAGTTCACCGTGCCTCTGGGCCTGCGGCTGTTCGTCGACACCAGCAGCGAGTCGAACTTCGGCGCGATGTTCGCCATGTCGGCGCTCGCGCTCGTGCCGATCGTCCTGTTCTTCCTCGCCTTCCAGCGCCTGCTGGTCGAAGGCGTCAGCACCAGCGGCCTGAAGGGGTGACGACGATGCGCACCACCCAGTGGCGGACCGGGCTGGAGGACTTCTCGGACTGCCTGCTGACCGGCCTGCTCGTCGCGCTCGCGTCGGTGCCGGTGGTGACCGCGGCGCCGGCGTTCGCGGCGGGCTGCCGGGCCCTGGACCGGACGCGACACGGCATCGGAAGTCCACTGTGGACGACCTACTGGGCGGACTTCCGGACGAACGCCCGGGGCGGGCTCGCCTTCGGCGGGCTGGGTCTGCTGGCGGTGCTGTTGTTCGCGGTGGACCTCGAAGTCGTGCGGTCGATGCCGGGCGCCGGGGTGCTCGGACCGGCGTTGTGGGTGCTGGCCGCCGCGGGCGTCGTCGTCGCGGTGCGGACGTGCGAGGTCGTCGCGACCGGGGAGCTGCCCTGGCGTCGTGCGGTTGTGACGGCCGCTCGCGGGGCCGTGGCGGCGCCGGGGAACGCCTTGCTCCTGGCCGGGGCAGCCGGCCTCGCGGTGGTGCTCGTGTGGATGCTGCCGATCCTCGCGCTGGTCGTGGCCGGACCCCTGGCCCTGGCCGCGGTGGCGACGGGTCGCCGCCGATGACCCCCAGGGTCGTCGTCTTCGGCACGGCCGGCTACGCGCGCACGCACCTGCGCCGGGCCCGGACGCTGCACGACCGGGGCGAGATCGTCCTGGCCGGCGCGTGCGACGTCCGCGAACCGCCGGACGCGGCCGCCGAGCTGGTGCCGGTGTTCACCCACGACCCGGCCGAGCTGCTGGCCCGCGTGCCGGCGGACATCGCCGTGATCGCCACCCCGCCGCACACGCACCTGCCCCTGGCCCGCCTCGCGCTCGCCGCGGGCTGCCACGTGCTCGTGGAGAAGCCGCCGGTGCTCGACCTGGCGGCGTTCGACGAGCTGACCGAGCGGGCCCGCGGCCGCGCCTGCCAGGTCGGGTTCCAGAGCTTCGGCTCGCCCGCGGTGCCGGTGATCCGGGCCGCGCTGGCCCGCGGGGCGATCGGGACGGTCACCGGGATCGCCGCCGCGGGCGCGTGGATCCGGCGCGACCGCTACTTCGCGCGCACCGCGTGGGCGGGCCGGCGCCGGTTGGACGGACGCGCGGTCGTGGACGGTGCCCTGACGAACCCGTTCGCCCACGCCGTCGCGACCGCCTTGCTGCTCGACGGCGCGGCCGGCGCGCTGCCCGAGCGGACCACCGTCGAGCTGTACCGCGCCCGCGACATCGAGGCGGACGACACGGCGTGCGCTCGCCTCTCCTTCGCCGGCGCACCGGACGTCGTCGCGGCCGCGACGCTGGCCGCCGAAGCCGACCACGAGCCCTACGTGCTGGTCCACGGCACCGAAGGCCGGATCCGGTGGCACTACAAGACCGACGTCGTCCTCATCGGGGGCGAGCCGGTGCCGGTGGGACCGCCCGAAGACCTGCTGGGAAACCTCGTCGGCCACCTCCGCGACGGCGTGCCGCTGCTCGCCCCGCTCGCCGCGACCCGCGCGTTCACCGCACTGGTCGAGGCCGTTCGCGACGCGCCCGAGCCGCGGCGGCTACCCCAGGCCCGGGCGGTCGGCGCCGGGCCGGAGCGCCGGTTCGTCGTGCCGGGCGTCGACCGGGCGGTCGACGCCGCGGCCGAGCGGCTCGCGCTCTTCTCCGAACTCGCCCTGCCCTGGACCCCCGCCCGAGAGGAGACGTGATGGTGACGCGCCGGTACGCGATCGTCGGGCTGGGTTCTCGCGCCCAGCTGTTCGCGCGGGCCCTGGCCGGCTCGCCGCGGGCCGAGCTCGCGGCCTTCTGCGACCCCAACGAAACCCGCATGCGCGTCCACAACGGCTGGCTCGGCACGGCGGTGCCCGGCTACCGGCCGGACGACTTCCCCGCCATGCTGGCGAAAGAACGCGTCGACGTCGTCGTGGTGTGCACGCCCGACCACACGCACGCGGACTACGTCGTCGCGGCGCTGCACGCGGGCTGCGACGTCGTCACCGAAAAGCCGATGACCACCGACGTCGACGGCGCGCGGCGCATCCTGGCGGCCCGCCGCGAGACCGGACGCTCGGTGCGGGTCGCCTTCAACTACCGGTACAACCCGGTGCACCGGAGGGTGCGTGAGCTGCTGGCGGCGGGCACGATCGGGGAGGTCGGCGCGGTCGAGTTCAGCTGGCTGCTCGACACCGCGCACGGCGCCGACTACTTCCGCCGCTGGCACCGCGCCAAGGCGAACTCCGGCGGGCTGCTCGTGCACAAGTCCGGGCACCACTTCGACCTGGTCAACTGGTGGCTCGGCAGCGGCCCGGAGACGGTGTTCGCGTTCGGCCGCCTGTTCTTCTACGGCGAGGGGAACGGGCGCCCCGACGACCGGTTCGCGCTGGACCTCGAGGCCTCGCCCCGGCTGCACGCGCTCTACTTCGACGCGCGGCACGAGGACGGCTACGACCGGAACCAGAACGTGTTCGCGCCCGGCGTCACGATCGAAGACGACGTGTCGGTGCTCGTCCGGCACCGCGGCGGGGTCGTCCTGAACTACCACCTGCACGCGTATTCGCCGCGGGAGGGCTACCGCGTCGCGTTCTCCGGCAGCGCAGGACGTCTGGAACTGGACGTCCGGGAGAACGAGTTCGCGAAGGACGCCGCCCCGGCGCCGGAGCCGGGACGCGCCCGGCTGACCGTGCAACGGCACTGGGAGCCTCCGGAAGTCGTGTTCGACGGGGTGCTCGGCGAGGGGCACGGCGGCGGGGACGAGCGGATGCTCGCCGAACTCCTCGGCGACGCCGAACCGGACGCGCTCGGCTGCGCCGCCGACCACGACGCCGGGCTGCAGGCCCTGCTCACCGGCCTGGCCGCGAACCGGTCCCTGGACACCGGCCGCCCGGTGCCGGTCGCGGAGCTGCTGGCCGAAACCGGGGACCCGGCGTGAGCCGCGCGGCGGTGGGGAACGGGACCCTGGCGCTGGCCGAGGACGACGACGGCGCGGTGCGCGTCCGCCTCGGCGACGTCGTCCTGGCGGAGTACGTCGTGACGCCGCCGACGCCGGCCGGGGACTCGCCGAAGCCGTACCTGCACCCGCTGCGGACCACCGCGGGCGAGACCGTGACCGCGGTCCGGCCGCACGACCACACCTGGCACAACGGCCTGCAGTTCACCATGGCCCACCTGTCGGGCGAGAACTTCTGGGGCGGCCGGACCTACGTGCGCGGCCGCGGGTACACACCGCTCGACAACAACGGCACCGTCGGCCACGTCCGCTGGGAAAGCATCGTGTGCGCGGCCGGGCACTGCGAACTGCGGCACGAGCTGGCGTGGAGCACGGCGGCGGGCCGGCGGTGGCTGACCGAACACCGGACGCTGCGCTTCGGCGACGTCTCGGCGGACAGCTGGACCCTCACGTGGTCGAGCCGCCTGCGCAACACCAGCGGCCGCGAGCTGCGCTGGGGGAGCCCGGTGACCGAGGGCCGCGAAACCGCCGGGTACGGCGGGCTGTTCTGGCGCGGCCCGCGCTCGTTCGTCGGCGGCACGGTCCGGACGTCCGACGGACGGCCGGCCGGCGACGCGATGGGGCACCGCGCGCCGTGGCTCGCGTTCACCGGCCGCCACGACGAAAGCCTGCGGACCTCGACGCTGCTGTTCGCCGACAGCCCGGCGAACCCCGGTTTCCCGACCGCCTGGTACGTCCGCGCCGAACCGTTCCCGGTGGTCAGCTTCGCCGCCACCTACCACCGGCCGTGGCTGCTGGAACCGGGCGGAGAACTGACGCTGACCCACCACGTCGTCGTCCTCGACGGCGACCCGGATCCCGCCCGGCTGGCCGAGCTCGCGGCCCGGGCGGCCGAGTAGAAGGAGCCGACATGCGCTGGAAGGCTTTCGCGGGGTGCCTCGCCCTGCTCGGACTCACGCTCACCGCCGGGCCGGCGGCCGCCCACGGCCACGACCCGGGCCGCGAGGTGCTCGGCGCGCACGACGGCTGGGGCGCGGGGACGACCGGGGGAGCGGCCGCCGCGCCCGGCGACGTCCACACGGTGTCCAAGCGCTCCGAGCTGGCCGTCGCGCTGGCGGCACACCCGGGCGCGCCGAAGATCGTCTACGTCCGCGGCACGATCGAGGGCAACGTCGACGCCGCCGACCGGCCGATGTCTTGCGACGACTTCGCGGATCCGGGCTACCGCCTGCCCGCGTACCTTGCGGCGTACGACCCGGCGACCTGGGGCAAGGTGGAGCCGTCGGGTCCCCTCGAAGAGGCGCGGGCGCGGTCGCAGGCCAACCAGGCAGCGCAGGTCGTGCTCGACGTCGGCCCGAACACGACGGTCTACGGCCTCGACGGCGCCACCCTGCACGGGCTGACCCTGCGCGTCACCGGGGACAACGTGATCCTGCGGAACCTGCGCTTCGCCGACGCGCACGACTGCTTCCCCCAGTGGGACCCGCTCGACGGCGCCGACGGCAACTGGAACTCCGAGTACGACAACGTCGACCTCGTCGGGGCGACGCACGTCTGGGTCGACCACAACGAGCTCAGCGACGGCGGGAACACCTCGCAGCCCACGTACTTCGGGCGGAAGTTCGAGGTCCACGACGGACTGCTGGACATCGTCGACGGCTCGGACCTCGTGACGGTGTCGGACAACCGCCTGCACGACCACGACAAGACGATGCTGATCGGCAACACCGACAAGCCGACGTACGACGTCGGCAAGCTGCGCGTGACGGTGCACCACAACCTGTTCGCCGACATCGGGCAGCGCGCACCGCGGGTGCGGTACGGGCAGGTGCACGTGTACGACAACTTGTACGTGGTGCGGGACGCGGCCGCGTACACGTATTCGCTCGGCGTCGGCGTCGAATCGCGGATCTACGCCGAGAACAACTTCTTCCGGATCCCGGCGTCGGTGCCGTTGGGGTCGCTGGTCCACTATTGGAAGGGAACGGTGTTCCACGCGACCGGGACGCTGGTTTCTTCCGGTGCGGCGTGGCCGCGCCCGGTGGACCTGCTCGCGGAGTACAACGCGGCGAACGACCCCGATCTGGGGCCGGACGTGGGCTGGACACCGACGCTGGTGGACCGGCTCGACCCGACGTGGTCCGTCCCGGCGCGCGTGCTGGCCGGTTCGGGTCCCGTTTTCTGAAAATCGACGGATTCGGCGACCGTCCGGGGGACGGCGGACCCCCTGCGGTGGGTGGCATTGGCACGGGGAAGCGTCCGACCCGAAACTGAGAAAGCGCTTTCAGCACTCAGGAGGACCATTTCCCGAACGGGAAGAACCAAGGAGTGATGAGCATGTCCCCGATTCCCCGGGCGCTCCGGGTCGCGGTCGTCGCCGCCCTCGCGCTCTCGGCGGCCGTCGGCGCCGGCGCGACCGCCGCCGGCGCCGCGTCCTGGCCGAACCCGAGCACGAGCGTGCCCGTCGGCGCGACCATCAAGGTCACCAGCGGCACCTACGACGGCGGCCTCAAGCGGTTCTACGGCACCGGCGACCTCGGCACCGGCGGCCAGGACGAGGACCAGGGCCCGATCTTCGAGCTGGCGAACGGCACCACGCTCAAGAACGTCGTCCTCGGCAACCCGGCCGCCGACGGCGTGCACTGCCTCGGCACCTGCACGCTGCTCAACGTGTGGTGGGAGGACGTCGGCGAGGACGCCGCGACCTTCAAGGGCACGTCGGCGTCGCAGCCCATGACCATCGACGGCGGCGGCGCGCGCAAGGCGTCGGACAAGGTGTTCCAGCACAACGGCCCCGGCACGATGTACATCCGGAACTTCCAGGTCGACGACTTCGGCAAGCTGTACCGCTCCTGCGGCAACTGCAAGACGCAGTACAAGCGCAACGTCGTCGTGGACAACGTCACCGCGACCGCGCCGGGCAAGGCGCTCGTCGGCATCAACACCAACTACGGCGACACCGCGAAGCTGACCCGGATCACCATCGTCGGCGACTCGAGCCGCAAGATCGAGCCCTGCCAGAAGTACCAGGGTGTCACCAGCGGCGAGCCGACGAAGATCGGCAGCGGGCCGGACTCTACGAACTGCCTGTACACCACCGCAAACATCACCTACCAGTAAGCGTCCGGGGTGCCGGCCGCCGTCCGGCACCCCGGCGTCTCCCCGTGGAGGTGCCATGTTCACGACCCTGCTACTCGCCTCGATCCTGACCGGGGCGACGCCGGCCCCACCCGCCGCGGCGAACGTCGTCGTGGCCGAGGACGGCTCCGGGAACTACACGACCGTCCAGGCCGGGATCGACGCCGTCTCCGCCGGCGGCACCGTCTCGGTCAAGCCCGGCACCTACCGCGAGGTGCTCACCGTCCCCGCGGCCAAGACCGGGATCACCCTGCGCGGCACCACCGGCGAGGCCGCCGACGTCGTCGTCGACTACGACAACGCCAGCGGCACGAAGAAACCCGACGGCTCGACGTACGGCACGTCGGGCAGCGCGACCGCGACGATCGCCGCGAACGGCTTCACCGCGAGCGCGCTGACCTTCCGCAACTCGTTCGACCGCGCGGCCCACCCGGAGATCACCGCGACCCAGGCCGTCGCGGTGAAGACCACCGGCGACCGGATGGTGTTCGACAACGTCACGTTCCTCGGCCACCAGGACACGCTCTACGCCGACACGGCGGCGACCGGCGCGATCGGCCGCCAGTACTACCGGAACTGCGCGATCAGCGGCGACGTCGACTTCCTCTTCGGCCGCGCCACCGCCGTGTTCGACCGGGCGACGATCACCGCGCTCGACCGCGGTTCGAACCCGAACGGCTACCTGACCGCGGCCAGCACCCGCCGGAGCAACCCGTACGGCTTCCTGATCGTCGGCAGCAAGGTGGTCAGCACGGCGGCGAACGCGAGCTTCTACCTGGGCCGGCCGTGGCACCCGAGCGGGGATGTCGACGCCATCGCGCAGGTCGTCGTCCGCGAGACGGCCCTGCCGGCGGCGATCAAGGCCACGCCGTGGACCGACATGTCCGGCTTTTCGTGGAAGGACGCCCGGTTCTTCGAGTACCGCAACACCGGGCCCGGCGCGGGCACCGGGACCGACCGGCCGCAGCTGACCGCCGCGCAGGCCGCGACATTCACCGCGCAGCACTACCTCGCCGGCGGCGACGGGTGGAACCCCGTCCACTGACCGGCGAAAGGACCGGCGGACTGCGCCGCCTGCCCCGCTTCGACGAAACGTGCGGCCAGCCGGTCCTGTGTCGCCACATCCGCTTGCGCGAGCGCGGCTGCCCGGCCGGAGCGATGCCGCCGACCGCGCGGCCATCGCTTCGAGCAGCGCGCTAACCGAGGCGGCGTTGGAGAAGGAAGGGCCCGGCGCGCCCCTGGGGACGCGCCGGGCTCCCGGTCACGTCAGCTTCTTCTTGACCGCCTTGGCCTTGCCCTTCGCGGTGCCCTTGGCGTCCTGCAGCGGGGCGTACGTGCCGTAGAGCGCGGGGTCGGGCTTCGGTGCGGTGCCGGGGCCGCCGAGGGGCTCGGGGTCCATCAGGTACTCGATGCCCGCGTCGGTGGTCCAGCTGCTGCCCTTGGCGCCGTCGGGGCCGTCGGACAGGTGCCAGATCGTGTGGTTGTGCGTCTGGTCCTCTTCGTCGAGGAGGGCGTTGGGCGCGATTTCCTCTTCGAGCCCGTCGGCCTTCAGCTCTTCGATGGCGGCCAGCCACTGCTTCTGGTGCACGGTGTCGCGGGCCAGGTTGAACTTCAGCATCGCCTTGACGCCGGGGTCGTCGGTCATGTTGTACAGCCGCGCGGTCTGCAGCCGGCCCTGGGCTTCGGCGGCCGCGTTGGCGCGGAAGTCGGCGAGCAGGTTGCCCGAGGCGACGATGTACTTGCCGTTCCACGGGGTGCCGTTGCTGTCGGCGGGCAGGGCGCCGCCGCCGGCGACGATCGCCTGCTGCGGGTCCATCCCGCCGATCACCGCGGCCATCACCGGGTCCTTCACCGCTTCGGCGGTGGCGGTGGCGGGGGCGCCTTCCAACAGGCGGGCGACCATGGTGGCGAGCATTTCCACATGCCCGATCTCCTCGGTCGCGGTGTCCATGATGAGGTCCTTGTACTTGCCTTCGATGCGGCAGTTCCAGCCCTGGAACAGGTACTGCATGGTGACGGTCATTTCGCCGTAGGCGCCGCCGATCAGTTCCTGCAGCTTGTGGGCGTAGACGGCGTCGGGCTTTTCGGGCTTGGCTTCGAACTGCAGCAGCTTCGTGTGACGGAACACGCGTGGTTCCCCTTCGTCGGCGCCGGTGGTTCCCGGGGCGGAACCGGTGGCCGGAAGCCAGCGCATTCCCGGGCGCGGGACCGATAACCACGGAAGCGGTGATTTCCGCGAGGAATTCGCACCGCCGGGAACGGCGTGATCACCGGCCCTGGTCGCCGAAGGTGCGGGACTCCTCGTCGGCCGCCGCCAGCTCCTGCTCCGCCGCCACCGCGTCACCCGGCCCGCCGCGCCGAACCAGCGCTTCGGCGTGGCGGCGCCGGGAGAACACCACCGCCGGCCAGTGCGCCAGCGCCAGGTTGTGCTGCACCGCCGCGCGCAGGTGGGCCACCGCGCGGTCCAGGTCGCCCGTCGTCAGGGCCGTCGTGCCCAGCGGGTAGTGGATCGACCCGAAGCACGCGATCGCCAGGCTCGCCATCGCCGGCAGGTGGCCGAACGGGCGCAGCAGCTCGGACACCCGCGTCGCCGTCTCCGTGTCCTCCAGCAGGTAAGCGGTTTCCGCCGCCCCGCACAACGAAATCAGCCACGTGCTCGACCGCGGCAACGCACCCAGGTCGTCGCCGCACAGGCGGGCCAGCGCACCCGCCGCCGTCCGGCGGTCGCCCGCCGCGGCCGCCGCAACCGCGAGCGCCGCGTAGTACGAATTGTCGATCGCGCTGAGCGTGGGGGAGTGCATCAGCCCGTCCAGCACCGGCACCAGCTCGCCCAGCCGGCCCTGGAACCACCGGATCGCCACCAGCTGCGCGCCGTACCAGCCGAGCGCGTCCAGGTCACCCGCTGCCTGGCCCAGCTCCGCGCACGCCTGCGCGCCCTGCTCGGCCTCGCGGAACCGGCCGGCCCGGATGGCGAGCATGACCTTCAGCGCGTCCGCGACGAACCCCGCGGCCAGGTGCTTGCGCGCCGCCAGCAGGTCGTCGAGCTCGCCGAGCCGCCGTTGCGCGTGCGGGTCGCCGGCCAGGAAGAGGTCGACGGTGTCCCACAGCACCCCCATCACGAGGTCGGTGCGCCGCCCCGACCGGCCGCTCACCCCGAGCAGCTCGGTGGCCAGCGCGTGCCGCCGGACCGTGTGGCCGGGGCCGAGCAGGCAGTGGTGGGCCAGGCTCAGCGCTTCGGCGTGCGCGACCGGGTCGCCGGTCCGCCGCGTCTGCTCGACCGCGGCCAGGATCCGGTCGTGCGTCACGCCCTGGTAGTCCTCTTCGCCGGCGAGCCGCGTCCGCAGCCGGAGGGCGAGCAGCGACGCCGGATCGACCTCCTCCAGCGCGTACCGCAGACGCGCGAGCAGCAGTTCCGACGCGGCGGCCGTCCGGTGCTCGTGCACCCACACCCCGCCGAGGCCGAGCACCGCGCGGGCGAGCGCGTCGGCGTCCCCGGCCTGTTCGGCGCGGCGGTAGGCGGTCTCGAAGTGCTCGCGGCTGGTGCGCAGGTCGCCGTCCTCCAGCAGGGCGTGCTCCCCGGCGGCCAGCGCGTCGTCCGGGACGGTCGCCATGGTTCCGGCCCGGACCGCGAGCAGCCCCGGGTCGTGGGCGAGGACCCGCCGGTGCACCTGCGCCAGCACCGGCGACGGCTCCACCCCCGACGCGGTGATCAGCCCGTGCCGGGCCCGGCGGAACGCCTCCAGCGCGTCACCCTGGCGGCCGGCGCGGTAGAGCGCCGTCATCAGCTGCGCCCACAGCCGTTCGTGGCCGGGGAAAGCGGTCGTCAGCGCCTCCAGCTCGGCGATCAGCCCGGTGTCCTCGCCGGTCGCGAGGTCGGCGTCGATCCGGTCCTGGACGGCGTTGTGGCGCAACCGGTCCAGCCGCATCCCCTCGGCCTTCAGGGTTTCGACGTCGTCGAACTCCTCGTACGCGTTCCCGCGCCACAGCGCCAAAGCGGCGCCGAGGTGCTTCTGCGCGATGCCGGCATCGCCGGCCGCGAGCGCGCGGCGGCCTTCCGCGGCGAACTGCTCGAACCGCGCCGAGTCGAGGGCCTCCGGCACGACGTGCAGCACGTACCCCGGCGGGCGGGTCAGGATCAGCCGCGGGTCCACGGAGCCGCGCAGCCGCGAAAGGTACGTCCGGACCGTGCGGTCCGCGTGCTCGGGCAGCCGCTCGCCCCACAGCGCGTGCCCGAGCGCGTGCACGCTCACGACGCGGCCCGCCTCCGCCGCCAGCAGTGCCAGCAGGGTCCGCAGGCGCGGGCCGCCGACGTCCCGCGGGGTGCCGCCGATCCGGACCTCGAACGGTCCCAGCACTCCGAGTTCCACCCCGCCGGTGGTGTTCCCGACCATCCCCGCCCCTCCGCCGCGGACACGTCCGCGCTCAGGCGTACAGGAGCGAACCGGGGCGCGCGAGATACGTCGACAGGAAAGAAAAGCGGCGTCGGGGAACTGTCGACGAACGCGGCCGGTGCGGGCGCGGGCGGACGTGGCCCCCGGTTGTCCGGGAGAGCGGCGGCGAAACGCGCGATTCGCTGCCTGGCAAGGGTTTTCCGGCGCGGAAACCGGCCCGGCTCACCGCGTGTCGGGGCCCAGGGCGGTGCCCTGATCGGCCGCGTGACCGGGCTCCTTGAGTTCGACGAAAAAGGCGTGACTGGGCGTGTCACCGATGTTCTCGCCGGAGTGCTCCTGCGCCGCCACCCAGCGCGCCTCGCCGGCGGACAGGTCGACGCGCACCTCGCGGCCGCCGGCGGCGATGCGGCGGCTGAACGAGCCGAGCGTGATCATCACGGTGTCGGGGTGCCGGTGCGGCGCGGTCCGGTCGCCGGGCCGGTCCCGGTATTCGAGGACCCGCACCCGGTCGTTCTCGAGGACGACGCGGTAGAGCTCGGGGTTCGTTTCGGCCGGATCGGCGGACATGGCGCCCTCCTTCGTGGGACTTGAGTACCATGATGGCATGGAAGTGCCATATGAGTCCACGGGCAGGCAGCGGCAGAAGGGCCGGACCCGGGCGGCGCTCGTTTCCGCCGCCCACGAACTGCTGGCGCGCGGAGCCGCCCCGACGGTCGAGGACGCCGCGGCGGAGGCCGGGATTTCGCGCACCACGGCGTACCGGTACTTCCCGAACCAGCGCGCCCTGCTGCTGGCGGCGTACCCGCAGATCGACGACGACGCGGGCCTGCTCCCGGCCGGCGCGCCCGCGGACCCCGCCGCGCGCCTGGAGCTGGTGATGCGCGAGTTCATCGCGTTCACGGTCCGCTGGGAGCCGCAGCTGCGCGCCCAGCTGCGGCTGTCGCTGGAGCCGGGCGCGGACCAGCCGGTGCTCCGCGGCGGCCGGGCGATCCGGTGGATCGAGGAGGCGCTGGCCCCGCTGGCCGAGACGCACCCGGCCGTCGACGTGCACGGCCTGGCGGTCGCGATCCGCTCGGCGACGGGGATCGAGTCGCTGGTGTGGCTGACCGACATCGGCGGCCTGGCTCGCGACCGGGCGGCGGAGGTGCTGGCGGCCTCGGCGCGGGCGATCTTCCGGGCCGCCCTCGAGCCGGCGGGGTTCGCGCCGACCCCGCGGGCTACGTGATCGGCACCGTCGCCGTGCAGGACGTCGTGCCGTTGTCGAACTTCGTGGCCGCCGTGCCCCGCGCCGTCGCCGGGATCGCGAGCCCCGACGGCAGGCTCTGCGCGCCGTTCGTCGCCGGGCCGGTCCGGGTGTAGACCGCGTGCGTGCCGAGCCCGTCGGTGTAGGAGATCCGCAGCGTCTGCGTGCCCGAGTCCCCGATGTACGGCCCGGAGGTCG
The DNA here is from genome assembly GCF_044768185.1 of Amycolatopsis sp. NPDC101161. Classification (NCBI taxonomy): domain Bacteria; kingdom Bacillati; phylum Actinomycetota; class Actinomycetes; order Pseudonocardiales; family Pseudonocardiaceae; genus Amycolatopsis; species Amycolatopsis sp. NPDC101161. Next base: position 169,180 of record NZ_JBIWPI010000007.1, read on the forward strand.
TGATCGAGCCGAGCGGGCGGTGGTAGCCGCCGGAGGTCTCGTAGCGCAGGGTGAACGTCCCGGCGAAGTCGCCGGCGCGGCAGGTGTTCGTGACCTGCTTGACGGTCGCCGCCTGGGCTTGGGCCGGGGCCGCCAACGCCGTGATCAGCGTCGCGGCTAGCACCACTGTCTTCATCTGTCCCTCGCTTCCGGTCCCCGTCATCCTGCCGCGGGCCGCTTCCGTCGCGCTTCCGCTCAGCGGGCGGTGCGGACGAGCAGCACCGGGCACGCCGCGTGGTGCAGCAGCGCCTGGCCGGTCGAGCCGAGCAGCAGCCCGGGGAAGCCGCCGCGGCCGCGGTCGCCGACGACGACCAGCTGGGCGGCCCCGCTGCGCTCGATCAGCTCGCGCCGCGGGTGGGCGTGGACGACGACCTGCTCGACGGCCAGGTCGCCGGTGTCGTGGTCGTGGAGCCGCTCGCCGAGCAGCCGCTGCCCGGCGTCGTCGACGCACCGCGGGTCCGGCCGCGGCGGCGGGGTGTCCGCCCAGGCGTGCAGGACGACCAGGGGAGCGCGGCGGGCGCGCGCTTCGGCGACGGCCGCCGCGAGCACCCGCGTACCGGCTTCGCTGCCGTCGATGCCGGTGACGATGGGACGGTCGCCCGCGCCGGGCTCGTCCCAGCTGTCCCCGCGGACGACGACGGTGTCGCAGCGGGCGTGTGTCCCGAGCGCGGCGGCGACGGAGCCGGCGAGCAGGCTGGTCAGCCTGCCGTGCCCGCCGGAGCCGACGACGAGCAGCGACGCCGCGCGCGAAGCTTCGATCAGGGCCTGGGCGGCGCGGTCGGGGTCGAGCCGGGTGACGACGTCCGCGACGCCTTGCGCGGCAGCGAGTTCCCGCGCGGTCCGCAGCGCCCGCCGCCCCCGGGCCCGCAGCGCGTCGACCATTTCCTCGGGTGGCGGGACGACACCGCCGGCGAGCAGCGCGGGGACATCGAGGGCGTGCACGATCTCCAGGGGCGCGTCCCGCAGGCAGGCGGTCCGCGCGGCCCACCGGACGGCGTCCAGCGATTCGGCCGACCCATCCACCCCGGTGACGATCGGCGGCGCGGCTGCAGCGGTCATCCGCCGACTCTATGCCCGGAGCAGGGGCGGGCGGAGCCGATCGGCTGGGCGAAGGGGCAGCTGGTGGGACGTGGACCGGCCGGCCCGCGCCAGGCACAGCCGGCCGCAAGGTGGCCGCCGGTGCGATGCCGGCGGGCGGGGCGGGTCGGCCGAGCAGGTCGGCTGCCGCTGCAATGCCCGCGGAAGAAGCGAGCGCGGCCCAGTGGCTGGGCGCAGCCGGCGCAAGGTGCCCGCCGGCGCGATGCCCGCGGGCGGGGCGGGCGGCGGATCGGCCGAGCGGCGTCGGCTGCCGGTGCGATGCCCACGGCACCGGCGACCCGAACAAAGCACCCCGAACCCGCACCCGGCGCTACGCGCGCCCCAGAGTGCGGCGGGCCGACCAGCCGAGCAAACCCAGCTCCAGCACCGCGAACCCGGCCAGCACCACCGACCCGGGCGCCACCAGCATCGCCAGCCCGATCAGCAGCACCGGCAGCACCAAACCCGCGTACGCAGCCAAGAACAACGCCGCCAAGACCTCGCCGCGGGTGAGGTCGTCGGCCAGGGCCGCGACCGTGCCGACCGCCGCGCGGAACCCCAGCCCGAACCCCGCCCCCGCGAGCGCGCTCGCGGCGAAGAACAGCGGCAACGATCCCGCGAGGGCCAGCAACACCAGTCCGGCGCCCATCAGCGCGTACCCCGCCCGCAGCTGGGACCGCGTGCGCAGGCGCGCCAGCCCGATCTGCGCGAGCGCCGCACTGCCCAGCATCGTGAACGGCGCCAGCCCGGCGAGCAGGCGGGACGGCTCGTGCAGCTCGTGCGCCAGCAGCGTCGGGGCGAGGGCCATGAACAGCCCGCTGAGCGCGAACGCCGCGAACGCGCCGATCGCCGCCCCGGCGAACTCGGACCGGGCCGCGGCCGGCAGCGACAGCCGCTGGGGCCGGTACGCCGGGCGCTCTTCGCGGCGTTCGACGGTCTCCGGCACGAGGCTCACCACGGCCGCTTCCCCGAGCAGCACCACCAGGAACACCGCGAACGGCGTGTGCAGCGGCTGGTCGGCGAACCGCGCGAACAGCCCGCCGACCAGGGGACCCAGCGCCAGGCCGCCGGCGTTGACCACCGTCGCGGCGAGGCCGGGTCGGGCTTGCGTGCGCAGCTCGGACAGGTGCGCCGTGGCGGTCGCCGTGACCACCCCGATCCCGGCGCCGCTCACCAGCCGCGCGACGATCAGGCCGGGGACCTCCGGCCACAGCAGGAACAGCGCGGCCGCGAGTGCCTCGGCCAGCAGCCCCGCGACGAGCACGCGACGGCGGCCGAGCCAGTCGCTGACGTGCCCGGCCAGGTACAGGCTCAGCATCACCCCGACCGCGTACGCGGCGAAGACGACGGTGACGAGGAACGCCGGAAACCCGTCCCGCTGCTGGTAAAGCGCGTACAGCGGGGTCGGGACCGTGGAGAACGCGAGCGCCGTCGCGAACGCGACCGCGACGACGCGAAAGCCCCAGCCGTGGCTCATCCGGAGCCGGGCGGGGGCGAGGGTGACGGACATCGGGACCTTCCAGGACGCCGGGGATCTTCCGACCTCCACGATGTCCCCGCCGACTCAGCAAGTCCAACGAAAAGTCCTGGCCAGAGTTATCGCTACGATCGATGAATGGAGACGCGTCAGCTCGAGTACTTCGTCGCCGTGGCCGAGGAACTGAGCTTCACCCGGGCCGCCCAGCGGATGTTCGCGGTCCAGTCGACCGTGTCCGCCGCCGTCCGCGCCCTGGAGACCGAGCTCGGCGCCAAGCTGTTCGACCGGTCCACCCGCCGGGTCGCGCTGTCGGCGGCCGGCGCGGCGTTCCTGCCCGAGGCGAAGAGCGCGATCGAGGCGTTCGAACGCGCCCGCGCGACCGTCCAGGAGGCTTCGGAGGGCCTGCGCGGCAGCCTGCGGATCGGCACGCTCACCTCGATCGGCGGCGTGGACCTGCCCGGGCTGCTCGGCGCGTTCCACCGGCGGCACCCGCGGGTGGACATCCACGTCACGGTGTCGCTCACCGGCTCGACGGGGCTGGCCGAAGAGGTCCGCCAAGGCCGGCTCGACGTCGCCGTGGTGGGTCTGCCCGAGTCCGACCTCGCCGGGCTCGACGTCCTGCGCGTCGACACCCGGCCGTTCGTGGTGCTGCTGCCGGAGACCCACCGGCTGGCGGGCCGCCGCGCGGTGCGGCTCGCGGACCTCGCCGGCGAGTCCTTCATCGACACCCCGCGCGGCTTCGGCAACCGGGTCGCTCTGGACCGCGCCTTCGACGCGCTCGGGTCGCCGCGGCGCGTCACCGTCGAGGTCGCCGACCTGCGCACCGTGTCCGGGTACGTCGCGGCCGGGCTGGGCGTCGCGGTCGTCCCGGACATGCCCGCGCCCACCCATCCGGACGTCGTCGTGCTGCCGCTGTCCGGCGCGGGCCTGGACTGGCCGCTGAACGTCGTCACCTCGGCCGCGAAGCCGCCGAGCCGCGCGCTGCGGACGCTGCTGGACCTGCTGACCGACGCCCGTCCACAAAGGACGGTCAGCTGACGGCGCTGTTGTCCCGCCACCTTTTCAGCATCAGCGCGAGGTGCAGCCGGAACCGGCCGGCGGGCGAGTCGACCTCGAACCCGAGGACGGCTTCGGCCCGGGCCAGCCGGGCCGGCATCGTGCTGTGGTGGCGGTGCAGGACCGCCGCCGCCTTGCGGGCCGACCCCGTCGCGCACAACGCGTCGAGCGCCGAGAGCGTGTCCGCGCCGTGGGGTTCGGCCGCGAGCCGGTCGAGGGCGCGGACGTCCGGCAGGTCGTCCAGCGCCGGGTCGCCGAGAAGCGAACCGAGCGCGCCGAGGCTGCCCAGCCGCTCCCACCACACCACCGGCTCGGTGTCCGAAGTGAACCGCAGCGCCGTCCGGGCGGCCGCCCACGAGCGCGCCGCGTCGAGGGCGGGCAGCTCGGGTCCGATGCCAGCGCGGCCGCCGTCCGGGAACGGGTCCGGGACCGCCTCGGCCAGGATCGCGCGCACGCCGCCCAGCTGAGCCGACCGCCCGACGAGCCCGTCGACACCGGTGCCCGCCAGCACGCGCAGCCGGGCCGACGGCGCGACGCCGAGCAGGTGCAGGGCCCGCGACCGCTCGGCCGTGCCCGCGTCGCCGGACAGCACCAGCTCGACGAGCGCCGGGTCGCCGAGCTCGGGCCGCGGCACGCCGTTCTGCTCCAGCAGGACGGCGGTGGCGATCGCGAACCGTTCGAGCAGCATGTCGTCGAGCGGCAGGGCCGCGCCGTCGCGGGCCACCCACACCTCGACGCCGCCGTCGAGCCGGCGAACCGCCGCCCCGGCGGGAGCCGTGCCCGGCGTCGCGACGGCCCCGCCCGGGTCCGCCCGCAGCGACATCCCCTGGCCCGGCGCGTGGACGCCGACGCGGCAGCCGGCGAGCTCGGCCGTGCTGCGCACGAGCGCGTCCAGGCCGGCCCGGCCGGTGATCAGGCGGTCGAAGAACCCGATCACCCGCACGGCGTTCTCGGCGTCGGCGTCGAGCCCGGACAGCCGCAGCAGCAGCCCCTTCATGCCGTCACGATAGGCGCGCCCGCCGCCGGATGGCGAGGTCCGGACCCGCAACGCCCGCCGCGTGGCGGTGGCCGGGAGCGCCCCGGGCGGCCGAAGATCGGTCCCATGACCTACGCGATCGATCCCGAGCTGCTGCCCTGGCTGGACATGCTGCCGGGCGTGACCCTGACCGACTACGACGCCCTGGTCGCCGCCCGCTCCTCGATGAGCGAGCTGGGCGACGTCCTGCCGGCCTACGAGCCGGTTAACCCCGTCGACGTCCGCGACACGACCGTGCCCGGGCCGTCCGACGCGCCGGAGGTCCCGGTGCGCGTCTACTCCCCGGCGAACCGCACCGGCGCGGTGCCCGGCCTGCTCTACATCCACGGCGGCGGGTTCGTCCTCGGCGACCTGGACATGTTCCACGCGTCGCTGCTGCGGCTGGTCGACGAGCTCGGCGTCGTGATCGTGTCGGTCGACTACCGGCTGGCGCCCGAGCACCCGTTCCCGGCGCCGGTCGAGGACTGCTACGCGGCCCTGCAATGGGTCGAGGCCAAGGCGGCGGAGCTGGGCATCGACCCGGCCCGCCTCGGCGTGGGCGGCGAAAGCGCGGGCGGCGGCCTGTCGGCGGCGGTGGCGCTGCTGGCGCGCGACCGCGGTGGCCCGGCCCTGTGCTTCCAGTACCTCGGCATCCCGGAGCTGGACGACCGCCTCGGCACGCCGTCGATGCGGGCCTACACCGACACGCCGCTGTGGAACCGGCCGAACGCGGTGTTCAGCTGGACCAGCTACCTCGACGCGGAACCGGGCGGCGAGGGCGTTTCGCCGTACGCGGCCCCCGCCCGCGCGGAGGACCTGGCCGGGCTGCCGCCCGCGTTCGTGACGACGTGCCAGTTCGACCCGTTGCGCGACGAGGGAATCGCGTACGCGCAACGCCTCGCGCACGCCGGCGTGGCGACCGAGCTGCGGCACTACCCGGGCACGTTCCACGGGTCGGGCATGGTGGAGACGGCGGCGATCTCGCGCCGGATGTTCGCCGACGAGGTCGACGCCCTGCGCCGCGGCCTGCGCGTCTAGCGCGGTCTGCGCGATCATGGGGGCTCCCGCGAAAGGAGCCGCCATGACGCCGGTCGGACTGCTGCACCCCGGCGCGATGGGCGCCGCCGTCGGGGCCGTGCTCACCCGCGCCGGGACCCCGGTTTCCTGGGTCTCGGCCGGGCGCGGCCCCGCGACGCGCCGCCGCGCCGAAGACGCCGGGCTGACCGAGGTGCCCGACGTCGCCGCGCTGGCCGGGTGCGACGTCGTGCTCAGCGTCTGCCCGCCCGCCGCCGCGCTCGACGTCGCCCGCGAGGTGGCCGCCACCGGGTTCGAGGGCGTCTACCTCGACGCGAACGCCATCGGCCCGCGCCACGTCGAGGAGATCGAAGAGCTCTTCGACGGCACGGCGACCGTCGCCGACGGCGGGATCGTCGGCCCGCCGCCGCGGTCGGCCGGGACCAGCCGGCTCTACCTGTCCGGCCCCGAGGCCGCCGTCACGCGCCTGACGAGCCTGTTCGAGGGCACGCACCTGCGGCCCGTCGTGCTGCCCGGCCCGGTCGGCCGCGCGTCGGCGCTCAAGCTCGCCTTCGCCGCCTACAACAAGCTCACCTACGCGCTCGCCGCCCAGTCGTACGCGCTGGCCGAGCACCACGGCGTCGGCGGCGAGCTGCGGGAGCTCGCCGCCGACGTGCTGCCGGCGACCCCGCTCGGCGCGCCGGACGGGATCGCCTCCGCCGGGCGGCGGGCGTGGCGGTGGGAGGGCGAGATGGCCGAGATAGCGGAAACCTGCGCCGACGCCGGGTTGTCACCGGCGTTGCTCGACGCCGTGCGCGAGCTGTTCGGCCGCTGGCGCGAGCACCGCGACGACGACGGCGTCACGCTCCCGGACCTGCTTCAGGCGCTGGTCACTCCGCCGGGGTGACGTCGATCAGCACCTTCCCGGTCGCGCCCTCCTCGGACGCGATGTGCGCCTTCGCGGTCTCTTCCAGCGGGAAGCGGTGCACCGGCACCCCGCGGTCCTCGCCGAGCCGCAGGGCACCGTCGGCCAGGGCCGCCGTGACGTCTTCCGCGGCGGCGCGGAGCTTGTCCGCGCCGACCGTGTAGAGCACGAGGAACTGGTAACGCGTGTTGAGCCACAGGTTCGCGCCGAAGTCCAGGGTGAGGGTCGCCCCACCGCGGTCGTTGCCGTAGACCGCGACCGTGCCGCGCGGGCGCAGGACCTCGGTGTGCAGCTGCGCGTTGACCGCGGCCGCGACCTCGACGACCAGGTCGACGCCGTCCGGCGCGACCTCGCGGATCCGGGCGGCCAGCTCGGGATCGGGGTAGCGCAGCACGTGCTGGGCGCCGGCCGCGCGGGCGAGGGCGGCCTTCTCGTCGCTGCTGACCGTGGCGATCACCGTGGCGCCGGCCCAGCGGCCGAGCTGGATGGTGGCGTTGCCGACCGCGCCGGCCCCGCCGCTGACCAGCACCGTCCGGCCGTCGAGGGCGCCGGGCGCGAGCCGGGCGGGTCCGTCTTCGGCGACCGTCAGCGCCCGGTGCGCGGTCAGGCCGGGGACGCCGAACCCGGCGCCTTCGTCGAACCCGGCGCCCTCGGGCAGCGGGACCACCTGCGCGGCCGGGAGGACCGTGTACTCCTGCGCGGTGCCGGCCGCGGGTCCGTGGGTGCCGGCGAGGATCAGCCACACGCGGTCGCCGGGGGAGAAGCCGGTGACGTCCGGGCCCACCGCGTCGACGACGCCCGCGCCGTCCTGGTTGGGCACGGTGTCCGGCGTTTCGGTCCCGGCCTCGGCGCCCCGGCCGAGCCGGGCCTTCCAGTCGGTCGGGTTGACCGCGGACACGACGATCCGGACGCGGACCTCGCCGGGCCCGGGGTCCGCGACGGCCCGCTCCGACAGCGACAGCACCTCGGGTCCGCCGTGGCGGCGGTAGACGACTGCTTTCATGCCCGGTGCAATCCCCGGGGTACCCCGGGTTATTCCCGGCGCGCCGGAAATGAGCTCACGGTAAATCCGCAGCGTGTGCCGCCCGCTTATTCACCGCCCGGCGGAAAACGCCCGAAAACGGAGGTCGCACGGGTGATCCCCCGGCCGGGCGATTTTCGGTGTTGCCCGCGCGAAATCGGCCGCCGTCGCAGAAACTGGGCGCGTGGGAGAGGAAAAGCGCAGTCCGGGGGACGAGCGGCCGAAGCGTGACGACGGGGAACCGACGCCGATCTTCGACGCCGTGTTCAGCGCCACGCGCGCGCGGGCCAATACGAACAATCCGCCGGGGGAGCCGGACAAAACGGGGCGGTGAATAGCGTTCGGCGGAACCGGGGGCGGGAGGGGTGGGCGTGGCGCGGCCTGGCGGTGGCGTACGCGGTGGCGTCGGCGGCCCAGGTGTACCTGGCCGCGGCGATGGGTGTGGTGTGGGCGGCGGTCCTGGCGACGCTGTTCCTGGCGGCGGCGATCGCGTGCGGCATCGCCGGCGGCGGCTTCCCACGCTGACCTGTGGCACATTGTTCGACGTCCGCAGGGAACATGTAGCATCTCCGGTGCACTCGCACCGGCGGCCGAGGAGTGGAACGTGGCAGGCGTCGTGAACAGCATGATCGCCGCGGAGTACGCGGCGGGCGCCACGATTTCCGAGCTGGCCGAGCGGTGGGGCATCGACCCGCGCCAGGTGGTCGAACGCCTCTCGGCGGCCGCCCGCTCCTGAGGCCGGCAGTCCACGTAGGACCGCCGCCGCCCGGATCTGCCGCGCCGCACGCCGCCACTTGCCGACCTGACCGCCGCGGCGCCTGAACTCCTCGTGCCGCCGCCGCGAGCGACCCGCGCCCGCGGCGGCCCGCCGGCTCAGATCGCGCGTTCTCCCTTGCCCAGCACCACGATCCCGCCTTCGCTCACGTGGTAGTGCCCGCGGTCCCGGGCCAGGTCCACCCCGATGTGCGCCCCCGGCGGGACGACGACGTTCTTGTCCAGGATCGCCCGCCGCACCACCGCGCCGCGGCCCACCCGGGCCCCGTCCAGCAGCACCGACCCCTGCACCACCGCGCCCTGCTCCACCAGCACGTCCGGCGAGAGCACCGAGTCCACCACCTGCGCGCCCGAGATGATGCAGCCGTTGCTCACGATCGACTGGTTCGCCGAGCCGCCCTCGACGAACTTCGCCGCCGCGCGCTGGCCCGGGTGCGCCAGGATCGGCCACTTCCGGTTGTAGAGGTTGAAGATCGGGTGCGTCGAGATCAGGTCGGTGTGCGCGTCGTAGTAGCTGTCGATCGTCCCGACGTCACGCCAGTAGCCGTGGTCGCGCTCGGTCTCGCCGGGCACCACGTTGCCGTTGAAGTCGTAGACCGCCGCCTCGCCCGACTTCACCAGCGCCGGGATGATGTCGCGGCCCATGTCGTGGTGCGACGCCGCGTTCTCCGCGTCCGCGTGCAGCGCCTCGAGCATCACCTTCGTCGTGAAGATGTAGTTGCCCATCGACACGTACGACTCCTCGGGGGAGTCCGGCAGGCCCGGCGGGTCGTCCGGCTTCTCCATGAACGCGTCGATCATCAGGCCGTCGGTGGTCCGGATGACGCCGAACGAGCTCGCCTCCGCCCGCGGCACCCGGATCCCGGCCACCGTGACGCCGGCGCCCGAGGAGATGTGGGACTCCAGCATCTGCCGCGGGTCCATCCGGTAGATGTTGTCCGCGCCGAACACCGCGATGTACTCGGGATCCTCGTCGTAGACCAGGTTGAGGCTCTGGTGGATGGCGTCGGCGCTGCCCTGGTACCAGCGCGGGCCCAGCCGCTGCTGCGCCGGCACCGGCGTCACGTACTCGCCGGTCAGCGACGACAGGCGCCACGTCGTCGAGATGTGCCGGTCCAGCGAGTGCGACTTGTACTGCGTCAGCACGCACAGCCGCCGGAACCCGCCGTGCACCATGTTCGACAGCACGAAGTCGACCAGGCGGTGCACGCCGCCGAAGGGCACGGCCGGTTTCGCGCGGTCGGCGGTCAGCGGCATCAGCCGCTTGCCCTCGCCACCCGCGAGGACGATGCCCAGCACGTCGGCTCCAAGATTCACGACGACCTCCCGCACGCTTCGTAGAGGGCGACCGTCCGCTCGGCGATCGCCTTCCAGCCGAACTCGCCGACCGCGCGCTCGCGGCCGGCGCTACCCATCTCGGCGGCCCGGTCCGGGGAGCCGACCACTTCGTTCAGCGCTGCGGCCAGGCGCGCCTCGAACCCCCGCGCGTCTTGGTCGTCGTAGTGCACGAGCAGCCCGGTGCGGCCGTCGTCGACGACCTCCGGGATGCCGCCGACGTCGCTGGCCACCACCGGCGTGCCGCAGGCCATCGCCTCCAGGTTCACGATGCCGAGCGGCTCGTAGACCGACGGGCACGCGAACACCGCGGCGTGGGTGAGCAGCTGCACGACCTCGTTCCGCGGCAGCATCTCCGGGATCCACCGGACGCCGGTGCGGGTCTTCTCCAGGTCGGCGACCAGCCCGCGGAACTCCGCGTCGAGCTCGGGGGTGTCCGCGCCGCCCGCGCACAGCACGAGCTGGACGCCGGGGTCGAGCGACGCGCCCGCGCGCACCAGGTGCGGGACGCCCTTCTGGCGGGTGATCCGGCCGACGAACAGCACGTACGGCCGGTCGGGGTCGATGCCGTGCTTCGCCAGCGCGTCGGTGGCGGGGTCGGGGCGGTACAGCGTGGTGTCGATGCCGTTGTGGATCACGTGCACGCGCTCGGGCGGCACCGCCGGGTACGCGGCGAGGACGTCGCGGCGCATGCCGCCGCTGACCGCGATGATCGCGTCCGCGGCCTCGTAGGCCTCGCGCTCGATCCACGAGGAGACGCGGTAGCCGCCGCCGAGCTGTTCGGCCTTCCACGGGCGCAGCGGCTCGAGCGAGTGCGCGGTCACGACGTGCGGGATGCCGTGCGTCATCTTCGCCAGGTGGCCGGCCAGGTTCGCGTACCAGGTGTGGCTGTGCGCGAGGTCGTGTCCCTCGAGGGCGTTCGCCATGGACACGGCGATGTCCATGGTCGTGAACGCGGGCTGGCGGTAACCGTGGGGGTCCGTGTGCCCGGTCGCGTCGGGGCGGTCCGCGCCCCAGCAGTGCACGTCGAGGTCGACCAGCGGCCGCAACTCCCGGGCGAGGAACTCCACGTGAACTCCGGCGCCGCCGTAGACCTCCGGCGGGTATTCCCGGGTGAGCAGGCCGACCTTCATGCCGAAACCCTATGGCCTCCCCGGCCTGTGGCGCAGTCTGGCGTCCAGGGGAATCTTCGGAGTTTTCGGTCACTGCTCAGATGAGCGGGCGATCAGAGGCCGTAGAGGCGCTTCCAGTTCTCGCGCGAGGTCAGCTCCGGCATGGCGCGCTGGTACCGCTCCTGCACCGCCGCGCCCTCCCGGCGCAGCCTCTGGACCATCCGGATGCCGCGTTTGGCCAGGTCGAGGGTCTTGGCGCGGTCGTACGAGCGGACGCGGACGCCCTCCTGGCTCGCGTCGGTGACGACCACGGTCGAGAACAGCGACGTGTGCCACCAGTGGGCCTCGTCGGCCGGCACCGCGCCCAGACCGAACCGGTGGCGGCCGGTGGTCTGGTGGAGGATCCGCTTGAGGAGGACGACGAGGGTCCGGCTCGGCGGTGGCGCGCTGTTGATGATGCCGATGTCGTTGGACGCGATACCCGGGACGTCGGTCGCCTTGTAGCGCTTGGTCTCGGGGTAGGCGTCACGGATGCGGCGGATCTCCTGCATCGCCTCGACCCCGCCGTCCCGCAGGACCTCCGGGCCCTTCAGGAAGTCCTCGACGGCCTTGATCAACGTCGCCGACAGGCCGTACTGCATGCCCAGCAGGTACCGCACCAGCTGCGCGAGCAGGACCCGCGAGAGCAGGTTGAGGTTGAACGGCGAGTGCAGCGCCGCGGTGATGATCGAGTTGCGCAGGTTGAAGTACCGGTGCCACTCGTCCCAGTCCTTCATGTGGAAGTCCGCGTGCCACACCCCCGCCCCCGGCAGGGTGACGGTCGGGAAGCCGTGCGCGCGGGCCCGGTAGGAGTACTCCGCGTCGTCCCACTGGAAGAAGAACGGCAGCGGATACCCGGTGGCCTGGACGACCTCGTACGGGATCAGGCACGACCACCAGCCGTTGTAGCCCGCGTCGAGGCGGCGCTCCTGGCGGTTCGGTTTCAGCGTCTCCTCGTCGACGCCGAGCAGGTCGGCGGTGGAGAGGGAGTGCTCGACCGGCTGGCCGGGCTCGAGGGTGTTGAGCCGGGCGTACTCCGCGCCGACGTGCAGCTGGTTGGGGTGGAACAGGTTGAGCATCTGGCCGCCGACGATGATCGGGTTGGCGGCGCGGTTGGAGAACGCCGTCATCCGGATCACCAGGTCCGGCTCGAGCAGCACGTCGTCGTCCATGAACAGCACGTTCGCGTGCTCGGTGGCGGTGTGCCCGGCCACCTCGAACAGGCCGCGGGTGAAGCCGCCGGCGCCGCCGAGGTTGGGCTGCTTGATGTAGTGCAGCTTGTCGGCGAGGTCCTTGGCGACCTGCTCGAACCCGTCGCGGGACTCGACCAGGTCGGTGCCCTGGTCGGCGACGTAGATCGCGTCGAGGGTCTCCAGCGAGGAGACGTCGGCGGCGAGGGCCTGGAGGTTCTTGAGGCAGTCGTCGGCGCGGTTCATCGTGCAGATGGTCACCGCGGTCGGGCGGATCTTCTCCGGGGCCTCGACCGTCCAGCGGACCTGCTCGACGCGCAGGGTCTGGCCGCCCTCGGTCTCCAGGTCCAGCCAGAGCGCGCCGCCGTCGTAGAACTTGTCGAGCTTGGCGGTCAGCGCCACCTTCGCCTGCTTGGCGTCGGCGACCTGCTCGGCGGCGACCACGCGGGGCTCGCCCTCGACGTCGGAAGCACCCATCGACAGCAGGCCGGTGCCGGTGACGACGAGCTCGACGGAGACCTCGGTGACGGTCGTCCAGCGCTGCCAGTAGCTGGCCGGGAAACGCCCGAAGTACGTGTTGCCCGACACCAGCGTGCCCGGGTCCAGCCGCAGCGAAGCCCGGTCGCGGATCGCCGAACCGCGGTGGACCTCGGCGTAGAGGTCTTTGCTGACGATCGGCGCCGGGCCGGCGTACAGGCCGCGCTGCGCGGTGAGGTCGGTCATGGTCAAGCTCCGCTTCCGTTGCCCCGGACGAGATACAGCTGCTGGGTGCCGGCCCACGGCGACGTCAGTGTCCAGTGGGCCAGCGCACCGGGCGGCGGGTCGCCGCGCACCAGTGCGAAGTCGGTGACGATCGGCCGGTCGCCGAAGTCGAAGAAGCGGAAGTTCACGTCGACCGCGGCCCGGCCGAGCGCACCCAGGTGCGCCTTCCGCTCGGTGATGGCCGGGCCGACCGCGCCGCGGTCGTCGAAGAGGTCGACGATCGCGCAGCCGCAGCTGTAGGCCAGCACGCCGATCTCGCCGCCGCTGCGCACCGTGCCGCCGCCGACCAGCCGGCCCAGCTCCGGGCCGATCCGCTCGTAGTCCGCGGTCGCGTCGTGGTTGGACATCAGCGGCGCGAACCGCCGCGGCAGGCCGTCCGAGACGTAGAACCCGGCACTGGCGACCAGCACACCGGCGACGGCGACCACGCCGGCGACCCGGGCGGGCAGGCGCACGCAGGCCGCCGCGGCGGCCGCCAGGAACAGCGTCGCCGCGACCAGGCTCGGCCCGTAGTACCAGTGGTAGGGCGGCACGTGCAGCCGCGTGTAGGCGAGGTAGTGCGCGAGACCGGCGGGCACCAGCGGCGCGAACGGCAGCAGTTTCGTCCACACCGGACCGCGGTGGCCCGAACCCGCCAGCCAGAGCAGGAACGCGGCCACGGCCAGTGCGGCGGGCAGGAACGACAGCGCCGTCGCCCCGGGGAAGACCTGCGCGTAGAGACCGGGGCCGTTGCCGAAGTCCCACTGGCCCCAGGACTTCTGCAGCGTCTTGATGATCACCGTGTCCGGCACCGCCGACCCGAGCACCACCCAGCTGAAGGCGAACCAGGGGAGCGCGACCGCCGCCGCGGCGAGCACCGACTGCCACGCCTTCTCCCAGAAGCGGCGTCGCAGCGCGAAGAGCACCAGCGCGACCACGACCAGGTCCGGCCGGACGAGGGCGAGCAGCCCGGTCAGGACGCCGAGGGCGACCGGCCGCCGCTCCCCGGCGGCCACCAGGAGCCAGGCGATCCCGGCCGCGCCGAGCTCGACCTCCAGCCCGATCGACGACAGCAGCAGCGGGTTCACCGTCAGCAGGGCGACGGCGGCCGGCGCGAACCAGGACGGCAGCCCCGCCCGCTCGCCGGTGCGGCGCAGGGCGAGCACCAGCGCGACCTGGCAGAGGACGAACAGCGCCCCGGCGGCGAGGACGGCGTCGCGCAGCACCAGCGTCAGGGCCGCGAGGAGCAGGACGTTCAACGGTGAGGTCGCCGTGTTCGACGTCTCGGCCGGGATCAGCCCCCAGTGCCCGTGGAACGCCAGGTTCCGCGCGTAGGAGAGCGTGATGAACGTGTCGTCGATCAGGTGCGGGCGCACCGCGGCGAACACGAGCACGGACACCGCGGCGACCACGCCGGGCAGCACCCAGCGCCGCGACCGGGACACCGGGGTCGCGATCCCGGCGGCGGCTTCCCGCCGCTGCGTCACGGTCACGGTTCGCGGGTGAGGGTGAAGTGCCCTACGCCCTTGGCGGCGGACTCCACCTGCCAGCTGTCCGGTCCGGTCGCCGGCCCCGACGCGTACTGCAGCCGGTAGTCCGGCTTGCGCGGGGTGATCGAGCGGTCCAGCCAGTGGTAGTTCACCCGCAGCGCGAAGCTCATCAGCGGGTTCGCCGTCGCGATCCGCTGCTCGACCAGCTCCTTCGCGTGGCCGCGATCGGAGAACTCGTCGATGATCGCGCACTCGCAGTAGTACGCGAGGGTGCCGATCTCGCCGGGGCTGGCCACGCTCGCGCCGTCGAGGCGCGCGCCCAGCGCCTTCCCGACCCGGGCGTAGTCCTGCGCGCTGGCCCAGTTCCCGAAGATGACCGGCGACTTCCAGGGCAGGCCTTGCGCGGCGTCGACGGTCGCCGCGCTCAGCACCAGCAACCCGGTCACCCCGAGGGCCAGCAGCGGGGGACCGGTGCGCAGCTCCGTCCGCTCGCGCGCCTGGCCGTACCAGACGCCCGCGGCCGCGACGGCGAACGAGCCCACCGTGGTCGTCGGAGCGACGTAGTACCAGTGGAACGGGCCGACACCGATGAACGAATAGGCGACGAAGTAGAGGATCCCGCCGGCGCCCAGCGCCGCGACCGGGCCGAGCGCGGGGAACTCCGGCCACCGCACGGAGAACCGCGCGGCGGCCCACACGGCGAGCGCGACCGCGCCGAGCAGCGCCGGGACGAACGCGACCAGCACGGTGACCGGGTAGCCGAGGTAGTACATGACCGGCCCGGTGCTGTAGGTCCACGGCGCGAACAACCCCACCTGCGTCTGCTTGATCGCCAGCGTGTCGGGCACGAACGAGCCGAACGCGAACCAGCTCACGACGAACCACGGCGCGGCCGTCAGCACCGCGCAACCGGCGGCGGGCAGCATGCGTCGCCGGATCGCGGGCGCGCTGAGCGCGATCACCACCACGAACACGATGAGGTCGAGCCGGGTGAGGACGGTGAGCCCGGCGGTCACGCCGAACAGGACCGGCCGTCCTTCGAGCGCGAAGACCGTGAGCACCAGCAGGACGGCGGGGATCAAGAGGACTTCGAGGCCGATCGCGGACAGCACGAACGGGTTGAGCAGCACCAGCGCGACCCCGAGCACCCCGGCCGCCGGCGGCAGCGCGAGCTTCCGCCCGAGGCGCTGCCACGCCCAGCCGAGGGTGCCCCCGCACAGGACCGTCAGGATCCCGAGCGCCACCACCGGGTGCGGGCCGCCCGCCACCCGCGTCACCAGGGTCAGCGCGCCGAGCAGCAGGACGTTCAGGGGTGACGTCGCGGAGTTCGCGGGCGATCCGGGGATGATGCCCCACTCGCCGTGCAGCGCGAGGTTCTTGGCGTAGGCGAGGGTGATGTAACCGTCGTCGGTCAGGCTGCCGCGCACCACCAAGAAGACGGCGGCGCCCAGCACCGCACCGAAGACGGGCAGCCACCGGCTCCACGCGTTCGCCCGCTCGGCGTTCGTTTCCGGAAGCACTTCCCCACCTCGCGGCGGCGCCACCGGCGCCGGCTCCGCCATCTGCCTGATCGACATAGCCCGGGGACCCTAGAGACGGTTCATTACCGCGGTGCTACGGCACGGTTAGGTCCGATGGCCCCTTGTGACATCACCCGATGGTGGCACGGGCGGTGTGGACCCGCAGTGCGACCGCCTGGCTCCACTGTGGACGACGGTCCCCGATCAGGCCCGGCGTCGGCGGGTGACCAGCACCAGCGCGGTGCCGCCGGTGACGAGGAGCACCCCGAGGCCGAGGACCGGGCCGACGTCGGTGCCGGTGTCCGGCAGGCCACCGGTTCCACCGGGAGTGGTCGGCGCGGGCCCGGAGGCGGGCGGAGTGGTCGAGGTCGCCGTGGTCGAGGTCGCCGTGGTGGTGGTCGCCGTGGTGGTGGTCGCCGGTGTGGTCGTGGTGCCGCTGGTGACGATCGTCGACGTGGCCGGAGGGGTGGTTGTCGTGTTGGTCGGGTTGGAGGTGGTCGGGGTTGTTGTCGTCGGGCTGGTCGTTGTCGTCGGGCTGGTCGTGGTCGGGGTGGTGGTTGTCGTGGTGGCCGGGTTGGACGTGGTCGGGCTGGTGGTTGTCGTGGTGGCCGGGTTCGACGTGGTCGGGGTCGTTGTCGTCGAGCTCGCTGTGGCCGGGGTGGTGGCGGTCGTGGTGGTCGTGGGCGTCGGGCTCGTCGTGCTGGTGGCCGGCGCGGTGGTGGTCGTCGTCGGCTCGGGTTTTCCGTGGCACGACGGCAGGTCGCCGACGAAGGGGTACGCGTGGAACTCCTGGCCGCTGCCCTGGCCGGCGCTGGAGCCGTGCACGAGGTCGCCCGCGGTGAAGAAGCGGCCGTTCGTGCCCGGCAGCGTCACGGTCGTCGTCCCGGCCGGGTTGCCGGCGAGCACGCTGCCCTGGAACATGCCGCTGCCGGTGAGGGCGGCCGTGCTCGCGTCGGGGAAGTTCCACAGCAGGCGGGGCCGCAGCTTGTTGAGCGGGTCGTTGTCGTCGAGGGTGCCGCTGTAGGTGTTGATCGTCCGGACGCGGCCGGTGAGGTTGACCAGCACCGTCGCGCCGTCGGGGATGCCGGTGAACGCGATGCCCTGCGTGCCGCCGCCCGGCCCGGCGATGTCGGCGTCGATCGTGAAGACCTGCAGCTTGGACTTGCCGTCGCCGGTGAAGAGCGTCTGGTAACCCTGGTTCTTCGCGGTCCCCGTGGTCGCGGCCCGCGCGTAGCACTTGCTCGCGGCGTTGAGCCGGCCGCGCAGGCCGGCGTAGGGCTCCATCGCGGCGGGATCGTGGACGAGCTTGCCGATCACGGTGCCGGTGACGGTTCCGGCGTGGCGGACGACGCCGCCGGCCGAGTCGCCGACGGCGTCGAGGCGCTGCCCGGCGGCGACAGTGAGGTCCTTGCCGACGGTGAGGTAGTCGGCGCCGTCCGGCGGCGGCACCCGCGAGCCGACCCCGGCGACGCCGACGTTGTAGATCGACGACCCGGAGGTCTTCCGCAGCGTGAAGTCCTCGCCGACGACCACGCGGCCCTCCGCCTCGGCCGCGCTCCCGGTCACGCGCATGCTGCCGCCGACGAAGACGTTGATCCCGTTGTCACGGCCGGCGAACGGGCCGTTGCCGACCGGCGGGTGGACGGTGGGGCACGTCCCGGGCACGCACGGGCCGAGGCCGTCGGGCAGCGGGTCGGCGTGCGCGGTCCGGCCGAGCGGCACCGAGAGGGCCACGAGCCCGCAGGCCGCCAGCGCCGCCAGGGCGGCATGGGTCGCGCGCACGGGACCTCCCCTGTCCTTTGTGGACTCGTCGGCTCGGACGTTAATGTCCGGTCCGGCCCGATGCGCGGCGATCCACCCGATCGAGGACTCGGCGATGGGGTGAAGGGGGCATGCACGTGCCGGTCGACGTCCGGGCCGTCACCGAGGGCCGACCTGCGCCGATGAAATCCGCATGAACCGCAACCTCCTCCCCGGGCCGGATGCGCCCACCCCGTTCACTTCCTAGGCTGTCCCCCGTGGGGGCGAGGGTGGTGAGCGGGATCCGGGCCCGCCTGGAGGCGAGCCTCGGCCGCGCCGGGATCGGGCTGCCGTGGTGGGTCCCCGTGGGTGTCACCGCCTTCGGGGTGGTGCTGGCGGTGGCGGCGGTGGCGCAGCGAGGGGCGCTGGCGCCGCCGGCACCGATCGCCCTCGCCGGCCTGCTCGCCGTCGTCACCGCGTTCGTCTGGGCCGTCACCGGCGTCATCGTTCCGCCGTGGCTCAAGGCCCTCACCGTGCTGACGGCCGTCGCGATCCTGCTCTCCCGGCCCGCCGTCCCGGACTTCGCGCCGGTCGTGCTCGTCGTGCTGGCCGCCGAGACCGCCGCCATCGCGCGTCCCCTCATCGCCTACTCCGTCGCCGCCGCCAGTGTCGCCACCCTGGCCGTGGCCGCCGCGCGGGTCGGGCTCGTCGGGTTCCCCGTCTACGTCGCCGCCGTGCTGCTCGGCACCGCGGGCGGGTTCATGATGCGCTGGTACGTCCGGGCCCTCGACGCCGAACGCGCCGCTCGCGACGCCGCTCGCGACCAGGCCGTCCTCGCCGAACGGCAGCGGATCGCCCGCGAGGTGCACGACGTCGTCGCCCACTCGCTGAGCATCACCCTGCTGCACCTGACCGGCACCCGCCACGCCCTGCAGCAGGACCGCGACGTCGAGGAGGCCCTCGAAGGCCTCGCCGAAGCCGAACGCGTCGGGCGGACGGCGATGGCCGACATCCGCCGGACCGTCGGGCTGCTCGCCGAAGCGCCCGCCGGGACCCGCCCGCTGCCCGGCGCCCGCGACATCCCCGCCCTGGTCGAGCGCACCCGCGCGGCGGGACTGCCGGTGCACTACGAGCAGGAAGGCGACCTGGCCGCGGTGCCGGACCTGGCGGGGCTCGGGCTCTACCGCATCGCGCAGGAGTCGCTGGCCAACATCGCCAAGCACGGCGAGGGCGCGCCGGCGCGGGTGCGGCTCGACGTCGGCACGGCCGAGGCCCGGCTGGTCGTCCGCAACCGGCTGCCCGCCGGCGGACCGCCCGCCACCGGCGGATCCGGCCTCAAGGGCATGGCCGCCCGGGCCGGGCAGCTCGGTGCCGAGCTGACGGCCGGACCCGACGGGCCGGACTGGGTGGTCGCCGTCGGCGTGCCCGCGGGAGGCACGCCGTGACGGCCGGCGAAGTCCGCGTCCTGCTCGTCGACGACCAGGAGCTCGTCCGGTCCGGGCTGCGGCGGATCCTGCGCAAGCGCGACGGCTTCATGATCGTCGGCGAGTGCGCCGACGGCGCGGAGGTCCCCGCCGCGCTGGCCGCCGCCGAGGTCGACGTCGTCGTGATGGACCTGCGGATGAAGCGCGTCGACGGTATCGAGGCGACGCGGCGGATCGGCGGCCGGCCGCCGGTGCTGGCCCTGACCACGTTCGACGACGACGAGCTGCTCGCCGGCGCGCTGCGCGCGGGCGCCGTCGGCTACATCCTCAAGGACTCACCCGCCGAGGACCTCATCCGCGCCGTCCGCGCGGTCGCCGCGGGCGACGCCTGGCTCGACGCCTCGGTGACCGCGCGCGTCCTCACGACCTACCGGCGCGCCCCCGCCGACGAGCCCGCCGGCCCGCCACCGGGCCTGCTGACGCCCCGCGAGCTGGACGTGCTGCGGGCGGCCGGGCGCGGGCTGTCCAACGCCGAGATCGCCGCCGCGCTCGTCGTCTCCGAGCTGACGGTCAAGAGCCACCTGGGCCGGATCTTCACCAAGCTGGGCCTGCGCGACCGCGCCGCGGCCGTCGTCTACGCGTTCGACCACGGCGTCGTCAGCCCGCGAAGGTCCATTGTGGACGACGCGCCGGTGCGGCCGGCCGTGGCGGAGCCGGTTCCGCGGCCGGGGCTGCGGTTTTCGGTCCTGGGACCACTGCGGGCGTGGCGCGGCGGCACGCCGCTCGACCTCGGGCCGGTGCGCCAGCAGGCCCTGCTCGCGGCGCTGGTGCTGCGCCCCGGCGTCACGGTCAGCCAGTCCGAGCTGCTCGACGGCGTCTGGGGGCTGGAGCCGCCGGGCACCGGGGGCCGCGTGCTGCCGGTGTACGTGCACCGGCTGCGCAAGTGCCTGCGCGCGCCCGGCGAGCGGACGCCGGACTCGGTCATCGGCCGCACGCGCGGCGGCTACCGGTTCGCCGTCGACGGCGTCCGGATCGACACCGCGCGGCTGGCCGAGCTGGCCGCGGACGCTGTCGCCGCCGAAGAAGCTGACGAACCGGCCGCCGCCGTCGAATCCTGGTCCGCGGCGCTCGGGCTGTTCCACGGCGAGCCCCTGTCCGGGCTGCCGGGGCCGTTCGCGGAAGGCCAGCGGCTGCGGCTCACCGAGCGCCGCGGCACCCTGCTGACGCGCAAAGCGCGGCTGCAGCTGGGGCTGGGCCGGTACGCCGAAACGGCCGACGAGCTGTCCGCCGTGCTGGCCGAGGAACCGCTGCGCGAGCCGGTGGCGGTGCTGCTGATGCGGGCGCTGCAGGCGACCGGCCGGCGCGCCGAGGCGATCGCGGTGTACGGCCGGATCCGCGACCGGCTGGCCGCCGACCTGGGCGTCGAACCGGGGGAGGAGCTGCGGCGCACGCACCGGGCGGTGCTGGATGACGTCCTCCACCCGGACTTCCCCGGTTAGGAGACGCGGCTCGCGGATGTCCCGTCGAGCGCCGCGCGGGCCTCGGCGAGCCCGAGGTGCAGCGGCAGCACTTGGTCGAGGCCGAGGATGGCGAGCGGCCGGGCGACGGCGATCCTGGCCGCCGCGATGGCGTACGGGATTTCGCGCGCGAGCGCTTCGCGGTAAGCCTCGACGAGGACGCTGAAGACCGTCGAGTCGCAGTACGTCGTCTCGGTGAGATCGGCGACGACCCCGCGCGCGCCGTCGGCGAACGGGCCCAGCAGGACTTCCCGCAGCCGGGACGTCGTGGCCAGGTCGAGGTCGCCGGCGCAGCGGACGGTCACGACCCCGCCGTCCGTCGTCGTCGCGAAGCGGGGCGCAATGCGGTTTTCGGTCATCGGAGTCCCTCCTGCGGTGCGAAGTACCCAGCGCCGGCCGAGATCACTCGTCCGGGAGGGCGGATCACTGCGGCATCCGAGGGATAACGATGCACGAACGTTGCGATGAGCGGTATTTTGGGGTGCGGAACCGTTCCGCGACGTCCCGGCCGTGGCGGGTTGCCACACCCCGCGGCCGTCCGGATCCGGCTGACGCGGGCCGGATCCCGGCGCCGGGCGGCGCCGAAAGGGGACGCGGCAGGTCGACGCCCCGCCGCCGCGTCCCCGGCGCACCCTCGAGCCGTCCGGTCCGTCCACCGTGTCACCCTCTGCCGGGTAACCCCTCCGTCGCTAAGCTGCGGCGATCGAGGCGAAGGGGAACGGTGGAACCGAAGAGCGTCGACGAGCCGTCCGGAGCGGGTGCCTGGGCGCCGGGCAAGGTCGCCGAGCTGCTCGGCGTCTCGCCGGTGACCCTGCGCAGCTGGAGCGCGCGGTACGGGATCGGCCCGTCGGCGGCCGGCGCCGGGCGGCACCGCCGCTACTCCGACGCCGACGTCCGCCGGCTGCAGCACATGCAGCGGCTCGTCGGGCGCGGGATGCCGGTGCGCGAGGCGGCCGCGGCGGCCTTCGGCGGCCCGGCGGACCCACCCGAGGTGCCGGCCGCGCGACGGGTGCGTGAGCTCGAGGAAGCGGCCGAGGACCTGCGCTCGGCGTCGGTGGCGGGCCTGCTCGACGAAACGCTCGCCACGCTCGGCCCGGCGGCGGCGTGGACCGATGTCCTGGCCCCGGTCCTGCGCGGCCTGGGCGACCGCTGGCAGCGCGGCGACCGGTGCTTCGCGTCGGAATGGGCGCTGACGACGGAGATCTCGCTGGCGTTCGAGCGGTTCAGCCGCCGCTTCCCGGCGGCGGTGCCGGGGCGCCCGGTGCTGCTGGCCTGCTGCCCGGCGGAGCGGCATTCGCTGCCGATGGAGGCCCTGCGCGCGACGCTGGCGCAGGCGGGCATCCCGGTGGCGTACCTCGGCCAGCTGGTCCCGGCGGAGACGGTGGCCGACCTGGCCGAGCGCCTGGACCCGGTGCTGGTGCTGCTGTGGTCGCTGGCGCCCCCGACCGCCGACGACCTGCTCGCGGCGCGCGTACGCGACTTGGGCCGGGTGGTCGGGACAGCGGGACCGGGCTGGGAGCACCTCGGGGACCGCGGGTTCGCCCACGTGGACGACCTGGCGTCGGCGGTCGAGCTGGCCGTGGCGACCGCGGGGGACTAGTCCAGCCCTTCGAGCACCTTCGCCAGCTTCGGCGCCACTTCGTCCCCGAGCCGCTCGAACTCGCGCTTCAAGAACGGCCCCGCGAGCTTCGCCAAGCCGTGGAACTCGATCGTCGCCCGGTACCGGACCGTCGTGCCGTCGGGCCCCGCCGACAGGCCGAAGTCGTCGGTCGACGTCGCCGTCTTGTTCTTGCCCACGAACGTCACCCGGCCCGGGTCCCGGCGGGTCAGGCTGTAGTCCAGCTCCGTCCGCCGGCCGCGGAACTCCGACACGTTGTGCCACCGCGCGCCGACCACGATCGGGCCCTCGCCGGTGCGGGTGCAGCTGACCGTGCCCGGGTCCCACTCCTCCGTGTGCGCGAAGTCCGCGAGGTACGCCACCACGCGCTCGACCGGCGTGCGCACCGTGAGGCTGCGTTCGACCTGGACCATCGGACCTCCTGGCGTGATGCGGATTCGATGCAACCGTAACGGGCCCCGCTCACCGGGGCGCGGTGAGCCACCAGCCGACATCGATGTCATTTTTCCTAATTCTTGTCTTCCTTGTCTTCTTGACGCTCCCGACGCGCTCGGCGGAAGCTTCCTGGCAACGTTGTCACCCACGCCCGAACGGAGTTCTTCCATGGCGGAGGAGTACGGCATCACCGCCGATGTCGAGCCCGCGGAGGTGACCGCCGTGTCCCGGCGGCACGTCCTGACCGCCGGGACCGGCCTGCTGGCCGGGTTCGGCCTCGCGGCCGTCCTGCCCGGGGTCGCGTCCGCCGCGCCGGCCGTCGCCGACGCGGCGGCGCCGAAGACCGACCTGGCCCTGTTCCGCCCGGTGCAGGTGTCCTCGACCGCGTACGCCGCCACCCCCGCGGACTTCGCCGTCGACGGCCTCGCCCAGGTCGGCGTCAAGGGTTCCGGCTGGCGCGCCGAGCCGGGCGACGGCCAGTGGATCGTCGTGGACCTGCAGGGCCAGTGCCGGATCGACTCGGTCGTGCTCACCTTCGAGGCCCAGCCCGGCGACCCCGCCTTCGACGCCGCCGGCTCCCGCAGCCACACCAGCGGCTTCGAGATCCTCTCCAGCTACGCCGTGTCGTTCGACCTCGACGTCTCCGGCGACGGCAAGGCCTGGCGCACCGTCCACCACACCGACGCGGGCACCGGCGGCGTCGTCACGATCCCGCTGTCGGGGGTCACCGCCCGCTGGGTCCGCTTCAGCGCGGCGAGCCGCTCGACGACCAACCCGCTGGGCCTCAACGGCTTCCAGGTCTTCGGCACCGGTCCTCAGAACCGCCCCGCCGTGCACGGCTGGACGAGTTTCCCGGTCCGCCCGCACGACGACCCGCCCGCGCTCGCCGTCGCGCCCGACGGCACCGTCCCGCTCGAGTCCGGCTGGGTTCTCACGATGGACGATTGGGCGCCGACCGGCGACGGCAAGGCGCTGTCCGGCGACACCGTCGACACCCGCGGCTGGCTCCCGGCGACCGTCCCCGGCACGGTCCTCGCCTCCCTGGTCGAGCAGGGGCAGCTGCCCGACCCGGTGTCCGGCATGAACCAGCTCCACGTCCCGGAGGCGCTGTCCCGCCACGCCTGGTGGTACCGCCGCCGCTTCGCCCTCCCGCGCGGCCTCGACACGTCGGCGGGCCGGCACGTCTGGCTCGAGTTCGACGGCGTCAACCACGAAGCGCAGATCTGGCTCAACGGCGCGGAAATCGGCACGCAGAGCCACCCGTTCGGCCGGGGCGCGTTCGACGTCACGGCGGCGCTGCGCCGCACCGGCGACCAGGCCCTCGCGGTGAAGATCTCGCCGATGCCGCGGCCCGGCAGCCCGGGGGACAAGGGCGCCGACGGCAGCTCCTGGCGCGACGCGGGCAGCACCATGTTCGACAACTCGCCGACCTACCTCGCGGTGTCCGGCTGGGACTGGATGCCCGCGGTGCGCGACCGCGCGTCCGGCATCTGGGACCACGTCCGCCTCCGGTCCACCGGCGCGGCGGTCCTCGGGGACGTCCGCGTCGACACGTTGGTGCCCGACGCGACGACGGCCGAGGTGACGCTCACCGTGCCGGTGCGCAACGCCGCCGCGACCGCCCAGCGCGTCAAGGTGAGCGCCGCCTTCGGCCCGGTCAGCGTCTCGGCCACGGTGACCGTCCCGGCCGGGCAGACCACGGACGTCGCGTTCCCGAAGCAGGTGGTGAAGAACCCGAAGCTGTGGTGGCCCAACGGGTACGGCGACCCGAACCTCTACGACCTGACACTGACCGCGGCGATCGGCGCGAGCACCAGCGACCGCCGGACGGTCAAGATCGGCCTGCGCGAGATCGGCTACCGGTACGACCTGCCGATCGTCATCGCCGACGGCCGCGCCACCCAGACCGTCGACCTGGCGCCGCAGAGCGCCCGGTTCGTCCGGATGCAGGGCCTCAAGCGCGCCACGGGCTGGGGCTTCTCGCTCTGGACGATGGCCGTGCTGGACAGCTCGGGCACCGATGTGGCGCAGGGCAAGCCGTCGTCCTCGTCGTCGGTCGCCGACGGCAACCCGCCCGAGCGCGCCTTCGACGGCGACCCGAACACCCGCTGGACGTCGGCCTACGACGACAACCAGTGGCTGCAGGTCGACCTCGGTGCCGCGACCGCGTTCGACAAGGTCGTGCTGACCTGGGAGACCGCCTACGCGGCGACGTTCGAGATCCAGGTGTCGCAGGACGGCGACACCTGGACCGACGCGGCGTCGGTGGACAACAGCCCGAAGCCGCTGACCTTCCTCGTCAACGGCGTCAAGGTGTTCGCCCGCGGCGGCAGCTGGGGCTGGGACGAGCTGCTGCGCCGGATGCCGGCCGAGCGGACCGACGCCGTCGTCGCCATGCACCGGGACATGAACTTCACGCTGATCCGCAACTGGGTCGGCTCGTCCTACCGGCAGGAGCTGTTCGACGCCTGCGACAAGTACGGCATCCTGCTGTGGAACGAGTTCTGGGACGGCTGGTCGACCGACCCGGCCAACCACGACATCTTCCTGGCGCAGGCGAAGGACACCGTGCTGCGCTACCGCCACCACGCGTGCGCGACCGTCTGGTTCGGCTGCAACGAAGGCACCCCGCCGCCAGCGATCGACAACGCGCTGCGCGACATCGTCCACACCACCACCGACCTGCTGTACCAGGGCAACTCGGCGGGCGGCGTGATCACCGGCGACGGCCCCTACTTCTGGCAGGACCCGAAGCGGTACTTCACCGGCGAGGCGACCGGCGGGAAGTACGGGTTCTGGAGCGAGATCGGGCTGCCGACCGTGTCGGTCGTCGAAAGCATGCGCAACCTGGTCGGCAAGGACGACCCCGGCTGGCCGATCGGCGCGCCGTGGTTCCTGCACGACTGGTCCACCGGCGGCAACCAGTCGCCGCAGAGCTACCTCGCCGCGATCGACGCGCGGCTCGCGCCGTCGACGAGCCTGGCCGAGTTCTGCCGCAAGGCGCAGTTCGTCAACTACGAGAGCATGCGCGCGATCTTCGAGGCGTGGAACACGAAGCTGTGGGCCGACGCCACCGGCGTGCTGCTCTGGATGTCGCACCCCGCGTGGCACAGCACGGTGTGGCAGACCTACGACTACGACCTCGACGTCAACGGCAGCTACTACGGCGCGCGCAAGGGCTGCGAGGCCCGGCACGTCCAGGCCGACTTGACGACGTGGCAGGTCTGCGTCGTCAACCACACGCCGGCCGCGCTGAGCGGCGTGACGGTCACCGCGCGGCTGTTCTCCTTGGACGGTGCCTCACTCGGTGCCCCGGTGCAGCAGAAGCTGGACGTCGCGGCGAACGTCGGCGCGACGGCGTTCACGGTGCCGTTCGACGCCGCGCACCCGGACCTGCACCTGCTCCGGCTGACCCTGACCGACGCGGGCGGCGCGGTGCTGTCGGAGAACACGTACTGGCGCTACCGCAGCGACACGGCCATGCGCGCGCTCAACCAGCTGCCGGGCGCGCGGCTGACGTCGTCGCTGAAGGCCGACGGTGACGCCTTCACCGCGACGATCCGCAACGACGGGCAGACGGTCGCGGCGATGATCCGGCTGTCGCTGCGCGAGCGCAACGGCACCGACCGCGTCCTGCCGACCCGCTACGGCGACAACTACTTCTGGCTGCTGCCGGGGGAGAGCCGCACGGTCCGCGTCGAGCCGCGGCGGCGCGTGCCCGGCGCCCGGCTGCAGGTGGAGGCGTACAACGTGGCGGCGAAGCTGACTTCGTAGCCGAATTGGTGCGGGCGCACGAATCAGTGAGGTGAATTCGTCCCTCCCGACGAACTAGGCTGGCGGTGTCCCGCCTAGCTTCGGGAGGTGCTCGTTTCGGTGAACCTGCGCCCGCACGCCAGCCTCGGCCGCGTCCTCGACGACCTGGGCGGCACCCTCCTGGACCTGGTGCTGGGGGACGCCGACCGGCCCGGGGGCATCGGCGGCGTCGCCATCCACGACCCGCTCGACGAGCCCGCCCTCCCGCAGCACGCCCTGGTGCTGGGCGTCGGCCTCGCCGAACCCGACGAGGTGGTGCGCCAGCTGCGCGTCCTGGCCCGGCACGACGCGGCCGGGCTGGTGCTCCGCGCGCCGGTCACGGTGACGGCCGCGATCACCACCGCCGTCGAGGAGACCGGCGTCGCGCTGCTGAGCCTGGCCCGCGGGGCGTCGTGGGCCCAGCTCGCGGCGATGCTGCGGTCGCTGCTGGCCGAGGGCGACGTCGGCGACGCCGAACCCGAGACCCTGGCCGGCCTGCCGTCGGGCGATCTCTTCGCCGTGGCCAACGCGATCGGGGCGCTCATCGACGCGCCGGTCACCATCGAGGACCGCCGCTCGCGCGTGCTCGCGTTCTCCGGCCGCCAGGACGAAGCCGACCCCTCGCGCGTCGAGACGATCCTCGGCCGGCAGGTGCCCGAGCGGTTCTCGCGGATGCTGGCCGACCGCGGCGTGTTCCGCGAGCTCTACCGCAGCGACCGGCCGGTGTACGTCGACCGGCCGCCGGAGAGCCCGGACGGGTTCATGATCCCGCGCGTGGCCGTCGCGGTCCGGGCGGGCGACGAGATCCTCGGCTCGATCTGGGCCGCGGTGCGCGAACCGCTGACCGCCGACCGCACCCAGGCGCTGTGCGACGCGGCCCGCCTGGTGGCGCTTCACCTGCTGCGCGTCCGGGCGGGCGCCGACGTCGAACGCCGGCTGCGCGCGGACCTGTTGAGCACGGCGCTGGAGGGTGGGGCGGCCGCGCGGGAAGCGTTGAGCCGCTTGGGTTTGGCGGACCAGCCGGTGGTCGTGCTGTCGCTGGCCGTGCTGGAGAACGGCGCCGAAGACGCCGAAGTCGCGACCGAGCGGCAGCGGCTGGCCGACGGCCTGGCGATGCACCTGAGCGCGGTCCACCCGCGCTGCGCGGCGGCGCTCGTCGGCGACACGGCGTACGGGCTGGTGCCGGTGACCCGCGACGCCGACGGCGAACGCCGCGCGCTGCGGATCGCGAAGGACTTCCTGGACCGGGTGGGCGACCGCGTCCGGGCGGTCATCGGCATCGGGCCGGTGGCGCGCAGCGCGGCCGAGCTGCCGGAAGCCCGCGACAGTGCGGACCGGGCGTTGCGCGTGCTGCGCTCGGGCAGCGGCGCGGGCCGCCGGGTGGCATCGCTGGCGGACGTGCACGTCGAGGCGCTGCTGCTGGAGCTGCAGGACCTGGTAGCGGCCCGCGGCGACCGCCCGACGGGCCCGGTGGCGCGCCTGCTCGAGTACGACGAGCAGCACCACGCCCACTTGGTGGAGACGCTCCGGGCGTGGCTCGACGCGTTCGGCGACGTCATCGCGGCATCGGCGGCGGTGCACGTCCACCCGAACACGTTCCGGTACCGCCTGCGCCGGCTGGCGGAGGTCGGCGGGTTCGACATGACGGATCCGGAGGCCCGCTTCGCGGCGATGCTTCAGTTGCGGGTGGTGGCCCCGCCCGCTTCCTGACCTGTCCGAAATGTCGGTGATTAACTACCGACTTACGACGCCCACATGGTGACTTACCTACTTTCGACCGGTGTGCGACCCCTTCGGGGCATGTGACCCTGCTCGGACTTCACGTCAGGTGATCAAGCTTCCACGGAGGTGTACCGGGTGTCACGCAAACGGGCTATCGCAGGGACGGCGGTCGTGAGCGCGGCCGTCGTCGCGGTGTCGCTGGCCATGACCGGCTCGCCGGCCTACGCGACCATCGCGCAGCCGTCGATGCATGCGCTGAACTCCCTCGCGATGCCGTTCGGCAGCGTCGTGCGGTCCCAGCAGGAGATCGGCGGGGTGCCGGTGTTCGGCGGCCAGCTGGTCCAGCTGCGCGACAAGACCGGCGCGGTCCTCGCGACCCGCGGCCGCACCGCGAAGAAGACCGCGGGTGCCTTCCCGGCGAGCGCCGCCGGTGCCGCGGACGCCGCGCTCGCGGACGTCGCGAAGCGCACCGGCCTCGCCGCGAACACGCTCAAGGCCGACGCGCCCCGCGCGTACTGGTACGACGCCACCCTCGGCGGCGCGAAGGGCGACGGCGTCGCCGTGCCGACCTACCAGGTCACCGTGCACGGTGCGAAGCTGAACGACAAGTGGACCGAGGTCGTCAAAGCCGGCACGCAGGACGTCCTGACGTCGTGGTCGGAGGTCCGCGAGGCCAACCGGGACGTCTGCGACGCCAACCGCAAGGTGGTCAGCGGCAGCAACGCGTCGGTCCGCTGCGGCACCGCCTTCGACGTCACCCGCAAGGAAGGCGGCGCCGAGTCGAGCGTCGCCGACGTCAACAACGTCTACACGTTCTTCGGCCAGGCTTCGGACTTCTACCAGAAGTACGTTAACGTCGACCTCACGAACCTCATCGGCGCCGACTACTCCGACGGCACCGGCAAGGCGCTGCGCGGCACCGTCCGGATCTGCGTCAGCGGCGAATGCCCGTTCGCGAACGCCTTCTGGGACGGCGAGCAGATGGCCTTCGGCGAGGGCGTCACCACCGACGACATCACCGGGCACGAGCTGACGCACGGTGTCACCCAGCACACGTCCGGGCTGAGCGGCGGTCAGGCCGACTCGATCAACGAAGGCCTCTCCGACGTCTTCGGCAAGTTCATCGGCATCACCTCGAACGATCCCAACGACACCGGTGACAACCGCTGGCTGCTCGGCGCGGGCTCGTCGCTGGGCGCGATCCGGAACATGAAGGACCCGCGCTCCTCGCTCAAACCGCAGCCGGACATGGTCAACGGCCCGGGCTGGGACACGAACAACCCGGACGAGCACATCAACGACGGCGTCGTCAACAAGGCCGACTACCTCATCACCGACGGCGACACGTTCAACGGCCAGACCGTGCGCGGCCTCGGGCTCGAGAAGTCCGTCCAGGTCTGGTGGGGCGTCGAGAACACGCTGACGCAGAGCGCGACGTTCAAGGACGTCGGCGACGCCCTCAACTCCTCGTGCGCGGCGCTCGCCAAGGCGGGCACGGCCGGCATCACCGCCGACGACTGCACCCAGGTCGGCAACGCGGTGAAGGCCACCCAGCTGGACCAGGACCCCAGCTGACGAACTCCCACGGATCGTGAGGGGTGGGGGGGGGGGCCCCCCCCCCCCCCCCCCCCCCCCCCCGGGCGGTTACAGGCCGGGGCGCGGCGCGGGGGCCGCGGCGTGCGGGGGGTTGGGGGCGCTTGCCGCCCCCCTGGTCCCCCCCCGGGGGGCCCCCCCCGCCCCCCCCCCCCCCCCGCCCCCCCCCCCCCCCGGGGGGGGGGGGGGGGGGGGGCGGGCCCCCCCCCCCCCCCCCCCACGACCGCGAGAGCGATTCCAGGCCGGCGAGCAGCGCGTCGACGTCGGCTTCCGTGGTGTACGGCGCGATTCCCGCCCGCACCGCGCCCGTGTCGCCGAGCCCGAGGTGCCGGGAGCACTCGATCGCGTAGAAGCTCCCCGCCGGCGCGTTGACGCCCAGCGCCCCGAGGTGCTCGTACACCGCCTGCGACGCGACGCCGTCGACGGAGAACAGGACCGTCGGCGTCCGGTCCCGGTCGGGCGCGCCGTAGCGCGTCACGCCCGGGAGCGCGGCCAACCCGGCGTCCAAGCGCGCGAGGAGCGCGTTTTCGTGCTCCTCCAACGCGGACAACGACCCGAGCAGCCGCGCGCGGCGCGAGCCCGACCCCGGCACCAGGCCCGCCAGGAAGTCGATCGCCGCGGTCGTGCCGGCCAGCAGCTCGTACGGGAGCGTCCCCAGCTCGAACCGCTCCGGGACCGCGTCGGTCGAGGGCAGCAGCTTGTCCGGGTGCAGGGTCTCCAGCAGCGCCGGCGCCCCCGCGACCAGGCCCAGGTGCGGGCCGAGGAACTTGTACGGCGAGCACGCGTAGAAGTCGGCTCCCAGCGCCGTGACGTCGACCGGGGCGTGCGGGGTGAGGTGCACGCCGTCGACGTACAGCAGCGCGCCGGCGTCGTGCACCGCGGCCGCGATCGCCGGGACGTCCGGCCGGGTGCCGAGCAGGTTCGACGCCGCCGTCACCGCCACCAGCCGCGTCCGCTCCGACAGCAGCCCGGTCACGGCGGACGCGGCCAGCTCCCCGGTCGCGGGGTCGAAGTCCGCCCAGCGCACGGTCGCGCCCGCGGCTTCCGCGGCCTGCACCCACGGCCGGATGTTCGCGTCGTGGTCGAGCCGGGTGACGACGACCTCGTCGCCCGGCCCCCAGTTCTTGGCCAGCGTCCGGGAGAAGTCGTAGGTCAGCTGCGTCATGCTGCGGCCGAAGACGACCCCGGCCGGGTCCGCGGCGAGCAGGTCGGCGACGGCCTGGCGCGCTTCGGCGACCACCGCGCTCGCCCGGCGTTCGGCCGCTGTGACGACGCCGCGGTTGGCGATCGCGGCGCACAGCGTCCCGGCCACGGCCTCGCCGACGACGTCGGGAACCTGCGAGCCACCCGGGCCGTCGAAGTGCGCGGCGGAGAGGGCGGGGAAGTGCTTGCGGATCGTCTGCACGTCGTAGCTCATGGCGCCAGCGTGCCAGGAAGTCAGCGGTTGCGGGGGTGCTCGCGGGCCCGCCGTTCGTTGCCGTGCTTGTAGTTGCCGGTGGCCCGGGCCATCAGCAGCTGCCGGTCGTCACCGCGGTCGGCGGCGGCCAGGAAGCGCGCGGCGGCGGACCCGCGCAGCGTCCCGGCCGGGCGGCCGTGGTGCGTGATCGTGACGGTGCCGCGTTCGTCGACGCGGTAGGCGAAGCCGGTCGGTGTCCCCATCCGCCCAGGCTGGCACGCCGGGCAACCTGTTTTCTCCGGGGCCGCTCCGGGGGTTTCCCGGATGGCGCCGCCGCTGGGACCCGACAGAATGCGGAAGATGATCCGAGGGGGACAGTGGGTGCGGGCCAGACTCGGGAACGCGTACGTGCTGCTGGGGGCGCAGGTGCTCGTCCTGGCGGTGCTCCTGGTGTCGTACAACGACGGCCGGGTGCGGTTCCCCGCCTACCGCGTCGACCTGGACGTCTACCGGCTCGGGTCGGCGGTCCTGCTGCACGGCGACGCGCTCTACGGGACTCTGCCGCCCACCGGCGACGGCCAGCTGCTGCTGTTCACCTACCCGCCGTTCGCGGCGGTCGTGCTGGCGCCGCTGGCCGTCCTGCCGTACTGGGCCGCCTGCCTGGTGGTCACCGTCGGCACCCTCGGGCTGCTGGCGTTGGTGCTGGTCACGGTCCTGCGGGCGCTCGGCGCGCGAGCCGACTGGCGCCGGGTCGGCACGCTGCTGCTGGCCGCCGAAGTGCTCGAGCCGGTGCTGCGCACGGTGTACGCGGGCCAGATCGACCTGCTGCTGCTCGCCCTCGTCGTGCTCGACGTCCTGGTCGACACCCCGCGGTGGCCGCGCGGCCTGCTGATCGGGCTCGCCGCCGCGATCAAGCTGACCCCGGCGGTGTTCCTCCTGTACTTCCTGCTCCGCCGGGACACCCGGGCGGCCGTGACGAGCGCCGTCACGTTCGTCGCGGCGACGGCGCTGGGCTTCCTGCTCGCCGGCGCCGACTCGGTGCGGTACTGGACGGGCGCGCTGTGGGACACCGGCCGCGTCGGCGAGCCGACCTACGCCGGCGACCAGTCGCTGCTGGGCCTGCTCGCCCGCGCCGGGGTGCCCGCCGGCGCGCGGACCGCGTGGTGGCTGCCGCTGGTGGCCGTCGTCCTCGTGCTGACGGCGTTGGGCGTGCGGCGCGCGCTGGACGCGGGGGAGAAGACGGTCGCCCTCGGCGTCAACGCCGTCGGCGGGCTGCTGATCTCCCCGATTTCGTGGACGCACCACTGGGTCTGGGCGGTGGTCGTGCTGCTCGGCTGGGCGGAGCTGGCGCGCCGGACCCGGCGGCGCGGGTTCGCCGTCGCGGCCGGGGCGGGCGCGGTGCTGTTCGTCGCGGGGCCGCAGTGGTGGTGGCCGCGCGGCGGGCAAGCGGAGCGCGGCTGGACGTTCCTCCAGCAGCTCACCGGCAACGGTTACGTCCTCTTCGGACTCGCCGTGCTGGTCTCGGCGGTGCTGGTGCGGTTCCCTCGCGCCGAGGAGGACTTCAGCGGCGCCGTCCCCGTTGCAGCGAGCCGGCTCCCAGGACCAGCATGACCGTGCCGAGGGCGAGGGCGAGGCAGATCCCGGCGGTGTTCAGCGGCAGCACGTCGGTGACCGCCTGCGGCAGCGGGAGCAGGCCGGCCAGGCCGGCCAGGGCGTAGCCGGCGCCCGCGGCGACCAGGAACCGGGAGGCCAGGCGCGAAGAGCGGGTGCAGAACACCGCCGCGGCGCCGGTCAGCAGGTGCAGCAACGCCCACAGCCCGGACACCGAGAACAACCCGAACAGCTGGTGCGGGCCCGCGCCGTCGGTGACCCCGGACATCAGTTCCAGCGCGGCGAGCACGAGGAACAGCAAACCGATCAGCATGCCCAGGCCCTGGATGGGGGCGGGACCGCGCCGGGTCTCGGGTTCGGTGGCCGTCATGTCCACCAGGTTCCCCGCAAAACGCCTTTTAATGCACGACTTCAGGGGTAACCGAGGGGTCGACGAAAGGTGATCCGATGACCGAGTACCGCCACACCGCGACCGCCGACGTCCCGGCGGACGAGCTGTTCGCGTTCCTGAGCCACCCCGAGAACCTGCCGCGGTACTTCCCGGAGATGAAGGTCGCCGAGCTGAAGGGCGGTGACAGCGTGCACGTGGAGGCGGAAGTGCACGGTCAGCGCGTCGCCGGCGAAGCCTGGCTGCACACCGACGCGGCGAACCGGTCGCTGTCCTGGGGCGCCGAAGGTCCCGACGACTACCACGGCGAGCTGCGGATCGCCGAGGACGGCCCGGCGTCGTCGGAGATCACCGTGACGCTGCACAGCGTCCGGAAGGCCGACGGCGGCGAGGTCCAGCAGGGGCTGGAGCGCACCGTGGCCGCGATGACCCACGCGGCGAGCGCCGACGCGGACGTCGAGGCGGCCGAAGGTGAAGGCGGCTGGACGTCCTACGACGCCAAGAGCGACTCGTCGAGCTGAGGCGGGAACGGCCCGTAGGCGTTGCCGCGGGCGCCGCGGGTGCGCAGCGCCGGGATGGCGAAGAGGAGCTTGAGCAAGGCCGGCGGCGCGGCGCCGCGGCCCCGGGCGCGCGCGGCGGCGGCGCGCCGTTCGACCTTGACCTGGTCGGCCTGCACCCGTTCGATCGCCGCGATCCGGTCGGCTTGGACGCCGGCGAGGTCGGCTGAGGTGACTTCGCCCCGGCGCAACGCGGGGATCAGCCGGTTCGCCGCGGCGACGGCGTCCTGGACGGCCATCAGGATCCCGTTGCCGCCGACCGGGGAGATGACGTGCGCCGCGTCGCCGAGCAGCAGCAGGCCCGGGCGGTGCCAGCGCTCGACGCGGGAGATGTCGACCGACAGCAGCGTGGTCTGGGCGAAGCCGGTGAGCAGGTGGGCGCGGTCGGCCAGCCACGGAACGCGGTCGCGCAGGAACGCGCGGATCGGCTCGACGCCGCGTTCGCGCAACGCCGGGTAGGCGCCCTTTTCGAGGCTGTAGCCGACTTGCCAGTCGTGAACGCCGCCGAGGACGCCGACGTAGGCGTCGCGCCCGAAGTAGAGGTCGAGGTCGGCGTCGCGCGGGTCGCCGGGGGAGCGGGGGAGGCGGAACCAGAGCAGGTCGGTGGTGGCGCCGAGCGGCTTCGCGTCGAGGCCCGCGAGCCGCCGGACCGTCGAGAACCGCCCGTCGGCGCCGACGACGAGCGACGTCTCGAGTTCGCCGCCCCGGAACCGGACGCCGGTCACCTTCCCGTCCGTTTCGAGGAGGCCGGTGACCTTGGCGTTCGTCTTGAGCGTGAACGACGGCAGTTTCGCGGCTCGCTCGGCGAGGAAGTCGAGGAAGCGCACCTGCGGCATCAGCGCGACGTAGCCGAACGGGGTGTCGAGCCGGTCGTAGTCGGCGCAGCTGTAGACGCCGGACGGCGTGTGGAAGCGGAACGAGCGCGCCTTGAAGTGGTCGAGCGCCAGGAGGTCCTCGGCCAGGCCGAGGCGGTCGAGCAGTTCGAGGGTGTAGGGGTGCAGCGAGTCGCCGCGGAAGTCGCGGTCGAAGTCCGACCGCGCTTCGAGCACGGTGACCTCGATCCCGGCGCGGGCGAGCAGGTAGCCGAGCAGCAGCCCGCCGGGCCCGCCGCCCGCGACGGCGACGCTCACGCCGGCTCCAATCGGAAGACCGCCATCCCGGGAACGTGCTCGAGGATCTGGTCCGGGGTCGCGTCCTGCGGGACCGGGAACGCCCGGACGGCCCACGGCACCGACATCGCGGCCAGGTAGGTCGCGACCACGCCGGCGGCCTCGGCGCCATCGACGGTTTCGGCGCGGCAGTCCTGGCGTTCGCCGGCGGCGAGCAGCGCGCAGTCCGGCGTTTCCAGGAGGTTCGCGACCCAGTCGCGGTCCCGCACGGGCGAGACGAGGTAGTGCCCGCCGTCGCGCGCGACGACGGCGAGCGGCACGCGCCGCGGCTCGCCGGTGCTGCGGCCCCGGGTCTCGACGACGCGCAGCGCGTACCCGCCTTCGGGTGGTGCCTCGCCGGGGGCGTCGATCAGTTTGGCGGTCATTTCGGCGTTCATCGCTCGGACGTCCACGCGTTCCACGGTAGCAAAACTCGCTAGATTGTCTAGCTACCTTAGAATGGGCCGGTGGAAGACGGTGTGGCGCTCCGGGTGAACCTCGCCCTGCGGGACCTGCTGGCGCTCGCCCACGACGTCCAGCTGGCCCTGGCCCGCCGCCTGGGCCTCGGCGCGACCGACGTGCAGGCGCTGCAGCACCTGGCGACGGGAGTCCCGATGGGCACGGTCGACCTGGCGCACGCGCTCAAGATCCGGTCGGCCTCGGCCACGGTCCTGGTCGACCGGCTGGAGGCGGCGGGCCACGTCCGCCGCGACCGCCACCCGAGCGACGGGCGGCGCATCACGCTGGTGGTGGCGGAGGCGGCGCGCGCCGAGGTCCGCGCGGCGCTGGCCCCGCTGGTGGACGCGGTGACGCGGCTGACGGCGGAACTGGCCCCGGGGGAGGCCGAGGTGGTGGCGAAGTTCCTCGGCGACACCACGGAGGTCTTGCGCGCTTACGCCGCCGAGCCGCGGTAGGCCGCCAGGACTTCGTCCAGGGACCCGCTCGCACGGATCCGGCCTTCGTCCATCCAGAGCGCGCTGGTGCACAGGGCGCGCAGCAGCTCCTCCGAGTGCGACGCGAACACGAGCGCCCCGGCCCG
Organism: Amycolatopsis sp. NPDC101161; assembly: GCF_044768185.1. Classification (NCBI taxonomy): domain Bacteria; kingdom Bacillati; phylum Actinomycetota; class Actinomycetes; order Pseudonocardiales; family Pseudonocardiaceae; genus Amycolatopsis; species Amycolatopsis sp. NPDC101161. The sequence continues at coordinate 204,985 of NZ_JBIWPI010000007.1, forward strand.
GCGGGCGAGGTCGACGAGCCGCCCGCGGGCCTTGGCGAGGAACGCCGCGTCGATCGCGCCGAGACCCTCGTCGAGGATGAGGATCTCGGGGTCGATGGTGGTCACCACGCCCAGCGCCAGCCGGACCCGCATGCCGGCCGAGTAGGTGCGCAACGGCAGCCGCAGGTAGTCCCCGAGCTCGGTGAACTCCGCGATGTCGTCGACCCGCTTCTCCATCTGCTTGCGGGACATGCCGAGGAAGAGGCCGCGGATCAGGATGTTCTCGTGGCCCGAAACCTCGGGGTCGAGGCCCACGCCGAGGTCGAACACCGGCGCGATCCGGCCGGTGACCCGGGCGCTGCCGCGGGTCGGCTCGTAGATCCCGGAAAGCAGCCGCAGCAGCGTGGACTTGCCCGCGCCGTTGTGCCCGACCAGGCCGACGCGGTCGCCGTCGCCCATCGACAGCGTGATGTCCCGCAGCGCCTCGATGACGGGGACCTTCGCCTCGGTGCCGATCGCGCCCCCGGCCTTGCCGAGTACCTGCTTCTTGAGCGACCGGGTCTTGGCGTCGAAGACCGGGAAGTCGACGGAGGCGTTCCGCACCTCGATGCTCACCATGCTGCCCTCCCACTGCCAGATGCGAACGCAAGTTATCATTCGCATTCGAGCGGGCCGCCGGCGCCCGCCGGAGGGAGGTGACGGTGCGTCAGCCGTCCGCCGAGCCGGGGTTCCGGCCGCCGCAGCAAGCTCGCAGCCGGGAGTCCCTGCAGAAGGTGCTCGCCGCGGCCGAACACGTCCTGGCCGAGCGCGGCGTCGAGGAGTTCACCGTCGGCGCGGTGGCCGAGCGGGCCGGGTTGTCGGTCGGGGCCATCTACCGCCGCTTCACGGGCAAGGACCAGCTGCTCTACGCCGTGAAAGACGAGCTTCTCGGACAGCTGGAAGCCGGCGTCGGCGAAGCCCTCCGCTCGGCGGAGCCCGGGTTGCGTGCTGTGGTCGGTGCCTTCACGACGGCTTTGGCGCGCACCTTCGCGACCCGCGACCGGATCTTCCCGGAGCTGCTCGACGGGCAGCGCGCCGACGGGCGTGATCGCGGCCTGCGGGCCCTCGCCGCGATCCAGCAGGCCTTCGTCGAAGCCGCCCACCCCTGCGTCCAGGAGGTCCGCCGTCCGGACTCCACGCTCGCCCTGAGGATGGCTGCGCGCACCATCATCGGCTCCTGCGTGCACCGGGCGGCCAGCAGCCGGTTCTGGCCCGACGGGCTGACCTGGACCGCGTGGGCCGGCGAAACGACCGAACTCGCCCTCGCCTACCTGACCGGACGTGCGGAGCCGCCGGAAGCGGGTTAGCGTTCCGCTCATGCGAAACGAGCCCGCGCTCTGGCTGTTCGCCGACCAGCTCGGGCCGCACTTCCACAGCACCCCCGACCACCGCGGCCGCGACGTGCTGCTCATCCGGTCGGCGGCCGCCTTCGGCGCGAAGCCGTTCCACCGGCAGAAACTGCACCTCGTCCAGGCCGCGCTGCACCGGCTCGCCGCCGACCTCGGCGACCGCGTCACCCTCCTCGACGCGCCCGACTACCGGACCGGGCTGCGGCGGTTCGGGCGGCCGGTCGTCGTGCACGAGCCGACGTCGCACGCCGCCGACGCCTTCGTCCGGAAGCTGCGCGACGAAGGCGTCGTCACGGAAATCCTGCCCACGCCCGGTTTCGTGCTGTCCAAAGAGGACTTCAAGCTCTGGGCCGACGGGCGCAAGCGGTTCGTCATGGAGGACTTCTACCGCGACCAGCGCCGGAAGTTCGGCGTCCTGCTCGAAGCCGACGGCGAACCCGAGGGCGGGCAGTGGAACTACGACCACGACAACCGGCAGCCGCCGCCGAAGACGACCCGGCTCGACGTCCCCGCGCCGTGGCACCCGCGGGAGAACGAGATCGACGACCGCGTCCGCGCCGAGCTCGACGAAGCCGTCCGCGCGGGGGAGATCCAGCCGGTCGGGCTGGACGGGCCGCGGCAGTTCGCCGTCGGGCACGACGAAGCCGTCCGCGCGCTGCGGCGGTTCCTCGACCACCGCCTGCCCGTCTTCGGCCCGCACCAGGACGCCATGCTGACCCACGACTGGGCGATGGCGCACGCGCTGTTGTCGGTCCCGCTCAACCTCGGCCTGCTCGACCCCCGCGAAGTCATCCGGCGGGCCGAGGAGCGCTACCGGGCCGGTCACGCGCCGCTGAGCAGCGTCGAAGGGTTCGTCCGGCAGGTGCTGGGCTGGCGCGAGTGGGTGTGGCACCTGTACTGGTACCAAGGGCCGGAGTACTTGCGCCGCAACGCGTTGCAGGCGCGCCGGAAGCTGCCGGAGTGGTGGCGTTCGCTCGACGCGGACGCCGTCGAAGCGGCCTGCCTGCGCACCGCGCTGGCCGGCGTGCGCGACCGCGGCTACGCCCACCACATCGAGCGCCTGATGGTGCTCGGCAACCACGCGCTGCAGCGCGGCTACGACCCGGCCGAGCTGACCCGCTGGTTCGCCACCGCCTTCGTCGACGGGTTCCCGTGGGTGATGCCGGCGAACGTGATCGGCATGAGCCAGTACGCCGACGGCGGGGTCGTCGCGACGAAGCCGTACGCGGCCGGTGGGGCCTACATCAACCGGATGAGTGACCATTGCCCCGGTTGTGCGTTCGACCCGAAGAAGCGGACCGGGCCGGACGCGTGCCCGTTCACCGCCGGGTACTGGGCGTTCCTCGACCGCAACGCCGGGCGGCTGCGGGACAACCACCGGATGCGGCAGCCGTTGCGGGGCTTGGAAAGGCTCGCGGACCGTGACGAGGTCGTCGCCCGTGAGGCTGACCGTCGCCACTTCTGATTTCACCTCATTGTGTGGCTAGCCGGATGGGGCTTGCTCTTTTAGGTTGATTGCCTCCCTTACCCCGGCGAAGGCGACCCTCCATGCCCGACGCAGACCCGCGCGCTGGCGTGCTGTCCAAACGCGCTCTGGTGACCGCGTCGCACGCGGTCGAGCGCGCGGCCCTCGCCGAGGGGGCGGGCGCGGACACCGTGGTGTTCGCGCTGTTCCAGCGGCTGCCGTACTTCGAACGCGAGCGCGAGATGTACGCGAAGATCGCGCGGAGGGCCGCCGTCACGGTCGTCGGCATGGTCGACTCGGGCCGGCCAGACCTCCCTCACGGCGTCACGCCGGTGCTGCTGCGGCCCGACGAGCCGATGGCGCGCGAGTGGTCGGTCGCCGTGCTGTCGCCGACGTTCGGCGCGTCGGTCGTCGCGCAGGACCTGGACGAGATCGACCCGCGGGCCACGTCGGTCGAGCGGGCGCGGCTGTTCCGCGGCCGCTGGGGACTGCGCCGCGACGAGGCGTACGCCGAGGTCGTCCGGCTGCGCGACGCCATGGGCGACCGGCTGCCCCCGGCGGTCCGGCGCAAGGTCGGCGAGGTCCTGGCATCGGTGGAGACCCCGGCGGCGCTCGACGTCGAGAGCCGCGCGGAGGCGGCGCTGCGGCACGTGGCGTCCCGGCTGGACGCGGCCCGCGCGTCGGCGCCGGTCCCGGTGGGCCCGGCGGTCGACCCGGAGACGGGACTGGACACCTTGGCGGGCATCACGCCGTGGCTCGGCGACGCGACGGACACGGTGCCGCTGGGCCTGGTCCTGGTCGCGGTCGACGACCTGGCGGCGGTCGAGCGCCGCCACGGCACGCGCGTCCGGATGCACACGGAGCAGAACATCGCCGACCTCCTGCGCGGCGGCCTGCGCCCGCTCGACCGCGCGGTCCGGCTCGGGCCGGGGGAGTTCCTGGTGATCCAGCCGGCGGTCCCGCCGGCGGAGCTGACGATCCGCAGCCGTCACCTGGCGTCCCGACTGGCCGCGTTGCACGCGACTTACCCGTTCGTGGACCTGCACCCGCGCACGACGACGCTGCTGACCCGCCGGCGGCCGTTGCCGCTGCAGAAGCTGCGCGCCCAGTTGCGCGAGGTGCCGGCGGTGACGTTGTGGCCGCCGAGCCAGGGGTCGTTGCCGATCCCGCCGGAGCCGCAGGGGCTGGTGATGCGGTCGGCGGCGGGCGCGTGGTTCCGCTGACGAGTGCCCCGGCAACCGCTCGCACGGTGACTGTATAACGACCTATACGTCCGCCGTTTCGGCACCTCGACTTCTGACCCGGCTGAGCGCCGAAACCACTGCAGCGACGGCAAAGAGTCCAGCAGCGACACCCGCCGCCACCTGCACCCCCGCGGTGCACGCCGCCCGCGCGGCCGCCGACAACCCCTCCGCCGCGAACTCCCGCGCCGCCGCCTCCGCCTGGACCGGGCCCGCCGTCGCCAGCCGGGCCGCCTGAGCCGGCACTCCCGGCGGTACCACCAGCCGCGCCGCGTACACCGTCGCCGCCAGCGAACCGAACGCCGTCGTGCCCAGGCCCGCGCCCAGCTCGTACCCCGTCTTCTCCACCGCCGCCGCGCCGCCAGCGTGGCCGGGCGGGGCCGCCGACAGCAAGGTGTCCGTGCTCGACGTCAGCGCCAGCGCCATCCCGAACCCGGACCCGACCAGCGCCGCGCCCAGCCACCACGACGTCACCCCGCCCGCCGCCGGCACCGCCAGCGACGACCCCGCCGCCGCGAACCCCGCGGTGCGAACCCGCGCGTTGCCGAACCGGCCGAGCAGCGCCGGCGCCGTCACGCTGCCCACCGCCGACGCCCCGAGCACCAGCAGCAGCCGCGCCGCCGCGGCCGTCGGGGACAGTCCCAGCACCACCTGCAGGTACTGCGCCAGCAGCACCCCGAGCCCCACCAGCGAGCTCATCACCAGCAGCACCCCGCCCACCGCACCCGGCACGCCCGGGCGGCGGAACAAGGCCAGATCCAGCAACGGCGTCGCAGCGGAACGCTGGCGCAGCACGAACTGTCCTAACAGGACACACCCGGCCACGCCGGCGAGAACGCCGCCGCCCGACGGCCCGGCGGCGAACGCGATCCCGAGCACGCCGCCCGCCGCGAGGACGGCGCTGAGCGCGTCCCACGGCCGTCGGCCGGGCGGCGACCGCGGCAGCCAGCGCAGCGCTGCGACCACCGCCACGAGGATCACCGGCGGGTTCACCAGGAACGTCGCCCGCCAGCCCCACGCCTCGACGAGCACCCCGCCCAGCACCGGCCCGAACACCGAGCCCGTCCCGGCGACGCCGCTGCACACCGCGATCGCCGTGCGCCGCCTGCGCTGGTCGGGGAACAGCTCCCGCAGCAGCGACATCGTCACGGGCATGATCATCGCGCCGCCGCAGCCGAGCGCCGCCCGGGCGGCGAGCAGCGCCGGGACGCCCGGGGCGAACGCGCACCCGAGCGACGCCACGCCGAACACCGCGTAGCCGGTGACCAGCACGCGCCGTCGTCCGAAGCGGTCGCCGAGCGTGCCGAACGGCAGCAGCAGCGGCGCCGCCGTGAGCGGGTAGATCGCCACGATCCACACCTGCGCCGCCGCGCCCGGGCGCAGGTCCCGGAGGAGGTCGGGAAGCGCGACGTGCAGCACGGTCGCGTCCACGGCCACCAGGAACAGCCCCGCGCCGAGGACGGCCAGCAGCGGCCGCCTCACAGCAAGCTCGCGAGGTGCCGCGCGACGACGTCGACGTGCGGCGGGTCGACGACCGACAGGTGGTGCGCGGGCACCGGCACGATCTCCAGCCGCGGGCACAGGTCCGCCCAGCCCGCGGCGAGGTCGGAGCGGGAGTAGCGCGGCTCCATGGCCAGTCCGGCGGCGTACGGCTCGGTCGCCCGGTAGAGCACCACGCGGCCGTCGTAGCGACGCGGGACCCCGCGCTCCGCCGCGAGTGTGTCCAAAAAGGACTGGCGTTGGTGCCGCAGGACGCCGGGGCTGAGCAGCCCGGCCTCGGCGACCCGGCGCATGGTGAGCTCGATCTGCTCTTCCTCGGGCAGCGGCGTGAGCTCGTCGTGCCCGAGCCGGACCGGGCGGCCGTACGTGCCTTCGACGTAGCCGGTGAACCGCAGGAACCGCCGCGCCGACGACGCCCGCGGGTCGAGGCCGGGTTCCGGCAGCGGCAGCATGGTGTCGACGAGGGCGACGAGCTCGACGTCTTCGCCTTCGTCGGCGAGCCGGGTCGCGACGCCGTAGGCCAGCGCGCCGCCGAACGACCACCCGGCGAGCCGGTAGGGCCCGCGCGGCAGCCGCGCGCGGACCAGCGGCAGCAGCCGTTCGACGCGGTCCTCGATGCTCGTGCCGGGCACGCGTTCGAAGCCGAGGCACGGCACGGCGGCGGGCAGCCGGTCGAGCAGCGGCCGGTAGACGGTGCACGTGCTGCCGCCGGGGTGGAACAGCAGCAGGGGCGCGGTGCCCGCGTCGCCGGGGGTGAGGACGTGTACCGGGCCGCGGGCTTCGCGCGTGTCGAGGACGGCGCGCGCGACGTCGGCGATGGCGGCGAGGGAGTCGTGCCGCAGCAGGTCGGCGGCGTCGATCGGGGTGTCGAGTTCGGCGGAGAGGTCGGTGGCGAGGAGCCGGGCGAGGCGCTCGTCGAGGTGGACGAGGGGGCCCGGCTCGTCGCCGGTGTGCCGGCGCCAGAGCCGCAGGACGAGGCGGTCGGCGGCGTCCCAGGCGCGGCCGCGGGCGGGGCGGGGGAGTTCGCCGTCGCGGGGAGCGAGGTCCCGGTTGAGGTCGGCGAGGGTGGCGCCGCGCAAGACGGCGGCGGTATCGGGTTCGGCGCCGAGTTCCCGCCGGACGGCTTCGCGGATCCGGTTGGCCATCAGGGAGTCGAGCCCGAGGTCGACGAGCGGGGTGTCGGCATCGAGGCGAGCGGGGGCGAGCCCCATGACCGCGGCGACGATCTCGGTGAGCCGATCGCGCGCGGTGAGGGGTGCGGCAGCGGGTGGCCGGCTGGGGGACTCGGCTGATGCGCCTCCACGGCCGAGCAGCGGTTCGGCCGGTGTGGCGAGCGGGTCCGCGGCGGCCGCCCTGGGGCCAGGCTGCAGCGGAGCGTGTGTGGCGAGCAGGTCCGCGGCGGCGCCCCCATGGCCGGGCCGCCGCCCGGCGGCCGGGTTCGCCACCCGTGCCGTCGCCGGAACATCCGTGTACCAATGCCGTTCGTGCCGCCACGGCATCGGTGGTACGTCCGCCAACCTCGCGCCGTCGTCCGGGGCGCTCACCGTGATGCGCGTTCCCGCGCAGTACAGCTCCGCCGCGGCCGCTCCGAACGCCCGGATCTCGTCCTGTCCCCGGCGCAGCGTGCCCGTCACCACCGCGTCCCGGATGCCCGCCGCCTCCAGGGTGCGCGCCAGGGAGCCGCGCAGGATCGGGTGCGGCGACACCTCGACGAACACCCGGTGCCCGTCCGCGGCCGCCGCCGTCACCGCCTGGCGGAAGCGGACCGGGCGGCGGACGTGCGCCGCCCAGTAGCCCGCGTCGAAGTCCGGCAGCGAGCGCGGGTCCGTCAGCACCGTGTCGTACCACGGCACCAGCGGCCGCCGCCCGCCCAGCTCGGCCAGCGCGTCCCGCAACGAACCCAGGATCGGGTCCACCGAGGACGAATGCCCGGCGACGGACACCGGCAGCCGGCGCGCGGTTCGCCCCGAAGCCGTCAGCGACGCGACCAGCGAGTCCAAAGTGGACGCTTCCCCGGCCACCGTCAGCTGCCCGGGCGCGGAGTCGACGGCCAGCTCCACCCCGCTCGGCAGTTCCGACGGCGTCAGCGGGACGGCGGCCATCGCGCCGCCCGCGCCGAGCGTGCCCAGTAGCCGCGCGCGGGTGGCGACCAGGTGGACGGCCTCGTCGGCGGTCAGCACCCCGCTCACCACGGCCGCGGCCGCCGAGCCCAGCGAGTGCCCGACGACGGCGGCGGGCCGGACGCCGAGCGCCTCCCACCGCGCGGCCAGCGCGACCTGCGTCCCGAAGATCGCCAGCTGGGTTTCGGGCAGCGACAGCCGATCCGAACCGAGCAACGCGCGCAACGACCGTCCACTGTGCTCGGTGAACGGGTCGCCGAGCTTGTCCACCTGTGCCGCGAACACCGCTGAAGCGGCCAGCAGCCCGAGGCCCATGCCGGTCCACTGCGAACCGTGCCCCGAGAACACGAACACCGGCCCCTCGCCCGGCACCGCGGTTCCCGTCGCCGCACCCGCGGGCAGGGGATCGGCGTCGACGGCCCGCAGCAGCGTGGCCAGCTCGGCGGTGTCCCCGGCGACGAACGCCGCCCGGTGCCGCTCGCCGTTGTCACGCCGGAACAACGTGTGCGTGACGTCGGCGAGGGACTGGCCCGGCGCCGAGTCCAGCCAGTCCGCCAGCTGCGTCGCGCGTTCGGCGAGCCGGTCGCGGGTGCGCGCGGACAGCAGGCCGATCCGGACGCCGGGACCGGGAGAAGGGGTACCGATCGGCGCGGCCTCTTCGAGGACGACGTGCGCGTTGGTCCCGCCGAACCCGAACGCCGACGCCCCGGCGGTGGCGCGTCCGGAGTACGACGGCCACGGCGTCGGTTCGGTGACCACCTTCAGCCGCAGGTCGTCGAACGCGATGTGCGGGTTCGGCGCGGTGAAGTGCAGCTGCGGCGGCAGTTCGCCCCGGCTCAGCGCGAGCACGACCTTGATCAGCCCGGCGATCCCGGCGGCCGCCTCCGCGTGCGCGATGTTCGTCTTGACCGACCCGACCAGCAGCGGGGCGCCGGGGGAGCGGCCCGCGCCCAGGACCGCGCCGAGCGCGCCGGCCTCGATCGGGTCGCCGAGCAGGGTGCCGGTCCCGTGCGCCTCCACGTAGTCCACAGTGGACGGATCGAGCCCGGCGCCGCGGTAGGCGTCGCGCAGCATCGCCTGCTGGGCCCCGGGGTTCGGGGCGGCCAGGCCGTTGGAGCGGCCGTCGGAGTTGACCGCCGACGAGCGGATGACGGCGAGCACGCGGTCGCCGTCGACCTCGGCGTCGGCCAGCCGCTTGAGCACGACGACGCCGCAGCCCTCGGCGCGCGCGATGCCGTCCGCGCCGGCCGAGAACGTCTTGCACCGGCCGTCGCCGGCGAGCAGCCCCGCGGCGGCGAACGCGGCTGTCGGCCCGGGCACCAGCATGAGGTTCACCCCGGCGGCCAGCGCCAGGCCGGCTTCACCGTCGCGCAGCGCGCGCACGGCGTGGTGCACCGCGACCAGCGACGACGAGCAGGCCGTGTCCACCGCCATGCTCGGGCCGCGCAGGTCGTAGACGTAGGACAGCCGGTTGGCGGCGATGCTGCCCGCCGCGCCGGTCGCCGTCCACAGGTCCGGGGCGGCACCGGCGAGGGTCAGGTGACCGTAGTCGTGGGTCGAGATCCCGGTGAAGACGCCGGTGCGGCTGCCGCGCAGCGACGCCGGGGCGATGCCGGCGTGCTCGAGCGCGGCCCAGGCGACTTCGAGGAGCATCCGCTGCTGGGGGTCCATGGTCGCGGCTTCGCGCGGGGTGATGCCGAAGTGCTCGGCGTCGAACCCGGCGACGTCGTCGAGGAAGCCGCCGGTGACCGGCGCGGCCTCGGCGTCCCAGCGGCCCGGCGGCGCCGTCCGGACGGCGTCCCGCCCGGTGCGCAGCAGGTCCCAGAACTCCTCGACGCCGTCGGCGCCGGGCCAGCGGCAGCCGAGCCCGACGACGGCGACCGGGTCGGTCCGTCGCCGGTCGGCCGGCGGGGCCTCCGGCTCGTCGCCCGAGGTGAGGCTGCGGACGAGGTGGTCGACGGTCGGGCTTTCCCACAGCAGCGTCGCGGGCAGCCGCGTGCCGACCAGGTCTTCGAGGTCGGCGGCGAGACCGACGGCCTGGCGGGAGGACAGGCCGTAGTCGGCGAGCGGGCGGTCCGGCTCGATGTCGGTGCCGGTGTGTTCGGCGAGCAGCTCCAGGAGCCGGTGGCGCAGGTCGGGGTTTCTCATCGCGCCAGGGCCTTTCGGTAGTCGCCGGCGAGGTAGCGGTCGCGGCAGGCGGCGCGCGCGATCTTGCCGCTGGAGGTGCGCGGCACCCGGCCGGCCGGGACGAGCAGCACGTCCCGCAGGGACAGTCCGTGCGCGTCGGAGACCAGCCGCCGGACCGCGACGGCGAGGGCGCGTTCCGCGTCCTCGGTCAGGGCGTCGTGGGTGCGGTGCTCGGCGACCACGACGACGGATTCGGTGTCGGCACCGGTGACGGCGAAGGCGGCGACGCTGCCGGGGCGGATGGCGGGGTCGGCGGACGCGGCCGTGGCCTCGACGTCCTGGGGGTAGTGGTTGCGGCCGTCGACGATGATGAGGTCCTTGATCCGGCCCGCGATGTACAGCTCGCCGTCGTGGCGGACGCCGAGGTCGCCGGTGCGCAGCCACGGGCCTTCGGGCAGCCCCGGGTGGTCGCCGGCCAGGCGGGCGCCGAAGGTTTCGGTGCTCTCCAACGGCTTTTCCCAGTAGCCCGCGCCGACGTTCGGTCCGTGGACCCAGATTTCGCCGACCTCTCCGTCGGCGAGGGGGACGGCGGTGTTCGGGTCGACGAGGGCGACCTGCTGGCCGGCCGGGACCCCGCACGCGACGAGCCGGACGCCGGTTCCGGCCGGTCGCGCGGTTCCGGTCGCGAGGGCGTCGCGGTCGAACGTCGTGACCTTCGGGGCCGCGGCCGGGCCGGTGGTGACGAAGACGGTCGCCTCGGCGAGGCCGTAGGCGGGGCGCGTCTTCTCGGGCGCGTACCCGGCGGCGGCGAACGTCGTGTGGAAGCGGTCGAGGACGTCGGGGTTGATCGGCTCGGCGCCGTTGACGATCGCCGCGACGGCGCCGAGGCGCAGGCGTTCCGGCTCGCGCACGCGCGTCGCGCAGTAGTGGAAGGCGAAGTTCGGCGCGGCGCTCCACGCGCCCGGGTGGTCGCCGAGCAGTTCGAGCCAGCGGACCGGGCGCTCGATGAAGGCGAGGGGGTCCATCAGCACCGACCGCAGGCCCAGGGCGAGGGGCGTGATCAGCCCGAGGACGAGCCCCATGTCGTGGAACAGCGGGAGCCACGACACCGTGGTGGCCGTTTCCGGGTCGAGGCCGAGGCCGCTCACGACTTGGGCGACGTTGGCGAGCACGGCGGCGTGCGTGAGCACCACGCCGGCCGGGCTGCGGGTCGAACCGGACGTGTACTGCAGGTAGGCCACGTCGTCCGGCGACGCCTCGGGAGCCGGCCACGAGCGCGTGGGACCGGGGCGGTCGGCGGCGATGACCGGGACGGCGCCGTCGAGGAAGTCCGCCACCGCGGCGTGGGCGGCGGTGGTCGTGACGACGGCCGCGGGCGCGCAGTCGTCGAGCACCGCGGCGAGGCGCCCCGCGTGGCCGGGCAGGCCGGGGTCGAACAGCGGCACGGCGATCGCGCCCGCGGCGACGGCGCCGAGGAACCCGGTGACGTAGTCCGTCCCCTGCGGGCAGAGCACGGCCACGCGGTCGCCGGGCCGGACCGGCAGCGCGGCCGCGACGGCGTCGACGCGCTCGGCGAGCCGCCGCCAGGTCAGGCCGCGGCGGCGCCCGGCGGGGTCGGCGGCGAAGTCGAGGAAGGTCACGGCGGGCTCGTCGGGCGTCGCCGCCGCCCAGTGGCGCAGGCAGGCGGTGAGGGTGCCGCCGCCGAGGTGCTGCAGGGACATCGGGGTTCTCCTTGCGGTTTCAGCGGCCCAGCCGCGGGCCCGCGTGCTGCCACGCGGCGACGGCCAGGGTGTCGAGGTCGAGGCCGGTCGCTCCGGCGTCGCGGAGCACGAGCAGCACGTCGTCGGCGGCGATGGCGACGGTGCGCAGGCGCAGCCCGGTGGTCTGGCCGGGCAGGCTCAGGACTTGTTCGTAGGAAACGGTTTCCGCGCCGGGCACGGCGGGCGGGGTGCCGAGGGTGAGCGTCGAGACGGTGGGGAGGTCCCCGTCGTCGACGGTGACCCGGGCGCAGCGACGCGCCTGTGCGGTCCAGGCGGTGAGATCGGTGCGGGTGCGGGCGAGGAGTTCGGACAGCTGCCCGCCGGGGACGGTCGTCTGGAAGCCCCGGGCGGTCACGCGGCCGCCGGGGAGCAGCCGGCCGCGGACGACGGCGGTGCAGCCGTCGTCCTTGTCCGTCGTGGACGGTGCTTCGGGCACGTCGAACTCGGCGCGAGCGGGGGTGCCCGGGATCGCTTCGGCGGGCAGCAGCGCGGCGGGCGGAACCGCCGGCGGCGGTTTCGCGGTGGAGCCGGAAATGGTCGTCGCCGCGGCGGCGGCGATCAGGAGGACGGGCAGAAAACGAATTTTGGCAGCCATGGGCATCCCTTTCGGGAGCGTTCTCGAGGGGTTCGCGGTCCCCGCACTGGGACCCTTCGGCGGGGAGGCGTCCGTGGACGGCCGAGCCGGGCGGCAGGGGAAGGCTACGACAGGTAATCGGTTACCGGAAGGGCCTCAAGATTGCGTAAACGTACGGTGTGTACCCGGCGTGACCTGCGTAATGGCTGGTTACTCATGAGTCAACCCCGGCGGTGTGGCACGGGCGTCCGACTTTGGTCACCCTCGGTGGTCGCCGACCCACCCTGATGGGGGAGTTCGTTTGCCTCCCATTCACATTGTCCGGCACTGGACAATTGCGTTTTCGTTTCCCGCTCCGCTAGCTTGGCCGCACACCCGACACGTTTTCGGGTGATCGCCGTCACTTTCCCGGGAAAGGAAAACGCATGCGCATATCCGCGAGGTGGCTGCGGTGCGCCGCGGTGCTGCTCGCCGTGGCGGGCACGCTGCCCGGCACGGCCGCCCGGGCCGCGACGGGCGGGCCGGACGCCCGCGCCGACGACGGGTCGCACGTCGTCGCCGAGTCCATTTTGGACGGAGACGCGCGGGTGCTCGACCTGACCGTGCGCTCGACCGGCGTCGGCGGCTACGCGATGGTGCGGCTGATCCTGCCGCGGGACTGGGCCGCCGAACCGGAGCGGAAGTGGCCCGCCGTCTACCTGCTCGCGGGCGAGACGCGGCTGCAGGACTACCGCGGCTGGAGTGCCAACACCGACGTCCGCCGCCTCGCCGACGACGCGGACGTCCTCGTCGTCATGCCGGGCGCGGGCCCGGCCGGGTTCTTCACCGACTGGTGGAACTACGGCAAGGACATCGCGCTCAACCAGTGGGAGACGTTCACCGCCGTCGAGCTGCCGCAGCTGGTCGACCGCGGCTACCGCGGGGACGGTCGGCGCGCGGCGGCCGGGCTGTCGCTGGGCGGCTACGGCGCGATCGAGCTCGCGGCGCGCCGGCCGGGCGTGTTCCGCTACGCCGCGTCGTACAGCGGGAACCTCAACCCGGCCGGCCCGACCGGCGAGCTGCTGACCGACGCGATCGTCGCGTCGGCGCACCTCGACCCCGAAGCGCTGTGGGGCGACCGCCGTCGCGAATCGGCGCGCTGGGAGGCGCACGACCCGGTCGTGAACGCCGACCGGCTGCGCGGCACGGAGCTGTACCTGTCCGCGGGCAACGGCCTGCCGGGCCCGCTCGACGCGCAGCTCCCGGTCGACGTGCTGCCCGGGGCGATGCTGCTGGAGTTCCTGTGCGGCGGCCAGACCACGGCGATGGCCGGCCGGCTGCGCGCGCTCGGCGTCCCGGTGACGGCGGACCTCTACGGGCCGGGCACCCACCAGTGGGCGTACTGGCAGGAAGAGCTGCACAAGACGTGGCCGCGGATGCTGGCGGTGGTGACGTCGTGAAACCGTCCTATGTGGTCACCGGGGCTTCGAGCGGGATCGGCCGCGCGTGCGTGGCGGAGCTGGTCCGCCGCGGCGCGCACGTGTGGGCGAGCGTGCGCACGGACGGGGACGAGAAGGAGCTGGACCGCGCGTACGGCGACGCGGTGAGCGTGCTGCGGATGGACTTGCGGGACGCGGAGTCGATCGCCGAGTGCGGCGCGCGGGTCGCGGCGGCGGGCCCGGTGCGGGGGCTGGTGAACAATGCCGGCCTCGCTCGGCCGGGACCGCTGGAGTACGTGCCGCTGGCGGCGTTCCGCGAGCAGCTGGACGTGAACGTGACGGGCCAGCTCGCGGTGACCCGCGCGATGCTGCCGGCGCTGCGGATCGCCCCGGTGGCGAGGGTGGTGACGGTCGGCTCGATCGGCGGCCGGATCGCGGGGCCGATGGTCGGGCCGTACCACACGTCGAAGTTCGCGCTGGTGGGCTTGACGGACAGCCTCCGCGCGGAGCTGGCCCCGGAGGGGATCGAGGTGATCCTGGTCGAGCCGGGCGCGGTGGCGACGGCGATCTGGTCCCGAGCGCGAGAGGCGGCGGAGGAGGTGCGCGCGACGCTGCCGCCGGCGGGCCTCGAGAGGTACGGCGAGCAGCTGGCGGCGGCGGAACGGAGTGCGTCGCGGTCGGCGCGGACGGGCGTACCGCCTCGGCGAGCCGCGGAGGTGGTGGTGCGCGCGTTGACGACCCGCCGTCCGGCGCCGAGATACCTGGTGGGTACGGACGCGCGCCTGGCGGCGGTGCTGGCGAGCTTGCCGTTCCGCTGGCGATACCGCTTGACGGCGGCGAAGCGATGACGGCGGACAAGCAGGTTGCGCGGGCGGCGGGGTGTCGGATTCCCCAGCGGCGGATTCCACCTGCGGCGACGAGGCTCAGCCACCCACACCCTCACCGCGCGGCGGTGGAGCGATGAGCCGCCGGGTCGTCATCATCGCGCCCGGGTCGCGCGGGGACGTCCAACCCTGCGTCGCGCTCGGGCGGGGGCTCGCCGCCGATGGCGACCAGGTCCGCATCCTCGCCGCTCCCGCCTTCGAACCCCTCGTCACCGCGCACGGCCTCGGCTTCGGACCCCTGTCGGCGGATCCCGGCGAAGTGCTCACCTCGACCGCCGGCCAGGCCTGGACCGCCGGACGTCGCCCGCTCGCGTTCCTCACCGGCCTCCGCGAGGTCCTCCGGCCGGTCCTCGACCGCTTGCTCGCCGACGTCCACGCCGGCACGAAAACCGCCGATCTCGTGCTCGCGCCGACCCTCGGTTTCCTGGGCACCCACCTCCCCGTCCCGAACGTCGAACTCCACTACCAGCCCGGCATCCCCACGCGTGCCTTCCCGCATCCGCTCCTCCCGTGGGCCGCGAAGCTGGGACCGTGGGGCCGTCACCTCAGCTTCACCGCCGTGGACGCGCTGGCCGGGCACCTCCTGCGTCCCGAACTCGACCGCTGGCGCGCAGAAACCCTCGGCCTCTCCGGGAAACGACCGCGCCGGGATTCCCCGGTCCTTTGCGGCTTTTCCGAGGCCGTCGTCCCGCGGCCACCCGACTGGCCGGCCCGGGTCCACGTCACCGGCTACTGGTTCCTCGACGCCGACCCCGGCTGGCGCCCGGACCCGCGGCTGCGCGACTTCCTCGCCGCCGGACCGCCGCCGGTGTACGTCGGCTTCGGCAGCATGCGCGCGACCGAGGAGACTTTCGTCCTCGCGCGCACCGCCTTGCGGCGCGCCGGCCTGCGCGGTCTGCTCGGCACCGACGCGGACTTCTCCGACGACGATCTGCTGGCCGTCACCGACGTCCCGCACGACTGGCTGTTCCCGCGCAGCGCCGCTGTGGTCCACCACGGCGGCGCCGGAACGACCGCGGCCGGGCTCCGGGCCGGCGTCCCGGCGCTCGTGTGCCCGGTCTTCGCCGACCAGCCCTACTGGGGCGACCGCGTGTACCGGCTCGGCGCGGGACCCCGCCCACTCGGCGACCTGGCCGGTCTGCCGGCGAAGCTGAAGGAGCTGACCGGCAATCCGCTCTTCCGCCGGGGCGCGCAGTACGTCGCAGCGCGGCTGCGCCGCGAGAACGGCGTCGCCCACGCTTGCTCGGTCCTGCGCGAGGTCTAGGAGCCGGCCCGCTCGACGGCCTTAACCAGCGCTCGCAGCGCGGCCACCTCCGCGGCCAGGGCCCGCCGTCCGGCCGGGCTGATGGTGAGCCACGTCCGGGGCCGCTTGCCCTCGTACCCCTTTTCGACGTCGATCAGGCCGGCTTCGTCGAGGATCGTGATGTGCCGGGACAGGTTGCCCGCCGTCATGTCCAGGGTCCGGCGCAGGTACCCGAAGTCGACCTGGCCGGCTTCGGCGGTGATCGTCAGGATGCCGAGCCGGTGCCGCTGGTGGACGGTCTCGTCCAGGCCCGCCGCCGGGTGCTCGCTCACGCGCGGGCCCGCCGCTCGTGCCACGCCGCGAAGACGCCGCCCGCGAGCAGCACCAGCCCCGGCAGCACGGTCGTGACCGACGCCGAGACGTTGGCCAGCAGCGTCGCGGCCGCGAAGAGCCCACTGACCACGCCGAGCACCCGGCTGCGCTCCAGCCACGCCAGCCCCACCAGGCCGAGCGCGATCGTGACGAGCGGGGCGTCCGGCCGGACGGGCGCGAACCACAGGTCGAGCATCGCGAGGGCGACGAACCCGAAGACCATCGCGGTGGCGGTCGTGCGTCGTGGCCGCAACCACAGCAGCGCGCCAAGCGCGAGATCGCGAGCACGCCGACCAGCCCGACGGCGAGAGGTAGCTGCGGACCGGTGTCCGCACGCCGCTGCACGTGCCGCGGTGACCAGGACCCCCCCGACCATGGCGACCAGCCCGTAGAGCTGCAGCGGCGTGCCGAACCGGAGGATCCCGACTTCGAAGCGGCGCGGATCGTCGCCCGCCCAGCACGAGCATCGCGAACAGGAACAGCGGCGGCACGTACGCGTGCCGGTCGGCCCGGATGGGGGCAAACCGGCCCGAACCGGGAGCCGCTCTGCGATCATGAAGCCGTGAAGCCACGCCGCTGGAACCCCGATACCGTCGCGCCGCCGCTGGGCCGCTACAGCCACCTGGCGGAGGTCCCTGCCGGGCACCGGCTGGTCTTCCTCGCGGGACAGCTCGGCGTCGGACCCGACGGCACCCTCGCCGGCCCCGGCGCCGAACCGCAGGCGACGCAGATCTTCGCCAACCTCGGCGCTCTCCTCGCCGCCGAAGGGGCCGGGCCGGAGCACCTCGTCAAGCTGCTGACCCTCGTCGCGGGCACCGAACACCTGGACGGCTACCGCGCCGCGCAGGCCGAAGCCTTCGCGAACTGGTTCCCCGACGGCGACTACCCGGCTCAGACCCTCGCCGTCGTCGCGGGCCTCGCGCGTCCGGAGTACGCCGTGGAGGTCGAGGCGGTCGCCGCGGTGCCCGCTTAGGCGAAGATCGCCAGCGCGAGCCCGGTGCCGGTGATCAGCGCGCACGCCGCGACCGTCGTGCGCCGGTAGTGCAGGATCAGCGCCGCGAACTCGCGCAGGAGCGCGCTCGGCAGGAAGTACCGCGCGGTCGGCGCGCCCGTCGCGTCGAAGGGCAGGCCCAGCCGTCGGCACTCGACGGCCGTGCGAAAGACGTGGTAGTTGCTCGTCACCGCCAGCACGCGGTGCGGCCGCACCCCATCGGGCAGCAGGTCGGCGGAGAACCGGAGGTTCTCCTCGGTCGTCGTCGCGCGGTCCTCGCGGCGGATCCGGTCGGCCGGGATCCCGCGGGCGCGTAAGTACTCTTCCATCGCCGCGGCTTCCGTCATCGTCTCGCCGGAACCCTGCCCGCCCGACACCACCAGCAGCGGGGGAGCCGCTTCGCGCTCGTACAGGCGGATCGCGCGGTCGAGGCGGGCGGCCAGCAGCGGCGTCACGCGCTCGCCCGCCAGTCCGCAGCCCAGGACGATGATCGCTTCGACGCCCGTGCGGCGCCGCAGCCTGCCGTACAGGATCGAGTACCCGAGCAGGGACGCGAACAGGAACCCGAAGTAGCACGCGAGCACCGCAGCGGTCGTGACCAGCGCCGAGCCCCACCGCCCGAGGGGCACGAAGAACAGCCCTTCGAGCACGAGCATGCCGACGCCGAGGACGAATGAGAGCAGGTTCGCCGGACTCCGGCCCTCGCGCCGGACCATCCGGACGCCGTTGCCGATCAGCGCGGCCGGCAGCACCACCGCGACGAGCACCGCGACCGCGGCCACCAGCACGCCCAGCACCGGGGTGAGCCACTCCAGGTGCAGGGCCGCGCGCAGCAGCCACAACCCGGTCATCAGGAGCGCGATGCCGAGCCAGACGGCGTTGCCGAGCCGGCGCGGTTCGCGGGCCAGCCGGACCGCGAACACCAGCAGCGCCACGGCGGCGCAGCCGGGCAGCACGGCCTCCGTGACGCTCACCCGGCCCTCCCCACCTCCCGCGAAGAGGCCAACGTAGAGCACGCGGACCCGGCGGCCGCCCACCGGGTCCGCGTCCCGTCAGGCCTTGTGCTGCATGCTGGACCGCGCCGGGTTGCCCTGCTCGGCGGCCTTCGGGTCCTTCTCGTCCTGCTTGGCGCGGACCCCGGATTCGATCCGGTCGCCGAGGTCCTTGTCGACGTTGCGCCAGTACTCGAACGCCCGCGTCAGCACCGGCTCGGACACGCCGTTGAGCAGGTGCCCGACGATGTTGTCGACCAGCCGGCCACGCTGCGCGTCGTCCAGCACCTCGCGGACCATCGTCCCGGCCTGGCCCCAGTCGTCGTCGTCCTCGCGCAGCGTGTACGCCGTCCGGACCATGTCGCCGTCGGTGTGCCAGCCCGCCGGCTGCCCGTACCGGGCGACGTCGGCCTGCGGGCCGCCCTTCGAGTTCGGCGCGTACACCGGGTCGGACACCTTCGTGTACCGCATCGCGCCGTCCTTGCTGTAGCTGTGCACCGGCGCGACGGGTGCGTTGACCGGCAGCTGCTTGTAGTTCGCGCCGATCCGGTAGCGGTGGGCGTCCGGGTAGGAGAACAGGCGGCCGAGCAGCATCTTGTCCGGGCTCGCCCCGATCCCCGGCACCAGGTTGCTCGGCTCGAACGCGGCCTGCTCGATTTCGGTGTGGTGGTCGGTCGGGTTGCGGTCGAGCGTCATGCGGCCGACGTCGATCAGCGGGTAGTCGCCGTGCGGCCACACCTTCGTCAGGTCGAACGGGTTGAAGCGGTAGGTCTTGGCGTCCTCGAACGGCATGACCTGGACCTTCAGCGTCCAGCTCGGGTGGTCGCCGCGCTCGATCGCCTCGTACAGGTCCCGGGTGTGGTAGTCGGTGTCGGCCGAGGCCATCTGGTCGGCTTCGTCCTGCGTGAAGCACTCGACGCCCTGGTCGGTCTTGAAGTGGTACTTCACCCAGAAGCGTTCACCCGCGGCGTTGACCCACATGTAGGTGTGCGAGCTGTAGCCGTTCATGTGCCGCCACGTGCGCGGGATGCCGCGGTCGCCCATCAGCCACGTGACCTGGTGCGCCGACTCCGGCGACAGCGTCCAGAAGTCCCACTGCATGTCGTGGTCGCGCAGGTTGTTGTCCGCGCGGCGCTTCTGCGACCGGATGAAGTGCTGGAACTTCAGCGGGTCCCGGATGAAGAAGACCGGGGTGTTGTTGCCGACCATGTCGTAGTTGCCTTCGCTGGTGTAGAACTTCACCGCGAAGCCGCGCGGGTCGCGCCAGGTGTCGGGGCTGCCGCGCTCGCCGGCGACGGTGGAGAACCGGATCAGCAGGTCGGTCTTCGTACCCGGCTGGAACACCGCCGCCTTGGTGTAGGCGCTGACGTCACCGGTCGTCTCGAACCGCCCGAACGCGCCGCTGCCCTTCGCGTGCGGCTGCCGTTCGGGGACGCGTTCGCGGTTGAACTGCGCCATCTGTTCGATGAGGTAGTTGTCGTGCAGCAGGATCGGGCCGTCGGGCCCGACGGTGAGGGAGTGCTCGTCGCTCTCGACCGGGATTCCGGCGTCGGTGGTGGTCGGTTCCGTCATGACACCCCACCGTGCGCGCTTTTCTGGATCTGGTCAAGTGCTCGGATGGCGTGTTTGACCGGCCGGAAAACGGGTACGGGCCGAGGTTTCTGGCATGGTTGGGGGGTGAGTGAGCGACCGGCTTTCGTGCTGCACGAGCACTGGCGCCCGCGGCACCACTTCGACCTCCGGCTCGAGGAGAACGGCGTGCTGCGCTCGTGGGCCGTCCCGCGCGGGCTCCCGCCGGACGCGCGCGGCAACCGGCTCGCGGTCGCCGTGCCGGACCACGAACTCGACCACCTCGCGTACGAAGACGACACGAAGAAGGTCGCGGACACCGGCTGGTGGGAGGAGCACGACCGGACGGACAAGCGCATCCTGTTCACGTTGCACGGCCGGGAGGGCGCGGTCCGCTACGCGCTGATCCGCACCGACCGCGACTGGCTGCTGCACCGCACCCGCGACCAGCCGGGAGACGCCGATGCGCGCTGAAGTCCTGTCCGCGACGCCCACGCTCTTCCGCGACGACCTCGCGCTCGACGAAGGCGCGAACACCGCGTTGCTGACCTGGCTGCACGGGCGCGTCGACGGCGTCTTCGTCGCCGGGACGACGGGCGAGTTCCCCGCTCTCGACCGGGCCGAACGCCGGACGCTCGCCGGGCTCGCCCTCGACGTGTTCGGACCGGACCGCACGATCGTGCACGTCGGCGCGGCGAGCACGCGGGAAGCCCTGCTGCTGACCGAGGACGCTCTGGCCGCGGGCGCGACCCGGCTGGCCGTGATCACGCCGTACTACCTCCCCGTGGACGCCGACGCGGTCCGCCGGCACTTCGCCGCGGTCCGGGACGCCGCCGGGGACGCCGACGTCTACGGCTACCTCTTCCCGGACCGCACCGGCGTGACGCTCTCCCCGGCGGAGTTCGCCGCGACGGGCCTGCGCGGCGGCAAGCTGTCCGGTGCGGCGGCGGCCCGGTTCGCCGACTTCCGCGCGGCGCTGCCGGGCGCGCGGTTCTGGTCGGGCGCCGACACCGCCGTCGCGGCGGTCGCCCGGGCCGGCGGAGCGGGGGTGGTGTCCGGCTTGTCGTCGGCGTTCCCGGAACCGTTCGTGGACCTGGCGGCCGCGGTGGAGGCCGGGGACATCGAAGGCGAACGCGCCGCCCAGGCCCGCGCCGACGCCGTCCGGGCCGCGCTGGGTGGCACGGTCGAAGGGATCAAGGAAGCGGTCCGGCTGCGGGGCTTCGGCAACGGCGTGCTGCGGATGCCGGCTCCGGCGGCGCCGGCCGAGCGGATCGCGGCCTACGCCCGGAGCTGAGCCCCCGCGCGCATCGCGCGGTGCGCCCAGTGACCCAGCACCGCGAGCAGCGCGATCTCCAGCACCATCATCAACCGCTCCACCAGGCCGGTCGCCACCGTCGGGAGGTGGCCGCCGAGGACGACGTTCACCGCGAACGGCACGATGAACGGCAGGTAGAACGGGATCGCCGCCAGCGCCAGCCGCCGCGACCACGTCGCGAAGCGCCGCCAACGCGGGTCGTCGCGGTGCCGGCGCCCCAGCGCCCAGCCCACGATCGGCAGGCTCAGGCACGTCACGGCGGAGGCGTACAGGTGGATCTTGCCCGTCGCCGTGATGGCGCCACCCTGCGGATCCTTCGCGAAGACGGCGACGGCCAGCAGGCTCACGCACCACAGGGCCTTCGCCGCCACCAGCGCCGGGTTGGCCAGCAGGCCCCGCCGGTACAGCGCCACCAGCAGCAGCGCCGAGCCGGTGCTGGTGAGCAGGAGCGCGCCGTCCCACATCCAGCGGCCGGGGCTGAGCGCGTAGTCGCTGAGCATCGTGCTCACGGGGTTCAGCGGGGCGAGCTGCCGGTCGAGGTGCAGCACCGCCAGCAGGACGACGGCGCCGGCGAAAGCGGCCAGGGCGCCCGGCACGAGCAGCCGGGCACGGAGGCGGGGACGGACGGGTGCGGGGTACAGCATGTAGTGGGACACTCCCGGGCGGCTCGGCTGGTTCAAGCGGAGCCGCGGACGCTACCCGTGACCGTTCCGTGATCAACGCGCGACACGCCCGAGATGTGACCCGGGCCACAGATCAGTGGTCGCCGTCCTGCGGGATCTCGGCCGAGTCCGTCAGCCGCAGCTTGCGCCGCGCCCGCTGGTAGAACGTCGTCATCCCGAGCCGGACGACCCGCGCCGCGCTGGGCCGGGCGCGCAGGTCGAGGCGGTCGCCGGGGGAGACGTACCCCTGGACCTGGCCGTCGACCTCCACCGCCAGCCGGCCGCTGGTCGGCAGCAGCTCCAGCGTCACCTCGTCGTGCACCGACAGCACCACGCCCCGGCTGTACGCGGAGTGCGGCGCCGCGGGCGTGACCAGCAGCGCTTCGACCGACGGGCTGGTGATCGGGCCGCCGGCGGAGAAGCTGTACGCCGTCGACCCGGTCGGGGTCGCGACGACCACCGCGTCGGCCGAGTAGCTCACGAACGGCTGGCCGCCGACGCGGACCGCGACCACCGCGCTGCCGTCGCCCGGCACGCGGACCACGGCGATGTCGTTGAACGCCGTGATCTTCCGCCCCTCCAGCACCGCGTCCACCGCCAGCCGCGGCTCCACCGTGAACTGGTGGTCGTCGATGGCCGAGAGCGCGCCGGGCAGGTCCGGCACGTCGACCTCGGCGAGGAAGCCCAGCTTGCCGAGGTTGACCCCGAGCACCGGCGCGCGCTGGCCGTCGGCCAGCCGCATGGCCCGCAGCATCGTGCCGTCGCCGCCGAGGCTGACGACCAGGTCGGACCGGCGGCCGAGCTCCTCGGCCGTCACCCCGATCGCCGCGCAGTTCAGGCGGACGATCTCGTCGGCGATGCCGAGGATCTCGATGTTCCGGTTGCCCGCCCAGCCGAGCACGGCCTCGACGGCGGCCGCGGAGTCGCGGCGGGGGTGCAGCACGAGTCCCGCGGAGTGCATGTCAGCGGCCCCGGACGGGCGGAGTGCAGAGCGTCATGCGGTCAGTCTGCCCGCTCCCGCCCGCCGTCGCGAGAACCGCAGCGCGCCGTCGTCGATCCGGCCGTGCCGGAGCTTGACGACGTCGTGCGCGTAGCTCATGCCCAGCGTCCACGGCGCCCGCGACCCGGCCTTCGGGAACTCGTCGATCGACCGCAGCACGTAGCCGGCGTCGAAGTCGAGCAGCGGCCGCTCGGTGACCGCCGGGTCGTCGTTGACCGGCACGCACTGGTCGTAGCCACCGCGGTCGAGGTGGCGCAGCAGCCGCACGACGTACTCGCCGACGAGGTCGGCCTTGAGCGTCCACGACGCGTTCGTGTAGCCGATCGTGAACGCGAAGTTCGGCACGCCGCTGAGCATCATCCCCTTGTACGCCATGGTTTCCGGCAGCTTGACGGGGTCGCCGTCGACGACCAGGTCGATGCCGCCGAAGGCCAGCAGCCGCAGCCCGGTGGCGGTGACGACGACGTCGGCGGGCAGCTCGTCGCCCGATTCGAGCCGGATGCCGGTCTCGGTGAAGGACGCGATCCGGTCGGTGACGACGGAGGCGTCGCCGCGCTTGATGGACCGGAACAGGTCGCCGTCCGGCACCAGGCACAACCGCTGGTCCCACGGCTGGTAACGCGGCTTGAAGTGGGTGTCCACGGCGTACCCGGGCGGCAGCTGCTTCATCGCGGCCTTGCGGATCATCGCCTTGACCACCCCGGGGCGGCGCCGGCTGAGCTGGTAGATCAGCGTGCTGACGGCGACGTTCTTCCAGCGCGCGATGGGGTAGGCCAGCTTCGCGCCGAGCAGCCCGCGCAGCCGGTTGGCCAGCGCGTCCTCCGACGGCAGCGACAGGATGTAGGTGGGGGAGCGCTGCAGCATCGTCACGTGCTCGGCGCGGTCGGTCATCGCCGGCACGAGCGTCACGGCGGTCGCGCCGCTGCCGATCACGACGACCTTCTTGCCGGCGTAGTCGAGGTCCTCGGGCCAGTGCTGCGGGTGCACGACCGTGCCGCCGAAGGTCTCGAGGCCCGGGAACTCCGGGGTGTGGCCGCCGGCGTAGTCGTAGTAGCCGCTGCACAGGTAGAGGAACTTCGCGGTGAACTGCACGGGTTCGCCGTCGTGCGTCGCCTCGACCGTCCACAGTGCGTCCTCTGTGGACCATTCCGCCCGGACGACCTTGTGCCCGAACCGGATGTGCCGGTCGATGCCCGCCTCGGTGGCGGTGTCGCGGACGTACTGCAGGATCGACGGGCCGTCGGCGATGGCCTTCTCGCTGGTCCACGGCCGGAACCTGTAGCCCAGGGTCTGCATGTCCGAATCGGACCGGACGCCGGGGTACCGGAAGAGGTCCCACGTGCCGCCGATGGCGTCGCGGGCCTCCAGGATCGCGTACGTCTTGTGCGGGAACGCCGTCCGCAGGTGGTGGGCCGCGCCGACGCCGGACAGCCCGGCGCCGACGATCAGGACTTCGACGTGCTCGGTCATCGGACGGCCTCCGTCCGCCGCGGGCGCCTCATCACGCGCGAGAGCACGGCGTTGTAGTGGGTGGGGGTGATGCGGGCGAGCGCGTCGAACAGGTAGGCGTCCGGGCCGACCAGGATGCGGGCCTTGCCGCGGTCGACGCCGGCGTGGATGATCGCCGCGGCCTTGTCCGGCGAGGTCATGGTCATGGCCTCGAACTGGGCGGCCATCTCCTCGCGGGTGCGGCCCATCCCGGTGGGGTCGCGGCGCACCCGGGCGTTGCGCGCGATGTTCGTCGTGATGCCGCCCGGGTGCACGGTGATCGCGCGGACGGCGGACCCGTGCAGCTCCTGCCGCAGCGACTCGGTGAAGCCGCGGACGGCGAACTTCGCCGCGCAGTACGCGCTCTGGTTCGGCATGCCGAGCAGGCCGAAGACGCTGGAGGTGTTGACGATCGCGCCTTCGCCCTGGCCGACGAGGATCGGCAGGAACGCGCGGGTGCCGTGCACGACGCCGCGGAAGTTGATGTCGTGCAGCCAGTCGTCGTCCTCGATCACCGCGTCGAGGACGCTGGAGGTGACCGCGACCCCGGCGTTGTTGAACACCGCGGCCAGCGGCGCGGGGAGCCAGTCCTCGACCTCGGCGGCGAACTTCAGCTGATCTTCGGCGTCGCGGACGTCGAGCACGCGGGTCAGCACCCGGCCGTGCAGGGCGGCCGCGGTGGCCTTGAGGCCGTCTTCGTCGACGTCGGCCAGGGCGACGGGCGAGCCGAGCCGGGACAGCCGGGTGGCGAGCGCCCGGCCGATCCCGGAGGCCGCGCCGGTGATCACCACCGGCCGGCCGGTGAGGCTACGGGGCCGTGACATCGCTGCTCCTCGCGTGCTTGTCGATGAGGTCGAGGATCGTGGGCCACGCGCCCTCGGGCAGGTCGTGGCCCATGCCCGGCACGGTTTCCCGGCGAGCGCCGGGAATCGCGCGGGCGGTGGCGGCGCCGCCGGTCGGGTGGACCATCCGGTCGCGGTCGCCGTGGATCACCAGCGTCGGCGCGGTGATCTTCCGCAGCAGCGGGGTCCGGTTGCCGGACTTCATGATCGCGGCGAGCTGGCGGCCCACGCCGCCCGCCGTCGGGTCGCGGTCCCAGCCGGTCCCGGCCAGCTCGCGGACCCGGGCCTCGTCGAACGGGAAGCCGTGGGAGCCGATGTGCCGGAACATCCGGACGGCGCTCTCGACCGCCTCTTCGCGGGACTTCGGCGGCTTCCCGCCCATCATCCGCAACGTCGAGAACGCGGGGCGGCCGAGCAGGCGCGACCCGGTCGTCGACATGATCGACGTCAGCGTGCGGATCCGGGGCGGGTGCAGCGCCGCGACGGTCTGGGAGATCATGCCGCCCATGGAGACGCCCGCGATGTGGGCGGTCTCGAAGTCCAGGGCGTCGAACAGGCCGATGGTGTCGGCGGCCATGTCCGTCAAGTCGTACTGCTGCGCGGGGAACCGGCCCGCGAGCATGCCGGGCAGGCTCGGCGGCCGGAACCGCGGGTGGGTCGAACGGCCGGCGTCGCGGTTGTCGAACCGGACGACCTCGAAGCCCCGGTCGGCGAGCTGCGCGCAGAAGGCGTCCGGCCAGCTGTGCAGCTGCTGGCCCAGGCCGGCGACGAGGACGAGGGGCTCGGCGCCGGCGTCCCCGATCCGTTCGTAGGCCAGGGAAATGCCCCGGCCGACGTCGGCGATCTGTTCGGTCACTGCTCTCCTCCGGTCGTTCGGCGGCGCACGACCGCGCGGCCGCCCTTGGCGGGGGCGTAGGCCACGCCCCGCGAATGCCAGCGTTCGTCGGGTTCGGCGGTCGGGACCAGCGTGAAGTCCCGCAGCAGCGTCCGCAGCACGACGGTCATCTCCATGGTCGCGAAGGCGGCGCCGAGGCAGCGGCGGGTGCCGCCGCCGAACGGGATCCATTGGTAGAGGTCCGGGCGCCCGCCTTCGAACCGGTGCGGGTCGAAGGTCTTCGCGCGCGGGAAGACGGCGTCGTCGTCGTGGATCAGCGCGATGCTGACGAGCACCGCGTACCCCTGCGGCAGCGTCCAGCGGCCGAGCCGGAAGCCGTCCTGCTTGACCTGGCGGGCGGTGAGGTCGATGACCGGGCGCGTGCGCTGGACCTCGAGGATCGTGGCGTCGAGGAGCTTGCCGTCGTCGTTCTGCAGCTCTTCGAGCACTGTTGGGTGCCGTCGGAGGCGTTCGACGGCCCAGGCGAGCGTGGTCGCCGTCGTCTCGTGGCCGGCGGTGAGCAGCGTGAGCAGCTGGTCGGCGATCTCGTCGCGGGTGAGCCCGGACCCGTCGTCGTAGCGGGTCTGCAGCATCATCGAGAGGACGTCGTCTTTTTCTTCGGCGCGGGCCCTGGCGATGAGCCGGTCGACGATCGCGTCGTACTCGCGGCGCATCCGTTCGAAGCGGCGCCACGGGTTGAAGCGGCCCTTCTTGGAGATCGGCGCGACGGCCAGCCGCGAGCCGAGCGTGACGAACGGCGGCAGCAGCTCGCGCAGCTCGGCGAACTCGGCCCCTTCGGCGCCGAACACCGCGCGCAGGATGGCGTTGAGCGTGATCCGCATCATCGACGGCAGGGTGGCGAACTCGTGTCCGTCCGGCCAGCTCTCGAGTTCGCGAACGGTTTCTTCTTCGACGATCCGCTCGTACGCCGCCAGCCGCTTTCCGTGGAAGGGCGGGACCAGGAGCTTGCGCTGCCGTTTGTGCTCGTCGCCGGAGAGGGCGAACATCGAGTGCGGCCCGAGCACGCGGCCGAGGTTGACCTCCAGGTTGTCGACGAGGTCCGGGCCCGAGGTGAACAGCTGCTTGATCTCGGCGGGGTCGCTGAGCACGACGGCGCGGCCGAAGATCGGCACGTTGACGGTGAAGGCGTCCCCGTAGCGCTCTTTGAGCCGCCGCATGCCCCGCAGCGGTTGCGTGAGTGCGTAGACGCCCTGGACGGCGCGGGGCGCGGTCGGTCCCGGCGGCAGCGTCACCGCGCTTGTCATGGTCGTCATCGACCCTCCCGAAAGCTGGTACGCGAGCGTACCGTCGGTACGGTACGCCGGTGTACCATCTCGTTTCAAGAGTGAGGCTTATTCTGGTCAGGCCGCCGCGCCCCGCCCCGCAGGCTGCTGTTCGGCGCTAAGTTGTGCGGCGGCCGACGGCTGAACAAGCCTCAGGGAGGGCTGTAGCGTGACTTCCGTGGACGTCGACACGCGCCCGTTCCGGCAGCGCCTGCTGGACGGGCTGGCCGCGTCGATCACCGAGGACGGCTTCCGCGACACGACGGTCGCCGACATCGTCCGCCGCGCGCGCACGTCCCGCCGGACGTTCTACGAACACTTCACCAGCCGCGAAGAGTGTCTGATCGCGTTGCTGGCGGAGGCGAACCGCTCGATGATCCAGCAGATCTCCGACGCTGTCGACCCGGCCGCGCCCTGGGCGCTCCAGGTGCGTCAGGCGATCGAGGCGTGGATCGCGTGCGCGGAGTCCGAGCCGGCGATCACGCTGAGCTGGATCCGCGACGTACCGGCCCTGGGCGCCCCGGCCCGCGACCTGCAGCGCGACGCGATGGAGGGCTTCATCGCGATGACGCAGCGCCTGACGGACACCCCGGAGATGCGCGCGGCGGGAATCAGCCCGCCGTCCCGCCAGCTGTCGATCATGCTGCTGGGCGGGCTGCGCGAGCTGATCGCGACCACTGTCGAGGACGGCGGCCGGGCTGGTGACGTCACCGAGTTGGCTGTGCGGGCGTCGATCGCTTTGCTCGGCCCGGCCTGATCGTGAGTGTTCAGGCGGGTTAGCACCCACCTGAACACTCACGACCGGCTACGCGTCGAGATCCTGGGCGATGAGTTCGGCCAGCGCGTCGACGGACTCCCGCGCCGAGTCGCCCTCCGCGGTCAGCTCGACCTCGTCGCCGAACGCCGCGCCCAGGGTCATCAGCCCCAGGACACTCGCGGCGTCGACCGAATCCCCGGCCACCCCGCCGGTGATCTTCGCTATCCGAACCTTCGCCGGCTGACCGGCGGCCGTCTTGGCGACCAAGCCCGCCGGCCGGGCGTGGAGCCCGACACTGCTGGCGACGAGCGTGCGGCGTTGGTACACAGTGGACTCCTTCACGCGTTGACGGTCTGGGTCGGAACCGCGGCGGTGCGCTCGGCCGCGCGGAACCGCACCTGCTTGAGCGCGATCACCGAGCCGGCGGCGACCAGGGTCCCGGCGATCAGCGCCACCAGGAACAGCAGTGGGCTGCCGATCAGCGGGAGGACGAAGATGCCGCCGTGCGGGGCGCGCAGCGTCGCGCCGAACGCCATCGACAGCGAGCCCGTCACCGCCGAACCCAGCATGATCGACGGGATCACCCGGAACGGGTCCGCCGCCGCGAACGGGATCGCGCCCTCGGTGATGAACGACGCGCCCAGCAGCCACGCCGCGCGGCCGTTCTCGCGCTCGGCCTCGGTGAACAGCTTCTTCCGGACCGTCGACGCGAGCGCCAGGGCCAGCGGCGGCACCATGCCGGCCGCCATCACCGCGGCCATGATCTGCAGCGACCCGGTGGCGCCGGTCGTCAGGCCGCCGACCGCGAAGGCGTACGCCGCCTTGTTGACCGGACCGCCCATGTCGAATGCCATCATCAGGCCGAGCAGCGCGCCCAGCAGCACCGCGCTGGCGCCGCTGAGGCTGTTGAGCCAGTTCGTCAGCCCGCTCGTCGCGGCCGCCATCGGCTTGCCGACCACGACGTACATCAGCACACCGACCACAATGGACCCGAGCAGCGGGTAGACGACCACCGGCATGATCCCGCGCATCGCCTTCGGCACCTGGATCTTCTTCAACGCCAGCACGACGCCACCGGCCAGCAGACCGGCGACCAGGCCGCCGAGGAAGCCGGCGCCGACCGTGACGGCGATCGCGCCGCCCACGAAACCGGGCGCGATGGCCGGGCGGTCGGCCATCGCGAACGCGATGAACCCGGCCAGCACGGGCACCAGGAACTTGAAGGCGGCGCTGCCGATCTGGAACATCAGCGCGGCCCATCCCGCCACCGAACCGGCGTCGAAGTGCTCGGTGACCGCGGGGGCGTCGGAAATCTTGTAGCCCCCGAGTGCGAAACCGAGCGCGATGAGAAGCCCACCGGCGGCGACGAACGGGATCAGGTAGCTGACGCCGGTCATCAGCCACTGGCGGACCTTGGTGCCGGCCTTGTCGTTCGCACCGACCTTCGTGGCCAGTTCCGGAGCGGCAGCGGGTGCGACGGGCTCGCGGGCCGCGGCCTTCGCGCGTTCGAACAACCCGGCCGCGTCGTTGATCGCGGCCTTGACCGGCGCCTCGACGATCGGCTTGCCCGCGAACCGGTCGCGGCCCTGCACGGCGAGGTCCGCGGCGAAGATGACGGCGTCCGCGCTCGCGATGTCCTCGGCGGACAGCGGCTCGGACCCGGCCGAACCCTGGGTCTCGACGACGATCGTGTCGCCGTTGGCCTTCGCGGTCTGCTCCAGCGACTCGGCGGCCATGTAGGTGTGCGCGATGCCGGTGGGGCACGCGGTGATGGCGACGAACTTCATGGTCAGGACACCTCCTGGCGGATGTACGAAGCGACGGCGCCGGCGTCGGTGGCGTCCAGGAGGTTCTGCTTGAACTCCGCCCGGACGAGCCGGCGGGCGAGGGCGGCCAGGACCTTGAGGTGGTCGCTGCCGCCGCCCTCCGGTGCGGCGATGAGGAAGATCAGCGTCGCCGGGCCGTCCGGCGCGCCGAAGTCGACGCCCGCGGCGCTGCGGCCGAACGCCAGCGTCGGGGCGGTGACCGCGGCCGAGCGGCAGTGCGGGATGCCGATGCCGCCTTCGAGCCCGGTGGCCATCTGCTCCTCGCGGGCGGCGACGTCCTTGAGGAACAGGTCGAGGTCGGTCACCCGCCCGGCGTCGACGAGCCGCTGCGCGAGCGCCCGGGTGGCGCTCTGCTTGTCGGCGGCGTCGAGGCCGAGGTCGACCAGGTCGGCGGTGATCAGGTCTGGGGTGGTCATGCGGCGGCTCCGCTGAGGGTGAGGGTGGGGTCGGCGTCGAGCACGCGCACCTGGTCCGGGTGCACGTCGTGGGGGGTGGGCATGCGGCTGCCCTCCTGCGTGACCGCGGCGGTGCCGTAGGCGACCGCGGTCCGCAGGGCTCGGGGGCCGGTCCCTCCCGCG
Organism: Amycolatopsis sp. NPDC101161; assembly: GCF_044768185.1. Taxonomy (NCBI): domain Bacteria; kingdom Bacillati; phylum Actinomycetota; class Actinomycetes; order Pseudonocardiales; family Pseudonocardiaceae; genus Amycolatopsis; species Amycolatopsis sp. NPDC101161. The sequence goes on from NZ_JBIWPI010000007.1 coordinate 235,233, forward strand.
TGGAGGAACCCGGCGAGTGCGGCGTCTCCGGCGCCGACGGTGCTGCGCACGGCGACCAGCGGGCCGAGCGCGTGGCAGGTTTCGGTTTCCCCGACGAGGACCGCGCCGCGCGCGCCCAGGCTGACCAGCACGGTGCCGACGCCCCCGGAGATCAGCTCGCGGCAGAAGGCGACGACGTCGCCGAGCAGCGGCAGCGGGCGGCCGGCGAGCTCGACCAGCTCGTCGAGGTTCGGTTTCAGCAGGTCCGGTCCGCCCGCGCAGGCGGCGGCGAGCGGCGCGCCGGACGAGTCGACGGCGACCTTCGCGCCGGCGTCGTGCGCGAGTTTCGTGAGCCGCGCGTAGAAGTCGTCGGGCACGCCGGCGGGCAGGCTTCCGCAGCACACCAGCCATTCGCCGCGCGCGGCCAGCTCGACGGCGCGGCGCTCGAGCGTCGCCAGCTCGGCGGGGGAGATCTCCGGGCCCGGCTCGTTGATCTTCGTCGTGGTCCCGTCGGCTTCGACGAGCGTGATGTTGCTGCGGGTCGTCCCGGCGATCGGCACGGCGACGACCGGGACGCCCTCGGGGGCCAATAGGTCGGCCAGGCGGTCGCCGACGAGGCCGCCGGCGGGCAGGAGCGCGACGGTCGGGGTGCCGGCGGCGGCCAGCGCGCGGGCGACGTTGACGCCCTTGCCGCCCGGATCGAGCCGCACGGCTTCGGCCCGGTTGACCTCGCCGCGGCGCAGGTCGGCCAGCCGCGCGGTCCGGTCGAGGCTCGGGTTCGGGGTCACGGTGACGATCACGCCAGCACCACCTCCGGGCCCGCTTCTTCGAGTTCGGCCACGGCACCGGCGTCGAGGCCGCTGTCGGTGACCAGGACGTCGATCTCGGCCAGCCGCGCGAACCGGCTGAGCTGGTCGGTGCCGTACTTGCTGTGGTCGGCCAACAGCACCCGCTTGCGGGCGGCGGCGACCACCGCGGCCTTCACCGCGGACTCGGCCATGTCCGGCGTCGTGCAGCCGTGCTCGGCGGAAAAGCCGTTGGCGCCGAGGAAAGCGACGTCGACGAGCAGCCCGTCGAGCGCGTGCAGCGTCCACGCCTCGACGGCGGCGAGGGTCGTCCCGCGGACGCGGCCGCCGAGGATGTGCAGCGTGATCCCGGGGCGGGTGGCGAGGATCGAGGCGACCGGGATCGAGTTGGTGATGACGCTCAGCTCGCGGTCGGCGGGCAGCAGCGTCGCGAGCCTGCTGGTGGTCGTGCCCGCGTCGAGCAGGATCGAGCCGCGGTCGGGCACGAGGTCCAGCGCCGCGCGGGCGATCGCGTCCTTCTCGGCGGCGTTCGTCTGGTCCCGTTGTGCCACTTCGGGTTCGAAGTCGAGCCGCTCGACGGCGACCGCGCCGCCGTAGACGCGGCGGACGACGCCCTGGCGTTCGAGGACGCCGAGGTCGCGGCGGATGGTCTCGGGGGCGACACCGAGTTCGGTGGCGACGTCGTTGACGTCGACCCGGCCGTCGCGACGTGCGCGTTGCGCCAGGAGCTGATGCCGTTCGGCGGCGTACATGCCCGTTCCTCTCCGAGGTTTGCCCGTTGCAGTTTGATTGTGCCCGTTGTTACCGTAGTGTCAATCCCCAGTTACGAGATCCTTTGCTCCCGGAGGTCCCGCCATGCAGTTGTCCGGAGTCGGAGTCAGCCCCGGCCGGGTCGCCGGTCCGCGCGTAGTCGTGGTCGCTGACCTGCGAGAACCCGCTTCTTCGCCGGCTCCGGACGATCTTTCGGCGGAAGCGGGCAGGATCGGGCCGGCGGCGGAAGCGGTCGCGGCTTCGCTGTCCGATCGTGCCCGTTCCGTGTCCGGAGATGCCCGGTCGGTCCTCGAGACGACGGCGGCGATGGCCGCGGACCCGGCCTTGGTCGCGTCCGCCTCGGAGCTCGTCCGCACCCGGTCGCTGCCGGCGCCGCGCGCGGTCTGGGAAGCGGCGGGGGACTTCATCACCGCGTTGCGCGCGGCCGGTGGCTACATGGCCGAACGCGCCGCGGACGTCGCCGATGTCCGCGACCGGATCATCGCCCGGCTGCTGGGGTCGGCGCCGCCGGGTGTCCCGGAGCTGACGTCGCCGAGCGTCTTGGTGGCGCGCGACCTCGCGCCGGCCGACACCGCCGGCCTCGACCCGGACCTCGTCCTCGCGCTGGTGACGGAGGAAGGCGGCCCGACGAGCCACACGGCGATCCTGGCGCGGGCGCTCGGTATCCCGGCGGTCGTCGCGTGCGCGGGCGTCCTCGACCTGGCCGGACCCGGCCTCGTGGTCGACGGTTCCGCGGGCACGGTCTCGCCGTCCGACGGCGTCGTTTCGGCACCGGCTCGCGCCGCGCGTGCGTCCTGGGACGGCGTCGGGCGGCTCGCCGACGGCCACCGCGTGAAGCTGCTGGCGAACGTGGGGTCACCCGCCGACGCCCGCGCGGCCGCCGCGGCCGGCGCCGAGGGGATCGGCCTGTTCCGCACGGAATTCTGCTACCTGTCGGCGAACGCCGAGCCGACGGAGTCCTCGCAGCGGGCGTCCTACGCCGCGGTGCTGGAGCCGTTCGCCGGCAAACCGGTCGTCGTCCGGACCCTGGATGCCGGTTCGGACAAACCGCTCGCGTTCCTGGACATGGGTGCGGAACCGAACCCGGCGCTGGGCGTGCGCGGCCTGCGCGTCGCGTTCGACCGGCCGGACCTGCTGGACCGCCAGCTGTCGGCGATCGTGTCGGCGGCCGGCGACGCGGGAGTCGAGCTGTCGGTGATGGCCCCCATGGTGGCGACGGTTTCCGAGGCGGCGTGGTTCGCCTCGCGTGCCCGGGCGGCCGGGGTTCCCCGGGTGGGCGTGATGATCGAGATCCCGGCGGCGGCGTTGTGCGCGGCTTCGATCCTCGCGGAAGTCGACTTCGTGTCCCTGGGCACGAACGACCTGTCCCAGTACGTCTTCGCGGCCGACCGCCAGCTCGGCGCGGTGGCCGCGCTGAACGACCCGCACCAGCCGGCGTTGCTGCGGTTGGTGGAGATGGTGGCTTCGGCGGGAGCGGCGGCGGGAAAGCCGGTGGGCGTCTGCGGCGAGGCGGCGGCGGATCCGTCGTTGGCGGGCGTTCTGGTCGGGCTGGGCGTGACGTCGTTGTCGATGAACGCGGTGGCGCTGGCCGGTGTCGGGGCGGCCCTGCGCGAGGTGGATCTCGCCGGGTGCCGCGCGTTAGCTTGAGGGCATGGAAAGCGACAACAGCCGGAGCGTGTTCGACGTCCTCGCCGAGGCCGCGGCCCTGCCCTCGACCGCCACGACGATGCTGGTGGACAAGTACTTCGTCGACAAGCCCGCGGCCAGCGCGCGGATCTTCCGGATCTACCGCGAAGTTCCGCTCCACTACCACGAGGGTTGCGACGAACACCTCTACCTGCTCAGCGGCGGCGGCACGTTCCACCTGGACGGCGAGGAGTTCGAGGCGCGGCCGGGGATGTTCCTCTGCTTCGAACGCCGGAAGGTCCACGGTTTCCCCCGGATCACCGCCGAACCCCTCGTGGTGCTGGCGATCGACGTCCCGCGGCGGCGTCCGGACGACATCGTCTTCGTCGACCCCGCCGAAGGTGACGCCCGGACGTTCATGGCCCGCAACGCCTGAATCTCAAATTGCGACAGCCGGGCGGCTTCCGCGGTCCTAGCGTCGAAAGCGGCCGGGCCCGGCCACGCGAGCCGGGCGGCCGACGGAGGCGACGATGAAGGCGCTGGTCTACCACGGTCCGGGCGCGAAGGCTTGGGAAGACGTCCCGGACGCCGTCGTCGAAGAGCCGACCGACGTCGTCGTGCGGGTCGACACGACCACCATCTGCGGCACCGACCTGCACATCCTGCAGGGCGACGTCGCCGCGGTCACCGACGGCCGGATCCTCGGGCACGAAGCGGTCGGCACGGTGACCGCCGTCGGGGACGCCGTCCGCGCGTTCGCGGTGGGGGACCGGGTGCTGGTGCCGGCGATCACCCAGTGCGGGCGCTGCGAGTACTGCGGGCGCGGGATGCCGTCGCACTGCCAGACGGTCGGCGGGATCGGCTGGATCTTCGGGCACCTCATCGACGGCACGCAGGCCGAGCTCGTGCGGGTTCCCTTTGCGGACACGTCGTTGTACGCGGTGCCGCCGGAGGTCACCGACGAGCAGGCGATCTTCCTGGCGGACTCGCTGCCGACGGGCTACGAGGTCGGCGTGCTGGCCGGCCGCGTCCGCCCGGGCGACGCGGTGGCGGTGGTCGGCGCCGGCGCGGTCGGCCTCGCGGCGATCCTGACCACGGGACTGTGGGGCGCGGCGAAGGTGATCGCGGTGGACTCCAACAAGTTCCGGCTGGAGAAAGCCCTGGAGTTCGGCGCGACGGACGCGTTCGAAGCGGGTCCGGGCGTGCTCGAGGACGTCCGGTCGCTGACCGACGGCCTGGGCGTGGACGTCGCGATCGAAGCGGTCGGCTACCCGGAGACGCTCCGCACGGCGGCGTCCCTGGTCCGGCCCGGCGGCCGCATCGCGAACATCGGCGTCCACGGCGTCCCGGTCGAGCTGCCGATGCAGGAGATGTGGATCCAGAACCTCACGCTGACGATGGGACTGGTGGACACGGTGTCGATCCCCACGCTGCTGAAGATGGTGGCCTCGGGCCGCATCCCGGCCGAGCGCATGGGCACCCACCGGTTCACCTTCGCGCAGATGGAGGAGGCGTACGAGGTGTTCGGCAACGCGGCGGCGAACTCGGCGCTGAAGGTGGTCATCACGCCTTAGGTGACGGTGGGATCGCCGAGCCCGAGCTCGGGCGGCCGGCCCCGCCGGCTGACGACGACGGCCGCGGACCCGAACGGGGACGCGGAGACGCCCGGCCGCGACATCTCGAGCCGGAGCTTCAGGGCACCGGTGACGTCGAGATCGATCGCGGCCGGCTTCCCGACGGCCACGTCGTGCTCGGATCGCGGCCTGCCGTCGAGGAGCACGCGGACGCGGCCGACCTGGAACCGGTCGGCCGCTTCGTCGAGCACCCCGGCCACGGTGGAAAACCGCCGGTAATGGCCGCCGAGGTCGAGTTCGACGAACCCGGTCCCGGAGGTCGCGGTCGCGGCCGGCCGCAGGACGATGCTGTGCTCGTACCGCACGTCGCCGATCGACGCCGCGCCACGGCGGATCCCTTGGCTGGCGCAGGTCCAGGGGAGATCGCTCGCGAGGATCGGCTGCGCCTCCGACGATCCGCCGAGCCACCGGCCGCGCGGGGGTATCGGGTGCTTTCCCCGGCCGGTGATCGCGGCGAGCAGGTCGGCGACGCCTTCGTCGCTGATCTCCCCGATCTCGTACCGCGTCATCGAGTAGGGGTTGAGGAACGCCGGGATGTGGTCGATCGACCCGCCGGGCAGCACGACCGGGAGGATCCGCCGGGTGCCGTCCTCGATGTCCTGGGTCACCTTGTTGCGGAGCAAGGCGGATTCGAACTGGGCGCCGCGTCCTTCGTCCGGCGGCGCGTCACCGTCGGCGCGCGCCCGGTAGAGGGGAGAGGCCACAGCGACGACGAAGTCCGCCGCCTTGATGTTCCGGGTGGCCCACAGCGACCAGTCGATGCGGTGGTTGTCGTCCCACTGGTCGAGCACGACCTCGAGGCCGATCCGGCTGCGCAGCAAGGTCGCGAACCGCCGGACCTGGTCCTTGTGGTCCTCGGTGTCGTGCGAGTAGCTGAAGAACACCCGGGGCGCTTCACGGTCGGACATCGGTTTTCCCCCTCGGGATCGGTCGGTGATTCACCGATCCGGGAGATCGGTATTCCGCAAGCGCTTCGCGGCATGGCGATCCGCTTTGGTGTCATCTATCCGCGCCGGGAAGATTTGTCAAGATGCATTCTCCGGTGGCACTTGAGGGGTGGCCAGTTATTGTCCTGAATTTGTCAGGTTTCGCGCCTTCTTCGTCGGCGCGTAGCGGATCTAGGATGACATTCGCCTGGTGGGGGAGCGGTGAGGAGCGTCGGCACGCGTGTACGAGTACGACGTCTTCATCAGCTACCGGCGCGGTGCGAGCGACATATCCGAGTGGATTCGCCACCATTTTCACCCGCGCCTGGCCGAAGTGCTCGACAACAACCTCTACGAGGACGTCAAGATTTTCTTCGACGACCAGGTGCGCACCGGGGAGAGCTGGCCGGACGAACTGAGTTCGGCGTTGCTGCGTTCCCGCGTGCTCGTGCCGGTGTTCTCGCCGAAGTACTTCCGGGACGAGCTGTGCCTGGCCGAGTGGTATTCGATGGCGGACCGCGAGGCGCTGGGCGCCGGGCGGTCCCTGATCTACCCGGTGATCTTCTGCGACTCGCAGCACTTCCCCCACTGGGCCCACGCCCGGCGGCCGCGCGACTTGCAGCAGTGGAACCACCCGTTCGAGCACTTCCAGACCGCGCCGGCCTACCTCGACTTCAACCAGCAGATCAAGCAGATCGCCGCGGAGCTGGAGGAGCTCATCGAACGAGCGCCCGAGTGGCGGGACGACTGGCCGCTGCGCACCCCGGACCCCGAACCGTCGACGCGGGCACGAAGGCCGAGGTTCTGACCGATGCCGGGAACGATCTTCACCTTCTACTCCTACAAGGGCGGGGTCGGCCGGAGCTTCACGCTGGCCAACATCGCCGTGCTGCTCGCCCGGTGGGGCCACCGCGTCCTGTGCCTGGACTGGGACCTTGAGGCGCCGGGCCTCGGCGACTACTTCCGGCCGCGGCTGCCCGCGCGGCCGAGCGGCGGCGTGGTCGACCTGGTCGACGATTTCCGGCAGGGCCGGTTCGAGCCGGAGGCGCACGTCCAGCGGCTGAGGGACGTCGGTGTCCTCGACTTCCTCGCCGCGGGTCGCGAGGAGTCGGGATACGTCGGTCAGGTGCAGGAGATCGACTGGGACCGCCTGTACGAAGACGGGTTCGGCGAATACCTCGAGAAGTGCCGCGAGCAGTGGATCGCGCGCTACGACTTCGTCCTCGTCGACAGCCGCACCGGGATCTCCGACATCGGCGGGATCTGCACGGCGCACCTTCCCGACCACCTCGTTCTGCTGTTCACGGCCAACCGGCAGAGCATCCTCGGTGCCGTGGACGCGGCCCGGCGCGCGGACGCGGCGCGCAACCTGCTGCCCTTCGACCGCTCGCGGCTGACCGTCCTGCCCGTGCTGTCGCGGTTCGACAACCGGGAGGAGTACGACCGGTCGGAGACCTGGCGCGGCATCGTCGTCGAGGAGACGGCCGAGCTGTACCGGACCTGGCTGGACCAGACCGTCGAGCCGGCGACCATGGCCCGCCACCTCACCCTGCCGTACGTGTCGTACTGGAGTTTCGGCGAGCAGCTGCCGGTGCTTTCGGAACAGACACCGAGCGCCGACCAGATCGGGTTCGCCCTCGAGACGGTCGCGGCGGTGATCGCCTGCCGGCTCGACCGCACGGATCTGCTCGCGGAGAACCGCGACGCGTACGTCGCCGCCGTGCGCACGAGCCGGCGGGAGTTCAAGCACGAGTTGCGCGTCAGCATCCCGCGTTCCTTGGTCGGCACGGCCAACGAGCTGGTCTCCGCCCTGAAGAAGGAGGGCATCCGGGTGGTGAGGTCGCTTTCCGGCGACCGGTCCCTGCTCGCGCGAGCCGAAGACGACGCGCGGCACCTGTGCCTGCTGGTCGACGGCAAGGTGAGCCGCTGGCAGTCCGCGGAGGTCGAGCTGTTCCTGCACCGCACGCTGGGTCAGGACCGCCGCGTGATCCCGGTGCTCACCACGGGCACCGACGCGGCCGCGCTGCCGGGTTACGTCGGCAACCTCCGATACCTGCGCCTCGGTGGCTCACGCGGTCCGGACGAGGTGGCCCGCGACCTGGTCGGCCAGCTGAAGGGCGTCACGTCGCTGGTCGACGCGGACGACGACGTGGACCTGGTGACGCTGCTCGGCCAGGCCCGCACGGCCCGGCTGCGCCCGTCGCGGTGGGAACTCGTCGACGAGCTGGTGACCGCGCTGCAGACGGCCGTCGGGGCCGGGGACGGCGGCCGCGCTCGCGACCTCGCGGCGGACCTGGCGGTGGCGGTCAAACCCCGCGCTCCGAACGGCGACGACCGGCACGCGGCACCCCCGGGAGTCCGCCAGTCGATCGACTGGCTCCTGCGGACGCTCGACGTCCGCGCCCAGACCACGGCGAAACCGAACCACCGGAAGGATCTCGGATGACCGACCGCTTGGCGCACAAGCAGATCGCGGCGATGTTCACGCTGATGGTGCTGGGCCGGGAGGTGCCCAACCAGGAACTGGAGGAAGTCGTCGGGTTCACCCTCACCGGCCCCGAACGCACCGGCTTGAAAGACCTCGGGTACATCCTGAGCGACCGCACCGGACCGCGGCGCAGCTACGTGCACCAGCTGAGCGACGACGGCTGGGCGTGGTGCGAGAAGGAGCTGTCGGAGAGCGGCCCGCCCCCGCAACGAGGGCAGAGCCCGCTGGCCTCGGCGTTGTACGTCCTGCTCGGTGGCCTGAACGAGTACCTCCGGCGGGAGGACAAGCGGCTGTTCGAGGTTTTCGGGCCCGCGGTCGAAACCCCGGTCGACGCCCCGCCCGCGCCCGAGGGCGACCTCGAGACCCGGATTCGCGTCGCCTACTCCGAACTCGTGCGGGAACCGCGTGGCTGGGTAGCGCTGGTGGATCTGCGGCCCAAGCTCGGCGCGCCCGCGAGCGAGGTCGATGCCGTCCTGAAGGAACTGAGCCGCACGGGCAAGGCGCACCTCGTGCCGGAGGACAACCGCAAGGTGCTCACCCCCGCCGACCGCGAGGCGGCGATCCGCATCGGCGGTGAGGACAACCATCTGCTCTCGATCGAGGCGTTGTGATGGACGAGCTGAAGGCACTGGCGACGCTCAGCTTCGACTGGGCGGACACGCCGGACCACGTCTGGCGGGACTCGCCGTACCACGTGGACGGGTTGCACGCCGACGCGCTGGCCGCGCTCGACACCGGTATCCGGGAGGCCGCCGCCAGTGGCGGTCCCAGTCCGATCGGGCTGGTCCTGCGCGGGCTGAAAGGGGTCGGCAAGACCCACCTCCTGGGTCTCGTCCGGCGCCAGGTGCACATGTCGAGGGGCTACTTCTTCCTCGACGACGTCACCGCGGCCGAGGCGTTCTGGGAGAACACGGCCGAGGCACTGCGCCGCGGGCTGACCCGCCCGGACGACTCGGGTGACTCACAGCTGAAGAGCTTCCTGCTGCGCGTCTGCCTGCGAGCCCACGTGGACGCCGAAGTCGAGGCGAGGATCCGGCGCGGACGTGGAGTGACCGCGGACGACGTCGAGGCGTTCGTCGACGGCGTGTCGTCGCTCAACGAGATGGTCGGCGACGAGTGCGGGGACACCGCCCGCGCCCTGGTGCTCATCGCCAGCCGGGACCGGGGCGTCAAGTACATCGGCGAGGACTACCTGGACGGGGACGCCGAGCTCACGTCCGAAGCCCGGACGTGGAACATCTATTCGCGGCCGAAACCCGCCCGCGTCCTCGTGCAGGAGATCACCCGCCTGCTCGCGCTGACCGGGCCGGTCGTCATCGCCGTGGACCAGCTCGACACCCTCGTCGCCCGGTCGATGAAGCGCACCGAGGCGACCGGGGACAGCGCCGAAGAGGACCTGCTCGTCGCGCGGATCGCCGACGGGCTCATGGGCCTGCGGGAGGTCACCCACAAGACGCTCACCGTCCTGGCCTGCTTGCCCAGCACCTGGGAGCAGATCAAGACGAAGGCGGCCGGCACGGTACCCGACCGCTTCCGCGAGTCGGTGACGCTCGGCCGGATCACCGACGCGCGCATCGGCCGGGCGCTGGTGGAGAAGCGGCTCGGGGTGGTCTACGAGTCCCTGGACTTCACGCCTTCGTACCCCACGTGGCCCGTCGCGCCCGAGGCGTTCGAGGGTCCTTGGGACCAGTGGACGCCGCGCGAGCTGTTGAAGCGCATCGGTGCGCACATCGACGTCTGCCTGCGCGCCGGCCAGGTCCGCGAGCTGACTTCCTTCGACGAGAAGGTGCAGGTGCCGGTCGTCGCCGCGCGCACCGCGGTGGAGAACGACCGGTTCGCCGAACTCGACGCGGAGTTCGAAACCCTGCGAGGGGGAGCGGACCCGGGCGCGCTGCTCGCCGAGAAGACCGTGGACAAGGTCATGCCCGACCTGCTCTCCGCGGCGCTGCGGTGCTGGGTCACGGAAGTCGGCGACGACGACATGGAGTGGTCGTGCGAACGCCAGAACGGCCGGAGCGAAGTGCACGCCTGGCTCACTCGGACTCTCGAGGAGAAAGCGGATCTCCAGGAGCACTGGGTGTTCCGGGTGATCGCCGCCCGCGACCCCCGGGCGGCGCTGAGCCGGTTCCGGAAGGCCCGGTCCGCGGCGGGGCAGCTGCAGGGAGCCGACAACCGGCACCTCGTGATCCTGCGGGAGGCTTGGGGCCGCGGCGCCAAGACCCGGGAAGAGGTCGCGAAGTTCACGGCCGCGGGCGGGAAGACGATCCGCCTCTCCGACGCCGACGTGAAGACCTTCTGGGCGTTGCAGAAGATGCTCGGCAACGGTGGCCGCGAGCTCCACGAGTGGCTGATCGACCGCCGCCCGGCCAGCCGGTCCGAACTGCTGTCCGCCGTCCTGCCGGAGAAGCCGTCGGGGCAGCTCGCCGAGGAGACCCACCCGCCGCCGGCCGACGGGGAGATCACCCTCGGGACCGTCGTCGGGTCCGGGGAGCCCGTCCGGATCGAGCTCTCCGCCCTTCGCAAGCACGCCGCCGTCTTCGCCGGGTCCGGTTCCGGGAAAACCGTGCTGCTGCGGCGGATCGTGGAGGAGTGCGCCCTGCTGGGGGTCTCCGCGATCGTCCTCGATCCGAACAACGACCTCGCCCGTCTTGGCGACGCCTGGCCCACCCCGCCCGACGCGTGGGGGTCCGAGGACGCCCAGCTGGCGAAGCGGTACCTCGCCGAGACCGACGTCGTCGTCTGGACGCCCGGGCGGGCCACCGGGCGGCCGCTCGCCTTCCAGCCGCTGCCGGACTTCGCCGGCGTTCTCGACGACTCCGACGAGTTCGCCGCCGCCGTCGAGGTGGCCGTCGCGACGCTCGCACCGCAAGCCCGGCTGACCGGCAGCACCGCCAAGACGAACATCGGGCTCGCCGTGCTGCGGCAGGCAGTGGTCCGGCACGCGCGGACCGGGTCGCGCAGCCTGCCGGAGCTGATCGAGCTGCTGACCGAGCTGCCCGAGGACGTCAGCAACCTCAACGACGCCCCGCGCATCGCGGCCGGCCTGGCCGAGGTGCTGAAGGCGGCGATGGTCAACGACCCGCTCTTCGCGGGCGGCGGCGAGCCGGTGGACCCGGGCGCGCTGCTCACCCCGGCGCCCGGCAAGAGGGCGCGCGTGTCGGTGATCAGCTTCGTCGGGCTGCAGGCAGAGGAGCAGCGGCAGAACTTCGTCAACCAGCTGCAGATGGAGCTGTTCGCCTGGATCAAGCGCAACCCGGCGGGCGACCGGCCACTGGGCGCGCTGTTCGTGATGGACGAAGCTCAGACGATGGCCTCGTCGGGCAGCCTGACGGCGAGCACGCGCAGCACGATCGTCCTGGCGTCGCAGGCGCGCAAGTACGGTCTGGGCCTGCTGTTCGCCACCCAGGCACCGAAGGGCCTGCACAACCAGGTGGTCGGCAACGCGATGACGCAGTTCTTCGGCCGCCTCAACAGCCCGGCCCAGATCGCGGCGGCGAACGAACTGGCGCGGGCGAAGGGGAGCCCGGTCGCGGACATCTCCCGGTTGGAACGCGCGCAGTTCTACGTGGCGGGGGAGGCGTTCGGGTTCCGCCAGGTGGCGACCCCACTGTGCCTGTCCCACCACCCGGCGAGTCCCCTGAGGCTGGAGGAGGTCATCGCCCGGGCACGCGACGAGCGGGAGTAGCCGCCGAGCCTGTCGATCCGGCCGCACGTCGTTCGACGTACCGGTGTAGCCCACTTCAGGAGGGAGTCCGCGATGACCGGACCGATCAGGCTCTACATGACCACCTCGCTCGATGGTTTCGTTGCCGGGCCGGATGACCGGCCGGGGCAGGAGATGGGGCGTGGGGGGTTCCGGTTGTTCGACTGGCTGGACGACCGGCACGGCGACGGGCCGAGCGCGCAGGTCGTGGCCGAGGCTACGGCTACCGGGGCGGTGATCTCCGGGCGGCGGACGTTCGAACTGGCCGGCCGCTGGGGTGGCGACCACCACGACGGTGTCCCGATCCACGTCCTGACCCACCACGTCGACCCGTCCGACACGCCGCCCGGGAGCGCGCGGTTCTACACGGATGTGGTGGCGTGCGCGGAAGAAGCGCGCTCGGCGGCGGGTGGCCGCGCCGTCCTGGTGCACGGCGCCGGTGCCGCGCAGGCGTTGCTGAAGGCGGGACTCCTGGACGAGATCGAGCTGCACGTCGTCCCGGTCCTGCTCGGTGGCGGCCGCCGGTTGTTCGGGGAGGGTTCGCCGGTCGAGCTGGAACTCGTGCGGCAGCTCACCGATCGCGACGTCCTCCACCTGCGCTACACCGTGCGCCGCTGACCGGTCCCGGGGGCGCAACCCCGGGACCGGACAGGAGATCAGCCGGCTTCGGGGAAGTGGATGTCGGCCACGTGGACGTCCACCGTCGCGACCTCGAGGCCGAGGTACTCCTCGACCGCTTCGATCACCTGGACGCGGATCTGCTCCGCGAGGGTCTTGACCGCGCGGCCGAACTCGACGACAAGGGTGACGGCGATCGTCGCGACCTCGCCGTCCACCTCGACCGACGTGCCCGCCTCGTCGAGTTCGTGCACACCCTCGGCCGCGCGGGCGACCCGGATGACGATCTTGCTGACCACGCCGTCGGCCACCGTCGTGCTGCCGCGGCTGCCCGCCGCGGGCCGCGCGGCTTCTTCGGTCTCCTCGGCGACGGCGACCGGCGCCTCCGCTTCTTCCTCGACGACGACCGGCGCTTCGGCCTCGTCCGAAACCGCTTCCTCGGTGTCCTGCTCGGACTCCGCGGCTTCTTCGGTCTCCTCGGCGCTGTCCTCTTCGGAGACAGCTTCCTCGTCATCCTCGGCTTCCGCGGCGTCGTCCTCGACCGAGACCTCGGCGGTGTCCTCGACCTCGGCCGGCTCGGAGGGTTCCGCCGCGTCGGCGTCCACGGTCTCCACCGCGTCCACGGTGTCCGTGGCGGTGGTGCCGTACTCGTAGCTCTCTGAACTGGGCGTTTCGTTCTGGGCGCGACCGAAGATGCTGTTGATGACGTCGGACATGATTTCCCCTTTTCGGGATCGTCGACTGCGGATGGGGGACGAGCAGACGGCGACATGATAGGGGCACGCTCGTGATCCACGTCACCGGACCCGAGCTTCGAGACTCGCTTGTGTCCCAACGGATACCCGTTGACTGGACCACTGATCACCCAGCGTCAGGCCGGGTTCGCCGGTCCGTGATCGCGGCCCGGGAATGGCGTCCAGGAATTGTCCACTTTCACCATCCTGGACAATTCCTTCACCCCGTCCGGAATAGACCGAGCGGAATGCTGGAACCGAGGGCCCGGTAGCCCGCCGGGTTCAGGTGCAGGTGGTCACCGACGTCGTAGGCGGGCAGCAGGCGGGTCGGCGCCGCTGGGTCACGGGCCACTCGGTCGAAGTCCAGGACCGCGTCGAAATGGCCGCGGATCCACGCGTTCACCGTGCTCCGTGCCGCTTCTCGTTCCGGCGAGTCGTAGCCCGTGTTGCCGCCGAACGGCGTCAATGTCGCGCCGTACACCTGGATCCCCGCCGCGTGGGCGCGCGTCAGGATCTGGTCGTAGGCGTCGATCAGGTCCGCGGCCGTGGAGGCTGCGGCGGAAGGGGTCGCCGTGCCGATGTCGTTGACGCCCTCGAAGACGATCACCCACGACACGCCGCTCGTCGCCAGCAGGTCGCGGTCCAGCCGGGCCAGGACGTTCGGGCCCAGGCCGTCCTGCAGTACGCGGTTGCCGCCCGCGGCCTGGTTCACGACGGCGGCCGGGACCCGCGAAGCCAGCACATCCGGCCAGCGGTCGTTGCCGTTGGTCGTCGAGCCGCGGCCGTCCGACAGCGAGTCGCCGATCACCGCCACCGCCGACGCCGGGGACAGCACCTCGACGCCGCTCAGGAAGTACCAGTGGTCGACCGGCGTCGCGCCCGGGAGATCGAGCGCGGCCACCTGGTCGCCCGCCATCAAGTAGGACGTCGTGCGCGAGCCCGGGTGCGAAGTGATCGACAGCGACGCCTGGCCGTGCGCCAGGTACGTCGTCACCGTGATGTTCTCGAACGGGCGCACCGGGAACGGCAGCGGATCGGACACCACCTGCGCGCCCACTGGCACCGTCGTGGACGGCTTGCCGTGGAACGTCACCGGGACGACGCTGCCCGGAACCACCGCGGACACCCCGGCGGCGCCGGAAACCGGCCGGGCCACCGAAACCGCGGTGAGCGGCAGGGCAGCACCGCCGAAGGCGTTCGAAAACCGCAGCCGGATCCGCGGACCGCCGACGGAAACGTGCGCCGTCTGGCGCAGGGAAGCGTTGTCCAGCACCCGGTCGGTCCCCGTGAACGGCGCCGGCGGCATGTTCGACGGCTCGGTCAGCTGCGGCATCGACGTCCAGGTCGCCACCCAGTGCGACGCCGGCGGATGGCCCGACGCCCCCACGAACAGCGCGGTCAGGACCGCGAGGCAGAGGACCGCCGCCGTGCGCTTCACGACCCGAACTCCGGCGTCATCACCCGCTCGACGCCCACGTGCCGCCGGGAGCCGGTCAGCGTGCAGTGCAGGGTCGCGACGATCCGGTCGCTCGACGTCCCCACCCGCAGCTCGACGTCGCCCGGCTCGACCAGGCGACGGCCCGCCCGGCCGGTGTAGGACGTCAGGTCCGCGTGCAGCCCGATGTCCACCACCACCGTCGCCCCCGGCTCGACCGCGACCCGGCGGGCCGCGATCAGCTGGCGCTCGGGCCGGGCGACCTCCGCGACCGGGTCGTGCAGGTACACCTGGACCACTTCGGACGCTGTCCGCGCGTGGTCGTTGCGCAGGGTCACCCGCACCCGGCACACGCCGTCGGTCGGCCACAGCGAGCCCGTCGCGCTCACGTCGGTCCAGGTCACCGGCGTGTAGGAAAGCCCGTGCCCGAACGGGAACAACGCCGTGGGGTCGACCGTGCTCACCTCGCTGCGGCGAGCGAGCGGAGCGGCGAGGTACGTCGACGGCTGGCTCGCGCCGGCCGCCGGGAAGCTCACCGGCAGCCGCCCGGACGGGTTGATCCGTCCACTGAGGACACCGGCCAGCGCCGGGCCGCCTTCCTCGCCGGGGTAGAACCCGCAGACGACCGCGGCCAGCCGGTCGATCTGCCGCGAAAGCTCGTACGGCCGTCCCGACAGCAGCACCACCACGACCGGCTTCCCCGTGGCGAGCAAGGCTTCCAGGAGCTCCTCCTGGCGGCCCGGCAGCCGCAGATCGGCCGCGTCACAGCCCTCGCCGGACGTCCCGCCGCCGAACAACCCGGCCAGGTCGCCCAGCACCGCCACGCACACGGACGCGGAAGCGCACGCCGCCACGGCCTGGGCGATCCCGTCGTCGTCACCACCGGTCACGGGGCAGCCCAGTGCGTAGGTGACCTCGAAAGACTCCTGCAGCGCCTCGACGACCGTCGGCACCGAAACGCCGAACGGGACGTCCGGGTGGTGGACGCCGACGTGCAGCGGGAAGGAGTAGCAGCCGAGCATCGCGCCGGGCGCGTCGGCACGGGGCCCCACCACGGCGATCGACGCGCCGGGGGAGAGCGGCAGCGTCCCGTCGTTGTGCAGCAGCACGATGGACTTCTCGGCCACCTCGCGGGCGATCGACCGCGACGCGGCGTCGTCGAGATCGATCTCCTCGGGCACCTCGGGCACCCAGTCCGCGTCGAGCAGCCCGAGCTCGCACTTCTGGCGCAGCACGCGCTCGAGGGCGCGGTCGACGGCGGCGGCGTCGACCGCGCCCCCTTCCACCGCGGCGAGCAGCGGCTCGCCGTAGCAGTCCATGGTGGGCAGTTCCACGTCGATCCCGGCGGTCAGCGCCTGCCCGGCCGCGTCGGCCCGGTCGGCCGCGACGCCGTGCAGCCGGTGCAGGAACGCCACGCCGAAGTAGTCGGCGACGACCGTGCCGGTGAAACCGTAGGTGTCCCGCAGCAGGCCCGTCAGCAGCGTCGTGTCGGCGGCGGCCGGCACGCCGTCGGTGTCGTTGTAGGCGCTCATCACCGACCTGGCGCCGGCGCGCAGCGCCAGCTCGAACGGCGGGAGCAGGACGTCCGCGACCTCCCGCGGCCCGGCCGAAACCGGGGCGAGGTTGCGCCCGGCGCGCGAAGCCGAGTAGCCGACGAAGTGCTTGAGCGTGGCGATCACGCCGGCCGACTCGAGCCCGGCGACGTACGCGCTGCCGATCGCGCCGACCAGGTACGGGTCTTCGCCGATGGTCTCTTCGACCCGCCCCCAGCGCAGGTCGCGGGCGACGTCGAGGACCGGTGCCAGTCCCTGGTGCACGCCGAGCCCGCGCATCGTCGCCCCGATGCGCGCGGCCATCCGGCGCACCAGGTCCGGGTCGAAGGTCGCGCCCCACGACAGTGGGGCCGGGTAGATCGTCGCCTGCCACGCGGCCAGTCCGGTCAGGCATTCCTCGTGCACGACGGCGGGGATGCCGAACCGGCCGGCGGAGGTGATCTGCCGCTGGGTGCGCGCGAGGCTGCGCGCGCCGATCACCGGGTCGACCGGCCGGGTCCCGAAGACGCGGGTCAGCTGGCCGATGCCGTGGGGGACGAGCTCGTCGAAGTCGACCGCCGGGTCGTCGAAGTCGTGCTGGTGCGGTGCGACCTCGCCGGCGGAGTCGATGCCCACCCAGATCCCGTAGAGCTGAGCGAGCTTTTCGCGCAGGGTCATCCGCGCCATGAGGGCGCGGACCCGCTCGGCGGGGTCGGCCGCGGGGTCACGCCACGGCTCGGCTGCCGTGGTGGGCTGCGTGGTCAAGGCTTTTCCGCCCTTCGTCAAGGAGCTTTCGGGGGTCCGGGTGGCGGAGCCCCCGTGCCGGGGCGAAGCTCCGGATGTCACAGAGGGAGAGGAGATCAGGGGAGGGCGCGGGTCGAGCTGCGCACCACCAGGCCGGTGTCGAGGGTGACGTGCGTGCGCCCGACCTCGTCGCCGTTGATCAGCGCGATGAGCATGCTGATCGCCCGGTGGCCCATCTCGCGGATCGGCTGGTCCACTGTGGTCAGTGGCGGGCTGCAGAGCGCGGACTCGGGGACGTTGTCGAAGCCGACCACGGACAGGTCGTCGGGCACCGAAAGACCCAGCTCGCGGGCCGCGCCGACGGTCGCGATGGCGGAGATGTCGTTGGCGGCGAACACCGCGGTCGGCCGGTCCGGGCCGGTGAGCAGGTCGTGAGCCGAGGCTGCGGAGACCTCCGGGTCGTACGCGCCGATCCGGATCAGGCTCTCGTCGGCCGGCACGCCCGCGGCTTCCAGGGCACGCAGGTAACCCGCCTTGCGCAGCGACGCCGATTCGAGGTCCGGCCGGCCGGAGAGGAACGCGATCCGCCGGTGGCCCAGGTCCAGGAGGTGCTCGGTGGCCAGCTGCGCGCCGCGCAGGTTGTCGGAGTCGATCGTGGGCAGGTGCGACGGCCCGGTGTGCGGGTCGACCGCGACGACCGGCGTGCCGGGGACGGCCTCGAGCGAAACCGCCGGCGTCACCAGCACGGCACCGTCGACGAGGGTGCCGGAAAGCCGGGACAGGTACCGCTTTTCCCAGCCCTGCGGGTCACCGGTGCGCCCGCCCGCGGAGTAGACGACGAGCTCGAACCCGCTGCCGCGGATGGCGTCCGCGGCCCCCTTCAGCAGCTCGGTGGAGAACGGTTCGAGGTCGGCGACCAGGATCCCGATCACGTTGGTCCGGTGGTTTCTCAGGCTCTGCGCCACGAGGCTCGCCTCGTAGCCGAGTTCTTCGATCACCGCGCGGACCTTCGCGAGCGTCGCGGCGGAGACGCCGTAGCGCTCGTTGATCACTTTGGACACCGTGGCCACCGAGACGCCGGCCCGGGCCGCGACGTCACGGATGGTCACCCTGGAACTGGGCTGCATCGGCTCAGACTAACCATGGAAAACGTTATCGACAACGATTGACATCCGATTTACCCGGGAGCAGACTCTTCGCCAACCCGGGCGCAGTCGCGCCCCGTCCAACTCGGCCGAAGTCGTCAGGAGTGGACCCACGATGTCTGTCAAACGCCGGATCCCCGTTCTCGCCGCCCTGGCGGCCGTCGTCCCGCTCGCGCTTTCGGCGTGCAGCGGCGGGACCGAAACGCCCGCGCAGCCGAGCGGTCCGGTCACCCTCACCTGGTGGCACAACGGCACGACCGACCCGATCAAGTCGATCTGGGAGAAGGTCGTCACCGACTACCACCAAGCGCACCCCGACGTCACGATCAAGGCTCAGCCGCTGCAGAACGAGGACTTCCCCACCAAGGTCCCGCTCGCGCTGCAGGGCGCCGAGCCGCCGGACGTCTACCAGTCCTGGGGCGCCGGTGACCTGGCCTCGCAGATCACCTCGGGCAAGGTCGCCGACATCACCGACGCCACGAAGTCGTGGATCACCCAGACCACCGGCAAGTTCGGGGAGAACTGGCAGGTCGACGGCAAGCAGTACGGCGTGCCGTTCGAACAGCACTTCGTCGGCTTCTGGTACCGCAAGGACCTCTTCCAGCAGGCCGGGATCACCACCCCGCCGAAGACGATGGACGAGCTGAACGCCGCCGTCACGCAGCTGAAGGCCAAGAACATCGCGCCGATCTCCGTCGGCGGCAAGGACCGCTGGCCGGATGCCTTCTACTTCAACTACTTCGCCATCCGCGAATGCTCGGTCGACGTGCTCAAGCAGTCGGTGAAGGCGGTCAAGCTCGAAGACCCGTGCTGGACCAAGGCCGGGCAGGACCTGAAGAGCTTCCTGGCCACGCAGCCCTTCCAGACCGGGTTCGCCGGCACGCCGGCCCAGCAGGGCGCGGGCAGCTCCGCCGGCCTCGTCGCCAACGGCAAGGCCGCGATGGAACTGCAGGGCGACTGGGAACCCGGCACGATGTCGGCGCTGACCGAGGACAAGCAGCTGGACTCGAAGGTCGGCTGGTTCCCGTTCCCGTCCGTGGCGGGCGGGCAGGGCGACCCGGCGGCCGTGCTCGGCGGCGGCGACGGTTTCGCCTGCACCACCCGCGCGTCGAAGGCGTGCGCGGACTTCCTGCAGTACCTGGGAAGCGAGCCGGTGCAGACGCAGCTCGCCGCGCAGGGGGCCGGCCTGCCCGTCAACACCGTGGCCGCGAAGTCGCTGAAGACCGACACGCTGCGGGCCGTCTACGACTACGGCACGAAGTCGCCGTACCTGCAGATGTACTTCGACCGGGCGTTCCCGACCGCGGTCGGCGCCGCGCTGAACGACGCGGTGGCCAACATGTTCGCCGGCCAGGGCACCCCCGAAGGCATCGTGACCGCCGTCAACCAGGCCGCGGCGGGCAACAAGTGACCACGGCGACGACCCCGGTGCGGACGGCGCGGCAGCCGTCCGCACCGGCGGTCCGCGCCCGGAAGAAACGTCCGAGCCTGCGCAAACGGCTCGAGCTGGCGCTCCTGCTCGGGCCCGCCCTGCTGCTGTTCGCGGGGTTCGTCCTGGTGCCGATCGGGATCGCCGCGTTCTACAGCCTGTTCAAGTGGAACGGCTTCGGCCCGCTCGACGACTTCATCGGCTTCGACAACTACGCCGACGCCTTCAGCGGGTCGGTGTTCCAGAGCGCCATCGTGCACAACCTGATCATCGCGGGACTGTCGATCGTGGTGCAGCTGCCGCTGTCGATCGGGCTGGCGATGCTGCTCAACCGGAAGCTGAAGGGCCGGGCGGTGCTGCGCGCGCTGGTGTTCGCGCCGTACGTGCTTTCCGAGGCGATCACCGCGGTGATCTGGGTGCTGATGCTGCAGCCCAACGGGTTCGCCGACCAGGTGCTCAAGGGCGCCGGGCTCGGCGGCCTGATCCACAACTGGCTGGCCGACCCGGGCATCGTGCTCTACACGCTGTTCGCGGTGATCACCTGGAAGTACATCGGCTTCGGGATCATCCTGCTGCTGGCCGGTCTGCAAGGCGTGCCGGCCGAGCTGCGCGAAGCCGCCGCGCTCGACGGCGCGTCGGCCTGGCAGACGACCAGGCACGTCGTGCTGCCGCTGCTCGGGCCGACCATCCGGATCTGGATCTTCCTGTCGGTGATCGGCTCGCTCCAGCTGTTCGACGTCGTGTGGATCATGACGCTGGGCGGCCCGGCGAACGCGTCGACGACGATGGCGACCTACCTGGTCGACCACGGCTTCAAGCGCTACGAATTCGGGTTCGGCTCCGCGGTGGCGGTGATCCTGTTCGTCATCTGCTTCGTGTTCGCCCTGCTGTACCAGCGGTTCGCGCTCCGCCGCGACACCCAGGGCGCGCTGACGAGGATGGTGGGCTGATGCGGTCACGCCGGTTGGGCCTGTCGGTGGGCTACCTCGCGGCGATCGTCGTGCTCGGGGTGACCGTCGTGCCGCTGCTGTTCGTCGTGCTCGGCGGGTTCCGCAGCAACGCCCAGATCAACAACGACCCGGCCGGGCTGCCCGGCCCGTGGATCACGGACAACTACGCCTCGGTCCTCGGCTCGAGCGCGTTCTGGACGTTCCTCGGCAACAGCGCGCTGGTCGCCGTGATCGCGACCGGGGTCGCGGTCGGGCTGGGCTCGATGGCCGGGTACGCGCTGTCGCGGTACCAGTTCAAGGGCCGCGAGGGCCTGTACACGCTGTTCACCCTCGGCCTGCTGTTCCCGCTGACCGTGGCGACGCTGCCGCTGTACCTGTGGCTGCGCCAGCTGGGCATGCTGGAGAGCTTCTGGGGCGTGGCGATCCCGGAGGCGGCATTCTCGCTGCCGGTGACGATCGTGATCCTCCGCCCGTTCATGCACGCCATCCCCGGCGAGCTCGAAGACGCCGCGGTGCTCGACGGCGCGAGCCGGCTGGGGTTCTTCTGGCGGATCCTGCTGCCGCTGTCGACGCCCGCGCTGACCACCGTCGCCGTGCTCGCCTTCGTCACCAGCTGGAACGCCTACCTGCTGCCCCTGCTCGTGTTCAACGACTCCGCGCACTTCACGCTCCCGCTCGGCGTCGCGACGTTCCAGTCCCAGTACTCGCAGGACACCGCCCGGGTGCTCGCGTTCACCGCGCTGTCGATGATCCCGGCACTCGCGTTCTTCGTGCTCGCCGAACGGCGCATCGTCGGTGGGCTGACCGGATCCGTGAAGGGCTGACTCAGGAGGTCTCCCGTGCCGTCCGAGGTCCACCGTCGTGCCTTCTTGCAGTTGCTCGCGCTGGCCGGGGCCGGCTCGGCGGTCCTGCCCGGGCTGGCCGAAGCGGGAGCCGGGTTTCCGTTGGTGTCGCGGGGAAAGGCCGCGACGATCGTCGTGAGCTCCGGGGACGAGCCGGGGGTGCGGCGAGTCGTGGGGGACCTCGCCGCCGACGTCGAACGCGTCACGGGCGTCCGGCCCGCGGTCGCGTTCGACGTCGCTCCCGCGGACGGGCCGGTCGTGCTCGTGGGCACCCTCGGCCACAGCCCCCTGGTCGACTCGCTGGTCGCCGCCGGCCGTCTGGACGTCCGGGGGATCGCCGGGAAGCGGGAGACGTCGCTGAGCCAGGTGGTCGACGGCCGGCTCGTGCTCACCGGCAGCGACCAGCGGGGCGTCATCTACGGCGTCTACGAGATCTCCCGGCGCATCGGCGTCTCGCCGTGGTACTGGTGGGCCGACGTCCCGCCCGCCCGGACGCCGGAGCTGCACTTGCCGGGGGAGCGGTTCAGCCTCGGGACGCCGCACGTGAAGTACCGCGGGTTCTTCATCAACGACGAGAACCCGGCGCTCGGCACTTGGGCGCCGGCGTTCTTCGGGCCGGGAAAGGCGCCGGGCTTCCCGAACGGCTTCAACCACCTCTTCTTCGCCAAGGTCTTCGAGACGATGCTGCGGCTGCGGGCCAACTACCTGTGGCCGGCGGTCTGGGGCCGCGCGTTCGCCGAGGACGACCCGCTCAACCACGCCACGGCCAAGGAGTACGGCGTCGTGATGGGCACCTCGCACGAGGCGCCGATGATGCGCGGCATCGAGGAGTGGAACCGGCACGCGGTCCCCGCGGTCCGCGACTCGTCGGGGACGATCGTGACGCCGGGCCACGACCCGTACGGCGGCACGGGGGAGTGGAGCTTCCGCCGCAACGGCGACGCCATCAAGGCCTACTGGACCGATGGCATCCGCCGGATGGCCCGTGAGGGCTTCGAAGGCGTCGTCACGCTCGGCATGCGCGGCAACGGCGACGTCAGCCTGCCCGACGGCGACGGCATCGAGCTGATGCGGGAGATCATCGCGGCGGAGCGGGACATCCTGGCGCGCGAGCTGAGCACCGACGTCCCGCAGGTGTGGACGCTGTACAAGGAGGTCCAGCGGTACTGGGCCCAGGGGCTGCGGCCGCCCGACGACGTCATCGTCGTGTTCACCGACGACAACTGGGGCAACATCCGCAAGCACCCGGACCTCTCGCTGCCGCCGCACCCCGGCGGGTACGGGCTGTACTACCACTTCGACTACGTCGGCGGCGGCCGCAACTACAAGTGGGTCGACACCGCGCTGCTGGCGAACACGTGGGAGCAGCTGCACCAGGCCACCTCCTACGGGAACGACCGGCTGTGGGTCGCCAACGTCGGCGACATGAAGGGCAACGAGCTGCCGTTGCAGTTCTTCCTCGACTACGCGTGGGATCCGGGGTCCCTTCCGGTCGAACGCCTGTCCACATGGGAGCGTTCGTTCGCCGCGGAGAACTTCGGTTCCGCTTTGGCGTCGGACATCGCGTCGGTGCTGCACGACTACGGGCGGCTGCAGTCGCGTCGCAAGCCGGAGCTGCTGAACCGGCGGATCACGGTGGACAGTGCCGGGGTGATCACCTATGACGACCAGATGACGCCGTTCAGCCTGGTCGACTACCGCGAGCTGGACCGCGTCACCGAGGAATGGCAGGACCTCGCGGCGCGCACGGCCCGGATCTCCGCGCGGGTACCGGCTCCCCACCGGGACGCGTTCTACGAACTGGTGGGCTACGAGGTCACGGCGACGGCGAACCTCTACGCGTTGCGGCGCGCCGAGTTCACGAACCTGCTGTACGCGGCGCAGGGCCGCGCGTCGGCGAACGGCCTGGCCGCCGTCACCGAGGCCCGCTTCGCCGACGACCTCGCGCTCGCGGAGAAGTACAACACCGGCATCGCGGGCGGCAAGTGGAAGGGGTTCCAGACCCAGCCGCACGTCGACTACGGCGACGTCGCCCGCTACGGCCCGAACGCGCCGTGGCAGCAGCCGGAGCTGAACAACGTCGCGCTGCCGGACGTCATCTTCCCGGCGGTGCGGCGGCTCGACCTGCCCACGGCCGCGTCGCTCGGCGTCGCCGTCGACGGGGCCGCCGAGGCGTGGCCGGGCGCCGCGGGCCGTCCGGTGCTGCCGGAGTTCAGCCCGTTCCAGAGCGCGCCGGCGCAGTACATCGACGTCTTCAACCGCGGGCGGACGCCGTTCCGGTGCGATGTCTCCGTCGCCGGGGCGCCATGGGTCCGGGTCGAGCCGCGCGGCGGCCGGGTGGAGGAGGAGCTGCGGATGACCGTGCGGATCGACTGGAGCCGGGCGCCGAAGGGCACCACGACGGTGCCGATCACGGTCTCGGGCGCGGGGCAGTCGGTGGTGGTCGACGCGGTCGTGCGGCACGTGGACCTGCCGGCGCCGTGGCGGCGCGGGTTCGTCGAGGCGGGCGGGTACGTGTCGATGGAGGCCGCGCACTGCAGCGCGAACGTCGCCGCCGGGCCGGTCGCGTGGCGGGCGGTCGCGGACCTGGGGATGACTCCGTTCCCGGTCACGGCGGCGAGCCGGACGGCGGGGGCGGGGCCGCGGCTGGAGTATCGGATGACGCTGGTGACGGCGGGGCCGGTGACGGTGTGGGCGTACCTTTCGCCGCGCAGCAACGTGTTGCCGGGGGACGGTCTGCGCTACGCGGTCTCGTTCGACGACGCCGAACCGCAGCTCGTGAACATCACGAAGGCCACGGGCGCGGACGACATGACCATGAACCGCCAGTGGGAGCGGACGACGTCGGACAACGTGAACCTGACGTCGACCCGGCACGAGGTGGGTGCGGCGGGTCCGCACGTGCTGAAGGTGTGGATGGTGGACCCGGCGGTGGTGGTCCGCAAGCTGGTGATCGACACCGGCGGCCTGCGGCCGAGCTACCTCGGGCCGCCGGAAAGCCTGCGGTGGCCGGGATGAGCGGGGCGGCCGGGGTGGCCCGAGTGTGCGGGGCCGGTCCCGGAGTTCGCGGGGCGAGCCAGCGCCGCTCGGGGCTGGGCAGGCTCGAAGGCCCGCCGGGGGCGCCCCCCGTTTTCCACTCTACCGGTGGGCACCGACAATTCCGGCGCCCGGAAGTCTGCGGGCGCCCGGGCTTCGCGAGGCGCCGGCGCCCGGAAGTCCGTCAACGACCGCCGGGCCCGCGCTGCGCCGGCTGCTCAAGCCCGGCCGACCGTCAGCACCTGGTGCGCCGGCGCTGCCGTGCTCTGCCGGACCACCAGGCTCGTCGCCAGCTCCAGCCGGTGGCTCTCCGGGTGCGTTCCCCGCGCCAGGGAGATCGCCAGGCGGGCGCCGGCCGCGGCCATCTCCTGCAGCGGCTGGCGGATCGTCGTCAGCTCCGGGGTCAGCCAGCGGGCCACCGGCAGGTCGTCGAAACCGACCACGCTCAGGTCGTCCGGGATGCGCAGCCCCGCGTCGCGCGCTGCCTCGTACACCCCCAGGGCCTGCAGGTCGCTGCCCGCGAACACCGCCGTCGGACGATCCGGGAGGGTCAGCAATGACGCCAGCTCCCGGTACCCCGACCGGACGTGGAAGTCGCCGCGGCGCACCAGCGCCGGGTCGAACGCCAGCCCCGCCGTCTCCAACGCCGTTCGGTAGCCGTCGATCCGGGCGCGGCTGCACAGCACCCCGTCCGGCCCGCCGATCATCGCGATCCGCCGGTGCCCCAGCTCCACCAGGTGCCGGGTCGCGGTCAGGCCGCCCTGCCAGTTCGTGGCCCCGATCGAGGGCGTCTCCGGCCCCGGCGCGCCGGCCGGGTCGACCACGACCAGCGGGATGTCGCGGGCCCGCAGCTTCGCCAGCTGCCCGCCGGTGAAGTCGGAGCACACCGAAACGATGCCGACCGGCCGCCGCGCGAGCACGCTTTCCAGCCAGCTCTGGCCGGGCGTGTGCCGGCCCGACGATTCCGCCAGCACGACCGCCATTCCGTTTTCGCGGGCGACGTACTCGACCCCGCGGATGATTTCCAGCGCCCACGTGCTTTCGAGTTCGTGGAACATCAGTTCCAGCAACCGGGAACGGCGGGACCGTTCGTCGGCCCGGCGGCGGTAACCGTATTTTCCGATGACGGCTTCCACTCGTGCCCGGGTGCTTTCGGCGACGTCGGGACGGCCGTTGAGCACTTTCGAAACGGTCGGGACGGAAACCCCGGTTTCGGCCGCGATCCGGGCGATGGTGACCCGGGACGGGAGGGGCTCGGGATCGTCGGACTTCGTTGTCATGGAGGAGATTCTAGGTCATCGAAACCCCGTTGGACACACCTCGAAACTTTCGGAAAATGGAGGATGCAGATGCTGCGAAGAATTCCTATTAAACGCGCGCTGATGACGGCCGCGATCGTCGCGGGCATTGCCGTGTGGCAGGCGCCCGCGGCTTCGGCGTCGGTTCCACTGAAAAACATCACCCACAAGTACGTCGGCAGTGCCGTGGCGGCCGCGTACCTGGCGAACGAACCCGACTACCGGGCCGTCCTCACCCGTGAATTCGACAACGTGACGCCCGAGAACGAGATGAAATGGGGGACCGTCGAAGCCGTTCGCGGGCAGTACGACTGGTCGGGCGCCGACGCGATCGTCCGGTACGCGCAGGCGACCCACAAGACCGTCCGCGGCCACACGCTGGTCTGGCACTCCCAGCTGCCGGACTGGGTCGCCGCGCTGCCCGCCGACGAGCTGCGCCGCGTCCTGCACGACCACATCACCACGGAAGTCAAGCGGTACAAGGGGAAGATCCGCGCCTGGGACGTCGTCAACGAGATCTTCAACGAGGACGGCACGCGCCGCGACACCGTCTTCCGGCAGAAGCTCGGCGACGGCTTCGTCGCGGACGTCTTCCGCTGGGCGCACGCGGCCGACCCGTCGGCGACGCTGTACATCAACGACTACAACATCGAAGGGATCAACCCGAAGAGCGACGCGGTGTACGACCTCGTGAAGACGCTCCGGCGGCAGGGCGTCCCGATCGGCGGTGTCGGGGTCCAGGCACACCTGTCGATCCAGTACGGCTTCCCGGACCAGTACCGCGAGAACCTGACGCGCCTGACCAAACTCGGCGTCGACGTCGCGGTCACCGAAGCCGACGTCCGGATCCCGACCCCGCCCGACGCGGCGAAGCTGGACACGCAGGCGAGCTACTTCGACCGGCTCTGGGACGGCTGCCAGGCGGTCCGGCGCTGCGTCGAGTTCACGACCTGGGGCTTCACCGACCGGCATTCGTGGGTGCCGGACGTCTTCCCCGGCGAAGGGGCGGCCTGCCTGTTCGACGAGAACCTGCAGCCGAAGCCGGCGTACCTGCGGATCAACCCCTGGTGAGTCCCGGCCGCAGGCCGCGGGCGGCGAGCGCCGCCAGGATCCGCGGCACCGCCGCCACCGTGGCCGGGCGGCCTTCGTGCAGCAGCACGACGCCGCCCGGCTCCACGCGGTCCGCCGCCGCGACGATCTCGTCCGCGGAGGCGCCGGCCCAGTCGCGGGTGTCGACGGTCCACAGCACCTCGGTCAGCTCGTGCGCGGCGGCGGTCCGCGCCACCGAGGGATCCGTGTCGCCGTAGGGCGGCCGGAACAGCGCCGGGCGCACCCCGGTCAGCGAAACCAGGAGGTCCTGCGTCCGCCGGACCTCCTGGTCGCGGGCCTCGGCGCTCAGCGCGGTCAGGTGCGGGTGCGTCCACGTGTGGTTGCCGATCACGTGGCCGGCGGCCGCGATGTCCCGGACCAGCGCCGGGTGCTCGGCCGCGTGCTCGCCCCACAGGAAGAACGTGGCCCGCACGCCGTCGAGCGCGGCCAGCAGCGCCGGCGTCGTCGAGGGGTACGGGCCGTCGTCGAAGGTCAGCGCCACCGCGTCCATCGGGCCAAGGTCGCCCGGCGGGCCCGCGGGGGCAAGGACTTTCGGCGGGCTTTCGTCAGCGGGCCAGCGAGGCCAGCCGCTTGGGGGTGGGCCAGCGGACGTTCCACGCCCAGCCCAGCTTCTCGAAGGCCCAGATCACCCGCGCGGAGATGTCGATCTGGCCGCGCAGCACGCCGTGGCGGGCCGACGTCGGGTCCGCGTGGTGGGTGTTGTGCCAGGACTCGCCCATCGACAGGATCGCCAGCGGCCAGAAGTTCGCCGACCGGTCGCGGCTGGCGAACGGGCGCTCGCCGATCATGTGGCAGACCGAGTTCACCGACCACGTCACGTGGTGCTGGAACGAGATCCGGGCCAGGCCGGCCCACAGGAACGCGGTCAGCGCGCCCCACCACGACAGCGTGATCAGGCCGCCGAGCAGCGGCGGGAGCAGCAGGCTCAGCACGACCCACAGCGGGAAGAGCCGGTCGACGACGCGCATGTCGCGGTCGGCCGCCAGGTCGGGGGCGAAGCGGTCGACGTTCGTCTTGTCCCGGCCGAAGAGCCAGCCCATGTGGGCGTGCCAGAAGCCGCGGGCCAGCGCGACCGGGGACGTGCCGAACAGCCACGGCGAGTGCGGGTCGCCGTCGCGGTCGGAGAAGGCGTGGTGGCGGCGGTGGTCGGCGACCCAGCCGATCACCGGGCCCTGCGCGGCGAGACCGCCGGCGATGGCCAGCGCGATCCGCAGCGCCCGCTTCGCGCGGAACGCGCCGTGGGTGAAGTACCGGTGGTAGCCGACGGTGATGCCGAGGGTCGACACCACGAAGAACGCTCCGCCGATGGTGAGGTCGAGCCAGCTGACGCCCCAGCCCCAGAACACCGGGACGGCCGCGGCGAGCGCGAGGAACGGGACCAGCAGGAACGTCCGGATGGTGATCAGCTCGGCCACCGTCTGGCGGCCGGAGAGCACGGGTTTCGGAGCCGGACGGGTGGGTCTCACCGGTGCGGAAGTCGTCATGGATTCTCGTTTCGAGGTCTTCGCCGCGCGGGGGCGCGGACGGCCGGGGGTGAACACCGGCCGGTCAGCGGTTCGTCAGGGGGCCGGGCGCGTCGCCGCTCCTGCCGGCGATCGGCCCTGAAGCCGGGGGCGAGAGTGTGGCCGGCCGGACGCCGGCGTACTGAGGTGCTCTCGACTCCCCAAGGTTACCCGATCGTTGTGAACGCGCAGTGTGGCGCGCACGAGAAAGGCCCCCGCCCCGGGGGGCGAGGGCCTTCGGTGCCTCGTGGCTCAGATGACGCTGACGCGCTGGGCCTGCGGGCCCTTCTGGCCCTGGCCGATTTCGAACTCCACGCGCTGGCCCTCATCGAGGGACTTGAAGCCGGTGCCCTGGATCTCGGAGTAGTGGACGAACACGTCCGGGCCCCCGCCATCCTGGGCGATGAAGCCGAAGCCCTTTTCGCCGTTGAACCACTTGACACTGCCCTGAGCCATACCAATACCTACTCTTTGTAGTGAGCCTGGACGCCCCGTTCGGACGCCCGGTCTCGCGACCATCCTCCCATCACCGCCCCCGCCCGGCCAAGCCCCGGTGGTCAAACTCCCCAATCGGGGCGCAGCGGCATGCCCATCCCGCCCTCGCGGTCGGTCCGCACCCCGAGGATCTGGTGCAGTTCGATCTCGCGGCGTTCGAAGGCCAGCCGGCAAGCCGCCAGGTAGAGCGCCCACACGCGGCTGCGCCCGGCACCGGCCTCGGAGACGGCTTCGTCCCAGTGTTCATCGAGGTTGGCGCACCAGCCGGCCAGGGTCAGCGCGTAGTGCTCGCGGAGGTTCTCCGAGTGGCGGACCTCCAGCCCGGCGTCGTGCATCGCCGTCATGAGCTCGCCGGGGGCCTCGAGCTCGCCGTCCGGGAAGACGTACCGGTCGATGAACCCGCGCGACCGGTGGGCGACGCTCGAGTCCGGGTTGGTGATGCAGTGGTTGAGCAGCCGGCCGTGCGGCTTGAGCTTCTCCGCGAGGAACCGGAAGTAGCCCGGCACGTTGCGGGCGCCGATGTGCTCGGTGAGGCCGATCGAGGAGATCGCGTCGAACCCGGTCTCGGTGACGTCCCGGTAGTCGAGGTGGCGGATCTCCGCGCGGTCGGCCAGCCCCAGGGCGACGATGTTCTTCTGCGCCCACTGCGCCTGTTCCCGCGACAGGGTGACCCCGAGCGCCTCGACGCCGTAGTGCCGGACGGCGTGGGCGACCATGCCGCCCCAGCCGCAGCCGACGTCGAGCAGCTTCATCCCGGGCTGGAGGCCGAGCTTGCGGCAGACCAGGTCGAACTTGTGGTACTGCGCCTCCTCCAGCGTGGCGTCGGCTTCCGGGAAGACCGCGCAGGTGTAGGCCATCGACGGGCCGAGCACCAGCTCGTAGAACCGGTTGGACACGTCGTAGTGGCTGGCGATGGCCTCGCTGTCGCGGCCCTTCGAGTGCCGCAGCGCGGTCAGCCCGCGCCGGAACCGGCTCGGGTGCTCCTCGGCGGGCGGCTTGACCACGCGCAGGTGACGCGGGCCGAGCTTGCGCAGCAGCCACAGCCGGTCGGCCGGGCTGAGCTGGTCGACCTGGGCCGCCAGCGCGTGCAGCGCGGTGTAGAGGTCGCCGGTGACGTCGAGCGCGCCGGCGACGTACGCGCGGGCGAGGCCGAGGTCGCCGGGGGAGGACATCAGGTAGTCCAGGGCCAGCGGCGAGCGGACCTGGATCGCGACCGGCGCGTCGGCCGGTCCGCTGTTGCTGCCGTCGTAGGCGGTGATCGACACGGTGGCGCGGGGGCCGAGCAGGCGCTCGAAGACCTCGCCGACCGGGATGCTTGCCTGGGTCACGTTCGTTCCTTTCACCGGCGGCGGACGCATTTCTCGTAGAGGCCGAGCAGCCGCCCGGCCGGGTCGTAGGTCCGCTTGAGGTCCCGGTAGGTGTCGCCGTTGTAGAGCCGCCAGAACTCGTCCTCGGCGTAGAAGCTGTCCGAGTAGAGCGACTTGTGGCCGCCCAGCCGGGTGACCTCGGCTTCGATCATCCGGTTGTGCACGCCGTCGCGCTCGCCGGGGTCGAGCGGGACGGCCGACCAGAACCCGAAGTTGACGTACAGCGCTTCGGGGTCCAGCTCGTAGAGCGGCCAGCGCACGCCACCGGGGCGCTGGCGCAGGGGGCAGATCCAGACCGGGCTGATCGGGATCTCCCGTTCGAAGAACTCGAGGAACTCCGCGGCGCGGCCGACGGGCACCTCGATGTCCTGCACGATCGTCTCCTCCGGCGGGAGGCGGCGCAGCTTGAGCAGCCGCTGCGCGATCTTGAACCGGCGGTCGAGCGCCACGGCCTTCCAGTACACCGAGGAGCGCAGGAACCGGCGGCCGAGCAGCAGCCGCGGCAGCCGGTGCTGGACGCCGAACGCGCGCGAGCACCAGAACCAGTCGGTGTCCCAGCGCCAGAGGTAGTCGCGGACGGTGAGGTGGTCGGTTTCGCGGCGCTGGATCGAGCGGTAGTAGATGTCCAGCCAGGTGTAGTCGCTCGTCGCCGGCGCGGTGTCGGTGAAGCTCGCCAGGGTCAGGTAGAGCTCGTCCGGGCCGAAGACCGTGCCGTCGACGAAGTCGTGCTCGCCGCTGTCGCAGGCTTCGGTGAGGGCGCGGAAGTAGGTGTCCCGGTCGTGGTACCGGACGTGCCGGAGCTCGACGAACGGCTTGACCGGTTCGAGGAGGATCTTCAGGCGCAGCGCGTAGCCGAGGGTGCCGTAGGAGTTCGGGAAGCCGCGGAAGAGGTCCCGGTGCTCGTTGTCCGGCGTGGCGACGACGATCCGGCCGTCCCCGGTGAGCACCTCGAGCTCGAGCACGGACTCGTGCGGCATGCCGTTGCGGAACGACGAGGACTCGATGCCGAGGCCGGTGACCGCGCCGCCGAGGGTGATGGTCTTCAGCTGCGGGACGACCAGCGGCATCAGGCCGTGCGGCAGGGTGGCGTCGACGAGCTGTTCGTAGGTGACCATCCCTTCGACGTCGGCGGTGCGGGTTTCGGGGTCGACGCGCAGCACGTGGGTGAAGCCGGAGACGTCCAGTCCGGGGTGCTTCGCGGCGGCCCGGGAGCGGAAGAGGTTGGAAGTCCGCTTCGCGAGCCGGACGGTCGCTTCGCCGGCGATGGCGGTGAGCTGCCGCCGCAGCGCGTCGACGCGGGCTTCGTGTTCGGGGAACGGCGGGGCTTGGGGCACCCCGGCCTGATCGATGGTCACGCTTCGATCCTGCCTCACGCCGACGGCGGGCGCACCGTGCCTCCCGGGCGACGTTTCCCGGCGCGTCCCGGCTGGTGGGAACGAGTCAGGCGACGGCGTGCAGCGGGGTGTCCGCCTCGAGGAGTTCCGCCGCTTCGGCCAGGAACGCGTCGATCTTCCGCAGCCGGTCGGCGGTCCGGCGTTCGACGGCCGCCAGGTGCTCGGCGCGGCGCCGGGCGTAGTCGGCTTCGCCGGCCGCGCGGGCCCGGGCGTCCTCGAGCCTGCGATCCGCCGTTTCCTCGGCTTCGCGGACGATCGCGGCGGCTCGGTGCCGGGCCGCGGCGACGACGCCGTCCGCTTCGGCGTGGGCCAGTTCGAGCAGGTGCCGGACGCGGTCGCCGACGGCGGCCGGGTCGGCGGGGGTCCGGCACAGGCGGTCGGCGCGGGCCCGCAACGCGGCGTTGTCGGAGCGGGCCTGTTCGAGCCGCCGCGCGAGGTTCTCCGCTTCGGCGACCGCGGCGTCGCGGTCGGCCGTGAGCAGGCGGATCTCGGTGAGCAGCTCGTCGATCCGCTCGTCGACCTGGTCCCGGTCGTAGCCGCGCAGGGTGAGGGCGAAGCTCTCGGGCAGGGGGAGCGTCATGACCGGCGCAGGAGGTCGGCGAGGCCGGCGTCGTCCGCGGACCGCAGTTCGACGGGGTCGGGGCGCCCGACGGTGTGGTCGTCCTCGTGCAGCGCGGTGACGAACCGCGCGACCCGCCGCGGCGCCGGGGCCACCGTCGGCCCGCCGAGGTAGCGCAGGACGATCAGGTCTTCGCCGGAGTGCGTCTCGACCGCCGCCGCCCAGCCGCGTTCCTCGTCCCAGAGGAGCGCGACGTCGCGGTCGGGGTAGTGCGGCAGCCGCGTGTCGAGGGCGACGTACGCCGACAGCGGCGTGTCGTGGTCGAGGGTGCACGACTCGAGGCCGATCCCGAGCTCGGCGGTGACGTCGCGCAGGTAGTCGAGCAGCGCCGGGACGGCGGGGTGCTGGTAACCGGTCGGCAGGGCGATCGATGCGGTCACGGGGGGACGGAACCTTTCTCGGTGGTGTGCTGGTACCACCGTTCTAACATGTCATCGAAACGATGACAAGGTGGATGTCGCCGGATTGACGACATACGATCGTCGGGGGTTGATCGGGGCGGCGGCGGGTATCCGACGCCCGGACCGCGGGGATCCCGCGGCGGGACGGGGAAAGCGAGGCGGCGTTGAGCATCCTGATCGATTTCGGGCGGGACACGGAGTTCTCCTTCGAGCGGGGGTTGCGCGGGTACGTCGCCGCGGTGGCCCGCGCGGTGGGGGTCGGGCTGGAGTCCTGCACGCTGGACGCGGGCACGCCCGCGGCGGCGTACATCGCGCTGGACTGGCGCCTGAGCCGGTTCCCCGAACACGACCTGGCCCTGGTGTGGGACGAGGCGAACGGCTGGGCGGCGGCGGTCGAAGAGGCCGGCGGCGCGACGGTGCTGTCCTACCTCGGCGGCGAAGTGCTCCCGGACCCCCGTGCGGTGGCCCGCTTCCTGGCGGCGATCCGCGCCGACGACCCCGACGCCGGAACCCTCGAAGCCCCGGAACTCCGCGAACCGGGCCGGCACGAGGAACTGCTGGGCACGCTCGCCCCCGGCTGACCCCCCGCTTGCGGCACACTGGGCCGGGTGCTGAAAGCGGAAACCGTGGTGGACCGGAAAGTGCCGCGTGATCCGCGGATCTCCCCGGACGGCCGGTGGGTGGTCTACCTGACCGCACCGGTGGGCCGGACCGGGAAACACCCGGTGAGCGAGCTGTGGCTGGCCCCTTCCGACGGCAGTGCGGCTCCGCGGGAGCTGGCGGCCGGTGTGGCCGCGGACAACCACGCACCGAGGTGGGCGCCGGACTCGGGTTCGGTGTTCTTCCTGTCGGACCGCGCGGAGCGGGGAACGGCGCAGCTCTACCGGATCGGGCTCGACGACGATGCTCCCGAGCAGCTCACCGACTGGCCGGTGGGCATCAGCGGCCACGTCCCGCTCCCGGGTCGGGTGGTGGTGATCGCGCCGGATCCCGAGGAACGGCTGGGTGATCCGCGGGTGCGGACCGTCCCGCGCGCCGTGAGCACGCAGACTCCGGCGGAACTGCCGAACGGCGAACCCGAAGACCCGTCAGGGCGCTGGGACACCGAGGACCGCCCCGACCGGCTCTGGCTGCTCGATCTCGGCACCTCCGCCGTCCAGCCCCTCGGCGATCTCGGCCGCCGGCACGTCCGCGAAGTCGCCGCCCGGCCGGACGGGACCACCCTCGCCGTCCTCACCTGGGCCTGCGCCGATCGCGCGCCCGGCGTCTTCGGACCCGGCCTGCACTTCGTCGACGTCGCCACCGGCGAGACCCACGACCAAGCCACCCCGGCTCTCGAAGCGTCCGACCCGGCCTGGTGGCACGACGGCACCGCCTGGCACCTCGCCTACCTCGGCCTGACCCCGCCGGGCCTCATCGGCGGCACCGCCGTCTTCGACAACGGCGAGAACCTCACCGCCGACCTGGCCCTCTGCCCGATCGAACTCGTCCAGGTCGACGGCGGCCCACCTCTCGCCCTCTTCGCCGAAGGCCTGGACACCACCCTCCGCCGCCTCGACCCCGGCGAGCGCGCCTTCGCCGAAATGACCAAGGTCCACGGCACGTCCCTCACCGCGAGCCGGGACGGCGGCACGATCGCGCTGGTCGTGAGCAGGGGGACCGAGCCCGAAGAGATCCACGCCGGTGCGCCGCACAGCCTGAAACGCGTCAGCGCGCCGGCGTCACCGGGAACCTGGGGCACCCAGCACCGGCTGGCCTACCGGGCCTCGGACGGCCTGGATCTCGACGGCCTCCTGATCCTGCCGCCCGGCAAAACGCGGTCCGACGGCCCGTTCCCGCTCGTCACCCTCGTGCACGGTGGCCCGTACGACCGCTACGCCGACCGCTTCCACCTCGGCTGGTACCCGTCCGGCCAGTGGCTCGCCGCCGCCGGGTTCGCGGTGTTCCTCCCGAACGCGCGCGGCGGAATGGGCCACGGCCACGCCTTCGCGGCGAGCGTCGCCGGGGACGTCGGCGGGGCGGAGCTCACCGACGTCCTCACCGGCATCGACGTCCTCGTCGAAGACGGGATCGCCGACGAAGCCCGGCTTGGCATCGGCGGCTGGAGCCACGGCGGGTTCTTCGCCGCCTGGGCGGTCACGCAGACCGACCGGTTCAAAGCGGCCGTGGTCGGCGCCGGCGTCATCGACTGGCCGCTCCTGGCCGCGACCGGCGAGCACTCACTGTTCGAAGCGGCGCTGGGAGGCCGGGAGAACAGCCCGATCACCCACGCCCACCGCATCCGCACGCCCGTCCTCATCCTGCACGGCGAGGGCGACACCAACGTCCCGCTGTCGCAAGCCGAACTCCTGCACCACGCCCTCGGCGACCGGCACCACGAGTTCGTCGTCTACCCGCGCGAGAACCACTCACCCCGCGAGCGCGCTCACCAGATCGACATCCTGGACCGCTCACGGAAATGGTTCTCAGACCTGCTCGCCTAGCTTGAACTCCGCCTCGCCGGCGCTGAAGGAGAACCCGTCCGCGCCGATGGTGACGTCGGCTTCGCGTGGCTCGGCCCGTTCGACGACGGGCTGGACCTCGCCGGCGAGGTCCAGCACCACCGAAGCGTCGGTGTACCAGCTCGGCACCACCGGGTTGCCCCACCAGTCGCGGCGCTGGTTGTCGTGGACGTCCCAGGTGATCACCGGGTTGTCCGGGTCGCCGGTGTAGTAGTCGTGCGTGTAGATCTCGACGCGGTGCCCGTCGGGGTCCCGGACGTAGAGGTAGAACGCGTTCGAGACGCCGTGCCGGCCCGGGCCGCGCTCGATCATGCCCGGCTTGCGCAGCGCCCCGAGGTGGTCGCAGATGTGCAGGATCTGGTGCCGTTCGTGCGACGCGAACGCGATGTGGTGCAGCCGCGGGCCGTCGCCGCCGGTCAACGCCACGTCGTGGACCGTCGGCTTGCGGAACATCCACGCCGCGTACACCGTGCCCTCGTCGTCCTGGATGTCCTCCGACACTCGGAAACCCAGGCCCTCGTAGTACTTCCGGGCCGCCGGGACGTCGGGGGTGTCCAGGTTGAAGTGGTCCAAACGCGACAGTGCCCCGGCGCCGTGGACGTCGTAGCGCTGGGTGAACCGCTCGACGTGCTCGGCCTCGTGGAAGAACTCGACCGGGAACCCGAGCGGGTCGATGACCCGCACCGCCTCGCCGATCCCACGCGTCGCACCCGCCGCCCGCCGCTCGACCCGGCAGCCGAGCGAGCGGTAGTACGCCTCCGCCAGGTCGAGATCGGCCTCGCTGCGGACGCGGTAGCCCAGCACGGCCAGTGCGGGC
Organism: Amycolatopsis sp. NPDC101161; assembly: GCF_044768185.1. Lineage (NCBI taxonomy): Bacteria > Bacillati > Actinomycetota > Actinomycetes > Pseudonocardiales > Pseudonocardiaceae > Amycolatopsis > Amycolatopsis sp. NPDC101161. The sequence continues at coordinate 271,135 of NZ_JBIWPI010000007.1, forward strand.
GTGGATCCCTTGCGCAGTACCAGCGAATGGTGCAGGTACTCCTCGAACGCCCGCAGGTACAACGCCTCGGCATCTTCGTGCGTGACGACGAGACCGAGCACGTCGACGTAGAACGCCCGCGACGCGGCGAGATCGGTGACGACGAGCTCGGCGTACGCGCAGCGGAGGACGTCCGGCGGGATGGCGGTCATGACTGTCCCTTCCGGCCACTGCCGAACCGGGCCGTGTGCACGGGCCCGAGCGAGACGTGGATGGCCTGCTGGTGGGTGTAGAAGTCGAGCGAGCGGTAGCCGCCTTCGTGGCCGAGGCCGGACGCCTTGACCCCGCCGAACGGCGTCCGCAGGTCGCGGACGTTGTGCGAGTTCAGCCAGACCATCCCGGCTTCGACGGACTGCGCGAAGGTGTGCGCCCGCGTGAGATCCGACGTCCAGAGGTAGGCGGCGAGCCCGTACTTGACGTCGTTGGCCAGGGCCAAGGCCTCGGCTTCGGTGTCGAACGGCGTCAGCGCGACGACCGGCCCGAAGATCTCTTCCTGGAAGATCCGCGCGGACGACGGCACGTCGGCGAACACCGTCGGCGCCACGTAGTTGCCACTGTCCAAACCGGACGGACGCCCGCCGCCGGCGAGCAGTCGGCCCTCGGACTTGCCCAGCTCGACGTACCGCATCACCTTCTCGTAGTGCTCGGGGTGGACCAGCGCGCCGACTTCGGTGGCCGGGTCGTGCGGATCCCCGACGACGATGTTCGCCGCCCGTTCGGCGTACCGGGTGCAGAACTCGTCGTAGATCGGCCGCTCGACGAGGATCCGGCTGCCCGCGGTGCAGCGTTCGCCGTTGAGGGAGAACACGCCGAAGAGCGTCGAGTCGAGGGCGGCGTCGAGGTCGGCGTCGGCGAACACGATCGCCGGGGACTTGCCGCCCAGCTCCATCGACATGCCCTTGAGGTGCGCGGCGCAGTTGCGGTAGATCGTCTGCCCGGTCGTGGTCTCGCCGGTGAACGAGATCAGCGGCACGTCCGGGTGCTTGACGAGCGCGTCACCCGCTTCCTCGCCGAAGCCGTTGACCAGGTTGAACACGCCTTCGGGCAGTCCCGCGTCGGCGAAGATCCGCGCCCACAGGCTCGCCGACAGCGGCGTGAACTCGGCCGGCTTGAGCACGACCGTGCAGCCCGACGCCAGCGCCGGCGCGAGCTTCCAGCTCTCCAGCATGAACGGCGTGTTCCACGGCGTGATCAGCCCGGCGACGCCGACCGGCTTGCGGTGCACGTAGTTCACCTGCCGCCCGGGTACCTGGTAGGTGTCGTCGGCCTGCGCGACGACGAGGTCGGCGAAGAACCGGAAGTTCTCGGCCGCGCGCTGCGCCTGTCCCAGGGCCTGGGTGATGGGCAGGCCGGTGTCGAACGTCTCCAGCTCGGCGAGCCGGGCGTCCTGCGCCTCGACGGCGTCGGCGATCTTGTTCAGGATCCGCGCCCGGGCTCGCGGCAGCATCCGCGGCCACGGCCCGTCGGTGAACGCCGTGCGCGCCGCCGCGACGGCCCGGTCGACGTCCTCGGCCTGGCCCGCGGCCGCGGCGACGTATGGGGTGTTGGACACCGGGTCGAGCACATCGAACGTCTTGCCCGAGACGCTGTCGACGAGCTCACCGCCGATGTAGTGCTTCAGCTCGCCCGGCAGTCCTTCCGGGACGTAGTGGGTCATGCCTTCCCCTTCACGGTGAAGCCTTCGGTCGGCGATAAGTACTTCGCGCCTTCGGTCATCAGCTCGGTGATCCGCGCGACGCCGGACGTGGTCGGCGTGATCAGCGGCGGCCGGACGTGCCCGGAGGCGATCAGCCCGCGCTGCTCCAGCACCCACTTGCCGGGCGCCGGGTTGGTCTCGACGAACAGCAGGTCGACCAGGGGGTGCAGGCCGTAGTGGATCTCCCGCGCGCGTTCGTGGTCGCCGGACTGCCACGCGGTGTACAGCTCCGCGCAGGCGGCCGGCGCGATGTTGGCCGTCGCGCTGACGAACCCGGCGCCGCCGAGGGCCAGCAGCGGCAGGCAGAGCAGCTCGATCCCGGACCACACCAGCAGCTCGCGCCCGCACAGGTGCAGCACGCGGGAGAAGTGCTCGAAGTCCTTCGTCGTCTCCTTGATCCCGACGAAGTTGTCGCACGAGCGGTACAGCTTCGCGACCGTCGCCGGCGCGAGGTCGACCGCGGTCCGGCTCGGCACGTTGTAGGCGACGATCGGCAGGTCGGGGAACTCGCGGCAGACCGTGCGGTACCAGACGAACAGCGCGTCCTGCGTCGGCCGCGCGTAGTACGGGGTGATGACCAGCGCCGCGTCGATCCCGGCGTCGTGGGCCAGCGCCGTCAGCTCCAGGGTCTCGTCGAGCTTCGCCGAACCGGTGCCCGGCACGAACGGGACGCGGTCGCCGACCTCGGCGGCCACCGTGCGGATCGCCTCGGCGCGTTCGGCGACCGTCTGGGAACCGGGTTCGCCGGTGGAGCCGCCGATCGAGATGCCGTGCGAGCCGGACGCGAGCTGCCAGCGGACCAGGTTCGTCAGGCCGTCGTGGTCGACGGCGCCGTCGGCGGTGAACGGCGTCATCAGCGGCGCGATCGACCCGCGGATGCTCTGGGGGTCGGAGCGGAAGCGCATGGGGTCCTTCCCGGGTTCAGGGGTGACGGTGGGCGAGGAACGCGTCCAGGGTGGCCAGCCGGTGGGCGCGGACGGCCTGTTCGACGTCGGCAGCCGGGGCGCCGGCGTCGAGCAGGCCGAGGATCTGCTCGTGCTCGGCCACGGACTGGCGGGCGCGGCCGGGGACGAAGCTGAACGTCGAGGTGCGCAGGCCGCTCAGCCGGTCCCAGCCGCGCCGGACGAGGTCGAGGACCTGCGGGTTGGGGCAGGCGCCGAACAGCACGGCGTGGAAGTCGCGGTTGAGCGCGGTGAACCGGGCCGGCTCGAAGTGCCCGAGGCAGTCCGCCAGTTCGGCGTTCAGCGCCCGGGCGTCGGCGAGCGCGCCGGGCGGGAGCACCGGCGCGGCGAGCGCGGCGGCGTAGCCCTCGACGAGCGCGAGGGTCTGCATCGTGTGCTGGTACTCGCGTTCGTCGACCATCGCGACCTGCGCGCCGACGTGCCGCTCGAACGTGACCAGCCCTTCGGCTTCGAGGAGCCGGATGGCCTCCCGGATCGGTACGACGCTGACGCCGAGTTCCTGCGCGAGCTGGCCGAGGACGAGCCGGTAGCCGGGGGAGAAGGTGCCGTCGGCGATCCGGGCCTTGATCCACTCGTAGGCGATCCGCGACTTGCTCGGCGCGGTGCCGTTCACCGCTTCGCGAGCCATGCGGCGTACCTCCCGCGCCAGTGCTCGTCCATCGGGTAGAGGCCTTCGACGCGCTCGCCCGCGGCGACCTGCTCGGCGATGAACGTCTCCTGCAGCTCCTGCTCGATCGCCGCGTCGACGACCGCTTCGACCAGATTCGGCGGGATGACCAGGACGCCGTCCCCGTCCCCGACGATCACGTCGCCGGGGCAGACGGCGGCGCCACCGCAGGCGATCGCGACGTCGACGTCCCACGGCACGTGCCGCCGGCCGAGCACCGCCGGGTGCGGCCCGGCGTGGTAGGTGGGGATGTCCAAAGCGGACACCGCGGCCAGGTCGCGGACGCCGCCGTCGGTGACGATCCCGGCCGCGCCGCGCACCTGCGCCCGCAGCGCGAGGATGTCGCCGACGGTGCCGGTGCCGCGTTCCCCGCGGGCTTCCATGACCAGGACGTCGCCGGGGCCGAGGCTGTCGATCGCGCGCTTCTGCGCGTTGTAGCCGCCGCCGTGGTCCTTGAACAGGTCTTCGCGGTAGGGCAGGTACCGCAGGGTCCGCGCGCGGCCGGTCAGCCGGGCGCCGGGCCGGGTGGACGTCAGGCCGTCGATCGACACCGCGTCGTAGCCGCGCTTGCGCAGCTGGGCGGACAGCGTTGCGGTGCCGACGGATTCGATGCGCCGCTTGAGGTCCGCGGTCAGGGTGAAGTCCGGTGTGGACGTTCCGTAGGCGTCCGCCCGCTGCTGCTCGTCCACGCGGGGGAGCGCGCCGTACGGTTCGAAGGGGACGGTCCCCTCGGTGATCGGCGTGACGAGCCGGCCGGTGGTGTGCCCGGCGGTGTCGACCTCGACTTCGACGACGTCACCGGGGACGGCGACCGACGCGCCCGCGGGGGTGCCGGTCAGGACGACGTCACCGGGGTCGAGGGTGATCAGCTGCGAGAGGTCCGCGACCAGCCGTCCGAAGCCGAAGAGGAGGTCGCCGGTGGTGTCCTCCTGGACGAGTTCGCCGTTCAGCCAGGTCCGCAGCCGCAGCGCGGCCGGGTCGACGTCCGCGGCGGCCAGCACCGCCGGACCGAGCGGGGTGAAGCCGTCGCCGCCCTTCGACCGGAGGTTGCTGCCCTTGTCGGCGTACCGGAGGTCGTAGACACCGAAGTCGTTGGCGGCGGTGACACCGCCGACGTACGACCAGCCGTCGGCGGGGGAGACCCGGCGGGCGGTGCGGCCGATGACCAGCGCGATCTCGCCTTCGAAGCCCAGCAGTTCGGTGCCCGCCGGCCGTTCGAGCGCGGTGCCGCTCGCCGCGACCGACGTCGGGGGCTTGAGGAAGTACGACGGCTGCTCCGGCACCCGGCCGCGCTGGGCGGCGCGGGAGTGGTAGTTGAGGTGCAGCGCGATGATCTTGCCGGGCCGCTGCGGGAGGGGTGTCATCCGTGGTCCTGCCTGCCGGTTCGGAGAAGGTATCTCAAATGATATACGATCTGCGGCGTGGGGAAACCCCCTTCAGCCGCCGTAGTGGAGCCAGACGGACTTGACCTCGGTGTAGGCGTCGAGGGCCCACGGCCCCATCTCGCGGCCCCACCCGGACGCCTTGTAGCCACCCCACGGCGCCGCCATGTCCGGGATCGGCGGCATGTTGACGAACACCGCGCCCGCGCGGATGCCGTCGGCGTACCGCTGGGCCGTGCGCAGGTCGCGGGTCCAGACCGTCGCGGCCAGGCCGTACTCCGTGTCGTTGGCGCGGCCGAGGAGCTCGTCACCGTCGTCGTACGGCGTCACGGCGAGGACCGGGCCGAAGATCTCCTCGCGCATGATGGCCATGTCGTCGCGGACGCCGGCGAACAGCGTCGGGGTGTAGAAGTAGCCGTCGCCGCCGACCGGGGTGCCGCCGGTGACCAGGTCGGCGCCCTGCTCGCGGCCGGTCCCGACGAGGAAGTCGACGTGTTCGCGGTGCTTCGCCGACACCAGCGGGCCCAGCTGCGTGGCCTCGTCGGTGCCCGGGCCGAGCCGCAGCCCCTCGAGACCGCGCGCCAGCTTCCCGACGAACTCCTGCTCGCGCTTGCGGTCGACGTAGAAGCGCGTGTAGGCGGCGCAGACCTGGCCGGTGTTGAGCGTCGCGCCGGCGAGGTTGCCCGCGACGGCGGCGTCGATGTCGGCGTCGGCCGCGATGATGCTGGGCGCCTTGCCGCCGAGTTCGAGGGTGAGCCGCTTGAGGTTGGACGCCGCGCTCGCCGCGGTGATCAGCTTCCCGACCGCCGTCGAGCCGGTGTAGGAGACGTGGTCGACGTCCGCGTGCCCGGTCAGCAAGGCGCCGACCGCGCCGTCGCCGGTGACGAGGTTGACCACCCCCGCCGGGACCCCGGCTTCGTGGACCAGTTCGACCAGCCGGATGCTGGTGAGCGGCGTGACCTCGCTGGGCTTGATCACCACCGTGTTGCCGGTGGCGAGCGCCGGAGCGAGCTTCCACGCGAGGATCATCAGCGGGAAGTTCCACGGCGTGATCAGGGCGTTCACCCCGACCGGCTCGCGGCGCGTGTAGTGCAGGGTGTCCGGGAAGGACACCGGGTTCGTGGTGCCCTGCAGCTTCGTCACCCAGCCCGCGAAGTAGCGGAAATGCTCCGCAGCGCCGGTCACGCTCACCTGCCGGGACACGCCGATCGGCTGCCCCTGGTCGAGCGTTTCCAGGCGGGCCAGCTCTTCGTGGTGCCGCTCGACGAGTTCGGCCAGCCGGAACAGCAGCGCGGCGCGGCGGACCGGGAGCAGCCCGGCCCACTCCGGGGCGCTCAGCGCACGTCGGGCCGCCGCCACGGCGGCGTCGACGTCGGCCTTCGACGCGGAGCCGACCTCTTCGAGCACCCGGCCGGTGGCGGGGTCATGCGTGGGGAGGGCGCCGCCGCCGGCCTCGGTCCACTGTCCGTCGATGCACAGGCGTGTCGCCATCCCGGGTTCCTCCTCGGCCTTCGGTGAGCCGAGTATCGGGCGCCCGGCGGCCCCGGGTCTTGTCCGCTCACGCATGCCCGTTGACCGGCCGCGAAAGGATGCGTCCCGCCCCGCCGGGCGCGCGTCAGGCTGGGGCGCATGGATGTGATCGTGGTGGGTGCCGGCTCGGCCGGCTCGGTGGTGGCGCGGCGGCTGGCCGACGCGGGCGCGGCGGTGACCCTGCTCGAAGCGGGTGGTCCAGACGGGAACCCCGCCATCCACGACCCCGCGCGGGCCGGGGAACTGTGGCACGGTCCCGAGGACTGGGACCTGTACACGGTCCCGCAGCCGCACGCGGGCGGCCGCCGGCTGCACCTGCCGCGCGGCAAGGTGCTGGGCGGGTCGCACGCGCTGAACGCGATGATCTGGGTCCGCGGCGCGCCCGCCGACTACGACGGCTGGGGCCTGCCCGGCTGGACCTGGGCCGACGTCGAGCCGGTGTTCGCGCGGATCGAGAAGGACTTCCTGGAGGTCGTCCCGAACGAGCCGCTGCACCCGATCCAGCGGTCCATAGTGGACGCCTGCGCATCGGCCGGGTTGCCGCTGAACCCGGACTACAACAGCGGAACCCTGGACGGCGTGTCCGTCGAGCGGATCACCGCGCGCGACGGCCGGCGCTTGACGACGTGGCACGCCTACGGCCTTCCGGTGGCTTCGCGGCTGACCGTCCACACGGGAGCGTTGGTGCACCGGCTGGCCTTCGCGGGTTCCCGCGTGACCGGGGTGGTGGCTTCGATCGACGGCGTGGTGCGGGAGCTGCCGGCGGACCTGGTGGTGCTCGCCGCGGGTGCGCTGGCGTCGCCCGCGATCCTGCTGCGCAGTGGCGTCGGCCCGGCGGACGAGCTGCGCGCGCTGGGCATCGACGTCGTCGCGGACCTGCCCGGCGTGGGGCGGAACCTGCACGATCACCTGCTTTCACCGGTCATCTTCACGACTTCGCGCGAGGTCGAGCCGCCGGTTTCCGGACGTTCGGTGACGCAGGTGCACTGGTTCTGGCGCAGCCGTGCGGGATTGGCGGTGCCGGACACGCAGCCGATCTGCTTCAGCGTGCCGATGTACGAACCGTGGATGTCCGGGCCGCCGACGGGGTTCTCGCTGATGGCCGGGATGGTGTCGCCCTCCAGCCGGGGCAGCCTGCGGTTGGCCCCGGACGGTTCACCGCTGATCGACTTGGCCGCGCTGTCGTCGCCGGAAGATTTCGAGAGCCTGGTGGCGTCGGTGGAGCAGTGCCTCGAGGTCGGCCGGGCACCGGCGCTGGCTTCGGAATGGGGCGCGCGGCAGCTGTACCCGGGCCCGGAGGACGACGTCCGCGAGTACGTCCGCCGGACGGCGATCACGTACCACCACCAGGTCGGCACCTGCCGGATGGGCACCGGCGCCGACGCGGTCGTGGACCCGCGGCTGGCGGTGCACGGGCTCGACGGGCTGGTCGTCGCGGACGCGTCGGTGCTGCCCCGCGTGACGACGGGCAACACCAACGCCCCGGCGGTCCTGGTGGGGGAGCAGGCGGCGAAGTTCATCCTCGGCTAGCGGGCGAACACCCGCTTGCCGGCGAACCACGTCTCGACGACCTGCGTCGCGGCGACCTCCGAAGTCCGGAACGGATTCCGGTCCAGCACCACGAAGTCCGCCGACCGGCCCGGTGTCAGCGATCCCGTCACGTCGTCGAGGCCACACGCCCGCGCCCCACCGAGGGTGAACGCTTCGATCGCCTCGGCCAGGGTGATCGCCTGCTCGGGCCACAGCGCCCCCGGTCGCCTGCCGTGCGGGTCCTCCCGCGTCACCAGGCCCGCGATGCCCTCCCACGCGTTCGGGGACTCGCTGACCGGCCAGTCCGAGCCGCCCGCGACCAGCGCGCCCGTGTCCAGCAGCGTCCGGTTCGGCTGCATCCGGGACGCTCGCGCCGCGGGCAGCACCTCCGCGATCGCGTCCGGGATCACGCCAGGCACCCAGAGGAACGGCGAAATGTCGGCCGCCACGCCCAGCGCCGCGAACCGCGGGAGGTCGTCCGAGTGCACGAACTGTCCGTGCGCCACCTGGAACCGCGTGCTCGCGTACCCGGCGGCCCGCACCTGCTCGACCGCGTCGAGGAACTGCCGCACCGACGCGTCGCCGGTGCAGTGGACCTTCGCCGAGAAGCCCGCCGCGGCCGCGGTGAGCAGCCACCCGGTCAGCTCGTCCGGCGGCATGGTCGTCGAGCCGTGGAAGCAGCCGCCGTGGACGTCATCGGGCAGGTACGGCTCGAGGAACGCCGCCGTGCGCGTCGGCGGGACGCCGTCGAGGAAGATCTTCACGAAGTCGGGCCGGTGGTGCTCGCCGCGGTAGCGGCCGGCGACCTCCAGCAGCGGCGCGCCGACCGGGTCGAACCCGAAGATCGGGTCGTTGACCAGCAGCGACGACACGACCCACGCGGCCAGCTCGCCCTCGTCGTCGAGCGCTTTGAGCGCGCCGAGGATGTCGGTCGATACTCCGGCGTCCTGGAACGCGGTGACGCCGAACCCGTGCAGGATCTCGATCGCGCGCCGCGACGCCCGGCGGTGCTGCTCGGGCGTCAGCTCGCCGGTCACTCGTTCGACGAGCACGCCGGCGGCCTCCAGGAGCAGGCCGCTCGGCTCGCCGGCGTCCCGCACGATGACGCCCCCGGCGGGGTCCGGCGTGGCCGCGGTGATCCCGGCCAGCTCCAGTGCGCGGCTGCTCACCCAGCGGTTGTGGCGGCTGTCGTCGGCCAGCGCCACCGGCCGCCCGCCCGCGGCGTCGTCGAGCGCGCGCCGGGCGGCCACAGTGGACAGCCGCGAGACCAGGGTGGACGCCCAGGCACCGCCGGTCAGCCACTCGTCCGGGCCCAGCGAGGCGGCCCGGGCGCGGACCGCGGCGAGGATGTCGTCGAAGCCCGCGTCGGCGCCGAAGGTGAGTTCGAACAGGTCCGCGCGCCCGGCCATCGCGTGGTGGTTGTGCACGTCGACCAGCCCCGGCATGACGAACGCGCCATCGAGGTCGCGCACCTCGGTGTGCGGGCCGATGGTTTCGTCGGCGGTGATCTCGCCGCCGGCGACGGCCATTGTGGACGCCCACGGCCGCTCGGCGTCCACTGTGTACACGACGGCATTGGTGAGTACGAGGTCGGCCGCCATCGCTCAGCCCTCCGCCGGGTCGTACGGTCCGGGGTGGACGGTGGTGCTCAGCAGCCGTCCGTGGGCGCCGAAGGTGAAGTGCGTCGGCTGTTCGCCGGTGGCGTCGAGTCCGAAGAGGACGCCGTGCGAGCGCAGGGCGCGGGCGTCGCGGTGGTCGGCGACCGTCACCGACGCGCACGGGATGACCTTCTCCCGCCAGGCGAAGACGTGGATGCCGGGCCGCAGCCGGTAGACGGTGTTCTCGTCGGTGTCGGCGAGCCCGCGCTCGGGCCCGGCCAGGCACTGCCACGTGTACCAGTGCGGGCTGAGGTAGACGTGCTCGTAGGCGTGTTCGGCGCTGTACACCCACAGCACGCGGCGGCCGATCAGCGCGGTGCTCGGGGCCATCGCCTCGCCGCGGACGTCGTACCCGTCGATGGTCGCGGGCCGGAACTGCTGGGTGACGCGCGGGGTGCCGTGGTCGCCGATCGTGGTGGTGACGACCAGCGCGCGGCCGTCGCGCAGGTCCAGGAAGAGCGACACCGCCTCCCGGTCCGCGGGCCGGACCTGGACGTAGTAGAGGTCGTCGTCCACGAGGAACGTCTCGCCGGCGTCCGTGCCGGTCCAGGTTCGAATAGGCCCGTTGTCGTCGCGCAGGACGAATTCGCGGCCCCGCAGGTCGTCGACGGCCGGTGCCTTGTTCGCGTCGAAGCCGGGCGCGAGACCGTCGAGCGGGAGCCAGGTGGAGGTGTCCGAAAGAGTCATTTTTCCTCAGTGGTCGCAGTGGTCGCCCGACGGCAGGTCGAGCGCGGGGTTGCGGTCGCAGAAGCCGGCCGGCCGGAACAGGAAGCCGGACTTGTCGACGGGCATCACCGGCCAGTCCTCCGGCCGGGGGACGTGGGTGGGGCCGAAGACGTGCCAGAGCACGAGGTCGGCGTCGACGAGGTCGCGGTCCGCGGCGGTCCAGGCGGGCAGGCCCGCGCCGCCGGGGTGGGCGTTGGGCCGCTCGCCGGCGGGGTAGCGCTCGTCGTCGCGGTACGGCGTCGCCCAGAGGTGCCGCGTCGCGAAGGTGGCTCGCGCGTGCACGGACGCTTCGGGCTGGGCCAGCAGCGTCGCCGACGGACGCGGCACGAGCTGGTAGGCGGTCGGCTTGCCCAGCCGGTTCACCCGCTCCGCGCTGCGGACTTCCCAGACGCGGGCGTGGGCCGGGTCGGCGTGCCGCTGAGCCTCGCTTTCGGTCCGCAGCGGGGTGCTCCGCCAGGTGAACGCGTTGCCGTACGGGTTGTCCGGGCCGGTCGGCACGCCCACGACGTCGACCTCGTGCAGGCTGGTGCGCTCGCCGTCGACCTCGACGTCGAGCCGGGCGCAGAAGAGGTGCTGGTGCACCGGCGCGAACAGGCCGGGCGCGAGCTCGGTGGCGTGCGGCTGCTCCCGGCCGGGCGCGCCGGCGCCGCAGAAGACGATGCCGGTGGCCTTCGCCTCGAACTCGATCGAGCCGTCGAGGTGGAAGTACCAGTAGTGGCCGTAGTCGTAGTTGCCGATGGTCGAGATCGAGGAGACGACCAGCCGGCGCGAGCGGCGCACCTCCGGCGTCCCGGCGAGGTCGGTGTGCTTCCAGAGGATGCCGTCGTCCTCTTCGTGCAGGCAGACCGCGCGCGGGATTTCGACGGGCTCGCCGTGGTCGTCGGCGACCCAGGCCGGGAGGTAGCGGATCTCGCCGACGCAGTCGCAGCCGAGGCGCAGGTCGTTGCCGTTCTTGCCGAACTGGTACTCGCCGGCGTCGAAGTAGCTGATCCAGAACCGGCCGGGCGCGACGTCACCGTACGGGACCACCATCTCCGGGACGGAGGCCCGGTACAGGACCGGCCGGTCCTGGAAGCTCACCTGGTGCAGGGTCAGGCCTTCGCGGGAGTTGAAGCCGACGCGCAGCCGCCAGCCCTCCCAGGTCACCTCGGTGCCGTCGACGGCGAAGCTCGGGCCGTCGGGCTGGGTGATCTCGATCGGCCGCTGCGTCGTCCGGGCCTCGACGCCGGTGTAGCGGCCGTGCTCGGCCGGCACCGGGACGTCGCCCTCGTCCTCGACGCGCAGGACTTCCCGCCGGGTGAGGTCGAGGTGCACGACCAGGCCCTCGACCGGGTGGGCCCACGGGCTGTCGCCTTCGTCCTCGCGCAGGAAAGTCAGCGAGCGCATGACGCGGCCGGTCTCGTCCTCGCGGCCGAAGTGCCCGGGGGCCAGCGGTGCGCAGAAGGCGTGGCCGATCCGGTCGCCGAGGCCGCGGCGGGCCATCGCGGCCTGCCAGCCCGCGGACGCTTTGGTCAGCTGCTCGGCGAGTTCGTACTCCTCGAAGAGGTAGGACGGCTGCCCGGGTTCGTCGGTCCAGCCGGCCCAGCCGACCTCGCTCTTGGTGACGTCGACGACGGCCTCGCCCGATTCGCCGGTGGCGGTGTCGAGGAGGGTGTAGCGGATCCGCCGGGTCCCGGTGCCCGCGCGGACGTCGGCCTTGGCGGGTTCGAGGGGCACGACCTGCGGGAACCGGACGGCGTCGGTGACGAGCTCGGCGTCGGCGAGGAGGGCGCGCCCGGCGGAGAGCTCGGCGGCGGTCAGCGGGGCGAGGGGGTGCGGCGTGCTCACCCTGGGCAGTCTCGCGCGCCTCGCGGTCGCGCGGAATCACCCGTGCGGCGGCGGACAACAAGGCTGCGCTCGACGCCAACCACGGGTGCGCCGCCGCCGGTGAGGATGGGCGCATGGGATGGGAACTGGCCGGCAAGGCGGTCTTGGTGACCGGCGGGGCGTCGGGCATCGGGCTGGCGTGCGTGCGGGCGTTTCGGGCGGAAGGGGCGCGGGTCGGGGTGATCGATCGAGAGGCGGGGCCCTGGGGCGGAGCGACGGACGGCGGTTCGCAGCCGGTGCCGGCCGATCGCTCACCTGGCTTGGTGGCTGGGGCGGCGGATCGCGGTTCCGAGCCGGCACCGGCCGGCCGCTCCTCGGGCTCGGTCGCCGGTTCGGCCGGGATGGCCGACTCCGGTTCCGAACCGGGGCTCGAGTTCGCCCGCGCGGATGTCGCGAGCGATCCCGCCGGACCCGGGCTCGCGTTCGCCCGCGCCGATGTCACCGATGAACCCGCCTTCGCCGCCGCCGTCGCGACCCTCGCCCGGCACCTCGGCGGGCTCGATGTCGTCGTCGGCTGTGCCGGGGTCTCCGGGCCCGTCGGCAAGCCCCTCGCCGAAACCACCGCCGCCGAGGTCGCCGCCGTCCTCGCCGTCAACGTCACCGGTCCGTTCCTGCTGGTCAAGCACGCGCTTCCGCACCTGGCCGACGGCGGCTCGGTCGTGCTGCTCGGCAGCGACTCCGCCTTCACCGCCGCGCCCGGCATGGTGCCCTACTGCGCCTCCAAAGGCGCCGTCGTCGCCCTGACCCGCGCCCTCTCCGTCGAAGTCGCCGGCATCCGCGTCAACTGCGTCTGCCCGTCGGTCGTCGACACCCCGATGGCGCGCGGCGACCTCGGGGACCTCCTCGACGACCCCGCCTTCCCCGTCCAGGCCGCCGAGGACGTCGCCCGCCAGGTGCTCTTCCTCGCGTCCCCCGCGTCCCGGCCGGTCAACGGCCAAGCCCTGCTGGCCGACTTCGGGATGTCGGCCCGCTCGGCCTTCCCCGCCTAGGAAAGGATCCACAGTGGACACACCGAACAGGGTCGTCGCCGTCACCGGCGGCGGCACCGGCATCGGCGCGGCCGTCGCGCGGCGCTACTCGGGCGAGGGCGCGCACGTCGTCGTGCTGGGCCGGCGCCGCGAACCCCTCGAGAAGGTCGCCGCGGAGACCGGCGCGCACGTCATCATCTGCGACGCGAGCGTCCGCGACGACGCCGAAACCGCGGTCGCCGAGATCATCGGCAAGTTCGGGCGGCTCGACGTTGTGGTCGCCAACGCCGGCGGCCACGGCCTCTCGTCGGTCGTCGACACCGGCGACGACGAGTGGGAGCTGGCCCTGCGCTCGAACCTCTCCAGCGCGTTCGTGCTCTGCCGGGCCGCGCTGCCGTCGCTGGTGGAAACCGGCGGGCAGGTCGTCGTGGTGTCGTCGCTCGCCGGGCTGTTCGCCGGGCCGAACGTCGCCGGGTACACCGTCGCCAAGCACGCGCTGATCGGCCTGACCCGCTCGATCGCCCGCGACTTCGGGCCGAAGGGTGTGCGCGCGAACGCGGTCTGCCCGGGCTGGGTCCGCACGCCGATGGCCGACGGCGAGATGGACCAGTTCGCCGCGGCGGCCGGCTTCACCGGCGGTCACGACGAGGGCTACCGCCGGGTGACGGCGGAGGTCCCGCTGCGCCGCCCCGCCGAGCCCGAGGAGATCGCGGCGGTGGTCCGGTTCCTGGGCTCGGCGGAGTCGTCGTACATCACGGGCGCGGTGCTCGTCGCGGACGGCGGCGCCCACGCGGTGGACCTGCCGACGCTGGCCTTCGAGCGCGCCGGCATGTGAGTCAGGACCCCAGGTAAGCGGTGTGCAACGTCGCGGGGGAGTCCAGCAGCGTCCGGGCGTCCCCCGCGTACGTCACCCGGCCCGACGAGACCACCAAAGCCTCCTGCGCGACGCCGAGAGCCAGGTGCGTGAACTGCTCCACCAGCAGGATCGCCGCCCCCTCGGCCGCGAACCGCGTCACCACCGGCAGCAGCCGCGTGAACACCACCGGCGCCAGGCCGAGCGACATCTCGTCGATCAGCAGGAACGCCGGGCGCGCCGCGAACGCCCGCGCCAGCACCACCATCTGCTGCTCGCCGCCCGACAGCAGGGCCGCGGGGGAGTCGCGCCGCTTTTCGAGCTCGGGGAACAGCTCGAGCACGGCGTCGACGCGGTCCGGGGTGCGCGCGGTCAGGCGCAGGTTCTCCAGCACCGTCAGCCCGGGGAACACGGCCCGGCCCTGCTCGATGTGCGCGAGCCCGAGCCGCGCCCGCGCCACCCGCGAATGCCGGGTGACGTTCACCCCGCCCACGTGGACGCTGCCCGCCGCCGGCGCCACGACCCCCGACACCGCTTCCAGGAGGCTCGTCTTCCCGGCCCCGTTGGGCCCGACCAGCGCCGTGATCCGGCCGGGCTCCAGGGTGAACCCGACGTCGCGGATGACCGGGCCGGCACCGCGCTTCACCGTCAGTCCGTGGACTCGCAACGCCGTCACAGCAGCTCCGTTTCACCCATGTACGCCTTGAGGACCGCCGGGTCGGCGAGCACGTCCGCCTGCGGCCCGCTCGCGAGGACCTCGCCGAAGTCGAGCACCGTCAGCCGGTCGCACACCGACCGCACGAGGTCGAGGTCGTGCTCGATCAGCAGCACCGACACGCCGAACCGGGCCGGGACCTGCCGCAGCCGCCGTCCGAACGCGACGTGCTCCTCGTGCGGCAGCCCGGCCGCCGGCTCGTCGAGCAGGAGCACCCGCGGCCGGGCCAGCAGGTGCCCGACGACTTCGACGAGCCGCCGCGCGCCCGCGTCCACCCGGGACAGCGGGGTCCGGGCCGGCGGGCAGCCGAAGAACCCGAGCGCGTCGGCGACCTCGCGGCCGGTGACCCGGCGCCGGGCGACGAACCGGACGTACGCGCCCACCGTCAGCCCGGGTGGGACGCGGTCCTGCTGGAACGTCCGCCGCAGCCCGCGCCGGGCCCGCCGCACGGGCGAGCCGGTAAGCGGACGGCCGTCCAGCGTCACGGTTCCGGTGGCGCGCGGCAGGAAGCCGCTGATGACGTCGACCAAAGTGGACTTCCCGGCACCGTTCGGCCCGATCACGCCGAGGATGCCGCGTTCCGGCACCGAGATGTCCACTTCGGACAACGCGCGGACGTGACCGAAGTGGACAGTCAGGCCGCGGACCTCCAGCACCGGATCGCCGGGTGGCACCGGCTCGACCTCGGGGATGTCCGTGAGGCCGAGGCCGGTGGGCACGCGCGACCGGTACCGGAGGTTCCGGACGGCCGTGCCGAGGTTGCCGCGCCCGGCCAGGGCCTGGACGCCGAGCACGCCGAAGATCACGAACCCCCAGTCCTGCGGCACGCCCCAGCGTTTCAGCAGCTCCGGCACTGCGACCCAGAGCAGCGCGCCGAACACGGCCATGTCGATCAGGTGCGCGCCGGACATGATCGCCAGCACGTAGAGCGCGAGGGACTGGATCGCGGTGAAGCTGGCGGGGAAGGCGAGCCCGACCTGGCCGGTGAGCAGGCCGCCGCTGATCCCGCCGAGCGCGGCGCTGACCGCGAACGCCGTCAGCTTCGACGTCCGCACGCCGGCGCCGACCGCGGCGGTGCCCCGCTCGGAGAAGGCGACGAGGTGCCAGCTGCTGCCCCAGCGGCCGCGGCGCAGGAAGTGCACGAGCAGCCCGCAGGCGACCAGGACGAGCACCGCGAACAGGAAGTACGAGCGGTCGTCGGAGAACGCCTCCGGGCGTTCGACGGAGAGGCCGCCGGTCGCGCCGGGGAACTGGATCTGCACGAGCGTCAGGTCCGCGGCCGCGGCCAGCCCGAGGGTGACCACGGCGAGGGTGATACCGCGCAGCCGGAGCGCGGGCAGCCCGACGAGCACCCCGGCCGCCGCGGCGGCCAGCCCGCCGAGGAGCAGCCACGCGACGAACCCACCGGGCACCCCGGCGACATTGCACGCCGAGACGACGAAGGCGCCGACCGCGCCGAAGGTCAGCTGGCACAAGGAGATCATCCCGGCGGTACCGGTGACGACGCCGAGCCCGAGCAGCGCGATCGCCGCGACGACGGCGCTGACCCCGAGGTAGACGAAGTACCCGGCGAGCCCGACGCTCAGCGCATAGCCGACCCCGACTGCCGCAGCCGCGACGGCGAACGGCAGGGCCGCCCGGGCGAGGGGGTGTTCAGAGAGCCGCACAGCGCACTGCCTTTCCGGCCGCAGCGGCCAGGGGAATCCGCGACGGTCGCCCCGGCGCGCAGCCGGCCCCGACCGCGACAGTGGCCGCGGCCACAGCGGCCAGGGGAATCCACGACGGCCGCCCCGGCGCGTCAGCGACCGGCCGGAACCGCTCAGCGAGCCGCATCCCACACCTCCTTGCGCTGCGTCCACAGCAGCAGCGCCACGATGACCAGGAACGGGAGGAAGTACCGCAGCACCGACAGCCTGTCCGACTGGGCGACCGCCCCCTGCGCCATGCCGAGGACCAGCCCGCCGGCCACGGCCAGGTCGAGCCGCCGGAAGCCGCCGAGCAGCGCTGCCGCGGCCGCCGGGACCACGAGCATCGCCAGCGATGCCGGGTCGTTCGACTGCGACGGCGCGACGATCGACACAGCCAGCGTCGCGATCACCCCGGTCGCCGTCCAGACGCCGACCGACAGCGGCCGGGCCGGGATGCCCAGCAGCTCCGCCGTCGTCGGCCGCTCCGACAGCGCGCGCAGGCGGACGCCGAGCGTCGTGCGGGCCAGCACCACCCGGCAGGCCAGCGCCACCAGCACGGCCAGCGCGACCGTCACCACGGTCACCTGGCTGACCACCACCCCGCCGACCGTGAACGCCGGGCCGGCCAGCAGCGGGTGGAACGGCTGCGGCTTGTTGCCGAACAGGATGAACGCCAGCGAGATCAGCAGCAGGAGCACCGCGACCGTCACCGCCGAGCGCGTCCCGGTGTCGGCCTCGGCGAGCCAGGTCGAGACGATCCAGCCGAGGACCGCGCTCAGCGCGCCGCCGAGCACGATCCCCGCCACCGTGGCCAGCCACTCCGGAAGTCCCGAGTGGACCGCCAGGAACACCGCGACGTAGCAGCCGAACATCCCGGTGGCGGACTGCGCGAAGTTGACCACGCGCACCAGGCGCGACATCAGCGTCAGGCACACCGCGAGCACCGCGTACAGGCCACCGGCGGCGAGACCGGCGAGAGCGCCCTGCAGCATGACCGTCCTCCTAGGACCGGGGGATCCGGAGCCAGTCCGTCCCGGCCAGCTCCCACTTGTTCGTGCCGGAGGCCAGCTTGATCGGCCAGCCCGCGGTGTTGTCGTGGTGCGTCGGCGCGGGGCCGAACACGTACGGCGTGCCGACCATCGGGTCGGTGACCGGCTTCATCTCGCGCAGCGCCTTCGTGACGGACTCCCGGGTGACGTTGCCCTTGATCCCGCGCACGACGTCCAGGAAGTACTTCGCCGCCAGGTAGCCGCCCTGGCTGAACGACGTCAGCGGGATCTTGTTCTTCGTCATCAGGTCGCGCCAGTCCTTGGTCTGCGGGCTGCCGGCGTCGGTGAACGGGTAGAACTCGGCCGGCACGTACACCCCGGCGCCGGCGTTCGCGATCGCCTTGGCGTAGTTCTCGCTGTAGACGCTGGTCAGCAGCAGCCAGGTGACGTCGTTCCAGCCCTGCGCCTGCGCGGCCTTGAGCTGGCCGATCGAGTCGGGCTCGACCGGGTTCACGGTGATCGCCTTGCAGCCCGCGGCCCGCGCCTTGACGATGTAGGACGTGTAGTCCGACCCTCCATAGGGGACGGTCGCGTCGACGTACTTCAGCTTCTTGCCGGTGATCTTCGTCCACTCGTCGATCGCGGCCCGGTACGCCGGGAGCGTGTTGCCCGCGATCTCCAGCAACGCGCAGATGTCGTCGAGCTTCAGCGTTTCCGAGCCGTAGAGCAGTGTGAGCGTCATGTCGTGGAACGGGCCGACGTTGACCGGCGCGATGTTCGGGCTGGAGAAGCACGCCGGGTCGACGCCGATGCCCTGCACGGACAGGATTTTCTGCTGCTCGTAGTACTTCGCGTTGATCTCGCACTCGATGAGGCTGGACGACCCGACGAGCGCGACGGCGTCGTCGCCGCCGACGACCTCGCGGGCGGCCGCCGCGGCCGCCGCCGGGTCGCCCTTGTCGTCGATCGCCTTGTATTCGACCTTGCGGCCGTTGACCCCGCCCGCGGCGTTGGCCGCGTCGAACACGGCCTTGGCCGCCTGCGAGGCTTCGGGGAAGGTCGCCGCGCCGCTCAGCGCGTTGACCGAGCCGACGACGATCGGGCCGTCGCCGCCGGCTCCGGAACCGGCGCACCCCGCGGTGACGAGGAGGGCGGCCGCCAGGACGGGAAGGATCTTTCTCATGACTGCTCCCGGGCCGCGGCCACGACGGGCGCGGAGTCGACGATCTGCTCGAACGAGGTGAGGTCGCCGCCGTCGAAGCGCCACAGGTGCGCGACGCGGGCGGTGAAGGACCGGCCGGTCCGGCGGTGCGTGCCGGTGTAGGTGCCGACGCCGACGACGGTGTCGCCGGCGTCGAGGAGGCTGTCGAGGGTGAAGGTGTAGCCGTCCCAGTCACGGCCGATCGCTTCGAAGACGTGCTCGCGGACTTCGTCGGGACCTGTGTAGGTGCCGGCGTAGGGGAAGCCCGCGGCCTCGGTCCAGGTCGTGTTCGGGCCGAGCGGGGCGAGCATGCCGGGCAGGTCGCCCCGGTCGCTGGCGGCGTAGTGCGCGCGGATGACGTCCACAGTGGACACGCTGGTCTCCTTCAGACGGGCTGGGCGTCGGGGTAGGCCACCGAGCCCAGCGGGTAGACGTGGCCGCCGGCGCGGGAGTGCTCGGACCGGCCGTCGCCGGTGAGGCCGAGGAAGACGCCGGTGGTGCGCAGCGCGTAGCCGAGGTCGTGCAGCCACACGCTCGCCACGGCGATCCGGAACTCGCGGAAGCAGAACAGGTAGAGGCCGTCGGCGAACTTCCACACGGTCGAGAGGTCCATGTCGCCGTGGCCGCGCTGGACGCCTTCGAGGCACTGCCACGCGTAGCGCTCCGACGAGACGTAGACGTGCTCGTAGAGGTGGTCCGGGCTGTAGCGGTAGAGGTTGCGCTTGCCGATGAGGTCGCGCGACGGGCCGGGCGCGTCGCCGGACGGTGTGCCGCCGTCGGTGACCCCGGCGCCGAACCGTTGGGAGACGCGGGGAACGACGTCCTCGGCACCGATGACCGAACGGACCGCGAGCGCGCGGTGGGACGTCGTCGAGTACACGACGGTCAGCGCTTCGCCGTCGACGCTGGTGAACGGCAGGTTCACGAAGAGGACGTCGTCCCGTACGGCGACAGCGTCGTACGGATCCTCGACGCCGTTGCACACGACGCGCTCGGCGTCCTTGAAGCTCAGCGCGAGGACTTCGCCGTCGTCGAGGATGATCGTGACGTCGCGGCCGGAGAGGTCGGCGTCCGGCAGGCGGTAGGTGGCGATCCCGGCGGCGAACTCGTCGTAGGTGCGCCAGCCGTCGGTGGGGGCTTCGGGCATGGCCTCATCGTCGGGTGGGGCAGGCCGCCCGGCGAGCGGTCACGCGCTGCGGGGCAACTACCGGTCGCTGACGGTCAACTCGCGGCGCAGCTCGCTCGGCGCGCGGCCGAACGCGCTCTTGAACACCCGGCTGAAGTGCGCGGCGTCGACGAACCCCCAGCGCGCGGCGATGGCCGCGACCGGGCGGCCGGAGTGCACGGGGTCGAGCAGGTCGCGGCGGCAGTGCTCGAGCCGCCGGGTCCGGATCCACCCGGCGACGGTGGTGCCCTGCTCCTGGAAGAGGCCGTGCAGGTGCCGCGTCGAGATGAAGTGCTCGGCGGCGATCCGCGCGGGGCTGAGGTCGGCCGAGGGCAGGTTCGCGTCGATGTGCGCGCGGATCCGGCGCATGAGCTCGTGGTGCGGGTCCGCGTTGGCCAGGTCCAGTTCGGTGGCGACGAGCGTGGAGAGGAGGTCGACGGCGCTGTGCGCGAGCCGCGCGCCGGCGGGCCCGGCCAGCTGCTCGAGGTTCCCGCCGAGCTGGGCGAGGAAGGGGACGACGACGTTGCCGACGCCCTCCTTGCCGGACATGCGCACGGCGGTGAGCCGGCCGACGAGCTCGGCGGGCAGGTCGATCAGCCGCTGCGGGAACATCACGACGAGGGTGCGGACGTCCTCTTCGAAGACGAGCGAGTAGGGCCGGTGGGTGTCGTACAGAGCGACATCGCCGGGGCGCAGGACGGCTTCGCGGCCGTCCTGCACGAGCAGCTGGGTGCCGGCGAGGATCAGGCTCAGCTTGTAGTACCGCCGGTCGCCGCGGGCGATCAGCTCGGGGGTGCGTTCGACGACGTGCGGGGACGCGGTGATCTCGGAAACCTGCACCTCGTCGGCCCCGGACGAGCGGATCCGCCCCCGGAAGCCGTCTCCGTCCGCGGTGACGTGGAGGGGGACGAACGACTGCGAGACGGCGGTGCGGAACTCGGTGAAGTCGCGGGCGATGAGGGTCGTGGGGGCGGACACGGGGCACCTCGCAGCGTCGAGAGGGGAGCAGTGTCGTATACGATAAGCGATACGATCTACGCCGACAATGCTCGGACGCTGGCGCCCACCGGCCGCCGCGTGTGATCCTCCTCCGGGGAGGAGGGGCGGGGATGAACGCGTTCGGCACCCGGTTGCGCCGGCTGCGGCGCGCCGCGGGGCTCACCCAGGAGGCGCTCGCCGAGAAGTCCGGGCTCAGCGGCCAGGCCGTCGGCGCGCTCGAACGCGGCGACCGGCGTTTCCCGCACCGCGACACCCTCGACCGGCTGGCCGATGCCCTCGGCCTCACCGGCACCGACCGCGACGACTTCGCCCGAGCGGCCGCACGTCCGACGAAACCCGCGGCCGCCAAGGTCGTTCCCCGGGAGCTGCCCGGCGGGCTCGCCGTCTTCACCGGGCGGGACGCCGAACTCGGCCGCGTCCTCGCCTTGTTCGAGTCCCGGGACAGCGTCGTCGTCGCCATCGCCGGGATGGCCGGCGTCGGCAAGACCGCGCTCGCCCTCGAAGCCGGCCACCGGCTCTCGCGCCGCTTCCCCGACGGCTCGCTCCACCTCGACCTGCGCGGCCACGCCGCCGACCCGCCCGACCCCCTGGACCTGCTCGACCGGCTCATCCGCGAACTCGGCGACGAGCCGCCGAAGCCGCTCTCGCTCGAGTCCGCGTCCGCCCGGTTCCGGACGCTGCTCGCGGCGAAGCGCGTCCTGCTCCTGCTCGACAACGCCCGCGACGCCGCGCACGTCGCCCCGCTGCTGCCCGGCGCCGGGGGTTCCGGGGCGATCGTCACCAGCCGCGCCGCGCTGCCGGACCTGCCGCAGGCGCACCAGGTGCTGCTGGACGTCCTGCCCGAGGCCGACGCGCTCCGCCTGCTCGCGGCCGAGATCGGCGCCGAGCGCGTCGCGGCCGAACCGGCCGCCTCGCGAAGGGTCGCGCGCCTGTGCGGCTACCTCCCGCTGGCGCTGCACCTCGTCGGCGCGCGGCTGGCGACGCGGCCGCGCTGGCCCGTCGCCCACCTCGCGCACCGGCTCGACGACGAACACCGCCGGCTCGACGAAACCGGCGTCCGCGCCAGCTTCGCCGTGGCCGTCGACGCGCTCGACGACACCGCCGCCCGCGCGTACCCGCTGCTGTCGCTGCTCGACGTCCCGGAGCTGTCCGTGCCCGTCGCGAGCCGGCTGCTCGACGCGCCCGAACACGAGACCGAGGCGCTGCTCGAACGGCTCACCGACGAGCACCTGCTGACCACGCCCGCGCCGGGGTGGTACCGGCTGCACGACCTGCTGCGGCTCTACGCCCGGGAGCAGGCGCCACCGGACGCGGGGGCCGCGGCGATCACCCGCGTCGTCGAGCTGTGCGCGGCGATGGCGTGGCGGAGCATGGCGCTCGTGTCGGCGGCCTCGCACCGCCACGACTGGGCGGCCGGGCGGTGGGCCGCGCCCGGACCCGCGTCGGCGGACGAGGTGTTCGCCTGGCTCGACCGGCACCAGGCGCACCTGGTGACGGTCGTGCGCCAGGCCGCGGCGACGCCGGGCGTGCCGCCCGAGGCGATCGCCGCCGTCGGGCTCGGCCTCTACGAATACCACCGCGCCCGCGCCCGCTGGCGGGACGCCATCCAGGTCGACGAGGTCGCGCTGAGCCTGGTCGACGGCGTCGACCCGGTCGCGGCCGCCACGCTGCGCAACGACCTCGGCGTCGCCGAAGCAGAGCTGGCGAGCGGTGGCGAAGCCGCCGGTTTCCGGCGCTCGCACGAGCTGCTCCGCCGGAGCCTCGCCGACTGGGAGGCGATCGGCGACGAGCGTCAGCTCGCGGCCATCCTCAACAACCTCTGCTTCGTGTACGGCCTCGGCGACGACGTCGAGGCGGCCATCGGCTTCGGCGAGCGGAGCCTGGCGCTCAACCGGACGCTCGGGCTGCGGCACGTCGAGACGCTCAACCTGGTCAACCTGGCGGTGCTGTACGGCCGCCAGGGCGACCGCGAGCGGGAGCTGAAGTACGCCACCGAGGCGGTGGCGGTCGGCGAAGACACCGGAGACGTGCGCGGCACGGCGTACGGCCGCATGCGGATCGGGATCGTGCACCGCGACCTCGGCCGGTTCGCCGCCGCGGTCGACGAGCTGAGCCGCAGCGTGGACCTGTGGCGTGAGGCCGGCGTGCGGCTGTACGAGGCGATGACGCTCGCCGAGCTGGGCCGCGCGTACCTGGGCCGGGAAGAGCGCGACCGGGCGCGGGAAGTGCTCACGGAAGCCCTGGAGCTGCTGGGGGAGTACGGCGGTGCGGAGCGCGCGGCGGCGATCCGGGCGGAGCTGGAGCGGTTGTGAAGGCGACGACGAGGTAGGGCCGCGGCCGGTGCACCGGCCGGCAGGCGACCGTTCCGCCGTGGTTCGCGCAGACGATGGTGACGGTGTCGAGGACCCGCTCGACGAAGAGCAGCCGTGCCCGGGTTTCCGCGGCGGCGGGCACCCCGGAGAGCAGGGCCGCGGCGACGAGCGCGGCGAGAAGCGTTCTGAAGGCGACTCTCACCGGTGCCCTTCGCGTCGGGAATGGCGGCGAGACCGATCTTCGCGGCGCGCGACGGCGTGCGACAGCGACAACCTTTACGAACGACCTCCACAAACGCGAGCCGAGACCGCGTCAGGCGACCGTGTCCTCCGCCAGCCCGCGCAGCAGCGCCGCCAACCCGTCCGGGGCCCGGCCGACCAGCCGCGCGCTCGTCACCACCGGCGCCCCCGACTCGTAGCACCGCCGGAACCCCGCCTGCCCGAGCCGGCGCCACAGGTCGTGGTCCTCGCCCGTCGCGCGCGGGCCGAAGCCGCCCACCACGTCGAACGCGTCCGCTCGCACCCCCAGGTTCGCCCCGTACACCGACCCGTGCCCGTCCTCGGTCCGCGCGCGGTCGAGGACGTGGTCGTACCGCGCCAGCGCGCGGGACGACGCGCTGAACGGCTCCGCCAGTTCCGCCGTCCCCGCGACGGCGTGGTAGCCCTGGCGCGCCCGGGCCAGGTGCGCCCGCGCCCAGCCGGGCGTCACGCGCGTGTCGGCGTCCGTGCTCAGCAGCAGGGTCCGGGACGGCGCGGGGGAGCCGAGCGCCGCCCGCACCCGGGCCACGCCCAGGTCGCGGACCTCACCGACCGTCCGCGCCGACCGGGAGACCACGACCACGCCGGGCACCTCGCCGAACGCCGTGCGCGCCACGTCGGCCGTCGCGTCGCCGCACCGGTCCGCGACGACGCAGACCGCGCGCGCGATTCCGGCGGGCAACCGCCGCAGCGCGAGGTCCACCGCGCGCACGCAGGCGCCGACCAGGGAAGCCTCGTCCCGCGCCGGCACGACGACCCCGACCGCCTCGATCACCGGCGCCTCAGCACGTGCAGCAGGAACTCCTCGTCCGTGTGCTCGACCAGCGGCTCGAACGCGGGATGCGCGAGGAGCCGCGCGTGCGCGTCCCGGCCGTCGCGCGGGGCCTCGGGTGCCCACGGGAGCCAGTGCGCGGCCAGCAGGTGCCCGCCGGGACGCAGCGCCGCCGCCGACGCCTCGATCGTGGCGGTGAGCTCCTCGTCGTCCAAGTAGTACAGAAGCTCGCTGTAGACCAGCAGGTCGACCGGGCCGGCGGGGATCGCGGCCGGTACCGCTCCGATGTGGACGTCCACCTGGGACAGATCGGCGACGGCGGCGCGCGCGCGGTCCACTGCCGCGGGCACCGGGTCGAACGCCACCACGCGATCGGCGCGCGCCGCGAGATCCCGGGTCAGCGCCCCGACGCCGCAGGCGGGCTCGACGACGGTCCCGTAGTGCTCGTCGGGCAGGCACGCCAGCACCATCGCCCGCTTCCGCCGCTCGTACCACTTCGTCGCGACCGACCACGGGTCGTCCGCGGCCGCGTACAGCGACGCGAACCGGCTCACCGGCGCCGACGTCCGCGGCGGCTCGCGGAAGAACACCTCGCTCCCGCCGGAGAAGTGGGCCAGCACCTCCTCCGGCAGGATCGGCTCTTCGCCGCGGGGCCCGGGCTTGAGCTGCGAGGTGAACGCCGCGATCGCGGCCGCCTTCGCCTCGCGTTCCGCTCCCGTCAGCCGCAACGACCGCGCCCGGGACCACGGGATCGCCGGGTCGTCGTGACGCAGCCGGTGCCAGAGCCAGATCGGGTACGACCAGCACTGCGCGGACACCGGCGCGGCGGCGAGCGCGGCCCGGGCGGCCGCCTGGTGATCGGGGTGCGGGTCGGCCGGCCACGGCAGGAGGCACAGGTCGTGGCCGTCCGCGTGCGAGCGCATCGCCGCCGTCAGTTCGTCGCCGCGGGACGCCAGATCGGAGTCCGGCAGCCCGAGCCAGACGGGTTCCACATCGGACAGTCCTTGCGCCCGCAGGGAATCCCGCAGTTCCCGGCGGCGGGTGCGGCCCAGCGCCCGCCGTTCGTCCGCCCCCGCCGCGGGGAAGGCCGCTTCGCCGTCGGTCGCGACGACGAGCGTCACCGCGGTGCCGGCGGCGTGCAGGCGCTGCAGGAGACCGCTCGCCCCGAGCGTCTCGTCGTCCGGGTGCGCGGCCACGACGAGGGCGCGTTCGAACCGCTCGCCCGGCCAGTCCGGGATCACGCCGCGCCCAGGACGGTGCGGCCGAGCGCGGCGAGATCGCGTTCGGCGTGGTGCTGGCGGACGTACACCGGCAGGTCGGCGACGCGCTGGGCGAAGCGTCGGTCCCGGCACGCCGGCGTCGGCCCGGTCACCTTCAGCGCCCGTTCCAGGACTTCGACGGCGGTCCGTTCCGCCGCGGCCCGGCAGGTGCCCGCGACCAGGGCGTCGACCTCGGCCGTGGCCGCTCGCAGCAGCACCGCTTCCGCGCAGCTCAGCGCGGTGTGCATCGCGCCGACGTGCGCCAGCTGGTGTTCGTCGGCCTCGCCGCGGTCACGCAGGTAGGCGAGGACGCCGTCGAGGACGCCCGCGGCGCCGCCGAGCCAGACGGCCGCGACGCCGGCCCCGCCCAGGGCGAACCCGGGCCGGGCCACGTACCAGCCGGGCGGCCCGACGAGCGTGCCGGGCACGCCGTCGAACACCACGTCCCCGCTGTCGGAGGCGTCCATCCCGACGGCCTGCCACGCGTCCGGGTGCCGCCGGACGCGCGGATCGGCGAGGTCCACTTCGACCAGCCGGTCGCCCGCCGCGACCAGGGCCCGCTCCAGCAGGGACAGCCCGGAGCAGAACCGGACCGTCCCGGTGAGCGCGCCGTCCTCCAGGACCGCGCCGGTACCGCCGGACTTCGCCGCCCACACGCCGTAGAGCGCGCCCGGCGCGGGGGACCGGTCGGCCTCGGCGAGGATCGCGACGGCGTCGGTGTGGCCCTCGGCGAGCCGGGCCAGCGCCAGGTCACGGCGGCCGAACGCGGCCAGGCCCGCCCACCGCGCCGCGGTCCGACCGCCACCGGGGAGAGGAAGATCGAGCGCGCCCGCGGCGTGCAGCGAGCGCAGTTCCGCGCCGACCGCGGCGGTGGTGCGCGGCGACGGCAGGGGTTTCGGCGGGGTCTCCGCGAGCAGGGCGTTCACAAGATCCACGAGTACCCCGATTTCGGCGGGTTACGCGGGCGCGGGCCGGGCACCCCAGGGGGTATGACGAAAAATCGGGCCTACCGCGAGGGCGCACTGCTCAAGGAAGACTTCCCGATGGCGGACGTCTCGGACTTCCTGGCCGAACCGGACACCGTCGTCTGGGCCGACCTCTGCGAACCGTCCGAAGCGGACCTCGCCGAGCTGGCCGAAGAGCTGGGCCTGCACCGGCTCGCCGTGGAGGACGCCGTCCAGGAGCACCAGCGGCCCAAGCTGGACCGCTACGACGGCCACTTGTTCCTCACCGTCTACGCGGTCCGGTTCGACGCCGCGAGCGAGCGCACGAAGACGTCCGAGCTCGCCGTGTTCATCACACCCCGCGCGCTGGTGACCGTCCGCAAGGACGACGGCTTCGACATCGAAGCCGTCACGCGCCGCTGGGACCAGGCGCCGGACCTGGCGAAGTCCGGGGTGCCCTTCCTGCTGCACGGCCTGCTCGACCTCATCGTCGACGGGCACTTCGACGCCGTCCAGGCACTCGACGACGAGGTCGAGAAGCTGGAGGACATGGTTTTCGACGAGCGCCCGGACACCGCCGAGCTGCAGCAGCGCTCGTTCCGGTCGCGCAAGAACCTGACCGCGCTGCGCCGGGTCGTGGCACCGGTGCCCGAGGTCGTCGGCTCGTTGATGCGGCCGGACCTGAAACTGGCCGACGACACCACCCGCCCGTACTTCGAAGACGTCCGCGACCACGCGCGGCAGGCCGCCGAGCAGGCCGAAGCGCTGCGCGAACGCCTCACGACGGTCCGGGAGACCCAGCTGAACCTGCAGAGCGACCGGCTGAACCTGATCATGAAGAAGGTCACCGGGTGGGCCGCGGTGATCGCGGTGCCCACCGCGGTGACCGGCTTCTACGGCCAGAACGTCGCGTACCCGGGCAACGGCACGACGGTCGGGTTCTGGGTCTCGACGGTCGTCATGCTGGTGCTCTCGGTCGGGCTGTACGTGCTCTTCAAGAAGCGGGACTGGCTATGACCCCGGGATCGGCGCACCGCGGCGGACCAGGTCCTGGCCCCGCTCGTAGTCCTCGTCGGCTTCGTGGGTGAGCACGCCGACCGCCTTGCCGTCGCGTTCGTACCAGACGGTGAAACCGCCGTCGTCGCGCGGCAGCGGGCGGGCGCGGTCGAAGCCGTCGCCCCAGGCGGCGTACTTGAGCACGCGATCGCCGATCACCGACCAGAAGCCGGGCACCTCGTCCCACGCGGCGTCCTCGCCGGCCGCGGTCCGCCCGGCCACCTCGCCCATCGCCAGGCCTTCGCCCCAGTGCTCGACGGCCAGCGCGCGGCCCGCCGCCGGGTTGTGCGCCAGCGCGACGTCCCCCGCCGCGAGCACGCCGGGCCGGCTCGTGCGCAGGTGCTCGTCGGTGCGGATCCGGCCGTTCTCGACGGCGAGCCCGGCCGCCTCGGCCAGCCCGATCCGCGGCCGGACGCCGGTGGCGAGCACGACGAGCCCGGCGTCGAGGACCGGCACGAGATCGGTGCGGACGCGGTAGCCGCCCTCGACCGACAGCAGCTTCGTGCCGCGGAGCACGCTCACGCCCTCGGTTTTGAGCCACCGCAACAGGAATTCGCCCGCTTCGCGGCCGAGCCGCTTCTCCTGCGGGACGTCGTCGGGGCAGACGACCGTCACCTGTACCCCGAGGCGCGACAGCGAGACCGCGGCTTCGCAGCCGATGAACCCGGCGCCCACGACGATCGCGCTGCGCACCCCGGACGCGGCCGCGCGCAGCTCGCGGGAGTCGGCGGCCGAACGGAGGGTCCGGACGTCGGGGTGGTCCGCGCCGGGGATGTCCGGCCGGACGGGTTCCGCGCCGGTCGCGAGCACGCAGGTGGTGAACGGGTGGACCGCGCCGGCGGCGGTGCGGACTTCGCGGTCGCCCAGTTCGGTGACCGGGTCGCCCAGCGTGACGCTGATGTCGTGCTTCCGCTCGAAGTCTTCGTCCAGCGGCGTCAGTTCGGCCTCGCCGCGCAGGAACTCCTTCGACAGCGGCGGGCGTTCGTAGGGCGGGTCGGTGTCCGCGGTGAGCAGGCGGACTCCTCCGGTGCCGCCCGCTTCCCGGTAGGCGCGGGCCGCCGACACGCCCGCCGGTCCGCTTCCGATGACGACCAGGTTCTCGGCATCCATGCCGACGGGGTACCCCGGGCGTGCGCCGGTACACCTCGTCCACAGTGGAGCGTCCACAGTGGACACCGAAAGCGCGCGCGAAAACCGGCGGTGCCCCCGCCGGGTGCGGGGTACCGCTGTCTGGGAGCGCGTTCAGCCGAATGGGTCAACGTGGCCGGATGGCCTGGGAGGAAAGGAAAGGCTCTCGAGCACCGCCTGGGGAGCGCGCGCGGACACGGGCGCGGCTGGTTGCTCAACCGTTGCCCGTCAGCATAGTGCAGCTGCACTATGCTGGGCCATCCGGTGTGCTCACCGGGACGGCGCTCCGTGCGCCGACAAGCGGAGAAACGGGTGGCGGATGGGTGGGGCAATGGCCGAGGGGACGCGCCCGGGTGCCAAAGGCGCGGTCGCAGGCGTCGGCGAGGCGGGGGAGCAGGAACTGCGCCGCCTGCTGGCCGGCCTGACCGCCGTCCGCGACGGCGACTTCGGCATCCGGCTGCCCGGCGGGGCCGACGGCCTGCTCGGCGAGATCGCGACGGTCTTCAACGGCATGGCCGACCAGCTGTCGCTGTTCACCTCCGAAGTCACCCGCGTCGCCCGCGAGGTCGGCAGCGAGGGGCAGCTGGGCGGCCAGGCGAAGGTCCCCGGCGTGTCCGGCACGTGGAAGGACCTCACCGACTCGGTGAACGCCATGGCCGGCAACCTGACCACCCAGGTCCGCGACATCGCCCAGGTGGCGACCGCGGTGGCCAAGGGCGACCTGTCGCAGAAGATCGACGTCGACGCCCGGGGCGAGATCCTCGAGCTCAAGGACACCGTCAACACGATGGTGGACCAGCTGTCGTCGTTCGCGGACGAGGTCACCCGCGTGGCCCGCGAGGTGGGCAGCGAAGGCCGGCTGGGCGGCCAGGCCCAGGTGCCCGGCGTCGGCGGCGTCTGGCGCGACCTCACCGACTCGGTGAACTTCATGGCCGGGAACCTGACCGACCAGGTCCGCAACGTCGCCCAGGTGACGACGGCGGTCGCGAAGGGCGACCTCTCCCAGAAGATCACGGTCGACGCCCGGGGCGAGATCCTCGAGCTGAAGAGCACGATCAACACGATGGTGGACCAGCTGTCCTCCTTCGCGGACGAGGTCACCCGCGTCGCCCGCGAGGTGGGCACCGAGGGCCGGCTGGGCGGCCAGGCCGACGTCAAGGGCGTCTCCGGCACCTGGCGCGACCTCACCGACTCGGTGAACTTCATGGCGGGCAACCTCACCGACCAGGTCCGCAACATCGCCCAGGTCGCGACGGCGGTGGCGAAGGGCGACCTGTCCCAGAAGATCAACGTGACCGCCCGCGGCGAGGTCCTGGAGCTCAAGGACACGCTGAACACGATGGTGGACCAGCTGTCCGCGTTCGCGGACGAGGTCACCCGGGTGGCGCGCGAGGTGGGCACCGAGGGTCGGCTGGGCGGCCAGGCCGACGTCAAGGGCGTCTCCGGCACCTGGAAGGACCTCACCGAGTCGGTCAACGTCATGGCCGACAACCTCACCGCGCAGGTCCGCTCGATCGCCCAGGTCACCACCGCGGTCGCGCGCGGTGACCTCTCGCAGAAGATCCGGGTCGACGCCCGCGGTGAGATCCTGGAGCTGAAGGAGACCATCAACACGATGGTCGACCAGCTGTCCGCGTTCGCGGACGAGGTCACCCGGGTGGCGCGCGAGGTGGGCACCGAGGGCAACCTCGGCGGCCAGGCCACGGTCCGCGGCGTGTCCGGGACCTGGAAGAACCTGACCGACAACGTCAACGTCATGGCGTCCAACCTGACCGGCCAGGTCCGCTCGATCGCGCAGGTCGCGACGGCGGTCGCCCGCGGTGACCTGTCGCGGAAGATCACCGTCGAGGCCAAGGGCGAGGTCGCGGCGCTGGCCGACGTCATCAACACGATGGTGGACACGCTGTCCGCGTTCGCGGACGAGGTCACCCGGGTGGCGCGCGAGGTGGGCACCGAAGGCATGCTCGGCGGCCAGGCCCGCGTGCCGAACGTCGCCGGCACGTGGAAGGACCTCACCGACAACGTCAACTCGATGGCGAACAACCTCACCGGGCAGGTCCGCAACATCGCCCAGGTGACCACCGCCGTCGCGCAGGGCGACCTGACCCGCAAGATCGACGTCGACGCCCGCGGCGAGATCCTCGAGCTCAAGACCACGATCAACACGATGGTCGACCAGCTCTCCGCGTTCGCCGCGGAGGTCACGCGCGTGGCGCGCGAGGTCGGCAGCGAGGGCCGCCTCGGCGGCCAGGCCGAGGTCGAAGGCGTCTCCGGCACCTGGAAGCGGCTGACGGAGAACGTGAACGAACTGGCCGGGAACCTCACCCGCCAGGTGCGCGCGATCGCCGAGGTCACCAGCGCCGTCGCCGAGGGCGACCTGACCCGCTCGATCACCGTCGACGCCTCCGGCGAGGTCGCCGAGCTGAAGGACAACATCAACTCGATGGTGGAGTCGCTGCGCGAGACGACGCGGGCGAACCAGGAGCAGGACTGGCTCAAGTCCAACCTGGCCACCATCACCGGGCTGATGCAGGGCCGCCGCGACCTCGCCGTCGTCGCGGCCGCGGTGATGGACGAGCTGGTCCCGCTGGTCAACGCCCAGTACGGCGCGTTCTACCTGGCGGACGACACGACCGAGGTGCCCGAGCTGCGGCTGGTCGGCGCGTACGGCCACCCGGACGACGGCGACGGCCCGGTGGTGCGGTTCCGGGTCGGCCAGTCGCTGGTCGGGCAGGCCGCGCGCAGCCGCCGCCCGATCGCGGTCGACGACGTCCCGCCCGGCTACGCCACGATCTCGTCCGGGCTCGGCAGCACCGCGCCCGCCGGCCTGATCGTGCTGCCGATCGTCGTCGAGGACCAGGTGCTCGGCGTGCTCGAGCTGGCGTCCGTGCACGGCTTCACCCCGGTGCACCGGGCGTTCCTCGAGCTGCTGATGGAGCAGATCGGCGTCAACGTCAACAGCATCGTCGCCAACGCCCGCACCGACGAGCTGCTCGGCGAGTCGCAGCGGCTGACCGCGGAGCTGCAGGCCCGGTCCGAAGAGCTCCAGGCGCGCCAGGAGGAGCTCCAGTCGTCCAACGCCGAGCTGGAGGAGAAGGCGGCGCTGCTGGTCACGCAGAACCGCGACATCGAGACGAAGAACCTGGAGATCGAGCAGGCCCGCCAGGAGCTGGAGGCCCGCGCCCAGCAGCTGACGCTGGCGTCGAAGTACAAGTCGGAGTTCCTGGCCAACATGAGCCACGAGCTGCGCACCCCGCTCAACAGCCTGCTCATCCTCGCCCAGCTGCTCGCGCAGAACCCGACCCGCAACCTCACCGCCAAGCAGGTCGAGTACGCGGGGATCATCCACTCCGCCGGGTCGGACCTGCTGCAGCTGATCAACGACATCCTCGACCTGTCGAAGGTCGAGGCCGGGAAGATGGACGTCACCCCGGAGCAGGTGTCGCTGCGCGGGCTGCTGGACTACGTCGAGGCGACGTTCCGGCCGATGACCTCCCAGCGCAACCTCGACTTCCGGATCAGCGTCGCCCCCGGCTCGCCCACCGAGCTGCTCACCGACGACTCGCGGCTGCGGCAGGTGCTGCGCAACCTGCTGTCCAACGCGGTCAAGTTCACCGAGGTCGGCGGGATCGAGCTGCACATCGCGCCGGTCGACCCGGAGAGCCTGCCGCGGCCGCTGCGCGCGCACGGGCCCGCCGTCGCCTTCCGGGTCACCGACACCGGGATCGGGATCGCCGAGCACCAGCTGGAGTCGATCTTCGGCGCGTTCCAGCAGGCGGACGGCACGACCAGCCGCAAGTACGGCGGCACCGGCCTGGGCCTGTCGATCAGCCGCGAGATCGCCCAGCTGCTCGGCGGCGTCATCACCGCGGAGAGCACGCCCGGCGAGGGCAGCTCGTTCACCTTCTCGCTGCCGGTCGCGCGCCCGGACTTCGCGCCGCTCCCGGCGGGCGAGCACCCCGGCACCGCCGTCGCGGCCGGCGACAACGGCAACGGCGTCACCCCGTCGGCGCCGCGGTCCCACCGGCGGCTGCTGGTCGTGGAGGAGCGCCAGCACGGCCTGCTGACGCTCGTCGCCGAGAGCGCCGCCGCGGACCTGGCCGACAGCCGGGACATCGGCATCTCGCCGGCCGAGGTCGAGGTCGTCACCGCGGTCGGCACGCAGGAAGCCGCGGCCGCGCTCGCCACCGACGCCTACCACTGCGTCGTGCTCGACCTCGACCTGCCCGACCGCACCGCGTTCGGCTTCCTCGACGCGATGCAGGGCGACAGCGCGCTGCGGCTGGTCCCGGTGCTCGCGCACAACAGCCGCCGCCTCGACGGCGAGCTGGAACAGCTGGTGCAGTCCCGCGCGGACGTCCAGTCGCTGGAAGTGCTGTCCGGTTTGGACGAACTGCGCGAGCGGATCGCGCTGCACCTCTCGGCCGAGGAGCCCGGCGCGGTGCTGCCGCTGGTCCGGCCGGACGAGCCGGCCGCGCCGGTGCGCGCGGCCGACGTCGACACGACGCTGTCCGGGCGCACGGTGCTGATCGTCGACGACGACCCGCGCAACGTCTACGCGCTGACCGGGATCCTTGAGCTGCACGGGATGCAGGTGCTGCACGCCGAAGACGGCCGCAAGGGTGTCGAGACCGTCGCCGCGCACCCCGGCATCGACCTGATCCTGATGGACGTGATGATGCCGGAGATGGACGGCTACACCGCGACCGCGAAGATCCGCGCGATGCCGGAGCACGCCCGCATCCCGATCGTCGCGGTGACGGCGAAGGCGATGCCGGGCGACCGCGAGAAGAGCCTCGCCTCGGGCGCCACCGACTACGTGACCAAGCCGGTCGACGCGGACGACCTGATCGCCCGCATCAAGCGGCACGTGACGGCGTGATCGGGTGACCGCCGACGAAGAGACGCTCCCGGTGCTCGCCCCGCCGGCCGAGGTGTCCGCCAACCTGGCCCGGCTCGCCGACACCGTCGCCCGCCTGCGCGGCGAGGTCGACCACGCCCACGCCGTCGCCGACGGCCGCGCGCTGATCGAGCTCGCCAAGGGCGTCCTGATGGAACGCCTGCACTGCACGCCGTCCGACGCCGCCCGGCAGCTGGAAACCCTCGCCGAGCGCGCCGGGATGACGCCGCTGCAGTTCGCCGCGGACGTCGTCGGCGAGGCCGCCGAGGACCGGATCAGCGAGGTGACGCAGGAGTTCCTGGCCAGCGCCGAAGGCGAAGACTCCGTCGCGGTCCGGCTGCGCACGGCCGAAAGCGGCGTCCTCGCGGCGGGGGACACCCAGCGCGTCGCGGAGTCCATTTTGGAGCACGCGCTGCGGCCGCTGGGCGCGACGGCGGTCGCGGTGTGGCTCGCCGGGCCCGACGGGTCGATGACCCTCGCCGGTTCGGCCGGGTTCTCCGCCGAGGAAGCCGCGCGCTGGCGGTACGTCCCGCCCGGTGTCGCGACTCCCGCGCGCAGCGCGCTGATCGAGCGCGACACGGTCTGGTACCCGACGCTGTCCGGCGGCGGGCTGCCGTCGATCGGGCAGCACACCCTGGGCGAAGGCGGCCGCGTCGCGGTGCCCACCGGCACCGGCGGCCGGATCATCGGCGTCGTCGAGATGTGCTGGCCGGACCCGCTGCCGTCCGAACCCGGGCGGCAGCTGCGTCAGCTGGAGGCGCTGGCCGAGCTGTGCGCGCACACGCTCGACACGTGGGACGGCGTGGTCGCCCCGGTTGCCGCCGACGGTTCCGGGGACTTCCTCGGCGAGCTGGTGGACTTCGTCGACGGCCTGCACGACCCGGCGGTGCTGCTGTCGCCGTGCGTGGAAGGCGGCCGGTTGAGCGACTTCCGCATCCACCACGCCAACGTCCGGTTCGCCGACCCGGGTGGGCGCCCGCGCAGCCGGATCATCGGCACGCGGCTGCTGGAGACCTACCCGCTGGCCGCGGAGGAGAGCGGCCTGCTCGACAAGGTCCAGCGGGTCTACGCGACCGGCGAGCCCTTCCGGGCCGACAGCATGGCCGTCACCACGCTCGTCGATCAGGTGCCGCTGACCGTGCTGACCGACGTCAGCCTGACCCGGTTCGCCGGCAACGTGCTGCTGATCCTGCGCATCCAGGACGACGCGGCGAAGCTCGCCGTGCTGCTGCAGCACGCCCAGCGCCTCGGCCGCATAGGCGGCTTCGAAGAGAACGTCGTGACCGGGGCGATCACCTGGAACACCGAGCTGTTCGCGCTGTACGGCCTCCCGCCGACGGCGACTCCGCTGTCCCTGCACGACCTCGCCGCGCACGCCCACCAGGACGACGCGCAGGCGATCGGCCGGTTCCTGCGCGCGGTGCTGCACCACCGGCGTCCGTCGTCGACGGCGTTCCGGCTGCAGCGCTCCGACGGCGTCGCCCGGCACATCCGGGTGGTCGCCGAGCCGGTCGTGGACGGCCGCGGCGAGCTGGTCGCGGTCCGCGGCGCCTACCAGGACGTCTCGGCGCAGCACTGGACCGAGGTGGCGCTGGCCGCGACGCGGGACCGGCTGGCCGAGACCGAGCAGGAGGCGATCGAGCGCAACCGGCTCGCGCTGCAGCTGCAGCACGCGATCATGCCGCCGGCCAAGGGCCCGATCGACATGCCGGGCCTGCGCGCGGCGGTCCGCTACCGGCCGGCCGAGAAGGAGCACCTGGTCGGCGGCGACTGGTACGACGCGGTGGCGCTGCCGACGGGCGAGGTCCTGCTGTGCGTCGGCGACGTCGCCGGGCACGGCATCGACGCGGCGACCGGCATGGTGAGCCTGCGCAACGCGCTGCGCGGGCTGGCGGCGACGGGCGCGGGGCCGGCCCAGCTGCTGACGTGGCTGAACCTGGTGGCCTACCACCTGACCGACCACGTGACGGCGACGGCGGTGGCGGCGGTGTACGACCCGGCGAACCGCAAGCTCCGCTGGGCCCGAGCCGGCCACCTGCCCCCGATCGTCCGCCACCGCAACGGCGGCGCGACGACGCTGCCGCTGATCCGCGGGTCGCTGCTGGGAGCGGTGCGGGACGTGGTGTACCAGGAGGAGGAGCTGCAGCTCGACGAGGGCGACATCCTGCTGATCTACACGGACGGGCTGATCGAGCGGCGCGATCGTCCGGTGCAGGAGACGGTGGCCCGGTTGGTGTCGCTGGTGAAGGGGCATGACGGCGGGTTGGAGAACCAGCTGGACACGCTGCTGACGTACAGCACGGCGGACACGGACGACGACACGTGCGTGGTGGGCATCGAGGTCCGGACGACGACGTGAAGCGGCGATCTTCGCTGGTCGGTCCCCGCGCTGGACCGACGCGATGATCCCCGCGCTCTAAACTTCGCATGAACGTCCGGCCTCTCCCGATAGTTCCGCCTGCTAGCCACATAGGTATTTCGTCATTGAGCGTGTACTTCCAGCAGCGAAAGCAGCATGAGGAAGATCTCGAAGCGTGAAAGCATGCTGACAATCGTGCATTCGCGTATGTCGGCTGGCCGCAGGGTCGGAGCCCCGGCCACCGGCGCGGCCTGGTCTCGTTTGACCAGGACCTCACATTGCGCGAGCAAGTCGGCGCAATCGACCGACACGGGCGGGTTGCCGTCCAGTGCTGCAGGCAGGGCAGCGCTCAGGCGGGACGGCTCGAGTTCCCGCCGTCCTGGGGGCGGGTTGGTGACCGATCAGAACCAATGAGGTGCACGACAACACGTCTTGGTTTGACTCGCCTCTAGACAATTCGATCGCGGTAGGGTACAAGTCGGAGGCACTCCTTGTCCTGCCGAGTGGTTCGAGTCGAACCACCCCCGTTGCCCCAAGGAAAGAGCGTGGATGCACACCCTCACAAGTAAGCGCGTCGCGAAGTTCTCGCGCGACTTCGGCTTCGGCGGAACTGAGGCTGATCAGTTTGAGCGATACGTCGCAGCGAACTACCTCTTCCAGTACGTGGGCGACAACGTTGAACTGATTGAACGCTCGGTCCTTGGTGGCGGTAGGGATGAGGGCATCGACATTGCGGCAGTAGTTGTCAACGGCAAGATTGTCTTCGAGCCTGAGGAGATCGATGACCTTATTGCGGAGCAGGTTACAAATTCCGCGAAGGTGATTTTCATTCAGGCCAAGACGAGCGAGTCATATGACTCGAAGTTGATAGCCAAGTTCCTTCATGGCGTGGAGGCTGTGACAAAGTACGCGATGAAGCCGAAGAGCGTTGCTCTGCCGCCGCGCTTGGTCGATTTGGCCAATCTGATTGACAGGATTGCGGAGAGTGGCGACAAGTTCCAAGATAGTCGAATTCCTTGTGAGCTTTACTACGTCACGACGAGCTCCAATGATGGCAGGAGTGCGCAGGCCGAGCTTCAAGTCTCGGAGGCGATGGTGCGCATCCGGCAGATCGAGGCCTACTCTGAGGGGCTCAAGCTTCGCACTCATGGGCACGAAGAGCTCGCTGCCAAGCAAAAGGAGCGACATGGGCCCCAGAACGTGCAGTTTCATTTCGAAAAGCGCCAGACGATACCTGCCACTGACAGGGTGAGTGAAGCCTACATCGGGCTCGTATCTGCTGTCGAACTCCTGAAACTGCTGAAGGATGACTCTGGCGAGGTGCGCGTCGGCATATTCGATGACAATGTTCGCCTAGACCTTGGCTCCCAGAACCCGGTCAACAGCCGGATTATGGGAACTCTGCAGTCGGCAGAGCGTGAGCATTTTCCCTTTTTGAACAATGGTCTTACGATAATTGCAACCGATCTTCGGGGGCTTGGAGATAGATTTCTTATTTCAGGCTACCAGATCGTCAACGGCGGGCAGACGAGCCATCAGCTCATCCGATGGGCTGAATCGGCTGAAGTCAAGAATTCTCCCAGTTTGCTGTCTGACGTGTGGGTGCCCGTCAAGATCGTGAGTTCGAACGATGCGACTGTTCGGACGAGTGTTTCGATCGCTACCAATCTTCAAACCGCGATCGGGTCTTCGGATATCCAAGCAAGTTCGCAGGTGGCGAAAAATGTGGAAGAGTATTTCGCTCAGACTGGCGTGGACGGTCTCCGTTACGAGCGCCAGAACCGTGGAACAGTTCTGGAGTTCGCGCGCACCCGCGTGGTGACAACACCCGAACTTAATCGCGCTGTGGCTGCGACTCTGTTCGGAGAGTCATCGCGAGCAATTGGATCGCCGAAAGATCTGGAAGCTGAAGATACGTTCGTTTGAGGGGAGTATCCCGAGGAAACGTATTATTACGCCGCTTGGATCATTTATCGTATTGATAGGTACTTTGCTCGGACGCAGGAATCGACTATCTTGAAGGTGGCTAAGTATCACATTGCTATGATGGTGTCCGCCCTTGTAAATCCGGATCTCATACCTGTCTTCGAAGCGGGCGATACCGATGCTGTGGCTCAGAGGCTGATGAAACCGCGAAAATTGAGGTTTCGAGTATCTGACGGGAAGCTGTCGGATGAGATAGAGGCGGCGATAGCTTCGGCGGCGAGGCTAACGGCAGAGTTCTTCGAAGGCGTGCTCGCTGAAGGGCGGAGTCTGCGGAAAGATGATGTGCGGAGCAGGAGGAGTCAGGAAGCCTTATTGCATCAGGTAAAGGCACTCAGTGCTAACTGATCTAGTCAACCCTGCCCGGAGGTTGATGGAGGTTGGGCATCAGCTAGTTCGCGGCCGAAGGTAGGCTGGGTCGAGACCGGTGAGCCGCAGTGGTCGAGTATGCAGAGCCTCGGATCCTTGGGTGAGTGGTTCAGGAAAAGCCCGGTCTGACAGCCCGGCCGGATCGAACTACGTCTGCGCCGCCCATCGTAAGGAGCGTTCGAGACCGGTTCGGCCGGGTGTCCGGTGCGGCGTCTGGGCCGTCAATGTCGCTATCCCGGCCCCACGACTCGACTCGTGATGCTCTGCGTGACGGGTTCTGCCGACCGGTCGGTGGGGTCACGTCGACGCCCGGGGGTGGCACCGGTTCGCACTCGTGGTCGCCGACCTGGCCGCCGACGTCGAACGGCTGACCGACGCCGGTGTGAAACTGCGCGGGGACGTCGGTCTTGGCGTCGGCGGTGATCACGTGCTCGTCGAGCTGTGCGGCCCGGGACGAGGCGCGGCTCAAGGGTTGACGGCCAAAACCAGAAACCCCGCCAGCAGCACCAGGTGCACCCCGCCCTGCAGCCGGGTCGCCCGGCCGGGGACCACCGTCAGCACGCTCACCACCACCGTCAGGGCCAACAGCACGATCTGCGTCGAACCCAACCCCAGCAGCAGCTGGACCGGCAGCCACACCGATGCCAGCGCGATCGCCGGGATCGTCAGGCCGATGCTCGCGATCGCCGAGCCGTAGGCCAGGTTGAGGCTGATCTGCATCCGGTCGCGCTGGGCCGCGCGCGTGGCGGCGAGCGTCTCCGGCAGCAGCACCAGCAACGCGATCACCACGCCGACGAACGACTGCGGGAACCCGGCCGCGCGCACGCCCGCCTCGATCGCCGGGGACTCCACCTTCGCCAGGCCGACCACCGCGACCAGCGCCACCAGCAGCAGCGCGAGGCTGCCGAGCGCCGCCCGGTTCGACGGCGGTTCCGCGTGGTCGTCCTCCTTGACCTCGCCGTCGGCCGCCACCGGGAGGAAGAAGTCGCGGTGGCGCACGGTCTGGGTCAGCACGAACGTCCCGTACAGCACCAGGGACGCGAGCGCCGCGAACGTCAGCTGCGCCGGGGAGAAGGCCGGCCCGGGCGTGCTGGAGGTGAACGTCGGCAGCACCAGGCTCAGCGAGGCGAGCGTCGCGACCGTCGCCAGCGCGGCCCCGCTGCCCTCGGGGTTGAACAGCGTCGAGCCGTAGCGCCGCGCGCCGACGAGCAGGGAGATGCCGACGATCCCGTTGGTCGTGATCATCACCGCGGCGAACACCGTGTCCCGCGCGAGCGACCCGGCCTCCGGCCCGCCGGACACCATCATCGTGACGATCAGCGCGACCTCGATGACGGTGACCGCGACCGCGAGCACCAGCGAC
This sequence comes from Amycolatopsis sp. NPDC101161, assembly GCF_044768185.1. Taxonomy (NCBI): domain Bacteria; kingdom Bacillati; phylum Actinomycetota; class Actinomycetes; order Pseudonocardiales; family Pseudonocardiaceae; genus Amycolatopsis; species Amycolatopsis sp. NPDC101161. Next base: position 310,472 of record NZ_JBIWPI010000007.1, read on the forward strand.
CCGAACGGCTCGCCGACCCGGTGCGCGACGACCTCCGCGTGGTGCACCGCCGCCAGCACGGTCGCGCCCAGCGCGATCGCGACGACCGCCACGAACACCGGGCCGAGGTCGCGGCCCCACGCCAGCGCGAGCACGACGAGGCCGAGCACCGGCGTGACGGAGGTCCAGGACGTCAGGAAGGATCTCAGCGCGGCCATGTCCCCACCCTGTCACACCCATGGGAAAACCGCCTGGTCCTACGGCGATTCTCACATAGTCCCTTGTGGACGGTCGAGGCCGGCGGCGAGGACGTACCGCCGGAAGGTTTCGCTGAGCGGCGGGAGAGTCCGCCCGGCCGCCCAGGCGAGGCCGATGTCGCGGGCAGCGTCCACATCGGTCAGTGCGAGGTGCGGCGCCGGGAACGTCGCGGAGCGCGGCAGCGGCAGCACCGACACGCCGAGCCCGGCGGTGACGAGCCCGCGCAGCGTCTCGACTTCGTCGCCCTCGAACCCGATCCGCGGCGCGAACCCGGCTTCGGCGCACAGCCGCTCGGTCGTCTCGCGCAGGGCGTAACCGGGCCGCAGGAGGATGAACGTCTCGTCCGCGAGGTCGGCGAGGCGGACGCGCCGGCGGCCGGCGAGCCGGTGGTGCGGCGGGACGGCGAGCCGCAGCGGCTCGACGAGCAGGCGTTCCCAGTGCAGCTGCGCGTGCCCCGGGTCGCCGCTGGTGATGACGAGGTCGGCGGTGCCGTCGAGGAGCTCCGCCTCGAGGCCGGCTTCGCCGTGCTGCCGCAGTTCGAAGCGGGCGCCCGCGTGCTCGCGCAGGAAGCCGCTCAGCACCGACGGCACCAGCCACGTGCCGAACGTGTGCAGGAAGGCCAGCGGCACCACGCCGGTCCCGGGGTCGACGATCTCGGCGACCTCGCGCAGGCCCTGGTCCAGCTGGTCGAGCACGAGGTCGACGTGGCGGCGGAACGCGTGCCCGGCCGGGGTCAGCCGCAGCACCCGCCCGGAGCGGCGGAACAGCTCGGCGCCGGCGTCGTGCTCGAGCCGCCGCAGGGCCCGCGACAGCGCGGGCTGGGTGAGGTGCGCCCGCGCGGCGGTCTCCGTGATCGTGGCGCCGCCGGCGACCTCGCGGAACAGGCGCAGCGTCTGGACGTCCATGCCCCGAGTGTATGGATGTTCAGCCAATCAGGCATTGGACGCATCGGTCGGGACGGGCCACGCTGGAGGCATGGCAACCGTCGCAGAACAACTGGTCAGGACCCTGCGGGACGCGGGTGTCGAGCGCATCTACGGCATCGTCGGCGACAGCCTCAACCCGATCGTCGACGCGGTCCGCCGCACCGACGGCATCGAGTGGGTGCACGTCCGGCACGAGGAGACCGCCGCCTTCGCCGCGGCGGCCGAAGCGCAGGTCACCGGCAAGCTCGCCGTGTGCGCGGGCAGCTGCGGGCCGGGCAACCTGCACCTCATCAACGGCCTGTTCGACGCCCACCGCTCCGGCGCGCCGGTGCTCGCGATCGCGTCGCACATCCCGTCGAACCAGATCGGCACCGGCTTCTTCCAGGAGACCCACCCGGACCGGCTGTTCGCCGAGTGCAGCCACTTCAGCGAGGTCGTGGCCGACCCCGCACAGCTGCCGCGGCTGCTGCGCATCGCCACGCAGGCCGCCGTCGGCAAGGGTGGCGTCGCCGTGCTGACCATCCCGGGTGACCTGGCCGACCGCAAGGCGACCGGCCCGCTGACCGAGCGCCTCCCGCTGGTCACGCCGTCGCCCGCGGTGCCGTCCGCGGAGACCGTCCAGGAGCTGGCGGACCTGCTGAACTCGGGCGAGAAGGTGATGCTCTTCGCCGGCGCGGGCGTCCGCGGCGCGCACGACGAGGTCATGGCGCTGGCGGAGAAGCTCGCGGCGCCGGTCGGGCACTCGCTCGGCGGCAAGGAGTGGATCCAGTTCGACAACCCGTTCGACGTCGGTATGAGCGGCCTGCTCGGCTACGGCGCCTGCTACGACGCGATGCACGAGGCCGACCGGATCGTGTTGCTGGGCACGGACTTCCCGTACGACAAGTTCCTCCCGCAGGCCCGCACGATCCAAATCGACCACGACGCCTCGCGCCTCGGCCGGCGCACGCCGCTGGACCTGGCGGTGCACGGCGACGTGCGCGAGACGCTGCGTGCGCTGCTCCCGCTGCTGCGTCCCCGCAACGACCGCGCGTTCCTCGACCGGATGCTGCGCGAACACGTGCGGAAGCTGGAGAAGGTCGTCGGCGCGTACACGACGAAGATCGAGCAGCGGCGCCCGATCCACCCGGAGTACGTCGCCTCGGTGCTCGACGACGTCGCCGCCGACGACGCGGTGTTCACCGTCGACACGGGCATGGGCAACGTCTGGGCGGCGCGCTACCTGACGCCGAACGGCCGCCGCCGCGTGCTCGGCTCGTTCCGGCACGGCAGCATGGCGAACGCGCTGCCGCACGCGATCGGCGCGCAGCTGTCCCAGCCGGGGCGCCAGGTCGTGTCCCTCTCGGGCGACGGCGGGCTCGCGATGCTGATGGGCGACCTGCTGACGCTGCCCGCCTACGACGTCCCGGTGAAGGTCGTGGTGTTCAACAACGCCACGCTGGGCATGGTGAAGCTGGAGATGCTCGTCGACGGCCTCCCGGCCTTCGGCACCGACCACGCGCCGGTGAACTTTGCGGCGATCGCGGCGGCGTGCGGGGTGTTCTCGGTCCGGGTCGAGGACCCGGCCGACGTCCGCGGCGCGCTGGAGCGGGCGTTCGCCCACCGGGGCCCGGCGGTGGTCGAGGTGGTGACCGACCCGAACGCGCTGTCGATCCCGCCGCGCATCACCGGCGAGATGGTGCGCGGGTTCGCCTTGGGTGCGACGAAGACGGTGCTCAACGGCGGCGTCGGCAAGATGGTCGAGCTGGCCCGCACCAACCTGCGCAACGCGCCGCGGCCGTGAGCCGGGGGTGGCCACCACGCCGTTGGGGTGGCCACCCGCCGGTTCACGGGTCCGTGACGATGATCCCGGCGGCGGCGAGCAGTTCCAGCGCCGCCACCACCCGGGCCCGGCTGGTTTCGGCGAGTTGCGCGGCGTCGAGCGCGTCGCGGGCCGTCGCGTGCATCGCCAGGGCCCGGGCGAAGCGGACCACGTCCGGAGCGTCGAGCAGGCACCCTTCCCGGCGCTCGTGGACGAGCTCGTCGAGGGGCACCAGCGGGTTCAGCCGGTACGGCACGTCGAGGTCCACTGTGGACTCCGTCGGGTCACCCGTGGACGATGACGCCGCGGATGTTCTTGCCGTCGCGCAGGTCCTGGTAGCCCTCGTTCACCTGCTCGAGGGTGTACTTGCGGGTCACCAGCTCGTCGAGCTTGAGCTGACCGGCGTCGTAAAGGCGCAGCAGCCGGACGATGTCGTACTGCGGGTTCGCCGAGCCGAACAGCGTGCCCTTGATCGTCTTCTCGAACAGCGTCAGGACGCCGCCGGAGACGTGCACGGTGAGCTTTTCGGGGTTGGCGAGGCCGGTGATGACGACCGTGCCGCCCTTGCCGACGACGTTGAACGCCTCGCTGACGACGTCCTCGTCGACCGTGCCGACGGTGATCAGCGCCTGGTCGGCCAGCTGGCCCCAGGTGAGCTCGTTGACCTTCTCGGCGGCTTCGGCCGCGGTCGCGAACGCGTGGGTGGCGCCGAACTTGAGCGCCGTCTCCCGCTTGAACTCGATCGGGTCGACCGCGACGACGTACTTCGCGCCGGCGTGCTTGGCGCCCTGCACGGCGTTGATGCCGATGCCGCCGATGCCGTAGACGACGGTGGTGTCGCCGGCCCGGACGCCGCCGGCGTAGTTGGCGGTGGCCCAGCCGGTCGGGACGCCGCAGCCGACCAGGACGGCGGTCTCCAGCGGCAGCCAGTCGTCGACCTTCACCACCGAGTGCTGCGAGATGGTGGCGCGCTCGGAGAACGTGCCGAGCATGCACATCGCGCCGAAGTCCTGCCCGCCGCCGTGGAAGCGGAAGGTGCCGTCCGGCATGTGGCCGTCGAGGATGGTGGCGCCCATGTCGCAGAGGTTCTGGCGCCCGGTCGAGCAGTAGCGGCAGGTGCCGCAGTTCGGGATGAAGCTGCAGACGACGTGGTCGCCCGGCTGCACCTTGGTCACGCCGGCGCCGACCTCCTCGACGACCCCGGCGCCCTCGTGGCCGCCGATGATCGGGAAGCGCGGCACGAGGTCGTTGTCGATGAGGTGCAGGTCCGAGTGGCACAAGCCGGCGGCGGTGTACTTGATGAGCACCTCGCCGGGGCCCGGGCCGTCGAGGTCCAGCTCCATGATCTCGAACGGTTTCCCGGCATCGAACAGTACGGCTGCCTTGGTCTTCACGGCCATCTCCTCCACGTGCGGCGGTGGTGACCTCGATTGTGTGCAGCCGCCGGTTCCGTGAAGTGTCCGAATCCCGGACACCGACGCTCAGCGGACCCGCAGGGCGCGCATCCGGTTGTAGAGCGTCGAGCGGCTGATGCCCAGCTGCTTGGCCGCGCGGACCTTGTTGCCGTCGCACGCCCGCAGCGTCCGCACGATCACGTCGTACTCCGCCTGCTCCCAGCCGCTCAGCGCGCCGCCCGGGGCGGTCTCCGCGCAGCCCGGTGCCACGTCCTCCGCCGTGAGGTCGCCCGCCGAACGGCGGTCGGCCGCGCCCGCCAGCACTCCCGCCAGCTCGCGGAGGTTGCCCGGCCACTGCTGGGACCCCAGCAGCTCCAGCGCGCCCGGGGTCAGCCGGAGGGTGTCGCTGAAGCCGCGCAGCAGCGCGCGGGCGATCGCCGGGATCTCGTCGCGGCGCTCGCGCAGCGGGGGCAGCTCGATCCGCCGGTGCATGCGCGCCGCCAGGGTCGCCTGCTCACCGCGCAGCTCCGCCGGCGGGCCGCTGAGCAGGGCGAACCACGCCGTCGTCGTGTCCAGCAGCCGGGCCAGGCGGACCGCCGCCAGCGGGGGCAGCAGCTGGACGCCGTCGACCACGAGCAGACCGCGCAGCGACGCCGCGGCCTCCACCCGCGCGCACCACTCCGCCTCGCCCGCGACGACGTCGGAGGCGTCGAACTCATGCACCGGCTCGTCCCCGGCGACGACCCGCGCCGCCGTCGTCCGGCCCGCGCCCGGCTCGCCGGAGATCAGCACCCGCCGCCGGGCCCGGCCCGCGCCGCGCAACCGCTCGTCGACCTGCGCCGGGAAGAGCGCGCGCTCGGCGCGCGGACGGGACACGACCGGGCTCGACGTCCGGACCGGCGCCAGTTCGAACAGCAGCCCGGCGTTCGCCGACACCGCCTCGACGCGCACCTCGACCGGCGTGCCCGACGTCAGCAGCAGCCGCCGGAGCCCGCGGCGGGTGCGGCCCAGCTCGCGCAGCAGCCGGTGGTCGGCCGTGTCGACCAGCTCGGTCGCCGCGGTGTTCGCGAGCACGACGTCCTGGCCGAGCGCGAGCACCGCGCACGCCCGGTGCTGCACCGACTGGAACGCGGCCAGCAGCTGCTGCTCGGCGAGCTTCGCGCCGTCGAGCAGCCGCCGTTCGATGTCGGCGACCGCGCGCCGCAGGAACGGCCCGAGCAGCGGGTTCGCGTCGCCGGCCGGGCCGGTGATGTCGAGGACGCCGGCGAGCCGCCGCGTCGCCGGGTGCACCACGGGGTGGCCGTAGCAGGTGAACTGCTTCATGGCTTCGAGGAAGTGCTCGTCGCCGTCGACGGAGACGCCGCGGCGGGTCTCGAACGGCGTCGCGAGGGAGTTCGTCCCGGTCCGCTCCTCCAGGAACTGGCAGCCGGGCACCGCGCTGATGGTCTCGAGCGCCACCTCGACCGACCGCTCGCTGAACCGGCGGGCGACGATCCGGCACTCGTCGTCGGCCAGCACGACGCAGAAGCGCGTGCCGGCCAGCTGCCGGGCCAGGTCGTCGAGCACCGGCGAGGCGGCCCGCAGCAGCCGGCTGCGGCTGTCGACGTCGGCGAAGTCCAGGCGCTCGACGGACGAGGCCGGCGAGAGCCCGGAAAGCTCCGCCCGCCGCCACGACTGCGCGATCTCGGTCCGCAGGTCCACTCGCACTCCTCGTCGAGCCGATCGGTGTCCCCGGACTGCCATCATCACACGCGGCGCAAGGGCGATGCACCGTCTCCGCGGAATCCGTTGCGGCGCAAGGGGTTACGCGCCCCACTCCGGCAGCCGGACGCCGTGCAGGCCGCGGTAGGCCGCGCGCGCCGGTTCGCGCCGGCCGTCGAGCAGGGCGTCACGCGGCTTGAACACCTCGACGCCGATCGGGTGGCAGACGTCGATCGGGTCGCGGGCGTCCGGTCCCCAGAGCGGGATGGACAGGTCGCCGCCCGGGCAGGTGGACAGCGCGCACAGCAGGTCCAGCTCGGCGAAGAATTCGAAGTGGTCGCCGGGACGAGCGGGGCAGGCCTTCATGAAGTACCGGTCTTCGTCGTTGAGGCCGGTGCACTGGAAGACGTTCAGGACGTCGTGCACGTCGAACTCGGTCAGCCCGAACGGCGCGACCGCGCGCACGAGGTTCGAGTGGCAGTGGAAGTCGAAGTCCTCGCCGGTGAGCATCCGGTTGACGTAGGGGTCGCAGCGGGTGCCGAGCAGGTCGTGCACCCGGCCGCCTTCGGCGTCTTCGCCGTAGTTCTCGAGGGTGTCGGCGGTGATCGTGGCGAGCGGGCGGAGGAAGGGGAGCGTCGACCACAGGCGGTCGAACGTGCTGACGTGGGCGCGCTGGAGCTGGCGGGTGCGCGCGGCCCAGAAGCGTTCGCGGGGGTCGTGGGCGTTCCACAGGTTGAGGTCGCCGACCTGCGGGCCGTCGACGGTCTTGAGGCGGCAGAGGTGGCCCGCGGGCACGCGCCAGGCGCGGCCGGAGCGGATGGGGACCTCGAAGGCGTCGACGAGCTCCCGGCCGTCGTCCCCGGCGAGCCGCCGGTAGAAGTCCTGGTCGACGTCGAGCGCGCGGCCCTGGTAGGCGGCTGGGGGCATCGGGGTCTCCCTCGTGCGGTGTGGATGCGGGTCCAGCATGCCTCGGTCACGCACGGTGGTGTTCGATCACTCGTTCGGCTGCTGGGGTCGGGGCCGGTCCGCTCTTACCGTCGAGGGAGCTCTACTCGTGGGAGGAGTGACCGGCGGTGCTCGTGGCCTTCCAGCGCACCGGTGACGAGCGTCGCCTGCCCGCCGCGGCGGAGCACCTCGTCGGGTTGCTGCGTTCGTGGGGCCCGGGCCCGGACCATCTGACGGGTTTGGCGCTGGCGGGGATCACGGTCCCGAGCCGCGGCGGCCCCCGGGTGGTGGACGCGCTGGTGTTCACCCGGTCGGGGGTAGTGGTGATCGCGGCGCACGAGCCGGGGGCGGGGGTATCGCCGGGGCCGGAGGAGCGAGCCGGCGCCGGGGTGGCGGCGGCGAAGGGGGCGTTGGCCGCGCACGACGGCGGCCGGTACGTGACGGGGCTGGTGGCGGTCGTGCCGCCGGTCGCGGAGTCGGACCGGGGCGGCCGGCTGGCCGAGCCGGCGGGGGAGCCGCATCGGTTCGCGGCCGGGCCGGATGCGAGCGGTCGTGCTGGGGATACCGCGGCGCCAGGGTGGGGCGGGGGCGAGGAGGTGGCTGCTGGGCCGCCGGAGTCGCGCTCGGTGGGCGATCCGCGACCGGGTTCGCGGCCGGGCGGGAGCGACGATCTGGATGCCCGGCCGCCGGAGCCGCGCTCACTGGGTGACCCGCGACCAGGTTCGGGGTCGAGCGGCGAGGATCTGGCTGCTGGGCCGCCGGAGCCGCGCTGGGCGGGCGATCCGCGACCGGATTCCGGGCCGGGCGGGACCGCGGATCCGATCGCCGGGCTGCCGGAGCCTCGCTCGGCGGGCGATCCGATTTCACCCGAGTCCGCGCCGAGTCCCCGCGAAGGGCAACTCGAGCCCAACGGCCCCGAAACCCTTCCCCACCCGCGCGTCCCCGAGTCCGTCCCCGGGGTGGCCGTCGTCCTCGCCGATCCGCGCGGTCTCCGCCGGATCATCGGACAGCACAACCGGTGGCGGACCGTCTGGTCGGCCGACGACGTCCTCGACGCCTGCTACGCCCTCTCCCTCGCCCACCTCGCGCCGCCCCGATCCGCCCTGCTCGCCGACGGCTTCCCCGCGCGCATCCACGCCCGGTCGCCGCTGCCCGTGCTCCCCGCCGTGGTCGAACTCCCGCCCAGCCCGCTGCCGCCGCCCGTGGCCGAGGCTCGGCCCGCCCTGCGGATCCCGGTCCAGCGCACCCAGGCCGTCTTCCCGCGGCAACGGCCCATCCGGCTCGTGCCGTGGGGGCTGCTCGTCGTGCTCACGCTGCTCGTCACCGCGGGGGTCGTCGCCGCGGTTTTCGTCGCGCAGGTCTTCCACGGCTCGTAAAGATCGCGCCAACTACGCCATCTGCACCGTTTCCCCGCGTCGTCGCTTGGGCACCTCCCGGTAGACGTGAAAGGGGTTCACGATGCCGCGCACCCGAGCGCTCCTTCTGCTCGCCGTCCTGACCGGCGCCTCCCTCACCGGCTGCAAAGTGCCGAACGACCTGGCGGCCGGGAGCCAGCCCGGCGGCACGCAGCAGGCTCCGCCGATCGCGCCCTCCGAGGCGCGGGCCCAGCTGGCGAAGCTCCAGATCGCCGTGCGCGGCACCATGGACGGCTACAGCCGCGACAAGTTCCCGCACTGGGACAAGGTCGACGGCGCCTGCGACACCCGCGAAGAGGTCCTCAAGCGCGACGGCAAGGACGTCACCACGAACGCCGACTGCGCCCCGAAGTCCGGCACCTGGGTCAGCGCGTACGACGGCGCGACCTGGCACAAGGCGTCCGATGTGGACATCGACCACATGGTGCCGCTCGGGCAGGCCTGGATCAGCGGCGCGAAGAAGTGGACGCAGGAGCGCCGCGAGCAGTTCGCGAACGACCTGACCCGCCCGCAGCTGCACGCGGTCACCGACAACCTCAACGAGCAGAAGAGCGACAAGGCCCCCGACCAGTGGAAACCGCCGCTCGTCTCGTACTGGTGCACCTACGCCACGGACTGGATCGTGGTCAAGAGCAACTACGGCCTGACGATCACGGTCCCGGAGAAGACGGCTCTCGAAACGATGTTGCAGCACTGCTAGAACGAGCGCGCCGCCGCGAGCGCCTGGCCGGCGTACGACTGTCCGAACAGGACCGTGTGGACCAGCAGCGGGAACAGCTGGTGCAGCCCGATCCGGTCGCGCCAGCCGTCGGCCAGGGGCGCGGCCTCGTCGTACGCGGCCAGGACGCGGTCGAGGTGCGGGCAGCCGAACAGGTGGAGCATCGCCAGGTCCGTCTCGCGGTGCCCGCCGTGCGCGGCCGGGTCGATCAGCCACGCCTCGCGGCCGTCCCACAGGACGTTGCCGGTCCACAGGTCGCCGTGCAGCCGCGCGGGCGGCTCGGCCGACGCCGGGATCCGGGCGCAGGCACGCTCGAACAGCGTCGCCTCCGCCGGGTCGAACGTCCCCGCGTCGACGGCCCGGCGGACGTACGGCAGCACGCGGTCCGAGGCGTACCACGACGCCCAGTCGTCGGCCGGGACGTTCGCCATCGGCGCGAGCCCGATCCACGCGTCGGCGGCCCCGTCCGGCGGAGGTGAGCCGAACGCCGGCGCCCCGGCCGCGTGCAGACCCGCCAGCCCGCGCCCGAAGCGCTCCGCCGCCGGGGCCGACGGACGACCGGAGGGAACGCGGTCGATGACCAGCGTCTCGTCGTCCTGGCTTCGGACGACCGGCACCGGAACCGTGCCCGCCGAGGCGAGCCACCGCAGACCGGCCGCCTCCGCGGCGGTCGCGCCGGGGGCGTGCCCCCGCTTGACCACGACGTCACGCGGATCGCTCATGTCCCGCACGGTACCGGCGCGCTACGGTGGTCGCCGGAGACAGGGGGAGCGACAGGTGACGGTCACGGTCCGGAAACTCGAACTGCTGCTCGGCCGGCTGGTGGAGGTCCAGCGGTCGGAGGCACGCGACTACTCCTCGTTCAGCGTGCGCGGCAAGCGGTTCGGCTACTTCTGGCCGCGGACCCGGACCGTCGGCCTCAAGCAGGAGATCTCCGAACAGCTCGCGCTGGTCTCGGAGCGGCCGGACGTCTTCGAGGTCCAGTTCACCGCCGGCGGCTTCGGCTGGGTCGTCGTGTACCTCGACAAGATCGACGCCGACGAACTGGCCGAACTGCTCTACGAGGCGTGGCGGCTGTCGGCGCCCGAAGAGCTCGTCGAGGAGACGCCCTTCACCAGGATCGCCCGCGCGTAGAGCAGGTCGAACCCCTGCCGCTGCGCGTTCTGCTGCGACTTCGACCCCGGCTGCGTCGTGACGACGGCGACCTCGCACCCGGCCGCGGCGGCCGCCGCGAGCCGCGCCCGCAGCAGAGCCGTCTGCACCCCGCGGCGCCGGAACCGCGGCACGGTCGCGGCGCCGGTGAACTGCGCGATCCCGTCGGTGACGCGGAAACTCGCGCCGCCGGCGAACTCGCCGTCGCGCTCCGCGAGGTAGCGCCGCACCCCGGCCATGTCCCGCATCGCGTCGAGCACGGTCTGCCGCGGGAAGTCCTCGTGCGACGGCACGCCCTCGGTGTCGGCGACGGCGAACGCGTCGGCGACCTCGGCCAGCCAGTGGTCCAGCTCGTCGTCGCGGGCGAGCCGCACGCCGTCGGGGACGGCCGCCTCGCCGACCCGCCGTCCGAGCACGTTCTCGAACGACTCCAGGTGGTAGCCGCGCCGGGTGAGGAACGCTCCCACGGCGGGATCGGCGAGCTGCGAAAGCTCCACCTGTACCGGGGCGCCGAGCGCGGCGAAGGCCTGCTCGACGTCGTCGAGCGCGTCGGGGAGGCCCTCGAAGCCGAGCCCGGCGATCTTGTTGAACGGCGAATCCGCTTCCGCGAAACTCGCGACGCCACCGGCGAGCGGACGCGCGAACCCGACCGAGTCCCCGCGCCGCGCTCGGGCGGCGTCACTGCTTTCGGCGATCAGCCGCACTTCGGCGCGCTCGATGCGCGCGGCGAGCGCGGTGTCGCAGAAGAGCCGTTCCCCGTCCACGTCCCCAGACTGGCGGACGTGGACGGGGAACTCCAACCGGTTTCTCAGCCCTCGACGCGGTGCGAGGCCCAGAACGACGTCAGGTCGGTCGACCCGGCCGCCGCCTGCGCCGCGGCCTTGAACTCCGCCGTCGTGGACACGCCGTACCAGTGGGACTGGGCGTACGACTTCAGCAGGTTCGCCATCGCCGTGTCGCCGATCAGCCGCCGCAGGTCGTGCAGGGTGCACTTGCCGTAGTTGTAGACGACCGTCGAGTACCGGGACGAATGCGCGTCCCAGTAGGCCATCGAGTTGGTCAGCTTCTCCGCGCTCGACTGCCACGTGATGCCGCAGCCGCTGCCGTCGATCCCGCGGTAGAGGTCGGTGGCGTAGTCGGTGAAGCTCTCGTCCAGCCACGGCGAGTTGTACTCGTCGTCACCGACGATGCCGTACCACCACTGGTGCGCCAGCTCGTGGGGGAGCGCCGTGGTCGACACGAGGTCCATCACGAAGCCCGGGTACTCCATGCCGCCGAACCAGAAGTTGTTGTCCAGCACCACGTCGACCTCGCCGTACGGGTAGTCGCCGAAGCGGCCCGCGTGGACGTCGATCGAGTCGGCGGCCAGGCTCAGCATCTGGTTGGCGCTGCTGGTCGAGATCCCGCTGACCGAGTAGACGTTGACCCGCACGCCCTTGCCGGACGTCGTGCTGATCTTCGCGAACGGGCCGGCGGCCCAAGCGAAGTCCCGGACCTTCGCCGCGGTCGCGTGCGTGGTCGTCGTGCTGCCGCTGGTCGTCTCGGTCGACGTGCCGGTGGCCGGGGTCAGCAGCGACGTCGGGTGCACGAGCGTGACGTCGAAGTCGCTGATCACGGTGTAGAACGACTCGCCGTTGTTGGTGTACGGGTCGAGGTGCCAGCCCGCGCCGTCGCGGACGGCGAGCACCGGCAGCGCGTTGCCGATCATGTTGAACGCGCCGTCGTGGCCGAACCGGTCGGCGCCGCTGGGCACGACGATGCTCAGGTCGAACCCGATGGTCGCCGACTGGCCCTGGGCGAGCGGGCTGGGCAGCGTGATCTTCATGGCCGTGCAGTTGACGCTGAGCGCGGCCGGCGTGCCGCCGGTGACGTTCGTGACGGTGATCGGCGTCGACGGGCAGCTGCCGTGGTAGTTGTCCCAAAGCCGCAGGTAGACCTCGGGCAGCGCGGTCGCCGAGCCGTTGGTGAAGCTGACGCTCTGGTGGCCGGTCCACGTGTCGCCCGCGGTGTTGGACGTCAGGTTGACCGTGTAGGCGGGGTTGATCGGCGTGCGCGTGGAGTCCGCGGGCGCCGAGGTGATCGTCCAGGTGAAGGTGGCGCTGCCGCTGTTGCCGGCCGGGTCCTTGGCGGTGACGGTCACCGAAGACGTCCCGGCCGTGGTCGGCGTGCCGGTGATCTTGCCCGTGGAGGCGCCGATGGCGAGCCCGGCGGGCAGGCCCGTCGCGCTGTAGGTGAGCGCGTCACCCTGCGGGTCGCTCGCCTGCACCTGCAGGGACACGGCCTGGCCGACGGCGCCGGACTGGGCGCCCGGCGAGGTCACGACCGGAGACTGCGGGTTGCTCGTGCCCGTGGTGGTCAGCGAGAAGTCGTCGAGGAGGAAGTTGGTCGCGAGGCTCGAGTCCTCGGTGCCGGTGATCTTGAGCGTGACGGTCTGGCCCAGGTAGCGCGACACGTCGACCGTGCGCTGGACGTACCCGGTGTTCTTGTCGAGGTTCGAGTAGCTCGCGAGGGTGTCGGTACCCGCCTGCACCACCAGCTTGTCGTAGGCGGTACTGGTCGTCGTCTCCTTGGTGTCGACGTGCGCCCACCAGGACAGCGACGCCGACGCGCAGCCGGCGGGGAGCGTCAGTGACTGGGACAGGGTGTCGGTGTGCGTGCTGCCGTAGCCGTCCAGCCAGGCGTCCATCGTCCCGCCGTGCGCGGGCTCCGCCGAGGTGGCGGCGGAGATCACGCCACTGGTCTGGGTCCACGGCGTGGTGCCGCTCTCGAACCCGCCGTTGCCGACGACCTGGTCACCGCAGACCGCGGCGGCCTCGGCCGGCGCGGCGACGACGACTGTGCCCAGCAGGCCCGCGGCCAGGCTGAGCGCAGCAGAAAGCACCCTCGATCTCATGGGGGGAGTCCTTTCCCGGCCCCGCCCGTCGGGGCCAGGGGAAAGCGTGCGCTGCCGCCGGGGCGGCAACAACCCGCCATGAGTCGGGTTCCGCGTTCAGGCCTGCTGGAGCACGTTCAGCAGGATGAAGAGCAGGACGAGGGCCCCGGCGACCGCGAGCACGGCCGACACGCCGGAGCGGATCATCTCCCCGAAGCCCTTCGCGGTCCGGGCCCGGTAGGCGGAGTAGTTGGCGCGGGCCTCGCGGGCGCTGTGGACGCGGCCGCCGACGAACAGCCCGGCGCCCAGGGCGAGCAGGACGGCGAGAAAAACGGACACTGGAAGATCCTTTCGCGGTTCGGGAACGAGGAACGGCCTCATTACTAGACCCGACGGACGCCGCGCGCCATGGCTTTCGGACATCTCGTTTCCGGGCCGGTCGGCCCTGGTGGGACACCCGGCCCGCGTTCCTCGGAAAGTAGCGGCGGGCAGTCGACGGTATCCGCGGTCTTCCGTGCCGCGCAAGGAGTTTTCGGTGGCTCAGCCCTCGGTCGCGAGTCCTTTGTGTCGTTCCCGCAATTCCCGCTTGACGATCTTTCCGCTGGGGTTCTTGGGAAGGCGGTCCGCGAACACGACGTACTTGGGGCATTTGTAACCGGCGAGGTGTGCCTTTGCGTGGTCGATCACTTGCACAGCGTCGAGAGTCACGCCTTCACGCGGCACGACGACGGCCGTCACCGCTTCGATCCAGTGTGGATGTCCGATCCCGAACACGGCGACTTCGGCGACGCCGTCGAGCAGGTACAGCGCCTCTTCGACCTCTCGGCTGGCGACGTTCTCGCCGCCGGTCTTGATCATGTCCTTCTTGCGGTCCACGACGGACAGATAGCCGTCCTCGTCGACGACGCCGAGGTCGCCGGAGTGGAACCAGCCGGCGCGGAACGCTTCGGCGGTCTTCTCCTCGTCGCGGTAGTAGCCGAGGGTGGCGTGCGGGCTCCGGTGCACGATCTCGCCGATCTCGCCCGGCGCCACGGGGTTGTCCTCGTCGTCGACGATCCGCGTCTCGACGTTCAGCGACGCCCGGCCGGCCGACCCCGCCCGCTCCAGCTGTTCGTGCGGGCGCAGGATCGTCGCGAGCGGAGCCATCTCCGTCTGGCCGTAGAAGTTCCACAGCTCGACGTCGGGCAGGCGCCGCCGCAGCTCGCGCAGCACCTCGACCGGCATCGCCGACGCGCCGTAGTAACCCTTCCGCAGGCTCGCCAGGTCGGTCCGGTCGAAGTTTTCGTGGCGCAGCAAGGAGATCCACACCGTCGGCGGCGCGAAGAGCTTCGTCGCGCGCTCCCGCTCGACGGCGGCGAGCAGCGCGGCCGGGTCCGGGCCGGGCAGGATCACGCTCGTCGCGCCGAGGTAGACGTCGACGGAGAAGAAGCAGTCCAGCTGGGCGCAGTGGTACAGCGGCAGCGAGTGCACCTCGACGTCGTCGGCGCTCATGCCGCCGTCGACCACGCACGAGACGTACTGCGCGATGAGCGACCGGCTCGACAGCAGCACGCCCTTCGGCCGCGACTCGGTGCCGGAGGTGTACATGATCCGCAGCGGGTCGTCGTCGGCGACGAGGACGTCGGGGGCTTCGGCGTCCCCTTCGGACAGCCAGCCGGTGACGTCTTCCCACTCGCCGCCACCGCTCTTCGGGATGCGGCCGCGGACCACGTCGCCGAGTGCGGCCAGCTCGAGGGCTTTCGCGGCGGTCGGCTCCAGGGCGTCTTCGGCGATGAACGCTTTGACCTCGGCGTGCCGCAGGATGTAGGCGACTTCGTCGGCGCCGAGCATGAAGTTGACCGGCACGAGCAGCACGCCGAGCTTCGCGGTGGCGAAGGCGAGGACGCCGTACTGGAAGCAGTTGTGGCTCAGCAGCGCGAGCCGGTCGCCCTTGGCCAGGCCGCGGGCGGCGAGGACGTGGGCACAGCGGTTGGCGGCGGCCTCGAACTCGGCGAAGGTGAGTTTCGTGGTCCCGTCGACGACGGCGAGCTTGTCCGGCAGCCGCAGCGCGGTGCGGCGCAGCAGGTCGCCGAGGGAGTGCTGCCGGGCGCGGTCGACGAGGTGCTGATCCATCCCGGCAGTCTCGGTCGCGACGGGCGATGCCGCAAGTGTGCCCGGCCCGCCCGGTTCAGCGGGCGCTGTCGTCGATCTGCACGGGGTAGCCGGCGCGCAGCACGGCGATCGTGGCCGGTGGCGTGAGGACCGGGACGGTCCCTGCGCGAGGCAGCTTCTGCTTCCGGCCGTAGCCCGCGGTCGTCCACTCGGTGAGGTGGCCGTCGACCGTGAGCTCGGGGTGGTCTCCGCGGAGCACGAAGACGCCGTCCGGGAGCTCGGCCCAGCTCAGGTCGTGCAGGCGTCGGGTGTGGGTGCCGCGGACCAGGCGTTCGCCGTGCAGCCGCCGGTTCATCGCGCCGGCCGACGGGCGGCCCGGCCAGGCGTCGCGGTAGGCGGTGTACGCGGGACGGCGGCACTCGCCGCACGGCCGGTGTCCGGCGGCGAACGAGACGGCCTCGTCGTGGAAGTACAGGTGGGTGTAGCGCTGGGGCAGCCACTGCTCGCGCCACCGGTCCTTGAAGGCGAGCGCGCAGGTGATCCAGAGGTCGCCGCCGTGGAAGCGGACGATCTCGTGGCCGCGGTGCAGCACGCCCCGGTTGCCGGTCCACGCGCCGCGCAGCGGGATGTCGACGATCTCGCCGGCCGGCGTCACGCGGTTGCGCACCGGGGCCCCCGCGTTCTCCGGTGGCGGGGCGCGCGGGCGCACCGCAGAATGCGCGCATGCAGCCGACGGTCGTCCGGGTGGCGCGCCTGGCCGACCCGGCCGGGCCCGCCGACGGCGTCCGCGTGCTCGTCGAACGGCTGTGGCCGCGCGGCACGGCCCGCGCGGCGGTCGTCCTGGACGGCTGGTACCGCGGGCTGGCCCCGTCCGACGAGCTGCGCACCTGGTATGGCCACGATCCGGAACGGTTCGAAGAGTTCGCCGAGCGCTACCGCGCGGAGCTGCGGGAGCCCGATCGGCTGGCGGCGCTGGAGCGGTTGCGCGAGCTGGCGGCGGGCGGCCCGCTGACCTTGCTGACCGCGAGCGGGTCGCCGAAGATCAGCCAGGCCGCGGTGCTGGCGGAGGTCCTGGCGGGCGAAGCCTGAGCGGGGTGCCCCCGTCACGAACGTGACCCGCTTTCCGAGCCGCTGGCGCTCGTCGTGATCGTCGCGGTGGCCGTGCCCAGGGAGTCGTGCTTCGCGGTCAGCGTCAGCACGCCCGGCGGTCCCGCGAAGGGCCGCAGCCACACCGCCGCCGCGCCGCCGGTCGCCCCGAGGTCCAGCGTCGGGTCGCCGACCAGCTCGCCCGGCCCGGTCAGCGCCAGTGTCACCTGGCCGGTCGCGCCCGCGCGCAGCGTCCCGAACCGGTCCAGTGCGGACACGACCACCCGGGTCGCGTCCGCGCCGTCCGCGCGCAGCTGCGTGTCGTCCGGGACGCAGCCCAGCACATCCCGGCTCCGGTCGCCGCTGAACCGGCGGGACACCACGAGCCGGTCGCCCAGGTAGCCGTCGATCCGCAGCTGGGGCCGCTGCCCGCGCGGGACGACCAGGTCCGCGGCGAACGGCGGGTACCGCAGGTGCGGGAAGTCTGACCGGCGGCTGCGCGCCTCACCGATCGCGCGGTCGTCGAGGAACAGCAGGAGCCGGTCGCAGTTGGACCAGATCGTCACGTCCCGCCCCGGGCCACCAGGGGACGCCGTGAAGTCCCACGCGAACCCCGGCTCGACGACCGCCCGCGCCAGCGGGTCGCCCTGCGAGGCGTAGAACGCGGCCGCGGGCTTGGGGATGCGGAAGAAGTCCGACACCCCGGCGTACTTCGACCCGCCGACCGAGCGCTGCCAGCCCGACGGGTAGTCGAACGCGCACCACGCGAGCAGCCCGCAGTACCGGTCGTCCGCGGCGGCCAGGTCGTGGGCCTTCGCGTGCAGCTCGGCCTGCAGCTGCTGGGCCGCGGCCGGGTCGGTCCGGCGGTAGGCGCGGGCACCCGCGAGGGTGCCGATCGTCTCGGTGACCAGGTACGGGACCCCCGCGCGCGGCGGACGCAGCTGAAAGGGCGCGCCGCGGCGGGCCGTGTAGTCGTTGTAGGCGAGCACCTCGACGTCGCTGCCGGCGAACCGCGCGCCCGTCCAGGAGGCCAGCGCCCCGCTCGTCGGCCGGGACGGGTCGAGCTGGTGGGCGAGCCGCCCGGTGCGGCCGTACATCGCCGTCGTGCCGTTGGCCTCGTTCACGCGGGTGCCCCAGACGACGATGCTGGGGTGGTTGCGGTCCCGGGTGATCATGCCCGAGACGTCCCGGAAGTTCTGCTGCTGCCAGCCTGCGTCGCCGATCCGGCCCCAGCCGGGGATCTCCTCCCAGACCAGCAGGCCCAGCTCGTCGCAGGCGTCGAGGAACGCGCTCGACTGCGGGTAGTGCGAGCAGCGGACCATGGTGCAGTTCAGCTCGCGGCGCAGGATCTCCGCGTCGCGCCGCTGGACGCGGTCGGGCATCGCGCCGCCCGCGAACGGGTACCACTGGTGCCGGTTGAGGCCGACCAGCTTGAGGCGGCGGCCGTTGAGGAAGAAGCCGTCCGGGGTGAACTCCGCTTCGCGGAACCCGATCCGGACCGTCCGCTGGTCGAGCAGCACCGGCCCCGACCGGACGGTGACCACGACCTCGCACAGCGCCGGGTCGTCGACGTCCCAGAGCCGCACCGCGCCGAGCCCGCCGATGTCGAACTCGGCGGTGGTGCCCTCCACCGGGACGGTGCCGTGGGCCAGCTCGCGACCGGCCTGGCGGACCGACGCGGTCACCTGGGCCACGACGGGCGCGTCGAGCGTGCACGCGAGGTGCAGCGACCGCCCGGGGGAGAGGACGTCGACGGGCCGGGCGAAGACGTCGGTCAGCCGGATCCGCGGCACCGGGCCGATCGCGGCCGGGCGGTAGATGCCGGCCGGCTGGTAGAAGTCGATCGACGAAGGCCCGCCGGCGCGCGGCAGGTTGGGCGGGACATCGAGCACCCACCGCCCGTCGACGACCACGGCGGCGACGTTGTCGCCCGGCACCACCCCGGGCAGCTCCACCTCGAAGGGCAGGTAGCCGCCCTCGTGGGTCGCGACGAGGGTGCCGTTGAGGTACACCGACGCGTTCGTCATGACGCCGTCGAACCGGGCCGTGCAGCGTTCGCCCGCGGTCGCCGTGAAGTGCTTGCGGTAGATCCACCGGTCCTGCCAGGACGCCGGGTCCCAGCCGGTCCACGACAGCGGCGTCACGCAGTGGGGGAGCTGCACCGGGGAGAGGTCGATCTCGTCGAAGCCGAGTTCCGTGCAGCCGTCGTCGTACCGCCCGAACAGCCAGAAATCGCCCAGCCGTGCGGTATCCGGCCGCGGCGCCGCGTGTCCGGCCGAGCCGGCGACGACGGCGCCGAGCAGCGCGGCCCCGCTCGCGGCCAGGAACCCGCGCCGGGTCAGCCGCGGGTGCGAGTCGGCCATCGGCGACCTCCGTGCTCGGGCTCCCCAGGGATATCGCTTGTGCCCGTCAAGACGTCACAAACGATCAGCGGGTTGCTCAGCGAAGGGTCGAAGCGCGGACCACCAGTTCGGGGGTGAACACGACCTGCCGGTGCTCGTGGCCCGGTTCGGTCTCCGCCAGCAGCAGCTCGGCGGCCGTGCGGCCGAGGCGGCGCCGGGGCTGGCGGACCGACGTCAGCGGGACGGCGGCCGCGGCGGCGAACTCGATGTCGTCGTAGCCGACGATCGCCAAGTCCTGCGGGACGCGCATGCGCAGGCTCGCGCACGTCTGGAGCAGGCCGAGGGCGACCAGGTCGTTGGCGCAGAACGCGGCGGTGGGGCGGATGGCCGCCGGCAGCCCGGCCAGCCGCTCGCCCGCGCCGCGGCCGTCCGCGACGGTCAGGGCCGTCGTCGTCAGGTCGACCAGGCGCTCGGGCCCGAGCCCGGCCGCTTTCAACGCGCGCAGCGCGCCCAGGCGCCGGTCGCGGACCTGCCCGACCGTGGTGTGGTTGCCGATGAACGCGATCCGGTCGTGGCCCTGCTCGACGAGGTGGCGCACGGCGATCTCGCCGCCGTAGACGTCGTCGACGGCGACCGAGCAGTGCGTCGTGCCGCCCGGCGTGCGGTCGACGACCACCACCGGGGTGCCGCGGTGCGCGATCTCGCCCAGCAGCGGGGCGTCCGGGTCGACCGGCGTGATGAGGATGCCCTGCACGCGCTGCTGTTCGAGGCGGCCGAGGTAGGCCGCCTCGCGCGACGGCTGGTGCGCGCTGTTGCAGAGGAACAGCGAGAGGTCGCTCGCGTCGGCGGCGTCTTCCATCCCGGCGGCGACGTCGGTGAAGAACGGGTTGCTGCCGTCGAGCATCACGTACGCCAGCACGCGGCTGCGCCCGGCCCGCAGCTGCCGGGCGGACTCGTTGCGCACGAACCGGAGCTCGGTCATCGCGGCTTCGACCTTCGCGCGCGTCGCGGGGCTGACCCGGTCGGGCCGGTTGAGCACGTTGGACACCGTGCCGAGGGAGACGCCGGCGGCCGCGGCGACGTCCTTCATGCCCGCCGCTCTCGGCTCGGCACCGGACTCCTGGACCGTCATGCGCCCTCCCCTTTGAAACGTAACATCATCACGAACTGCCCGGTCCAGAAGCCGTTTGGCCACGGTTCGACGGATTCATTGACTTGCTCTCCGACCGCATAGTAGCGTCACCGCGCCAGGTTTGTGAAACCTTTCAATCCGGAGGTCGCGATGACGCGGCAGGAACCGGGCCGGGCCCCTCTGCTGGAGGTGCGCGGCGTGACGAAGTCGTTCGGCGCGGTCGCCGCCGTCGCCGGCGTGAGCTTCGGCCTGCACGCCGGGGAAGCCCACGCGCTGGTCGGGGAGAACGGCGCCGGCAAGTCCACGATCGTGAAGATGCTCGCCGGGGTGCACAAGCCCGACGACGGCACGCTGCTGCTGGACGGCCGGCCGGTCGAGTTCGGCTCACCCGCCGACGCCAAGGCCGCCGGCATCGCCGTGATCTACCAGGAACCCACGCTGTTCCCGGACCTTTCGGTCGCGGAGAACATCGTGATGGGCCGGCACCCGCGCAAGAGCATGGGCCGCATCGACCGGACGGCGATCCGCGAAGAGGCCGAACGGCTCTTCGCCCGCCTCGGCGTCCGCATCGACCCCGGCCGCCCCGCGCGCGGGCTGTCGATCGCCGACCAGCAGATCGTCGAGATCGCCAAGGCGCTCAGCGCCGACGCCCGCGTGCTCGTGATGGACGAGCCGACCGCCGCGCTGAGCCGCGTCGAGGTCGACCGGCTCTTCACCGTCGCCCGGACGCTGCGCGAGGAAGGCGCGGCGATCATGTTCATCTCGCACCGCTTCGAAGAGATCACCGAGCTCTGCCAGCGCGTCACGATCATGCGCGACGGCAAGCACGTCTCCACCGACCTCCTGGACGACGTCACGGTCGACGACATGGTCAAGCGGATGGTCGGCCGCGACCTCGACGCCCTGTTCCCCAAGCAGGACGTCGAGCCGGGCGCGGTCGTGCTCGAAGTCGAAGGCCTGACGCGCGAAGGCGTCTTCCGCGACATCTCCTTCTCCGTGCGCGCGGGGGAGATCGTCGCGTTCGCCGGGCTCGTCGGCTCCGGGCGCTCGGAGGTCGTCCAGGCCGTGTTCGGAGTGGACGAACGGGACGCCGGGGTCGTGAAGGTCAGCGGCAAGAAGCTGAAGGCGCACTCGTCGCGGGCCGCAATGGCCGCCGGGATGGCGCTGGTTCCGGAAGACCGGCGTCAGCAGGGCCTGATCATGGACCTCTCGATCGAGCGGAACGTGACGCTGCCGCGGTCGCGCGCGCTCTCGAAGCTCGGTTTCCTGACCGGCGCGAGCGAGCGGCAGGAAGCCCGGCACTGGACCGAGCGCCTGCGCACCAAGTACCGGCGCCTCGCCGACCCCGTCGGCACGCTTTCGGGCGGCAACCAGCAGAAGGTCGTGCTGGCCAAGTGGCTCGCGATGGCGCCGAAGGTGCTGATCGTGGACGAGCCGACGCGCGGCATCGACGTCGGCACGAAGGCCGAGGTGCACCGGCTGATGTCGGCGCTCGCGGCCGAAGGCGTCGCGATCGTCATGGTGTCCTCGGAGCTGCCGGAGGTGCTCGGCATGGCCGACCGCGTGCTCGTCATGCGCGAGGGCCGGCTCGTCGCCGAGCTTTCGCGCGCCGACGCGACCGAAGACGCCGTCATGTACGCCGCGATGGGTCAGGGAGCCGCCGCATGACCGTCACGAAGGAGGCGCCCGTGACCGGCGACCCGGCCGTCCACGCCGGACGCTCGTGGACCGCGAACGTGTTCAAGGCCCGCGAATCCGGCATCGTCCTCGCCCTGATCGTCCTGGTCGCGTTCACCGCCACGCAGAACTCCCGGTTCCTGTCCGGGCAGAGCATCCGCGACATCCTGCTCGGCACGGCGATCCTGGCGGTGCTCGCCGTCGGCCAGGCGATCGTGATGATCACCCGCAACATCGATCTCTCGGTCGGCTCGGTGCTCGGCCTCGCCGCCTTCGCCGTCGGCTCGCTGATGCGCGACAACCCCGGCCTGCCGGTGATCGTCGCCGTGCTGGTGGGTCTCGGCGTCGGCGCGGTCTGCGGGCTGCTCAACGGCGCGCTCGTCCGGTTCGGCCAGGTGCCCGCGCTGGTCGTCACCCTCGGCACGCTCTACGCCTACCGCGGCGTCAGCTACTTCTGGGCGGGCGGCCAGCAGATCAACGCCGACAAGCTGCCCGCGTCCTTCCTGGACTTCGGGACGGCGTCGGTGCTCGGCGTGCCGTGGCTCGTGCTCATCGCGGTGGCCGTCCTGGTGATCGCCGGGATCGTGCTCCGCAGCTACCCGGCCGGGCGCGAGCTGTACGCGATGGGGTCGAGCCCGCAGGCCGCGCAGCTGGCCGGCATCCGCGTCGGCCGCAACACGACCGCCGCGTTCCTGGTCAGCGGCGCGCTCGCCGGACTCGCCGGGGTCCTGTTCGCCGCCCGGTTCGGCACCGTGGACGCGGCCGCCGGCACCGGCTACGAGCTGAACGTCGTCGCGGCGGCCGTCGTCGGCGGGGTCGCGGTCTTCGGCGGCAGCGGCTCGGTCTGGGGCGCGGGCCTCGGCGCGCTGCTGCTCACCGTCATCGGCAGCGCTCTGGCGGTGCTCGACATCAACCAGTTCTGGCAGCAGGCGATCGTCGGCGCGCTGATCCTGCTGGCCATCGGCGCCGACCGGCTCGTCGCCGTCCGGGTCGCCAAGGCACTGAAGAAGAGGGATTCCCATGTCTGACCGACCGAACCCGCTCGGCCGGCTGCTCAGCTGGGACGCCGCCGTCGTGCTCGTGACGGTGGTCGTGCTGATCGTCGCTTCGGGCGCCGTCGAGAACTTCGGCACCAGCCGCAACTTCACCTTCCTGCTCCTCGACCTGCTCCCGATCGCGCTGGTCGCGCTGCCGATGACGTTCATCATCGTCACCGGCGAGATCGACCTCTCCGTGGCGAGCACGCTCGGGCTGACGTCCGCGGTGATGGGCTCGCTGTGGGACGCGGGCCTGTCGATCGAGACGATCATCCCGCTCTGCATCGTGCTCGGCGCGGTCCTCGGCGCGCTGAACGGCTTCTTCGTCACCGTGCTGAAGCTGCCGTCGCTGGCCGTCACGATCGGCACCTTGGCCCTGTACCGCGGGCTGGCCTTCGTGGTGCTGGGAGACGGTGCCGTGGCCGACTTCCCGCGGGACTACACGAGCTGGGTCACCGGGACCATCGGCGACGGCCCGATCCCGAACGTCCTGGTCCCGCTGGCCGTCGTGGCCCTGATCTTCGGCGTCGTGCTGCACGCGACGCCGATCGGCCGCGGCGTGTTCGCGGCCGGCGCGGGCGAGCAGGCGGCCCGGTTCGCCGGGATCCGCACCGGACGGCTCAAGTTCTGGCTGTACGTCGTCGCCGGCGCGGTCGCCGGGCTCGCCGGGATCCTGTGGACCCTGCGCTACTCCAGCGCCCGCGCCGACAACGGCTTCGGCCTCGAACTGGCTGTCGTGGCCGCCGTGCTACTCGGCGGCGTGTCCATCTTCGGCGGCAAGGGCACGCTGCCCGGCGTGCTCGCCGGGGTGGTCCTGCTGGCGACCCTGCAGAACGCCTTGCGCCTGCAGGACGTCTCGAACGAGGCGCTCAACATCGTGACCGGCGTGCTGCTCATCGTGTCGGTCCTGCTGCCCAACATCGTGTCCTCGGTCCGGACGGCACTGAACCGCCGGCACCGAGCGAGTGCTCCGGTATCCCCAGAAAGGTGACGAAGATGTCCCGACGGTTCCTCACCGGCGCAGTGTCGGCCGGGCTGGTGCTCGTGCTGGCCGCCTGCGGCGGCACCACGAAGAACGACAGCAGCGGCTCCGGCGCCCAGCAGTCCACGGCCACCGCGAACCCGAACGCCACGGCGGCGACCGGCGTCAAGATGGCCTTCCTGCCCAAGCAGCTCAACAACCCCTACAGCGACATCGAGGTCAGCGGCGGCAAGGACGCCCTGGCCGAGCTGAAGGGCGAGTACAAGCTGGTCGGGCCGAACGACGCCAGCGCGTCCTCGCAGGTCAGCTACATCAACACGCTGATCCAGCAGCAGCAGGACGTCATCGGCATCGCCGCGAACGACCCGAACGCCGTGTGCCCGTCGCTGAACCAGGCCCGCAGCGCCGGCATCAAGGTCGTCGCGTTCGACTCCGACGCCGCCAAGGACTGCCGCGACGTCTTCATCAACCAGGCCACCACCCAGGGCATCGGCGAGGCGCTGGCCAAGCAGGCCAAGGATCTCTCCGGCGGCTCGGGCGAGATCGCGGTGCTGTCCGCGACGCCGAACGCCACCAACCAGAACGCCTGGATCGAGGTCCTGAAGAAGGAGCTGGCCAAGCCGGAGTACGCGAACCTCAAGCTGGACAAGATCGCCTACGGCAACGACGACGACCAGAAGTCGTTCCAGGAGGCGCAGGGCCTGCTGCAGTCGTTCCCGAACCTCAAGGTGATCGTCTCGCCGACCACGGTCGGCATCGCGGCCGCCGCGCGGTACGTCAGCTCGTCCAGCTACAAGGGCAAGGTCGCGGTGACCGGCCTCGGCACGCCGAACCAGATGCGCGCCTTCGTCAAGGACGGCACGGTCAAGCAGTTCGCGCTGTGGAACCCGGCCGACATCGGCTACCTCGCCGCCTACGCGGGCGTCGCGCTCAAGTCCGGCCAGATCACCGGCAAGGAGGGCGAGACGTTCAAGGCGGGCAAGCTCGGCGACTACAAGATCGGCGCGAGCGGTGAGATCGTCCTCGGCCCGCCGACGACGTTCGACGCGAACAACATCGACAAGTTCAACTTCTGATGCCACGGTACTGCTTCTGCCTCCAGGTCAAGCCCGAGCGGAAGGCCGCGTACGCCGAGCGGCACCGGGCGGTGTGGCCCGAGATGCGGCAGGCCCTGCACGACACCGGCTGGCGCAACTATTCGCTGTTCCTCCGCGACGACGGCCTGCTGATCGGGTACGTCGAGGCGGACGACCTCGAAGCCGCACAGGCCGCCATGGCGGAGACCGACGTCAACACCCGCTGGCAGGCGGAAATGGCGGAGTTCTTCACCGGCCTCGACGGTCGTCCGCCGGATGTGGGGTTCCAGCTGCTCGACGAGGTCTTCCACCTCGACGTCCAGGAAGGACAGTGATCGCCATGGGTGACTTGACCGCGGTCAAAGCGGCTTTGCGGGCCCAGCGCATCGAAACGCCGTCGTGGGCGTACGCGAACTCGGGCACCCGGTTCAAGGTGTTCCCCCAGCCCGGCGTCCCGCGGACGCCCGAGGAGAAGATCGCCGACGCGGCGACCGTGCACCGGTTCACCGGGGTCGCGCCGAGCGTGGCGCTGCACATCCCGTGGGACAAGGTCGACGACTACGGCGCCCTGACGGTGTACGCGCGGGACCAAGGCGTCGAGATCGGCGCGATCAACACGAACGTCTTCCAGGACGAGGACTACAAGCTCGGCTCGGTCACCAACCCCGACGCCGGGATCCGGCGCAAGGCCACCGACCACCTCCTCGAAGCCATCTCCATCATGGACGCCACGGGGTCGCGCGACCTCAAGCTCTGGTTCTCCGACGGCATCAACTACCCGGGCCAGGACGACATCCGCGACCGGCAGGACCGGCTGGCCGCGGCGTTGAAGGAGACCTACGACCGGCTCGGCGGGAACCAGCGGATGCTGCTGGAGTACAAGCTGTTCGAGCCCGCGTTCTACGCCACCGACGTCCCGGACTGGGGCACGTCCTACGCGCACTGCGTCGAGCTGGGGGAGCGGGCGACGGTGTGCATCGACACCGGCCACCACGCCCCCGGCACGAACATCGAGTTCATCGTCGCGTTCCTGCTGCGCGCGGGGAAGCTCGGCGCGTTCGACTTCAACTCGCGCTTCTACGCCGACGACGACCTGATGGTCGGGGCGGCGGACCCGTTCCAGCTGTTCCGGATCATGTACGAGATCGTCCGCGGGGATGCGTTGGATCCTGCATACGGTATTGCGTTCATGCTCGACCAGTGCCACAACATCGAGGCCAAGATCCCGGCGATCATCCGGTCGGTGATGAACGTCCAGGAGGCGACGGCCAAGGCGCTGCTCGTCGACCGTCCGGCGTTGCGCGTGGCCCAGCAGGCGGGTGACGTGCTCGCCGCGAACGCCGTGCTGATGGACGCCTACAACACCGACGTCCGGCCGCTGCTGGCCGAGCTGCGCGAGGACGCCGGGCTCGACCCGGACCCCGTCGCGGCCTACCACCGCAGCGGGTACCAGGAGAAGATCGTGGCCGAGCGCGCCGGCGGCACGCAGGCCGGATGGGGAGCATGAGCATGACGGTGCCGGAGCAGCTCATCGCGCGCAGCAACGCGCTCGGGGCCGACCCGCGCAACACCAACTACGCCGGCGGCAACACCTCCGCCAAGGGCGCCGTCACCGACCCGGTGACCGGCGCGCCGACGGAGGTGCTGTGGGTCAAGGGCTCCGGCGGCGACCTCGGCACGCTCAAGGAAAGTGGTCTCGCGGTGCTGCGGCTCGACCGGTTGCGGTCGCTGGTGGACGTCTACCCGGGTGTCGAGCGCGAGGACGAGATGGTCGCCGCGTTCGACTACTGCCTGCACGGCCGGGGCGGCGCGGCTCCCTCGATCGACACCGCGATGCACGGTCTCGTCGAGGCCCAGCACGTCGACCACCTGCACCCGGACTCCGGCATCGCGCTGGCCACCGCGGCCGACGGCGCCGCGCTGACGAAGGAGTGCTTCGGCGACCGCGTCGCGTGGGTGGACTGGCGGCGGCCCGGGTTCCAGCTCGGCTTGGACATCGCCGCGGTCAAGGCCGCGAACCCGCAGGCCATCGGCGTCATCCTCGGGGGGCACGGCATCACGGCGTGGGGCGCGACCTCCGAGGAGTGCGAGCGCAACTCCCTGGAGATCATCCGCACGGCCGAGAGGTTCCTGGCCGACCGCGGGATCGCCGAGCCGTTCGGGCCGGTCGTCCCCGGCTTCGAGGCGCTTCCCGAAACCGAGCGCCACGCGCGTGCGGCTGCCCTGGCTCCGGTGATCCGGGGGCTGGCCTCGACCGACCAGCGGCAGGTCGGGCACTACACCGACAGCGACGTCGTGCTGGAGTTCCTTTCGCGGGAGAAGCTCGCGCCGCTGGCCGCGCTGGGCACGTCCTGCCCGGACCACTTCCTCCGCACCAAGGTCCGTCCCCTGGTGGTCGACCTGCCCGCGACGGCCCCGGTCGACGATGTCGTCGCCCGGCTCAAGGAACTGCATACCGAATACCGTGCGGAGTATGCCGCCTACTACGACCGGCATGCGACCCCGGATTCGCCCGCGATGCGCGGCGCGGACCCGGCGATCGTGCTGGTGCCGGGAGTCGGGATGTTCTCCTTCGGCAAGGACAAGCAGACCGCTCGGGTGGCGGGCGAGTTCTACGTCAACGCCATCAACGTCATGCGCGGCGCCGAAGCCGTCTCGACCTACGCGCCGATCCCCGAGAGCGAGAAGTTCCGGATCGAGTACTGGGCGCTCGAAGAGGCCAAGCTGCAGCGGATGCCGAAGCCCAAGCCCCTGGCCGGGCGGATCGCCCTGGTCACGGGCGCGGGTTCGGGCATCGGCAAGGCCATCGCCCAGCGGCTCGCGGCCGAGGGTGCCTGCGTGACGATCGCCGACCTCAACGGCGACGCGGCCGCGGAAGTCGCGGCGGAGATCGGCGGGACCGCCGTCACCGCCGATGTCACCGATGCCGCGGCGGTGCAGGCGGCGATCGACGCGACCGCACTGGCGTACGGCGGGATCGACCTCGTGGTCAACAACGCCGGCCTGTCCATCTCGAAGCCGCTGCTGGAGACGACCGAACGCGACTGGGACCTGCAGCACGACGTCATGGCGAAGGGCTCATTCCTGGTCGCCCGCGCGGCGGCCAAGGCGATGATCGACCAGGGCATCGGCGGGGACATCGTCTACATCTCCTCGAAGAACTCGGTGTTCGCCGGACCGAACAACGTCGCCTACGGGGCCGCGAAGGCCGACCAGGCCCACCAGGTCCGCCTCCTGGCCGCCGAACTGGGCGGGCACGGCATCCGCGTCAACGGCGTCAACCCCGACGGTGTCGTCCAGGGCTCGGGCATCTTCGCGGGCGGCTGGGGTGCCCAGCGCGCCGCGGTCTACGGCGTCGAGGAGGCGAAGCTCGGCGAGTTCTACGCCCAGCGGACCATCCTCAAGCGCGAGGTGCTGCCCGAGCACGTCGCGGCCGCGGTGTTCGCCCTCACCGGCGGCGACCTCACCCACACCACCGGCCTGCACGTGCCGGTGGACGCCGGGGTGGCCGCCGCGTTCCTGCGTTAGGAGCTCCGATGACCCTCGACCGCATCACGCCGCGCAAGACCCGCGTCGGGCTCGTCTCCGGCGGCCTCGGTGCGTATTGGCCGCAGTTCCCTTCCCTTTTGCCGCAACTGGAAGCCTCCGCCCGGCGGGTCGCTGAACGACTGTCCGGAATGGACTGCGAGGTCGTCGACGCCGGGTTCGTCTCCGACGCCGTCGAAGGGGCGGCCGCGGCGGAAGAACTCCGGGTGGCCGGGTGCGACCTGATCATCGGGTTCCTCACGACGTACCTGACCTCCAGCATGCTGGCCCCGGTCGCGCAGCGCTCGGGCGCGCCGGTGCTGCTGCTCAACCTGCAGCCGACCGAGGCGATGGACCACGAGTCCTTCGACACCGGCGCGTGGCTGGCCTACTGCGGGGCCTGCCCGCTGCCGGAGATGGCCAACGCGTTCCGCCGCGTCGGCGTCGAGTTCCGTTCGGTGTCCGGCTACCTCGAGGACCCGCGGGCGTGGACGCGGATCGAACGCTGGATCAAGGCGGCCGGCGTCCGGGCGGCGCTGCGGCACGGCCGCCACGGACTGCTCGGGCACCTCTACCCGGGCATGATGGACGTCTCCACGGACCCGACGCTGGTGTCCGGCCAGCTCGGCGGGCACGTCGAGATCCTGGAGATCGACGACCTGCGGGTGCGCGTCGAGAAGGTCACCGACGACGAGACCGCCGCGCGGGTCGACCTCGCTCGCGAAGTGTTCACTGTGGACGAGTCCGTAGTGGACGAAGACTTCGCCTGGGGCGCCCGGGTTTCGGTGGCCCTCGACCGGCTGGTCGAAGACTTTTCGCTCGACTCCCTGGCTTACTACCACCGCGGCCTCGACGGCGAGACGCACGAACGCGTCGGCGCCGGGTTCATCCTCGGCGCGTCCCTGCTCACCGCACGCGGCATCCCGGCCGTCGGCGAGTACGAGCTGCGGACGTCCCTGGCGATGCTGGTCATGGACCGGCTCGGCGCGGGCGGCTCGTTCACCGAGCTGCAGGCGCTGAACTTCCGCGACAACGTGGTCGAGATGGGCCACGACGGCCCGGCGCACCTCGGCATCAGCGCGCGCAAGCCGCTGCTGCGCGGCCTCGGCGTCTACCACGGCAAGCGCGGCTGGGGCGTCTCGGTCGAGTTCGACGTCAAGCCCGGGCCGGTGACGCTGTGCGGGCTCGGCCAGCGCCGCGACGGGACGTTCACGCTCATCGCCTCGGAAGGCACGGTCGTGCCCGGACCACTGCTGAGGATCGGCAACACGACGTCCCGCGTCGACTTCGGCTGCGACCCGGGGGAGTGGACCGACGCGTGGTCGGCCAGCGGCATCGCGCACCACTGGGCCCTCGGCACCGGCCACCGCGCCGGCGAGCTGACGGCCGTCGCGGACCTGCTCGGCCTGGAGCTGACCGTGGTGAACCCGTGATGCGGGTGGCGGCCGTCGACCTGGGCGCGTCGAGCGGGCGCGTGATGGCCGGGACGATCGGGCCGTCGGTCCTGGCCGTCGAGGAGGTGCGGCGGTTCCCGAACGGCGGGATCCAGGCGGGGCCGGTGCTGTACTGGGACGTCCTGGGCCTGTACCGCGAAACCCTCGCCGGGATCCGGGAAGCCGGCGCTCTCGATGGTGTCGGCATCGACTCGTGGGCCGTCGACTACGGGCTGCTCGACGAGCGGGGCGCGTTGCTCGGCAACCCCGTCCACTACCGCGATCCGCGCACCGTCGGGGTCACCGTTCCGGTGCCCGACCGGGAGCTCTACGACGTCACCGGGTTGCAGCAGCTGCCGTTCAACACCCTGTACCAGCTGGTGGCCGAAGGTGACCGGCTCGACGCCGCCGCGACCATGCTGCTCGTCCCGGACCTGCTGAACTACTGGCTGACGGGGGAGATCGGGGCCGAACGCACGAACGCGTCGACCACGCAGCTCTACGACGTGCGCGCGCGGACCTGGGCTCTTTCGCTGGCGTCGAAGGTCGGGATCCCGCCGCGGCTGCTGCCGCCGTTGCGGGACCCCGGCACGGTCGTGGGGAAGGCACGCGAGCTGTCCGGCGTGCCCGTGGTCGCCGTCGGCTCGCACGACACGGCGTCCGCGGTGGTCGCCGTGCCGGCCTCCCCCGGGACGAACTTCGCATACATCTCGTCGGGCACGTGGTCCCTGGCGGGCCTGGAGCTGCCCGCGCCGGAGCTGAGTGACGCGGCGCTGGACGCGAACTTCACGAACGAAGGCGGTGTCGACGGGACGATCCGCTTTCTGCGCAACGTGATGGGCTTGTGGGTGCTGTCGGAGACGCTGCGGACGTGGTCCACTTCGGACCTGCCGGGCCTGCTCACGGCGGCGGCTGCCGCGCCTGCTCTGGCGGCGGTGGTGGACATCGACGCGCCGGAGTTCCTACCGCCCGGCGACATGCCGGCCCGGATCGCGGCCGCCTGCGCGGCGACCGGCCAACGCCCACTCGGCACGCGAGCCGAGGTGGTCCGGTGCATCCTGGACAGCCTGGCACTGGCGTACCGGCGCACGCTCCGGACGGCGGCTTCGATCACGGGCCGCACGATCGACGTGGTCCACATCGTCGGCGGCGGCGCCCGCAACGAACTGCTGTGCCGGTTGACGGCGGACGCGTGCGGGGTCCCGGTCCTGGCGGGCCCGGTCGAGGCGGCGGCGCTGGGCAACGTGCTGGTCCAGGCCCGCGCGCTGGGGGAGGACCTGCCGGACCTGGCGTCGATGCGGGCCCTGGTCCGCGAGACGCAGGAAGTCCGCCGCTACGAGCCGTCGAGCGGCGGCGACTGGGACGCGGCGGAAGCCCGGCTGCGACGCTGATTCTCCTCCACACCTAGCTCGTCACCGGACGGCCGCGGCCCCGCTTCAGCTCGAAGAACCCCGGCGTGCCGGTCACGAGCAGCACGCCGTCCCACAGCCGCCCGGCCTCCTCGCCGCGCGGGACCGGGCTGACGACCGGGCCGAAGAACGCGTTGCCGTCCACGTGCAGCGCCGGGACGCCGAGGTCCTCGCCGATCGGGTCGAGCGCCGCGCGGTTGCCGGCGCGCAGGTCCGCGTCGAGGTCGGGCGACTCGGCGGCGTCGGCCAGCGACGCCGGCAGGCCCACCGACGTCAGCGCGGCGACGATCGTTTCGCGCGAGACCGGCTCCTTGTCGCGGTGGAAGCGCGTGCCGAGCGCGGTGTAGAGGTCGCGCAGCACCTCGTTCCCGTGC
Source organism: Amycolatopsis sp. NPDC101161 (assembly GCF_044768185.1). Classification (NCBI taxonomy): domain Bacteria; kingdom Bacillati; phylum Actinomycetota; class Actinomycetes; order Pseudonocardiales; family Pseudonocardiaceae; genus Amycolatopsis; species Amycolatopsis sp. NPDC101161. The sequence goes on from NZ_JBIWPI010000007.1 coordinate 341,797, forward strand.
GCGCGCTCGGCGGCCAGCGCCACGCGCGCCGGACCCCAGCGCTCGTCGAGCCAGCCGCGGTACCAGTCGTCCACCTCCCGCCCTTCGTTGTGCAGCGACAGGCTGAACACGTGGAACCGCGTCCGCACCTCGCGGACGGCCTCCACCTCCAGCAGCCACCGGGAGGCGATCCACGCCCACGGGCACACCGGGTCGAACCACAGGTCAACGGTTTTCACAGAGCCAACCTAGGGCGCCGAACGGCCCGGCAGAAGATCCAATTCCGGGAGACCGGACCGGGCCAATCAGAGCCAGCCGCGCTCGTCGGCGATCCGCACCGCCTCGACGCGGTTGCGCGCGCCGGTCTTGGTGATCGCCGCCGAGACGTAGTTGCGCACGGTGCCTTCGGACAGGTAGAGCCGGGACGCGATCTCGGCGACCGTGGCGCCGGTGCGGGCGGTGATGAGCACGTCCCGTTCCCGCGCGGTCAGCGGCGACTCGCCCGCGGCGAGCGTGGCGACGGCCAGCGCCGGGTCCACCACGCGCTCACCGGCCCGCACGCGGCGGATCGCGTCGGCGAGGACGTCGGCCGGGGCGTCCTTGACCACGAACCCGGCCGCGCCCGCGTCCATCGCCCGGCGCAGGTAGCCCGCGCGGCCGAACGTCGTGAGCATGACGACGCGGCAGTCCGGCACCTGCGCGGCGAGCACCGCCGCGGCGGCGAGCCCGTCCAGGCCCGGCATCTCGATGTCCAGCAGGGCGACGTCGGGCCGGTGCTCGCGCGCCGCGTCGACGACTTCGTCGCCGCGGCCCACGGAGGCGACCACCTCGAAGTCGTCCTCGAGCGCGAGCAGCGCGCACAGCGCCTGGCGGACCAGCTCCTGGTCGTCGGCGAGCAGCAGGCGGATGGTCACACCGTCACCCGCAACCGCCAGCCGCGCGGCCGCACCGGCCCGGCCCGGAACTGCCCGCCGGCGGCGCGGACGCGTTCGCGCAGCCCGGCCAGCCCCGAGCCTTCGTCGGGAGAGCCGCCGACGCCGTCATCCACGACCTCCACAGTGGACTCCGAGAGGGTGACCGTGCAGCGGGTCGCGCGCGCGTGCCGGGCCACGTTGGTCAGGCCCTCCCGCACGACCCAGCCGAACAGCTCCTGGTGGGCCGGGCCCACGACGTCGGCCGCGGTCGGGAGGTCGGCGGCGACGCCGCACGCGCGCAGCAGCTCGCGGCCGCGGGCCAGCTCACCGGCCAGGGTGACTTCGCGGTAGCCGGACACCGCCGCGCGGACGTCGGTCAGCGCCTGGCGGGCGAGGGTCTCGACGGCGGTCATCTCCTCGCCCGCGCGGGCGGTGTCGGCGTCCACGAGCCGCCGGGCCAGGGTGCTCTTGACGGTGATCGCGGTCAGCGAGTGGCCCAGCAGGTCGTGCAGGTCCCGGGCGATGCGGGTGCGTTCGGCCTCCGACGCCAGCCGCGCGACCTCGGCGCGCGCCTCGACGAGGGCGGCGTTGGCGCGGACGGCCTCGGCGAAGGCGTAGACGACCAGCACGGTGAAGACGAGCGCGACGGCCTGCGTCCAGCCCGGGCCGTCCCACAGCACCCACGGGACGACCAGCGCCGCGACCGCTGCGACGACGACGAGCGCGCCGGAGTGGCGCGGCAGCCGCGGCACGGCCAGCGACACGACGACCGTGGCGAGGAAGAACGCTTCGGCGTGGGCGAAGGGGAGCGCGGCGGCGAACAGGACGGCCAATACCCCCAGGAGTGGCCAGAACCGGCGTGCCGCCCGCCGCGCCGCGGCCCGCGCCGCGAGGACGTAGCAGCCGGCGAAAACCAGGACGAGCACGCAGCCGGCGACCGCGGCGCGGCCCGTCGAGTGCTCCAGCACCCCGGGCACGGTCACGGCCGGGTAGACGAGCATGCCCGCGTCGAGCACCATCACCCGCCAGCCGCGCACCCAGCGCTGCACGTCGGCCGGTTCCGTCCTGTCCACGACCGGCACGCTACCGGGCCCGCGCGCGCCGGCCGTTGACGAGCACCGTGACACCGAGCAGCAGCAGCCCGCAGACGGCCTGCTCGATCCGCAGCCATACCGGGAACAACCCCGGCAGGGCGACGATGACGACGATCGCCACGAGCATCACCGCGGCGACGATCCGCAGTCTCAGCAGTCCCTTCCGCGACCCGCGGGCCGCGCTGCGGGCGAAGGCGAACGTCAGCAGCGAACTGGCGACGACGAGGGTGGCGCGCACCCAGACCGCGTCGGTCACCATCGCGTGGTCGTTCCGGAACAGCACGATCACGACGAGCGTGAGGACGCTGAGCGCGGCGTAGCCGCCGGTGAGCAGGAGGACGGGCCGGAAGCCGGTCTCGGTTCGAGAGGTGGTGGTCATGCCGGAAATGCTCGTCTCGCGGGGGTATCCGGGGGCAGTGCCGTCCCACACCGGCCGTCCATGACATTTGTCATCGGCGCGGGACTGGGAGAGCGCTCTCACAGCGTGCTACAAAGAAGGGGTGACGACGCACCCGCCCTCGGCGCCGCCGACCCTGGAGGACGTCGCGCGGGTCGCCGGCGTCTCGCGGGCCACGGTGTCCCGCGTGGTCAACAGCGTGCGCAACGTCGACCCGAAGCTGCGGGAGACCGTCGAACGCGCGATCGCCGCCACCGGGTACGTGCCCAACCGCGCGGCCCGGTCGCTGGTCACGCGCCGCACGGGCGGGGTCGCGCTGGTGGTGTCCGAGCCGGAACGGCACATCGAAGCCTTCGGCGGGGTGTTCGGCGACCCGTTCTTCGGCCGGGTGGTCGAAGGGGTGGTCGCGCACCTGCGCCCGCAGGGGCTGCACCCGCTGCTGATGCTCGTCGACAGCGACGAAGAGCGGGAGAAGCTCGTCCCGAAGCTGCGGCAGGAGCAGGTGAGCGGAGTGCTGCTGATCTCGCTGCACCCGGCGGAGGACCCGCTGCCGCGGATGCTGACCGACGCGGGCGTCCCGACGGCGTTGTTCGCGCGGCCGGGCCGGCCGGCGCCGGTGAGCTACGTCGACGTCGCCCACCAGGACGGCGCCCGCTTGGCCGCGGACCGCCTGGTGTCCCGCGGGTGCCACCGCGTCGCGACGATCGCGGGCCCGGCGGGGACACCGGCGGGCCAGGACCGGCTGGCGGGGTTCCGCGACGCGATGGCCCGCCACGGCCACGCGTACGTGGCGGTCGCCGAGGGCGACTTCACCGAGCACGGCGGCGAGCGCGCGATGGAGCGGCTGCTGGCCGAGGAACCGGGGCTGGACGGGCTGTTCGTGGCCAACGACCTGATGGCGTACGGCGCGTTGACGGTGCTGCGCGAAGCGGGCCGGCGGGTGCCGGACGACGTGGCGGTGATCGGCTTCGACGACAGCAGGGTGGCGCTGAGCTGCCGGCCGAGGCTGACGACGGTCCGCCAGCCGGTCGAGGAGATGGGCGCGGCGATGGCCCGGATGGTCCTGGAGCGCATGGCCGACCCGGCGCGGCGCGCGGAGTCGGTGATCTTCGACCCGGAGCTGGTGATCCGCGACTCGGCCTGAGCCAGCGCGATCCACCCAGTACCACCCCGGTTACCGGTTCGCTCCGCTGCTCCGCCCGCGTGGCCTGCCGGGCACCGACTCCGGCCTGTCCGGACAGTTCCGCTCACCGGTCTGGACACGCGACCGCTCGTTGTGCTCAGATCGAACCGCCTTTTCCAACGTTGTAAAACTGGCTGGGTCCCTCTGACCGGAACGGAGTTCCGCCGTGCGGACGAGAGCAGTGCAAATCCTCCACCTAGCGAGCGCGCTGGCGGTGGCGGCGGCGGTCGTCACCGTCGCGGCACCCGCCGATGCCGGGCCGGCCGCGCGCCAGACCGTCACGGCCGGGAACGCGCGCTTCCAGGTGCTGTCCCCGACCCTGATCCGCACGGAGTACGCGGGCGACGGCCGGTTCACCGACGCCGCCACCTTCAACGCGGTCGGCCGCGGCTCGTTCACGCCGCCGCCGTTCACCTCAACGACGTCGAACGGCGTGCTGACCATCCGCACGAGCGCGACGACCCTGACCTACAAGCTGGACTCCGGCCCGTTCGACTCCGGCAACCTCCAGATCCGCACCACGGCCGGCGCGGCGGTGACCGCGGCGCCCTGGCACCACCTGACCTGCGCGACCGGCGCGCTCTGCGAGGCCGAAGACCTGACGGCCGACGGCCTGGGCGTCGCCACCGACCACACCGGCTACACCGGCGAGGGCTTCCTGGCCGGCTTCGAAAGCACCGGCACCTCGGCCACCGCCGACGTCTCGGCCGCCGCGGCCGGGACGTACAACCTCACCGCCCGCTACGCCAACGGCACCGGCGGGGACGGCCAGCACGTCACGCGCACGCTGAGCGTGTCCGTCGACGGCGGGGCAGCGCAGAAGCTCACCCTCCCCACGACGGCCGACTGGAACAGCTGGGCCACCGCTTCGGTGCCGCTGACGCTCAGCGCCGGGCGCCACAGCGTCCGCCTCGAGCGGACCGCGACCGACTCCGGCAACGTCAACCTCGACGCCGTCGCGGTGCTGTCCGCCGGGGCGCCGTTCCCGCCGTCGTCGGCCCGCGCGTTCACCGGCTGCGCCCTGGACGTCAGCTGTGAAGCCGAATCCGGCCTCCGCACCGGCTCGGCCGTCGTCGCGACCGACCACGCCGGGTACGCCGGACGCGGGTTCGTCGCCGAGCTGAACCGCGGCTCGTCGCTGACCCACCGCGTCGTCGAGGTCCCCACCGCCGGCACGTACCAGCTGGACGTCCGGTACGCCAACGGCGTCGGCGGCGACGGCCTGCACCAGACGCGGACCGCGACCGTCGGCTCGGCCGGTGTGACGCGCACCCTGTCGATGCCGGCCACCGCGAACTGGGACACCTGGGGGACCGCGTCGGTCCCGGTCGACCTGCGCGCGGGCACGAACGACGTCGTCCTCGGCTGCCCGGACGACGCGAGCTGCCACGTCAACCTCGACACCATCGCGGTGACGCGCACCGGAGCCGCCATCCCGCAGCCGCACCTCACCCTCGGCGGTTACCGGCGCGGCCTCGACGGCGTCAACGGCGACAACGGCACGCCGTCGCTCACCGAAGGCCTCCTGCACACCGACGGCTGGTACCTGCTCGACGACAGCCCGTCCGCGCTGTACGAAACCGCCACCGAGAAGGTGACGCCGCGGCCGTCGCACGGCGGGAACCCCTACCAGGACGGCTACGCCTTCACCTTCGGCCACGACTACAAGGCCGGGCTGCGGGACCTGGCGACCCTGACCGGGCCGTCGGAACTGCTGCCGCGCTGGGCGTACGGCATCTGGTACTCCGAGTACATCGACCGCACCGCGGCCGACTACCGCGACAAGATCCTGCCGCGCTTCCGCAGCGAGGGCGTCCCGCTGGACGTCCTGGTGACCGACACCGACTTCAAGGCGCCGGACACGTGGAACGGCTGGCAGTTCGACACGAACAAGTTCCCCGACCCGACGGCGTTCTTCGCCTGGTCGCACTCGCAGGGCCTGCACAACACGCTGAACATCCACCCGAGCATCATGGGTTCGGACCCGCAGTTCGCCCGCGCGCAGGCGACGGCGAAGGGCAAGCTGGCGAAGTCCAACTGCGGCACGGACTGCTACACCTTCGACTGGGGCGACCCCGACCAGCTGAAGGCGTACCTGGACCTGCACGGCCAGATGATGAGCCAGGGCAACGACTTCTGGTGGCTCGACTGGTGCTGCGACGGCTCGAAGTCCAGCCTGCAGGGCGTCACGCCGGACTCCTACATCAACCAGAAGTACGCCGACCTGTCCGCACCGGCGATCGAGCGGGGCTTCGCGACTTCGCGGGCGTACGGCTCGCTGCAGGCCGGCGGCTACGGCGGCCCGGTCGGGCTGTCGACGGGACCGTGGGCCGACAAGCGCAGCACCGTCCACTTCACCGGGGACACCTCGTCGACGTGGGGCACGCTGCGGATGGAGGTCGGGATCACCCCGGCCGAGTCGGCCGCGACGGGCCTGTCGCCGATCAGCCACGACATCGGCGGCCACAACGACACGACCGGGTTGCGCGGCAGCGAGACCTACACCTCGGGCGGGCAGCAGCACCAGACGTTCAAGCTGCCCGACGACCTGTACGCGCGCTGGGTCCAGCTCGGCACGTTCCAGCCGATCGACCGGCTGCACAGCAACCACAGCGACCGGCTGCCGTGGCAGTACGGCGACGCGGCGAAGGCGTCGGCGACGAAGTTCCTGAACCTGCGCGAGAACCTGGTGCCCTACACCTACACGCTGGCCCAGCAGGCGGCGACGACGGGCGTCCCGGTCGTGCGGCCGACGTACGTGGAGTACCCGGACGACCCGGCGGCGTACGCGGCGGCGTCGAGCGAGTACTTCTACGGGCCGGACATGCTGGTGGCGCCGGTGACGTCGCCGGGCACCTCGGCGACGACGTCGGTCTGGTTCCCGCCGGGGCAGTGGACGGACTACTTCAGCGGCCAGGTCTACCAGGGCGGGAGCACCCAGCAGGTGACCTCCGACCTCGGGACGATGCCGGTCTTCGTCCGCGCGGGCGGCATCACGGTGACCCGCACGGCGGACGTGACCAACGACGTCCAGAACCCGCTGGACCGCGCGACGGTCACGGTGGCGCCCGGGGCGTCGGGTTCGTTCTCGCTGTACGAGGACGACGGGAGCTCGTCGAAGCACAGCTCGACGACCTGCATCACGTACACGGAGCGGCGCGGCACCCACACGGTGACCGTCGAGCCGTCCCGGGGCCGGTCGCAGGTCGCTTCGCGCGAGTGGACGGTGAAGTTCCTCGGCGTGACGTCGGCGCCGTCGCGGGTCCGGGTCGGCGAGGGCTGGGCGCCTTCGCAGAGCTGGAAGTGGGACGCGGCGACGCAGACGTTGACGGTCACGGCCCAGGGCGGGAAGGGCCCGGTGACGGTCACGTACTGAGAGCTGCCGGCGGGCGGAGCCGGTGAATGCCGTCGGGGTCACCACGTGGGGTGGTGACCCCGACGGCGCCGGCTCGGCCACCCTGTGGGGAGGTGGCCCCCACGGCCCGGGCTTCGGCTCGGGCCGAGTCGTGTTCCCCGCGTCGGTTCGCCGGTCGTCGCCCGCGTTCCGCCGGCTCAGTCCAGGCCGGTCAGCACCTTCTCCTGCCGCGCCCCTTCGGTGCCGACCTCACCGGCCAGCTCCCGGGTGGCCGCGTCGCCACCGGAGGTCTGTTCACCTTTCGCCAGCACGACCAGCTGCGCCGCGTGGGCCCGCAGCAACGCGACCAGGCGCCGGTCGAACTCCGGGCCGTTCCCGGTCCGCAGGGCCACCAGGTCGGCCGCCGTGACCATCCCCGGCATCCGGTGTCCACTGTGGACATCGGCGGCCGGGAGGCCCGCCCGGTCGCGGGCCGCCGTCAAGCGCGTCAGCAAGGTCTCCGACGGTGCCGCGACCGAGTCCGCGGCCGCGCGCACAGCCGGGCTGCCCGCGTGCGACGGCGCCAGCCGGGCGGCCGCCAGCGCGTTCTCGGTCATCGGCACCACCAGCTGCAGCCACGCCACATCGGTCGGGTTGAAGGGCGAGGCGGCGGGGGTGGGGGCGGGGCCGGTGGTGGCGCAACCGCCCATGATCAGCGCCACCACCGCCGCCCCCAGGAACGGCCGTCTCAAGGACGGCCGGGCAGCCGGTAGTTCGGCCCGAGCACCGTGCCGCGGTCCGGCTTGTAGAGGTCGAACCCGCGCGGGTCGCACTGCAGGCCGCCGTTGATGCAGTGCGTCACCAGCGCCGCCAGCGTCTCGGGGTCCCACGCGTTGAAGAAGTCGTAGTGCCACGAGTACCCGCGCCCGCTGGCCAGGTGCACGCCGGACATGTCCCCGCTGACGGGGAACGCCATCTTGAACTCGAGCATCGGCACCGCCACCGGGTGGTCGGCCGGGCACGTCAGCGTCGCCCGGTCCGGGTACGCCATGTGGCTCTTGTGGTCGGCCGAGTCCAGGTGGACGCCGTCCCAGCAGCTCGGCGCCTGGTAGCGGATGTTGAGCTGGCTGCCGGCCACGCACTGGACGGGGATGTCCCAGTTGTGGAAGCTGTCCCCGCACTCCCAGCCCTCGATCGCGCCGGGCGCGTGCTGGAAGTCGTCCTGCGTCGCCGTGACGCTCCCGGCGACGTACCGCAGGCCGGGTGGGAACGGCACGACCTTCGTGTAGTCGAGGATGCCGGACTTGTAGTAGACGACCTGCGCGAAGTTCGGCAGCACCACCTGGTTCCCGTTGTAGACCGTCGGGAACCAGTACGCCGAAAGGTCGTCCGGCGCCAGGCACGTCGTGTTGCCGACGCCCGCGCCCTGCAGCGACTGCAGGGTGGTCGCCGCGTTGGTGGTCTTGTTGCCGAGGAACGTGTGGTCGTGCGACGCGCCGGGGAGTCCGGGGAAGACGATCGGGTCGTCCGGCTGGTGGTGGCTGGGGGAGCAGTTGACCTGGAACTCGTGGTGGGTCACCAGGTCGTCCGCTCCGGCGGGCGACCAGGTGGCCGTGGTCAGGAAGGCGCCTGCCAGCACGGTGGCGGCGGTGCAGGCGAGGAGCGCGATTTTCGGTGCCAAGGGTCCTCCACGGTGAGGTGCCAAGGATGGGAGAGCGCTCTCCCACAGCATGCGCACCCGGCCGCGGCCCTGTCAAGGAGCACCCGGATCGCCCGTCGGACAGTCATTGTCGGGTTCGCGGGCGAATCTTGACAACGCGGGGGCGCGTGCCGAACCATCGAGCGCGGCGGAGAGCGCTCTCCAATCTCTGTTCCCCTGTCGTACGGGAGTCATCGTGGACCGACCGTCGTTCCTCCGTGCCGTCCCGGCGCTGGTGGCCCTGCTCTTGCTGGGGCTGCTCGCCGGCCCCGCCCCGGCGCACGCCGCCACGCTGCTTTCCCAGGGCAGACCCGCGACGGCGTCGAGCAGCGAAGGCGCGGGAACCCCCGCGTCGGCGGCCGTCGACGGCGATGCCGGCACCCGCTGGGCGAGCGCCTGGAGCGACCCGCAGTGGCTGCAGGTCGACCTCGGCGCGCCCGCCGACATCAGCCAGGTCACCCTGAACTGGGAAGCCGCCTACGCGACCGCGTACGAAATCCAGGTTTCGGACAACGCCGCGACTTGGCAGACTGTATACAGTACGACGACCGCAACCGGCGGCGTCCAGAACCTCGCCGTCACCGGCCACGGCCGTTACGTCCGCTTCTACGGCACCCACCGCGTCGGCGGCTACGGCTACTCGCTCTGGGAGTTCCAGGTCAGCGGCACCCCGGGCACGTCGTCCCCGGGCGGCCCCGGCGTCACGAAGGTGACCGGCAGCCAGGGCAACTGGCAGCTGAGCGTCGACGGCCAGCCGTGGATCGTGAAGGGGCTGACCTGGGGCCCGCCGGTCGGCGAAGCGGCGTCCCGGATGCCCGAGCTGCATTCGATCGGCGTCAACACCGTCCGCACCTGGGGCACCGACGGCAGCAGCCAGCCGCTGTTCGACGCCGCCGCGGCCAACGGGATCAAGGTGGTCGCCGGCTTCTGGCTGCAACCCGGCGGCGGCCCGGGCAGCGGCGGCTGCGTCGACTACACGACCGACACGAACTACAAGAACACCATGCTCGCCGAGATCCAGAAGTGGGTCACCGCGTACAAGGCGAACGCCGGCGTGCTGATGTGGAACGTCGGCAACGAGTCGATCCTCGGGATGCAGAACTGCTACTCCGGCACGCTGCTGGAGCAGAACCGGATCGCCTACACGCGCTTCGTCGACCAGGCCGCGCAGGCGATCCACGCGATCGATGCGAACCACCCGGTCACCTCGACCGACGCGTGGACCGGCGCGTGGCCGTACTACAAGGCGTACGCGCCGAACCTCGACCTCTACTCCGTGAACTCCTACGCCCAGGTCTGCCAGGTGAAGCAGGACTGGCTCGCGGGCGGCTACACGAAGCCGTACATCATCACCGAGACCGGCCCGGCCGGCGAGTGGGAAGTCCCGAACGACGTCAACGGCGTGCCGACGGAACCGACCGACCAGCAGAAGCGCGACGGCTACGTCAACGCCTGGAACTGCGTGCTGGCCCACCCGGGCGTGGCGCTCGGCGCGACGCTGTTCCACTACGGCACCGAGGGCGACTTCGGCGGCGTCTGGTTCAACATCACCACGGGCAACGAGAAGCGGCTCTCCTGGTACGCCGTCCGCAAGCTCTACAGTGGACAGACGGGCGGGAACACGCCGCCGGTGATCTCGTCGATGAACCTCAGCCGCGTCACCGACGTCCCGGCCGGCTCGACGTTCACCGTCACGGCGAACGTGTCCGATCCGGACGGTGACCCGATCACCTACACCATGGGCTACAACAGCAAGTACATCAACGGCGCCGCCGGCCTGATCCCGGCGCAGTTCACCGGGACCGGCCCGTTCACCGTGACCGCGCCGCAGCAGCTGGGCGTCTGGAAGATCTACCTCTACGCCCGGGACGGCCACGGCAACGTCGGCATCGAGACGCGGTCGCTGCGCGTGGTCGCCCCGCCGGTGCCGGGCACGAACCTGGCCCGCGGCAAGGCGACCACGGCGTCGACCTACCAGGCCGACGGCCCCGGCGCGCCCTACCCGCCTCAGGCCGCCACGGACGGCGACACCGCGACGCGCTGGGCGAGCGCGTGGGCCGATCCGCAGTGGCTGCAGGTGGACCTGGGCAGCCGGCAGGCGTTCGACCACGTCCAGCTGATCTGGGAAGCCGCCTTCGGGAAGGCCTACGAGATCCAGGTCAGCGACGACGCGGCGAACTGGCGGACGGTGTACGCGACGACGTCCGGCGACGGCGGCGCCGACGACCTCGCGATCGCCGACACCGCCCGGTACGTCCGGATGTCCGCGACCCAGCGCGGCAGCGCGTACGGCTATTCGCTGTACGAGTTCGGCGTCTACCGCCGGTGAGTCACGCCGGGATCAGGCAGAAGAGGTGACCTTCGGGGTCGGCGAGCACCACCCAGTCGGCGCCACCGGGCTGGAAGCCCGGCTTGGTGGCGCCGAGCGCCTCGAACTCCGCGACGGCGCTTTCGAGGTCGCCGACGCGGAGGTCGAGGTGGGCGTGCTTGGCGTCGTCCGGCCAGGAGGGTCCCCGGTAGCCGGCGACGCGCTGGAAGCCGAGGACGCCGAGCTGGACGGTGTCGTCGTCCTCGTAGGTCACCTCCAGGCCGAGGGCTTTGGCGTAGAACGCGGCGAGCGCGGCCGGGTCGGCGCAGTCGAGGACGATGGTGGTGAGTTCCGCGGGCATTTCCCGACTCCTTTCGTTCGGTGGTCACCCTTCCGGGTGCGCCGGGCCGCGGTCTTGAAGATCCTTGCGGAAACTGTCGGACCCCCGGCGTAGCGTCGGCGATCGTGTTGGAAGCGGTGGAAGTCGCGGCCCGCCCGGGGTACGCGGTGAGCGTGGTGAAGTGCGCGGAGGACCATGTCGGCTGGTCTCCGCCGGAGGTGGCGGACGGCCACCGGATGGTGCTCGTCCGCCGCGGCCGCTTCCACCGCGACGCGCGCGGGATCGTGGCGGACACCGACTCGGCGGTGGGATACCTGGCCGCACCGGGGGACGAGGAGCGGTTCGCCCACCCGGCGGGCGGGGACGTGTGCACGTCGGTGACGTTCGGGGAGGCCGCCTGGGACCGGTTGGCGGGCTCTGCGGCCATCCGCCCGACGGTGTACGTCGACGGCCGGCTCGACCTGGCCCACCGCCGGGTGGTGACGTCGGCGGCGGACCCGGACTACGCGCTGGCGGAGGGTCTGCTGGAACTGGTGGGCCGCGCGATCACCCAGGCGGCATCGGCGCCGACCCCCGCCTCCGGCGGCCGGGGTGACGACGGCACGTTGGTATCGCGCGCCCGTGAGGCGATCGCTTCGGACGATCCTTGCGCGGTGGGATTGTTTCCGCTGGCCGAATCGCTGGGGGTTTCGCCGTATCGGTTGAGCCGGGCGTTTCCGCGTGAGGTCGGGGTTTCGCTGACGCGCTACCGGAATCGGGTGCGCGTCGGCCGGGCGCTCGATCGCTTGGAGGCGGGGGAGGGGGAGCTGGCCAGGTTGGCGGCGGAGCTGGGTTTCGCGGACCAGGCCCATTTGACGAGGACGGTCCGCGACCACACAGGAGCGACACCAGCCGCCCTGCGGCGGTTGCTGGCGGGGGAGCGGAAAGGAGATGCCCAGCCGGTTTGATGGCCCGCCCGCTTATGTGAGAGGTGGCCGCGCGAGTCGCCGGTGACGCGCGATGGCTGCGCGGCCATGTGCCACGCCAGGTGAGGCTGCCCGGCGGCCCAGGCGAGTCGCGCAGGTCGCCCTGCAGCTCGCGCGCAATGGCTCTCCAGCCGCGCGAAGGGCTCGGCGGCCTCTCGCGATGTCTCCTGCGCGGCCCGGCCGATTCCCTCTCCCGCGTCCGGCCGCCGTCGGCCGAAGTCCCTTGCCACGGCGGTACTTTTACCGGGCCACCCCACCTTCGCGGCCCCCTACGCTCCCGGCCATGGCGGACACGACGACCCGAGTGGTCCCGCTCTCCCGCGCCCGCCGTTGGACCTGGGTCCTTGTCGCAGTCGCGCTGGCCTTCGCCGCCTGGCACGGCGACGGCATCACCGTCGCTCCCGAACGGCTTCTTCTGGATCGGGGTGGCGCTCGACCTCCTCGTCGCCGTCGTCGCCTGGCTGCTCGGGCGCACCTGGCCACCCGAAGCGACCTTCGGCCCCGATGGCCTCGCCTTCGACCGGACCCCGGTCCCGTACGCCGCGATCACCGACGTCCGGCGCGGGAGCGTGTCGGCCAAGCCGTTCTGGCTCGCCTTCTGGCTCCCGACCTCGCTGATCGGTGGGCTGATCGTCGCGCTGCGGCCGTCCGGCGACTTCGATCGCGAGGTCGTCGAATTCCGCGCCGGGCAAGACCGGGTGCGGGCCCGGTGGCGCGACTACCGGACCGCCGAAACCTTCCTCGCCGCCCTGCACGACAAGCGACCCGACCTCGAAGTCCGGCACGGCGTCGATCCCGCCGCCTACGCGCGCGACCACTCGCCCCGCCTCGGCGTCGGCGGCGGATTCCTGGCCTTCGGGCTCGGGATCTGGCTGTTCTTCGGCACCTGGTTCGGCCTCCAGCTGCTCGACCAGTCCCTCGACCGCGGCCCCTACCCATCCGGGCCGACGTCGGCGGCGATCAAGCAGCTCACCGCCGGCCGGTCCGGCTTCGCGCCGCTCCCCGGTGTCGCCCGCGACTTCAGCGAATGGCCCTGCGACCGCGCCAACGACCTCATCCTCGGCCCGGACCCCGGCGCCGCCGACCTGCACCTCAAGCTGCAAGGCCGGACCGCGCAGGCGGGCGCCGTGGAAGCGCGGCTGCGGCAGGCGGCCGGAATGGACCCGGACCAGTACCTCCAGCGGGTCGGCCCGGACGACGTCGACTTCGAGGTCGACATCCCCGAGGACGACGACCTCTACATCGAGTTCTCCACCGGCTGCGTCGCCGACGACGCCGTGCCGGGACTGCGCGACGACCTCGCGAAGCTGGCCACGGCCATGGGCGCCGGCTGAGGCGGGGTGGCGCGACGGGAACAGGGTGGGGCGCGTGGCCACCCCCAGCGACCACGTGACGGCACCCCGCGGCCGCTGCGCCACCCCGGGGTCCGGTGTCCTGTTTTCGAAACACCGAACGGGAGTATCGTAGTCTTTCCGGGACAGGCTGTGTCAAGTTTTCGGAACAGCTAGGCTGACGGTTGTCACGTTTCCTGGCCGAAGGTGGTGTGTGGTGAGCGACGAGCGCAGTTTCGCGGAACGGCTGGGGCACCTGATCGCGACCGTGCACCCGCCGGACCGCAAGCCGTACTCCTACCGGGAGATCGCGCACGGCGTCGCGGAGCAGACCGGCGTGACGATGTCGGCGACGCACGTCCAGCAGCTCGCCGTCGGCGCGCGCAAGGACCCGAAGCGCTCGCACATCCAGGCTCTCGCGCAGTTCTTCGGCGTGCCGGTGACGTACTTCTTCGACGACGAGGTCGCCGGGCAGGTCGACCGCCAGGTCGAAGACGTCGTGGCGTGGCGCGACAGCGAGGCCCGCAACCTGGCGCAGCGCGCGATGCGGCTCTCGCCGCGCGACCGCGAAACCGTGACGGCGCTGCTCGACCAGCTGGCCGGCTACGACGAAACCCGGCATCGCGAGGGCCGGCGCCGGAAGCCGGAGTGACCGCGCGCGGTCGGCTACGATGACCTCGTCCGTGATCGCGCCCCGGTGCACCCGGCTGGCGCCCGGTGACCGGGGAGGGCACATCGACGAGCGCGGCTTGACGGACCTCCGGGCCGCCGCCCGCGAGCGGGTGCGCGCGCTGCTCGCCGCCGTTCCGGTGCCGCGCCCGTGGTCGATGAACGCCTGGGTCGACCGCCTCGAGACGTGGCGTGGGCGCGAGATCGACCTCGTCGCAATCGAATACCGGCCCGGCCGCCCGTCCGGCGCGTGGCAGGCCCGCCCGGACTACGACCTGATCGCGTACGTCGAGCACACGTCGGCGCTGCACCAGGACCACATCATCGCCCACGAGCTCGCCCACATGCTGTGCGCGCACACGGGCACCTGCCAGATGTCGGAGTCCGAAGCGGCGCAGCTGGCCCCGGACCTCGCGCCACAGGCGCTGTCCCACCTGCTCACCCGCGTGACGACCGGCACCGACGAGTACGAGGCCGAGCTGATCGCCGTCCTGCTGATGAGCGCCGCGACGAGCGAGCCGCCCGCCGTTCAGCCGGGCGCGTCCGGCCGGGCGGCGGATCAGGCTAGGCGGCTGGCGGCACTCCTGGGATAGTGCCGTCTCGTGATCGACATTCTGTTCGTCGGGGTCGGGCTCTTCGCGTTGGCGGTCGGGATCTGGCGCGCGGTCCGCGCCCGGCGCACCGGCGCGGGGACCGGGCTGGCCGTCTCGCTCATCGCGCTGGGGGCGGCGTTCTGCTTCCTGTCCAACCGGGCGCAGCTGGTCGAGAGCGAGCTCTACCCGAGCCTCGGCCGGCTGCTGTCGAACCTCGCGACGATGGTCGCGGCGTACGGCATCGGCCTGACGGTCGCGGAGATCAGCGGCACCCGCGACCGCGGCGGCCGGCTCCGGCTGGGCGCGCTGGGCGTCGCGCTGGTCCTGCTGACGGCGATGTTCTTCAGCACGGCGGGGCTGCCACGCGGCATCGGCGTGTTCGACGAGCTGTACCGCACGCACCCGACACTGGTCGTCTACGTCTTCGTGTACACGGTCTACCTCGGGTTCGCGGTGCTCGACATCGGCGTGGTGTCGGCGGTGACGATCCGCGCGAGCGGCGGCGCGCTGCGCGCGGGGTTGACGTTGTTGCTGCTGGCGTCGGCGTTCGCGGTCGCCTACCTCGCGGGCAAGGTCGTCGCGACGATCGGTGCTCTTCAGGCGGAGCACCCAGTGAAGGCGTTGTGCCGCGGGCCGTTTTCGACGCTGCCGTGCACGCTCGACGTGGGTTTCCCGGCGGTGTCGGTGCTGCTGATCGTGGTGGGGCTGACGATCCCGTCGGTGCCGGGGTTGGTGGCCGGTCGTCGCGACGCGAAGACGCTTCGCCTGCTTCGGCCGCTGCGGACGCATCTGACGCGGCGGTTCCCGGAGATCGTCCGCATCGACCCGGGCGGGCCGTCGCGCCGGGAGCGGTTGTTGACGGCGATGAGCGAGACGAACGACGGGTTGATCCTGGCGGGGGTGACGCCGGAGCTGCCGGCCGCCGCGGCCGCGCGGTTGGTGCGTGACCTTCCGGACGAGCCGGGGGAGGGGGAGCCGCCGTCGGCCGCGGAGGCGGAGCCGTTCGCCGCTGACGTCGCGCGGTTGCGGGCGATCGCGCAGGCGTACCGGAAGCTGGACGGCACCGCGGTCGGCGAGGTGTCCAGCCCGGCGAGGTGAGCGGGGCTACGCCGCGCCGCTCAACCGCCGAACGGCGCTTCCAGCCGCGGCTCCCACCCACGCTCGGTCAACGCGACCAGCTGCAGCGCTTCGACCCGGCCGGTCACCGGCAACAGCGGCCGGACGTCGGTGGCCACTCGCGAGAGGGTCTCGTCGTCACCGCCCATCGCCACGGTGACGTGGGCGGGCGGCCGAGGTCCGAACCGGCCACCGTAGGGCGGAACGTCCGGCCAGCGGTCACAAACCGCATCGGTGATCCCCTGGAGCGACGGAGCCGGAAGCGCCAGGAAACCCGGCGCCACGAGAACCTCGGACAGTTCGACGGAGGCAGGCGAAACGCCGGCGGCAAGCGACCGAACGGCGGCCAAGACCTCATCGCTCAACGAGGCGTCGGGAAGGAAGGGGTACAACGCGGTGACGTGAGCGGGCAACCCGGGCCGGACCAGGCCGGGATCGACCCGTCGGGCCGCGGTAAGCGCGGGCTCGGCGGCGGGCAGCAGGATTACCAGCGCGGTGGTTCCGGTTTCGGGCACCCCAGCATCATGGCAGCGACGCGGCGGCAGTCAGCCGCGGCCTGGCAGCTCTCGCGGGGCCGACTATCCCCGGCAAGGCGGCGGTCACGCGACCGTGGGATCCGGCAACCGTCGTGCCGCGGCAATCACGCCGCAGCGGACTCCGGGAACCGCCCCGAGCGGGCCAACGCCAAACTCCGCCGGCACAACTCCACCAACTCCAGGTTCGCCCGGCTCCGCGGACTGCGCCCGCACAGTCCGCAGTGGATCGCCACCTCGCCGGTCAGCTCGTCGACCGCCACCAGCGCCTGGTGGTCGCAGCGGCGGCACCAGCGGTACCCGATCGCCGGGTTCGTGTGGACCGGCGACGCCACGCAGTCGTGCAGCCAGCGGCGGTGCGTGCGGCACGTGACCCGGTCGGTCGGGTCGAGGCGGCCCGTGTCTTCGTCGCGGTCCTCACCGGCCAGCGTCGACGCCAGCAGCGGCTGTCTCGCCGCCGCCGGGCGGTCGTCGGGATTCGGGCTGGCCCACGCGTGGTGGTCGCCGCATCGGCACTTCTCGGACATGTCGCCCCCAGTGGTCGGGTGAATCGATCCGTCGAGTGTGACCGGGGCAACAGCGCGGCGACAACCGGGAAAACGCTCAGTTTCGTCCAGCGGCAGGGGTTCCGCGGCGGACGGAACAGCGGACTTCAGCCCCCGCGTATGCGAACATATGTTCTATGACCGTCCCCGAGGGGCCCATCCTGCACGCCGACCTCGACTCGTTCTACGCGTCGGTCGAGCAGCGCGACGACCCGGCGCTGAAGGGGCGCCCGGTGATCGTCGGCGGCGGGGTCGTCCTGGCCGCGAGTTACGAGGCCAAGGCCTATGGCGTGCGCACCGCGATGGGCGGCGCGCAGGCCCGGCGGCTGTGCCCGCACGCCGTCGTCGTGCCGCCGCGGATGTCGGCGTACTCGGCCGCGAGCAAGGTCGTCTTCGACGTCTTCCACGACACCACGCCGTGGGTGGAAGGCCTCTCGATCGACGAAGCCTTCCTCGACGTCGGGGGGTTGACGAGGATCGGCGGGCGGCCCAGTCACATCGCCGAACGGCTGCGCGCCGCCGTCGCCGAGCGCGCCGGGCTGCCGATCACGGTAGGGGTTGCGCGGACGAAGTTCCTCGCCAAGGTCGCCAGCCGCGTCGCCAAGCCGGACGGCCTGCTCGTCGTCCCGCACGACGCGGAGCTCGAGTTCCTGCACCCGCTGCCGGTCGGCGCGCTGTGGGGCGTCGGCAAGGTCACCACCGAGAAGCTGCGCGCGCGGGGCATCACGACGGTCGGCCAGCTGGCCGCGTCCGAGCCGGTCGACCTGGTGAGCATGCTCGGCCGGGCCGCCGGCGGGCACCTGCACGACCTGGCGCACAACCGGGACCCGCGCCGCGTCGAGGTCGGCCGGCGGCGCCGGTCGATCGGCGCCCAGCGGGCTCTCGGCCGCGGCAGGCGGACGCCGGCGGAGCTCGACGTCGTGCTCGTGGCGCTCATCGACCGGATCGCCCGCCGGCTGCGCGCCGCCCGCCGCGTCTGCCGGACGGTGACGATCCGCCTGCGCTTCGCCGATTTCACCAGGGTCACCCGCTCGCACACGCTCAACGACCCGACCGCGGGCACCGGCGAGCTGCTCGCCGCGGCGCGCGAGCTGCTCGTGGCGGCGTTGCCGATGATCTCCGACCGCGGCCTGACGCTGCTCGGCGCCGCGCTGTCCAACTTGGCCGACGAAGACCCGTTCCAGCTGGCGCTGCCGTTCGAGCGGCAGCGGGCGACCCAGCTCGACACGGCGCTGGACGCGGTGCGCGACCGCTTCGGCAAGGCGGCGGTCACCCGGGCGATCCTGCTCGGCCGCCCGGACGACCTCGAAGTGCCACTGCTGCCGGATTGACGGGCGAAATCCCGTCAGCTTCCGGCGGCGGTTTTTCCGGGCGGCCCGGGAATGCGGCCGTGGGCGAGTGCGGAAAGCGCGGCGGGGCGCAGCGCGTCCGTGCGGTTCCACAGCTCGGCGGGGACGCTGTCGCGCTGGCCGGCCTGTTCGACGACTTCGAACCCGGCCTCGCGCAGGAGATCGGCCACGGCCGCGGGGGAGAGGAACGTGCGCCACGGCTCGCCCTGTTCCGCCGCCACCGGGGCGACGGCTTCGGCGTAGCCGTTTCCGGCCGCGTCCCGCAGTTCCGCCGGAAGCAGGTGATCGGTCACGATTTCCGATCCGGGTGCGAAACCGCCGAGATCCGTCAATGTGGTGAGAATCGCCTTCCGGGTCAGGTACATGGTGACACCGAGCCAGCTGACGAACACGGGGCGAAACGGGTCCAGTCCACTCTGGACGAGCCGTTCCCGGAGCGGATCGGCTTCGAAGTCGACCGGGACGAAGGTGACCGACGCGGGCACGGCGACGCCGGCGCGCTCGAGCAGTTCCCGTTTGCCGGCCTGGGTCGCCGGCCGGTCGACCTCGAACACCCGGAATCGGCCGGGTACGCTCCGATACGCGAACGAATCCAGCCCGGCGCCGAGAATCACATACTGGTCTATACCGGAATTGTCGCGGAGGAGCCGGTCTTCGGTGAACCGGCTGCGGCACGCCGCTTGGGCGCGGGCGCCGGCCAGCACGGGATGCGTGCCGTGGAGGTGGTGATAGGCCAGGAGTTCTTCGGCGTGCCGGCCGAGGAGCGGCGCGGCGAGGGGGTCGGAGAAGATGACGGGCGCGGCGTCGACGAGCAAATGTGCGGCACGTGCGGCGGCCGCGGTGAAGGCGGTCCGGCTGATGCCGGGAGCAATACCGGGAAAGTCGGCGGTGGACATGCGGCTACGGTACCGATTCGATTCCAAGCATATCACAAATACAAATCTTCGACAAGATGGCGCGCATTTCAGCTCGGTTGCGGTCACTCTGGACGAGGGCGACGCGGTCGCCCGGGCGGCCATTGTGGACGCTTCACGGGTGTCGCGCGTGCCGGACGGGATTCGACAGGTTAGGGTCTGTCCGACCGTGTTCTGGAGAAGATGAGGAACGACGAACCATGGCGCAACGGGTGCACGTCGAGATGGTGGACGACCTCGACGGGAGCGAGGCTTCGCAGACCGTCCCCTTCAGCCTCGACGGGGTGACGTACGAAATCGACCTGTCCGAGGGCAACGCTTCCGCGCTCCGTGACGAACTCGCCCGCTACGTCGCCGCGGCGCGGCGGACCGGCGGCCGCAAGGTGCGCCTCGCGACCGGTCAGTCGCTGTCGGGCCCGTCGGGCTCGGGCACCGACCGCGAGCGCAACCGGCAGATCCGCGAGTGGGCGCAGGCGAACGGCTACGAGGTCGCCGAGCGCGGCCGCCTGTCGAGCGAGATCATCGCGGGCTTCGAGGCCGACCAGGCCGCGGCGGCCGAGCCGGCGGAGGCCAAGCCGGCGCGCAAGCGCGCGACGCGCAAGAAGGCCTGACGCCGGAACCGGTTGCCGGGGAGGGAATGCCCCTCGCCCGGATCGGGCTGCCGGACGACAGGCCGGTTTCGCGCGCCCGGAGCAGGGGAGCTCCCGGCGCGCGAAATGGGGCCGGCGGGCCGGAGTTCTTGGCCTGCGCGGCCGAATCGGCGCGCCACGGCTGAGCCTTCGCCGGGCGGGCTGTGTTTGTCGGGCACGCCGGGTCGGCCACGGCTGGGATCTCGCGTGCCAGATGGTGTTCGCGGGCAGGCTGAGTCGGACCGACCGTCCGCGGCTCGCTCTTCGCATGCCGTGCGGTGTTCGCCAATCGGGCCGCCGCGCGTTGTCCCCACCCGGCTGAACGCATGTCCCGCCGCTGACCGTGTTCGTCGACAGAGGTGACCTGACCCTCGTCCGTGACTGTCCCAGCCGTTCTGTCCCACCGCGGCGCATTCTCTCCGTCGCATGTGGATCTTCGCGAAACCCGGTCCTATGAGTAGTCGGCGGTCACGCGCCGTCGACCTGGCGCGACGAAGCCGCGGCGCGCGGACATTTCCCGGCCGGTAAAGCTTGTCGGAGGGTGGCTCCGATCGCCAGACTGTCAGTGCTCCGGGCGGCCGGTACCGCGCCGGAGCACGGTCCGGTGGCCGCCTCCTCCCTCGATGGCCACCGGGCCGCCTAACTTCTCGCCCCCTCGGGCCTCTCGGTCGCGAAGCGCTTTCCCCTGGACATTCGATCCCCTCGAGCGCACACTCAGACTACTCCATACTGCATACAATCTTCAGTCGAGGACGAGGTGGTCACGATGGCCGAGGTCCGCGAGCTCCGGGACGTCTACGGACGGCGG
The DNA here is from genome assembly GCF_044768185.1 of Amycolatopsis sp. NPDC101161. Lineage (NCBI taxonomy): Bacteria > Bacillati > Actinomycetota > Actinomycetes > Pseudonocardiales > Pseudonocardiaceae > Amycolatopsis > Amycolatopsis sp. NPDC101161. The sequence goes on from NZ_JBIWPI010000007.1 coordinate 362,497, forward strand.
TACCGCGTCGGCGAGTCCGACCGGGAGCTGCTCGGGCGGCCGCGGACGTGGATCACCTGGCTGGCCGCGGCGGCGATGCTGGCCGCCGGCGTGCAGCAGTACGGCTTCGGCGCGCTCGTCCCCGCGCTGACCCGGGCGCACGGCTGGACGTTCGGGACCATCGCGCTCTCGCTCGCGGTCTGGGCGATCTGCCAGGCCGGGGCCGCCTTTCCAACAGCGTGGCTGCGCGAACGCGGCCTGCTCCCCGCACCCGCGGCGATGGCGGCCGGCGCCGTGCTCTGCGCCGCCGGGCTCGTGACGCTCGGCCACGCGAGCAGCCTGCTCACCGTCTTCCTCGGCTACTCCGTCCTCGGCGGGCTCGGCACCGGCCTCGTCTACGCGACCTGCGTCGGCGCGGTGCTGGCCTGGTTCCCGGACCGCACCGCGCCCAGCGCGGGCGTCGTGAGCGGCGCGTTCGCCTACGGCAGCGTGCCGTTCGTCGTGCTCGCCGCCGCCCTGCCGGCCGCGCGGCCGGTGCTCCTCGACGTCACCGCGGCCGTCGTCCTCGTCGTGATCGCCGGGTGCGCCTGGCTGCTGCGGTACCCGCCGCGGCACTGGTGGCCCGCGACGCCCGAGCCGCGTGCGTGGGCTCTCGACCGTGCGCACAACCGGCGCCCGGCCGTCCGCCACTACCGGCCGGCCGAGCTGTTCCGGTGCGGGACGACCCTCGCGCTGTACCTGGTCGTCGTGCTCGCGGCCGCCGTGCTGCTGTTCGACCTCGCCTACCTCGCGACGTTCGTCGCCGAGCGCAGCGGGCCCGGGCTCGCCGCGGCGGCGCTGGCGCTGCTCGCCGCGGCGACCGGCAGCGGGCGGGTGCTCATCGGACGGCTCGCCGACCGGCTCGGGCGGCACCGGATCCTGCGGTTCGCGCTGCTCGCGGGCGGGGTCGCCCAGTTCGTCCTCTTCTACTCGGGCGAGCACCGGCACGCCGTCGGGCTGCTGCTGGGTGTCGCGCTCGCCGGGCTCGGCAACGGCTGCTGCTACACGCTGCTGGTCGGCCTGGTGCGCGAGTACTTCGGTGAGGAATCGGCCGCGCAGAACTTCGGGATCCTCTACTCCGCCAAGGCCGTCGGCGCGGTGGTCGGGATCGGGCTCGCCGCGCTCGTCGTGACGTCGCACGGGTTCGTCGGCGCCTTCGCCGCGGCGGGCGTGCTGAGCCTGGCCGGTGCGGTGCTCTCCGGACGGCTGACCCAGCCGGGCCGCCCCAAGTCGCTGCTGCCGGCGGCCTGACGTGGGGCGGATGACGAGCCGGCGCCGCGTGCTGCGCGTCCACGACGGCGTGCCCACCGCGCGGCCGGACACGCTGACCGTCGAAGAACCCCTCGAGATCCGGGTGGCCGGGAAAGCGCTGTCCATCACGATGCGCACGCCGGGCGACGACTTCGACCTCGCCGCCGGCTTCCTGGTCGGCGAGGGCGTGGTGCGGGCGGCCGCGGACATCCACTCGATCCGCTACTGCGCCGGCGCCACGGCCGACGGCGGCAACACCTACAACATCCTCGACGTCGTGCTCGCGCCCGGCGTCGCCCCGCCGGACGCGTCAGTGGAGCGGAACTTCTACACGACGTCCTCGTGCGGGCTGTGCGGCAAGGCGAGCTTGGACGCCGTCCGGACGACGGTGACGTGGCCGGTGGCCGCGGACCCCTTCCGCACCGAGCCGGCGACGCTGGCCGGGCTGCCCGACGAACTCCGCGCGGCGCAACGGGTGTTCGACCGGACGGGCGGCCTGCACGCGGCGGGGCTGTTCGACGCCGACGGCAAGCTGCTGTGCCTGCGCGAGGACGTCGGCCGGCACAACGCGGTGGACAAGGTGGTCGGCTGGGCGACCCGCGACGGCCGGCTGCCGCTCTCGGGGACGGCGCTGATGGTGAGCGGGCGGGCGTCGTTCGAGCTGGTGCAGAAGGCGGTGATGGCCGGGATCCCGTTGCTGGCGGCGGTTTCCGCGCCGTCGTCGCTGGCGGTGGACCTGGCGGCCGAACTGGGGCTGACTCTGGTGGGGTTCCTGCGGGGCACGTCGATGAACGTCTACACGCGACCCGACCGGCTGGGCCTTCAGCCGAGCTGACCGAGCACGGCGGCGACGGCGGGGGAGACGTCGGCCCGGTGCACGGCACCGAGCTGCCAGGGCGGCGGCCGGTCGAACCGCCGGACAGTGAGATCGGGGAACCGCGCGGCGGCCGAGGAGGGCAGCACGCAGGCGGCGAGCCCGGCCCGCAGCAACCCGGCGGCCACGCCCAGATCGTCGACCTCGAGCGAAAGTCGGCGGCCGGGGAAGGCGCGGTCGACGGCCTCCCGGACGGCCCAGCCGGGCGGGAAGTCCACAAGGGACAGCTCGGACAGATCGGCGGGGGCCGACGGCGACCCGCCGGGCGCGGTGGCGAGGACGAGTTCCTCGCACGCGAGGAGAGTGGTGGCCAGCCCGGACACGGCTGATTCGTCATCCCGCGAACCGCCGGACGGTCCGAGAGCCGCGACCACTGTCAGCACGACGTCCACTGTGGACTTCGCCACCGCCCTGAGCCCATCGCAAGCCGGGACCTGCCGGACCTCCACCGCCAGTCCCGGGTGCACGTGCCGCAACGCGGCCAGCGCCCGGTGCCAGTCCGCCAGCAACCCCGGGCACACGCCCAGCCGCACCCGGCCGCTCACCGGCGACACGGCCGCCCGCGCTCGGGCGGCCGCCTCCAGGGCCGCCCGGGCGGCGGGCAGGAACGCCTCGCCGGCGGGCGTCAGCTCCACCCGGTGCGTCGTGCGGCGGAACAACGGTGTCCCCAGGTCGCGCTCCAGCGCGCGGACCACGGTGGACACCGTCGACTGGACCGTCCGCAGCCGGTGCGCAGCCGCCGTGAAGCCGCCCTCCTCGGCGACCGCCACCACCACCGCCAGCTGGCGCAGCTCCATCAGCCGAGCACTTCGCGGACCAGTGCCGCCGTCTCGCTCGGGGTGCGGCCGACCCGGATGCCCGCCGCTTCCAGCGCCTCCTTCTTCGCCGCCGCCGTCCCCGCCGAGCCCGAGACGATCGCACCCGCGTGCCCCATCGTCTTGCCCTCCGGTGCCGTGAAACCCGCGACGTACCCGACGACCGGCTTCGACACGTTGGCCCGCACGAACTCCGCCGCCCGCTCCTCCGCGTCGCCGCCGATCTCGCCGATCAGCACGATCAGGTCCGTCTCCGGGTCCTTTTCGAACGCTTCGACGGCGTCGATGTGCGTCGTGCCGATGATCGGGTCGCCGCCGATGCCGACGCACGTGGAGAACCCGATGTCGCGCAGCTCGTGCATGAGCTGGTAGGTCAGCGTGCCGGACTTGGACACCAGCCCGATCCGGCCCGGGCCGGTGATGTCGGCCGGGATGATGCCCGCGTTGGACTTGCCGGGGGAGATGATGCCCGGGCAGTTCGGCCCGATGATGCGGGTCCGCCCGCCCGCCGCGACGGCGTGGGACCACAGCCGGGCGCTGTCGTGCACCGGGACGCCCTCGGTGATCACCACCGCGAGCCCGATCCCCGCGTCGACGGCTTCGATCACCGCGTCGGCGACGAACGGCGGCGGCACGAACAGCACGCAGACGTCGGCGCCGGTCGACGCCATCAACTCTGCGACGCTGCCGAACACGGGCAGCGAACGACCGGAGAGCTCCACCTGCTGCCCGGCTTTGCGCGGGTTCACGCCGCCGACGACGTTCGTGCCGGCGGCCAGCATCCGCCGGGTGTGCTTGGCGCCTTCGGAACCGGTGATGCCGGAGACGACGATCCGGCTGGTCTCGTCCAGGAAGATGGCCACGGCTCAGACCTCCGCGATCGCGAGCTTCGCCGCCTCGCGGGCGGCGTCGTCCATGGTGGCCACCACAGTGACCAGGGGGTGGGCGGCGTCGGCGAGGATCCGCCGGCCTTCGGTGACGTTGTTGCCGTCGAGCCGGACCACCAGGGGCTTGGTGGCGCGGGAGCCCAGGATCTCCAGCGACCGGACGATCCCGGTCGCGACGGCGTCGCACGCGGTGATGCCGCCGAAGACGTTGACGAACACGCTGCGCACCTGCGGGTCGCCGAGGATCACGGTCAGCCCGTCGACCATCACCTGCGCCGACGCGCCGCCGCCGATGTCGAGGAAGTTCGCCGGGCCGCGCGCGCCCGCCTCCGCGGCGGCCGCCGCGACGACGTCCAAAGTGGACATGACCAGGCCGGCACCGTTGCCGATCACGCCGATGTCGCCGTCGAGCTTGACGTAGTTGAGGTTCTTCGACCGCGCTTCCCGTTCCAGGGGATCGCCGTCGGCGGTGTCGTCGAACGCCGCGGAACGGCGGAAGAACGCGTTGTCGTCCAGGGTGATCTTGCCGTCCAGGGCGACGATCCCGGTCGACGTGCTGGCGAGGGGGTTCACTTCGACGAGGGTGCAGTCCTCGGCGACGAACACGTCCCACAGCTTTTCGACGACACCGGCGACTTCCCCGCGGACGTCGGCGGGGAACGCGGCGGCCACCGCGGCCGCGTCGACGCCCGCGACCGGGTCGACCGGAACGCGGACCAGGGCGTCCGGCCGGGTCGCCGCGACCTCCTCGATCTCCATCCCGCCTTCGGTCGACGCCATGGCGAGGAACGTGCGCCCGGCGCGGTCCAGCAAGAAGGACAGGTAGTACTCCTCGGCGATCTCGCTGGCCTCGGTCACCAGCACGCGGTGCACGGTGTGACCCTTGATGTCCATGCCGAGGATGTCGTCGGCGGCCTGTTCGGCGTCGTCGGCCGTGGACACGACCCGGACGCCGCCCGCCTTCCCGCGGCCGCCCGTCTTCACCTGGGCCTTGACGACCACCGGGCCGCCGAGGGCCGCGGCGGCGGCCCGGGCGGCGGCGGGATCGGCGGCGACCCGGCCGCGGGGGACGGGTACGCCGTGCTTCTCGAAGAGATCACGCGCTTCGTGTTCGAAGAGGTCCATGCGGGGGCGTCCTTTCCGTGGCGGGACAGGGCAAGGGCGTGGAGTGGTGGTCCGCGGGGCGGGATCGAGGCCCGGGAAAAACCCTGCGGATGGCCCTGGACACGGGCTGCTTGAAGAGTGACTATATGCCTACCCCATACGGTATGCAATCTACAGTCTGCCGCGAAGAGGCCGCTGACCTCGACGGACGCCGACAGCGGCGGCGAGCGGACCGGAGTACGCACCGCCGGACAAGAGAGATCCGGCGGCGGACCAGAGGAGTTGAGCAATGGCGCTGACAACGACCGGCACCACCGCGGGGGAGAGTGCCGCGGCGACGAACGGCGCCGAGCCCGCGCCCGCCGAAATCTCGGGCGGCCACCTCGTGGCGAAGGCGCTGAAGGCCGAAGGGGTCGACACGATCTTCACCCTCTGCGGTGGCCACATCATCGACATCTACGACGGCTGCGTCGACGAAGGCATCCAGGTCATCGACGTCCGCCACGAGCAGGTCGCGGCGCACGCGGCCGACGGCTACGCGCGGATCACCGGCAAGCCCGGCTGCGCGGTGGTCACCGCCGGGCCCGGCACGACCGACGCCGTCACCGGCGTCGCGAACGCATTGCGCGCGGAGAGCCCGATGCTGCTGATCGGCGGCCAGGGCGCGCTCACCCAGCACAAGATGGGGTCCCTGCAGGACCTCCCGCACGTGGACATGATGACGCCGATCACCAAGTTCGCCGCCACCGTGCCGCACACCGCGCGCGTCGCGGACTTGGTGAGCATGGCCTTCCGCGAGGCCTACGCCGGCGCGCCCGGACCGTCGTTCCTGGAGATCCCGCGCGACGTCCTCGACGCGCGCGTACCCCTGGAGCAGGCCCGCATCCCCGAAGCGGGCCGCTACCGCGCGTCGACGAAGAACGCCGGCGACCCCGCCGACATCGAGAAGCTCGCCGACCTGCTGGTGCACGCGAAGAAGCCCGCGATCCTGCTCGGCAGCCAGGTCTGGACCACGCGGGCCACCGAGCCGGCCGTCGACCTGGTGCGCACGCTCAACATCCCGGCGTACATGAACGGCGCGGGCCGCGGCACGCTGCCGCCGGGCGACCCGCACCACTTCCAGCTCTCACGGCGCTACGCCTTCGACAACGCCGACGTCATCGTCATCGTCGGGACCCCGTTCGACTTCCGGATGGGCTACGGCAAGCGGCTGTCGAAGGACGCCACCGTCGTCCAGATCGACCTCGACTACCGCACGGTCGGCAAGAACCGCGACATCGACCTCGGCATCGTCGGCGACGCCGGTCAGGTCCTCGCCGCCGTCGCGCAGGCCGCGTCCGGTCGCGGCGACAACGGCGCCGTCGCGCGCAAGACCTGGCTCGAAGAGCTCCAGGCCGTGGAGGAGAAGGCGAAGCAGAAGCGGCTGCCGCTGCAGCACTCCGACGCGAGCCCCATCCACCCGTACCGGCTGGTCCACGAGATCAACGAGTTCCTCACCGAGGACTCGATCTACATCGGCGACGGCGGCGACATCGTCACCTTCTCCGGCCAGGTCGTCCAGCCGAAGTCGCCCGGCCACTGGATGGACCCCGGTCCACTCGGGACGCTCGGCGTCGGCATCCCCTTCGTCCTGGCCGCCAAGCACGCGCGCCCGGACAAGGAGGTCGTCGCCCTCTTCGGCGACGGTGCCTTCAGCCTCACCGGCTGGGACTTCGAGACGCTCGTGCGGTTCGACCTGCCGTTCGTCGGGATCGTCGGCAACAACTCCTCGATGAACCAGATCCGCTACGGCCAGGCCGCGAAGTACGGCCTGCCGCGCGAGCGCGTCGGCAACACCCTCGGTGACGTCCGCTACGACGAGTTCGCGCGGATGCTCGGCGGGTACGGCGAAGAGGTCCGCGACCCGGCCGACATCGGGCCGGCGCTGCTGCGCGCGCGGGAGTCCGGGAAGCCGTCGCTGATCAACGTCTGGGTCGATCCCGACGTGTACGCCCCCGGAACCATGAACCAGACCATGTACAAGTGAGCGGAGGCCAAGGCATGGGTAAGGCACTGGAGGGCGTGCGCGTCCTCGACATGACGCACGTGCAGTCCGGTCCGTCGTCGACGCAGCTGCTCGCCTGGCTCGGCGCGGACGTGATCAAGCTCGAGACGCCCGGCCGGGGCGACATCACCCGCGGCCAGCTGCGCGACCTGCCCGGGGTCGACAGCCTCTACTTCACGATGCTGAACGCCAACAAGCGCAGCATCACGCTCAACATGAAGAGCGACGAGGGCAAGGAAGTCTTCGAGAAGCTCGTGTCCGGAGTGGACATCCTCGTGGAGAACTTCGGCCCGGGGGTCGTCGACCGGTTCGGCTACCCGTGGGACAAGCTCTCGGCGCTCAACCCGCGGCTGATCTACGCCTCCATCAAGGGCTTCGGCCCGGGTCGCTACGCCGACTTCAAGGCGTACGAGGTCATCGCGCAGGCCATGGGCGGCGCGATGAGCACGACCGGCTTCGAGGACGGGCCGCCGACCGCGACCGGCGCGCAGATCGGCGACTCCGGCACCGGCATCCACCTGGTGGCCGCCATCCTCGCCGCGCTGTACCAGCGGACGTCCTCCGGCCGCGGCCAGCGCGTCCAGGTCGCGATGCAGGACGCCGTGCTCAACCTGTGCCGCGTGAAGCTGCGCGACCAGCAGCGCCTGGCGCACGGGCCGCTCGGCGAGTACCCGAACGACCAGTTCGGCGACGAGGTGCCGCGGTCGGGCAACGCCTCCGGCGGCGGTCAGCCCGGCTGGGCGGTCAAGTGCGCGCCCGGCGGGCCCAACGACTTCATCTACGTGATCGTCCAGCCACCCGGGTGGGCACCGCTCGCGCGGCTGATCGGCAAGGAGGAGCTGGCCGAGGACCCGGCGTGGGCCACACCCGAGGTGCGGCTGTCCAAACTGGACAAGATGTTCGCCCTCGTCGAGGAGTGGACCGAGAAGCACACCAAGTGGGAAGTGATGGAGAAGCTCAACGCCCACAACATCCCGTGCGGCCCGATCCTGTCCACCAAGGAACTGATCGAGGACGAGACCCTCGAAGAGCTCGGCTCGGTCGTCGAGGTGGCGCACCCGGAGCGCGGCAGTTTCAAGACCGTCGGCTGCCCGCTGAAGCTGTCCGACTCGCCGGTCGAGATCGAACGGTCGCCGCTGCTCGGCGAGCACAACGACGAGGTACTGACCGAGCTCGGCTACAGCGAAGCGGAGCTCGAGAAGTTCCGCGCGGCGGGGGTGATCTGACGTGGGGGATCGCGCGGCGGTCGAAAAGGTCCTCGCCGAGGCGGCGGCCGAAGGACGGTCCTCGCTGACCGCGCCCGAGGGGCGTGCGGTCTGCGAGGCGTACGGCATCCCGACGCCCGCCGAACGGCTGGCGACCACGGCCGAGGAAGCCGTGACGCACGCGGAAGCCATCGGGTTGCCGGTGGTGCTCAAGATCGTCTCGCCGGACATCCTGCACAAGACCGAGGCCGGCGGCGTGCTCGTCGGCCTGCGGGACGCCGACGCGGTGAAGGCGGGCTTCACGAAGATCGTCGAGAACGCGAAGGCGTACGACGCCGGCGCGCGGATCGTCGGCGTCCAGGTGCAGCAGATGCTCACCGAGGGGCAGGAGGTGATCATCGGCTCGGTCACCGACCCGACGTTCGGCAAGGTGGTCGCGTTCGGCCTGGGCGGCGTCCTGGTGGAGGTGCTCAAGGACGTCACCTTCCGGCTCGCGCCGACGACCACCGGGGAAGCGCTGTCCATGATCGACGGTATCCAGGCGGCGGAGATCCTGCGCGGGGTCCGCGGGTCGGATCCGGTCGACCGGGACGCGCTCGCCGCCGTGATCACCGGGCTCGGGCAGCTGGTCGCCGACTTCCCCCAGCTGTCCGAAGTGGACCTCAACCCCGTGCTCGCGACCGCGACCGGGGCCACCGCGGTCGACGTCCGGATCCTGGTCGACCCGGACGCGGCGAAGACCCCGCACCGGTTCACCCAGGAGGAGATCCTCGCCTCGATGAACCGGATCATGAAACCGGCGTCGGTCGCGGTGATCGGCGCGTCCGCCGAAGCCGGCAAGATCGGCAACTCGGTGATGAAGAACCTGGTCAACGGCGGTTACGCGGGGGAGATCCACCCGATCAACCCCAAAGCCGCCGAGATCCTCGACCGCAAGGCCTACGCCAGCATCACCGACGTGCCCGGCGATGTCGACGTCGCGGTCTTCGCCATCCCGGCGAAGTTCGTCCCCGCGGCGCTGGAGGAGGCCGGCCGCAAGGGCGTGGCGGGCGCGATCCTCATCCCGTCCGGCTTCGGCGAGACGGGCAACATCGAGCTGCAGGACGAGGTCGTCGCGATCGCGCGCAAGCACGGCGTGCGGATTCTCGGGCCGAACATCTACGGCTACTACTACACGCCGGAGAACCTGTCGGCGACATTTTGTACACCGTATGACGTCAAGGGCGGCGTGGCGCTGTCGTCGCAGAGCGGCGGCATCGGGATGGCGATCCTCGGCTTCAGCCGCTCGGCGAAGATGGGCGTGTCCTCGATCGTCGGCGTGGGCAACAAGGCCGACATCGACGAGGACGACCTGCTCACCTTCTTCGAACAGGACGACAACACCCAGCTCGTCGCGATGCACCTCGAAGACCTGAAGGACGGCCGCTCGTTCGCGGAGACGGCCAAGCGGGTCTCGCAGCGCAAGCCGGTCGTCGTGCTGAAGGCCGGCCGGACCTCGCAGGGCGCCAAGGCGGCCAGTTCGCACACGGGCGCGCTGGCCGGCGACGACAAGGTCTACGACGACATCCTCCGCCAGAGCGGGGTCATCCGGGCGCCCGGGCTGAACGACATGCTCGAGTACGCCCGCGGCATCCCGCTGCTGCCGACGCCGAAGGGCGAGAACGTCGTCATCATCACCGGCGCCGGCGGTTCGGGCGTGCTGCTGTCGGACGCCTGCGTCGACAACGGGCTGAGCCTGATGGAGATCCCGCCGGACCTCGACACGGCGTTCCGGGAGTTCATCCCGCCGTTCGGCGCGGCCGGCAACCCCGTCGACATCACCGGCGGCGAGCCGCCCTCGACCTACCGCAACACCATCGCGCTGGGTCTCGAGGACGACCGCATCCACGCCCTGATCCTGGGCTACTGGCACACCATCGTCACCCCGCCGATGGTGTTCGCCGAACTGGTGTCCGAAGTGGTCGAGGAGTACCGCGCGAAAGGGATATACAAGCCTGTTGTCGCGTCGCTGTCCGGCGACGTCGAAGTCGAGGAGGCGAGCGACTACTTGTACGACCGCGGCGTCGTCGCGTACCCGTACACGACCGAGAAGCCGGTGGCAGTGCTCGGCGCGAAGTACCGCTGGGCGCGGGCCGCGGGCCTGCTTTGAACCTGAGTCAACGGTGACGAAGGAGAACTCACATGACCGCAGCCACGTATCAGGAGATCACTGACCAGAACGGAAGAGTTTACCGGGTAGGCGAGTCCCCGCAGGACATCATGGGGCGCTCACGCAGCTGGATGGTCTGGCTGCCCTGGATCGCCATGATGGCGGTCAGCGTGTTCGAGTACGGCTGGGGCGCCGTCGAAGGCACGCTGGAAGAGAAGTACGGCTGGACGCTGTCGGACGCGTTCTGGCTGGCCAGCATCTGGGCGGTGTTCCAGGCCGGCGTGGCCTTCCCGGCCGGGCGGCTCCGGGAACGCAACGTCGTCTCGGCGAAGACGGCGATGCTGTTCGGTGCCCTGTTCAGCGGTATCGGCTACTTCACCATCGCGCACAGCGGGAACCTCACGCTGGCGTTCATCGGGTACTCGGTCCTCGGCGGCACCGGCGCCGGGCTCGTGTACGCGACCTGCATCAACATGGTCGGCAAGTGGTACCCGGAGAAGCGCGGCGCGCGGACCGGGTTCGTGAACGGCGGGTTCGCCTACGGCTCGGTGCCGTTCATCTACCTGTTCAGCGCGTTCCTCGGGCACGAGAACGTCACGGGGGTGCTCGACGGCATCGGCCTGTACATGCTGGTCGTCGTCGGCGTCTGCGGGTTCCTGTTCAAGGACCCGCCGAAGAGCTGGTGGCCGAAGGAGGTCGACCCGCTCACGTGGGCCAAGGGCAAGGCCGGGGTGACGACCCTCGCGAAGAACCCGCCGGCGGTCCGCCAGTTCACGCCGATGGAGGCGATCCGGACCGGCATGCTCCCGCTGATGTGGGTGTGCCTGGTGATCATCGGCGGCGTCTCGCTGTTCGGCATCAACTTCCAGGTGCCGTTCGCCAAGGAAAGCCACTTCGGCGCGTTCGTCGCGGCTTCCTCGGCCGGCGTGCTGGCCATCGTGAACGGCACCGGCCGCGCGGTCGTCGGCTGGGCGTCGGACAAGCTCGGGCGCAAGCAGACGCTCACGCTGGTGCTGGTGATCGCGGCCGGCGCGCAGTTCGGCGTGCTGTACGCCGGGAACACGCACAACCTGGTGCTGTTCATGGTGTTCGCGTTCCTGACCGGGTTCGGCGGCGGCGCGTTCTACCCGCTGTTCGCGGCGCTGGTGCCGGACTACTTCGGCGAGAACAACAACGCGTCGAACTACGGCCTGGTCTACAGCGCGAAACTGGTCGGTGGCGTCGGCGGCGGCGGGCTCGCCGCGGGGGTCATCAGCGCGTGGGGCTACACCGGCGCGTACATCCTCGCCGGGTGCATCGCGCTCCTGTCCGCGGTGCTGACGCTGTTCCTGCGCCAGCCCGGCCGGACACGCCACCAGCTCGCCGAAACCGAGCTGGTGGCGCGGCCATCCGCCGCGGCGGGCGGCTAGTCCGGTATCCCGCTCCCCGGTCCTGCCGAAATCAGGATCGGGGAGCTTCCGGACGTTCGTGGTAGGCCTGGCGGGTCCGTTCGGTGTGCTTGGCCATGATCGCCTCGGCGTCGTCGGCGTTCTGGGCGGCGATGGCCTGGATCAGCTCCTCGTGCTCGTTCCACGCGTCGCGCCCGCGGGGCCGGGCGATCGGCGTGTAGTACCAGCGGACCCGGCGGTCGACCAGGCCGATCAGCTCCGCGAGCACGGCGTTCCCGGACAGCTCCGTGATGAACGCGTGGAGCTCGGCGTTGGCGCTCACCAGGCCTTCGGTGTCCTGCTCGGCGAGCGCCCGGACGCCCGCCTTCTGCAGTTCCCACAGGCGGAACACGTCGGCGGGGGTGGCCCGGCCGGCGGCGAGCTTCGCGGAATGCGCTTCCAGCACGCCGCGGACGCTCAGCAGCTGGTCGGCCTCTTCGTCGGTGGGCAGGTGCACGAACGCGCCCTGGGCGGGCCGGAGGTCGACCCAGCCTTCGCTCTGCAGCCGCTGCAGGGCTTCGCGGACGGGCTGCCGGCTGACGCCCAGGTACTCGGCCAGGTCGGCCTCGACCAGGTGCTGCCCGGGTTCGAGGGTGCGGTTGATGATCAGCTCGGCGAGGGCCTCGTAGACGACCTGCCGCAGCGGCGCGGGCCGTTCGACGCGCTTGGCGGCGGTCGAGCTGAGCGAGCCCTTGGCCGTGCGGCGGCCGGTCGGGCCGCGGTCGGGGAGGGGCGAAGCGGGCTGGCTCACGGGACACCTCGGAAGGGGAGAGGAACGCGATGATCTCTGCTCAGGATACAGGTTTTGGTATGCAAAATCCCAGAATCTCACCCTGTCGGAGTTTCTCGCGCTCTCCCGACCACGAAAACCTGGTTTCCTCAGTGGATCCAGGATACTGTATGCAATCGAGCGACCAGGGAGGCACATCATGAAGGTGGCTGTTCTCGGGGCCGGGGCGATCGGTGCCTACGTCGGGGCCGCGCTGCACCGCGGCGGGACCGAGGTGCACCTGATCGCCCGGCGCGCCCACCTCGCCGCGATGCGCGAGCACGGCGTCCGCGTGCTCAGCCCGCGCGGTGACTTCACCGCCCATCCCCACGTGACGGACGACCCGGCCGAAGTCGGCGAAGTGGACTTCGTGTTCCTGGGCCTCAAAGCCAACTCCTACGCTTCCTGCGGACCCCTGCTCGCCCCGCTGCTCGGCCCGGAGACGGCGATCGTGGCGGCGCAGAACGGCATCCCGTGGTGGTACTTCCACGGCCTGAAGGGACATCCGCTCGAAGGCCGGCGGGTCGAGACCGTCGACCCGGGCGGCTCGGTGACCGCCGTGCTCGAACTGCGGCGCGCGATCGGCTGCGTCGTCTACTGCTCGACCGTCATCGAGGAACCGGGCGTGATCCGGCACCTGGAAGGCACCCGCTTCTCCCTCGGCGAGCCCGACGGCGAGATCTCCGCGCGCTGCAAGGTGCTCAGCGCGGCCATGATCGCCGGCGGGCTCAAGGCGCCGGTCGAACCGCGCCTGCGCGACGACATCTGGATCAAGCTGATGGGCAACGTCGCCTTCAACCCGCTCTCGGCGCTGACCCGGGCGACCATGGCCCAGATGTGCGAGCACGACGACACGCGCGCGCTCGTCGCCACGATGATGACCGAAACCCTCGCGATCGCCCGCGCGGCGGGCAGCGACCCCGGTGTCTCGGTCGAGAAGCGCATCGACGGCGCCTGGCGCGTCGGGCACCACAAGACGTCGATGCTGCAGGACCTCGAAGCGGGCAAGCCCCTGGAGATCGACGCGATCATCGGCGCGGTCGTGGAGCTGGCCGGCCTCACCGGCGTGCCCGCGCCGGCGCTGCGGCACGTCCACGCCGCCATCTCGCTGCTCGACCACACCAGCAACCCGCCCGTCCCCGTCGGGGCGCACTGAACCGGAGGTGCCCGTGAAGCGCAGGAACCCCGAGCCGTACGTGCGGCTCACCCAGCCCCTGGTGCGCGACTCCGGCGTGTTGCGGCCGGCCACCTGGGAAGAGGCCCTCGACCGGGCCGCCGCCGGGATCCGCCGGACCCTCGGAAGCAAGGGCCCCGAGGCGTTCGGGATGTTCTCGTGCGCCCGCGCGACCAACGAGATGAACTTCGTCGCCCAGAAGTTCACCCGCGCGGTGATCGGCACGAACAACGTCGACTCGTGCAACCGCACGTGCCACGCGCCGAGCGTCGCCGGGCTGGCCCGGGTGTTCGACAGCGGCGGCGGGACGTCGTCGTACCAGGAGATCGAGGACGCCGACGTCATCGTCATCTGGGGCGGCAACCCCCGCGAGGCGCACCCGATCTTCTTCCAGCACGTGCTCAAGGCCGTCCACAAGGGAGCGAAGCTCTTCGTCGTCGACCCGCGGCGGACGAGCACCGCGAGCTGGGCGCACCGGCAACTGCAGCTGGAGGTCGGCACCGACATCCCGCTGGCCCACGCGATCGCCCGCGAGATCATCCACTCCGGACTCGCCAACACGACGTTCATCGAGCGCGCCACCGAAGGCTTCGCCGAGTTCGCCGCGTCGGTCGAACCGTGGACCTTGGAGGTCGCCGAGAAGACCACCGGCGTGCCGGCCGAGCTGATCCGCGAACTCGCCCACACCTATGCCCGCGCCGACCGCGGGCAGCTGTCGTGGACGCTCGGCATCACCGAGCACCACAACGGGACCGACAACGTCCTCGCGCTGATCAACCTCGCGCTGCTGGCCGGGCAGGTCGGCCGCTACGGCGCCGGGCTGAACCCGCTGCGCGGCCAGAACAACGTCCAGGGCGGCGGCGACATGGGCGCCATCCCGGACCGGCTGCCGGGCTTCCAGGACGTCCTCGACGCCGGCGTCCGGGCGAAGTTCGACGCCGCGTGGGGCTCGTCGATCCCGCCGCACAAGGGCCTCAACCTCACCCAGATGCTCGACGCGATGGAACGCGGGGACCTGACCTGCGTGTACATCATCGGCGAGAACCCGGTCCAGTCCGAAGCGGACTGTGAACACACGATCAAGCGGCTGTCCAATGTGGACCACCTGATCGTGCAGGACATCTTCCTCACCAAGACCGCGCAGCTGGCCGACGTCGTGCTGCCGGCGTCGGCCGCCTGGTGCGAGAGCGACGGCACCTTCACCAACTCCGAACGCCGCGTCCAGCGCGTCCGCAAGGCCCTCGACCCGCCGGACGGCGCGCGCGACGACATCGAACTGCTGTCGGAGCTGGCGCGCCGGCTCGGCCACGATTGGCACTACACCGGCGGCGAAGAGGTCTGGGACGAGCTGCGTTCGCTGTCCCCGATGCACGCCGGGATGTCGTACGCGCGGCTGGAAGAGCTGGGTGGCATCCAGTGGCCGTGCTACTCCGAGGACACCCTCGAGCCGACGTTCCTGCACGGCCGCTTGTGGGCGGAGGACCCGGCCGAGCGCGGCCGCCCGGCGCCGTTCACGGTGCTCGAGCACAGCCCGCCGGTCGACCTGCTCACCGAGGAGTTCCCCATCCGGCTCACCACCGGCCGGCGGCTGGACTCCTACAACACCGGCGTCCAGTCCGGCGGGTTCCCCTCGCCGCTGCGGCAGGGCGAGACCCTCGACCTCTGCCCGGAGGACGCTCGTTCGCTCGGCGTCGAACCCGATGAGCTGGTCCGGATCTCGTCGCGCCGCGGCGAGATCGTCGCGCCGGTACGGCTCGACAAGGGCCTGAAGCCCGGGCTGGCGTTCATGACCTTCCACTTCCCGGACGAAGTCGACGTCAACGTCATCACCATCGAAGCGACCTGCCCGATCGCCGGCACCGCCGAGTACAAGGCCGCGGCCATCCGCGTCGACAAGCTGGCGGTGTGACGATGGACCTCAAGCTCCTCGACGCCGTCGCCTCCCGGGAGGAACGGGAGGCGGTCGCGGCGTTCGCCGGCGGCGGTCGCGACCAGCTGCTGCCCGCGCTGCACGCGGTCAACGACCGGGTCGGCTGGATCAGCCAGGGCGCGCTCAACCTCATCTGCGAGGCGCTGCACGTCCCGCCCGCCGACGCGTACGGCGTGGCGAGCTTCTACTCGCTGTTCGCGCTGGAGGAGCGCCCCGAACGCGTGGTGCACGTGTGCACCGACCTGGCTTGCCGGCTCAAGGGCGCGGACACCGTGTGCGACGTCCTCACCGAGCACGTCGGCGCCGCGGGGAAGGCGCGCGGCGGGGTCACGTGGCTGCGCAGCCCGTGCCTCGGCGTCTGCGAACGGGCCCCCGCGGCGCTGACGTTCCAGGCCGGCGACCCGGCCACCACCGAACTGCTCGCCCCGGCGACCGGCGCGTCGGCCGTGCTGGGGGCGGGGCGCGGGCCGTCCGCTTCGGACGGTGCGCCACCGGTCATCCACCAGCAGGACGGACTGCGGCTGCTGCGCCGGGTCGGCGTGGTCGATCCGTCCAGTTTGGACGACTACCGGGCGGCCGGCGGTTACGCCGCGCTGCGCAACGCCCTGCGCATGGGCGAGGCCGCGGTGATCCGCGAAGTCACCGACTCCGGCTTGCTCGGCCGCGGTGGCGCGGCGTTCCCGACCGGGCGCAAGTGGGCGGCCACGGCCGCGCAACCCGCCGGGCCGCACTACCTCGTGTGCAACGCCGACGAGAGCGAACCCGGCACGTTCAAGGACCGCGTACTGCTCGAAGGCGACCCGTTCGCGCTGGTCGAGGCGATGACGATCGCCGCGTTCGCGATCGGCGCCCGGCAGGGCTACGTCTACCTGCGTGGTGAGTACCCGCGGGCGCTGCGGTTGCTGCGCAACGCCTTGGCGGTCTGCCGGGAACGGGGGTTCCTCGGCGTGGACATCATGGGCCACAAGGGGTTCTCGTTCGACATCGAGATCCGGCGCGGCGCGGGTGCCTACATCTGCGGCGAGGAGACCGCGATCTTCAACTCGATCGAGGGCTTCCGCGGCGAACCGCGCACGAAGCCGCCGTTCCCGGTCGAGAAGGGCCTGTTCGGCAAGCCGACGGTGGTCAACAACGTCGAGACCCTGGTCAACGTGCCGCTGATCCTCACCGAAGGCGCGGTCGCGTACCGGTCGATCGGGACCGAAGCCTCGGCCGGGCCGAAGCTGTTCTGCTTGTGCGGCAACGTTGAACGGCCGGGCGTCTACGAGGTGCCGTTCGGCACGACGCTGCGCTCGCTCCTGGCCTTGGCCGGGGGAGTACCGGAAGGGCGCTCGCTGCGGGCGATCCTCCTCGGCGGCGCCGCGGGCGGGTTCGTCCGGCCGGACGAGCTGGACCTGCCGCTCACGTTCGAGGACGCGCGGGCGGCGAAGACGACCCTCGGCTCCGGTGTCGTCCTGGTGCTCGACGACCTGGCCGACCTCGGCGGGTTCCTGCTGCGGATCGCGGAGTTCTTCCGCGACGAGTCGTGCGGGCAGTGCGTCCCGTGCCGGATCGGGACCGTGCGGCAGGAGGAGGCGATCCGGCGGGTCCTCGCCGCCGGTTCGGAGGAGCGGCCGTTGCTGCGCGAGGTGGGCGGGGTGATGCGGGACTCGTCGATCTGCGGGCTGGGCCAGACGGCGTGGAACGCCATCGAGTCCGCCATCGACCGGTTGGGAGCGCTGCAATGACCCTTGTGGACATCGGAATTCCCCGTCGGCTGGTCGAGTTCACCGTGGACGGCTCGACCGTGCGCGTTCCCGAGGGATCGACGATCCTCGACGCGTGCACGGCGGCGGGCAAGGAGATCCCGACGCTGTGCTACGGCGACACCCTCGAACCGGCGAACGCCTGCCGCGTCTGCATGGTCGAGGTCGAGGGCTCCCGGACACTGGTGCCGTCGTGCTCGCGCAAGGCGGAGCCGGGCATGGTGGTGCGCACCGATTCCGAGCGGACGCGCACGAGCCGCAAGGTCGTTCTGGAGCTGCTGGCGTCGGCGACGGACCTATCGACCACGCCGGGCGTCGCCGAGTGGATGGATGCGACGGGTGCCGACCCGTCGCGGTTCGGTCCGGACGCGGCGACCGTGGCGCAACCGGCCATTGTGGACAACGAGCTGTACGTCCGGGACTACGGGAAGTGCATCCTCTGCTACAAGTGCGTCGACGCGTGCGGCGACCAGTGGCAGAACTCGTTCGCGATCAGCGTGGCCGGCCGCGGGTTCGACGCGCGGATCTCGACGGAGTTCTCGAACCCGTTGCCGGACAGCGCGTGCGTGTACTGCGGCAACTGCGTCGAGGTCTGCCCGACGGGGGCGCTGAGCTTCAAACGCGAGTACGACAAGCGCGCCGACGGTTCCTGGGACGAGTCGCGGCAGCAGGAGACGACGACGGTGTGCACGTTCTGCGGCGTCGGCTGCAACCTGACGCTGCACGTCCAGGACAACGAGATCGTCAAGGTGACCTCGCCGCACGACAGCTCGGTGACCCACGGGAACCTCTGCATCAAGGGACGCTTCGGCTGGCAGCACGTCCAGAACCGGTAGCGGCAACTGTTCGCTCGAAGGCGCCGTGGCTCGTGGAGCCGCGGCGCCTTCGGCGTTCGGTCGCGGCTCAGGCGGTCTGGCCGGCGCTGAGGTTCCGGCCGTAGTGGGCCGTAGGCGAGCGGTTCGGCTAGCCGCTCGTGCAGGTCTCGCTCACTTCCCGTCGCAGTCGGACCTGCCGCAGTGGCGGCCGCTCGCCGTTGACCGCGAGCCAGCGGACCAGCTATTCTCGATATGCGAAAGAAAAATTCCGCAGAGTGAAATTCGAGGTCGCGATGCCACAAGAAGGGCACTCCCTGCCGTACGTCGCCAACCTGTCGATCCTGTTCAAGGAGGTACCGCTGCTCGAGCGGGCCGCCGCCGCGCGGGAGGCCGGGTTCACCGACGTCGAGTACTGGTGGCCGTTCGACACCGCGGTCCCCGCGCGCGACGAGGTCGACGCCTTCGTCGGGAGCCTGGACGGCGTCCGGTTGCGCGGGCTGAACTTCTACGCCGGGGACATGGCGGCGGGGGAGCGCGGGCTGGTGTCGTGGATCGGCCGGGAGGCCGAGTTCGCCGACAGCCTCGTCGTCGCGCTCGGCATCGCCGAACGCACCGGGTGCCGCAGCTTCAACGCGCTCTACGGCAACCGGCTCGACGGTGAAGACCCCGTCAAGCAGGACGAACTCGCCCGCGTCCACCTCGCGACGGCCGCCGAGGCCGCCGCGAAGATCGGCGCGCAACTGGTCCTCGAACCGCTCTCCGGCGCGGACCGCTACCCGCTCAAGACCGCCGCGGACGCCGTGGCCGTGCTCGACGACCTCGGGCGCGACAACGTGCGGCTGCTGGCCGACCTGTACCACCTGGCAGTCAACGGGGACGACCTGGACGCACTGGCGACGAAGCACATCTCCCGGATCGGGCACGTGCAGATCGCCGACGCACCCGGCCGGCACCAGCCCGGCACCGGCTCCCTGGACATCGACCGGCACCTCGCGAACCTGCAGAACGCCGGCTACGCAGGGTTCGTCGGGATCGAGTACGTCCCGGAACCCGACACCGCCACGTCGCTGGACTGGCTGCCGAAGACCCGAAGGGGACGAGCATGAAACTGGGATTCATCGGACTGGGCGTGATGGGCGCCCCGATGGCCGCGCACCTGGTCGCGGCCGGGCACGACGTCAGCGGCTTCGACGTGCACGCCGCGGCCGGCGAGAAGCTGGCGGCCGCCGGCGGGCGCGCCGCGACGAGCGTCGCGGACGCCGTCGCCGGCGCGGACGTCGTCATCACGATGCTGCCGAACCACCCGCAGGTCGAGGAGGTCGTGCTGGCCGTGGGCGGCGTCCTGGACACCGCCGAGCCCGGCGCGCTCCTGATCGACATGAGCACCATCCGGCCCGAGACGTCGATCGCCGTCGCGGAAGCCGCGCGGGACAAGAAGATCCGCGTGCTCGACGCGCCCGTGTCCGGCGGGCAGGCCGGGGCCGAGCAGGCGTCGCTGTCCATCATGGTCGGTGGCGACGAGGCCGACTTCGAGGCGGCCAAGCCGGTGCTCGACGCGCTCGGCAAGACGATCGTGCACGTCGGCCCGCACGGCGCCGGCCAGGTCGTCAAGGCCGCGAACCAGCTCGTCGTGGGCGGGATCTACGGCCTGGTCGCCGAGGCGATCGTGCTGCTCGAAGCGTCCGGTGTGGACGCCGCCACGGGTCTCGACGTGCTCGCCGGCGGCCTCGCGGGCAGCCGGATCCTCGAGCTCAAGCGCAAGTCCATGGTGGACCGCCAGTTCGCGCCCGGGTTCCGGATCGACCTGCACCACAAGGACATGGGGATCGCGCTGGCCGCCGCCCGGCAGGCCGACGTCGCGCTCCCGCTCACCGGGCTGGTCGCCCAGCTCGTCGCCGCCGGCCGCGCCATGGGCCACGGCTCCCTGGACCACTCGGCCTTGCTGAAGGTCGTCGAACAGTTGTCGGGCCGCGTCCCGGCGGAGGTGTGACATGCCCAGAATCCCCGCGATGCAGGCGGTCGTCGACGTCCTGGAGAGCGAAGGCGTCGACACCGTCTTCGGCTGCCCGGGCGCCGCGATCCTCCCGCTGTATAACGCCCTACAAGGCCGGGCGATTCAGCACCTGATCGTCCGCCACGAAGAGGGCGCGACGCACATGGCCGACGGCTGGGCGAGGACGAACGGCAACGTCGGCGTCGCCATCGGCACGTCCGGCCCGGCCGGGACCAACATGATCACCGGGCTCTACACCGCGCACGCGGACTCGATCCCGATGATCTGCATCACCGGCCAGGCGGCGTCGAACAAGCTGCACACCGAGGCGTTCCAGGCCGTCGACATCGTCGAGATCGCCAAGCCCGTGACGAAGTGGGCGGTGCAGGTCAAGGAGGCCGCGCAGCTGCCGTGGATCTTCCGCGAGGCCTTCCGGATCGCCCGCTCGGGCCGCCCCGGCCCGGTGCTCATCGACCTGCCGATCGACGTCCAGAAGCAGGACATCGAGTGGGACTCGTCGATCGACTCGCCGCTGCCGGTGACGGTCGTGAAGCCCGCGCAGGCCCGGGTCGAACGCGCGCTGGACCTGCTGCTGGCGGCCGAGCGCCCGATCATCCTGGCCGGCGGCGGGGTCGTCCTCGGCGAGGCGAGCGAGCAGCTGCGCGCCGCCGCGGAACGGCTCGACGTCCCGGTCCAGGTGACGCTCATGGGCAAGGGGTCGTTCCCCGAGGACCACGAGCTGTTCGCCGGGATGGCCGGGATCCAGACGTCGCAGCGGTGGGCGAACGCGGCGTTCCTGGAGTCGGACCTGGTGCTGGCGCTGGGCGCGCGGTTCGGCGACCGGCACACCGGCGAGCTGTCGGTGTACCGCGGCGACCGGAAGTTCATCCACGTCGACATCGAGCCCACCCAGCTGGGCAAGGTCTTCGGGCCCGACCTCGGGATCGTCTCGGACACGCGGGAGTTCCTCGACGCGCTGCTGGCGGCGCTGGACGCACGCGAGACGAAGCCGCGCCGGGAGTGGGTCGGGCGCATCGCGGAGCTGAAGGAAGCGCTTCCCCGCCGCGACGACTTCGACACCCTGCCGATCAAGGCGCCGCGGGTCTTCAAGGAGATCAACGAAACCTTCGGCGAGGACACGTACTTCGTCACCGCGATCGGGCTGTACCAGATCTGGTCGGGCCAGTTCCAGACGGCGCACAAGCCGCGGCACTACCAGGTCTGCGGCCAGGCCGGCCCGCTCGGCTGGGAGATCCCCGCCGCGATCGGGGTGAAGAAGGCGCGGCCCGAAGCCGAGGTCGTCGGCGTGGTCGGCGACTACTCGTTCCAGTTCCTCGTCGAGGAGCTGGCGGTGGCCGCCCAGTACGACGTCGGGTTCGTGCTGATCATGCTCAACAACGAGTACCTCGGGCTGATCCGCCAGGCCGAGACCGGCTACGACATGAACTTCGAGGTCGACATCCACTACGACTCGAACGGCACGGACAACGTCAAGATCATGGAGGCCTACGGCTGCTCCGGCACCCGCGTGCTCGAGCCCGGGGAGATCCGGACGTCCCTGGAATGGGCCCGCAAGGAGGCCGAGCGCACCAGCCGCCCGGTCCTGGTGGAGATCATGATCGAACGCGAGGGCAACGCCGCCATGGGCGCCGCGCTCGACGCCGTCAAGGAGTTCGAACCCGCGTAACACCCGCGTGACCACGGCCGCCGCACGAGACCCTGACCTCGTGCGGCGGCCTTTCCGCGCGCCCGCGAAGGCGGTTGTCGGAAAGTACAAACCAGGACCGTAAATTCACCCGTCTTTCAGGGGTTTTGCCGTGGTCCCGGCCACACCCGAGCGTGTGTACTTCTTCACGAAGCAGCCCCGAAAGGACGTCCACAGTGGAATTCCTCCGACCCGCCTCGCTGGCCGACGCGCTCGCCGCGCGTGCCGCGAACCCCGGTGCGGTCCCGATCGCCGGCGGCACGGACGTGATGGTCGAGCTCAACTTCGACCACCGCCGTCCCGGCGCCCTGCTCGACCTCGGCCGCGTCGCCGAGCTCCACGAGCACGGCACCGACGGCGGCCGGATCCGGATCGGCGCGGCCGTGCCGTACACCCGGATCATCGCCGAGCTGGGCACGCGGCTGCCCGGCCTCGCGATGGCCGCGCGGACCGTCGGGTCCCCGCAGATCCGCAACCGCGGTTCCGTGGGCGGCAACCTCGGCGCGGCTTCGCCGGCGGGTGACTCGCACCCGGCGCTGCTGGCCGCCGACGCGGAGGTCGAGATCGCGTCGGTACGCGGAACCCGGACCGTCGCCGCGAAGGACTTCTACGTCGGGGTCAAGCGCAACGTCCTCGAACCGGACGAACTGATCACCGGCGTCCTGCTGGCGCCGGCCACCGGGCCGCAGCAGTTCAGCAAGATCGGCACCCGCAACGCCATGGTCATCGCCGTCGCCGCCTTCGGCCTGGCGCTGCACCCGGAGGAACGCCGCGTCGGCACCGGCGTCGGCTCGGCCGCGCCCACGCCGCGGCGGGCGCTCGAAGCCGAGGAGTTCCTGGCCGGCGAGCTGGACTGGGACGCCCCGAAGGCGCTGAACGACTCGGTCAAGCGCCGCTTCGGCGACCTGGTGGCCGGGGCCGCGTCGCCGATCGACGACGTCCGGGGGAGCGCGGCCTACCGGCGCCATGCCCTGGGGGTCATGGCGCGGCGGACCCTGACCTGGGCCTGGGGCGAATACTGCGAAGGGAGCGCGAAGTGCGCGTGAACGTCACCGTCAACGGCGAGCACCGCCGGGCGGACAACGTCTGGGAAGGCGAAAGCCTGCTCTACGTGCTGCGCGAGCGGCTCGGCCTGCCGGGCTCGAAGAACGCCTGTGAGCAGGGCGAATGCGGGTCGTGCACGGTCTACCTCGACGGCGTCCCGGCCTGCGCGTGCCTGGTCGCGGCCGGGCAGGCCGAGGGCCGCGACGTCGTCACCGTGGAGGGGCTGGCCGACGGGGACGCCCTGGACCCGGTGCAGGAGGCGTTCGTCGAGCGCGGCGCCGTCCAGTGCGGCTTCTGCACGCCCGGTCTGCTGGTCGCGGCCCACGACCTGATCGAGCGCGTCCCGGACCCCAGCGACGTCGAGATCCGCGAGGCCCTGGCGGGGAACCTCTGCCGTTGCACGGGCTACGAGAAGATCCTCGACGCCGTCCGGGACGCGGCCGCGAAGAAGGCCGTCCGATGAGCGCGCCGGCCCGCTCCCCGCAGGAGCTGCACGACACGATTGCGGGCGGTATCGGCGAGAGCCCGTTGCGCCCGGACGGCACGCTCAAGGTGCGCGGCGAGTTCGCCTACTCCTCGGACCTCTGGCACGAGGACATGCTGTGGGGCGCCACGCTGCGCAGCCCGCACCCGCACGCCCGGATCGTCCGGCTCGACGTCTCCCGTGCGCTCGCCCAGCCGGGTGTGCACGCGGTGCTGACCCACGAGGACGTACCCGGTGAGAACGTCTACGGCCTGAAGTACCAGGACACCCCGGCGCTGGCCGCGGACCTGGTCCGCTACCAGGGTGAACCGATCGCCATCCTCGCGGCCGACCACCCGGAGATCGCGCGGCAGGCGCTCAAGGAGATCGTCGTCGAGTACGACGTCCTCGAGCCCATCACCGACCCCGAGCGGGCCGCGCACGACGACACCCTGCCGAAGCTGCACCCGGGCGGCAACCTCGTCCGCCACCAGCGGATCGTCAAGGGCGACCCGGCGGCCACCGCGGACGTCGTCGTGTCCGGCGTCTACGAGATCGGCATGCAGGACCAGGCGTTCCTCGGCCCGGAGTCCGGGCTCGCGGTGCCTGCCGAGGACGGCGGCGTCGACCTCTACCTGGCCACCCAGTGGCTGCACGTCGACCAGCGCCAGACGGCGAAGGCCCTCGGCCTGCCGCTGGAGAAGGTGCGGCTGACGCTCTCCGGCGTCGGCGGCGCGTTCGGCGGCCGCGAGGACCTGTCCATGCAGATCCACTCGTGCATGCTCGCCCTGCGCACCGGCCGCCCGGTGAAGATGAGCTACAACCGCCTGGAGTCGTTCTTCGGGCACGTCCACCGCCACCCGGCGAAGATGTACTACGAGCACGGCGCCACCCGCGACGGGAAGCTCGTCTACGTCCGGGCGAAGATGTACTTCGACGGCGGCGCGTACGCGTCGAAGACGCCGGTCGTGGTCGGCAACGGCACCACGCTCAGCGTCGGTCCGTACGACGTGCCGAACGCGCACATCGAAGGCTGGGGCGTCTACACGAACAACCCGACCTGCGGCGCGATGCGCGGCCTGGGCGCGGTCCAGCCGACGTACGCCTACGAGTCCCAAATGGACAAGCTCGCGTCCGCTTTGGACATGGACCCGGCGGAACTGCGGATCCGGAACGCCCTGAGCGAAGGGTCCACTGTGGTCACCGGCCAGGTGGTCGACTTCCCGGCGCCCGTGGCCGAGCTGGTCCAGCGCGTCCGGGACCTGCCGCTGCCGCCGGAACCGACCGGCGAACGCGACATCCGCGAGCTGCCGGGCGGCGCGTCCAACACCACGCACGGCGAGGGTGTCGTGCGCGGCATCGGCTACGGCGTCACCATCAAGAACATCTCCTACGCCGAAGGCCTCGACGACTACTCGACCGCCCGCGTCCGCCTGGAGGTGCTCGGCGGCGAAGCGGTGGCGATGGTGCACACGGCGGCGGCCGAGGTCGGCCAGGGACTGGTCACCCTGCAGCAGCAGATCGCTCGCACCGAACTGGGCCTGACGCGGGTGAGCGTGCACCCGGCCGACACGAGCGTCGGCGACGCCGGCTCCAGCTCGGCGTCGCGCCAGACCTACGTCACCGGCGGCGCGGTCCGCAACGCCTGCCGCGCGGTCGCCGAGGCCGTCTACGCCCGGCTCGGGGTGCCCGCCGAAGGCATGTCCCTGGTGGGCGGGAAGGTCGTCGCCGCCGACGGCGAAGTCGTCGCGGACCTGGCCGAGCTGCTCGGCGACACCGCGATCGAGGAGACCCGCGAGTTCCACCACCGCAAGACCTACCCCCTCGACCCGGAGACCGGCCAGGGCGACGCCCACGTGCAGTACGGCTTCTCGGCCCACCGCGCGGTCGTCGACGTCGACCTGGACCTCGGCCTGGTCAAGGTCGTCCAGCTCGACTGCGCCCAGGACGTCGGCAAGGCGATGAACCCCGACGCCGTCGTCGCCCAGATCCAGGGCGGCTCGGCGCAGGGCCTCGGCCTCGCCGTGATGGAGGAGATCCTGGTCAAGGACGGGAAGGTCCGGAACCCGTCGTTCACCGACTACCTCATCCCGACCATCCTCGACATGCCGCCGATGCGCGTCGACGTCCTCGAACGCCCCGACCCGCACGCCCCCTACGGCGTCCGCGGCGTCGGCGAACCACCCACGATCTCCGCCACGCCGGCGATCGCCAACGCCATCCGCGCGGCCACCGGCCTCGAGCTGCCGCGCGTCCCGATCCGCCCCGAGCACATCACCGGAGTCTGACCATGACCACATCGTTGTCCGTCGAGCAGGAATGGCTCGACGAAGCCGTCCGCATCGCGGAGACCAACGTCGCGCACGGCGGCGGCCCGTTCGGCGCGCTGATCGTGAAGGACGGCGAGATCGTCGCGACCGGCGTCAACCGCGTCACCGCGAACCTCGACCCGACCGCGCACGCCGAGGTCGTCGCGATCCGCGCGGCCTGCCAGGCGCTCGGCACCTTCAAGCTCGACGGCTGCGTGCTCGTGTCCAGCTGCGAGCCGTGCCCGATGTGCCTGTCCTCGGCGCTGTGGGCACGCGTCGACAAGGTCCTCTTCGCCGCCGACCGCGACGACGCGGCCAAGGCCGGCTTCGACGACCGCGCCTTCTACGAGCTCTTCGACCGTCCGCGCGAAACGTGGACGGTCCCCGTCACCCGACTGTCCGCAAAGGACGGTTTCGCCCCGTTCGCGGCTTGGCTCGACAAGAGCGACCGCACCGACTACTGACCCGCCGACCTCTGACCCACAAGGCCAGCTGACCGGAGCACAACCGAATCGAACGTCCCGCTCGCCAGGCACGGCGTTGTGCCTAGGCCTGGCCGAGCACACCCACCGGCAAGGGCAGGACGCATGACCCAGGTAGAGATCCACGAACCCGAGATCGGCGAAGTACCCGAACCACCCGCGCGCCGATCGCTGCTCGACAAGCTGTTCGAGCTGCGCGCGCGGCAGAGCACGATCGGCCGCGAAGTCCGCGGCGGCGTCACGACGTTCGTCGCGATGGCCTACATCGTGCTGCTCAACCCGCTCATCCTCGGCGCTTCCGCCGACATCACCGGCGCCCGGCTCTCCGCCGCGCAGGTGACCACGGCGACCGCGCTCGCCGCCGCCGTGATGACCGTCCTCATGGGACTCGTCGGCAACGCGCCCCTCGCGCTGGCCGCCGGCCTCGGCATCAACGGGATCGTCGCCTTCCAGATGGCCCCCTCGATGACGTGGGCGCAGGCGTTCGGGCTGGTCGTGCTCGAAGGCGTGTGCATCGTGCTGATGGCGGTCAGCGGCGTCCGCGAGCGGATCATGAACGCCATCCCGCGGCCGCTCAAGATGGCGATCACCGTCGGGATCGGGCTCTACATCGCCCTGGTCGGGCTGGTCAGCGCCGGGTTCGTGACCCGGATGCCGGACGCGGCGCAGACCACGGTCCCGGTCCGCCTCGGGGCGAGCGGGCACCTGCACGGCTGGCCGATCGTCGTGTTCTGCTTCGGTCTGCTGCTGATGATCGTGCTGATGGCCCGCAAGGTCCCGGGCGCGGTGCTGATCAGCATCGGCGTGGCCACCGTGCTCGCGGTCGTGCTGCACGAGGCGTTCGGCGTCGGCGGCTGGGGCCTCACCACCCCGGCGCTGCCCGACCACGTCGTCGCCGCACCGGACTTCGGGCTCTTCGGCCACATCGACCTGTTCGGCGGCTTCGCCTCGGCGGGCGCGCTCGCGGCGACCGTCTTCCTGTTCACGCTGGTGCTGTCCGGGTTCTTCGACGCGATGGGCACGATCACGAGCGTCTCCGACGAGGCCGGACTGTCGAAGAACGGCAAGGTCCCGCGGATGGGCCGGATCCTGCTGGTCGACGGCGCGGGCGCGATCGCCGGCGGCGTGGCCGGCTCGTCGCCGAACACGGTGTTCCTGGAGTCCGCCGCAGGGGTCGGCGAAGGCGCCCGGACGGGGCTCGCGAGCGTCGTCACCGGCCTGCTGTTCGCCGGGACGCTGCTGTTCACCCCGCTCGCCGGGGTCGTCCCGGCGCAGGCCGCGGCGCCCGCGCTGGTCGTCATCGGCGGCATGATGGTCGCCCAGTGCCGCAACATCCCCTGGAACGACCCGGACTACACGATCCCGGTGTTCCTGACCGCGGCGCTGATCCCGTTCACCTACTCGATCACCAACGGCGTCGGCGCGGGCCTGATCGCGTTCGTGCTGATCAAGATCGGCCGCGGCAAGTGGCGCGAGGCCGGCTGGCTGCTTTCGTTCCTGGCGCTGGTGTTCGCGGTGTACTTCGCCGTCGACGGCGTCGAAGCCCTCTTCCGCTAAGGAGATCCCCGTGGCCTTGATGTTCTTCAACGGCGGCGCCATGCGCGGCGAGCCGCTGCACCACCTGCTGGCCGGAGCACCTTTCGTGACCGAGGCGAAGACCGCGCCGAAGTACCGGTTCTACGCCGTCGGCGACCAGTGCCCGGCGCTGTACCCGGTGTCGCACGGCGGTGCCGAGGTGACCGGCGAGGTGTACGACGTCTCGCTGGACGACCTGCGGGACAAGGTGCTGCCGTCCGAGCCGCACGAGCTGGAGCTGGGTGTGGTGGAGCTGGCGGACGGCAGTTCGGCGTTCGCGATGCTGCTGCGGCGGCCGTACACCTCGCACGTCGCCCTGCGGGACATCACCGAGGTGGGCGACTGGCGGGCGTACAAGGCGAGCGCGTGAAGGTCCTGGTCGCGCCGGACAAGTTCAAGGGGTCGCTGACCGCGGCCGAGGTGGCGTCGGCGGTGGCTTCGGGCCTCGCCGACGTCCACCCCGGCGTCGAGGTGCAGGAGCTCCCGGTGGCGGACGGCGGCGACGGCACGGTCGACGCCGCCGTCGCCGCCGGCTTCCGCCGGGTGCGCGTCCCGGCACGCGGTCCGACCGGGGCGCTGGTGACGGCGTCCTACGCGGTCGGCGGGGAGACGGCGGTGGTGGAACTGGCCGAGGCGTCGGGGTTGCACCGGCTGCCCGGCGCCCCGGCCCCGCTCACGGCGACGAGCGCGGGCACGGGCGACGTGATCGCGGCGGCGATGCGGGCGGGGTGCCGCCGCATCGTGCTCGGGGTGGGCGGAAGCGCGTGCACCGACGGCGGCGCGGGCATGCTGGCCGCTCTGGGCGCCCGGCTCCTCGACGGCGAAGGCCGGGAGCTTCCCTTCGGCGGCGCGGCGCTTTCGGAACTCGCGTCGCTGGACGTGTCCGGTCTGTCCGAAGTGGACATCGAGCTGGCGAGCGACGTCGACAACCCGCTCTACGGCCCGAGCGGGGCAGCGTTCGTCTACGGGCCGCAGAAAGGAGCATCGCCCGAGGACGTCGAGACGCTGGACGCGGCGTTGCGGCACTGGGCGATGTTCGCCGGCCCGGAGTTCGCTTCCCGTCCGGGCGCGGGAGCGGCCGGGGGAGTGGGGTTCGCGGCGATGGCAGTATTGGGCGCCCGGATGCGGCCGGGCATCGAGCTGCTGCTGGACTTGCTCGGGTTCGACGCGGCCCTGTCCGGCGCGTCCCTGGTCATCACCGGCGAAGGGTCCTTGGACGAGCAGACGTTGTCCGGCAAGGCCCCGGCGGGGGTGGCCCGGGCAGCGGCGGCGAAGAGCATCCCGTGCATCGCGGTGTCCGGCCGGTGCCAGCTGTCTCCGGCAGAGCTGGCGGAGGCGGGCATCACGGCGGCGTACGCACTGACGGACGTCGAACCGGACCCGGCGCGCTGCATGACGGAGGCGGCACCGATGCTGCGCCGCCTGGCCCACCGCATCGCGGTGGACCACCTGAACCCTTGACGAAGAACGACCGCTACTAACGATTTGTTACCATCGTAACCATGGCAACGAAGACGGCGGTCGACACCCGGGAACGCATCCTCGAAGCGGCGGCGGCACTGCTGGCGGCCGAGGGACGCGACGGTCTGTCGACGCGAGCGGTGAGCGCGGCGGCAGGCGTCCAGCCCCCGGCGTTGTACCGCCTCTTCGGCGACAAGGACGGCCTGCTGGACGCGGTGGCGGCGTACGGGTTCGACGAGTACCTGACGAGCAAGAAGGCATTGGGCACCACGGGCGACGCGGTAGAGGACCTCCGCCGAGGCTGGGACTTGCACATCGAGTTCGGGTTGTCCCGCCCGGAGTTCTACGTACTGATGTACGGCGACGCCCGCCCAGGCCGCACGTCACCGGCAGCACGCGAGGCAGAGGCAATGCTGCGAAGCATGGTCGAGCGGGTAGCGGCAGCAGGCAGGCTGAGGGTGAGCGTCGAGCGAGCGGCACGACTGGTGCACGCAACAGGAATGGGCGTAGTGCTGTCGTTGATCGCGACCCGAGTGGCAGACCGCGACCCAGAGCTGTCAGAGACGGCCCGCGAGACGGTGTTGACGAGGATCCTCACGGGCAGCGAGGAGCCGTCAGGCTCGAAGCTGCCCGAGAGAGCGATAGCGCTCCAAGCGGGCCTGGAAGGTGCGACAGCACTGACAGAGGCAGAGCGAGTGCTGATGCGAGAGTGGCTGAACCGCATAGCCAACGCATAAAAGCGACGGTCCCCGGCAAACACAACCCAACGACAACCCAGACCCCCCGGGCAACCCCGATCCGAAGCCAGAACACGGCCGGCAGCGCCGGGTCAAGGCATCTTTCCCGCCTTGACGCGGTGTTGCCGGCCGTAGTCACAATCACGGCTTCGGGGTTGGCGAAGAAGCAAGCCGAAAGCACGAGGGCTGTATCGATAAAGTCCCATCGGACATTGCTTGTCACCGCCCAGAGGCCCAATATGTTGCCGCCCACAACATATCCACGACACCGCCGTCGGAGGCCCCGAATGATCAGGTGGAAAGCCGCCCTGGCCTGCGCAGGAACAGCAATCCTGCTAACCGGAGCACTCCCGGCACCAGCCCAGGCCACCGGAACGGCAACCGACTGCTGCGGTGGAGGAGCCTCCTGGGCCACAGGCAACAAGTCCGCCCTGGGGACGTCGACCACAACGGCAAGCCCAGTCTGGTTCACCGTCGCGAACGGAGTCACCTCGGAGGTCTTCTACCCCCGAGCCGACGTCCCGAACATGCAGGACATGCAGTACGTGATCACCGACGGCACCACGTTCGTGGACCTCGAGCGAGACGCGACGAACCACGTCGTGACGATGCCCGACGAGAAGGCACTCCAGTACACGGTGACGAACACGGCCAAGAGCGGCAAGTACCGGATAACAACGGACTACGCGACGGACCCGGCCCGAGCCACCCTGGTCACGAACACCCGCTTCCAATCCCTGGACGGCGGAACCTACCGCCTCTACCTCCTGGCCAACCCCTCGATGGCCGGCGGCGGAGCGAACGACAACGCGTGGTGGGACGGCACCGGCCTGGTAGCCGGCGGAACCGAAACGCTGTTCGGCGGCACGGCGACAACGGTCGTCCAAGCCCTGCGCGTCTCGACCGGCTTCACCGCGCACGACAACGGCTACACGGGCGCTAACAGCGACTGCCTCGTCGACCTACGCGCCGACAGAACCCTGAACAACCAGTTCGACAACATCTCCGGCACGGGCAACGTGGTCCAGTGTGGACAGATCCCGGTCGGCACCGACACGACGTTCACGGTCGCACTGGGCTACGGCGACACCGCAGCAGCGGCGACGTCCAACGCGAGCAGCTCGCTGGGCACCGGGTTCACCGCCGTCTCGAGCTCCTACCGCAGCGGCTGGAACTCCTACGTGGGCGGTCTGAAACCCGCCCCGGCCAGCGTCTCCGGCGACACCCAACGCCGTCGCGCCTACTACGTCGCGGCAATGGCGCTCAAGACCGCCGAGGACAAGCAGCACCCCGGCGCGAGTGTCGCGGGCCTGGCGACCCCGTGGGGCGACTACACGAACGGCGACCACCTCAACGACGGCTACCACCGCGTCTGGGGCCGTGACCTCTACCAGCAGGCGACCGGCCTCCTCGCCGCCGGCGACAGCGCGCAGGCCAAGCGGATGGCCCAGTTCCTCTGGAGTTCCCAGTGGATCGGCAGCCCCACGGCCGGCGACGGCACGACGTACCCGGCGGGGTCGTTCCCGCGCTACAGCCCGGTTTCCGGGGTGAGCGGCGCCAGTGCCCAGCAGCTCGGCTGCTGCGAACAGCTCGACCAGGACGCCGACGCGATCCTGCTCGCCTGGCTGACCGGCCTCACCGACGCCTCGACGTACGCCAAAGTCAAGACGACGGCGAACCACATCGTCTCGACCGGCCCGGACACCACCGAGCGGTGGGAGGAGCAGTACGGCAAGTCGCCGTCGTCGGTGGCCGCCGAGATCGCCGGCCTGATCGCGGCGGGCGCCATCGCGCGCGCCAACGGCGACACCGCGAGCGCGACGACGTGGGAGTCCACCGCGGACTCCTGGCGCAACTCGTTGGCCGGCTGGACGGTCACGACGTCCGGCTACTGGGGCGGCCACACCTACTACGAACGCCTCGACCGCTCCGGGAACCCCAACGACGGCGCGACGATCTGCTTCGACGAAGGCTGCTTCTACGAGCACGACGTCACCGACTTCGGGTTCCTCGACCTCGTCCGGCTCGGCATCCGCCCGGCGAACGACCCGACGATCGCGAACTCGGTCGCCCCCACGGCGGCCGCGTCCGACGGCAACTCGGCGGTGCAGGTGACCTTGCCCAACGGTGACGTCTACTTTCACCGCTACCCGCACGACAACTACGGCGAGAGCACGTCGGCCTGCACCGGCTGGCCCGCCGGGGGAAGCCAGCGGTTCGGACGGCTGTGGCCGGTGCTGTCGGGGGAGCGGGGGCAGTACGAGCTCGCCAACGGCCGCTCGGCGGCGGTCTACCTGAAGTCCATGGCGGACTCGGCCAACGACGGCTACTTCGTGCCCGAGCAGGTCTGGGACCGCGCGGACGTCGGTTGCTTCGGCCTCGGGCGCCCGACGGGCAGCGCGGGTCCGCTGATGTGGGCCGAGGGCCAGTACCTGCGGCTCGCGCAGAGCATGGACGCGGGCTACAACCTCGACACACCGTCGATCGTGAAGTCCCGCTATCCCTTCTGAGTGCTCAGCTTCCGGGCCCGGGTCAGCAGCTTCTCGACCCGGGCCCGCAGCTGCGGGGTCTCCTGGCCGAGGTCCGGCAGCAGCTTGGTGTAGTCCGTCACGAGACTCCGGTACCCCTGGGCGAACTTGCTCCGGCCCTTCTGCCGGGCGTACCGCTGGTCCAGGTCGATGATCCGCTGGGCCAGCACGGCCGCGGCCGCCGCCAGCTCGGTCCGCTCGTCGGCTTCGGTCTCGCGGCGGTCCTTCCGCGCCACCGCGACCCGGCCGGTCCGGCGCGCGGCGAGGTAGAGCCCCGACGACCCCAGGAGCACCGCCGCGACCGCGGCCGTGGCGATCAGGTACCGCGGCAGCGAGGGGCTGACCGTCCGGCCGCCGTCCGGGATCGACCCGGTCCGCACCAGCAGGTCGTAGTTGACGACCATAACCTTCAGCGCGTCCACCGGCCGGGCGGCGAAGCCGTCGATGCCGGTGCCGATCATCGACTCGGCGACGAACGCCTTGCCGAAGTTCTCGTCGTCCACGCCGGGCAACCGGGAACAGCTGTACTTCTTGTAGTCGTCACCGTCGCGGCTGAGCATCACGGCGAGGGTGCCGTCGACCGCGCTGCCCAGGCTGTCGCACGCGTCGCCCAGGTCCGCGCCCGGTTCGAGGAAGGCCACGACCAGCCGCCGGTTGCCGATCACGCGTTCCGCGGCCGGCTGGTCGAGCGTGACCCCGGGCGCGACGTACACCGACGCGGACCGCAGCTGCCGGGCCACGGGTGTGTCGAAGACCCCCGCCGACCACACCGCCCAGCCCGCCAGCACCAGGCAGCCGAGCACCGCGACCCCGAACGCGGAGCCGAAGAACCGCTTCACGTGAGCCTCCCGCGCAGGTATTCGGCCGGCCGGTACTCCGGGCGGCGCAGCAGATCGGCCGTGGTGCCGAGCTCCGCCTCGGCCGCGTCGAGCAAGCCGTGGACGTGGTGGTCGGGCAGCTTCCCGGTGAACGCCTCCCTGGCCGCCGTCAGCTGCGTGATCCCGCGGGTCAGGGCCGCGGCCGAAGGGCCGTCGGTGAGGCCCGAGACCTCGACGGCGAGCGCGGTCAGGCCGGCCAGGCGGGTCGGCACGCCAGCACCGGTCGGACGGTCCGGCCGGACCAGCCGGCGGGCCGAGAGCACGAGGAACCCGACCGCGCAGGCGGCGAACAGCCACGGCAGCACGGGCAGGGCGACCCGCAGCGGGTCGAACGGGGTGTAGGGGAGCGGGCGGTCGAACAGCCCGGCGTAGCGGATGGCCGTGACCCGGTCGAGCCACGCGCCCAGCACGTTGCGCTGCGGGTAGGCGTACGTGCTGAGGCGGTCGGCGAATTGGCCGTAGAAGCTGGCCGTCGCGACGTCGGAGAAGTCGGCGGCGAACGGGCCGTCGTACTCCACCCACTGGCCGTACATCGCCACGATCGGCCGGCCGGGGAACTCCTTCGCCAGCGCCGGTCCGAAGTGGACGAGCGGCTGACCGGCCGGCTGCTGCGGGAGAGCCACGTACAACGGCTGCGCGCCGGGGAACGCGGCGGTGGTGGCGGGCGCGTCCTTGAGCGTCGCGCCCGGAGCGATGAACCGGCCGGTGCCGCGCAGCTGCGCCGTGACCTCGGCCAGTTCGGCGGCGGTCGGGTCGCGGCGGGCGAGTGCGGGCTGGTCCGGGGCGTCCGGCTGGTGGTTGAGGTGCGCGGCCAGGGTGGTCAGCGACTCCGTGACGTCGCCGGTGGCGAACTCGTGCATCCACTCGGACGCGCGGTCGGGCGAGGCCTGCAGCATCCCGCCGGTGACCTCGGTCCCGATCACCTGGATGGTCGCGTCCTCGACCTTCGTCACCCGGTCGCGGGCGTCCTTCGGGAGCCCGGGCGGGGCCACGATCACGCGGACCCCCGCCTTGCCGGCCGCGGCCCGCACGGCTTGGTCGTCCCAGGTCGCGATCGCGCCCGGCAGCCGGACCACGGGGGAGTCCTTGACCATCGCCGTCAGCTGCTCGGCCGAGGGGACGGTCGCGCCGCTCAGCTCGCCCGCCGAGCCCTCCGGGATCGGGTCCGCGGCCGCGGGCGCCTGGCCGTAGCTGACGTCGGTGCTCTGCTTCTGCACCAGGAGGAACGTCACCAGCACGGCGACGGCCACGGCCAGCAGAGCCCAGCGAATCCGGTCAACCACGGGCGGCCGCCCGCCAGAGCGCGTCGGCGCGGCGCGCGTGGTCCTCGGCCGACCGGGCCGCTCGCTCGCCGCCGTGGCCGGCCGCGATGGTCTCCGCCCGGGTCAGCAGCTGCTCGGCTTCGAGCAGGGGAGCGGCGGCCGCGTCCCGGCTCACCGCCGCGCTGTCGATCGCGGCGCGCGCGGCCGACCAGGCGGTCCGCCGGCGCAGATCCCGGTCCCGCCACCAGGGCACGGCGACGACCCCGAACCCGGCGGCGGCGATCACCACCGCGCCGAGCACCCACACAAGCCACGTCATCCGGCCACCTTCGCACTTCGATCTTCGGCGAGGAGGTCATTCTGACGGCCGAAGCCCGGCGAGGTGACGACGTTGCCGCATTGTGTCCCGGTCGCTCACCGGACCAACCGGACGGTCTTCGCGGCCGGGACGAACGTCGCCGTCTGGCCGCGGGTGAGCGCGACGCTGTCCGTCTCGAGGCCGTCGCCGAACGCGACCAGGCGGTCGGATTCGACCTCGACCGTCAGCGGCGCCCGCGTCAGGTCCCCTTCGGTGCACGTGGTCCCGGTCGTCGGCGACGGCCAGGCCTCGCGCACGAACCAGACGAGCCGGGCCTCGCCGGGCGCGGGCAACCGCAGTGCGCTCCCGCGTTCGCGCCACACCGAGCCGCACCAGCCGGTGGCGCCGGTGCCCGTCCCGACGAGGATCCCCGACGACGCCTGGCGTTCCGCCGGCCCGCCACCGACCCCCAGCCGGTAGCGGGCCGTCTGGTGCCCGGCGTGCCCCAGGTAGATCTCGTTGAGCGCGAGCAGCCGCTGCCCGTCGTCGGCGGTGAGCTCGGCCATCGTCCGGTGCTCGACGTCGCCGGTGGCCCGCACCAGGTCCGCGACCGCCGCCGGTGGGTGCCGCACGAGCACCCCGGGCGCGCCCGGCGCGATCCCGACCACCGGCTGGCCGTCGAGGTACTTGGCGACGTTCGCGACGAGCCCGTCCTGGCCGACCACGACGACGACGTCCTCCGGGGTGAACAGGAACCGGTCGAGGTCCGCCCGTTCGACCTCGCCGCGGCGCCAGTCGAGCGGGATCGCCGCCGACGCCGCGGCGAGCGCCGCACGCACGGCGGCGTCCGCCTCGGTCACCTCGGCCAGGTCGCGTCCGCGCGTGCGCAGGAAGAACTCGGCCTGGCCGCGCGTGCCGTGCCGGGCGAGCAGCTCGGCCAGCTCGGTGCGCCGGTGCACCAGCACGACGCGCGGGGCGAGGCTCACGACCGCACGCCCAGCTTCGTCAGCAGCGGCGCGAGCAGGTCCGGGGTGACCGTCAGGCTGTCGATCTGCGGCAGGTTTCCGGCCAGTTCCTTCAACGCCAGTCCGGTCAGGACGCCCTCGGGCAGGTCGCGGTACGCGGCCAGCCGGGCGGCTTCCCCGGCCGCCTCCGCCTCGCCGAGCGCGCGCTTGCCTTCGGCTTCCACGAGCGTCAGGCGTTCCTTGCGCGAGGCCTGCGCCTCGGTCTCGATCCGGCTCGCCGCCGCGGCCTCTTCGGCCTGGCGGCGGGCGTTGGCGCCGCGCTGGGAGACCAGCTGCTCTTCGCGCCGGGCCAGCTCGATCTGGTTCTGCAGCTCGTTTTCCCCGATCGCGCGTTCGCGTTCGACGGCCAGCGCGCGCCGCTCGAAGGTCGCCCGGTCGGCCTCCTGCTGGACCTTCTCCCGCGCGGTCGTCTGCAGGGCCTTCTCGACCTCCGGCTCGGCCCGGATCGCGACGACGCGGACGTCGACGACGGCCGAGCCGGTCTGCGCGAGGCGGGTGTCCTCCTCGGCGAGCCCGGCGCGGATCCGGTCGCGGACCGCGCGCACGCCGTCGACCAGCGCGGTCGCCAGGTCGGTGCGGGTCAGCACCTCCACGGCGTACTGCTGGACGTTTTCGGTGAGCAGCCCGCTGATCTGCGCCAAGGGGTCGCTTCTCCAGCGGCCCGTGTCCGGGTCGATGGAGAAGTCGATGCGCTGCGCGGCCAGGGCCGGGTCTTCGATCCGGAACGTCAGCGCGAGCTGCACGGTGACGTCCTGGAAGTCGGCCGTGCGGGCGTGGAACAGCAGCGGCAGCTCGCGGTCGTCGACCGGGACCTCCGAGACGACCGC
This sequence comes from Amycolatopsis sp. NPDC101161, assembly GCF_044768185.1. Taxonomy (NCBI): domain Bacteria; kingdom Bacillati; phylum Actinomycetota; class Actinomycetes; order Pseudonocardiales; family Pseudonocardiaceae; genus Amycolatopsis; species Amycolatopsis sp. NPDC101161. Next base: position 399,291 of record NZ_JBIWPI010000007.1, read on the forward strand.
CGTCAGCGGCCGGTACCAGAACGACAGCCCGACGCCGTCGTGCGCGAGCTTGCCGCGGCGGTAGTGGCGGATGTGCACGGTGGGTGCGCCGCGCAGGTGCCGGAACCCGAAGCGGCGGTCGATGTCGGCCATGAGCCCTCCTCTTATCGTCGAGGTGACGATATGCGGACGGCGGCCTAATCGTCAAGCTGACGATTAGAAGGTAGGGTGGTGGCATGGGTCACCCGCCGTTCGCCGTCACCGTCGACCTCGTCGTGCTCACCCTGACCGGGGACGAGCTGTGCGCCTTGGTCGTGCGCCGGGGGGTCGAGCCGTACCGGGGGGAGTGGGCGCTGCCCGGCGGGTTCGTCCGCGAGGACGAGGACCTCTCGGACGCGGCGCGCCGCGAGCTGGCGGAGGAGACCGGGCTGGCGCCGGGGACCGTCCACGTCGAACAGCTCGCCGGCTACGGCGCCCCGGACCGCGACCCGCGGATGCGCGTGGTCACCGTCGCCTACCTGGCGCTGGCCCCGGACCTGCCGACGCCGAGCGCGGGCACGGACGCCGCGGAGGCGCGCTGGACGCCGGTCCGGTCGCTGACCCGCGAGCACCTGGCGTTCGACCACGACCGGATCCTGGCGGACGGGGTGGAACGCGCCCGCGCGAAACTGGAGTATTCGCCGCTGGCGACGGCGTTCTGCGCACCGGAGTTCACGGTCGCGGAGCTGCGGCGGGTGTACGAGCTGGTCTGGGACACGCGGCTGGACCCGCGCAACTTCCACCGCAAGGTCACCGGCGCCGAGGGCCTGCTGGAACCGACTGGCCGCACGACCACCCGCGACGGCGGCCGGCCGGCGCAGCTGTACCGGCGCGGGAAGGCGGAACTGCTGTACCCGCCGATGTTGCGAGCGTGACGCTCAGGCCGCGCACGTCCGCCGTGCGGCCAGGTGGGAGCGCGGCCACTCGGCGCTCGCGCCCCTACCTCGCGGGCCCGTGCAGCTAGGCGGCGCGGGCCGCCGCGCGCCCGCAACGCACCCGGCGGCTGCGCCTCCGGTCTCGGGGGCCGGTGCAGCTAGGCGGCGCGGGTGGGGGCCAGCCGTCGTGCTGCCACAGTGCACTCGGCGCCTGTGCCCTGACCTCGCGGCTCGTGCAGCTAGGCGGCGCGAGTCGCCTAGCGGCCGCAACGTACTCGGCGCCCGTGCCCCCGACCTCGCGGGCCCGTGCAGCTACGCAGCGCGGGCGGGCGCGAGCCGCCGCGCGGCCGAAACCAGCGGCAGCAGGCGTGTGCCGAAGTTGCGGGCCGCCAGGCCGCCGCGAGTGGCCGGGATCAGGAGCGCCGCCGCCGTGGACACGTTGCGCTGCTTGGGTTCCACCAGCTTTCGATGCTCTGCCTCGTACCGGCGGAACGCCGCGGCCGCGTCACCCGGCGTGCGGCCCAGCTCCTCCGCCAGCGTGTACGCGCCGGCCATCGCCAGTGTCGAGCCGTCGCCGAACAGGGACACGCACGACGCCGCGTCGCCGGCCAGCGCGATCCGCCCGGACGCCCAGGCGGCCATCCGCACCCGGCTCACCGAGTCCAGGTAGAGGTCGTCGGCCTCGCGCACGCGCTCCAGCAGCTCCGGCACCCGCCAGCCCGCACCCTCGTACGCCTCGGCGAGCATTCGCTTGTGCAGCACCGTGTCCCGGTGGTCGAACCCCGGGACGGCGGCACCGCGGAACATGAACGCGGCGATCCCGTGGCCGCGCGACGGGTGCACGGCCACCGCCCGGCCCGGCGAGTTGTACATCACCAGCTCGGTGCGGTCGGCGGGCGGCTCGGCCAGCGGGAGCGTCGCGATGTAGACGCCCATGTGCTCGACGAACGCGTGCTCCGGCCCGAACGCCAGCCGCCGCACGCCCGAGTGCAGGCCGTCGGCGCCGATCACCAGGTCGAACCGCCGGGGAGCGCCGCGCTCGAACGTCACGTCGACGCCGCCGTCGTCCTGGTGCAGTTCGGTGATCGAGTCGTGGAAGACGATCTCCGCGTCCTCGCGCGCGGCTTCGTGCAGGATCGCCGCGAGGTCGGTGCGCGGCAGCTCGATGCCGCCGTCGCCGCCCATCGTGACGCGGCCGGTGCGGCGTCCGGCGTCGTCGACGAACTTCAGCGACGTCACGGCGGTGCTCGCCTCGCGCAGCTTCCCCGTGATGCCCATCCGGTCGGCGACGCGCGCGGCCGGCCCGCGCACGTCGACCGGGCTGCCGCTCGAGCGCAGCCCGGCCGCGCGCTCGACGACGGTCGGCCGGAAGCCGGCGCGGGCCAGCCAGTACGCCAGCGTCGGCCCGGCGACGCCCGCGCCGGAGATCAGTACGGTCTGCTCGGTCATGGTGAAACCCCCATCGAAGTCCTGACCATCGGTCAGCCATGACCGTACGCTCCTGTCCAACGGTCAGGCAAGCGGCTAGGCTCGGGCGATGACCGACGACACCCGCGCCCGGATCCTGCGGGCCGCGCTCGAGGAGTTCTCCGAGCGCGGCTTCCACGCGGTGTCGGTGCGGGAGCTGGCCGAACGCGTCGGCGTCACCAAGACCGCGGTGCTGTACCACTTCCCGGGCAAGGCGGACATCGTGACGGCGCTGGCCGAGCCGCTCCTCGACGACCTCGACACCGCCATGACGAAGGCCGCGGCCGCCGCCGACCCGCGCGCGGCGGCGATAGAGGGACTGCTCGGCGTGTGGCTGAGCCACCGCTACCTGCTCCGGATGAACCTGCGCGACCTCGGGCTCACCGCGTCGAAGCCGGTGTTCGACCGCTTCCGCGACGGCATGCTCAAGGCGAACCACCTGGTCGCGGGCCCGGACGCGGACCTGGCGGGCCGGGTCCGCGCGGCGCAGGCGATCGCGATGCTCAGCGACCCGGTGGTCCTGTTCGCCGACGCCCCGGTGGACGAGCTGCGCGCGGCGGTCCTCGACGGCGTCGACCGGTTGTACACCGCGCCGGAGCCCGAGCCCAGACCGCGTACCCGCCGCGGCCGGCCACCGGTGATGAGCCCGGAGACGATCGAGGCGGCCCGCCGGCTCTACGACGCCGGCCACGCCCCGGCCGACATCGCGACGGCGCTGGGCGTCTCCCGCGCCACGATCTACCGCCACCTGCCCGGCGTCGAATAATGAGACGCATTAATGAGACTTATTGAGACGCGACTTCGATCTCCGGCAACGCCGCCAGCTGGGCGGACGTCAGCTTCGACGCCGCCGCGAACACCTTCTGCTGGTGTTCCTTGATCCGCTCGTCCACCAGCCGGCTCAGCTCGAAGGCCAGCCGCCCGGTCTGCTTCACCGTGACCTCGTCCACCAGCGGCCGCGCGGCCGACGTGATGACCACGCCCGAAGCCTCGCCGGTCAGGGATTGTGAGACGCCGACCGAGTAGGCCTCGCGCGGGTTGGCCGGCCCGTCGATCGAGAAGTCGCGGATCCGGCCCAGCAGCGCGTGCCACTCGGCGACCTCACCCGGCACGCCGGTGGCCTTGACGTCGTCGACCGTCAGGTGCAGGCCGCGGTCGCCGGTGCGGAAGCAGCGGGCGTAGCAGTTGAGCGCGGACACCCACAATGCCTCGACGAGCACCGCGTCGACGCGCGGGCGGGCCAGTTCGGCCACCAGCCGTTCGCAGCACTCGAGGGTGAACTGCAGGTCGTCGAAGAGCGCGACGAGATCGGCGAGGCCCAGTGCGCCCGGCGTGCTGAGCTGCCGGGCGCTCGTGGGGGTCGTCGTGGAAGGGGTCATCCGGGACGCTCCTGTCGGCGGTCGAACCTCAACGAGACCGCATCCGGGCGCGTCCCGGGGTCTCAATTTGCGACACCACCCGCCACGGGCCGGAAGGACAGGGCGAACGACGTCTTCCGCGGCACCAGCCGGTACGCCGGCAGCACGCCGGGGCCGCAGGCCGCCGTCCCGAGGCCGTGGTGGGCCACGTCCAGCGTCACGTGGACCAGCGAACCCGACTCCAGCTCGTCGGTGTGCCGCGCCGCCTCCAGGGCCGCCGACGTCCAGCGGCGGGCCGTGAAGTCGAACGCCGGGTCGCCGTCGATGCGCAGCCCCGTTCCGTCCGGGTTCGTCAAGCGGGCCCAGCGCACGTCCGTCCGGTTGCCGTTCTCCTGCGGGTACACGTACGGCGTCTGGAGGCCGTCGACGCTGCTCGAGAACCGCCCGATCCGCGCCGCCTGGCGGCTGTCCGGGTACGCCTCACCGGGACCACGCCCGAACCACTCGGCCGAGCCGAACGTGCCCGGGAGCGCCATCGCCAGGCCGAGCCGGGGGAGTGTGCCCGGGAACTCGCCGTCGGGGGTCACGTCGACCCGCAGCCGCAGGCCGCCGTCGAAGGCCGTCCAGGTGTAGTCCGCGAACAGGCCGAACGGCTGCGCCGGCGGGGCGACGCGGGTGCGTACCAGCAGCTCGTCGCCGTCGGCGTCCACCGCGATCACCCGGTGCTGCATCCGGTGCAGGCCCGCCGCCAGCCACTGCGACGCCTCGGACGGCCCCGGCGACGAACCGCGGTCGTTGTCCGTCGTCGCGCGCCAGACGCCCAGCCGCGGCCCCCGCACCGGGTGGCCGCCGAGGGTCGTCAGCGTGCCCGTCGCCGGGTCGAACTCGCCGGCACCGAGGATGAGCCCGCCGGACGTGCGGAACACCGGACCCCGCGGCGAAGGCAGAGCACGGGCCGGTGCGGGCGAAACCGGCAGCTGGCCCCACCCGACGACGTGCCCGGCCGGCGCCCAGGCCGTCCCGGACGTCAGCGAAGCGGAGACCGTCAACCACGACTCGCCGCTCGTCACCGGCAACGACGGCAGGGGAACCGACACGCTCTGTCCGGATTGGACGGTGGGTACGTCGAGAACGCCTTGGGTGACAGCGATTCCTTCCTCCTCGAGCACCCAGGTGAACGTCAGGTGCCCGGTGTCCGCGAAGTCGTAGTGGTTCGAAACCCGGATACCGGACGAATCCGCGTCGATCCGGACCGGCTCGATGATCTTCGCGAACTCCGTGAGTCCCGGCGACGGCGTCCGGTCCGGGAAGAGCAGGCCGTCGATGACGAAGTTGCCGTCGTGGAGGAGCTCGCCGAAGTCGCCGCCGTAGGCGAAGTGGCCCGGCGCGGCGAGGCCGTGGTCGATCCACTCCCAGACGAACCCGCCCTGGCAGTTCGGGTACCGCTCGAACAGCTCGCGGTACTCCAGCAGGCCGCCCGGCCCGTTGCCCATCGCGTGCGCGTACTCGCAGAGGATGAACGGCAGGTCGCGGCGACGCTCGTTGTCGTCGTCGCGGCGGCCGATCCGCTCCACTTCGGACGGTGTCGCGTACATGCGGCTGTGGACGTCCACATAGGAGCAGTCGTGGTCGCCTTCGTAGTGCACCGGCCGGCTCGGGTCGCGGTCGCGCACCCACGCCGCCATCCGCGCCAGGTTGTCGCCGGTGTGACTCTCGTTGCCCAGCGACCAGAGGATCACGCTGGGCCGGTTCTTGTCCCGCTCCACCGTGCGTCGCATCCGGTCGAGGTAGGCGTCCGTCCACATCGGCTCGGAGCTCGGGTTGCGGTCCCACCCGAGCGGCCCGAAGCCGTGGGTTTCCAGGTCGCATTCATCGATGACCCACAGGCCGTACTCGTCGCACAGCTCGAGGAACACGGGATCCGGCGGGTAGTGGCTGGTCCGGACGGCGTTGACGTGGTGCCGCTTCATCAGCAGGACGTCGGCCAGCGCGGTCTCCCGCGACACGACGCGCCCGGTCCGCGGGTCGTGCTCGTGCCGGTTGACCCCGCGCAGCAGGATGCGTCGCCCGTTGACCTCGAGCTGCCCGTTCTCGATGCACACCGTGCGGAACCCGATCCGGACGGGCACGCGTTCGGCCACAGTGGACAGCGTGCCCTCGTACAACGTCGGCGTCTCGGCGCTCCACGGCTCGACGGGCAGCTCCAGGGGCTCTCCGGCCGGGTGCCCGGCGACGCCCAGCGACGGGATGTCGAGCACGGCGTCCGGGACGGTCTCGACCCGGACCGTGCCCAGCCCGGTCGTGTGGTCGTATCCGGCATGGATCCAGTGGTCGCCGATGCCGCCGTCCGGCCGCGCCAGCAGCTTCACCGCCCGGAAGATCCCGGACAGCCACCACATGTCCTGGTCTTCGAGGTAGCTGCCGGCCGACCACTGGTGCACGCGCACGACGAGGACGTTGCCGCGCGGCTTCAGCAGCGGCCCGACCTCGAACTCCGCCGGCAGCCTGCTGCCCTTCGTGACGCCGAGCTCGGTGCCGTTGAGCCAGATCCGGCCGCACGAGTCGATCCCGTCGAAGCGCAGCAAAGACGACCCGGCCGGCCAGCCGGCGGGCAGGTCGAACCGCAGCCGGTGGTCGCCGGTCGGGTTCTCCGACGGCACGTGCGGCGGGTCGACCGGGAACGGGTAGTGCACGTTCGTGTAGGCGGGCTTGCCGTGCCCGTGCAGCTGCCACAGCGACGGCACCGGCAGCTCGTCCCACGAGGAGTCGTCGAACCCGGGATCGGCGACGTCCGGGGGAGCGGCGGTGAGGCTCGGCGACAGGTGGAACCGCCAGGTGCCGGCCAGCGACAGCGACGGCGCGTCGGAGCCGAAGGCCGCGCGCGGGGCCACCGAGCCGTAGCCCGGGCCCGGGTCTTCGACGTACCCCATGGCACCTCCCGTGAGCGTTCCCGTGAACGTTCACGGGCGTAGCCGCAGTGTGCTGACCGCCGCCGCGGCGTGTCAAGCGATCAGGCGGATTCACGCAGGTGGAGCCGGGCGCGGACGATCAGCTCACCGGGCTCGAGGGGCGCGGCACCGGTCACGAGCCGCGCCGCTTGGTCGACGGCCAGCGCGCCGAGCGCGCGGGTGTCGATGGCAACGCTGGAGAGCTCCGGGTCGACGAGGGTGCCGAGGGCGAGCCCGTCGAAGCCGATCACCGCGAGGTCGGCCGGGACGCGCAGGCCGAACCGGCGGGCTTCGCGCAGGGCACCGATGGCGATCACGTCGTTGAAGGCGAACACGGCGGTGACGTCGGGGTGAGCGGCGAGCAGGCTCGCGAGAGCCGCGCCGCCGCCGTCGACGGACTGGGCGGCGCGCGCGATCCAGCCGGGCGCGACCGCGATGCCGTGCGCGGCGGCGGCCCGCCGGAACCACAGCTGCCGGACGCTGGGTTCGGGCCCGTCGTCGTCGAGCATCGCGATCCGCCGGTGCCCGCGCCCGACGAGGTGGGCGAGGGCCTCGCGGACGCCGTCCTCGCCGTCGATCGAGATGCCGCTGAACCGCGGCAGGCGCGGCTCGCGGCCGATCAGCACGACCGGGACGCCGGGGGTGAACCGGTCGAGGTCCTCTTCGGACCGGCTGAAGTACCCGACGACGGCGTCGACCTGGGTGCCGATGACCCGCAGCGTGGCGAGCTCCTGCTCGGCGTCGCCGGCGGTGTCGTAGACGACGACGTGCCGGCCGCGCGCCCGGGCGGCCGCCAGCGCCCCGGAGGCGACCTCGGTGAAGAAGGGGTTGAGCAGGTCCGGCACGACCAGGCCGATGGTGGTGGTGTCCGGCCGGACCAGGCCGCGGGCGAACCGGCTCGGCCGGTACCCGAGTTCCCGGGCGGCGTCCAGGACGCGCTGCTTGGTCGAGCCGTCGATCTCGGCCTTGTCGTTCAGCGCACGCGACACGGTCTGCCGCGACACCCCGGCCGAGCGGGCGACGTCGTGGATCGTCACCCGCCGGGGTTCCGTGCTGCTCGAAGACATCCGTCGAGTATGCCCGCCTCGGCCGGGCGCGCCAGCCGCGGAGGCTAGAAGATCGACCAGCCGGTCAGCGTCGTGAACCGGTCCAGCGCCGCCACGCCCGCCACCGAGTTGCCGCGAGCGTCCAGGCCGGGGCTCCACACGCAGACCGCGCACCGGCCCGGGACGATCGCCAGGATGCCGCCGCCGACGCCGCTCTTGCCCGGCAGCCCGACCCGGTAGGCGAACTCGCCGGCCGCGTCGTAGGTGCCGCACGTCAGCATCACCGCGTTGATCCGCTTCGCCGCGCTGAGGTCCAGCAGCCGGGTGCCGTCGTTGCGGATGCCGTGGCGGGCCAGGAACAGCGCCGAGCTTGCGACGTCCGCGCAGCTCATCGCGATCGAGCACTGGCGGACGTACTGGTCGAGCACCGACGGCACCGGGTGGCGCATGTTGCCGTAGGACGCCATGAAGTAGGCGAGCGCGCGGTTGCGGTCGGCGTGCCCCGCCTCGGACGCGGCCACTTCGGGATCGACGTCGATGCCCGGCCGGCCGCTCTCCTCGCGCAGGAAGGCGAGCAGCGCGTCGGCCGCGTCGCCCTGGCGGGCCAGCTCGTCGGTAACCACCAGCGCGCCCGCGTTGATGAACGGGTTGCGGGGGATGCCGTCCTCGTGCTCGAGCTGCACCAGCGAGTTGAACGGGTCGCCGGACGGCTCGCGCCCGACCCGCGTCCACACGCCGTCGCCGCGGGACAGGACCAGTGCGAGGGTGAACACCTTCGACATGCTCTGCACCGAGAACGGCCGCCGCCAGTCGCCGATGCCGTACAGCCCACCGTCCACTTCGGCCACCGCCATGCCGAACGCGCTGGGCTCGATCCGCGCGAGGGCGGGGATGTAGTCCGCGACGGCGCCGCGGCCGACCTCGGGCGCGACGTCGCCGGCGATCCGGTCCAGCAGCGCCGCGAGGTCCACGGCCGCAGCTTAGAAGCCGCGGCCTGCGGGTCGTGCGGCGGCCCTGTCAAATCAGAACGGGGCAGTACCACCGAAAGCGGGTGGTGATCTCCCGCACACCTTAAGTTTTCCTTAGTGTGCTTGGTGACCTGCCGCACAGCCTCTAGCGTCTGGCAACCATGGATTCCTCGCTCCTCACCGAAAAAGGTGAAAGCTACTCGAAAGCGCTGGGCAACCGCCAAGTGCAGATGATCGCCATCGGCGGCGCGATCGGCGTCGGGCTCTTCCTCGGCGCCGGCGGCAAGCTGCACCAGGTCGGCCCGTCGCTGGTCCTCTCCTACGCGATCTGCGGGGTGGCCGCCTACTTCGTGATGCGCGCGCTCGGCGAGCTCGTCCTGCACGAGCCCAGCTCCGGCAGCTTCGTCACCTACGCGCGGAAGTTCATCGGCCCGTGGGCCGGATTCGTCTCGGGATGGATGTACTGGGTCAACTGGGCGATGACCGGGATCGCGGAGATCACCGCGGTCGCGATCTACGTCCACAAGTGGCTGCCGGACGTGCCGCAGTGGTGCACCGCGCTGGTCGCCCTCGGCGTGCTGCTCGCGGTGAACCTGCTGAGCGTCAAGCTGTTCGGGGAGCTGGAGTTCTGGTTCTCGGTGGTCAAGGTGCTGGCCATCGTGGTCTTCCTGGTCACCGCGCTCGGCCTGGTGTTCACCAGCGCGGACATCGGCGGCACGCCGGCCGGCGTGCACAACCTGACCGACCACAGTGGATTCTTCCCGGCGGGCATCGGCATCGCGCTGATGACGCTGCAGGCGGTCATCTTCGCCTACTCGGCCATCGAGGTCGTCGGCATCGCGGCGGGCGAGACGAAGGACGCCCGCAAGGTGCTGCCGAAGGCGATCAACGGCGTCGTGTGGCGGATCGGCGTCTTCTACGTCGGTTCGGTGCTGATGCTGGCGATGCTGCTGCCGTGGCCGTTCTACAACGGTGACGAGAGCCCGTTCGTGACGGTGTTCAGCCGGCTCGGCATCCCGGGCATCGGCGACGTCATGAACGCGGTCGTGCTGACCGCGGCGCTCTCCAGCGTCAACTCCGGCCTCTACTCCACCGGCCGGATCCTGCGCTCGCTGGCCGAAAAGGGCGAGGCGCCGTCGTTCGTCAGCCGGATGAGCAGCCGACACGTGCCCTACGGCGGCATCCTGTTCACCTCGGTCGCCTACCTGCTCGGCGTGGTGCTGAACTACCTGGTGCCCAAGGACGCGTTCGACATCGCCATCGCGATCGCCTCCCTCGGCGTGATCACGACGTGGGCGACGCTCGTGTTCTGCCAGCTGCGCCTGCGCCAGGCCGCGCTGCGCGGCGAGCTCGAGCGCCCGTCCTACCGGATGCCGTGGGCGCCGTACTCGGGCTGGGCGACGCTCGCCTTCCTGGCGCTGGTGGTCGTCCTGATGGGCTTCTCCGACGGCGCGGAGAAGGTCGCGTTCTACTCGATCCCGGTGCTGGCCGTGGTCCTCGCGGTGGGCTGGCGGTTCGTGGCGAAGCGGCGGGAACCCGCCGCTCAGCGCAGGTAGTTGTAGACGCTGGCCCGGGAGATCCCGAGCAGGTCGGTCAGCGCCGGCACCGCGTTCTTCAGCTCGAGGAACCCGCGTTCCTTGAGCGTCCGGACTAGGTCCTTCTTCGCGGCCGCGGGCAGACCGCGCGGGGTGTGCCCGCGCTCGGTCGCGTAGTCCTCGACCAGCGCGCGCAGCTCGTCGCCGGTGCGGGCCCGCAGCGACTCGGTCAGCGGGGCCGGTTCGTCGGTGCGGGCCAAGCGCGTCAAGGCGCGGGCCGCGGAACCCAGCAGGGAGACGTCGAGGTTGAGGCACAGGGCCGCGACGTACTCCCCGCCGGAGTTGCGGATGCCGATCGACGTGCTCTTCGCGGGCCGTCCATCGGGGAAGCGGTTCGGGTAGTTCTGGAGCACGTCCGGGAACTCCGGGTCGGCGATCCGGGCCAGGCCGAGCTCGGTCGCCGGGTCGCCGACGGCGCGCCCGGACAAGCCGCCCTCGATCGCGCGCACGGCGTGGGCCGGGTCGCGCAGGTCGTGCAGCACGACCTCGCACAGTCCCGGGAACATCCGGCCCACGGCGTGGGCGATCTTCTCGGCCTCGCGCAGCAGGAGCTCGTCCTCGGTCATCCGATCAGCTCCCGCAGCCGGTCGCCGGCCTTCAGCCCGGACCCGGTGAGGACGACGACGGTCGTCTCGCCGGGCCGGATGGCGCCCCGCGCGCGGAAGACGTCGACGGCCGCGGCGGCGGTCGCGCTGGTCGGTTCCGCGTACAGGCCGAGGGACGCCAGCCGGCGGGCCGCGGCGGCGATGGCGTCCTCCTCGATCGCGGCGGTGTCGCCGCCCGACCGGCGGATCGCCGCGACGACCTCGGGGAGGCGGACCGGGTGCCGGATGGCGGTCCCCTCGGCGACGGTCGGGGCGAACGGCGGCGGCTGCCGGTCGTGGAAGGCGGCGTCGACGGGGGAGCAGTTGCGCGGCTGGGCGACCAGCAGACGCGGGCGCCGGGTGATCGACCCGGCGGCCAGCAACTCGCCGAAGCCCAGGTCGCAGCCCAGCACGATGCTGCCGGCGCCGGCCACCGTGACGACGGCGTCCGGCGCGCGGAACCCCAGGTCCTCCCACAGTTCGTAGGCCAGCGTCTTCGTGCCCTGCAGGAAGAAGGGGTGCCAGTTGTGGCTGGCGTAGGTCGTGCGCGCCGAGCGGCGGACGGCCTCGGCGGCGGTGTCGTCGCGCGTGCCGGGGACCAGTTCGACGGCCGCGCCGTACGCGCGGGTCTGCAGGACCTTCGCCGGTGACGTCCCCTCGGGGGCGAGCACGGTGGCCGCGATCCCGGCCGCGGCGCTGTAGGCCGCGACCGACGAGCCGCCGTTGCCGGAGCTGTCCTCCAGCAGTTCGGTGACCCCGGCGCCGGCCAGCGCGGAGATCATGACGCTGGACCCGCGGTCCTTGAAGCTGCCGGTCGGGCTGAACCACTCGAGCTTGAACCGCACGTCGCCGTCACCCCACGGCCGCGGGACCAGCGGGGTGCAGCCTTCGCCGAGCGAGACCGGGCGCAGGTCGCCGGGCAGGGCGGCCCGGTAGCGCCACAGCGACCGGACGCCGGTGTCGACGTCGCCCGGGGTGAGGCCGGGCAGCGGACCGACGGTCAGGGGCGCGCCGTCGTCGCCGCGCCACCGCAGCGGGTCGCCGGGGTAGCGCGTCCCCGACCGCTCGTCGGCGTACCAGTACTCCACGACCACCTCCACGCTCTGGACAGAAGGTCCAAGCCTAGACGATGTGTCCATCGTTACCGGCGAGTATGCGAATCGCTTTCAGCTTCTTCTAAGGAAAATCTGTCACCGGAGAGTGGAAAATTCTTGTCGGCGAGCGTCGGACGGGCGACTGGAGGTACCGATGGTGTCCGGCTGAATACCCGGAGTCGTGCTGGTCGGAGCGGTGTCCCCGGCTTGCGGCGCGTCCGGAACCGGAGTGCGCGAGGTCGCGTGAGCACGACGAACCCGGGACATTCGGGAATCCACAGTGGACTTCCGGGTTCCGGTGCCGTGAATCGGGCCGGCCCCGGGCGCTACTTTCGACTGTGGGTAAAAATGCCGGGAGAATAGCGGCCATTCACTCCGGAATTCCGTGGATTGCGCATTGCGGGACCGTTCGTTCGTCGTGGCGCTTTTTACCGGCACGGCGCTTTGCGGGCTGCGCGGAAATCGGCAGGACCGCCGGACGTCGTGGTCCGGTGTGGTCAGTCGCACTGCGTCCGCCGGGTGAGAAGGCTTGCCCCATCTGGTGGTGTGTGCCAGGCGGGCCGCAGGTCCGGGCCACCCTGCCCGGCTCCGGCACGCCTTCCCGACCGGCGGAACGTGACGGCGACGTTAAATTCTTGCGTCTTCCGGCTGGTCCATCCCGAATTTTCTGAACCAGCACGACGAAATCGCGGTGGGTTGTTGACGGCGGCGGTGTGAACCCGCTTAAGTACTCCCCGTTGCCATCACCCTTTCGTGCGTAGCGGGAGTTCCCATGCGTGTCCCGAAAGCCGACCGCGGATCGGCCGGCCTGATCGTCGCCGTCTCCCCGGTGCGGTGGCCGTCGGCGCGCGCGGTCGCCGCCGCGGCGCGCGGCGGCGGGTTCGGCGTCCTCGACCTGACCGGCGGCGGCGCCGCCGCGGACGAGCTCGCGCTCCTCGCCGAGTGGGGCGTTCCGGCCTTCGGCGTCCGGCTGACCGGCCCGGTCGCCGAGCTGCCCGAAGGCGTGACCACCGTCCTGCTGACCGAAGACTCCCCGTGCACCGCGCGGGACTTCCCGGACCGCCGGGTGCTGGCCGAGGTGACCAGCCGGGCGTCGGCCGCGCGAGCCGTCGACGGCGGAGCCCACGGCCTGGTCGCGCGCGGCCACGAATGCGGTGGCCGGACCGGCGAACTGAGCACGTTCGTCCTGCTCCAGGCCCTTCTCGAGCACTTCGACGTCCCGGTCTGGGCCGCGGGCGGGATCGGCCCGCACACGGCGGCCGCCGCGGTCGTCGGCGGTGCCGCCGGGGTCGTCGTCGACACCCAGCTCGCCTTGCTGCCGGAAGCCGAACTGCCGTCGGCGCTCACCCGTGCGCTCACCGGGCTGGACGGCTCCGAAACCACGGTCGTCGACGGCGTCCGCCGCCTCGCGCGGCACGGTTCAGAACCGGTCGAAGCCGGCCAAGACGTCTTCCTTGCCACGCGGTTCCGCGACCGGTGGGGCACGGTGACCGCGGCCGTGCGCGGCTTGGCCGAAGCCATCGGCGACGCTTTGCGCGTCGAGGTTCCGGTGCTCGGTCCTGGCAGCGCGGGCAGCCGCGCGTTCGGCACGGCGCTGCCGATCGCCCAGGGACCGATGACCCGCGTCAGCGACCAGCCCGCGTTCGCCGCCGCGGTCGCCGCGGGCGGGGCGCTGCCGTTCATCGCGCTGGCCCTGTCCGGTCCGGACCAGACTCGCGATGTCCTGGAACGGACGCGCGAAGCCGTCGGTGCCGCGCCCTGGGGCGTCGGCGTCCTCGGCTTCGCCGCGGAAGACGTCAAGACCGCGCAGCTCGAAGTCATCCGCGAGCTGCGACCCACGCACGCCATCATCGCCGGTGGCCGCCCCGCGCAGGCCGCGGCCCTGGAAGACGCCGGGATCTCGACGTTCCTGCACGTGCCGTCGCCGGGACTGCTGAAGCAGTTCCTCGAAGCGGGGGCCCGCAAGTTCGTCTTCGAGGGCTCGGAGTGCGGAGGCCACGTCGGGCCGCGCACGAGTTTTCCGTTGTGGGAAGCGCAGCTCGGCGTCCTCGCCGACTTCGTCGCCGCCACCCCGGCCGCGGCCGGTGACCTGCAGCTGCTGTTCGCGGGTGGGATCCACGACGAGCGCTCGGCCGCGATGGTCGCCGCCCTCGCCGCGCCGGTGGCCGCGCGCGGCGCCGCGATCGGCGTGCTGATGGGCACCGCCTACCTCTTCACCCGCGAGGCCGTCGACGCCGGTGCCGTGCTCCCGCTGTTCCAGCGCAGCCTGCTCGGCGCCGAGCACACCGACCTCCTGGAGACCGCGCCGGGCCACGCCACCCGCTGCGTCCGCAGCCCGTTCACCGAGGAGTACGCGGCGATCAAGGCCGGGCTCGCCGAGCAAGGCGTGCCGAGCCGGGACGCCTGGGAACGGCTGGAGCAGCTGAACGTCGGCCGGCTTCGCCTGGCCAGCAAGGGCATCGAGCGCGTCGGCGCCGAACTGCGGGACGTCGGCGAGGACCGGCAGCTCGCCGAAGGCATGTTCATGGCGGGCGAGGTCGCCGTGCTGCGCTCGGCCGTCACCACGATCGCCGACCTGCACCACGCCGTCGGCGAAGGCGCGAACGAGGTCCTGCGCGAGCGGGCCGCCGCCTTCGCCGTCGAGACGCCGGAGCCCCCGGCGCCCGCGCCGCTCGACATCGCGATCGTCGGGATGGCCTGCATGTTCCCGCAGGCCCCCGACCTGGCGACGTTCTGGGCGAACGTCCTGGCCGGCGCGGACGCGGTCACCGAGGTGCCGCCGCAGCGCTGGGACACCTCGCTCTACTACGACCCCGAAGGCCAGGGCGAGCGGACGCCGTCGCGCTGGGGCGGGTTCCTGCCCGAGATCGGCTTCGACCCGCTGAAGTACGGCATCCCGCCGTCGTCGCTGGCCAGCATCGAACCCGTGCAGCTGCTGGCCTTGGAGGCCGCGCACCGCGCGCTCGTGGACGCCGGGTACGAGGACCGCCCGTTCGACCGGGCCCGGACGTCGGTCGTGTTCGGCGCGGAGGCGGGCAGCGACCTGTCGAACGCGATGTCCCTGCGGACCGTCCTGCCGTCCTATGTGGGCGAACTGCCGTCCGCATTGGACGACCAGCTCCCGCGGATCACCGAGGACTCCTTCCCGGGTGTGCTGGCCAACGTCATCGCGGGCCGGATCGCCAACCGGCTCGACCTGGGCGGCGCGAACTACACCGTGGACGCCGCGTGCGCGTCGTCGCTGACCGCCGTCGACGTCGCCTGCAAGGAGCTGACGGCCGGCACCAGCGACCTCGTGCTGTGCGGCGGCGCGGACCTGCACAACGGCATCAACGACTACCTGCTGTTCGCCTCGGCGCACGCCCTCTCGCCGACCGGCCGTTCGGCGACCTTCGACAGCGCGGCCGACGGCATCGCGCTCGGCGAAGGCGTCGCCTGCGTCGCGCTGAAGCGGCTCGCCGACGCCGAACGCGACGGTGACCGCGTCTACGCCGTGATCAAAGGGGTCGGGGCAGCGTCCGACGGACGCGCGCTGGGCCTCACCGCGCCCCGGCCGGAAGGCCAGCACACCGCGCTGACCCGGGCGTACCGCAACGCCGGCGTCTCGCCCGCGCGCGTCGGGCTGGTCGAGGCGCACGGCACCGGGACCGTCGTCGGCGACCGGACCGAGCTGGGTACGCTGACGAAGGTGTTCACCGAGGCCGGTGCCACGCCGGGCGGCTGCACGATCGGGTCGGTGAAGTCCCAGATCGGGCACACCAAGTGCGCGGCGGGACTGGCCGGGCTGATCAAGACCGCGCTGGCCCTGCACACCGGCGTCAAACCGCCGACGCTGCACCTGTCCGCGCCGAACCCCGCGTGGGACGCCGAGACGAGCCCGTTCGTGTTCCAGACGGCCGCGCAGCCGTGGGCCGCGCCGGCCGCCGAGCGGATCGCCGGGGTGAGCGCGTTCGGCTTCGGCGGCACCAACTTCCACGTCGTGCTCGGCGCGCACGACAGCGTTCCGCCCGCCCTCTCCGCGGACGAGTGGCCGGCCGAGCTGTTCGTCTTCGGCAGCGACGCGGCGGTCCGCGACCTGCTGGCGCTGGCTTCGGACGTCCCGGCGGGACAGCAGCCGTGGCGGCTGCGGGACCTCGCGCTGTCGGCGTCGCTGCGCGCTCAGGGCCGGCCGGTGCGGCTCGCGGTCGTGGCGTCCACTGTGGACGAGCTGACCGGGTTGCTGCGGCAGGCGCTCGCGGGCCAGGACGTCCCGGGCGTGCACCGCGCCGACGACACCGAGCCCGGCGAAGTCGCGGTGCTGTTCCCCGGCCAGGGCAGCCAGCGGCCGGGCATGTTCGCCGAGCTGTTCGTCGCCTTCCCGGAGCTGCAGCGGTACCTGCGGCTGGACCCGCCGACCGCCGACGTCGTGTTCGGCCCGGCGGTGTTCGGCGAAGCCGCGCGGCAAGCCCTTGCCGACAGCGTGACCGACACCCGCGTCGCCCAGCCCGCGCTCGGCCTCACCGGACTGGCCGCGTTCCGGCTGCTGACCCGCGCCGGCGTCCGGCCCGCGATGGTCGGCGGCCACAGCTACGGTGAACTGACCGCGCTCGCCGCGGCGGGCGCGTTGACGCCGGAGGCGCTGTTGCACGCCAGCCACGCGCGAGCGGCGGCCATCCTCGGCGCCATCCCGGCGGGCGACCCGGGCGCGATGGCGGCGGTCTCGGCGTCGGCTTCGGCTGTTGGTTCGGTGCTCACCGGCTCCGCTGTGGTGCTGGCCAACCACAACTCGCCCTCGCAGACGGTGATCTCCGGCCCGACAGCGGATGTCGAAGCCGCGGTCGGGCAGCTGCGCGCGGCGGGGTTCGGCGCCAAGCGGCTCCCGGTCGCGTGCGCGTTCCACAGCCCGCTGGTCGCGGCGGCGGGGGAGACGTTCGGCCGCGACCTCGACGCGATCGGCGTCGTGCGGCCCGCTGTCGCGGTCTATGCCAACCGGACCGCGGCGCCGTACCCGGAGTCCCCGGACGAGATCCGCGGCGAGCTGGCCGCGCAGGTCGGGTCGCCGGTCCGGTTCGTCGAGCAGATCGAGGCGATGTACGCGGCCGGCGCGCGGGTGTTCGTCGAGGCCGGGCCCGGGGTGGTGCTGGCCAGGCAGGTCGGCGCGATCCTCGGCGACCGGCCGCACCGGACGGTCGGGTTCGAGCAGCCGGGCCGCCGCGGCCTGCCGGGCTTCCTGGGCGCGTTGGCGCAGCTGGCGGTGGCCGGCGTCGGCGTCGAGACGGGCTGGCTGTTCCGCGGCCGCGACGCGGTCGACGCGGCGTCCGTGCCGCGCCCGAAGCGTCCCGGGTGGACGGTCGACGGCCACCTCCTCCGCACCGCCGACGGCGCCATCCCGGCGGGAGCTTTGCGGCCGGCTTCGCGCGTCTCGCTCGGGGTGCCGGCTGCCGTGCCGGAGTCGACCGCGGAAGCGATGGTCACCGACTTCCTGCGGACGAGCCGGGAGATGATCGCCGCGCAGCGGGACGTGCTGCTCGGGTACCTCGGCACTGAGGCGCCGATCGCCGTGTCGGCGCCGGTGCCGGTCATCGAGGCCCTGCCGGCGCCAGTGGCGGTTCACGTGCCGGTAGAACGGCCGGTGCTGGAGACGATCGTCGAGGTGATCGGGGAGCGGACGGGCTATCCGGTGGAGATGATCGAGCCCGACCTCGATCTGGAAGCCGACCTGAGCGTGGACTCGATCAAGCGGGCGGAGATCGCGGGCGAGCTGGCCACCCGGCTGGGCTTGGCCGGCGGCGACATCGAGGAGTTCGCTAAGGCCCGCACGGCGGCGGCGATCGCCGAACTGGTCGGTGCGGTGCGTCCCGCCGTGGCGGCTGATGCGCCGAGCACCACATCGGGGCACTCGGTGCTGGAGACCGTGGTCGAGGTGATCGGCGCCCGGACGGGCTATCCGGTGGAGATGATCGAGCCGGACCTCGACCTGGAAGCCGACCTGAGCATCGACTCGATCAAGCGCGCCGAGATCGCGGGGGAGCTGACGGTTCGCCTCGGCGCGGGTGACGTCGAAGAACTCGCGAAGGCGCGCACGGCCGCGGGGATCGCCGAGATGTTCGCCGCGGGCGGCGAGCCCGCGGCGAACCACGGCGAGCCCGCTGCCGACCGCTCCGAACCGCAGCCGGTGATCGTCGCGCCGAAGCGGTACGTGATGACCGAATTCGACCTCGCCCCGGCCACCGCCCCCGACCTCGCCGGGAGCCGGTTCCTCGTGCTCGGCTCCGGCGTGCGAGCCGAAGCTGTCCGCGCGGAACTCGCCGCCCACGGCGCCGAGGCCGAAATCGGCGACGACGTCCGCCCCGGCTTCGACGGCTACCTCCACCTCCCCGGCGGCGACGCCGTCCTGCCCGCCGCCTTCCCGCTGTATCAAGCCATCCTCGCGGAAAAGCCTCGGTGGCTGCTCACCGCTGGACCCGCCGAAGGTCTCCGCGGCTTCCACCGCAGCATTTCCCGCGAGTACCCGGACACCCTCGCCCGGGTCGTCGAACACGCCGACGCCGCCCAGCTGGTCGCCGAGCTATCCACTGTGGACCGCGAACCCGTCGTCATCCGGGACGGCGCGAACCGGCGCGGACTCAAGCCCACCGAGCAGACCCTCGGCCTCCTCGGCAGCAGCGGCGCGGGCCCGGCGGGCGATGGCGCCGCCGAAGCGGCCGCCATCGGCCTGGACCGCGACTCCGTCGTCCTGCTCGTCGGCGGCGCCAAGGGCATCACCGCCCGCTTCGCCACCACCCTCGCCGCGGCGACCCGCTGCCGCGTCGAACTCCTCGGCCGCACCCCCGTCCCGGCCGAGGACGACGAGTTCCCGCACGCCCAGGACGCCAAGGCCCTGCGAGCCGCCCTCATCGAAAAGGGCCTGAAGAATCCCGCCGAAATCGAGAAGACCGTCCGACGCGTCCAAGGCGAACGCGAAGTCCGCACGACCCTCAAGCAGCTCGGAGACCTCGGCAGCCCGGTGCGCTACCAGTCCGTCGACATGCTCGACGCCGAAGCCGTGCACCGCGCCGTCAAGGAGATCCACGCCGAGTACGGCCGGCTCGACGGCATTGTCTACGCCGCCGGCGTCATCGAGGACAAGCTCGTCGCCGACAAGACGCCCGAGTCGTTCGCCCGCGTCTACGGCACCAAGGTCGACGGCGCCCGGACGCTCCTCGACGCCACCGCCGACCTGCCCGACGAACCGAAGTTCGTCGTGCTCTTCGGCAGCATCGCCGCGACGCTCGGCAACCGCGGCCAGTCCGACTACGCCGCCGCGAACGACGCCCTCGAAACCCTCGGCCGCCGGTGGCCCGCCGGGCGCGCGGTGACCGTCCACTGGGGACCGTGGGCGCCGACCGGCGACCACGACGGCATGGTGACGCCGGAGCTGATGCGCGACTACGCCCGCCGCGGCATCGAGCTGATCGACCCGGAGGAAGGCACCCTCGGCCTGCTGCGGGAGCTCGCCTGGGGCCGCCAGGACGTCGCCGCCGTCGTCCACACCGCTTCCGGGTGGTGACGGTGGTGACGGACACGCGGGTGGCCATCGTCGGGATGTCGGTGCTGCTGCCCGGCGCCCCGGACCTCGCGGCGTACTGGCGCAACCTCGTCGGCGGCGTCGACGCCATCACCGACGTCCCGCCCGAGAAGTGGGACGACATCCACTACGCCCCCGACGAGCGGCGCGCCGACCGCGTCTACTGCCGCCGCGGCGGGTTCGTCGACGAACTGGCCGAAGTGGACGTCACCGGCTTCGGGATCATGCCGAACTCGGTGCCCGCCACCGAACCCGACCAGCTGATCGCGCTGCGGGTCGCGGCGCAGGCCGTCGCCGACGCCGGCGGCCCGGACCGGCTGCCCGCCGACCGCGCGAAAGTCGGTGTCGTCCTCGGCCGCGGCGGCTACCTGAC
The DNA here is from genome assembly GCF_044768185.1 of Amycolatopsis sp. NPDC101161. Classification (NCBI taxonomy): domain Bacteria; kingdom Bacillati; phylum Actinomycetota; class Actinomycetes; order Pseudonocardiales; family Pseudonocardiaceae; genus Amycolatopsis; species Amycolatopsis sp. NPDC101161. The sequence goes on from NZ_JBIWPI010000007.1 coordinate 419,163, forward strand.
GCCCGGCCTGGTCCGGCTCGACCAGCGTGTCCGGACCGCGAGCCAGCTCGTCCGGACGCTCGGTGAGCTCCTGCCGGAACTCGGCGCGGACCGGCTCGACGCCGTCCGCCAGGCCTTCACCGACCAGCTCGGCCCGGAGGCACCGGAGTCCGCGATCGGGCTCGTGCCCAACCTCGCCGCGTCCCGGCTGGCCAACCGCCTCGACCTGCGCGGTCCGGCGTACACCGTGGACGCCGCCTGCGCGTCCTCGCTGATCGCCGTCGACCACGCCGTGCGCGAACTCGCGTCCGGCCGCTGCGACGTCGTGCTCGCCGGCGGCGTCCACCACTGCCACGACATCACGTTCTGGAGCGTGTTCACGCAGCTCGGCGCGCTGTCGCCGTCCGAGCGCATCCGCCCGTTCCACCGCGACGCCGACGGTGTGCTCATCGGTGAGGGCACCGGTGTCGTCGTGCTCAAGCGCCTGGCCGACGCCGAGCGGGACGGCGACCGCGTGTACGCCGTGATCACCGGCACCGGCGTCGCCTCCGACGGCCGGACCGCCAGCCTCGCCAACCCGGACTCCGGCGGCCAGGTCCGCGCGGTCCGCCAGGCGTGGGCGGCGGCCGGGCTCGACCCGGCCGACCCGGACTCGATCGGGCTGCTGGAAGCCCACGGGACGGCGACCCCGGCCGGCGACGCGGCCGAACTCGCCACCCTGGAGGAGGTCTTCGGCCCCGCGGGCGCGGCGGTCCTCGGCTCGGTGAAGTCGATGATCGGGCACACGATGCCGGCCGCCGGGATCGCCGGGCTGGTCAAAGCGGCCCTGGCCGTGCACCACGGCGTCCTGCTGCCCACCCTGCACTGCGACGACCCGCACCCCGCGCTGGCGAAGACCCGGTTCTCCACTTTGGACACCGCGAAGGACTGGGACGCGCCGGTGCGGCGGGCCGGGGTCAACGCGTTCGGGTTCGGCGGGATCAACGCCCACGTCGTCCTCGAGCAGGCGCCCGGGCGTGCCACGCCGGTCGTCGTCCGCGAGCCCGAACGCGTGCTGCGGCTCGCGGCCCGCAGCGTCGACGAGCTGCGCGACCTGCTCGACCGGCCCGGGACGCGGGGGACCGGCGACGGGGCCGTCCGGCTCGGCGTCGTCGACCCGACCGAAAAACGGCTGGCCCTGGCCCGGAAGGCGGTCGGCCGGGGAAAGCCTTGGCGCGGCCGCAACGACGTCTGGTTCGCCGACCGGCCGCTGCTCGGGCCGGGCGGCGGCAAGCTCGCCTTCGTCTTCCCCGGCTTGGAGTCGGAGCTGGCGCTCAACTGCGCCGACGTCGCCCGCCACTTCGGCCTGCCGTGGGACCACGACGACGTCGAGGTCGGCGACGTCGGCCGCCAGGGCACCGCGGTGTTCGAGCTGGGCCGCCTGCTGAGCTCCGCGCTCGGCCGGCTGGGCGTCACGCCGGACGCCGTGGCCGGCCACAGCCTGGGCGAGTGGACGGCGATGGCCGTCGCCGGCGTGCACGCCGAAGAAGAGGTCGACGCGTTCCTCGCCGGCTTCGACCCGGACGCGCTCGTCGTCCCCGGCCTCGCGTTCGCCGCGATCGGCGCGCCGGCGCCCCGCGTGCTCGAGGAGCTGGCCGGGCGTACGGACGTCGTGCTCTCCCACGACAACTCGCCCAACCAGGCCATGATCTGCGGCCCCGCGACGGCGGTCGAAACGCTCGTGACGCGCTTCCGCGACGCCGGGATCGTGGCCCAGGTGCTGCCGTTCCGGTCCGGGTTCCACACGCCGATGCTGCGGCCCTACCTCGGCCCGATCCGCGAGGCGGCCGCCCGCTTCACCCTGCATCCGCCGCGGGTGCCGCTCTGGTCGGCGACCACGGTGTCGGAGTACCCGGCCACCGAGGCGGGGGTCCGCGAGCTGTTCGTGCGGCACCTGCTGGAGCCGGTTCGGTTCCGGCCGCTCGTGCGGGCGCTGCACGCGGCGGGGGTCCGGGCGTTCGTGCAGGTCGGCGCGGGCCAGCTCGGCTCGCTGGTCGGCGACACCCTGCACGGCGAAGACCACCTGGTCGTGGCCGCGCACTCCGCGCACCGGCCCGGCCTCGCCCAGCTGCGCCGCGTCGCGACCGCGTTGTGGGCCGACGGCCTCGACCTCGACTTCGCGCGGCTGCCCGGCGACCGCCCGGCCCCGCACAAGGCCGTCAAGCTCGACCTCGGCGGCCGGCTGATCTCCCTGGACGACGGCGTCCGCGCGCGGATCGCGTTGCCGGCCGTCGGGAAGTCCACTGTGGACGAACTGGCCGCGAAGGGTCCGCTCGCCGCGGAATTCGCGGCCCTGCTGGCCGACACCGCCGAGCTGGCCTCCTCGGTGCTCGCCCGGCCCGGCCGCCGCCTGCCGGCGCCCAAGCCGCTCGACACGACGCTCACCGTGTCGGTCGAGGCGATGCCGTACCTGCTCGACCACTGCTTCTTCAAGCAGCCGCCCCAGGCCGAGCCCGGGGACCGCTGGCCGGTCGTCCCGGCGACCACGGTGATCGACCACCTGATGGGCTTCGCCGAGCAGGCCGCGCCCGGCCGCCGCGCGGTCGCGGTGCACGACGTCCGGCTGACCCAGTGGATCACGGCCGTGCCGGCGGTCACGGTCGGCGTGCGCGTCCGGCCGCTCGGTCCCGACCGCGTCCTGGCGGCCCTCGACGGCTACTCCCAGGCCACCGTCGAACTCGCCCCGGCGTACCCGGCGGGCGCGCCCGCACCCTGGGCGTTCCCGGTGTCGGCGGAGCAGGTGCCCGAGACGACGGCGGCGCAGCTGTACGACGAGCGCTGGATGTTCCACGGCCCGCGCTTCCAAGGCGTCACCGAGCTGACGGCCGTCGGCGAGCGGCACGTCCGGGCCGTCCTGACGACCCCGGCCGCGCCCGGCGCGCTGCTCGACAACGTCGGCCAGGTGCTCGGCTACTGGATCATGTCCCGGCTGCGCGAGCGCACCACCGTCTTCCCGGTCGGCATGCGCGAGATCCGGTTCCACGGCCCGCACCCGGCGCCGGGGGAGCGCCTGGAGTGCCTGGTCAAGATCACCGGGCTGTCCGAGGAGTTCCTCGACGCCGACATGCAGCTCGTCCACGGCGGACAGGTCTGGGCCGAGTTCACCGGCTGGCGCGACCGCCGGTTCGACAGCACCCCGCACATCCGCCAGGCCGACCGGACGCCGGAGCGCTCGACGCTGTCGATCGAGCAGCCGGGCGGCTGGGCGTTGGTGCACGAGCAGTGGCCGGACCTGGCGACCCGCGAGCTGATCATGCGCAACTACCTCGCGGGCGCCGAACGCGACGCCTACGACCGGCGTCCGCCGCGCGGCCGGCGCCAGTGGCTGCTCGGCCGGATCGCCGCGAAGGACGCCGTCCGCCAGTTCCTGTGGGCCCGCGGCGAAGCCGAGATGTTCCCGGCCGAGCTGCGGATCGGCAACGACGAGGCCGGCCGCCCGCACGCGACCGGAGCGTACGGCCGCGTGCTGCCGTCGCTGACGATTTCGGTGGCCCACCGCGGCGAGGTCGGCGTGGCGATCGCCCGCCACGGGCGGTGCGGCATCGACGTCGAAGAGGTCGCCGCCCGCACGGAGTCCACTGTGGACGCGGCACTGGGCGCGGGTGAGCAGGCCCTGTTCGCCGGCCTGTCCGGCGACCCGGAGCGCTGGTTCGCCCGGTTCTGGACGGCCAAGGAAGCCGTGGCGAAGCTGCTCGGCACCGGGCTGCGCGGCGAGCCCCGGGACTTCGAGGTCGTCGCGGCGGCGCCGGACGCGCTGACCGTCCACGCGGCCGGCACCGGCTTCCTCGTGCACTGCACCGACGTCGAGAGCCTGCCCGGCGCACCGCCGCGCCGCTACGTCGTGGCCTGGACCGAAGAGACGAAGGAGACCGCGGAATGAGCATCGAGACCACGGCGACGGACGAAGCGACCGTGCTCACCCAGCTCGGCGGCATGCTGCGGGAGCTGCTCGAGGAGTACGGCCTCGACGACGCCGAAATCACGATGGACACGACGTTCCACGACGACCTCGAGCTGGAGAGCGTCGACCTGGTGGCGTTGTCCGGGCAGCTGCGGGAGCACTACGGCGAGCGCGTCAACTTCGCGACCTTCATCGCCGAGCGCGACCTCGACGAGATCATCGCGCTGACCGTCGGCGAGCTCGTCCGCTACATCGTCGTCTCGCTGCGGGCGACGGCGTGAGCAAGATCCGCGCCGGCGAGCTGGACGTCCACGTCCAGCGGCTCGCCCCCGACGTGCCGCTGGACGGCGACGCCCCGATCGTCGTGTGCGTGCACGGCCTGCTCACCGACAGCCTCGCGAGCTACTACTTCACGCTCGGCCCGGCGTTCGCCGAGCGCGGGCTCGACGTGCTGATGTACGACCTGCGCGGGCACGGCCGAACGACCCGCCCGGAGTCCGGCTACCACCTCGAGGAGTTCGTCGGCGACCTCGTCGCGGTCCTCGACGCGTGCGAGGTGACGCGGCCGGTGCACGTGGTCGGCAACTCCTTCGGCGCGTCGGTCGCGTTCGGGCTGGCCGCGGCCCGGCCGGACCGGGTGGCGAGCGTGGTCGTCATCGAAGGGGAACCGCCGACGGAAGAGTGGACCCGGCACATGGCCGACGGCCTCGCCGACGCGAAGACCCGGCTGGCGATCGACGAGGTGATCGGCTGGATCGCCGACAACCACGGCGCGCACACCGCGCGGCTGTCGAAGGCGGCGAACAAGATCCTCCAGACCACCACGATCGCCGAGGACATCCCGCGCAGCGCGACGATCGCCGCCGACCTCTCGGCCGTGCGCTGCCCGGTGTTCGCCATCTTCGGCGGCGACTCCGGCCTCGCCGAGCAGGTGCCGCACTTCGAGACGCACCTGGAGCGCTGCCGCTGCGTCGTGCTGCCCGACCAGGGCCACTCGGTACTGGTCGAGCGGACCGCCGAGGTGATCGACCTGATCTTCGGCTGGGTCCGCGACACCTCGCGCGTCCCGGTGCGGACGCGGTAGTGGCCCGGTTCCTGTTCGTCGTCCCGCCGCTGGTCGGGCACGTCAACCCGGCCGCCGGCGTCGCGGCCGAGCTCGCCGCGCGCGGGCACGAGGTCGCCTGGGCCGGGCACGAAGAACTGCTCTGGCAGCTGGCCGGCCCGGACGCGCTGGTCTTCTCATGCGGCTTGCCTGCCGGGGCACCCGCGCGGCCGGCGGGGCTCAAGGGACCGGCCGCGCTGCGCTTCCTCTGGGAGGACTTCCTCGTCCCGCTGGCCGACGCGATGGCCCCCGGCGTCGCGGCGGCGATCGACGCGTTCGCCCCGCACGTCGTGGTCGCCGACCAGCAGGCACTGGCCGGCGGCCTGCTGGCCGAGGCGCGCGGGTTGCCGTGGGTCACGTCGGCGACGACGTCGGCGGAGCTGGTCGACCCCCTCGCGGGCATGCCGAAGGTCGCCGACTGGGTCGGCTCGCTGCTGGCCGAGCTGCGCGCCCGGATCGCCGGCGGCCGCGGTTCGGCCGATCCGCGGTTCTCGCCGCACGGCGTCCTGGCGTTCACGACCCGCGAACTGCTCGGCGCGGCCGCGCTCCCGCCGCGGGTGCGGCTCGTCGGGCCGGCGCTGGGCGAGCGTCCGTCCACAATAGACTTTCCGTGGGAGTGGCTCGACCCGCTCCGGCAAACGGTGCTGGTCTCGCTGGGCACCGCGAACACCGAAGCGGGCGCCCGGTTCCTGGCGACCGCGGCCGAGGCGTTCGCCGGCCTGGACGCGCGCGCGGTGCTCGTCGACCCCGGCGGAGTACTGGGCCCGGTGCCGCCGAACGTCCTGGTGCTGCCGCGGGTTCCGCAGCTGGCGCTGCTCCCGCGGGTGGACGCGGTGCTGTGCCACGCCGGCCACAACACCGTCTGCGAGGCGCTGTGGCACGGCCTGCCGCTGGTCGTCGCCCCGATCCGCGACGACCAGCCGATCGTGGCCGCGCAGGTGGTGGCCGCGGGCGCGGGCATCCGGCTGCGGTTCGGCCGCGCCGACGCCGAGCGCGTCGCGGCGGCGGTCGGCGAGGTGCTGACCGAGCCGGCGTACCGGCGGGCGGCGGAGACCGTGGCGGCGTCCTTCCACGCCGCGGGCGGAAGTGCCGCCGCGGCAAGCCATCTGGAACAGCTCGCGTTGGAGAGCCTCGCCCATTTGGGGCCCTGAAAGTTCGTCATTTACTCTGAAAAAACACGCGGTTACGGTGCTGGGTATGACTGTTTCCGTCTGCGTTCCCGAAGACGTCCCCGAACTCGTGAAGTCGGCCGCCGGGTTGTTCGCCGAAGACGCCGGGCAGCACGACCCGCGCATGGACCTGGGCTGGCCGGACCGCGAAGGCGCCGCCTACTACGCGAAGCTGGTCGACGATCCGGACTGCCTGTGCCTGCTGGCCGGCGGCGGGCACCTGATCGGCCGGCTGCGCCCCCCGAACGAGCTGCGGCCCGGCGCGGTGACGGCGGTGCTGGAGAGCATGCGCGTCGGCCCGGCGCACCGCCGGTCGGGCATCGGCGCCGAGCTGGTCGCCGCGTTCTTCGCCTGGGCGCGGGAAAAGGGGGCGAACGAAATCCTCGTCAAGGCCTACGCCGCGAACGAACCGGCGATCGCCTTCTACCGCGCGCAGGGGTTCGAGCCGTTCGAACTGACCCTGCGTCACCGGAACGAGTGGCTATCCACAGTGGACGGCGCGCACTAGCCTCGGAGGCCGAGCGAGGAGGGTGCGGATGACGGCCACCGCGGAGGTCGCCCGGGAGCCGGGGCCCGCGCCGCTGAGCAAGGCCCGGGTCAACGCCGTGTTCGGCGCCGTGCTGCTGGGGATGCTGCTGGCCGCGCTGGACCAGACCATCGTCGGCACCGCGCTGCCCACCATCGTCGGCGACCTCGGCGGCGCCGGGCACCTGTCCTGGGTGGTCACCTCCTACCTGCTGGCCGAGACGATCATGACCGTGGTCGTCGGCAAGCTCGGCGACCTCTTCGGCCGCAAGCTGATGTTCCAGCTGTCGGTGATCGTGTTCGGCATCGGCTCGTTCTGCGCCGGGTTCGCCGACAGCATGGTCTGGCTGATCGTCTGGCGCGCCGTGCAGGGCCTCGGCGGTGGCGGGCTGATGGTCACCTCGACGGCGTTGATCGCCGACGTCGTCCCGCTGCGCGAGCGCGGCAAGTACCAAGGCGTCCTCGGCTCGGTCTTCGGCGTGGTGACCGTGGCCGGGCCGATGCTCGGCGGGTTCTTCGTCGACCACCTGTCGTGGCGCTGGGCGTTCTACGTCAACATCCCGCTGGTCGTCGTCGTGCTGGTGGTGGCGTCGTCGGCGATGCCGAACGCCCGCGCGGCGATCAAGCCGGTGATCGACTACCTCGGCATCCTGCTCATCGGCCTCGCCGCCACCGGCCTCACGCTCGTCACGAGCTGGGGCGGCACGCAGTACGCGTGGGGCTCGCCGACGATCATCGGGATGGCGATCGGGTCGGTGGTGCTGCTGGCCGCGTTCGTCTTCGTGGAGCTGCGGGCGAAGGAACCGATGCTGCCGATGCGGCTGTTCCGCAACCCGGTGTTCACCGTCGGCGGGATCATGAGCTTCGTCGTCGGGTTCGCGATGCTCGGCGCGCTGTCGTACCTGCCGACGTACATGCAGTACGTCCAGGGCACGTCGGCGACGACGTCCGGGGTCCGGCTGCTGCCGATGGTGCTGGCGCTGCTCGTCGCGTCGATCGCGGCGGGCAACGCCGTGAGCCGCACCGGGCGGTACAAGATCTTCCCGCTGGCCGGCGCCGCCGGCATGACGATCGGGCTCTACCTGCTCTCGCGGCTCGACACGGACACCGGGTTCTGGGAGGCGTCGGCGTACATGGCGGTGCTCGGCCTCGGCATCGGGCTCGGCATGCAGGTGCTGACGATCGCCGTGCAGAACACCGTCGACTACGCCGACCTGGGGGTCGCGACGTCGGGGGTGACGTTCCTGCGCTCGATCGGCAGCTCGTTCGGCGCGGCGATCTTCGGGACGGTCTACGCCAACCAGCTGACGCCGAACCTGGCCACGGCGGTGGCGTCGTTGCCGCCGGGCGTCGATCCGCGTGCTCTGCAAGTACCCACCGCGTTGCACGCGCTGCCGGACGCGGTGTCCGCGCCGGTGATCAAGGCGTACAGCGACTCCTTGCACGTCGTGTTCCTCGCGGCGGCGCCGGTCGGGCTGGTGGCCTTGGTGCTGGCGTTCTTCCTCAAGGAGGTCCCGCTGCGCGACACGGCCCGAGCGGCGGCCCCGGACCTCGGCGACGGCTTCGCGATGCCGGAGGCGCGCACGGACGACCGCGAGCTGGAACGCGCGGTCGCGACGCTGTTCTTCCGGGAACGCCGCAAGGTCGCCCCGGCGGTCGTCTCGCGGGCGGGAACCGAGCTCGACGAGGGCGGCATCTGGTGCCTGCTGCAGGTCCACCTGCGCGAACGCCGCGGCGAGCCGGCGACGCTCCGGGCGATCGGCGAGTATTTCGGCGTCCCGGCCCAGGTCCTCGAACCGGCGTTCAACCGCCTGGAACTGACCGGTCACCTGCGCTACGCCCGCGACGGCTGGGAACTGACCCAGCCGGGCCGGGAGGAGTTCGCGAAGGTCGTCGGCGCCTGGCACGACTGGCTCGCCGACCGCCTCGGCGACTGGGGAACGGGCAACCGCGCCGACCTGGACGCGGCGATCGGCCGGGTCGCGGCGAGGCTTCTCGACCAGAGCGCCGAGTCCCGCGCCTACGGCCGGCACGCCCTGGCCTGATCAGCGGCGCCAGAAGTCGTGCGGCGTGCGGCCCGGGCGGAAGCCGCACGACTCCACCAGGGCCGCCGCCTCCGCGAAGCCGCGGCCGACCAGGCCGGGCTCGTGCGCGTCACTGCCGAACGCGACCGCCTCCCCGCCGTCCTCGAACCACCAGCGCACCACCTCACCCGGCAGCGGCACCTGCGTGTTGACCTCCAGGGCACGGCCACTCGCCGCGAGGGCGCGCAGCACGGTCCGGAACTCCTCTTCGAAGTCCCGCACGACGAACGGCGGCCCTTCGGCCGGCCACGATCTGAGCGCGTAGTCGATGTGCGCGAGCACCGCGAACTCCGCCGTCGACTCGACCAGCCCGAGCACCTCGGACAGGTAGGCCCGCAGGATGTCGCCGGGCGGCCGGCCCGACACGACGGTCAGTTCTTGGTAGTGCCCGTTGTCGCCGGGCAGGGAGTGCACCGAGCCCAGCACGCGGTCGAAGTCGTGGGCCGCGAGCAGCGCGTCGGCGCGCGGACGGTGCCAGTGCGGCTCGCTCAGCTCCACCCCCGAGAGGATCCGCAGCGACGGGAACCGTTCGCGGCACTCGGCGACGCACGCCAGGTAGCCCGGAACGTCGAGGTCCGGCGGCTCCAGGACGCCGTCGGGCCGCAACCGCACCCGGAAGTGGTCCGGCAGCAGCGGCCGGACCGGCTCGGGGATCAGCCACGGTGTCAGGTCCGCGTGCTCGGTGAACGCCACCGACGGCAGCCCCAGTTCGAGCGCCCGCTCGCACGACCCGATCATCGACCCGGTGACGGTGTCCCAGGACCACTCGGTGTGGACGTGCCCGTCCGGCGGGAGGCTCACCGGCCCACCGTAACGCGGTTTTTGGGCTACGGTCTGGCCATGGCGCAGAAGTCGGCGGCGATCGAGCTGGAAGTCGGCCCGCACACGGTGCGGATCTCGAACCCGGACCGGGTCTACTTCCCGGCCCGCGGCGAGACGAAGCTCGACCTGGTCAACTACTACCTCTCGGTGGGCGACGGCATCGTCAACGCCCTGCGCGAGCGGCCGTGCATGCTGCACCGGTTCCCGTCCGGCGTGGCGGGGGAGAAGGTCCACCAGAAGCGCGTCCCGAACGGTGCGCCGCCGTGGCTGGAGACCGTCCGGGTGACCTTCCCGCGCTACAACCGGCACGCCGACGAGCTGTGCGTCACCGAGCTGGCGCACGTCGCCTGGGCGGTGCAGATGTCCACTGTGGAGTTCCACCCCTGGAACTCCCGGCGCGCCGATACCGAAAAGCCCGACGAGTGGCGCATCGACCTCGACCCGATGCCCGACTGCGGCTACGACCGCGTCAGGCGGGTCGCGCACGTGGCGCACGAGGTCCTCGACGAGCTCGGCGCGGTCGGCTGGCCCAAGACCTCCGGCGGCCGCGGCCTGCACGTCTACGTCCGCATCGAGCCCCGCTGGGGTTTCTCCGACGTCCGCCGCGCGGCGCTGGCCTTCGCCCGCGAGGTGGAACGCCGCGCGCCCGACGACGTCACCACGACCTGGTGGCGCAAGGACCGCGACCCGCGCACCCTCTTCGTCGACTACAACCAGAACGCCCGCGACCACACGATCGCCAGCGCCTACTCGGTCCGCGGCAACCCGGAGGGCACGGTGTCGACGCCGATCCGCTGGGACGAGGTCGACGACGCCGAGCCGGGCGACTTCACCATCGCGACGGTCCCCGCCCGCTTCGCCGAGCTCGGCGACCTCCACGCCGGCATGGACAAAGCCGTGTTCTCGCTGGATCCGCTGCTGGAGTGGGCCGACCGCGACGGCGTCGAGGAACCTCCCGAACCCGACTGACGTATTTTCCGGACCGGCTCGCCGCTCTGCCCGGGGTGAAAGTCGTGCTGTCGGGATTGGACGCGGGCGCGTGGAGCCTCGTCGCGTTGCAGGTGGTCCTCGAACGCGAGGGCCACACCGTGTGCGTGGCGGCCGAGGCGCTCGACGCCTGCCGCCGCGTGCGCCCGGACTGCCTGGTGCTGTCCACTGTGCACGGCGCTTCGGGCGTCGACGTGCTGCGCCGCGTGCGCGCCGACCCGGCGCTCGCCGGCCTGCCGGTGGTCCTCGGCGGCCGGCTGAAGAACACGCGCGCGGACCTGCTCGCCCTCGGCTTCGACGAGGTGTTCCCGGTCGCCGCCACGGATCCCGGGGGAGCCGTGGCGGCGCTGCGGGCGTACCTGGCCCGTCAGTCCAGGCGCTCGATGATCGTGGCGTTGGCGAGGCCGCCCGCCTCGCACATCGTCTGCAGGCCGTAGCGGCCGCCGGTCTGCTCCAGCACCGACAGCAGCGTCGTCATCAGCCGCGCGCCGCTGCCGCCGAGCGGGTGGCCGAGGGCGATCGCGCCGCCGTTGACGTTGACCTTCGCCAGGTCCGCGCCGATCTCGGCCTGCCACGCGAGCACGACGCTGGCGAACGCCTCGTTGACCTCGAACGCGTCGATGTCGCCCACGGACAGCCCGGCCCGGGCGAGGACCTTGCGGGTGGCGGGGATGACGCCGGTCAGCATGTACAGCGGGTCGTCGCCGGCGACGGCGAAGCTGTGGATCCGCGCGCGCGGCCGCAGCCCGAGCGCCTTCGCCGTCTCGGAGCTGGTGAGCAGCAGCCCCGCGGCGCCATCGTTGATCGGCGAGGAGTTCCCGGCCGTCACGTGCCAGCCGAGCTCGGGGAACCGCTGCTCCCAGACGTCGGCGCGGAACGCCGGCTTCAGCCCGGCGAGGATCTCCGGGGTCGTGGACGGCCGCACGGTCTCGTCGGTCGTGACGTCGACGAGCACGCCGTCCGGGCCCGGCGCCTTGAGCGGCGCGACCTCGCCGGCGAACTTCCCGTCCGCCCACGCCTTCGCCGCCCGCTGGTGGCTTTCCGCGGAGAACTCGTCCAGCTGCGCCCGGCTGAAGCCCCACTTCGCGGCGATCAGCTCCGCGCTGATGCCCTGCGGCACCAGGCCGTCGGGGTAGCGGGCGGCGACCTGGGTGCCGAACGGGTCGCGCCCGGCCACCTGGCTGCCCATCGGCACCCGGCTCATCGACTCGACGCCGGAGGCGATCACGACGTCGTACGCGCCGGCGATGACGCCCTGCGCGGCGAAGTGGACGGCCTGCTGGCTGCTGCCGCACTGCCGGTCCACGGTCACCGCCGGGACCGACTCCGGCAGGCCCGCGGCGAGCGCGGCCCAGCGGGCGGTGTTCATGCTCTGCTCGCCGATCTGGCCGACGGCGCCGCTGATCACGTCGTCGATCCGGGCCGGGTCGACGCCGGTGCGCTCGACGAGCGAGCGGAGCGCGTGGGCGTGCAGGTCGACCGGGTGCACCCCGGCCAGTGAACCGTTCGGCTTGCCCTTGCCGATCGGGGTCCGTACCGCGTCGACGATCACCGCGTCCGTCATGGCGTCTGCCTCCTCGCAGATCGGGGATGTCTTCGGTATACGCCGAGTAAGTTGGATTGCACAACTCACCTGTACGCCAGGTCACACGCGACTGAAGTGCTAGGTTGGATTTTCAACCCCAGGGAGGTGGCATGACCCGGCGTGGTCGCGAATGCTCGGTCGCCGAGGCCCTCGAGGTCGTCGGCGAACGGTGGAGCCTGCTCGCGCTGCGCGAGATCATGCTGGGGGAGCGGCGGTTCAACCAGATCGCCGAAAACACCGGTGCCAGCCGGGACATCCTGGCGGCGCGGCTGCGCAAGCTCGTCGACGCCGGCGTGCTCGAGAAGCGCCAGTACGAAGACCACCCGCCGCGCTTCGAGTACTACCCGACCGAAGCCGGCCGCGCGCTGCAGCCGATCCTGCTCGGCCTGATGGCCTGGGGCGACAAGTACGTCCACGACGGCGAGCCGCCCACGCTCTGGCGCCACGCCTGCGGTGAGGTGCTGGAACCGGCGACCGTCTGCGCGCACTGCGGGGACCCGGTCAACGCCCCGGGCACCCGGGCGATCCGGCTGGGCGCCGTCCACTCCTGACCGACGCCCCCAAGGCCTCCTCGCATCCCCCGCGAGGAGGCCTTTTTCGCGGCCGGGCGTTGACTTGAGACCCCCGTCACGGTAACTCTTGAACGAATCAGTGCAAGAACCTGACAACAGCGCGAGAAATCACAGCAAACGTCAGGAAGATCCCGCCCAGCCCTCGACGAAGAGGTGCCCATGACGGCTGTCCCGTGCTGCCCGCGCGCGCCCCCGGGTCCGGTCCGCGCGTGTCCCGTTCCCTGGTTCTGCCGTCCCCACGCGTCTCCCCTCCTCCCCGGATCCGAGGACCCCCATGAGAACGAAGCGACTCCTGTCGCGCGCGGCGACCTACGCCGCCCTGTCCCTCCTCCTGGCCGCGCCCGCCGTGGCGGCGAGCGCCGCCCCGGCCGCCACCCCCGCGGTCTCCGCCGTCCAACCCGCGGCCCAGGCCGCCTCCGCGACCTACACCGCCAGCAGCCAGCTCGGCGAATACCCGGCTACGAACGTCGGCGACGGCAACCAGGCCACCTACTGGGAAAGCACGAACAACCAGTTCCCGCAGTGGATCCAGGCGGACCTCGGCACGACGTCGGCCATCGCCCAGCTGGTCCTCAAGCTGCCGTCGAACTGGGAGGCCCGCACCGAGACCTTCAGCGTGCAGGGCAGCACCACCGGCACCGGCTTCAGCGATCTGAAGGCCTCGGCCGGCTACCGCTTCGACCCCGCGACCGGCAACACCGTGACCGTGGACGTCACCGGGACCACCCGGTACGTCCGGCTGAACGTCACGGCCAACACCGGCTGGCCCGCCGCGCAGCTGTCGGAGTTCGAGGTGCACGGCCCGGTCGGCGGGGACACGCAACCGCCGTCCGCGCCCGGCAACCTCGCCTACACCCAGCCGGCGAGCGGCCAGATCCGGCTCACCTGGTCCGCGTCGACCGACAACACCGGCGTCACCGGCTACGACGTCTACGCCAACGGCCAGCTCCGCGGCAGCGTCGCCGGGACCGTCCTGACCTACACCGACACCCAGCCGGACGGCACGACCGTCGCCTACTACGTCCGCGCGAAGGACGCCGCCGGCAACCAGTCGGCGAACAGCAACACCGTGACCCGCACCGGCACCCAGGCGGGCACGAACCTCGCGCTGGGCAAGCCGATCACGGCGTCCTCGGCGCAGTTCACCTTCGTCGCCACGAACGCCAACGACGACTCCCTGACGACGTACTGGGAAGGCGGCGGCGGGACCTACCCGAACCTGCTGACCGTCGCGCTCGGCTCCAACGCCGACGTCGACCACGTCACCGTCAAGCTCAACCCGGACCCGGCGTGGGGCCCGCGGACCCAGACGATCGCCGTCGAAGGCCGCGAGCAGAGCTCGACCACGTTCACGACGCTGTCCGCCGCGCAGACCTACAGCTTCGACCCGAACAGCGGCAACACCGTCACCATCCCGCTCAGCGGCCGGGCCGCCGACGTCCGCCTGCGCGTCACCGCCAACTCGGGCGCCGGCGGCGGGCAGGCCGCGGAGTTCCAGGTCTTCGGCGTGCCCGCGCCCAACCCGGACCTGACGGTCTCGGGCGTGTCCTGGTCGCCGCAGAACCCGGTCGAGACCGACGCCATCACCGCGTCGGCGACGGTCCGCAACATCGGTACGGCCGCTTCGGGCGCGACGAACGTGAACCTGTACCTGGGCACGACGAAGGTCGGTACCGCGAACGTCGGCGCGCTCGCCGCCGGGGCGTCGACGACCGTGTCGGCGAACATCGGCACCCGGGACGCGGGCAGCTACCAGCTGACCGCGAAGGTCGACGAGGCCAACGCGGTCATCGAGCAGAACGAGGCCAACAACTCCTACACGAGCTCGACGGCCCTGGTCGTCAGCCCGGTGCAGAGCTCCGACCTCGTCGCGGCCACGGCGTGGTCGCCGACCAACCCGTCCGCGGGCAACACGGTCACGTTCACCACGACCCTGCGCAACCAGGGCACGATCGCGAGCGCGAGCGGCGCCCACGGCGTCACGGTGACGATCACCGACCAGAACGGCACCGTCGTCAAGACGCTGACCGGCAGCTACACCGGGGCCATCGCGGCGGGCGCCACCGCTTCGCCGGTGACCGTCGGCACCTGGACCGCCGCCAACGGCCGGTACACGGTCAAGACGGTCGTCGCGAACGACGCCAACGAGCTGCCGGTGAAGCAGGGCAACAACACCAGCACGCAGGCGCTGTTCGTCGGCCGGGGCGCGAACATGCCCTACGACATGTACGAGGCCGAAGACGGCGTCGTGGCCGGCGGGGCTTCGGTGATCGGGCCGAACCGCACGATCGGCGACCTCGCGGGCGAGGCGTCGGGCCGCAAGGCCGTGACGCTGAACTCGACCGGCTCGTCGGTGGAGTTCACCACCCGCGCGTCCACCAACACGCTCGTCACCCGGTTCTCCATCCCGGACTCGGCGGGCGGGGGCGGGATCGACTCCACGCTGAACGTCTACGTGGACGGCACGTTCCTCAAGGCCATCGACCTGACCTCGCACTACGCGTGGCTCTACGGCGCCGAAACCGGCCCGGGCAACTCGCCGGGCGCCGGCCCGCGCCACATCTACGACGAGGCCAGCACGATGCTCGGCACCACCGTGCCCGCCGGGCACCGGATCAAGTTGCAGAAGGACGCGGCCAACAGCACGAACTACGCGATCGACTTCGTGAACTTCGAGCAGGCCACCGCGGTCGCGAACCCCGACCCGGCGCACTTCGCGGTGCCCGCCGGGTTCACGCAGCAGGACGTGCAGAACGCCCTCGACAAGGTCCGCCAGGACACGACGCTCACCGGCGTCTACCTGCCGGCCGGGAGCTACTCGCTGTCGAGCAAGCTGAACGTCTACGGCAAGGCGGTGACGGTCACCGGCGCCGGGCCGTGGTTCACGAAGTTCTCCGCGCCCGCGGGCCAGGAGAACACCGACATCGGCATCGACGTGCAGGCGAGCGCGAACGGGTCGACGTTCAGCGGGTTCGCGGTGTTCGGGAACTACACGTCCCGCATCGACGGTCCCGGCAAGGTGTTCAACCTGACGAACGTGGCGAACCTGACGATCGACAACATCTGGGTCGAGCACCAGGTGGTCATGGTCTGGGGCACGAACGTGGACAACACCACGATCAAGAACTCCCGGATCCGCGACACGTTCGCCGACGGCGTCAACCTCACGAACGGGAGCACCGGCAACCACGTCACCAACAACGAGGCCCGGTCCACCGGTGACGACAGCTTCGCGCTGTTCGCCGCCACGGACATCAACCAGGGCAACCAGTACGACAACGTGTTCGAGAACCTGACCTCGCTCACCCCGTGGCGCGCGGCCGGGCTGGCGGTCTACGGCGGGTACAACAACACCTTCCGCAACCTCTACATCGCGGACACGCTGACGTACTCGGCGATCACGATCAGCTCGCTCGACTTCGGCTACCCGTTCCTCGGGTTCGGGCCGCAGCCGACGACGGTCCAGAACGCCTCGCTCGTCCGGGACGGCGGCCACTTCTGGGGCCAGCAGACCTTCCCGGCGATCTGGCTGTTCTCCGCGTCGAAGGAGTTCCGCGGCATCCGGGTGTCCGATGTGGACATCCAGAGCCCGACCTACAGCGGGATCATGTTCCAGACCAAGTACGACGGCACCACGCCGGAGCACCCGGTCGAGGACACCGTGCTGACGAACGTGTCGATCACCGGCGCGCACCGCAGCGGGGACGCCTTCGACGCCAAGTCCGGGATCGGGATCTGGGCCAACGAGCTGCCGGAACCGGGCCAGGGCCCGGCCGTCGGGTCGGCGACCTTCACCGGGCTGACGCTGAGCGACAACGACCAGGACATCCGCAACACGACGTCCACCTTCACCATCGTCCGCAACTGAGAAGTGCGTGCGGTGCCCGCCGGGAAGGCGTTTTCCCGGCGGGCACCGCCGTGCCAGGATGGCGCCGGAGGTGGTCGACGTGCGGATCCTGGTCACCGGCGGCACCGGGCAGCTCGGCTCGGCGGTCGTGGCGCGGCTGCGGGCGGCGGGCGAAGAGGTCCGGGTGCTGAGCAGGCGGGCCGCGCCGGACGTCGTCCGCGGTGACCTGCGGACCGGGCGGGGCGTCGACAGCGCCGTGGCCGGCGTCGACGTCGTCGTCCACTGCGCGACCGACTACTTCGGGCGCGAAGCGGAGCTGGCCGCGACGCTGGTCGAAGCGGCCCGCTGGGCGGGGGTCACGCACCTGGTCTACGTCTCGATCGTCGGCGTCGACCGCGTCCCGCTCGGCTACTACCGGACGAAGCACGAGACCGAAGAGCTCATCGCTTCCTCCGGTCTGCCCCACACGATCCAGCGGGCGACGCAGTTCCACGGCCTGGTTCGGACGCTCCTCGCGGGCGCGACCCGGCTCCCCGTGGTGCCGGTGCCGCGGGTCTCCTTCCAGCCGGTGGACGTCCGGGACGTCGCCCGCCGGTTGACGTCGCTGGCGCAGGACGACCCGGCGGGCCGGGTGCCGGACTTCGGCGGCCCGGAGGTCCTGACGGCGACCGAGCTGGCCCAGGCCGTCGGCGAGGCGAACGGGCGGTTCCGGCGGATCGTGCCGCTGAAGGTGCCGGGGGAGACGTTCCGGGCCTACGCCGACGGTGGTCACCTGGCGCCCGAGCACCGCGACGGCGAGATCACGTTCCAGGAGTACCTCACCGAGCATGCTCGGATGTAATCGGATTAATTACGAAGAATCTTGACCTCCGATCCGGATAGGTCATATGTTTGGCGGGCTGCACGCCGGTCCCCGCCTTCAACGCCGAACGGATCCGACATGTCGAACCCTCCCTCTCGCCGTACCTTCTTCAAGCTCGGTGGCGCGGTCGGCGCCGGTCTCGCCTTCAGTGGCATTCCTCCTTTTGTAGCCCATGCGGAGGTCCTGCGTCCGGCCGAGGCGGATCTCGTGCCGGACGGCCGGGCGACGACGCTGTGGTACCCGGCGCCCGCGGCCGAGGACAAGATCATCGAGCAGGGCCTGCCGATCGGCAATGGTCGGATCGGTGCCCTCGTCGGGGGTGACCCGGCCGCCGACTTCCTCTACCTCGCCGACGCGTCGCTGTGGACCGGCGGCGCCAACGACGTCCTCGAGGACGACGGCCAGTTCCCCTACGAACGCGAGAAGTTCGGCACCCTCGGCCTGCTGGCGAAGCTGCGGATCTCGGTGCCCGCGCACACCGGCGTCACCGAGTACCGCCGCACGCTCGACCTGAGCAACGGCGTCGTCGTGATCACCTACCGGCACCAGGGCGTGCGGTACCGCCGCGAGTACTTCGCGAGCCACCCCGACGACGTCGTGGTGATCCGGCTCAGCGGCGGGCCCGTCACCGGCTCGGTGTCGCTGGAGCCCACCCGGGGCGAGACCATGTCCGGCGCGGCGGCGTTCACCGGCACGTTCGCCAACGGCCTGAAGTACGCGTGCACCACGTCCGGAGCGACGTTCAGCGGTAGCCGCGAGGTCGTCATCGTCGTGGGCGGCGGCACCAACTACGTGCCTGACGCGGCCCGGAAGTTCCTCGACACGTCCCTCGACCCCCTGTCCCTCGCGAAGCAGAAGGCGTCGAAGGCCCAGCGCGCCGGGGGCGGCGCGCTGCTGGCCACCCACGTCGCCGACTACCGGCGGCTCTACGACCGGATGACCGTCGACCTGGGCCAGTCGCCGCCGGCGAAGCGGGCGCTGGACACGTGGTCGCGGCTGCTGGCCCGCCACGACGACCCGGCGACGCCGGACCCGGAACTGGAGGCGAGCTACCTGCAGTTCGGCCGGTACCTGACGATCACGGGCTCGCGCGACGGGCTGCCGATGAGCCTGCAGGGGCTGTGGCAGAACACCAACACGCCGGACTGGATGAGCGACTACCACACCGACATCAACGTCCAGATGAACTACTGGCTGGCCGACCGGGCGGCGCTGCCCGGGAGCTTCACTGCCCTGGCCGACTACTGCCTCGCGCAGCTTCCCGTGTGGACGGACAGCACGCAGCGGCTGTTCAACGACCCGAGGAACCGCTTCCGCAACACCAGCGGCAAGATCGCCGGCTGGGCCGTCGCGTTCTCGACGAACATCTACGGCGGCTCCGGCTGGTGGTGGCACCCCGCCGGCAACGCGTGGCTGTGCAACTCGCTGTGGGACCACTACGCGTTCACCCAGGACAAGGCGTACCTCGCGCGGATCTACCCGCTGCTCAAGGGCGCGGCCGAGTTCTGGGAGGCCCGGCTGGTCCCGATGACGGTCGACGGCCGCGAGGTGCTCGTCGATGACCACGACTGGTCGCCCGAGCACGGCCCGCAGGACACCCGCGGGAACACCTACTCGCAGGAGATCGTCTGGGACCTGTTCGAGCACTACCGCGAAGCCGTCGCGGTCCTGGGGCGCGACCGCGCGTACGGCGACCGGATCGCGGGCCTGCAGCGGAAGCTGTACCTGCCGAAGGTGAGCCCGACGACCGGCTGGCTCGAGGAGTGGATGTCGCCGGACAACCTCGGCGAGACGACGCACCGGCACCTGTCCCCGCTGATCGGCTTCTTCCCCGGCGACCGCATCGCCGCCGACACGGCGCCGCCGGAGCTGCTCGACGGCGTGAGCGCGCTGCTCGTCGCGCGCGGGATGGACAGCTACGGCTGGGCGACCGCGTGGCGGTCGGCGTGCTGGGCGCGGCTCAAGGACGCCGACCGCGCGTACCAGCTGCTGCTCACGGTCCTGCGGCCATCGGTCGCGAACGGCAACGGCACCGCGCCGAACTTCTTCGACATGTACAGCCAGGGCAGCTACACGATCTTCCAGATCGACGCGAACCTCGGCGCGCCGGCGGCGATGGCCGAGATGCTCGTCTACTCGCGGCCGGGGGTGCTGGAGCTGCTGCCGGCGCTGCCCTCGGCGTGGGCCGGGTCGGGCCGGGTGACCGGCCTCGGCGCGCGCGGCGGCTTCGAGGTCGACCTGGCCTGGCGCGACGGGAAGGTGACGCGGGCGGTGATCACGAGCGTCGGCGGGACCCGGACGGAGGTGCGCGCCGGACGGTGGCGCCGGGCGATCAGCCTGCGGCCGGGGCAGTCGGTCACGGTCCAGCCAAGTTGAGGAGTAACCTCCGGAAAGAGATGTAGTGTTCAATCACTTTCTTCGGACCGGAGGTCACCGTGAACGTCGTCCTGTGGGTCGTGGCGGGTCTGCTCGCCGCGCTGTACCTAGCCGCCGGCGGCATGAAGCTCGCGACGCCGCGGAAGAAGCTGCTGGAAAACCCGAACATGGGCTGGACGGCGGACTTCTCCGACGCGGCGGTCAAGGGCATCGGCGCCGTCGAGATCCTCGGCGCGATCGGGCTGATCCTGCCGTGGGCGCTCGACATCGCGCCGGTGCTGACGCCGCTGGCCGCCACCGGACTGGCGGTGGTCCAGATCGGTGCGATCATCGTGCACGCGCGGCGCAAGGAAACCAAGGCGCTGCCGATGAACGTCGTGCTGCTGGTACTGGCGGCGTTCGTGGCGGTGGGCCGGTTCGCCGGCTGAGACCCTCGGAGGATCGATGACGCTTCCCGGTTACACCGACCACGGCGGTGACGGGCCGGTGGTCGTGCTGCTGCACAGCTTCCTGATGGACGGCGGCATGTTCGCCCCGCAGCTCGCGGCCTTCGACGGCTTCCGGTGCGTCACGGTCGACGAGCGCGGCCACGGCCGCACGCCTGCCACTGAGCCGTTCGACTACTGGGACGTCGCGCGGGACGTCCTCGGCGTGCTCGACCACCTCGGCGTTTCGCGCGCGGCGGTGGTCGGGACCAGCCAGGGCGGGTTCGTCGCGCTGCGGATGGCGCTGCTGGCGCCGGCGCGCGTGTCCGCGATCGCGGTGCTCGGCACGTCGGCGGCGGCCGAGGACCCCGCCGTCGCCGCCGGCTACCGGGCGGTGCTCGACGCGTGGGTCAGCGGAGGAGCGCCACCCGAGGTGCTCGACGGCGTCGCCCAGATCTGCTTCGGCGACTTCGACGCCTCGGCGGACAAGGAGCGGTGGGCGTCGGTGCCGCCGTCGCAGCTGACGCTGACGATGGGCGCGCTCGTCGACCGCGACGAGGTGCTGTCACGGGCGGGCGAGATCACGTGCCCGGCGCTGGTGCTGCACGGCTCGGCGGACCTCGCCTACCCCGTCGAGCGGGCGGCCGAGCTGGCGGACGCCCTGCCCGCGGCCGAACCCCTGGTCGTCGTCGACGGCGGTGCCCACTTCCTGAGCTACACGCACGCGGAGGCGGTGAACCCGGAGCTGAAGCGGTTCCTCGACGCGCACGCGTAGCCGGTCAGCGGCTAGCCGTGCCGCACCTCGACCCGCCGGGCCGAGAACAGGCCTGTCCACAGCGCCGCCCAGTGGCGCGGTGCTTCCCGCCGGGGCCGGACCGGTTGGGCAGACCCGGCCCGGTACTCCATTTCCACTCGCACCCAGTCGTAGATCCAGTCGCCGCGCATGGCCTTCTCCTCACTCAGGTCTTTCGACGAACTCCACGTTCGTCCTGAGGGGACCGTCGCCGCATGGGGTGAACGCGCACTCTCCGGCGCCGCGATCCCTTACTACGCTGAGGGGCGTGCCCGCGACCACTTACCTGTTCGTGCCCGGCGACCGGCCCGACCGCTTCGGCAAGGCCGTCGCGAGCGGCGCCGACGTCGTGATCCTGGACCTCGAAGACGCCGTCGCCCCGGCCGACAAGGACGCCGCCCGCGCGGCGGTCGCGGCCTGGCTCGAAACCGACCGGGCCGCGGTCCGGATCAACGCCCCCGGCACGCCGTGGTTCGACGCCGACGCCGCCCTGGTGGCCGCGCGCGGCGTCCCGGTCGTCGTGCCGAAGGCCGAAACCCCCGGCGTGCTGGCCGGGTTCCGCGAGGTCGTGGCGCTCGTCGAGACGGCGCGCGGCGTCGAACGCGCCGGTGAGCTGGCCGCCGTCCCGTCGGTGACGCGGCTGGCGTTCGGCAGCGTCGACCTGGCCGCGGAGCTCGGCGTCGCGCCCGAGGACCCGGAACCGTTCGCCTACGCGCGCTCGCGGCTGGTGGTCGCGTCCGCCGCGGCCGGCCTCGCCCCGCCGGTGGACGGCGTCACGACCGACCTGCGCGACGACGACCGGCTGGCCGCCGACGTCCGGTACGCCCGCCGGATGGGCTTCGGCGGCAAGCTGTGCATCCACCCGCGTCAGATCGAACCGGTCCGCGCCGGGTTCGCGCCGACCGAGGCCGAACGGGAGTGGGCGCGCCGGGTCGTCACGGCGGGGGAGTCGGCGTCCACTGTGGACGGCTCCATGGTGGACAAGCCGGTCCTCGCCCGGGCCCGGCGGATCCTGGGGGACTAAGGCACTTCCCGGAAGACGCTGCGGAGTCGCGGGCCGTGGTGCGAGACTGCTGCGATGGCTTCCGAATACACCCAGAGCGACCGGTTCCGCGGTGCCCGTATCCACTTGTGCGACCTCGCGGGCCTCGAGATCCGCGACTGCGAGGTGAACGGCCTGAAGATCGTCGACTGCTACGGCACCGACGTCTACCTCGGTGGCGACTTCGGGCGCGTCGTCGTCAACGACATCGACGTCACCGCGTATGTCGAGGCCGAGCTCGACCGCCGGCACCCCGCGCGGGTGCTGGCGCGGAACGCGGTTTCTCCCGAGGACTACCGGACCGCTTGGGACACCATCGAGAAGGCGTGGACCGCGACGCTCGACCGGGCGAGGTTGCTGCCCGAGGCCAAGCTGCACGAGCGGGTCGACGGCGAGTGGTCGTTCGTCGAGACGCACCGGCACCTGCTGTTCGCCTGCGATGCGTGGCTCGGCAACGCCGTGCTCGAGGAGGAAGCGCCCTACCACCCGCTGGGCTTCCCCGCCGGAGGGACGCCGCCGGAGGAGGCGGCGAAGCTCGGCCTCACCCTCGAAGCCACCCCGACGCTCGACGAGGTGCTCGAGCCGCGCCTCGCCCGCATGGCCGTGATGCGGCGTGTGGTCGACGGACTCACCGAGGCGGAGCTCGACCGGGTGTGCGGCCGCAAGCCGGCCGACCCGTATCCCGAGCAGGAGTACGTCGTGCGCCGCTGCCTCAAGGTGGTGCTGAAGGAGGAAGCCGAGCACCACCGTTACGCGGTGCGCGACCTCGCGGCGCTCGAGGCCGGTGCGTCCTAGGGCGTGTCGTCAAAGCCAGAGGCGCAGTGTGGCCAGGTCGATCATGCTCCGGTAGGAGGCGGCGGTCTTGTCGAAGCGGGTGGCGATGGCGCGGAATTGCTTGAGTCGGTTGAAGCACCGTTCGACGATGTTGCGGCGGCGGTAGGCGGCACGGTCGAAGGCTGGTGGGCGGCCACCGGCCCGGCCGCGGCGTAGCCGGTTGGCTCGTTGATCTCGGCGTTTGAGAATGGTCGCCGGGATGCGTTGCCGACGCAGGTAAGTGCGGATGGCGTGGCCGGAGTAGCCCTTGTCCGCCAGCACGCTGCTGGGCCGGCTCGCCGGTCGCCCCGGACCCCGGCGGCGGAACTCGACACCGGCCATGACCGTGGTGAACTGGGTGCGGTCGTTGACGTTGCCGCCGGTCAACACCACCGACAAGGTCCGCCCGTGGCCGTCGCAGGCGAGGTGGATCTTGGTGGTGAGTCCGCCACGGGACCGGCCGATGGCATGATCACCTGGCTCGCTCTGCCCGCCGCAGGATCCGCTGGCCCCTGTGTGAGACACCGGGACACGGCGAGCACCGGCGGCGTGCTGATGCGCCCGCACGATGCTGGAATCCAATGACACTTCCCGGTCGAGTTCGTCAATCGCCTCGGCCAGCACCTGCACCTTCGCCACCAGCACGGACAGGGTCCCGGTCCGTGACCAGCGCCAGAACCGGCTATAGACCGTCTTCCACGGTCCATACCGCCGCGGCAGGTCCCGCCACGCCACACCCGTCTTGGCCTTGAACAACATCCCGTTGATCACCCGCGAGTCATCCACCCGCGGACGACCCCTCGCACCAGACACCGGTAGCAACGGCTGAATGACCAGCCACTGCTCATCGGTCAGCTCATGCCTACGCACCACGACCAAAGATCAAAGCAGAAGATCACCCGAACCAGCTTTGAGGACAGACCCTAGAGTCGGCGGTCCCGGAAGGTGCGGCGCAGGTCGGCCACCCAGGCGTCCGGGTTCTCCCACGGGATGAAGTGGCCGCCGTGGTCGTGGGCGGCGACGTTGACGTGGTTGAACCACGCGGCCTGCGGGCCGTTCTCGAACGCCCGGACCCGCTCGTCGGCGGTGTGGATGCCCGGCGGGTTCTCGTAGGTGACGAAGGTGAGGCCGGTCGGCGCCTCCACGACCGGCGTGCGGTCGTGCGACGGCGTCCACGGGTAGCGGTTCGCGTTGGCGTAGTAGCGCATCGACGTGGCGATCGAGTTGGTCGCCCAGTAGATCGTCGCGTGGGTGAGCAGGTCGTCCTTGGTGAACACCGACTCGACGTCGCCGCCGTTGTCGCTCCACGCGGTCCAGCGCTCCAGCAGCCAGGCGAGCAAACCGGCGGGGGAGTCGCTCAGCCCGTGCGCGAGGGTGGCGCCGTCGAGCATGTGCACGGTCAGGTGGGCCGCCGAACGGTGGTCCAGCTCGATGATCCGGGCCCGGATGTCGGCGGGCTGGTCGTCGGTGAGGGGCCGGTTGCGCGTCAGGCTCCAGGCGCGCGGGCCGGTGAAGAAGTCGAGCGGCAGGCCCGAGCCGATGTGGATGCCGTAGAGCTCATCGGCGTACTTGTGGCCGAGCTGGCTGGTGACGATCCCGCCGATGTCGCAGCCCCCGGCGGCGTACTTTTCGTAGCCCAGGGTCTCGGTCATCAGCGTGTGCCAGAGGTCGGACACCTTCCAGAAGTTGACGTCCGGGAAGCCGGTGAGCGGGCCGGGGAACCCGAACCCGGGCAGCGACGGCACGATGACGTCGAACGCGTCGGCGGGGTCGCCGCCGGACGCGGCCGGGTCGGCGAGCGCGTCGATCACCTTCGACCAGTGCCAGAAGGTCCACGGCCAGCCGTGGGTCAGGATCAGCGGGATCGGGCGCGGGCCGCGGCCGGGCTTGCGCATGAAGTGCACCGGGACCCCGGCGACGCGCACTTCGTAGTGCTCGTAGGCGTTGATGGCGGCTTCGGCCTTGCGCCAGTCGAAGCCGTCGCGCCAGTGGGTGACCAGCTCGCCGAGGTAGCCGGCCGGGACGCCGTACGACCAGTCCTCGTTGTCCTCGTCCACCGGCGGCCGGGTCAGCGCCAGCCGGGCGCGCAGGTCGTCGAGGACCGCGTCGGGCACGTGGATCGGTTTGGGCGCCAAGGGAAAGGCGGTCATGACGGCCATTCTCGCAGACGTCCGCCCGCAAGATCACCTGCTTTACAGGACGCCCCGGCGGCGCAGGTCCACCGCGTCGAACCCGAACTCCGCCAGCACCGCGTCGGTGTGCTCGCCCAATGCCGGCACCGGGTCCATTCGCGGCGCGCGGCCGGCGACGGTGATCGGCGGCAGCGTGGCCCGGACCGGCCCGCCCGGCGTCGTGACCTCGGCGAACCGGTCGCGCGCCGTGAGCTGGGGGTGCGCCAGGACGTCGGGCAGATCGCGGCGGCGCGCGTGGGCGATCCGGCCCCGGCTCAGCCGCGACTCCAGCTCGGTGCCGGTCAGCCGCGCGAAGATCGCGTCGATCTCGTGTTCCAGCTCCGGCCGGTGGGCGACGCGGGCGCTGCCGGTGGCGTACCGCTCGTCGGTGACCCACTCCGGCCGTTCGACGGCGTGCTCGCAGAACGCCGCCCACTCGCGTTCGTTCTGCACCGCCAGCACGATCTCGGTCCCGTCCCCCGCGGCGAAGGTGCCGTAGGGCGCGATCGCCGGGTGGCTGGTCCCGGTGCGCGGCGGGGGCGTGCCGCCGTAGCCGGCGTAGTAGAGCGGGAACCCCATCCACTCGACCAGCGAGTCGAACAGGCTGACCTCCAGCTCGGTGCCCTGCCCGGTGCGTTCCCGGTCGTAGAGCGCCGACAGGATGCCGGAGAACGCGTACATCCCCGCGCCGATGTCCGCGGCCGGGATGCCGCTCTTCGCCGGCTCGGTCTCCGACCCCGTCACCGAAACCAGGCCGGCTTCGGACTGGATGAGCAGGTCGTACGCCTTCGCGTCGCGGTACGGCCCGCTCGACCCGTAGCCCGAGACCGAGCACGTGATCAGCCGCGGCCGTGCCGCGCGGATCGCCGCCGCCCCGAGCCCGAGCCGGTCCGCGACGCCGGGGGCGAAGTTCTGCACGAACACGTCGGCCCGGTCGAGCAGCGCCGCCATGACCGGCGCGGCGGCGTCGCTCTTGAGGTCGAGCGTGACGCTCTCCTTGGACCGGTTCAGCCAGACGAAGTGACTGGACTGGCCGCGCACGGTTTCGTCGTAGGCGCGGGCGAAGTCGCCGGTGCCCGGCCGCTCGATCTTGACCACCCGGGCCCCGAGGTCGGCGAGGTGGCGGGTGGCCAGGGGCGCGGCGACCGCCTGTTCGCAGGACACGACGGTGACGCCGTCGAGGGGCAGGGAGCGCATGGCCGCATCCTGCCACCCGGGGTCAGACCGCGCGGGCGATGGCGATGTTCCCGGCGAGCCGCTCGCCCGCCTCGTAGATCATGTACTCGCGGCCCTGGTAGGTGCCGAAGCTGGGCGCCGCGGACCGCCCGTTGTCCGGCGCGCCGGCGAGCGGGGTGTGGAACGTCCCGAGGTGGTCGCGCTTCGAGAAGTCATTGCCGACCTCGGTGATCATCAGCTTCCCGCCGTGCGCGATGTCGGTGTTGTAGACGACGTACGTGCTGTTGTTGCGGTACAGCAGGTGCGGGCCGCCGATGTCGTTCGCGCCGACGTCGGTGTGGCGCACGAGCGGCGTCTGCGAGAACGTCCAGTTCAGCGCGTCGGGCGACCAGCCCCAGCCGATGTCGCGGTGGTTCGTGGTGTTGTTGAGCATGAACACCATGACGTACCGGGCGTTCTTCGACGGCAGGTCCTGGCGGAACACCCGCGCGTACGACGTCTCGGTGGTGCCCGCGGGCTGCAGCCGCGTCGAGAGGACTTCCTTCTCGTAGCTGAAGTGGATGCCGTCGGCCGAGCTGGCGAGCCGGGTGACGGTGTTCTCGCCGTGGAAGTACAGGTAGATCCGGTTGACGTCGTCGTTCCACAGCGCGTGCGGCGAGGAGACGTGGCTGACGGAGTACTCGCCCGGCCAGGAGTTCTTGATGATCGGGTTGCCGGCGTACTCGGTGAACTCCTCGTCGAGGGAATTCGCGTAGGCCAGGCAGATGCCGCCCGGGGCGTCGTGCGGCGCGTAGTAGAGGTAATACGCGGCGAGGGCGTTGGGGATCCGGTCTTTCGTGCCGCGGATGCACGGGAAGATCAGCTCGCCGGTCGGGTTGTAGCGCAGCTTGCTCTTGACGAGGGCGAGCCGCTGGTAGCGGTAGTCCGGGAAGCCGGCGGGTGCGGCGGTGGCGACGGCCGGGATCAGCGCGCTCGCGCCGAGCGCGGCGGCGCCGGCCAGCAGGCCGCGTCGGGTGAGGGTCATGACCGCTCCTTCGAGGTCCGGTGTGCGGCGACGGTGTCACGCCCGGACACGCTGGATCAAGGGAGTAATACGTATTAGTACGGTCGGGACAGGTTTGCTGCAGTTTCGGGCAAAACCGTTGACGGCCCCCGGGCGCGCTTGCACGCTGGATCGGATCGGCTGACTCCGAGCGAGGTGGCGATGGGCAGGGTCCGGCAGGCCGACATCGCGCGCGTGGCGGGGGTCTCGCAGGCGACGGTGTCGGTGGTGCTGGGCGGCAACCGCACCGGTGTCCGGCTGTCGGAGCGGACGCGGCTGCGCGTGCTGGAGGCGGCCGAGCGGCTGGGGTACGTCCCCGATCCGGTGTCTTCGCGGCTGACCTCGACGCGCAACAACCTGCTCGGCGTGTACACGTTCACCCCCGCGTTCCCGGACGTCGCCGACGTCTACTACCCGATCCTGGCCGGCGTCGAGGCGGAAGCGGCCGCGCTCGGCAAGGACCTGATCATGTTCACGGCGTCGAGCGCGGCACCCGACCGGATCCGCCGTACCCGGCTCGCCGACGGCTGCCTGTTCCTCGGCCGGCACGTCCCGGTCGACGCGATCGCCGGCCTCCTGGACGCGGGCTTCCCGATCGTCTACATCGGACGGCGCACCGAGCTGGACGGCCGCATCCCGCACGTGGGCGCGGACTACGTGTCGGCGTCGGCCGAGGTGATCACGCGGCTGGCGCGCGCGGGCCACCGACGTGTGCGTTACCTGCGCGAGCCGGACGAGGCGCCGTCGTCGGGCGACCGCGAACGCGGCGTGCGCGGGGCGGCGATCGACGCGGGACTGTCCCTGGCGGTGACCCGCACCGACGGCACGGACCTGGCGCCGGCGACGATCGCGAGCTGGCTGGCCGACGGCGTGACGGCGCTGGTCGTCGAGGAGACCGACACGTTCGCGGCGTTCGACGGGACGCGCCGGGCCCTGCGCGCGGCGGGGGTTTCGGTGCCGGGGGACGTCTCGCTGGCGGTACTGGGACGGCCCCCGGGCGGCACGGCGGGGCCGGTGGTCAGCGGGTTCGAGGTGCCGAGGCGGGCGCTGGGCCGGGCAGCCGTGCGACTGCTGGCCTCGCTGGTCGAGCCGGGGACGGGGGAGCCGCCGCGGCACCGGTTGCTGACGTGCCCGCCGGTGGCGGGCGAAACGATCGCGACCGTCGCCTGAGCCGGCGGCACCCCGTCCCCGGCCGCTAGCGCGGCACCACCGAAAACCGCCGCAGCTCCAGCGCGGGGTTCTTCGCCCGCACCTCGGCGATCCGTTCGGCGGAGACCTCGCCCACGGCCACCCCGGTCTGTTCACCGAGCGACGTGACGACCACGCCCATCGGGTCCACGAGCATGCTGGTGCCCGACCCGGTCGGCGCGGCCTGGCCCGCGGCGGCGACGTACAGCGTGTTCTCGATCGCGCGGGCGCGGACCAGCGTGCTCCAGTGGTACTCCTTCAGCGGCCCGGGCACCCACTCGGCCGGCAGCAGCACGACGTCGGCGCCCGCGTCGGCCAGCCGCCGCGTGACCTCGGGAAAGCGGAGGTCGTAACACGTCTGCAGGCCGAAGCGGAGGCCGTCGACCTCGAACGTCTCCGGCTCGGTGATCTCCCCGGCGCGCACGACGTCGGACTCGCGGAAGCCGAACGCGTCGTACAGGTGGATCTTGCGGTAGCGCGCCACCACGCCGTCCGGACCGGCCGCGACCAGGGTGTTGGAGATCCGCGCCCCGTCGAGCCGCTCGTTCATGCCGCCGACGATCGTGACGCCCCGCGCGGCGGCCAGCGAGAGCAGGCCCGTCACGAACTCGCCGTCGAGCGCTTCGGCGGAGTCCACGAACCGCCGATCCATCGCCGGGACCGTGAACATCGCGTACTCGGGCAGCACGACCACCCGCGCGCCGCGGTCGGCCGCGTCGCCCACGAGCTTCGTGATCAGCGTCAGGTTGGCGGCCTTGTCGTCGCCGGGCGCGTACTGCGCCAGTGCCACGTGCGTCATGCGGGTTCCTTCCGGGGAGGGGCGGGCATGCGGTCGAGCTTGCCGAGCACGACCGTGTAGCAGAAGATCCCGGCGAGCAGCACCACGCCGGTGACGAGGAACGCGCCGGCGAACGAGCCCGTCACGTCCACGACGGCCCCGGTCACGATCGGCGCGGCGATGCCGATCATGTTGGCGACGAAGTTGACCAGCCCGCCGAGGGTGCCGGAGCAGCCTTCCGGCGCGATGACCGCGACGATGCTGGACCCGGCGGGCACCGACACGGCGAGCCCGGCGGCGCCGATCGACAGGAACACCAGGGCCACCGCGACCGACCCGGCGTACGCGGCCCCGGCGACCGACAGCGAGACCAGCATGCTCACCACGAGCACGATCCGCCGCGCCTTGGTCTCGTCGCCGCTGCGGGCGATCAGCCGGTCCAGCACGATCCCGCCGACGAGGAACTGCGCGAGCACCGCGACCAGCCACGGGATCATCGTGTAGAAGCCACCGGCCAGCAGCTTCACGCCGAACTGCTTCTCCAGGTAGCCCGGGAGCCAGGTCAGCAGCACGTAGTAGGCGTAGGTGTAGGACGCGTACCCGAGCGCGAGGCCCCAGGTCTTGCGGCGGCGCAGCAGGTGGCCCAGGCCCGTGAGCGAACTCGGCGCCGGCGCGTCTTCGTCGTCCGCGCCGCCCTCGCGCAGGTACGCGAACTCCTCGGGCGACAGCCGCCCGCGTTCGAGGGCCTGCTTCGGTGTCAGGTAGAGCAGCCACCACACGAGGAGGTAGCCGAGGCTGAGGACGCCGGTGAAGACGAACGCCGCGTGCCAGCTGAACACCGTCACGAGGAACGCCATCACCGGGATGCCGAGGACGTTGGAGATCTTGGCGCAGCCGTCGAAGATCGCGGTGGCGCGGCCGCGCTCGGACCGCGGGAACCACTGGCCGATCGCCTTCCAGCCCGCCGGGATGGTGGGCGCCTCGCCGAAGCCGAGCACCAGCCGCGAGACCAGGAGCAGGCCGAGCCCGCCCGCCGACGCCGTCAGGAACGACGCGATCGCCCACAGGACGGCGGCGGCGCGGTTGACCCAGCGGACGCCGATCCGGTCGAGGATCGCGCCGATCGGCAGCTGCAGCACCGCGTACGTCCACAGGAACGCCGAGGCCACGACGCCGAGCTGGGCCGCGCTGAGGTGGAACTCGCGCATCATCTCGGGCCCGGCGATGGACAGGTTGACGCGGTCGACGTAGTTGACGAACGACCCGACGCCGAGCACGCCGGCGATCGTCCACCGGGTCCTCTTCCGCGTCGCGGCGCGGACCGCGGTCGTCATCGCGCCTGCTTCGCGAGCGACGTGGTCTCCTCGAAGGCGGCGGTGAGCCCGGCCACGAGGGCGCCGTGCTGCATCGTCAGCGCGAGCTGCCCGGCCCCGTGGGCGAGGGCGAACTCCTTCTCCTCACGGCTCCACGCGGGCAGGACCCACGGCTTCCCGGCCGCGCGGGCCGCGTCGGCGACGCGCTTCAGATCGGCGAAGTCGCCTTCCTCGCGGCTGTACGCGCCCCGCTCGCGCCGCAGCGAGAGGTCGGACGGCCCGACGAAGACACCGTCCACTGTGTCCAGTGCGAGGATTTCGGCGATGTCTTCGAGCGCGCCGGCGTCCTCGATCATCGGCAGGCAGCGCGTGCCGCGGTCCTGCTCGGCGACCCATTCGTCGGTGAAGCCGCGGTAGCCGGTGGTGCGGCCGCCGGCGAAGCTGCGGTCGCCCAGTGGCGGGAACTTCGCGTACGCCGTCACGGCCTTGGCGTGCGCCGCGTTCTCGACGTGCGGGATGACGACCGCGTCGGCGCCGAAGTCGAGGGCCTGCTGGATCGGGCCGCGTTCCGGGCCGAGGACCTTGGCGAGCACCTCCAGGCCCAGCGCGCGCAGGAACGGGACGAACCGCTCGAGGTCGGCCAGGTCGAACGCGCCGTGCTCGATGTCGAGGACGGCGGCGCCGTAGCCGATCCCGCGGGCGATTTCGGCCGCGGCGAACGAGGGATCGGAGAGCCAGACGGCGTAGCGGCGGTCGGCGGGGACTGGGGACATCGGGAACCTCCTGCGCACGGACGACGGTAGCTCCGGTCGTTGTGTGCACCGTGTATACACGATGGATATCTGTGGGTCCAGACGCTAAGCTGGCCGCCGGGACGACGAGGGGAGAGGCATGACGACCAGCGCACCGGCCGGGCCGGCGCGGGACCGCGTGTACGCCTGGCTGCGCGACGGGATCATCGCGGGCGAGCTCGAAGGCGGCCGGTTCCTGGACGAGCAGTGGGTGTCCGGCGTGGTCGGGGTGTCCCGGACACCGGTCCGCGAGGCGTTCCACCGCCTGGAGGCCGAGCGCTTCATCAGCCTGCTGCCCCGCAAGGGCGCACAGGTCCGCACGGTCACCGCGCGCGAGCTGGAGGAGGTCTACCAGAGCCGCCGGCTGATCGAGGGGCACGCGATCGGCGAGGTCTGCGCGGCCCGGGCGGGGGCGCCCGCGGAGATGGCCGGCCTGATCGAGGAGATGGACCGGGCCGGGAAGGCCCGCGACTGGTTCGCGGTCTCCGGCCTGGACCGCGCGTTCCACCGCGCGATCGTCAACGCGGCGGGCAACTCCGTGCTGACCGAGCTGTACGACACGCTGCGCTCGCGCCAGCAGCGCGTCGCCGTACGGGCCCTGGAGGCCCGGCCGGAGCGGCTCCCGGTGATCGACGCCGAGCACCGCGCGCTGGTGGCCGCCCTGGACGCGCACGACGCCGAGGAAGCGCTGCGGATCCTGAACCAGCACCTGCGCCCGGTCGCGGAAGTGGTCTCGGCCCTCGACCGCGGCTGATTCGGCGCGGCGCTGCTGCCGGGATCGGCCGCCTGCACGGCGAAAACCGTGGGGACCGGGGTGCCGCACAGACCCGGAAGCAGCGGTGACCGGCTGGGTCACGCAGATACTCAAGGGGGACTACGCCGCGGCCTGCCGATCGAGCGCCGCGGTCGCCGAGGACCAGCGCCTGGTACGTGGGCGACATCGAACTGACGGCGTGATCGGCGCCGGGAGCGACGGTCCCACCAGGCGCGCGGCCAGCGCACCCGGCCACCCGAATGATAGGAATGGCCGGTGACCGAACCGAACCTGATCGAAGCCGCCGCGGCCGAGGCCGTCACGCTGACCAGCGAGCTCATCCGCATCGACACGACCAACACCGGCGACCCCGACACGCTGGTCGGCGAACGGGCGGCGGCCGAGTACGTCGCGGAGAAGCTGACCGACGCCGGCTACGAGATCACCTACGTCGAGTCGGGCGGGAAGAACCGGCACAACGTGATCGTCCGGCTCGAAGGCGCCGACCGGTCCCGCGGCGGGCTGCTCATCCACGGCCACCTCGACGCCGTCCCCGCCGACGCCTCCGAGTGGTCGGTCCACCCGTTCTCCGGCGCGGTCCAGGACGACTACGTCTGGGGCCGCGGCGCGGTCGACATGAAGGACATGTGCGGGATGGCGCTCGCGCTGGCCCGGCACTACAAGATGAACAACGTCGTGCCGCCGCGCGACCTCGTCTTCGCCTTCCTCGCCGACGAAGAAGCCGGCGGCAAGTACGGCGCCCAGTGGCTCGTCGAGAACCGCCCCGAGCTGTTCGAAGGCGTCACCGAGGCGATCAGCGAGGTCGGCGGCTTCTCGATCACGCTCAAGGACGACGTCCGCGCGTACCTGATCGAGACGGCCGAAAAAGGCATCCGCTGGATGAAGCTGCGCGTGCGCGGCACCGCCGGGCACGGCTCGATGATCCACCGCGACAACGCCGTCACCAAGCTGGCCGAGGCCGTCGCGAAGCTCGGCAACCACCGCTTCCCGCTGGTGCTCTCCGACTCCGTGAAGGAGTTCCTCGCCGGCGTCACCGAGATCACCGGCTGGGACTTCCCCGAGGACGACCTCGAAGGATCGGTCGCCAAGCTGGGCAACATCTCCCGGATGATCGGCGCGACCCTGCGCGACACCGCCAACCCGACGATGCTCACCGCCGGGTACAAGTCGAACGTCATCCCGTCGGTCGCCGAAGCCACCGTGGACTGCCGGATCCTGCCGGGCCGCCTCGAGGCGTTCAACCGCGAGCTCGACGAGCTGCTCGGGCCGGACATCGAGAAGGAGTGGATGGAGCTCCCGCCGGTCGAGACGACGTTCGACGGCGCCCTCGTCGACGCCATGACCGCCGCCGTGCTCGCCGAAGACCCGGGCGCGAAGACGCTGCCGTACATGCTTTCCGGCGGCACGGACGCGAAGTCGTTCCAGGACCTGGGCATCCGCAACTTCGGCTTCGCGCCGCTCAAGCTGCCCGCGGACCTCGACTTCTCGGCGCTGTTCCACGGCGTCGACGAGCGCGTCCCGGTGGAGGCGCTGAAGTTCGGCACCCGCGTGCTGGACCGGTTCCTGCGCACGTCCTGATGACCGCGTTCGCGCTCGCCGACGGCACGTCCCTGCAGGTGGTGCGCAGGGGCGACCCGAGCGCGCCGGTCACCGTGGTGTTCGTCCACGGCTACGCGCTCGACCAGCGCAGCTGGGGCCGGATCGCGCCGCTGGTGCCGGACGCCGCCGACGGGCCGGTGGCCGTGCTGACCTACGACCAGCGCGGCCACGGCGGCTCGGGGCGGGCGCGGCGCGGCACCGCGACGATGGCGCAGCTCGGCGACGACCTCGCCGAGCTGCTCGAGCGCGAGGTCCCGGCCGGCCGGGTGGTGCTGGTCGGGCACGACATGGGCGGCCTGGCGATCATGTCGCTGTCCCAGCGGCACCCGGCGTTGTTCGCGGCGCGGGTTTCGGGGCTGGTGCTGCTCGCGACGTCGTCGGGGACGCTCGCCACCGAGGTCTCGGCGGCCTGGCCGAACGCGCTGGGCAAGCTGGCGCGCGACCTCGAAGCGGTGCTCGGCTCGAAGCTCTTCGGCGTGGTGCGGGAGCACACGAGCCGGGCGGTCAGCGCGGGCCTGCGGTGGTGGCTCTTCGGCGACGACCCGGACCCGGAGCTGGTCGAACTGACGGTGAAGATGATCCGCGGGAACTGGCCGCACACGGTGTCGCTCTTCCGCCCGGCGCTGGACGCCTACGCCCGGGACGCGGCGTTGGCGCAGGTCGCGGGCTTGCCGGTGACGGCGATCGTGGGGGAGCGGGACCGGATCGTCCGTGCGTCCGACGTCGAGCAGTGGGCCGCGGGCCTCGACGACGGTACGGCCGTGGTGCTGCCCGGCGTCGGGCACGTCGTGCCGCTGGAGGCCGCGGCGCAGGTGCTGCCGCGGGTGGTCGCGCTGGTCAACACCGGTTACCGACAAGACGAGAGTTCTTGACAACATCTTTGTTCGGCTGGATGCTGGGCGCATGTTCTCCGTGGCGGTGATCGAAGACCCGGCCGCGGCCGAGGTCTCGCTGGACCCGATCCGCGCCCGGCTGCTGGCCGAACTGGCCGAGCCGGCGTCGGCGACCATGCTGGCCGCGCGCGTCGACCTGCCGCGCCAGAAGGTCAACTACCACCTGCGGGCCCTGGAAGCGCACGGGCTGGTGGAGCTGGTCGAGGAGCGGCGGAAGGGCAACGTCACCGAACGGATGATGCGGGCGACGGCGTCGTCGTACGTCATCTCGCCGGCCGCGCTCGCCGCCGTCCAGCCCGACCCGGCGCAGTCGCCGGACCGGCTCTCGGCCCGCTGGCTGCTCGCCGTCGCCGGCCGGCTGGTGCGGGACGTCGGCGTGCTGATCACCGGCGCGGCGAAGGCCGAGCGGCGCGTCGCGACGTTCGCGCTCGACGGCGAGATCCGGTTCGCCTCCGCGGCCGACCGGGCCGCGTTCGCCGAGGAGCTCGCTACCGCCGTCACCACCCTGGTCGGCAAGTACCACGACGAAACGGCCGAGAAGGGCCGCCCGCACCGGGTGGTCGTCGCCGTCCACCCGAGCGTCCCGGAGGAGACCGCCAGTGGGGCATGAGTTCGAGGCGACCGACGTCGCCGAGGTCGACGCGACGCCGGAGCAGGTGTGGGAGGCCATCGCGACGGGGCCGGGCGTCGACTCGTGGTTCATGGGCCGCAACGAGGTCGAGGGCGGCACCGGCGGCGTGGTCCGCGGTGCCTTCGGCGGGTACCAGCCGGAGTACCGGATCCGGGAGTGGGACCCGCTCGAAAAGCTCGTCTACGGCAGCGATCCCGCGCCGGACGGGAGGAAGATCGCCTACGAGTTCCTCATCGAGGGCCGCGAGGGCGGCAGTGCGGTGATCCGCTGCGTCACCAGCGGCTTCTTACCCGGCGACGACTGGGAGGACGAGTTCGAGGCGATGACCGCGGGCAACGCGCTGTTCTTCCGCACGCTGGTCGAGTACGTGACGCACTTCGCCGGCCGCACGGCGGTGCCGGTGACCGCGTTCGGTCCGCCGGTGGGGGACTGGCCCGCCGCCTGGGCTCGGCTGGGCAGCGCACTGGGGCTGTCTTCGCGGCCCGCGATCGGCGACCGGGTCTCCCTCGGCGGAGTCGTCTACGCGGCCAACGACCAGACGGTGGGGATCCGCACGGCGGACGCGATGCTTCGGTTCATGAAGGGCTTCCACGGCCCGATGGTCGCGTCCCACCACCTCTTCGCCCCGGGGTCGGACGCCGAAGCGGAAGAGAAGTCCTGGACCGACTGGCTGAACCGCGTGTTCGGTTAGGTCGGCAGCGCGCCCGGGAGGCTTTCGTTCGTCTTCTTGCGCCGCAGCCAGACCCGGCGCGTGCCGTCGGCGTACAGCCGGACGTTCCGCAGTTCCCAGCCCGCGAACTCCGCGTGGATGGAGAGCTGGATCGCCGCCGCACGCCGGGACACGCCCGGGGGGAGGTGCAGACGGCGATACTCCCAATCCCCTTCGACCACCGCCTCGCTGACCGCTGTCATGGCTGGATCACCTGGGTCCCTTCTCCGGCGGCTGAGCCGACGAGCACCCGGCCGCTCTTCTCGTCCACCCCGACCGAGTCCGGCTGGCGCACGGTGGGGAACCGGTACTTCTCGACGGGCTCGCCGCCGCGGACGTCGAACCCCACCACCTCGTTGCGTTCGGTGAGCGTCACCCAGGCCAGGCTCCGCTGCGAGTCGTAGGCGATCCCGTACGCGCCCCCGGGCACCGGGTAGCGCTGCCGCATGATCAGCGGCGAAGCTGAGAACGCGATCAGCGCGCCCGCGCGCGCGTCCGTCACCAGCACGCGCCCGAAGGAGTCCGCCACCGCGTTCGCGGCGCCGTCGCCCGCGCGCAGGCCTTCGTTGACCTTGCCGGCGGCGACGTCGACCGAGAACACCGCGGTCCGCAGCCGGTCCAGCACCACGACGCCCTTGCCGGTGTCCACGACGTCGTCGGCGCTGTAGAGCTGCCCGCCGATCGTCCGCGCCGGACCCGTCGCCGGCAGCACCTGGATGTCCTTCGCCGGCCCCATCGCCACCAGCCGGTCGGCGCCGTAGGCGATGCTCGACGCGGGCTGCCCGCCCGTCTTCGTCTCCGTGAGCTTCCGGGCCGGCAACGACAGCTGCTGCACCACACCCTGCGCCGGCTCGGCGATCTCGACCCGCCCGGGCGCCACGGTCAGCTTCTCCGCCTTGCCGTATAACGGCATATTCACCGGGGGCGACGCGAGCGCGTTCAAGTCGTAGAGCTGCAAAGACGGCGGTTGAGCGAGAGCCACGACGAGGGTCCCCTGGGCGACGGCCAGGGCCGACACCGATCCGGTGGGGAGCACCTGACCGGCGGGCCGCACGGTCACGGCGGGGGAGACCGCCGGCTTCGCCGCGACGGGGTTCGCGACGATCTGCAGCTCGTCGCTGTCGGACTTGGCCGACGAGCAACCCGAGAGCACCAGGACACCGGCGAGCGGGATCGCGATCCACGACACGGCGGCGAACCGACGCACGTTGCTGCCTCCAGGTGTCCCTCGACGGGCGGTCAACACCAGCATCCTCCACGATCGTCTTGCCGTCACGCGCATGTCACCCAACAGA
Organism: Amycolatopsis sp. NPDC101161; assembly: GCF_044768185.1. Lineage (NCBI taxonomy): Bacteria > Bacillati > Actinomycetota > Actinomycetes > Pseudonocardiales > Pseudonocardiaceae > Amycolatopsis > Amycolatopsis sp. NPDC101161. The sequence continues at coordinate 456,447 of NZ_JBIWPI010000007.1, forward strand.
CACCTAATGCGGCCAGCGCTCCGGGTAGCCGACCTCGATGGCGCTGACGTCGTCGAGCGCCGAGCGGATCGCCGGCGGCAGGGTGATGTCCTCCGCCGCCAGCGAGCCGGTGAGCTGACCGGTGTCCCGGGCGCCCACGACCGGGGCGACGACGCCCGGCCGGTCGCGGACCCAGGCGAGCGCCACGGCCAGCGGAGACGTGCCGAGCCCGTCGGCGGCGGTGGCGACCGCCTGCACGATCCGGGCGGCGCGGTCGGTGCGGTGGTGCTCGACGTACCCGGCGTACGCGCTGTTCGCGCCGCGCGAGTCGGCGGGCGTGCCGGTGCGGTACTTGCCGGTCAGCACCCCGCGGCCCAGGGGCGCCCAGGGCAGCAGCCCGACGCCGTGGTGCTCGGCGGCCGGGACGACCTCGCGGTCGACCCCGCGTTCGAGCAGGGAGTACTCGACCTGGGTGGAGACGATGGGAGCGACCGCGGCGGCGCCGGCGGCGGCCGTCGCCAGCTGCCAGCCGGCGTAGTTCGAGACGCCGACGTACCGAGCCTTTCCGCTGGTCACGGCGTACTCGAGGGCGGCGAGGGTCTCGGCGATCGGTACGCAGGTGTCCCAGGCGTGCAGCTGCCACAGGTCGACGTGGTCGGTGCCGAGGCGCTTGAGCGAGCCGTCGAGCGCGGTGAGCAGGGCGCCGCGGGAGGCGCCGCCGCCGAAGGGACCGTCGGTGCGCCGGGCGACCGCCTTGGTCGCGAGGACGACGTCGTCGCGGGGCACGAGGTCGCCGAGCAGGGAGCCGAGCACCCGCTCGCTCTCGCCCTCGCCGTAGATGTCGGCCGTGTCCACCAGGGTGCCGCCGGCGTCCACGAAGGCGACCAGCTGGCTGGCGGCCTCTTCCGCGTCGGTGTCGCCACCCCAGGTCATGGTGCCGAGCGCCATCCGCGAGACGCGCAGTCCCGAGCGGCCGAGCAGTCGCTTTTCCACGACCGCCGAGCCTAGTGGGCTCCCCCGTCCGGACCTGACCAAGGTGAGTCGTGTCGCCCCCAAGGGCCCCCGTTAGGGTCTGGCCCCGTGCGACTCGGACTGAATCTCGGCTACTGGGGAGCGGGGAACGACCCCGCGAACCTGGCCCTGGCGAAACAAGCGGACGACCTGGGCTACGCCGTCGTGTGGGCGGCGGAGGCGTACGGCTCGGACGCCGTGACCGTGCTGACCTGGATCGCGGCGCAGACGTCGCGGATCGACGTCGGCGCCGCCGTGCTGCAGATCCCGGCCCGGACCCCGGCGATGACCGCCATGACCGCCGCGACCCTCGACACGCTCTCGGGCGGCCGGTTCCGGCTCGGCCTGGGCGTGTCCGGCCCGCAGGTGTCCGAGGGCTGGCACGGTGTGCGGTTCACCTCGCCGCTGGGCCGCACCCGCGAGTACGCCTCGATCGTGCGGTCGGCGCTGCGGCGCGAACGGCTGAAGTTCGAGGGGGAGCACTTCACGCTGCCGCTGCCGGACGGCCCCGGCAAGGCGCTGCGGCTGACCGTCCGGCCCGCGCGCAAGCACATCCCGCTCTACCTGGCCGCGATCGGCCCGAAGAACCTGGAGCTGACCGGCGAGATCGCCGATGGCTGGCTGCCGGTGTTCTTCTCGCCCGCCCACGCGGGGGAGCAGCTGGCGCAGCTGCGGACCGGCGCCGAGCGGGCCGGCCGGACCCTCGACGGCTTCGACGTCGTCCCGACCGTGCCGCTCGTCCCGGGTGACGACTGGAAGGCGTGCGCGGACGCCGTCCGCGGCTACGCGGCGCTCTACCTCGGCGGCATGGGCAGCCGGGAGAAGAACTTCTACAACCGGCTGGCCGGCCGGATGGGCTTCGAAGCCGAAGCCGCCGACGTGCAGGAGAAGTACCTGGCCGGCGACCGCGCCGGGGCGATGGCGGCGGTGCCGCTGGAGTTCCTCGACGCGACGTCGCTGCTGGGCCCGAAGGAACGGATCGCGGAGAAGATGACCGAATTCGCCGAGGCCGGCGTGACGACCCTGTCGGTGTCGCCGTTCACCCCCGACCCGGCCGGTGCGCTGACCACCGCCGTCGAGGCGCTCGAGCTGGCGGGGGTGGCCTGACGTGGGCTGGTTCGAAGCACTCGTCCTGGGCCTGGTCCAGGGCCTGACCGAGTTCCTCCCGATCTCCTCGAGCGCGCACCTGCGGATCGTCGCGGCGCTCGTCGGCTGGGACGACCCGGGCGCGGCGTTCACCGCCGTCACCCAGATCGGCACCGAGCTGGCGGTGATCATCTACTTCGGCAAGAAGATCGGGAAGATCCTGCAGGCCTGGTTCTTCTCACTGTACAAGCGGGAGTGGCGCCAGGACCCGGACGCCCGGCTGGGCTGGCTGATCATCGTCGGCTCGCTGCCGATCGTGGTGCTCGGCCTGCTGCTGCAGGACCAGATCGACAGCGCGTTCCGCGACCTGCGGATCACCGCCAGCGTGCTCATCGTGTTCGGCCTGATCCTGCTCTACGCCGACCGGACCGGGAAGCAGGAGCGGACGCTGGACCACCTGACGGTCCCGCACGGGCTCGGCTTCGGCTTCGCCCAGGCACTGGCGCTGATCCCGGGCGTCTCCCGCTCGGGCGGCACGACCAGCGCGGGCCTGCTGCTGGGCTACACCCGCGCCGAGGCGGCGGAGTACTCGTTCCTGCTGGCGCTACCCGCGGTGTTCGGCTCGGGTGTGTACAAGCTCAAGGACATCGGCTCGGGCGGCGTGCCGGCCCAGTGGGGCCCGACGATCCTGGCGACGCTGGTCGCGTTCGGGGTCGGGTACGTGGTGATCGCGTGGCTGATGTCCTACATCAAGACGCGCAGCTTCGTGCCGTTCGTGGTCTACCGGCTGGTCCTCGGCGTGCTGCTGTTCGTGCTGATCTTCACCGGTGTGCTCGATCCGAACGCGGGCCCGGTCGGCCACTGATCGCGTCCACGTAGGGTGGGGGCCGTGAGTACGGTCATTCTGCTCCGGCACGGCAAGTCGACGGCCAACGGCTCCGGCATCCTCGCCGGGCGGTCCCCGAAGGTCAGCCTCGACGACACCGGCCGCGCCCAGGCGGAGAAGCTCGTCGAACGGCTCGACGGCGTGCCCCTTTCGGGGCTCGTCGTCTCGCCCATGCTGCGGTGCAAGCAGACCGTCGGCCCGCTCGCCTCCGCGCGCGGTCTGGACAAGGTCGTCGAGCCCGGGCTGTCCGAAGTGGACTACGGTGACTGGACCGGCAAGGAGCTCAAGCACCTGGCGAAGGAGCCGCTCTGGCGGGTCGTGCAGGCGCACGCGTCGGCCGCGGTCTTCCCCGGCGGCGAGGGGCTCGCGGCGATGCAGGCGCGGTCGGTGGCCGCGGTCCGCGCGCACGACCGGCGGATCTCCGCCGAGCACGGCGACCACGCGGTCTGGCTCCTGTGCAGCCACGGCGACGTGATCAAGTCCATCCTCGCCGACGCCCTCGGCCAGCACCTGGACGCGTTCCAGCGGATCGTCGTGGACCCCGCGTCCATCTCGGTCGTGCGCTACACCGAAACGCGGCCGTTCGTCATGCGGGTCAACGACCACGGCGGCGACCTGCGCGGGATCGTGCCGCCGGAGCCCAAGCCGAAGCGGGGCAAGAAGGCCGTTTCGGGCAGTGACGCGGTCGTGGGCGGTACCACCGGCCGGTGAGCCTGGCCACCTCCGGAAAGCGCTGACATCGGCACAGGTGGACCACGTAGGGTGGCGGGACCGAGTGTTGTACCCCCACCAGGAGCCTGCCCCGATGATTTCGCCGGACAACCCGTTCGCCGCACCCAGTGAGCTGCCCTACGCCCTGCCGCCGTTCGACCGGATCGCCGACGAGCACTACCGGCCCGCGTTCGAAGCCGGGCTGGCCGAGCACGCGGCGGAGATCGACCAGATCGCGGCGCAGGACGCCGAGCCGACCTTCGAGAACACCATCGTCGCGCTCGAGCGCGCGGGTGAGCTGCTGAGCCGGGTCGCGAGCGTGTTCTACAACCTTTCCGGCTCCAACAGCACCGACGAAATCCAGGCGATCCAGGCGGAGTTCGCGCCGAAGCTGGCCGCCCACCACGACGCGATCCACCTGAACCCGAAGCTGTTCGCCCGCATCGACGCGCTGCACGCGAAGCGGGACGAGCTCGGCCTGGACTCCGAGTCGCGGCGGCTGCTCGAGCGCCGGCACCTCGACTTCAGCCGTGCGGGCGCCGGGCTGGGCGAGGCCGAGCAGGCCCGCCTGCGCGAGCTGAACGCGCAGCTGTCCACGCTGCAGACGAAGTTCCAGCAGAACCTGCTGAAGGACACCAACGAGCTGGCCGTCGTCATCGACGACCGCGCCGAGCTGGCCGGCTTCGGCGACGGCGCGATCGCCACCGCGGCCGAAGCCGCCTCCGCCCGCGGTGAGGACGGCAAGTACGTCATCCCGCTGACGCTGCCGACGAGCCAGGCGTCGCCGCTGGAGACGTTGACCGACCGCGACGTCCGCGCACGGATCCACGCCGCGTCGATGGCGCGGGGCAACCGCGGCAACGACTTCGACAACAACGCCCTCGTCGCCGAGATCGCGCACCTGCGGGCGGAGCGGGCCGCGCTGCTCGGCTACCCGAACCACGCGGCGTACGTCATCGCCGACGAAACGGCGAAGACCGCCGAGGCCGCGGCCGGCCTGCTGGAGCGGCTGGCGCCCGCCGCCGTCGCGAACGCCCGCACCGAAGCCGCGGAACTGCAGCGGCTGCTGGAAGCCGACGTCCCCGGGGCGACGCTGCGTCCGTCGGACTGGCCGTACTACGCCGCCCAGGTCCGCCGCGAGCGCTTCGACGTCGACACCGAGGCGCTGCGGCCGTACTTCGAAGCCGACCGCGTGTACCTCGACGGCGTCTTCTTCGCCGCCACCAAGCTGTACGGCCTCACCTTCACCGAGCGCACGGACCTGCCGAAGTACCACCCGGAGGTCCGGACCTTCGAGGTGTTCGACGCCGACGGCACGCCGCTCGGGCTGTACCTGCTCGACCTCTACGCCCGGGACGCCAAGCGCGGCGGCGCGTGGATGAACACGTTCGTCGACCAGTCCGGGCTGCTGGACCGCAAGACGGTGGTGGTCAACGTCCTCAACGTCGGCAAGCCGCCGGCGGGGGAGCCGACCCTGCTCACCTTCGACGAGGTCGTCACCGCGTTCCACGAGTTCGGCCACGCGCTGCACGCCCTCGTCTCGGCGGTCCGCTACCCGACGTTCTCCGGCACCAACGTGCCGCGCGACTTCGTCGAATACCCGTCCCAGGTCAACGAGATGTGGATGCTGTGGCCCGAGGTGCTGGCCAACTACGCCAAGCACCACGAGACGGGGGAGGCCCTGCCGCAGGAGCAGGTCGACAAGCTCCTCGCCGCCCAGCAGTACGGCGAAGGCTTCGCCACCACCGAATACCTGGCGGCGTCGCTGCTCGACCAGGCCTGGCACCGCCTCGGCGTCGACGACCGCGTGGAGGAGGTGCAGCGGTTCGAGACGGACGCGCTCGTCAAGGCGGGCGTCGCGGTCGAGGCCATCCCGCCGCGCTACCGCACGACGTACTTCGCCCACGTGTTCAGCGGCGGCTACAGCGCCGGGTACTACTCGTACATCTGGAGCGAAGTCCTCGACGCCGACACGGTTCAGTGGTTCCGGGAGAGCGGGGGACTGACCCGCGACAACGGCGACCACTTCCGCCGCACGTTGTTGGGCCGGGGCGGCAGCATCGACCCGATGGACGCCTTCCGGGCTTTCCGCGGCCGCGACCCCGAGATCGAACCGCTCCTGGCCCGCCGCGGCCTCACCGGAGTCTGATCTCCTCCTCTTAGTGTATAACGACCTATACTGCGGGGCTCGGTTTTCAAAAACCCGAGCCCCGCAGTCGTTATCCCCGCCCGAAAACACAGCCAAGACGGGCGGAGGCGGCTCGACCTGCACGGGCGCGGGTTCCTGCTGGTTCAGCTGGGGCCGCATCACGCACGGGGTGACCCGAAGTTCGTGCGGGGCACGGTGAAGAACCAGTGGACGTGGTGGTTCGACGCGGGGTCGTTCGACCCGGCGTGGTTCGACCGGATCCACAGCATGAGGCTGACGAGTCACTGCTGATCGTCGCGCTCGCGAGTTCGGAGAATGCCCGCTCGGCTAGGAGACCAGCTGCAGCCAGGCTTTCGCGAGGGCGCAGTGACCGGCCGGGGTGGGGTGCACGCCGTCTTCGGACCAGTGTTCCGGTCCGGTTTCCGTGGAGCGACGGTGCTGTGGGGTTTCAAGGTGATCGTCATGCGGTCGACCGTGGCGGTGGCGGCTGGCGGGGGACGCACACGGCGCTGGCATCCCCCGCCCGAGGCGTGTCAGGCGCCCGAAATGATGTGGTCGACGAAGCCGTACGAAAGGGCTTCTTCAGCGTCGAACCAGCGGTCGCGGTCGGCGTCGGCCGTGATGCGTTCGACGCTCTGGCCGGTCTGGCGGGCGGTGATTTCGGCGATGCGGCGCTTCATCTTGCCGAAGACCTCGGCCTGGATGGCGATGTCGGTGGCGGCGCCGCCGATGCCGGCGGAGGGCTGGTGCATGACGATGCGGGTGTTGGGCAGCAGGTAGCGCTTTCCGGGGGTGCCGGAGGAGAGCAGGAACTGGCCCATGGAGGCGACGAAACCGAGGCCGTAGGTGGCGACGTCGGGTTTGACGAGCTGCATGGTGTCGTAGATGGCCATGCCGGCGGTGACGGAGCCGCCGGGGGAGTTGATGTAGAAGGTGATGTCCTTCGCCGGGTCGTCGGCGGCGAGCAGGAGGAGCTGGGCGATGAGGCGGTTGGCGACGTCGTCGTTGACCTCGGAGCCGAGGAAGACGATGCGGTCGCGCAGGAGCTGCTGGTAGACCGAGTCTTCGGGTGGGGTGCTCGGGGCCTGCTGCATGTCGGGTGCGGCGAGAAGGGTCATGGGGTGACGGTAGGGCCGCGGGGCGGGCCGGAGGTGGCGGTTTCGCTGTGAGCGTGCGGAGTTCGCTGCCGGCGATCACGCGAAAGGGCCGCCGTCCACACCGGACGGCGGCCCTTGGTGACTGCGGAGGCTCAGATGAGGCCGAGCTTCTGCACGGTGTCGCGTTCTTCGATGAGCTCGGCGACGGAGGCGTCGATGCGGGCGCGGGAGAAGTCGTCGATCTCGAGGCCCTGGACGATCTCGTACTTGCCGTTCTTGGCGGTGACGGGGAAGGACGAGATGATGCCCTCGGCGACGCCGTAGGAGCCGTCGGAGACGACGCCGGCGGAGGTCCAGTCGCCGTCCGGGGTGCCGTTGACCCAGGTGTAGACGTGGTCGATGGCGGCGGAGGCGGCCGAGGCGGCGGAGGAGAGGCCGCGGGCTTCGATGATGGCGGCGCCGCGCTTGGCGACGGTCGGGATGAAGTCGCTCTCGAGCCAGGCCTGGTCGACCTCGACGGCCTTGCCGCCGACCTCGGCGTGCTGGACCGAGGGGTACTGGGTGGCGGAGTGGTTGCCCCAGATGGCGAGCTTCTTGAGCTCGGTGACGGGGACGCCGAGCTTCTTGGAGAGCTGGGCGAGGGCGCGGTTGTGGTCGAGGCGGGTCATCGCGGTGAAGCGGTCGGCGGGCACGTCGGGGGCGTGCGAGCGGGCGATGAGGGCGTTGGTGTTGGCGGGGTTGCCGACGACGAGGACCTTGATGTCGTCGGCGGCGCCGGCGTTGATGGCTTCGCCCTGGGGCTTGAAGATGCCGCCGTTGGCCTCGAGGAGGTCGCCGCGCTCCATGCCCTTGCTGCGGGGGCGGGCGCCGACGAGGAGGGCGATGTTGGTGCCTTCGAAGGCCTGCTTGGGGTCGTCGAAGATGTCGATGCCGGCCAGGAGGGGAAACGCGCCGTCGTCGAGCTCCATGGCGGTGCCCTCGGCCGCCTTGACCGCCTGCGGGATCTCGAGGAGCCGCAGCTTCACCGGGACGTCCTGGCCGAGGAGCTGACCGGACGCGATGCGGAAGAGCAGCGCGTAGCCGATCTGGCCGGCGGCGCCGGTGACGGTCACGTTGACAGGGGCTTGGGTCATTGCGGTACTCCAGCTTGAGACGACTTTGGCTAGTGCCTTGGAGCCTATCCCTCCTCGTGGTCGCCGGTCGGGTGCGTCCAGTCACTCTCGCGTGGTCGCTTCCGGGGGTCCGGGTGGCGAAGCCCCCGGCCCGGGGCGAAGCCCCGGTTGGCGCAGATCGATCAGGTATCGGAGACGTTGGCGGCGAGGCGGTGGAGGAGGTCGGCGAGCTGGGCGATCTCGGCGTCGGACAGGCCTTTTCGCATGCGTTCGTCGTGGGCGATGGCGGCCGAGGCGAGGCGGAGGAAGAGCTGTTCGCCCTCGGGGGTGAGGGTGACCAGGTGGACGCGGCGGTTCTCGGGGTCGCGACGGCGGGTGACCAGACCGGCGGTTTCCATGCCGTTGAGGTGGTGGGTGAGGGTCGCGCCCTGGACGCCGACGGCGTCGGCGAGTTCGCGCTGGTTGGCGACGGGTCTGGTTTTGAGGGAGATCAGGATCTGCCAGACGGGCTGGGAGCCGCCGGCGGCGGCGAGGGCCTGGTCGAACGCGCGGCCCGCGGTTTTGGCGGTGCGGGCGAGGACGACGCCGATGGGGGCGGTGGCGGGTGCTGGCACGGGGTGGACCTTACCGCAGAGGTCTAAGCGTTTGACATCTAATCATTAGATATCTAACGTTGGCCGCATCGAACCGGAAGGGGGACGCGATGAGCGTCGACGAAGAGATCCACGAGTTCGGCCGGGTTTGGGCGGCCGCGGAGGAGCGCGGGGACACCGAGGTCCTGGCCGGCCTGGTCACCGACGGTTTCCGCCTGGTCGGCCCGCTCGGTTTCGTCCTGGACCGCGACCAGTGGCTGGGGCGCTACGCCGGCGGCGGGCTGGTCACCGACAAGCTGGACTGGACCGACGTCGAGGTCCGCGACTTCGGCGGCACGGCCATCGCGATCGGCGTCCACGAGCAGCTCGCGACCCACCAGGGCAACCCGGCGAACGGCAAGTTCCGCGCCACCCACGTCCTGATCCGCGACGACGACCGGTGGCGCCTGGCCGGCATCCACCTCAGCCCGATCGGCGGTCCGCGGCCGTTCGCGCCGGGAGGGGACGGGCGATGAGCGTCGCACTGAACCACACGATCGTGTGTGCCACCGACCGGGAGAAGTCGGCGGAGTTCCTCGCCGGGATCCTGGGCCGCGCACCGGGCCGCTCGTGCCGGTCCGGCTCGCGAACGGCGTCACGCTGGACTACCTGCGGGTGGACCGCGTGACGAGCCAGCACTACGCGTTCCTGGTAGGCGAGGACGACTTCGACGCCGCGTTGGCGCGGATCGAGCGGGCCGGCGGCCCGGACGGCCACAACCTGGAACTGCTGACGAGGGGGTAGCCGTGCGGCTGAGCATCGGGGTCACGGACTTCTCCTGGCCGGACAAGCTGACCGACGCGCTGGCGGGCATCGCGGTGGCCGCCGAGGACGCCGGGCTCGACACGCTGTGGGTGCCCGACCACCTGCTGCAGGCCGACCCGAACAGCACGCCGGACTCGGCGATGCTGGAGGCCTACACGACACTGGGGTTCCTGGCCGCCCGCACCGGCCGGATCGGGCTGGGGACGATGGTCTCGGCGGTGACGTTCCGGCCGCCGGCGCTGCTGATCAAGGCGGTCACGACGCTCGACGTCCTGTCCGGCGGGCGGGCCCGGTTCGGCATCGGCGCCGGGCACCACGACGGCGAGGCGCGGGCGATGGGCCTGCCGTTCCCGCCGGTGGGCGAGCGCTTCGAGCGGATGGAGGAGACCGTCCGGCTGGCGCTGCGGATGTGGGACGGCGACTCCTCGGCGTTCGAGGGCGCGCACTACCGGCTCGACCGTCCGATCGGGAACCCGCGGCCGGTGCGCCGCCCGCGCGTGCTGATCGGCGGGGCGGGTGAGCGCCGGACCCTGCGGCTCGTGGCGCGGTACGCCGACGCGTGCAACGTGTTCGACGTCCCGGACGGGGGTAAGACCGTTCGGCACAAGCTGGCCGTCCTGGCGCGACACTGCGAAGAGGCCGGGCGGCCGTACGGGGAGGTCGAGAAGACGATCAGCACGCGGCTGTCGCCCGGGGAGTCCGCTGAGTCGTTCGCGCGGCGGTGCGCGGAGTTCGCGGAGTGGGGGATCGAGCACGCGGTGGTGATCACGGCCGGGCCGTGGCGGGCGGCGGACGTGGCGACGCTGGGCCGGGTCGCCGGCTTCCTGGCGGAGTGAAACGATCAAGCCCGGACGTCGCGGGGTGATCGCGGACGGCGGACGGCGGTCCGGCGGTGCGAAATCGTTTTCCGGTCCCCTTTGTTCGTGGCCCGTGAAATGGCGGCTCGAAATTATCGGTATACCGCGTGGCGGGACGGCTACTGCGTGTTGCTCCGTTCAGCGGGGTTTCGGACCATGATCCATTCGCTACCATGGTCGGCGCCCCCGTCCCCATTGGGAATGTATTGGGAAGGATTCCGATGCTTTCTGCGGTCGTTGCTGCCGTTTTGGCGCTGTCCTCTGTGGTCACCACGCATTCGTGGAACACTCCGCCGCCGCCCGACAAAATCGTCATCGACGTCGTGAACGCCATCGGCACGGGCTGTCCGCCGAACACGTCCGCGGTGGCGGTTTCGCAGGACAACACGGCGTTCACCGTGACCTACAGCGCTTACACCGCGCTGGTCGGGGTCGGCGCCGGGCCGCTGGACGCGCGGAAGAACTGCCAGATCGGCCTGCGCGTGCACGTTCCGCAGGGGTTCACCTACGGAATCGCGCAGGCCGACTACCGCGGATTCGCGCACCTGGAACGCGGCGCGACCGGCCTGGAAAGAGCGAACTACTATTTCCAGGGCAATTCTCCGACCGCGTACGTCCAGCATCCGCTGACGGGGCCGTTCGAGGACGACTGGTATTTCACCGATTCGACGGAGGTCGGTGCGATCGTGTTCAAGCCGTGTGGTGAGGAACGCAATCTGAACATCAACACGGAATTGCGGACCGCGGCCGGGACGTCGGATCCGAAGAAGACGACGAGCTACGTCACGATGGACTCGACCGACGGCAGCATCACCACGGTGTACCACTTCGCGTGGCTGCAGTGCCCGTGACCGGGACGCGGTGAACCGGGGCGGCGCGGGCGCGCGCCGCCCCGGTGGTCACTTCTTCGCGGGGGCGCGGGGGTCGGTGGCCTGGAGGTCGAAGACGCCGCCCAGGGAGACGAGTGCTTCGTCGAGGTGGCTGAGGCTGGAGAGGACGGCGCGGGTTTCGGCTTGGTCGACGCGGTCGGACACGGGGGTGCCGTCGTCGCGCACGAGCGTGCCGGGTGTGGGGCCACCCGGTGCGTCGAGTGCTTTGCGGAGGACGTCGATGTTGGCCAGGAGCCGGCCGGTGAACTGGCGGAGGCGGTCGGTGTCGGGGCCGGCGAGCATGCCGGGCTGGGCGCGGGCGGCGACGTGGCGGGCGCGGAAGGCGATGGTTTCGAGCGTGGTGAGGACGTGCCAGCCGTAGTCGCGGCGGGCGCTGCGGAGGTTGACCGGGTGGGTGAGCGGTTCGACGGTGGTGCGGACCTGTTCGACGGCGCGGTCGAGGTCGCGGGAGAGTTCGATGATGTTGACGTTCTCCTCGCCGGCGAGCAGGTCGCGCGCGTGCTCGAGGAACTCTTCCAGTTCGTCCAGGACGGCGCCGATGTCGTCGAGCATGACCGAGCGGGTGCGGACCGGGACGATGACGACGGCGGCGAGGATGCCCGCGGCGGCGCCGACGGCGGTTTCGGCGACGCGGATCCAGAGCACGGCGAGGCTGAAGGTGCCGAGCAGGCTGTAGAGCAGGCCGAGCATGCTGGTGATGAAGAAGGCCATCACGACCTGGGAGACGCGGGCGGTGTAGACCATCCCGAACACGCAGACCAGGATCAGCGAGAGCGTCGCCGGGGTGTTGCCGCCGACCAGGAGCGCGAGCAGGACGCCGCCGACGATGCCGATGAGGGTGCCGCCGAGGCGGCGGACGCCCTTGACGAAGGTGGCGCCGGCGCTGGAGGCGCCGATGAACACGACGAAGACGGTGAGCACGGCCCAGTACCAGCGCTGGTGGGAGACGAGGGTGCCGCCGAGCACGGCGAGCCCGCCGCCGACGACGGCCTGGATGGCGCTGCGGGTGCGGTTGTCGTAGGCGAACGCGGGCGTCGGCTCGTCGTCGTCTTCGTCGTCGAGGGGGTCCACTGTGGACTCGGGCGCGGCGGCGCGCTGGGCGCGGTCGTCGGCCAGGGCGAGCTCGGCGAGGGCCTTGCGGACGCCGTCGCCGGGTGCGGCGTGCTCGTCGATGCGGCTGCCTTCGACGAGCATCCGGCTGTACTCGCCGGTCTGGCTGATCAGCGGGAGCTCGCGCGGGTCGCGTTCCATCAGGGCGCGGAAGCGGGCGAGGCGGGCGATGAGGTCGTCGCGGACGTCCGCGGCGAGCTCGTCGGAGCAGGTGCGCTGGACGGTGATGGCCAGCCACTGGACGGCGAGCTCGACTTCGATGGCGCGGCGGCGCAGCCGGTCGGCGGCGCGGGCGTCGACGACGTCGGGGGAGGCGTCTTCGATGAGCAGGACGCACTCGTGGAGCCGGGCCAGTGCGTGGCGGAGCTGTTTGCGGGTGCGCTCGCTGCCGTTGACGGCGAGGTGGGCCTCGGCGGCCCGCACGACGGCGGCGAGCCGCGCGCGGAAGGCGCGGCGCACGCGCAGGAACTCCGCCTCGGGCTTGTGGCGCAGCAGGACGAACCGGACCACGGCGTTGGCGAGGACGCCGACCCCGAGCGCCATCACCAGCTGCGGCACCTGTGCGAGGTGTGCCTGCAGGAACATCGGGAAGAAGAACAGGAAGAACCCGATCGACCCGAGCGCGGTGCCGCGGGCGCCGAAGCGCTGGGCGTAGACCGCGACGAAGATCAGCAGGACGAACACGATGCTGTCCATCGGCGGTAGCGCGGAGCCGAGGCTGGCGACGGTGATGGACGCGGCCCCGGTGAGGAACGCCAGCACGAGGGTGACGGCCTGGCCGCCGGGGGTGGGGTCGTTGACGGTGAACGCCGTCATCATGGCGGCGATGGCGCCGACCAGCATCACGGTGAGCGGGACGTGCGTGGGCAGCAGCGCGGCCACGGCGAGGACGATGCCGAGCACGGCGGAGCCGGCCAGCCGCAGCCGGACCAGGCCGGGGTCGGCCGCGGCCAGCCGGTCGAGCGCGGCGGTGCGGAAGTGGTTCATCGGGCGAGCAGCTCCCACTGGGCGAGGGTGGTGCGGCGGCCGCGGGTGGCGGTGATCCGCAGCCGGTAGCGCGGGTGGGCCGCCGGGGCGGCGAGCGCGAACGGACGGGTCTGGCGGCGCCAGCGGAACAGCTCGTCCGCGCGTTCGTCCAGGGTGGTCCAGTGCTCGCCGTCGTCGGAGCCTTCGAGGACCCACGCGCTGGGGTCGCCGCGGCGGGTGCCGGAGGTGAGCGTGTACAGCGTGACCTCGCGGGGTTCGCCGGTGACGGTGAACTCGATCGACGGCGTGGCGCTGCCGAAGGTGACCTGGGTGCGGGTGGTGTCGTCGAAGAGCGCGCCGAGGTTCTTGGCGTCCTCGCTGGTGGCGGTGCCGGTGAGGTCGGAGACCGGGTCCGGGTGGGCGGCCGGCGGCGGCGGGGCACCCCAGCCGGCCGGTTCGGTGGCGAGGTCGAAGACCAGCTCGGCGCCGCCGGCGAGGGTGGCGTGGGCGATGGTCGTCGTGTCGTGCGGTTCGCCGTCGACGGTCAGCCCGCGGACGTAGACGGTCTCGTCGGTGTTGCCGGGCGCGCGGACGACGAGCTTCCGCCCCTCGCCCAGGTGCACGGTCGCCTTCTCGAACAGCGGCGACCCGATCGCGTAGCGCGGGCTGCCGACGGCCAGCGGGTAGAACCCGAGGGCGCTGAACACCCACCACGCCGACATCTCGCCGTTGTCCTCGTCGCCGGGGTAGCCCTGGCCGAGCTCGCTGCCCAGGTAGAGCCGTCGCAGCACTTCGCGCACGACGCGCTGGGCCTTCGCGGGCGCGCCGGCGAGGTTGTAGACGTAGGGGATGTGGTGCGAGGGCTGGTTGGAGTGGCCGTACTGGCCCATGCGGACGTCGCGGGCCTCGGTCATCTCGTGGATCAGGCCGCCGTACGCGCCGGGGCGCTGCCCGGTCTCCGGGGTCGCGAAGAACTCGTCGAGCTTCGCTTCGAGGCCCGCGTTGCCGCCGTGCAGCGCGGCGAGGCCGGGGCCGTCGTGGGGTGGGGTGAAGGCGGTGTTCCAGGCGTTGGTCTCGACGAAGTCGCCGCCCCACGCGGCCGGGTCGTACCCTTCGGGACCGAACTTGCGCCGGCCGTCGCGGTGGCGGCCCTGGAAGAAGCCGATCTTCGGGTCGAAGTGGTGGACGTAGTGCTTCGCGCGCTCGCGGAAGTAGGCGGCGTAGTCCGCGTACCTCCGGGCCCGCGGGCCGTCGCTTTCCCGCGAAAGCGCCTCGGACAGGTTCGCGAGGCCGAAGTCGTTGATGCAGCCCTCGAGCGCCCAGGACAGTCCTTCGTGGACGGACACCGGGGTGTAGCCGAGGAAGATCGACTGGTCGAGGCCCTTGCGCCCGACCGAGCGGTGCGGCGGGGTGACGGTGGCGTTCTTCAGGGCGGCGTCGTAGGCGGCCTCGACGTCGAAGTTCCGGACGCCCTTGAGGTAGGCGTCGGCGAACGCGACGTCCGAGCTGGTGCCGGTCATCAGGTCCGCGTAGCCCGGTGAGGACCAGCGGGAGATCCAGCCGCCTTCGCGGTACTGCTGGACGAACCCGTCGACCATCCGGCCGCAGTACTCGGGGGTGAGCAGGGCGTACGCGGGCCAGGTGGTGCGGTAGGTGTCCCAGAAGCCGTTGTTGACGTACAGCTCGCCGTCGACGACCTTCGCGCCGGTGCGGCGCCGGGTGCTCGGCCCCCCGCGCCGCCCCCCCGGGCTGGCGTGCCGGATGCCCTTCGGGGTGTTCTCGTGGGCGACGTTCGGGTAGAGGAACAGCCGGTAGAGGTTGGAGTACAGCGTGGTGCGCTGGTCCTCGGTGGCGCCTTCGACCTCGACCCGGCCGAGCTGCTGCCGCCACAGCTCGCGGGCCTGGTCGCGGACCTGCTCGAACGTCGTCCCGGCCGGGATCTCCAGCTCGAGGTTGCGCTTGGCCTGGGCCAGGCTGATCAGCGACGTCGCGATCCGCAGCGTCGCGTCGGGACCGTCGAACTCGAAGTAGCCCGACACCCGCCGCCACGGTGGGACGCGGACCTTCGCGCCGCGCGTCGCCGGGGCATCGGTGACGCCGTAGACGAACATCCGGCGCGCGCCGGCGGACAGGCGGCTGCGGACGCGGGTGTAGCCGGTGATCACGCCGGTGTCGGCGTTCAGGCGCAGACGGCCGCGGTTGCGGACGTTGTCGAACAGGAGCCAGCCGTGCTTGTCCGGGAAGGTGAACCGCAGGATCGCCGCGTGCGACGTCGGCGCGAGGTCGGCGGTCATGCCGTTGGCGAACCGGACGCCGTAGTGGTGCGGCGAGTCGGTTTCGTCGTCGTGGGAGAAGGCCAGCGCGCGCTTGCGGCGGTCGCGTTCCACCGGGCCGGTGCCCGGTATGACGTGGAAGGTGTGCCGGTCGCCCATCCACGGGCTCGGCTGGTGGGACAGCGCGAACGCCTGCAGCGCCGGGCGGTTCTCCTCGTCGTTGTGGCGGTGGTAGGAGTAGATCCAGTTGGTGACGCCGGCGTCGGTGACCGGGGTCCAGAAGTTGAACCCGTGCGGCACCGCCGTGGCCGGGAAGTTGTTGCCGCGGGAGAAGTCGCCGCTGGAGTGCGTGCCGCGGGTGGTGCGGACGCAGTCGACGGGGTCGCGCGGCGGGTCGGGGCGTTCGGCGACGCGGACGTCGTCGAGCCAGCCGGTGATCTCCCCGGGCGCGTCGGTGCGCAGCACGATCCGGCTGATCCGGCGCCCGGCGAACGCCCCGAGCGGGCGGCGGACGGGGTTCCACTGGTCCACCCAGAGCGTCTTGTCGTCCACCGGGTCGAACCCGGCGGTGGTGCCGTCGGCGAATTCGACGTCGAGGGCGACCCGGGTGGCGTGGTAAGCGGGGATCTCGCCGTCGGCCCGGGGGAAGACCACATAGGACAGCTCGGTCCGTTCGGTGACGGGCGCGTCGAGTTCGAACAGGACGCTGCGGGGACGCGCGGTGTAGCGCAGGGCGCGGGCCCCGGTGAAGCCGACGCCGGTCTTGGCCGTGGGGGAGCGGTCCGGTCCGCTGTCGACCGTCAGCGTGGGGTCCGCCGGCTGCGGATCACCGGTTTCGAAAGACGAGAAGAACACGGCGTCGGGCATGCGCCCACCGTATCGGCCGAACGGCGTAGCGTGTGCTCGACGCGGGGGCGGTCCCGGTGGGGGGAGGTCACAGTGAGCACGCACACCGTCCGGAACGAGGGTGCCGAGCTGCGCTGCGAGCTGCGGGGCACCGGGCCGGTCCTGCTGCTGATCCCCGGCCGCGGCGGCTCCGGCGCCGGGTACGCCGGCCTCGCGCGGCGGCTCGCCGGCACGTACGCGGTGCTCACCTACGACCGCCGCGGCCCGGACGCCGACTTCGACCTGGGCCAGCAGGCCCGCGACGCGGCGGCGGTGATCCGCGCGGTGGCCCCGCGGGCGGCGGTGTTCGGCCAGGGTGGCGGCGGTTCGGTGGCGTTCGAGCTGGCGGCGCAGCTCCCGGACGTGGTGACGGAGCTGGTGGTCCACGAGGCCCCGGCGATCACCCTGCTCCCGGACGCGCCGAAGTGGCTGGCGCTGGCGCGCGAGGTCCGTGCGGCCCACGAGCGGGGCGGCCTGGACGCGGCACTGGCGTTGGCGGGGCTGTCCGCGGGCGACTTCCCGGACCGGTCATCGGCGGCGTCGTTCCTGGCGCGCGAGTTCCCGGCGGTGGTCCTGCACACCCCGGACCTCGACGCGGTCCGCCGCACCGGAATCCCGGTGACGACGGCGGCGGGCGAGGCCAGCCGCGACACGTGCTTGGAACGGTCGGCCCGCATCCAGGCGGAGCATTTGGCGTGCCGGTACGCGCGTTTCCCGGGCGGCCATCGGGGGTTCGAGTCCGACGTGGACGCCTTCGCCCCGGCACTGTGCACAACGCTGGCGCGGTTGCGGCGCTTTTGAGCTGACCGGGCGGCGGCTGATGGCTCAAGCCGGACGACTCGCCACTCCAGCTCTCCGGCGGTGGACCTCGCTCCCCGCGTACGTCCCCGGGAACCGGTCCAGGTGGGACCAGCGCTCCTCCTGGCGCAACGCAGCCGAACCCGGCCGGTCGCGATGGCAGCAGAAGAACCCCATGACGCGAAGATGCCCTCCCCACCGAACCGGCGGGGAGGGCATCCATCGAACTACCGGACTAGATCTTCGCGCACTGCCCGGCGGCCGGGCCGCGGACGGTGTTCGGCAGGTCGTAGTCCGTCGGTACCGGCGAGTTGGCCGCGCACGCCAGCGGGCCGCCGATCGTGCTCGACGTCAGCACCGGACCGTGGTTGGCCGTCAGCGCGACCGGGCCGCCCACCTGGGTCAGCTCGATCGACACTTGGCCGGACGTCCCGGTGATCGCCACCGGACCGTCCACCTTCGTGCGGTTGAGCACGACCTGGGCGGCGCCCGTGGCGGCGAGCGGGCCCTTGATCTCACCGCCACGCACGATCAGCGACGCGCCGGGCGCGACGTTGACCGGACCCGACACCGTCGCGTCCTGCAGGCACACCGTGCCGCTCGACACGGTCAGCGGGCCCGAGGAAGCCCCCGTGATCGTGCGAGTGCAGGAGGCGTCCGGCTTGCCCAGCAGCTCGAACTCGGCCAGCTGCGCCGGGGCGCCGGTGCTGGTCGCGGTCACTTCGAGCTTGTAGTAGGCGTAGTGCGCCGGGTTGGCGACCTTGAACGCGCGGGTCTGCTGCCGCCAGCTGAACGCCTGGTTGGTCTGCTGGTCGGCCACCGCCCAGGTCTTGCCGTCGTAGGAGCCCTTCAGCGTCCAGCTCTTCGGGTCGCCCGCACCGGTCTGGGACGTCAGCGTGTAGTGCGTGACGGCCTCGTCGGTCGAGTTCAGCTGGTACTGCAGGGCGCCGGTGACGGCGACCTGGGTGCGCGAGGTGTTGTCGATCAGCGCCGCGGCGTTGGAACCGTCCGAAGTGGACAGCGTGCCCTTGCCCGGCCCGGTCTCGTCGTGCAGCGGCGTCGGGACCGCGTCACCCGTGGTGATCGACTTCGGCGCATCGTTCGGGCCGGTGCCCCAGTTCGAGGGGTTCGGGCCCATGTCGAAGTCGATGACCCCGCCGCGGGCGATGACGTCCTGCGGCAGCGACGTCGAGGAGTACGCCTTGCCGTTGACCTTCACGCCCTGGACGTAGACGTTCTTCGCGCTGTTCTTCGGCGCGTTGATCACCAGGTCCTTGCCACCGGCCAGGTGGATGGTGGCCTTCTTGAACAGCGGCGACCCGATCGCGTAGTTCGGGCTGCCCATCTGCAGCGGGTAGAAGCCCAGCGAGCTGAAGATGTACCACGCGGACATCTCGCCGTTGTCCTCGTCGCCCGGGTAGCCCTGGCCGATCTCGGCGCCGTTGTAGAGCCGCGACAGCGCTTCACGGACCTTCGCCTGGGTCTTCGACGGCTGACCCGCGTAGTCGTACATGTAGAGCAGGTGGTGCGCCGGCTGGTTGGAGTGGCCGTACTGGCCCATCCGCACGTCCCGCGCCTCCCGCATCTCGTGGATCACGCCCCCGTAGGAACCCGGGTAGTTGGCGGTCTCCTGGTCGGCGAAGAACTGGTCCAGCTTGTTCGCCAGGCCCGCCTGGCCGCCGTAGAGGTTGGCCAGGCCCTTGCCGTCCTGCGGCACGGTGAACGCCATGCCCCAGCCGTCGGTCTCGGTGTAGTCCCCGCCCCACGAGCGCGGGTCGTACTGGTCCTTGGTCTTGGTGAACTTGCCGTTCGCGTCCTTGCCCTGGAAGAACCCGACGCTCGGGTCGAACAGGTTCACGTACTGCTGGGCGCGGCTGGTGAAGTACTCGTAGTTCTCCTGGTACTCCGCCTTGCGCGGGTCGTTCGGCGCGGCTTCGTCGGCCAGCTTCTTAGACAGGTTCGCGATGCCGAAGTCGTTGACGTAGCCCTCGATCGCCCACGAGAAGCCCTCGCTGGCGGTGTTGGGCGTGTAGCCGAGGAAGATGCCCTGGTCCAGACCCTTGCGGCCGACCGCCGAGTTCGGCGGCGTCACCGTGGCGTTCTTCAGCGCCGCGTCGTAGGCCGACTTGACGTCGAAGTTCTTCACGCCCTTGAGGTAGGCGTCGGCGAACGCGACGTCGGAGCTGGTGCCGGTCATCAGGTCCGCGTAGCCGGGGGAGGACCAGCGCGCGATCCAGCCGCCGTCGCGGTACTGCTGCACGAACCCGTCGACCATCTTCCCGGCCATGTCCGGCGTGAGCAGCGAGTACGCCGGCCACGTCGTGCGGTAGGTGTCCCAGAAGCCGTTGTTGACGTACATCTGGCCGTCGACCACCTTCGACCCGGTCTGGGTCGCGGTGTCCGTCCCGGTCTTCGGCGACACGGGGCTCGCGTACTTGTACGCGGGCTTGTCGGCGGTGCCGGTGTTCTCGAACTGCGAGTTCGGGTAGAGGAACAGCCGGTAGAGGTTCGAGTAGAGCGTCGTGAGCTGGTCCTTCGACGCGCCCTCGACCTCGATGACCTTCAGCTGGTCGTCCCACGCCTTCTGCGCCGCGTCGCGCACGGTGTCGAAGGTCGCGGCCGGGGCGATCTCCATCGCCAGGTTCTTCTTGGCCTGCTCGACGCTGATCAGCGACGTCGCGATCCGCATGTTCACCGTCTTGTCCGAACCGGCGTTGAAGCGCAGGTAGCCGGTGACGTTGTCGCGGCCCTGCCCGGTGAGCTTGCCGCCCGCGGTGACCGGCTTGTCGAACGTCGCGTAGACGAACATCCGGCCCGCGCCGGCGTACACGCCGGTCTCGGTGTAGCCCGAGAGCGTGCCGCTGGCCGGGTCGAGGGTGAGCCCGGCGGAGTTGTTGACGCTGTCGAAGATCAGGCTCGAGTCCGCGCCCGGGAAGGAGAACTTCATCATCGCCGCGTGGTCGGTCGGCGCGATCTCGGTCTTGATCCCGTTCTGGAACTGCACGCCGTAGTAGTGCGCCCGCGCGACCTCGTCGCTGTGCTTGAAGGCCAGCGCCCGCGCGTCGCGGTTGGCGTCGGGCACCCCGGCGGCCGCGGACGGCATCACCTGGAACGCCTGCCGGTCACCCATCCACGGGCTCGGCTCGTGGCTGACGCTGAACGCCTGCAGCTGCGGGAGGTTCTGCGCGTTGTTCTGGGTGCTGTAGTTGTAGAGCCAGCTGCCCGACCCGGCGTCGGTGACCGGGGTCCAGAAGTTGAACCCGTGCGGCACCGCGGTGGCCGGGAAGTTGTTGCCGCGGGAGAAGGTGCTGTTGGCCATCGTGCCCCGGGTGGTGACCACGTTGTCACTCGGGCGGGTGCTCGCGGGCGGGGTCGGGGTCGCCGACACCTTGACGTCGTCGAGCCAGCCCTGCAGCGAACCCGGGCCGTTCGGGTTGTCGTAGCCGACGAGGATCCGGTCGATCGTCTTGCCCTTGGCGACCTGCCCGATCGCCGAGCGCACCAGGTTCCACTGGTTGGCGTAGAGCACCTTCGAGGCGCCCTGGCCCTCCGGGGTCAGCGGGAAGCCGTACTGGTCGGTCGCGCCGAGGTTGCGCAGGTAGGTGCCGTCGGTGAAGGCGAGGTCGATCGCGACGTTGGTGCTGGGGTACTTCAGGTCGCCGGTGATGAACTGCGGCTGCACCTTGTACGACAACTCGGTCGAGGCCACGACCGGCACGTTCACGTCGAAGATCTTGTTGTAGGACCAGCCGTGCCCGGTGGCGGTCTGGCTGCCCGAGTAGCGGAACGCCTTCATGCCGGTGAAGCCGACGCGGTTCTTGTTCGTGTAGCCGCTGGTCGGGCCGGAGTCGACGAAGCTGCGCATGTTCGGCAGCGGCGGCGGGGCCGGGTCGTCGTTGGCCAGCAGCAGCTCCGACATCTGCAGGATCGGGCCGCCGTTGTTGCGCGTGACGTCGAGCCGGTAGTACTTGTACGCCGCGCTCGGGGCGGCCAGCTTGTAGTCCTTCTGCTGGAACCGCGCGGTGAACGCCTGGTCGGTCTGCTTGTCCAGGTCGGTCCAGGTGCTCGCGTCGTTCGAGCCCTGCAGCGTCCAGTCCTTGGGGTCGCGCTCGTCGAAGTCGTTGGCCGAGGAGATCGCGTAGTGCGTGATCGAGGTGGCCTCGGACAGGTTGATCTGCGCCCACGCCGTCGGGTCCCAGGACAGCCACTTGGTGTCCGTGGTGCCGTCGACGAGGTTCGCCACCACCTCGCCGCCGTCGGTGTTCTCGCTGCTGGCGCTGGTCTCGGTGACCTTGCCGCGGATGTCACCGGGGATGGCGGTGCCGTTCGCGCCGTTGACGCCGTAGGCGCGCGGCTTGCCCGCCGCGTCGGTGTCGACGGTGTCGGTCCAGGTCGGCTGGACGTCACCGGGCTCGAACGACGACGAGAAATCGGCGGGGAGGGCTTCGTCGGCGGCGGACGCCGTCGCGGGGAGGGCGACCAGGCCGGCGGCGACCACGGCGGCGGTCACCAGGAAAGCGACCGGCGGTCTGGCGCTTCGGGGCATCGTTGCTCCAAGCTCTGGAGGGTGAACTGGGGACCGACGGACGGGGGGACCGGCGGCGCCCAGAGAGCGAAACGCGCGGGTGACATCGATGTCAAGACCGGTCGGCAAACCTGGCCAGAACTGGACAACCGAGGGAACGGGAACCCGATGAGACCAGTCCGGATCTTCCTCGCACTTACCGCACTCCTGCTCGCCACCACCGGGTTCGCCCCGGTGACCGCCACCGCCACGGCGGAGTCCCCCGTCCGGCCGGTCACCACCTGCGGCGACCTCGTCCGCGGGTACGCCCTCCCGGGCGCCGCCACGCACGTCACCTCGGCGGCCGTCGTCGCCGCGACCGCCACCGACCCCGAGTACTGCGGCGTCAAGGGTTACGTCGAACCCGCCGTCCGCTTCGAATTGCGGCTGCCCACCACGACCTACGCCGGGCGCTACCTGCAGTACGGCTGCGGCGGCTTCTGCGGCCTGGTCAACCCGCCCGCCTTCGCCGACTGCGGCCTGCCCCACGGCGGCGACGTCGCGGTCGCGGCCACCGACGACGGGCACGTCGGCACGACCCCCGCCGTCGTCGACGACGGCAGCTGGGGCGCGGACGACCAGGCCGCGCGCGACGACTTCGAGTTCCGCGCACCCCACGTCGTCTCCCGCGCCTCGAAGGCGATCATCCAGGCGTTCTACGGCTCCCCGCCGCGCAAGTCCTACTTCACCGGCTGCTCCGACGGCGGCCGCGAAGGCCTGCTCCTGGCCCAGCGGTACCCGGCGGACTTCGACGGCATCGACGCCGGCGCCCCCGCGAACTACTGGGGGCCGCTGCTCGGGGAGTACCAGACGTGGCTCGCGCGGGCGAACGCCGCCGCCGACGGCAGCCCGATCCTCACCGCCGCCAAGCTGTCCGCGCTGCACGACGCCGTGCTCGCCGCCTGCGACCGCCTCGACGGGCTCACCGACGGCCAGCTCGACGACCCGCGCGCCTGCCGCTTCGACCCGGCGACGCTGACCTGCGCCGGCGCCGACACGCCGTCCTGCCTCACCCCGGCCCAGGTCGCCGCGACCCGCCGGCTCTACTCGCCGCCCACCGACGCCCACGGGACGCGGCTCTACCCCGGCGGCCAGCTGCCCGGCTCGGAGCTGTCCTGGGCGGGGTGGATCATCCCGACCCCGGAGACCGGCGGCTTCGCCTTCGCCCGCAGCCTCGCCGACAACTACCTGCGCTACCTCGGCTACCCGATCGGCGCGCCGGCCTCGACCGTCGACACCTTCTCCTTCACCCGGCGCGAGTTCGACCGGCTCACCCCGGTCGGCGTCCGCTACGACGCCCTGAACCTCGACCTCTCGGCGTTCCAGCGGCGCGGCGGCAAGCTCGTGCTGTGGCACGGCTGGGCCGACGAGGCCATCCCGCCGGCCGGCACGCTCGACTACTACCAGCGGCTCACCGGCGGCCACGCCCAGGACTGGGTCCGGCTGTTCATGGTGCCGTCGCTCTACCACTGCGGCGGCGGCACGACGCTCACCGAGTTCGACCCGCTCAAGCAGCTGGTCGCCTGGGTCGAACGCGGCACGACGCCGACCGTGGTGACCGCGACCGGCCGCGACGCCGCCGGGAACGTGACCCGGACCCGGCCGGTGTTCGCCTATCCGTGGCGCGCGGTCTACGACGGCACCGGCAGCGTCGACGACGTGGCCAGCTTCCGGCCGGCCCCGCCCACCTCACCGGTCCGGGACACCGTCCACTGGGCCGGTGAGTACCTGTACGCGATTCCCGGGCCGGTAGCGCGGTAAAACGGGTCCCGCGGGCCCGGCGCCGCCGCTAAGGTCACGCTCATGACGACGCCGGAACCCGCCGACCGAGTGCTCTCCCGCGCCTCCCTCGCCGACGGCAGCCCGACCCGCTGGTTCGACGAGCTCTACACCGCCGCCGCCCGCGGCGAGGCCGAGGTCCCGTGGACCCGCGGCGCGCCGAACGCCGACCTGGCCGACTGGGTGGAGCCCGGCGAGGGCCGCCGGGCGCTGGTGGTGGGCAGCGCCCTGGGCGACGACTCGGAGCTGCTGGCGGCGGCGGGCTGGGCGGTGACGGGCTTCGACGTCGCCCCGGCCGCGGTCGAGGCGGCCCGCGCCCGGTTCCCGGAGTCGGCGGTGGACTACGTGGTGGCCGACCTGCTGAAGCCGCCGGGGGAGTGGCACCACGCGTTCGACCTGGTCGTGGAGATCATCAACATCCAGGCGATGCCCCGCGACTTCCGCGCCGCGGCGATCACGTCCCTGGCCGGCTTCCTCGCCCCGGGCGGGACGATGCTGGTGTCGGAGGTGGCGGAGGAGAACGTGGCACCGGAACCCGGGCCGCCGTGGCCGTTCAGCCGCGCGGAGATCGAGTCGGTGGCCCAGGACGGCGTGAAGCTGGTGGGCCTGGAGACCATCCACGACGGGGCCCGCTACTGGGCCGAGTTCACGCGCTGAGGACCTGCCGTGCCCGACGGGAAACGCCGCAAAGTCGCGCGGCAGCTGAAGTACCGGTCCTCCGGACTGCCGCCGGCCGCGGACGGGCGGCCCGATCCCGGGCCGGACGACGACACCGGGGACGACGGCGGCGTCGGGGTCCGCGAGCCGCGCCGCCCGCTTCCGCCGTCCCCGCTCAGTGGCGCCGGTGCGCGGCCACTGCCGGAGCCCACCATCGCCGCGGAGCTGCCCAACCCGCCGGTGCGCTGAGCCGGACGCCTCAGCAGCCGGCCAGGAACCGCGACAGCACCCGGGTCCCGAAGTGCAGGCCCTCCACCGGGACCCGCTCGTCCACCCCGTGCGCCATCGCGCGGTACGGGAAGCCCTTCGGCAGCCACAGCGGCGCGAACCCGTAGTTGGCGATCCCCAGCTGCGCGAACGCCTTCGCGTCCGTCCCGCCGCCCAGGCAGTACGGCACCACCACCGCCTCGGGATCCTCCGCCCGCAAGGCCGACGCCATCGCGGAGAACCACGGCGAGTCCACCGGCGCCTGCACCGGCGGCTGGTGCGCCACGAACTCGCGCGTCACGCCCTCGCCGAGCAGCTCGTCCAGCGCCGCGAACAACGCCTCCTCGGTGCCCGGCAGCACCCGCACGTCCACCTGCGCGGTCGCCGTCGACGGGATCACGTTCACCTTGTAGCCCGCGTTCAGCATCGTCGGGGTGGTGCTGTTGCGGACGGTCGGCAGCACCAGCGAACCCGCCGGGCCCAACGCCGCCACCGCCGCGTCGACGGAGTCCGAAGTGGACAGATCCAGCGGCACACCCAGCGCCGCGCCGGTCCGCTCCAGGAACGCCCGCACCGCCGGGGTCAGCGACACCGGCCAGCGGTGCGCCGCGATCCGGTGCAGCGCGCCCACCAGCCGGGTGACGGCGTTCTCGGCGTTGGGCCGCGACCCGTGCCCCGCTCGGCCGCGCGCGGTCAGCTTCAGGTGCGCTGTGCCGCGTTCGGCCGTCCCCACCGGGTACAGGTGCACGTCACGGCCGTCGGCCGCCGGGACGTGGTAGGTGTAGCCGCCGGACTCGCTGATCGCCGCTTCGCAGCCTTCGAACAACTCGGGATGAGAATCGACCAGCCAGTGCGCGCCCCACTCGCCGCGGTCCTCCTCGTCGGCCACGAACGCCAGCACCAGCTCACGCCGCGGGCGCACGCCGCCCGCGAGCGCCGCGAGGACCATCGCGACGAAGTCCTTCATGTCGGTCGCGCCGCGGCCCCACAGGCAGCCGTCGCGGACCTCGCCGGCGAACGGGTGCACCGACCAGTCCGCCGCGTCCGCCGGGACGACGTCCAGGTGCCCCTGCACCAGCAGCGCCGGCAGCGAGGGGTCCGTGCCCGGCACGCGCGCGATCACGCTGGCCCGCCCGGGCGCGGCCTCGAGGATCCGCGACGGGATCCCGAGGCCGTCGAGGAACGCCGCCACGTACTCCGCCGCCGGCCGCTCCGGGTTGGCGTCGTTGTTGCCGCGGTTGGTCGTGTCGAACCGGATCAGGTCCGCGCACAGCTCGACGACGTCAGCCATAGATGCCCTGCACCGCCCCCGCCGCGATCGCCGTGACGACCTTGAAACACTTCATCGCCTCGGTCATGTCCGGCGCGTCGAACCCGACCCGGCGCGTCCCGATCTGCTCCACCGTCGGGATCACCGCCGTCGCCTGGGCCAGGTGGCTCGCGTCGAACTCCACCTCGATCCGGTGCGCCCGCACCCGCCGCTCTTCACGCCCGGCGCGCGCCATCGCGTCGGCCGCCGCGCCGGTCAGCAGCTCCGCCGTGCGCGTCGGCGGCAGGCAGATCGCCGCGTACCGGCTGACGCACTCCTTCACCTGGACCAGTTCCGCCTCCGGAGCGTAGTCACGGGCGTCGTCACACGTTTCGTCGTCACCCGAAACGAGCAGGACGGGGACGCCGTACTCCGCGGCCATCGCCGCGTTCAGCCGCCCCTCGCTCGCCGGGACGTCGTCCAGCCACACCCCGGTGATCTGGTTCTCCAGGTAGGTGTGCGACAGCACCCCGTCGAACCCGGCACCGGCGTGGTAGCCCAGGAACACCACACCGTCCACACCGGAATCGATGCCCTGCATCATCGACAGCGGCTTGTGCCGCCCGGTCAGCATCCGCGCCCGCGGGTCCAGGTCCTCCAGCAGCAGGTTCCGCTGCGACGAATGCGCTTCGTTGACCAGCACATCCGCGGCCCCGGCCTCGAACAGCCCGGCCAGGACGGCGTTGACGTCACCGGTGAACAGCCGCCGGAAGCGGTCCCACTGCGGCGAACCGGGCACGACGTCGTCGGTCCAGGTGACGCCGGTGGCGCCCTCCATGTCCGCCGAGATCATGATGCGCATGCCCGGCACTCTAGCCAGGCCGCCGCGCCCCCGGGCACACCTCCCCGATCACGCAGCGTCACCGAAACCGATCGATAACGATCGGACACCTGCCGCAGCGGCAACATATTGCGCGGTTGTGGCGGTATGTGGTTACTTCTCGTCCTTGGGGAGGCTCACAGCGAGAACGATGGGGTGGTTTTTGGTGCATGTCCAACGCAGAATCGGGCGGCTCGGCCGCGTGGGCGCGGTCGTCGCGGCCGCGGCGCTGGCGGGGATCCCGCTCGCCCTGCCCGCCCAGGCCCAGCAGGGCAAGGTGCTGCGGGTCGCGCTGACCACCGGCATCGACCACCTGAACCCGTTCACCGCCGTGCTCTCGGCGTCGACGCAGATCGGCCGGTTCACCTACGAGTTCCTCACCATCCCGGACGCGGCGAAGGCCGAGGCCTCGCC
Source organism: Amycolatopsis sp. NPDC101161 (assembly GCF_044768185.1). Classification (NCBI taxonomy): domain Bacteria; kingdom Bacillati; phylum Actinomycetota; class Actinomycetes; order Pseudonocardiales; family Pseudonocardiaceae; genus Amycolatopsis; species Amycolatopsis sp. NPDC101161. The sequence continues at coordinate 483,464 of NZ_JBIWPI010000007.1, forward strand.
CGCGCTCGCCGAGTCCTGGACGCCGTCGGCGGACAAGCTGACCTGGACGTTCAAGATCCGCAGCGGCGTCAAGTGGAGTGACGGGCAGCCGGTCACCGCCAAGGACGCGGCGTACACGTTCAACCGGATGCTGCAGGACGAGAACGCTCGCACCGCCAACGGCAACTACGTGGCCAACTTCGAGACGGTCACCGCGCCCGACGACACCACCCTCGTCATCAAGACCAAGACCGTGCAGGTCAACATGAACCTGCTCGACGTCCCGATCGTGCCGCAGCACATCTGGGAGCCGATCAAGGACCTCAAGGACGCCTCGACCGACGACCTCAAGGTCGCCGGCGTCTCCGACGGGCCGTTCCAGATCACCGAGTACAAGCCGAACGAGTACGTCAAGTTCAAGGCCAACAAGGACTACTGGCGCGGCGCCCCGAAGGTCGACGAGCTGCAGCTGCTGCAGTTCAAGGACACCGAGGCGGCGGTCAACGCGCTCAAGCAGGGCGAAGTCGACGTCATCAACCGGCTCAACCCCAACCAGTTCGCCGCGCTGCAGGGTCAGCAGGGCATCACCACCAACGCCGCCCCGGGCCGCCGCTACGACGAGCTGTCGATCAACTTCGGTGTTACCGACAACGCCAACAATCCGATCGGCGACGGCAACCCGGTCCTCAAGGACATCAACGTCCGCAAGGCCATCACGCAGGCCGTGGACACCCAGGCGATCGTCGACAAGGTCCTCAAGGGCCTCGGCCAGGTCGGCGGCGGCGTCGTGCCCGCCGTCTACGCCGACTACCACTGGGCGCCCAGCGACAGCGAGAAGATCAAGTTCGACCTCGCCGCCGCCAACGCCACCCTCGAGCAGGCCGGCTACAAGAAGGGCCCCGACGGCGTCCGCACCGCCCCCGGCGGCGCCAAGCTGGAGCTGCGCCTGACCGGCCACTCCAACCGCAGCTACGACCAGGGCGTCGCCCAGTACGTCACCGGCTGGCTCAAGGACATCGGCATCACCGTCAAGCAGGACCTCGTCTCCGACGACGAGCTGTCCGACCGCACCGCCGTCGGCAAGTACGACCTCGCCATCGGCGGCTACGGCACCAACCCCGACCCGGACTACGCGCTCTCCCTGCACACCTGCGCCGCGCGGCCGGCCCCGGACGGCAAGGGCGGCAGCACCGACACGTTCTTCTGCGACGCCGCCTACGACGACCTCTACAAGAAGCAGCTGACCGAAACCGACGACGCCAAGCGCGCGGACTACGTCAAGCAGGCCCAGGCCCGGCTCTACAGCCAGTTCCCGACGATCGTGCTCGACTACCAGAACGCGCTCGAGGCCTACCGCTCCGACAAGTTCTCCGCCTTCACCACCCAGCCGCAGCCCAAGGGCGCGATCCTCGAGCAGACCGGCTACTGGGGCGTCTACGGCGCCACCCCGGCCGGCACGGAAGCCACCGCGGACTCCGGCAGCAGCGGCACCGTCGTGTGGATCGTCGTCGGCGCGATCGTCGTGGTGATCGTCGTCGTCGGCGGTGTGATCATCAGCCGCCGGAACAAAGCCTCGGAAGACCGCGAGTAGGAATGGCCGCCCCCGAACAAGCCGCGGTGCTCGTCGACCCCGACGAGCACCGCGGCGGGACCGGCACCGCCCGGTTCGTGCTCACCAAGATCCTCGAAGCGGTCGTCAGCGTCGTGCTGGTGGTCGTGCTGTTCTTCTTCCTCTTCCGGATGCTGCCGGGCGACCCGGTCGCGGCGATGACCCGCGACCGCGCCACCAGCCCCCAGCAGATCGCCGAGCTCCGCGAGAAGATGGGCGTCGACAAGCCCGTCCTCGTCCAGTTCGGCACCTACTTCTGGAACCTGCTGCACGGCGACCTCGGCGAGTCCCGGCTGCTCAACAACGGCCGCCCGGTCGCCGACATGATCGGCGAACGCCTCTGGCCGACCATCCTGCTCGTCGGCAGCGCGACCGTCCTCGCCGTGCTCATCGGGCTGTGGCTGGGCATCCGCGCCGCCTGGCGCCGCGACAGCTTCTTCGACCGCGCCCAGACCGGGATCGCGCTGACCCTCTGGTCGGTCCCGCAGTTCTGGCTCGGCCTGATGCTGCTCGTGGTGACCAACGGCCTGTTCCCCAGCCGCGGCATGCACTCCCCGGACGCCGCGCCCGACGTCCTCTCCCAGACCCTCGACGTCCTGCACCACCTGGTGCTGCCGTGCGTGACGCTGCTGGCGGTGTTCTACGCCCAGTACATGCTCATCATGCGGTCGTCGCTGCTGGGGGAGATGAACGCCGACTACCTCACCACCGCCCGCGCCAAGGGCCTGCGCGACGACCTCGTCCGCAAGCGGCACGCCGTTCCGAACGCCCTGCTGCCGACCACCACGCTGGTGTTCATGCAGTTCGGCCAGGTCGTCGCCGGCGCGGTCACCGTCGAGGCCGTGTTCAGCTGGCCCGGCCTCGGCCAGCTCACCTACGACGCCCTGCACGGACCCGACCTGCCGGTGCTCCAAGGCGTGTTCACCGTGCTGGCCAGCGCCGTGGTGCTGATGAACCTGCTCGCGGAGCTGCTCTACCGCGTGCTCGACCCGAGGGTGCGTACCTCATGACCACCGCCGAGACACCCCGGCAGATCGCCTGGCACCGCCGGCGCGCCGCGATCGCTCGGACCTGGCGGGAGTTCGCCGCCCAGCGCGCCGCGCTCGTCGGGCTGGTCCTGCTCGGCGCCACCGTCGTCGTCGCGCTGCTGCTGCCGCTGATCAGCGACCAGAGCGGCCTCGACGTCACCAAGGCCACCGGCGAGCCGCTCAGCCCGCCCAGCGGCGACTTCTGGCTCGGCACCGACAACTTCGGCCGCTCGGTGCTGCTCATGACCGTCTGGGGCACCCGGATCTCCCTGCTCGTCGGGTTCTCCGCGGCGCTGCTGTCGGTCGTCATCGGCACGCTGATCGGCATCGCCGCCGCGCACTTCGGCGGCTGGGTGTCGGCGGCGCTGCTGCGGTTCACCGACTTCTTCCTGGTCCTGCCTTCGCTGATCCTCGCGATCGCGCTCTCGGCGGTGCTGCCCAAGGGCGTCGGCACGATCATCCTCGCCATCGGCTTCACCGCCTGGCCCAGCACCGCCCGGCTGGTCCGGGCGCAGACGCTGACCATCGAAAGCCGCCCCTACATCGAGCGCGCCCACGCCCTCGGCGGCGGCCACCTGCACGTCATCGGCAAGCACGTCCTGCCCGGCGTGATGCCCCTGGTCCTGGCCAACACGACGCTGGTGGTCGGCAACGCCGTCATCGCCGACGCGACCCTGTCGTTCCTCGGCGTCGGCGACCCCAACTCCGTCACCTGGGGCCTGGTGCTCGAAAGCGCGCTCAACAACGGCGCCATCAGCCGCGGCGCCTGGTGGAACGTGCTCCCGCCGGGCATCGCGATCGTCCTCGTCGTCCTCTTCTTCACCCTGGTCGGCCGGGGCCTGGAGACCGTGTTCAACCCGAGGTTGAAGAAGTGACCACCCCGCTGCTGCAGCTCAAGGACCTCAACGTCACCTACGCGGTGGGCGACCAGGAGGTGCCCGCCGTCCGCGGCGTCGACCTGTCCCTCGACCCCGGCGGCACCCTCGGGGTCGCCGGCGAATCCGGCTCGGGCAAGTCCACCGTCGCGATGAGCGTGCTGCGGCTGCTGCCGCGCACGGCGAAGATCACCGGCGAGATCGTCCTCGACGGCGAAGACGTCACCGCCATGAAGTGGGGCCGCCTGCGCGCGGTCCGCTGGGCCGAGGCGTCGGTGGTCTTCCAGGGCGCCATGCACGCGCTCAACCCCGTCCGCAAGATCGGCGAGCAGATCGCCGAGCCGCTGCGGCTGCACCCGCCCGCGGCGGGGGCGCTCACCGACGCCCAGGTCGACGCCCGCGTCGCCGAGCTGCTCACCCAGGTCGACCTGCCCCCGAGCCGCGCCGGCGCCTACCCGCACGAGCTGTCGGGCGGGCAGAAGCAGCGCGTCATGATCGCCATGGCCCTGGCCTGCTCGCCCCGGCTGATCATCGCCGACGAGCCGACCACCGCCCTCGACGTCATCGTCCAGGCCCAGGTCCTCGCCCTGCTCTCGAGGCTGGTCGCCGAGCAGGACATCGGCCTGATCATGATCAGCCACGACCTGTCCGTGCTCGCCTCGACCTGCGAGCGCATCGCCGTCATGTACGACGGGCAGATCGTCGAGGAAGGCCCCAGCGCCGAGGTGATGGGAGCCCCGAAGCACGAGCACACCCGGGCGCTGGCCGCGGCGTTCCCGACCGTCGGCGACCCGGTGTCCCGCTTCGCCCCGGCGACCAGCAACCCGCTCCCGCCCGAACCCGCGGACCGCGTGGTGGGCGGCGAGCCGCTGCTGGCCGCGGAGAACCTGCGGGTGTCCTTCCGCGACCGCACCGGCAAGCGCATCGACGCCGTCGCCGGCGTCGACCTCACGGTGTCGCGCGACGAGATCGTCGCCCTGGTCGGCCAGTCCGGCTCCGGCAAGACGACGCTCGCCCGCACGCTGCTCGGCCTGCAGAAACCCGACTCCGGCGTGGTCCGCTACGCCGGCCAGCCGGTCCCGGCCTCCGGCGCGGGCCTCAAGGCCTACCGGCGGCAGGTCCAGCTGGTGCTGCAGGACCCGACGAGCGCGCTCAACCCGGCGCACACGGTGTACGAGGCCGTCGCCGAAGGCCCGCGGATCCACAAGCTCACCGACGAGCGCGCGGTCGTCCACCGGGCCCTGGAGGCCGCGGAGCTGCGGCCGGCGGAGAAGTACGCCGACCGGCTCCCGCACCAGCTCTCCGGCGGCCAGCGCCAGCGCGTCGTCATCGCCGGTGCTCTCGCACTCGAGCCGTCGGTGGTGGTGGCCGACGAACCGGTCGCGTCGCTGGACGCCTCCGTGCGCGGCGAGATCCTCGGGCTGCTGCTGCGGCTGCGGCGCGAGCTCGGCCTCGCCGCCCTGGTGATCACCCACGACCTCGGCCTGGCCTGGAACATCGCCGACCGCGTCGCCGTGATGTACCGCGGCGAGCTCGTCGAAACCGGGACGGTGGAACAGGTCCTGCTCGACCCGCGCCACGAGTACACGAAGTCCCTGCTGGCCGCCTTGCCCGGCGGTACGGCCCAGCGCCGCAGCGTAGAAACCTGACACTGCGGGAACCCCGCGCGAGCGCGGTGTGTAATCTCCGAACGGAAATGGCGACCACCACCGACCCCACACAGACGCCCTCGGCCGGACTGGCCGAGCGGCTCCGCGTGCCTTCGCGATTCCCGTACCGCACGATCGCGATGGGCACGGTCGGCAGCACCCTGCTCATGCTCGCCGCCTTCGGCGCCGGCGGCATCCTGATCAAGGACCCCGTGCTCGGCCACGGCCCGCTCTCGTGGATCCGCTACGGCCACGGGCGCATGCTCGCCAACGCCGTCCTCTACACCGGGTTCGGCCTCGTCGTGTGGGCGTGGGTCCGGCTCGGCCGCTACGTGCTGGCCGGGCGCATCGGCAGCCGCCCGATCCTGGTCGCCGCCGGGTGCTGGATGGCGCCGCTGCTCATCTCGCCGCCGCTGTTCACCCGCGACGTCTTCTCCTACCTCGGCCAGGGCGCCCAGCTGCTCTACGGGCTCGACCCGTACGCCAACGGCCCCGCCGAGCTCGACGTGCTGCCGAACGTCGTGCAGAACGTCCACCCGCTCTGGCAGACCACACCGGCGCCGTACGGGCCGCTGTTCCTGCTCATCTCCAAGGGCGTCGTCGCCACCACCGGCGACAACATGATCCTCGGCGTCATCCTCATGCGCGTCGTGCTGCTCGCCGGCCTCGCCGGGACGCTGTGGGCGCTCCCGCGGCTGGTCAAGCACCTCGGCGGCAAGCTCCCGGTCGCGCTGTGGCTCGCGGTGGCCAGCCCGATGATGGTGATCCACCTCTTCGGCGGCCCGCACAACGACCTGATGATGCTCGCGTTCCTCACCACCGGCGTCCTGGCCGCCCTGGAACGCAAGCACGTCGTCGCGGTCGTCCTGGTCACGATCGGCATGCTGATCAAGCCGACGGCGGCGATCGCGCTGCCGTTCATCGTCTGGATCTGGGCCAACCACCTGCCCGGTGAGTCCAAGGTCCGCAACTTCCTGCGCGCCGGCGCGGCCTCGGTCGGGCTGTTCCTGCCGGTGTTCGTGGCCGGCACGTGGATCTCGCTGGGCTCGCTGAACATGGGCTGGTGGTCCGGGCTCAAGGCCCCGCAGCTCATCGCGAACTGGCTGAACATCCCCACCGGCATCGGCGAGGTGTTCTACAACCTGGTCCACCTGGTGGTGGACGTCCAGGTGTCGCCGTTCGTGACGGTCGCCCGCGCGGCGGGCATGCTCGTGCTGATCGCCTTCGGCATCCGCCAGTGGTGGCTCGGCCGCGGCGGCGGCACGGAGGCGGTCTACCGGGCGGGCATCTCCCTGCTGGCGGTGGCGATCCTCATGCCGCCCACCCTGCCGTGGTACCTGACCTGGGGTTTCGTGCTCCTGTCGGCGTTCAAGTGGCAGCCCCGCCACCTGGCGCTGGTGGTGGCGGTCTCGGTGTTCGTGACGCTGGTGTACTACCCGACGGGCGAGCAGGCCCTCTACGACTGGTGGTTCATCGCGCTCGTGGTGGTGGCGAGCCTGTACTCGGCGGCGTCGCTGTTGCGGCCGGACCCGCTGGGCATCATCGACGCGTGGCGCCGCCCGGAGAAGTTCCTCCGCGACTGACGCTCACGAGCCCGTCCAGCCGCTCCACGTGTGCACCTCCGTGAGCACCACCGCGTGCTCCGGCGGCCGCTCGACGTACTGCTCGTACTTCGCCACCAGCCACGCCACCGGCTCCGCACCCGGCGCCAGCACCCGCGCCGAGCCGTCCGCGCGGGCCCACCACAGCCGTGACCAGTCCTCGTCGTAGCCGTCGGTCAGGAAGCACACCGCCGGGTTCTCCTCGATGTTGCGCAGCCGCCGCAAGGCGACGGACGACTTCGGCTTGTGGTCCACCGCGAACACCACCTGATCGCCCCGCACCGCGAACGTCACCGGCACCAGGTGCGGCACCCCCGCCGCCGACACCGTCGCCAGCCGCGCCACCCGCGCGGCGGCGAACCGGGCGCGGGCCTCCGAAGCCGGGAGCTTCACGTCAGCGCCGGGGCGTCGAACGTCAACGTCCCCAGGTCCGCGTCCAGCGTCACCGGCACCCCCAGCGGCAACGTCGGCGACGACGCCACGTGCCCGAACCCGAACTCCTCCACCATCGGCACCCCCAACGGCCCCAGCCGGTCCAGCAGCAGCGCCCGCACCTCCGCCGGGTCACCGCACGCCGCCCACGAACCCAGCACGATCCCGCGGACCCCGGCGAACCAGCCACTGCGCAGCAGCTGCGTCAGCATCCGGTCCAGCCGGTACACGCTCTCCGTGACGTCCTCCAGCAGCACCACCGCGTCCCGCGCCGACCCCTGCTCCGGCGTCCCGATCCCGGCCGCCAGCAGCGACAGGTTCCCGCCCGTCAGCACGCCCGACGCCCGGCCCGGCACCAGCACCGAACCGCCGCGCACCACCACGTTCAGCTCCGGTTCGAACAGCGACCGCCGCAGGTGCTCGACCGCGAAGTCGTCGAAGAGCACGCTCGCCGGCATCGGGGAGAACAAAGTGGACAGTCCCAAGTGGACGCCCACGGCCCGGTGCAGCGCCGTGATGTCCGACGACCCGGCCAGCACCTTCGGACCCGCTTCGCGCAACGCCGCCCAGTCCACCAGGTCCAGCATCCGCTGCACGCCGTAGCCACCGCGCGCCGCGAGCACGCACCGCACACCCGGGTCCAGCCATGCTTCGGTGAACTCCGCCGCCCGCGCCGCGTCCGAACCGGACAGGTACGGCGGCGTCCCCGGCTCGGCCCGCACGCACGGCCCGACCCGCAGCTCGACACCCCAGCCGCGCAGCACCGGCACCGCCTTCTCCAGCAGGTCCGCCGGCACCGGCCCGGCCGGCGCCACCAGCGCCACCGTGTCGCCCGCCCGCAACCGAGGCGGCCTCACCGCGACAGCTCCAGCTTCGCGACACCCGGCGTCTCGAACCCGAGCACCTGGCCGTAGAACGACAGCTCCGCCTCCAAGGCCGCGATGATCGTCGACGCCTGCCGGAACCCGTGTTGCTCGCCGGGGAACCGCTGGTAGGCGTACGGGATCCCGCGTCCTTCCAGCCCCGCGACGAACCGGTCCGCCTGCTCCGGCGGGCAGATCTTGTCCTCCAGGCCCTGCTGGAACAGGACCGGCCCGGCCAGCGCCGCCGAGTTCGCCAGCGGCGACCGTTCGACGTACCGCTGCCGCGCCGAGGGCAGCGGGCCGATCAGCCCGTCCAGGTACCGCGACTCGAAGTCGTGCGTGTCGCCTTCGGTGCCGGTCCACCCGGCCAGGTCCAGCACCGGGTACATCACCGTGCCCGCCCGGTAGGTCTTCGTCGTCGTCAGCGACGCCGCCGCGGTGAACCCGCCCGCGCTGCCGCCGCGGATCGCCAGCCGGTCGCGGTCGGCCAGCCCTGCCGACACCAGTGCGTCGGCCACCGCGACGCAGTCGGCGACGTCGACCACGCCCCACTGCTCCCGCAGCCGCTCCCGGTAGGCGCGCCCGAAGCCGGTCGACCCGCCGTAGTTCACCGCCGCCACGGCGATGCCCCGGCTGGTGAAGTACGCCAGCTCCAGGTCGACCACCGGCAGGTATTGCCCGGTCGGCCCGCCGTGGACGTGCACCAGCAACGGCGGCCGCTCGCCCTCGGGCGCCGCGAACTCCGGGTTCGCCGGCAGGTACAGCACCACCGGCACGGTCTCGCCGTCGGCGGTGGTGAAGACCCGTTCCTGCGGCACCGGCAAGTACGCCGACGGCAGCTCCGGCTGCGGCGTCATGTCCGTGACCTCGCCGTCCAGCGAAACGGACACCACCGCCGGCTCCCGCAGCGGACCACCCGCGACCCCGGCGACCTCGTCGCCCAGAACCGCCAGCGACGTCGACGACCACGCGGTCAGCTCGTCCGCGACCGGGGTCACCGAGCCGTCCGCCTCGTCGAGCACGGCCAGCCGCCCCGACACCAGCACCGCGTGCCGCCCGCCGCCGAGCGGCGCGAACCACCGCGACCCCGCCTTCCACAGCGGCCCGCCCAGCTCCCGCTCCACCGGCGCCAGGTTCACCACCGACCCGTCCAGCCCGACGCGGTGCAGGTTCCACCAGCCGTCCGGGTCCAGCAGCGCCAGCAGTGACGCCGGCGTCTCCCACTCGACCTGGCACACCGCGACGTCGGCACCGCCGGCCAGCACGCGGTGCGGCCCGAAGGACCCGTCTTCGGCGATAGGCGCCACGCACAGCTCGGTCCCGTCCCACGGCATCGCAGGGTGGTCCCAGCCGAACCACGCCGCGTGCCGCCCGTCCGGCGACAGCTTCGGCACGGTCAGGAAGTGGTGGCTCGCGGCCAGCACCCGTTCGCCACCGCCGTCGAGCGCGATCGCCACCAGGTCCCGCGCTACGTCGGTCGGGCGCGGCCCGACACCGCGCTCGCGCACCGCCCACACCTCACCCGGCCGCCCGGCCCGCAGGTCGCCGTAACGGACGCCCTGGGGCTCCGCGGGCTCGGGTGTCAGCGGCGCCACACCGGTTTCGCTGAGCGCGTAAACGCGCTGATCGGCCCAGTGCGTGAAGACCACCACACCATCGGCGACCGCCCACGGCCGCCCGCCGTATTCGTGCAGCCGGTTGCGGACGTTCCACGGCGCCGGCAGCACGTCCTCGGTGCCGCCGGGACCGGCCTTCACCAGGGCGACCCGGCCCTGCTCACCGGGCCGCGCCTCGGCCCACCACACCTCGCCCCTGACGACGTCGAGCCACTGCGGGCCGCCACCGGCGGCGGCCACCTCGGCGGCGGTGATGGGCGAGGACCAGGTTCCGTACGGGGAGATCCGAGACACCCCCAGAGGCTAGCGGCCCGCGAAGGTGGGGCGGCGGATGCCGATCATGCGCCCGTGGCCTAGGGTCGACAGTGCTATGTCTCGCGTAATCCACGTCTTCCGCCAGCCGGATCGGTTCGTCGCCGGCACCGTCGGCGAGCCCGGCGATCGCACGTTCTACCTCCAGGCTTCCGAGGACGTGCGCACCATCAGCGTCACCATCGAAAAGCAGCAGGTCGTCGTCCTCGCCGAACGCCTCAGCTCACTGCTCGAGGAGGTCGCCAGCCGCTTCGGCGCCGACGTCCCCGACGACGTCCCCGAGGACCTCGTCGACGTCGACCCCCTCACCGTGCCGGTCGAGGAGGAGTTCCGCGTCGGCACCATGGGCCTGGGCTGGGACGCCGACAGCAGCGCCGTCGTCATCGAGCTGCTCGCCATCACCGAGGGCGAGGTCGACGAAACGGTCGTGCTGGACGACACCGAGGAGGGCCCGGACGCCGTCCGCGTCTTCCTCAGCCCGGCCGCCGCCCGCGCCTTCGCCGAGCGCGCCGACCGCGTCGTCAACGCCGGCCGCAAGCCGTGCCCGCTGTGCGGGGAGCCGCTCGACCCGGCCGGGCACATCTGCCCCCGGCAGAACGGCTACCGGCGCGAGACCGAGGCGGACGAAGACTGACCATGGCCACGACCCCCGATCCGGCCGACCCGGCGTCCCGCGAGCTGGTCACCCACGGCCGCATCGACGTCGAAGGCCGCCTGGTCGACGCCTCCAACGTCACGCTCTTCTGCGCCATCGAGCTCGACGGCATCACCGGCCAGGTCGTGTACAAGCCGGTGTCGGGGGAGCGGCCGCTGTGGGACTTCCCCGACGGCACCCTCGCCGGGCGCGAGGTCGCGACCGCGATCATCAGCGACTCGGCCGGCATCGGCGCGATCCCGCCGACCGTGCTGCGCGACGGCCCGTTCGGCCCCGGCATGGTCCAGCTGTGGATCGAGACCACCGAAGACGACCTCGTCGAAGTCCTCCCGCCCGACGAGGTCCCCGACGGCTGGCGGCCGGTGCTGCACGCCCACGACCGGCTCGGCGAGCCCGCGGTGCTGGCCCACGCCGACCACGCCGGGCTGCGCGACCTCGCCGTGCTCGACATCGTCGTCAACAACACCGACCGCAAGGGCGGGCACCTGCTGCCGGGCGTCGACGGCCGCGTGTACGGCGTCGACCACGGCATCTGCCTGCACACCGACCCGAAGCTGCGAACCGTGCTGTGGGGCTGGATCGGCGAGCCCGTGCCGCCGGACACCGTCGAGAAGCTGCGCAAGCTGCGGTCGGAGCTCGACGGCGGCCTCGGCAAGACGTTGTCGGAGCACATCACCAAGTTCGAGGTCCGTGCTCTGGCCGAGCGCACCGACCTGCTGCTGACCGAGGGGATCTTCCCCGAACCGGGCGACGACTGGCGCGCCATCCCGTGGCCGCTGTTCTGATCGATCCGGCCGCCCGCGCGCGGCTGGTCGCCCGTTTCGGCGCCGAGCTGGCCGACCCGTGGTGCGACGCGCTCCCCGACCTCGTCGCGCGCCTGACCGCGAAGTGGGGACTCGAGGTCCGCGAAGCACGTCCCGGCAACTCCGGCCGCACGCTGCTGTGCACCGGCCCCGGCGGCGACCTGCAGGTCCTGAAACTCACGCCGGATCCCGAGGTCGCCCACCTGGAGTTCGCCGGGTTGCGGGCTTGGGCGGGGTGCTCCCACGCGGTGCAAGTTCTCGACGCCGACCTCGGCGCCGGCGCCATGCTGCTCGAAGGCCTGGTCCCGGGCACCGAACTGCGCGGGCGGGAGGTCCCGTGGCCGGAGATCGGTGCGCTGCTGACCGAGCTGCACAGCGTCGCACCCCCGCCCGACCTGCCGCCGCTGACCGACCGCGTGACCTTCATGTTCGACATCACCGAGCGCACCGTTCCGGGCTCTCCGGCCGCGGAGTACCTGACTCCCGAGCTCCTCGCGAGGGCCCGGAGCCGCGCCCTCGCCCTGGCCGACGGCGGGCCGGTCGCGGTCGTGCACGGCGATCTGCACCCGGGCAACGTCCTCGACGCCGGCCCCCGCCGTGGCGTGGTGGCCATCGACCCGCGCCCGAGCGTCGGCGACCCGGCCTTCGACCTCGCCGACTGGCTCTACCTGCCCCTGGCCGCCGGCGCCACGCTCGAAGACGGCATCGACGCCCTCCGCCCGCACCTGCCCGGTCTCGACGCCGAACGAGCCCTCGCGTGGTGCGCCGCCCTGGCCCCGCTGGCCGCCCACCCGCCGCTGCGCCGTCGCGAGCACACGCCGTTCACCGATGCCCTGCTGGAGATGGCGCGCTGACCGGCGTGGCATGACCCACCCGGGTCCCGATCACCACTAGGTTGCCTGGTCGTGCGCTCCCACTCGTATGACGACGTGCTCGCCGGCCCGCGCCGCAAGAAGGTGCCCGAAGTCCCCGCCGAACCCGGCCTGGTCGTCGAGGACCCGGCCAGCGGCTACTGCGGCGCGGTGGTGAAGATCGAGTACGGGAACGTCGTGCTCGAGGACGCCAAGGGCCGCCACCGCGTGTTCCCGCTCGCCCCCGCCGGGTTCCTGCTGGAAGGCAAGCCGGTCACGCTCGTGCCGTACCGCGCCCCGGCCACAGCCCCGGCCCGGCAGGTCTCCGCGTCCGGCTCGGTGAAGGTGCAGGGCCTCAAGGCCCGCGTCGCCCGCGACTCGCGCATCTGGGTGGAGGGCAAGCACGACGCCGAGCTGGTCGAACGCGTCTGGGGCCACGACCTGCGCGTCGAAGGCGTCGTCGTGGAACCCCTCGACGGCGTCGACGTCCTGGCCGAGCGGATCGCCGAGTTCGGCACCGGACCCGGCCGCCGCCTCGGCGTCCTGGTCGACCACCTCGTGCCCGGCAGCAAGGAGTCCCGGCTCGTCGAGGCCGTCCGCGACGAGAACGTGCTGGTCACCGGCCACCCCTACATCGACGTCTGGGAAGCCGTGCGGCCCGCCGCCGTCGGCATCAGGGCGTGGCCGAAGATCCCGCGCGGCACCGAGTGGAAGCAGGGGATCTGCGACGCGCTCGGCTGGGGGCAACCTTACGAGGGCTGGCAACGTGTCCTGAGCGGGGTGAGCAGTTTCCGCGACCTCGAGACCCCGCTCATCGGGGCCGTGGAGCGGCTCATCGACTTCGTCACCGAGCCGACGGAAGAGGACTGAATGTCCGAATTGTCCAAGGTCACGCGTAGGTCACGTCGAGTCACGGTGCCGGTGCGAACCGGCACGATCTGAGAGCATGAAGCCATGTCCTGGGCACTGGTCTGGTTGATCGTCGGCATCGCCCTGATGATCGCCGAAGTCGTCTCCGGCGACTTCGTGCTGATCATGCTGGGCGTCGGCGCGCTGTTCGGCGCCGGGGCCGACGTGCTCACCGGGAACCTCTTCGTCGACGTCGTCGTGTTCGCCGTCGCCTCCGTCGGCATGCTCGCGCTGGTCCGGCCCGCGCTGAAGCGCCGCTTCCTCGCCGGGCCGACCCACCACACCGGCATCGACGCGCTGATCGGCGCCCGAGCCGTCGTCGTGTCCACAGTGGACTTCGAGGCCGGGCAGGTGAAGCTGGCCGGCGACGTCTGGTCCGCGCGCAGCCTGTCGGAACACCATCCACCGATCGAGCCCGGCACGCCGGTCACGGTCGTCGAGATCTCCGGCGCCACCGCCGTCGTGTCGGCCGAGCCGTGAGCCTGGGGCTCGTCGTCGTTCCCGAAGGCCGGGCCGCGGTGATCGAACGCGGCGGGCGGTTCCGCGCCGTGCTCGGCCCCGGCCGGCACTTCGTGCTGCCGTTCGCCGACACCGTCCGGGCGCGCGTCGACCTCGGCGACCAGGTCCTGTCGGCGCCGCCGCGCGTCATCGAGGCGGGCGACGGTCGGGAGGTCCTCATCGGATTCGAGGTCGTCTTCGCCGTCACCGATCCGCGGCTGGCGACCTACGGGATCAGCAACCCGGCGATCGCGATCGAACAGCTGACGACGACGGCGCTGCGGCAGGAAGCGAGCCTGACCACGGCCGAGCGCGCCGTCACCGCACCGGCGGAGCTGCACCGTACAGTGTGGACGGTCCTGCACGACACCACGGGCCGCTGGGGAATCGAAACCCGGGAGCTGAAGCTCGAGGTGAGCCCGCCCGCGTCGCCCGGAAAACCGTCAACCGCGCAAGAATGGTACTAGGTAAGGGGAAGATCTCTTGACCACCACAGTGATCATCGTGGTCGTCTTATTGGCTCTCTTCGTGATCATCACGGTGGCCAAGGCGATCATGGTCGTGCCGCAGGCGCAGTCGGCGGTGATCGAGCGGCTGGGCCGGTTCCGCACGGTGGCCTCGCCCGGGCTGACCTTCCTGGTGCCGTTCCTGGACAAGGTGCGCGCCCGGATCGACCTGCGCGAGCAGGTCGTCTCGTTCCCGCCGCAGCCGGTGATCACCGAGGACAACCTGACGGTGTCGATCGACACCGTCGTGTACTTCCAGGTGACCGACTCCCGCGCCGCGGTGTACGAGATCTCCAACTACATCGTCGGTGTCGAGCAGCTGACCACCACCACCCTGCGCAACGTGGTCGGTGGCATGAGCCTCGAGCAGACGCTGACCTCGCGCGACTCGATCAACACGCAGCTGCGCGGCGTGCTCGACGAGGCGACCGGCCGCTGGGGCATCCGCGTCGGCCGCGTCGAGCTCAAGGCGATCGACCCGCCGCCCTCCATCCAGGACTCGATGGAGAAGCAGATGCGCGCCGACCGTGAGAAGCGCGCCATGATCCTCACCGCGGAAGGCCAGCGGGAGTCCGCGATCAAGACCGCGGAAGGCCAGAAGCAGAGCCAGATCCTCTCCGCCGAGGGTGCCCGCCAGGCCACCATCCTCGCGGCCGAGGCCGAGCGGCAGTCCCGCATCCTGCGGGCCCAGGGTGAGCGCGCCGCGCGGTACCTGCAGGCGCAGGGCCAGGCGAAGGCGATCGAGAAGGTGTTCGCCGCGATCAAGGCCGGCCGCCCGACGCCGGAGGTGCTGGCCTACCAGTACCTGCAGACGCTGCCGCAGATGGCGCAGGGCGACGCGAACAAGGTCTGGATGATCCCGAGCGACTACGGCAAGGCCCTCGAAGGCTTCGCCCGCGCGCTCGGCGCTCCCGGCGACGACGGCGTGTTCCGCTACGAGCCGCCGAAGGACGACGCCGTGCCGGACAAGGTCGACCTCGAGGACGAAGAGGTCGCCAGCTGGTTCGAGACGAAGAGCGACCCGAAGGTCGCCGAGGCCGTCGCGGCCGCGGAAGCCGTGGCGCGCCAGGAGGTTCCGGCCCTCGGCACGCCGACGGCCCCGCCCGCGCGGCCGTCGATCCCGCGTCCGGTGCAGCAGCAGCCCGAGCCCGAGGCGGACGACGAGCGCGGCACCGAGGTCGCCCCGGCCCCGCAGCAGCCGCAGCCCCTGCAGAACCCGCCCACCCCGCAGAGCGGCCAGCCGCTCCCGCAGCCGCAGCAGCCGGCCGGACCGCCCCAGGGCGGCCAGTACCAGGGCCCGCCGCCGCAGTCCCCGCCGCCGGGCCAGTTCGGCGGCCCGCAGAACCCGGGCAGCGGCCCGTTCCCGCAGCAGCCCCCGTTCGGCGGCCCGCGCCGCTGACGCGTCCGTGAAAAGGGCCCGCTCACCGGAACTCG
The DNA here is from genome assembly GCF_044768185.1 of Amycolatopsis sp. NPDC101161. NCBI lineage: Bacteria > Bacillati > Actinomycetota > Actinomycetes > Pseudonocardiales > Pseudonocardiaceae > Amycolatopsis > Amycolatopsis sp. NPDC101161. Next base: position 499,084 of record NZ_JBIWPI010000007.1, read on the forward strand.
GTGGGCGGGCCCTTTTTCACGGGTTCAGCGCTGGTAGACGGTCACGTCGTCGATGTCGGCCTTCGACCGGTCCCGCAGGAAGATCACGCACAGCACCGTGACCACCGCCGACAGGACGATGTAGCCCGAGATCGAGTACGGCGTCCCGGTGGTGTGCAGCAGCCACGTCGCCAGCAGCGGCGCCGGGCCGCCCGCGAACACCGACGCCAGCTGGTAGCCCAGGCCCGCGCCGCCGTAGCGCAGGTGCGTCGGGAAGCTTTCGCCGATCAGCGCCGCCTGCGGCCCGTACTGCAGCGCGTGCGGGATGAACGACACGACGACCGCGACGAACACCAGCGCGTGGCTGCCGTGCGCCAGGATCGTGAAGTACGGGAACGCGATCACGGCGGTGAACACCGCACCCGTCAGGTACACCCGCTTGCGCCCGACGCGGTCCGACAGCGACGAGAAGAACGGGATCAGCGCGAGCTCGCAGGCGGCGCCGACGAGGACCGCGTTGAGCACGAACGTCTTGCTGAAGTCGTGCCGCGACACGACGTAGATCAGCACGTAGCTGGTGAACAAGTAGAACGGCATCTGCTCGCTGAAGCGCACCCCGGCCGAGAGCAGGATTTCGCGCCAGTGGTGGCGGATCGCGTCGAGCACCGGCGTCCGCGCGGTCTGCCGGCTCTCGATCAGCTTCGCGAACATCGGCGTCTCGAGGATCTTCAGCCGGATCACCAGGCCGACCGCGACCAGGATGAGGCTGGCCAGGAACGGCAGCCGCCAGCCCCAGGAGTCGAACGCGGCGGGGGAGAGGGTCGCCGACAGCAGCGTCATCCCGCCCGTGCCGAGCACCAGCCCGACCGGGACGCCGATCTGCGCGAAACTGGCCAGCAGCCCACGTTTGCGCTGGTCGCCCCACTCCATCGCGAGCAGGACCGAGCCGCTCCACTCGCCACCGATGGCGATGCCCTGGACCAGCCGCAGCAGCACCAGCAGCAGCGGCGCGGCGAACCCGATCGCCGACGTCCCGGGCAGCATCCCGACGACGCCGGAGGAGATGCCCATCAGCAGCAGCGTGACGATCAGCGTGGCCTTGCGGCCGATCCGGTCGCCCCAGTGCCCGAAGATCGCGGCGCCGACCGGGCGGGCGGCGAACCCGACCGCGTAGGTCGCGAAGGACTGCATGGCGCCCGCGTAGGCACTCGACGCGGGGAAGAACAGGTGCGGGAAGACCAGCGCCGCCGCGGTGTTGTAGAGGAAGAAGTCGTACCACTCGATGGTCGTGCCGATCGCGCTCGCCAGCGCCGCACGCCGTACTTGCGTCTTCCCGGACTTGCTGTCCGGTTCCACCTTGTGAGTGACGCTGTTATCGCCCAACACCATCTCGCAACACCTCCGGTGACCGATGTCACACAACAGTGTGACGCCCGTCGACGGTTTCGGCGATCGATGGCCGCCATCTCGTCCGACCGACGGGGAACAAAGTGCAGATTCTGCAACTTTGCAGATTCGGCAAGTTCCGCTACGGTGGAGCCATGGACGCCAAAGGCCTGCGTGAGCGCAAGAAGCACGAGACGCGCATCGCGCTGAGCTGGGCGGCCATCCGGCTCACGGTTGAACGCGGCTACGACAACGTCCGGATCGAAGACATCGCCGCCGAAGCCGGGGTCTCCACCCGGACGTTCAGCAACTACTTCGGCAGCAAGGGCGAAGCCATCGTCGCCCGTCACCACGACCGGGCTCGCTCCATCGCCGAGGCGCTGCGGCAGCGCCCGGCGGGAGAGCCGATCTGGACGGCCATCACCGAGGCCGCACTGGCCGGGTTCGCCCTCGGCACTCCGATGACCGAAGGGCGGCCGCCGGAGCAGTCGTGGGTCGAAGGCCTCCGGCTGATGGTCGCGGAACCCGCTCTGCAGGGCGAGTTCCAGAAGGCGGGCGCGGCGGCCGAAGCCGAAATCGCGCTCGTCGTCGCCGAACGCACCGGCACCGACCCGGCCACGGACGTCTACCCGCGGCTCGTCGCGGGTGTCGTCGGTGCCGCGCTCAACGCCGCCACGCAGCAGTGGCTGCTGGCCGACCGGCCGCAGTCGATGGCAGACGCCCTTCGGGACGTCTTCGGCCGGCTCGCCGCCGGTCTGCCCGAACCGCGCTGACCCCGCTCCACTCCACGCCCGGCTGGGGTCGCCGGGCTGGTTCGTCATGCCCTTTTCGCTCCACACCGAGGAGTTTCGTCATGGAAGACGTCATCATCGCGGGCGCCGGGCCCAACGGCCTGATGCTCGCCTGCGAGCTCGCCCTCGCCGGCATCCGCCCGCTCGTGCTGGAGCGGCTGCCCGAGCCGACCGAGGAGAACCGCGCCAACGGCCTGGTCGGCCAGGTCGTGCGCCTGCTCGACCGCCGCGGCCTGCACGAGCGGCTCGCCGGCCCGATCGGGCCGCCCGTCCCCGCGTTCGTCTTCGGCGCGATGCGCCTGGACCTGACGCTGCCCGAGCACAACTCGCTGCACATCCTCGGTGTGCCGCAGCGGCGGGTCGCGGCGATGCTCGCCGAACGCGCCGCCGAGCTGGGGGTCGAGATCCGCCGGGGGCACGAGGTCACCGGCCTGACCCAGGACGCCGACGCCGTCACGATCGACTTCACCGGGCCGGAAGGACCGGGCCGGCTCACCTCCCGGTACCTCGTCGGCGCCGACGGCGGGCGCAGCGTCACCCGCAAGCTCGCCGGCATCGGCTTCCCCGGCGTCACCGAGGACCGCACGCTCTCCCGCACCGCGAACGCGACCGTGCCGGCGGAGTTCGTCGACCCGGCGTCCGGCGGGCTGACCGTGCCCGGCCACGGCGTGATCCCGCCGTTCTTCCACTACCGCACCGAAACCGGGCTCTTCGTGTACGCGCCGTTCCCCGCCGGGCCGCTCGTCACGACGATGGAGTGGACCGACGACGAAGAACCCGCCGACGAGCCGGCGATGACGCTCGAGGAGCAGCGCGCGAGCATCGAGCGCGTGCTGGGCTTCGACCTGCCGATCGGGCCGCCGCAGGGCGAGGGGCCGCACCTGCTGCGGCGGCTGCGCGGGCGCAACACCCGGCTGGCCGACCGGTTCCGCGAGGGCCGCGTCCTGCTGGTCGGCGACGCCGCGCACGTCCACTCCGCGATCGGTGGCCCCGGCCTGAACCTCGGGCTGCAGGACGCCGTCGCCCTCGGCTGGAAGCTCGCCGCGCAGCTGCACGGCTGGGCGCCGGCCGGCCTGCTCGACACCTACGAGAGCGAGCGCCGTCCGGTCGCCGAGCGCGTCGTCATGCACACGCAGGCCCAGTCCGCGCTGATCGCGCCCGGCGGCGACGTCACGGCGCTGCGGGAGCTGTTCGGTGAGCTGCTGCGGCTGCCGAGCACCGTGCGGCACATCGCCGACCTGATGTCCGGCGCCGACGTGCGCTACGAACCCGGCACCGAGCACCCGCTCGACGGCTGCTGGGCCCCGGACCTGGTGCTGGCCGACGGTACCCGGCTGGCCGAGCTGACCCGGACGGCCCGGCCGTTGCTGCTGGACTTCACCGGCTCGCTGGGCGGGGAGCTGCGCGGCTGGACCGAGCGCGTCGACCTCGTCGGCGGTCAGGCGGACGTGGCCGCGACCGCGTTGCTGATCCGTCCCGACGGGTACGTCGCCTGGGCGACCAGCACGGCCGAGCCCGGCGACACCGAGCGGAAGGCGCTTCGGACAGCCCTCGAACGGTGGTTCGGCACCCCAGTTGACATGTAGGAGATCTCCTACGTATTGTCGGCGGCATGACGATCACCCACGTGCAGTTCCTGACCCTGCCGGTCGCCGACCACGCCCGCGCGCGCGACTTCTACGTCGGCAAGCTCGGCTTCGAAGCGCTCGTCGACCGCCGGACACCGGAGGGCGGGCGGTTCGTGATGGTCGCTCCGAAGGGCGCGCAGACGGGCGTGGTGCTGACCGACCAGCAGGTCACCGGGGTCGAGCCCGGCCCGCGGCACTTCCAGCTGCAGACCACCGACCTCGACGCCGACGTCGCCGCGTTGCGGGCGGCCGGCGTCGAGGTCGCCGACCCGGACGAACGGCCGTGGGGGCGGGCGACGTCCTTCAAGGACCTCGACGGCCACACGCTCGGCCTGCTCCAGCCGTCGGACTTCGGCAACGTCCCGAACTGATGCCGGTCAACGACGACGTCTTCGCCGCCCTCGCCAGCCCGGCGCGGCGGGAAGTCCTGCGGCTGCTGCTGGACGGCCCGATGGCCGCCGGCGCGATCGCCGAACGCTTCGAGATGGCCCGGCCCAGCCTCTCGGAACACCTTCGGGTGCTTCGGGAGGCTGGCCTGGTCAGCGAACAGCGGCAGGGCCGCAACCGCGTCTACCGGCTGGACGCGGCCCCGCTCGAAGAAGTCGCTGACTGGCTCACACCCTACGAGCGGTTCTGGCGGAGCAAGCTCGCCAACCTGCGTGACCTGCTCGACGAGGAGGACCTGTGACCGAGGACGACCCGACCGCGATCCACGTCGACCAGTTCCTCGCCCACCCGGCCCGCAAGGTCTGGCGCGCGCTGACCGAACCGGACCTGCTGGAGCGCTGGATCAACATGCCCAACGACATCAAACCGGTGGTGGGACACCGGTTCCAGCTCCTGGCCGAACCGGTGCCCGCGGCCGGGTTCGCCGGCGGTCCGGTGGCGTGCGAGGTCCTGGAAGTCGAGCCCGAGCGCAAGCTGAGCATCCGCTGGGGTCCGCAGTGGACGGTCACCTGGCGGCTGGTACCGGAAGGCACCGGCACCCGGCTCTTCCTCAGCCACGAGGGCTTCGACCCCGACGACGAGTTCCAGCGCGTCTCCCGGCGCATCATGGGCGGCGGCTGGCGCTCCCACGTGCCGCGCGCACTGGCCCGGTTGCTCGACACCCTCGACGACCCCGCCCCGTTACGATCGGGAGGTGACCCCCGCCGCCGCTGAGCCCACCGAGTCCAAACCCCTGCGCGCCGACGCCCGGCGCAACCGGGCGCGCGTGCTGGAAGCGGCCGAGAGCGTGTTCGCCGCCAAAGGCACCGGGGCGCCCACCGAGGAGGTCGCCCGCGCGGCCGGCGTCGGCATCGGCACGGTGTTCCGGCACTTCCCGACCAAGGAAGCCCTGCTCGAGGCCGTGCTCATCGCCCGGCTGCACCGCTTCGCCGACGAGGCCGAAGCCGTCGTGGCGGCCGACTCCGCCGACCCGGGGGCGGCGTTCTTCACCTTCCTCGCCGGCTGGATCGAGATGTCCAGCGCGAAGAACGCCTACTTCGAGGCGCTCACCGCCGCCGGAGTCACCGTGCCGAAGGCGAAGTCCGAAATCGGCGGCCGCCTGCTGGGGGCGCTCGGGGTGCTGCTGTCCCGGGCCCAGGCCGCGGGCGCGGTCCGCGAAGACCTCGTCCCCGGCGAGCTGATCACGATCATCATCGGCGTGGCGAAGGCCGCCGAGTACGCCGGCCCGGACGCTCACTTGCGCGACCGGGCCGTCACGATCCTCTTCGACGGCCTCCGCCCGCGGGTGTCAGCGGGGCAGCGCGGCTGAGCCGACCGGCTCCAGCGTCGGGCGCTTCGGGGCCATGGTGTCCCCGGAGGACTCGCCCCGCACGCGTCGCCGCACCCACGGCAGCGCGTGCTCCCGCGCCCACTGCAGGTTCTGGCTACGGCGCGCGGCCGGACTGAGCGTCTCGCGCGGCGCGAGCTCCGGGCTGGCCAGCAGGTGCTCGACGCCGAGCACGCGCAGGACCTCGATGGCGACCTCGGTGTGGCCGAGCGCGTTGAGGTGCAGCCGGTCCGGCGCCCAGAAGCGGCGGTCGCACAGCTGCCGCATCGACCACAGGTCGACCAGCAGGGCGCCGTGCCGGGCGGCGATCCCGCGCACGAGCTCGTTGTAGATCGCCACCCGGCCGCGGATCGTGCGGAACAGCGGGTCCTCGACGCCGTCGACCCCGGTGAACAAGATCAGCCGCGCACCGGTGGCACGGACCCGGGCGACGGCGGTCTCGTAGCCGACGAGCAGGGCGTCGATGTCGACCTTGGGCCGCATCAGGTCGTTGCCGCCGGCGTAGAGGGAGACGAGGTCGGGCCCCATGGCCAGGCCCGCGTCGAGCTGTTCGGCGAGCACCTGCGGCAGCAGCTTGCCCCGGATGGCGAGGTTGGCGTACCGGAAGTCCGGCTCCCACGAGGCGAGCTGTTCGGCGACGCGATCGGCCCAGCCGCGCACGCCGTTCGGGGAAGCCGGATCGTCGTCGCCGACACCTTCGGTGAACGAGTCCCCCATGACCACTAAGCGCTTGCTCATGTCCGTCAGTCTAGGCAGCCGCCCGCGGCACGCCGTCCGCCCGGGGCGGAATCCCTGGCGCGCCGCCGTCCGCGGCCGGTACACGGGGAGGATGACGGCCTACGACGCGATCGCCGACTGGTACGAGACCACGTTCCTCGCCGGCCGGCGGGACGACCCCCTGGAACTCGGCTTCGTGCTGCGGGACCTGCTGGGGCCCGGCTCCGGACCGTGCCTCGAACTCGGCTGCGGCACCGGCGCCCACGCGGAGACGATCCGGAGCCTGGGCCGGACTCCGCTCGGCCTCGACGTCTCCGCCGGGATGCTGCGCCACGCGTCCGGACGGCTGCCCGTGCTGCTCGGCGACGCCGAAGCGCTCCCGGTCGCCTCCGGAGCACTGCCCGCGGTCGCGTCGGTCGTGGTGCACACCGACATGCCCGCCTACCCGGCGGTGCTGCGCGAAGCGGCGCGCGCCCTGGCCCCCGGCGGGGTGTTCGTCCACATCGGAGTGCACCCGTGCTTCTGCGGCGCGTTCGCCGATCGGTCCGACGAGCGGGCCGTCGTCCTGCGGCCCGGCTACCGCGACACCGGCTGGACGACCGCGTCGTGGACCGACCGCGGCCTGCGGGACAAGGTCGGCGCCACCCACCGCCCGCTGCCCGAGCTGCTCCACGCCGTCCTCGACGCGGGGCTGGTGTTCGAGCGGTTCGCCGAGGGCGGCGCACCCACGCCGACCGTCCTGGGCTGGCGGGCCGTCAAGCGGTGACCTGCCGGGCCCGGTGGTCGGCGACGTGCACCCGGGTCGCGCAGCGGGTCGAGCAGAAGCGCCGGCGGCCGTTGCGGGACGTGTCGACGTACGCCGTTTCGCACCCCTCCCGGCCGCAGATGCCCAAGCGGTCCGGCGCTTCGCACACCAGGTGGGCCAGCCCGCCCGCGGTGTAAGCGCGGACGCGGCCGACCGGCCCGGCGTCCTCGGCGGAGTAGTGCAGGTGGGGTGGCTTGCCGTCGTGGGTGGTGATGTACGGGCGGCACGCCGCTTCGGCCAGCAGGTCGTTGACCAGCTCCGGGCGGTCGGCGGCGTCCGCGGCGAACACCGGCCGCAGCCGGGCGGCCCACCCCGCGATCCGCGTCGCCTCGTCGTCGGTCAGCGCCGGGATGGACATGCCGTGGCGGACCATCCCGGCCAGCAGCTCGCCCGCCGACCCCGCGTTCACCACGTCGGCGGCCACGAGCGCGGCCGCGCCGCCGTAAGGGTTGAAGTGCACAAAGCCATTACAGCACGATCGGGGAATGGACGTACACCGCTGCCCCCGCTGCGGCTGGCCGCTCGCCGAGCTGCCGGCGACCGCGGCCCGGCCCGCCACCCACCGGCTCGACTACGTGCGCTGCGTCTGCGGCAGCTGGCTCGCCCGCCTCGACGGCGAGGTCGTCGGCGCCACGCGGACGCCGTGACTCACAGGTCGAGCGCGCCCGCGGCGTTGTCGTTCCACTGGTCGACGCGGCGGATGTACTCGTACAGCGCGCGGCTGCCGCGGACCCACCGGCCCTGGTCGGCGATCGCGAGGTCGTCGGCCCCGGCCCGCCGGGCCTCGGTGGCGAACCCGGACCGCAGCGAGTGGCCGGTCACCGGGTACGGCAGGCCCGCGCGGACGCCCGCCCGGGTGAGGATCTGGTTGACGCCGGTGGTGCTCAGCGCCGGCTCGCCGACGTTGCCGTGCCGGTCGACCCGGCGGAACGCGGGCCCCTCGGTGATCCCGGCGCCCGAGCGCCACGCGTGCCACGCCCGCACGGGATCGGTGTCGGGGCTCTCGCGCCGCGGGACGACCATGTCGCCGGTGCTCTTGCCGTGCCGCACGGTCACCGCCAGCCCCCGGTCGTCGACCGGTTCGACGTCGGTGACCAGCAGGTTCGCCAGATCGGAGCAGCGGGCGGCGATCGGGAACCCGATCAGCAGCATCGCCCGGTCGCGGGCGCCGGCCAGGGTGTCCGGGCACGCCCGCGACATCGCCCGCAGGTCGGTGAGGGTGACCATGGTGGCTTTGCCGCGGCCGCGCTGGATCCCCTCGCGGGCGAGCCGCTGCCGGTATCCCTTCAGTGCCCGCCACGCGGCGCGGCTGGCTTCGGAGTCGACGACCACCTTGTGGTGGCGCAGCCCGGCGAGCGCGCCGGTGAGCCGCCGTTCGATCGTCGAGGGCGCCGCCGGAGCGGCCCGCTCCGGCACTTCGGGCACGGCGCGTTCGTCCGGCCGCAGGGTCCGCCCGCGTTCGAGCCAGACGACGAACCCGGTGAGCGCGCCGATCGACGCCGACAGCGGCGGGATCCCGGCCTCGGCGGTGTAGTCCTGCCAGACCTGCCAGTCCTGGGCGTAGGCCTTGAGCGTGTTGGGCGGCCGTTGCCCATCGACGTGCCGGGCGGCGGCTTCGTCCAGCAGGGCGAGCCGATCCTGCGGGCTCAGGGCGGCGGTCACCGGTTCCAGCTCGGGCACGCGCCGAGGTTACGGGATGTCGATCTCCGCAGGCAGGTTGTGCCGCCGGTTTCGGCCAGCCGCGCGCTGCTCGAAGGCCTCGGGCACCGGCCGGTTCGGCGCGGCGCCTCGCCGGGGCGCGGCGGTCTGTGCGATCGCCCGCCCCAGCGACGTGGGCGGCGTCCAGCTCGAGCGCGTCCACCATCGGGTCCCGCATTGGCGGTCCAGGCCGAGGGCGTGCACGCGGATCCTCCTGCCTTGATCCTTCCGGCGGTGTCCACGCAGAATTCGTCCGCCGAGGTTGTCGATCCGGCCGGGTGGCGTTCGTATGAGGGGCGAGCCAGCGAAAGGAGCCGACGTGAAGCAGTACCTGCTCAGCATCTACCAGCCCGACGGACCGACCCCGCCGCCCGACGTGCTCGACGGTGTCATGAAGAAGCTCGACGCCCTCAACGCCGACCTCAAGGCGGCCGGGGCCTGGGTGTTCGCCGGTGGGCTGCACCCGCCGTCCACCGCCACCGTGCTGCGCGCCGACGACGGCGACACCCTCATCACCGATGGCCCCTTCGCCGAAGGCAAGGAACACCTCGGCGGGTTCACCATCATCACCGCGCCCGACCTCGACGCGGCGCTCGCCTGGGGCAGCCGGCTCGCCGACGCCGTCGCGCCGCTGCCGGTCGAGGTGCGGCCGTTCGCCGGATGAGCGTCGAGGACGTCTTCGCCGCGGAGTACGGCCGCGCCGTGTCGGTGCTGGTGCGCGTCTTCGGGAGCATCGACGTCGCCGAGGAAGCCGTGCAGGACGCGTTCACCGAGGCGGTCCGGCGGTGGCCGGACGCCGGGACCCCGCCCAGCCCGGCGGGCTGGATCATCACCACCGCCCGCAACCGCGCGATCGACCGGCTGCGCCGCGAGGCCGCCGGCGCGGACAAGCACGCCCAAGCGGCGTTGCTGCACGCCGAGAACGAGCCCGTTGAGGAGGGCGCCGTGCCCGACGAACGGCTCCGGCTGATCTTCACCTGCTGCCACCCCGCCCTCGCCCGCTCCACCCAGGTCGCGTTGACGCTGCGGCTGCTCGGCGGCCTGACCACCGGCGAGATCGCCGGAGCGTTCCTGGTCGCGGAACCCACGATGGCGCAGCGGATCGTCCGGGCGAAGGGCAAGATCCGCGACGCGGGCATCCCGTACCGCGTCCCGCAGGACGCCGACCTGCCCGCGCGGCTGTCGGCGGTGCTCGCCGTGCTGTACCTGATCTTCAACGAGGGCTACACGGCGAGCGCGGGGGAGGACCTCGTCCGCGACGACCTGTGCCGCGAGGCGATCCGCCTCGCCCGCGTCCTGGCCGGCCTGATGCCCGACGAGCCGGAGGTCTGGGGCCTGCTCGCGCTGATGTTGCTGATCGACGCCCGGCGCGCGACCCGCACGACCGCCTCCGGTGGAGTGGTGCTGCTGGCCGACCAGGACCGGTCGCGCTGGGACGCGGACCTGATCGCCGAGGGCCAGGGCATCGTCCGCCGGTGCCTGCGCCGCAACCAGCCGGGGCCGTACCAGATCCAGGCGGCGATCCAGGCGGTCCACAGCGACGCGCCGACGGACTGGTCCCAGGTCAAGGCGTTGTACGACCAGCTGCTGGCGATCACGCCGACGCCGGTGGTGGCGCTGAACCGGGCGGTCGCGGTCGCGGAGGTCGACGGCCCCGGCGAGGCGCTGGCCTTGGTAGACGAGCTGGACCTGGCGCGGTTCCCGCTGTTTTACGCCATCCGCGCGGACCTGCTGTGCCGCCTGGGCCGGATCGAGGAAGCCACGGCGGCTTACACGGCGGCCATCGACCTGACCCGCAACTCGGCCGAGCGAGCGCTGCTGGAGCGCAAGCGAGCCTCCGCGGTCGCCGGGTAATCAGCCCTTGGCGTACCGGGTCCGTATCGGCTCATCTGAGTTCGGATATGTGACCTTATCCCAACCCAGACAGTCGTACTGACTACTTCTGATTTAGAACAGATACGTCTAGTTCTGATCAGAAGCTTTGATAAGCTCTCGATCATGACGGAAGATGCTGGTCAGCCACGGATTTGCGAGTACCGGCGCTGTGGAGCCCCACTGCCGCCGGCGGTGGGGCGGGGGAGCCGGGCCCGGTTCTGCCAGGACGGGAAGACCTGGGGGCGGCGGAACTTGTCCTGCCGCGACGCCGAGGCCGTCCTGTCCGACGCCGAGTCGCTACGGGAAAGTGATACCGAGCTGGACGACACCGCCGTCACCGCGCTCGCCGGGCAGGTCGACCGGGTGCTCGAGCCCGCGCGCGGGCTCGTCGAGACGCTCACGACGCTGCGCCACCAGCTGGAAGCCACCACGGCGGCCGCGCTCGCCGAACGCGACGCCGCGCTGGCCGAGGCCGACGAGCACCGCCGTCAGCGCGGGCTGGCCGAAGCCGACGCCGGGCAAGCGCGCGAGATCGCGCAGGAAGCCTCCGCTGCCGCGACGGCGGCGGAGAAGGAAAAGGCCGTAGCGATCCGGGAGCGGGACGCGGCCCGCGGCGCCCAGCGCGAGGCGCTGCAGGGGCAGCAGCGCGCCGAAGGGCAGCTGGCCGCGGTGCGGGACGAGTTGGCCCGGGTCGCCGAGCGGGCCGACGCCGCCGCCGCGGTGGCCGGCGAACGCGCCGGGACGATCGCGACGCTGACCGCCGAACTCGCCGCCACCCGCACCGCCCTCGACGAGGAACGCGGTCGCAGCCAGGCCGCGGAGAGCCGCGCCGAAACGACGGCCCTCCGTCTCGAGGCAGCCGAATCGCGTGCTGATGCCGCCACCGCACGCCTCGACGCGGCGCACGAAGAGCTGACCAGGGCAGCTACTGCCCACCAAACCGCCCAGGACCAGGCACGGATGGAGACGGATCGCCTGCGCGCCCGGTTCGACGAGCGCGTCGCCGAGCTGCAGGCGGCCCACGAGCAAACCGTGCGGTCGATGCACGAGACCACCACGAATCTCGGCGCCGAACTGCGAGCCAGCACTGGCCGGGCGGACAACGCGGAACGTGCCCTGACCAGGGCGTTGGCGGTCCTGAGGGAGACGCCGGGCCTGGAGCTGCCCGAAGACGTGACGGCAATGCTTAAGTAGTTACTTGACTATTGAGTCCGGCGGCCATAACTTAAGTACATGCTTGACCATGAGCTGGACCTGGTGTTCCGCGCCCTGGGCGACCGGACGCGGCGGGCGCTGGTGGAGCGGCTCGTGCGCGGGCCGGCGTCGGTCAGCGAGCTCGCCGAGCCGTTGACGATGTCGCTCGCCGCCGTCATGCAGCACCTGCAGGTGCTCGAATCCGCCGGGATCGTGCGGTCGGAGAAGGTCGGCCGCGTCCGGACCTGCCGGATCGAGCCGGAGGTGCTGCGCGCCGGCGAGCACTGGCTGGGCCGGCAGCGCACCGCGTGGGAAAGCAGGCTCGACCGGCTCGGTGACTTCCTCGCCGAGCCGCCCGGCACGTCGGAAGGGACCACGTCATGACCGTCACCCACAGCACGTTCACGCTGGAACGCACCTACGCCGTCCCGCCGGCGCGGGTGTTCGCCGCCTGGGCGGACCCGGCCGCCAAAGCACGCTGGTTCGTCCCCGATGGGACCCACGAGCTGGACTTCCGCGTCGGCGGCGTGGAGACCGTCGGCGCCACCGGCCCGGACGGCATCGCGCTCGCCGTCACCTCGACCTACCACGACATCGTGCCGGAGCAGCGCATCGTCTATTCGACGACGCTCAGCGGCGGCAAGGCGCTGGCCACGGTGTCGATCACCACGGTCGAGCTGGCCGCCGACGGCGACGGCACCCGCCTGACCCTGACCGAGCAGGGGACCTTCCTCGACGGCGCCGAAGAACCGGCGTGGCGCGAGCAAGGCACGGGCGACTGGCTGGACCGGCTGGGCGAGGCCCTCCGATGACCGCCGCGCTCACCACGCTCGTCGAATCCCGGACCGGGGCCGTGGCGGCGAAGGACGTCGAGACGCTGGTGGCCCAGTACGCCGAGGACGTCACGCTGTTCGACGCGCTCGGCCCGCTGCGCGACACCGGCCGGGACGTCGAACGGAACCGGCTGCGGGAGTGGTTCGGCGGCTACCGGTCCACGATCGACCTGACCATCAAGGACCTCCAGGTGGTCGCGGACGGCGACGTCGGCTTCGCGCACTACCTGTTCCGGGTCCGCGGCACCATGACCGACGGCACCGAGGTGGACATGTGGGTCCGCGCCACCGTCGGGTTCCGCCGCGGCGAGGACGGCTGGAAGATCGTCCACGAGCACAGTTCCGTGCCGTTCACGCCGTCCGGTACTGCTGCGGGCTGACGCCGAACTCGCGTTTGAACGCCGCGCTCAACGCGAACGCGCTGCCGTAGCCGACCTGGCGGGCGACCGACGCGATCGTCGACTCCGGTTGCTGGCGCAGCAGATCCGCCGCCAAAGCCAGCCGCCAGCCGGTCAGGTACGCCATCGGGGTTTCGCCGACTGTCGTGGCGAAGCGGCGGGCCAGCGCAGCCCGGGAGACTCCGGTGTTGGCGGCGAGCTTCGCGACCGTCCACGGCTCGTCCGGCTGGTGCTGCAGCAACCGCAGTGCCTGCCCGACGACGGGGTCCTCGTGGGCGCGGTACCAGGCGGGCGCGCTGGTGTCGGGCCGGTCGAACCACGCGCGCAGCGCCGCGATCAGCAGCACGTCGAGCAGCCGGTCGAGGACGGCTTCCTGCCCGGGCACGTCCCGGCCGATTTCGCCGGCCAGCAGCCCGACCAGCGGTGTGGGCCAGTCGGCCGCCCGCAGCACGATCAACGCCGGCAACGCGGCGAGGAGCTTCTTGCTGATCTCCCCTTCCATCCCGTAGGTGCCGGTGAGCAGCACGACCGGGCCGCCGGTGCCCCACGTGCGGACCCCCAGGTCGGCGTAGTCGGTGAGGTGACCGCCGTCGGGGGTGCGGCACTCCTGGCCGGGCAGGATCAGCGCCTGTGGTGGCGTCGACGGGTGGTCGGCGACCAGGTACGGGTCCGGGCCGCGGGCGATCGCGATGTCGCCTTCGCCCAGCAGGACGGCTTCGCCGGCGTCCAGGACGATCCACGCCTCGCCGCGCACGACCGACACCACGGTCAGCGGCGCCCGGTCCTCGATGCGCAGCGACCACGGCGGGGTCAGCACCGAGCGGAGCAGGAACGCGCCGTGGGCGCGGGGACCGTCGAGGAGCGCGGCAAGCGGGTCCATGCGCCGAGTGTAGACGCTGGAACATGCGATCGAGCCTGTGAACTATGGAGAGTCTCACCGGTGGCCGGTTGACTCAGGGGCATGACAACGAACTTCCTGGTGGTGGGCGGCACCGGCAAGACCGGGCGCCGCGTGGCGGACCGGCTGCGGGAGCGCGGCCTGCCGGTGCGGATCACGTCGCGGCGCGGGGCGCCGCCGTTCGACTGGAGCGATCGCGAGACCTGGGCGCCGGCGCTGAAGGACGTCGACGCCGTCTACCTGACGTACTACCCCGACCTGGTGGTGCCCGGTGCGGCCGCCGACATCCGGGCGTTCGCCGAGCTGGCCGTGGCGCACGGCGTCGGGCACCTGGTGCTGCTGTCGGGCCGCGGCGAGGAAGAGGCCGAGGCATGCGAGCGGATCGTGGCCGAGGCGGGGACCGGCTGGACGGTGCTGCGGTGCAGCTGGTTCGCGCAGAACTTCAGCGAGCACTTCCTGCTCGACGCGGTACGCGGTGGTGAGATCGCGTTGCCGGCGGGCGCGGTGACCGAGCCGTTCGTCGACGTCCGCGACATCGCCGACGTCGCGGTGAAGGTTCTCACCGAACCCGGGCACGCCGGAAAGCTCTACGAGCTGACCGGGCCGCGGCTGCTGAGCTTCGCCGATGCGGCCGCGGAAATCGCGGCCGCATCGGGGCGGGACGTCCGCTATGTTCCGGTTTCCGCCGAGGAGTACGCGGCCGCGGCGGTCGAGTACGGCGTGCCGGCGGACGAGATCGGCGCGTTGACCGAGCTGTTCGCGCGCGTACTGGACGGCCGCAACGAGTCGGTGACCGGCGATGTCGAGCGGGTGCTGGGGCGGCCGGCGACGGACTTCACGGACTTCGCGCGGGACGCGGCGGCGACCGGGGTCTGGGCCAGGTGAAGGGGAAGGTGACACCGATGTCCACTGTGGTGCTGGTGGCCGCGCTGGTCGCGGCCGGGTTGATCGCCGGGTTGTTCTACGCCTACGCGTGCTCGGTGCTGCCGGGGATCGGCCGCGGCGACGACAAGACGTTCGTGGAGGCGATGCGCGGGATCAACGTCGCGATCGTCAACCCGGTCTTCCTGCTGACTTTCCTGGGGGCGCCGCTGCTGGCGGGGGTGGCGATCTTCCTCGACCCGGGGCCGCGGCCGTGGGTGATCGCCGGGTTCGCGTGCCTGGCGGCGATGGTCGTGATCACCGCGGTGGTGAACATCCCGCTCAACAACGCGCTGGACTCCGGCGGGGACGACTACGCGGCGGTGCGCGCGAACTTCGAGGCGGTGTGGGTGCGCTGGAACGTCCTGCGCGCGGTGGTGAGCACGGCCGGCTTCGGCTGCCTGGTCGCCGCCGTGCTCACCAGGAGGTGACTCAGTCCGCGAGGCGGAAGAGCAGGTCGGTGACCCACTCGTTCGGGTCGGGCACCTCCAGGGGGTTGGTGCGCAGGACTTCCAGGCGGCCACCCCATTCCTCGCCGTCCGGGCCCTCCGTGACGTCCCAGGTGACGCCCTCGGCGGCGCCCCAGGCCAGGACCGCTCCGGTCGCGGCGGCCAGGCCGTCGGGGGCGCCGACGTAGGTGTCGAGCACGTACTTCCCGGCCGGGACTTCGCCGAGGAACGCCGGTTCTTCGGGGGTGAAGCCGCCTTCGATCGGGACGCCGGCTTCGACGGTGAACCGCATGCCGGGGTGCAGGACGCGGTAGCGGAAGAAGGGCGCGCCGGCCGGGACGATCCCGTGCCCGGCGAGCGTGCCGATCAGCGGGGGCAGCCGGTCGGCGATGCGCGGGAACTCCTCGATGCCGAGGGTCGCGCGCTCGGCGACGTAGGACTGGGCCGGCCGGTCCACGATGGACGGCATCAGGGCTCCTCCGGGACGAAGACGGGACGGACCTCGATACTGCCGTACGTCGCGGCGGGGTGCTTGGCCGCGATCTCCAGGGCTTCGTCGAGGTCGTCGCACTCGATGACGACGTAGCCGCCGATCTGTTCCTTGGCTTCGGCGAACGGCCCGTCGGTGAGGAGCACTTCGCCGTCGCGGACGCGGATGGTGGTGGCCTCCGACGGCGGGCGCAGGCCGCCTCCGCCGTGGATCTTGCCGCGGCGGGCGAGGTCTTCACCCCAGCCGTCGCAGCCGTCGTACTGGTGTTCTTCGGCGGTTTCGTCGCCGGCGATCAGGAGCAGGTACCGCACTTCAGCGTCCTTCCAGTACTTCGCGCAGGCGCGCGGCGAAAGCTTCCGGTTCGGTGGCGAACCCGCCGTGGTCGCCCGGGAACTCCACGGCGGTCAGGCCGAGGCCGTCGGCGAGCCCGAGGCCGGTTTCGTGGGCCGTCGACCCGGCGGACTTCTCCCCGACGGCGACGACCAGCCGTGCGGACGTCGCCCGGAGCGCGTCGAGATCGGGTTGGTAGGCGCCGGTGGCGGCCATCAGGTGGCGGAAGAAGTAGGTGAAGTTGCCTTCGCCGCGCGGGTCGAGCGGCGGCGCGGGGTCGACCCCGACGAGCGCCATGAACGCGGGGAAGGCCGCGCCGATGCCCTCGTCACGGAACAGCGCCGGGATGTCGGGCCCGTCGAGAGCGCCGGCGGGCAGGTAACGGCTGACCGGCGGCTCGTGCAACACGACCGTGCGGACGTCGCCGGGGTGGCGGACGACGTTCTCGAGCATCGTTATGGCGCCGCCGCTGCTGGCGAAGACGTCCGCGGGCCCGACCTCGGTGAGCAGGCGGTGCACGTCGTCGGCGTGCTCACCGACGATGTCGCCTCCCGGTTCGCCGTCGAGGGGGCTGCGGCCGAGGCCGCGCGGGTCGTAGGTGACGACGGTGTGGTCCTCGGCCAGCACCGGCCGGATGTGCGTGAACACCGCGGCGTCGGCGGGGCCGCCGGGAACCAGCAGCAGCACCGGACCGCGGCCGGTGACGTCGTAGGTGAGCGTGGCGCCGGGGACGGCGAGGGTGGTCATGGGCATTCCTCCGGTGGTCGGGTCTCGCCCGACCGACGAACGGGCTCGCCCGGGACCGACACGACCTCCGAAATTCTTCGCGTGAGGTAGGCGCGCTCGGCGTCGGTGGGCGCGAGGTCGCGAGCGACGGCGTACCACTCGGCGGCTTCGGCGGTCCGGCCCAGGCGGCGGAGGAAGTCGGCGCGGGTGGCGGGCAGCAGGTGGTAGCCGTCCATGTCCAGCTCGTCGAGCAGGGCGAGACCGGCGAGCGGGCCGTCGGCCATGCCCACCGCGACGGCCCGGTTGAGCTCCACGACTGCGCTGGGGACGAACTTGCGCAGCTCGCCGTAGAGGCCCGCGATCTGGGCCCAGTCGGTGTCGGCGGGTGTCTCGGCGGTGGCGTGGCAGGCGGCGATGGCGGCCTGGATCTGGTACGGCCCCGGCTGCCGACGGCGCAACGCCGTCTCCAGGACCTGGGTGCCTTCGGCGATTTCGCCCGCGTCCCACCGGGTGCGGTCCTGTTCCTCGAGCGGGACGAGTTCGCCGTCGGGGCCGGTTCGGGTGGCGCGGCGGGCGTGCTGCAACAGCATCAGCGCGAGCAGGCCGAGAACCTCGGGTTCGTCGGGCATCAGCCGGGCCAGGACGCGGGCGAGGCGGACGGCTTCGGCGGCGAGGTCGGGGCGCAGCAGGTCGGGTCCGGCGCTGGCGGAGTAGCCCTCGTTGAACGTCAGGTACAGCACGCCGAGGACGGCGGCGGTGCGTTCGGGCAGCAGGTGCGCGGGCGGGACGCGGTAGGGGATGCCGGCGCCCTTGATCTTGCGCTTCACCCGCACCAGCCGCTGGGACATGGTGGCTTCGGGGACGAGGAACGCGCGGGCGATCTCGGCGGTGGAGAGCCCGGCGAGGGTGCGCAGGGCGAGGGCGACCTGGGCTTCGGTGGCCAGGGCCGGGTGGCAGCAGGTGAAGATCAGCCGGAGCCGGTCGTCGGTGACGCCGGAGTCGTCGTCGGGTTCGAGCGCTGAGGAGTGTTCGGGGACGTGCATCAGCGCGGCCTCCCGCAGCTTGGCGGCGCCGACGGTGTCGCGGCGGAGCCGGTCGGTGGCGCGGTTGCGGGCGGCGGTGGTCAGCCAGGCACCGGGTCGCTTCGGGACGCCGTCGCGGGGCCAGGTGCGCAGGGCGAGGGCGAACGCCTCCTGGGCGCACTCCTCGGCGAGGTCCCAGTCACCGGTGATCCGGATGAGCGTGGCCACGACCTGGCCCCACTCTTCACGGAACGCTTCCGCGACCGCGGTCTCGACGTCCACCGTGCCTCCTTCGCGCCGGGTCACCCACCCGACGAACGGCTCGGGCCGGAACCGACAGCGGCCGCGTGGCAGGCGCCGAACCCTTCGGCGCGCGCGACGATCCGGCCGCCGTCGACGCGGACGGCGGTCTCGGTGGCGTCGCTGACCGCGGTGACGCCGGCGGCCGCGGCGAGCTCGCCGGTCGCGTCGCAGACCAGCCGCAGCCGGGGCCGGGCCGGGGGCGCGACGGCCTGGTCGAGGCAGCCGCGCAGGTCGGCGACGGCGAGCCGGGCCAGCGGGGCGAGTTCGCCGGGGTCGCTGGTGACGAGCACGGCGGTGACGTCGGCGCCGGTGCGCACGGCTTCTTCGAAGGCGGCCGCGCGGTGCAGGCCGAGGACGGTGACGACGCCGTCGCCGGGCCGGACCGGCTCGCCGGTCAGCAGGTCGGTCGCCGTCGGCGGGGTCCAGGGCTCGTCGGCGGGCCGCGCCTGGGCGGTGATGGGTGGGGTCGCCAGCCAGGCGTCGTCGAGGTCCAGCTCGAGCAGCGCGGCGCAGGCGGTGACGATGTGGAACGGTTCGCCGAAGCCGGGTGCGGCGGCGGCGAGCTGGCTCGCGCCGTGCAGCGTCGTCAACGCGGCTTCGGCGACGCGCACGAGGCGCCGGCCGGGGCGGAGCCGTTCCAGGGCGAACCCGAGCAGGATCGCGTCGACGCGCATGAGCTGCGCGAACGGCCGGCGGGTGTGCTCGTCGGCGAGGATCTCCGGAAGCAGGTCGCGGCCGAGGCGGGCTTCGCCGCTGTCGGCGTCGGTGGCCAGGGGCAGGCGGGCGACCCAGGCGCGGGCGAACGCGGCCAGGGCGCCGGCGGCGGTGGGGTCCGCCGGCGGGGTGGCGGGCCGGGGCGCGCGTTCGGCGAGGTCGGCCAGGACGGCGAAGTACAGGGCTCGTTTGCCGGGGAAGTTGGAGTAGACGGCGCCGCGGGTCAGCTCGGCGCGTTCGGCGATGACGTCGATCTTCGCCTCGCGGAAGCCGCGCCGGGCGAACTCGTCGCGGGCGGCGGCGAGGACCTTCGCGCGGTTGCGTTCCTGGGTTTCCGCCCTGCTGAGCCTGACCATCGTCCTCCTTGCCGTGCCGGTGCGAGCCAAGATACCGTGACCACTGAGATGATAAGAACATCTGATTACAACATCTGGAGTGGTGGATGACCCCCGAGATCGACCTGACCGACTTCAAGGTCCTGACCGACCCCTTCACCGCCTACGACCAGGCGCGCGAAGTGAGCGCGGTGGCGCGGCTGGTGATCCCCGGCTTCGGCCCGTTCTGGGCGCTCACCCGCTACCGCGAGGCCCGCGCGATGCTGGCCGACCCGCGGTTCGAGGTCCGCTCCGAGAGCTTCATGCGCCCGCCGGGCATCCCCGAGCACTGCCTCGAATACCTGCGGACGATGGCCGAGCGCGACGGCCCCGAGCACCTGCGGCTGCGGCGGCTGGTCGCCCCGGCGTTCACCCCGAAACGCGCCGCGCAGCTGCGGCCACGGCTGGCGGAGCTGACCGAACGGCTGCTCGACGAGCTGCCCGGCCACGCCGAGGACGGCGTCGTGGACCTGGTGCCGCACTTCGCCCGGCCGCTGCCGATGGACGTCATCTGCGAGCTGGCGGGCATCGCCGAGGCCGACCGGCCGCGCTGGCGGGAATACGGCGCCGCGGTCGCGGGCGGGGCCGGTCCGGACTTCGCGGCCGCGATCCCGGCGATCATCGAGGGCGCGAAGGAGGCGGTGGCGCGCAGCCGGGCCGAACCGGGTGACGACCTCATCGGCGACCTCGTCCACGCCCAGGACGGTGACCGGCTCACCGACACCGAGCTGGTCACCCTCGTCTGGCACCTGGTCCTGGCCGGGCAGACGCCGGTGAACCTGATCGCCAACGCCGTCGAAGCGCTCCTGCGGCACCCGGACCAGCTGGACCTGCTGCGGGCGGACCCGGGGTTGTGGCCGGGTGCGGTCGAGGAGCTGATGCGCTTCTGCAGCCCGCAGCTGCTGACCACGCCGCGCTTCGCCCGCGAGGACGTCGAGATCGACGGGCAGCTGATCCGCGAAGGCGAGCGGGTGACCGCGGCGATGGTGGCCGCCGACCGCGACCCGCGCGTGTTCGGCGACGCGGACCGCCTCGACGTCACGCGGACCGGGCCCGCGCAGCTCGGCTTCTCCCACGGCCCACACTTCTGCCTGGGCGCCTCGATCGCGCGGGTGGAGACGGAAGTGGCGCTCTCGACGCTGTTCCGGCGCTTCCCGAACCTGGAGCTGGCCGGCGACGTCCCCCGCGCTCCGGACGGCGGGACGTGGCGGCCGGCGAAGCTACTTCTGACGCTCTGACACGAGCGCCGCGATGCCGTCGAGGACGCGGGCGAGGCCGAAGCGG
This sequence comes from Amycolatopsis sp. NPDC101161, assembly GCF_044768185.1. Taxonomy (NCBI): domain Bacteria; kingdom Bacillati; phylum Actinomycetota; class Actinomycetes; order Pseudonocardiales; family Pseudonocardiaceae; genus Amycolatopsis; species Amycolatopsis sp. NPDC101161. The sequence continues at coordinate 519,673 of NZ_JBIWPI010000007.1, forward strand.
AAGGTGTAGGCCGGGTCTTCGGCGGCGTTGTGGGCTTCGCCCGCGGCCTGGCCGACGCGCGAGGCCAGGGGGTAGTGCTCGGCGGCGGCCGCCGGGATCCCGGCGAGCACCGGCGCGGCACGCTCCCACCACTGCGCGTCGGTCAGGCCGCTGGTGCGGACCAGGCGGGCGGCGTCGAGCGAGCTGCGCGCGGTGGTCCACACAAGGCCGGTGACGAGGCCGACGGCGGCGTCCATCTCGACGTCGTCGAGGCCGATGCCGTCGACCGCGCGCAGTTCGTGCTCGTACTTGGCGAAGCTGTGCGGGCCCAGCGCCGAGCGGCTGGTGGTGACGCGCAGCAGCCAGGGGTGGCGGTGGAACAGCGCCCACTGGTCTTCGGCGATCGCGGTCAGCGCGTCGCGCCAGCCGAGGGCCGGATCGGGGACGGGCAGCTCGCCGTGGGCGTGGTCGATCATCAGGTCGAGCAGCTCGGCGCGGCCCGGTACGTAGGTGTAGAGCGACATGGGGGAGACGCCGAGCTGCTCGGCGACGCGGCGGATGGTGACCGCGTCGATGGTGTCGGCGTCGGCCAGCGCGATGGCCGCGCGGACGACGTCGGCCGTGGTCAGCTTGGGTTTCGGGCCGCGTCGCGGGGGCGCGGAGACGCCCCAGAGCAGCTCGATCGCCCGTCGCGGGTCGCCGTCGCCGTTGTCCTCGGTGCTCACGCCGCTCATTCTGCCCACCGGATTCTCGTACGTCGTACAGAGTTGTGCTAACCTCTTCTTCGTACACAGTACAGAGTTAAGGGGCTTGATGACTCCGCAGATCCACGCCGAGGGACTTCGCAAGCGCTACGGCGACGCGTACGCCCTCGATGGGTTCGACCTCTCCGTCCCGGCCGGGTCGCTGCACGGCCTGCTGGGACCCAACGGCGCCGGCAAGACCACGGCCGTGCGCGTGCTGTCCACGCTGCTGCGGCACGACGGGGGTGTCGCGCGAGTGGCCGGGTTCGACGTCGCCACCGAACCGGCGAAGGTGCGCTCGGCGATCGGGCTGGTCGGCCAGCAGGCCGCGGTCGACGAAATCCTGTCCGGGCGGCAGAACCTGGTGCTGTTCGGCCGGCTGCACCACCTGGGCCGGCGCGAAGCCGCGCGCCGCGCCGACGACCTGCTCGAACGCTTCGGCCTGGCCGACACCGGTTCGAAGCCGGTCTCGGCCTACTCCGGCGGGATGCGGCGACGGCTGGACCTAGCCGCGTCGCTGCTGGCCGCCCCGCGGGTGCTGTTCCTCGACGAGCCGACGACCGGGCTGGACCCGCGCAGCCGCACCGAGGTCTGGCGTGCGGTGCGGTCGCTGGTCGCCGACGGCACCACCGTCTTGCTCACCACGCAGTACCTGGAGGAAGCCGACCGCCTGGCCGACCGGATCTCGCTGGTCGAGCACGGCCGCGTGATCGCCGAAGGAACCCCGGACGAGCTGAAGGGCTCGCTCGGCGCGACCCGGATCGAGCTGGCGCTGACCGATCCGGACGTCGTGGGTGCGGCGACGGCGTTGCTGGCGCGGGTCACCGGCGCCGAACCGGTCACCGAGGAGCTGCGGGTGAGCGCGCCGGCCGAGCCGTCGATGCTGACCGACCTGGTCCGCGAGCTGGCTGCAACCGAACTGGCCTTCGCCGACGTGGCGCTGCGGCACCCGACGCTGGACGAGGTGTTCCTGGAGCTGACCGGAAAGGCGGCGCGATGAGGTGGGCTCTCGAAGACGGCTGGACGCTGACCGGGCGCTACCTCGCGCAGTTGGCCCGGCGGCCGGCGCGGCTGGCCACGGTGGTGGCGTTCCCGATCCTGATGGTGCTGATCTTCGCCTACCTGCTCGGCGGCGGGATGACCGTGCCCGGCGGCGGCTCCTACCGCGAGTTCCTGATGCCGGGGATGTTCGCGATGACCATGGCCTTCGGGCTCTCGGGAACGATGATCGCGGTGCTCGACGACGCCACCAAGGGCGTCACCGACCGGTTCCGGTCGCTGCCGATGGCGCCCTCGGCGGTGCTCACCGGACGGGTCGCGGCGGACCTGGTGAACGCCGTGCTCGCCTTGGCGGTCCTGCTCGGCTGCGGGTTCGCCGTCGGCTGGCGGCCCCACGGCAGCCTCGCCGAGACCCTGGCCGCCTTGGGGCTGCTGCTCCTGCTGCGCACGGCGCTGGTGTGGGCCGGCATCTACCTGGGGTTGTTGACCACGGATCCGGCGATGGTGACGCTCGCGCAGACGCTGGAGTTCCCGTTCGGGTTCCTCTCCAGCGCGTTCGTGGCGACCGCGACGATGCCGGCGTGGCTGGGAACCGTGGCCGAGTGGAACCCGTTGTCCTCCACGGTGACCGCGGCGCGGGAGCTGTTCGGCAACCCGGGCGCGGCCGGGACGTCCTGGGTGAGTGCGCACCCGGTGCCGATGGCGGTGGTCTGGCCGCTGGTGCTGCTCGCGGTGTTCGTGCCGCTGTCGGTCCGCCGATACAGGAGGCTGGGGAACTGAACGCCGATTTCGAACCGGGTGAACCACCACGCGCGGGACGGCTGGTGCTCGACGGGCGCCGGGTGTCGCTTGTGGACGGTCTGCCGGCGCTGCTGACCGCGACCGATCCCGATCCTGCGACGCTGTTCTGGGCGACCGCGGCGAAGGCGGCGCTGCGGCTGGTCGCCGCCGGTCGGCTGCTGCCCGGGGTCACCGACGCCGGGCACGACGCCTGGCGCGTCGGCCCCCTGGAGCCGGCGGAAGCGGCGTGGCTGCGGGATCTGGCGGCGGCGATGCCGGTGGACGAGCGCGCGCCGGGGCCGCTGCTGCGGGCGTTCCTCGACGCCGTCGCCGACACCCTGCCTCGCACGCCCGCCGCCGCGAAGGCGGCTGGGACGCGGTTGTACGCCGCGGTGACCCCGCACCGGGCGGAGTCGCTGCGGGACTGGGCGGACGAGCTGGCGGCAGGGCTCGACTCGGGCATCCGGGTGTCGCTGCGCGTCGAGGCACCGGACGGGTTCGACACCGGCCGCTTCCACGCCGTCGTCCAGGTGCACAGCCTCGCCGAACCGGGCGAGATCGCCGACGCGGCGCAGCTGTGGGAAACGGGCCGGTTCGGGCCGCGCGCCCGCATCGACGTCGTGCTCGCGCTGCGGCGCGGCGCGCAGGTGTGGCCGGCGCTGAGCCCGCTGCTCACCTCCGCCGTGCCCGACGAACTCGTGCTGGGCGAGGACGACGTGACCGAGCTGGTCGCGACCGCGGCCCCGCGGCTGGCGGCGGTGGGCATCGACGTCCACTGGCCGGCGGAGCTCGCGGGATCGCTGACCGCGCGGGCGGTGGTGAGCGCCGGGGACGCCCCCGGCGACCTGCCGTCGTTCTTCGGCGGCGGCCGGGCGCTGGCCTTCGACTGGCAGCTCGCGCTGGGCGGGCAGGTCCTGACCGAGGCGGAACTGGACGCACTCGCCGAGGCCCGCCGCCCGGTCGTGCGGCTGCGCGACCGCTGGGTGCTGGTCGATCCGGCGTTGGCGGCGAAGGCCCGGGACCGGACGCTCAAGCCGTTGACACCGGTCGACGCGCTCGGCGCGGTGCTGACCGGGACCACCGAGGTCGACGGCGAGCACGTCGAGGTCGTCACCGAAGGCTGGCTCGCGCGGTTGCGGGAACGGCTGTCGGCGCCGCCGGAACCCCAGTCCCCGCCGGCCGGGCTGGCCGCGACGCTGCGGGACTACCAGCTGCGCGGGCTGCAGTGGCTGGCCACCGTCACCGGCCTGGGCCTCGGCGGCTGCCTGGCCGACGACATGGGCCTGGGCAAGACGGTCACGCTGATCGCGCTGCACCTGCACCGGGCTTCCGGCCCGACGCTGGTGGTGTGCCCGGCGTCGCTGCTGGGCAACTGGGAACGCGAGATCCGCCGGTTCGCCCCGGGCGTGCCGGTGCGGCGCTTCCACGGCACCGCCCGTTCGCTCGACGACGTCGAGGGCTTCGTGCTCACCACCTACGGCACGCTGCGCGCCGATCCCGCGCCACTGGCCGCGGTGCCGTGGGGGTTGCTGGTGGCCGATGAGGCCCAGCACGTCAAGAACCACCGGTCCGAAACGGCGAAGGCGCTGCGGCTGGTGCCCGCGGCCGCGCGGGTGGCGCTGACCGGCACCCCGGTGGAGAACACGCTCTCGGAGCTGTGGGCGATCCTCGACTGGTCCGCACCGGGCCTGCTGGGGTCGCTGTCGGAGTTCCGGACGCGGTGGGCGAAACCGATCGAAGCCGGGGACCCGGTCGCGGCCGAGCGGCTGTCCCGGCTGCTGCGGCCGTTCCTGCTGCGGCGCCGCAAGTCCGACCCCGGGATCGCACCCGAGCTGCCGGCGAAGACCGAGACCGACCGGCCGGTGGCGCTCAGCCCGGAGCAGGTCGCGCTCTACGAGGCCGTGGTGCGGGAGATGATGGCCGACATCGCCGCGAGCGACGGCATGGCCCGGCGCGGCCGGATCGTCAAGCTGCTGACCGCGCTCAAGCAGATCTGCAACCACCCGGCGCAGTACCTCAAAGAGCCCGGCGGCCGGTCGGGCAAGCTCGAGCTGCTCGACGAGCTCCTGGACACGATCCTCGCCGAGGGCGGCGCCGTGCTGGTGTTCACCCAGTACGTCGCGATGGCCCGGCTGCTGGAGCAGCACCTGACCGCCCGTGGCATCGGGACGCAGCTGCTGCACGGCGGCACCCCGGTCGCCCGGCGCGAAGAACTCGTCCAGCGGTTCCAGGACGGTGAGGTGCCGGTGTTCCTGTTGTCGCTCAAGGCGGCCGGGACCGGGCTGAACCTGACGCGCGCCGACCACGTCGTGCACTTCGACCGCTGGTGGAACCCGGCGGTCGAGGACCAGGCGACCGACCGGGCCTACCGGATCGGGCAGACGCGGCCGGTGCAGGTGCACCGGCTGGTCGCCGAGGGCACGGTCGAAGACCGGATCGCGGCGATGCTGCGGGAGAAGCGGGCGCTGGCCGAGGCGGTGCTGGCCGGCGGCGAGGCGGCGTTGACGGAACTGTCCGACACCGAGCTCGCGGAGCTCGTCGAGCTGAGGAGCCGCGGATGAGCGACGAGGCGGTGCGCGGGTTCCCCGCGTTCGGCGCGGGCGGGCACCTGGCCCGCTCGTGGTGGGGGCGGGCGTGGGTGCGCGCGATGGAGGACACCGCGCTGGACCTGCGGCAGCTCAAGGCCGGGCGCAAGTACGCCGCGGCCGGGCTGGTCGGCTCGATCACGGTGAGCCCGGGCCGGATCGCGGCGGTGGTCGACGACGCCGACAGCGGCCCGTTCCGCACCGAGCTGCGGCTGGCGGAGTTGTCCGAAGCAGACTGGACGCGGTTCCTGGACCGGGTGGCCTCCCGCGCCGGGCACCTGGCGGCGCTGCTGGACCGGGACATGCCCCGGGACCTGGTGACCGCGGCCGACGACGTCGGAGTCCACCTGCTGCCGGGGATCGGCGACCTGGACCCGGAGTGCGACTGCCCGGGGTGGGAGCTGCCGTGCCGGCACGCGGCGGCGTTGTCGTTCCAGGCGTCGTGGCTGCTGGACGCGGACCCGTTCGTGCTGCTGCTGATGCGCGGCAAGGGCGAACGGGAGATCCGGGAGGAGCTGGAGAGCCGCACGGCACCGCGGGCGGAGCTGGAGGTCGGGGACCGGACGCCGGGGGTGCTGCCGGACCTGGCGGAGTTCGTGCCGTCGGGGTCGCCGTCGATCCCGGCCGCGCCGGGCGTGCCCGCCGAGGCGTTCGCGCTGCTGGCGGCCCACGCGTCCGCGCAGGCCCGCGCGGTGCTGGCCGGTCAGCCGTGGCCGGGCCGCCGGCTCGACACCGTCCGGCTGGCCGCGCAGTTTCCTGCCGTGGCTTCGCGGCTGGGTGCGGGGCCGGAGTTCGAGCGGGCGGTGGCGGCCTGGACGCACGGCGGGCGCGCGGGCCTCGAGGTCCTGGACGCGGCGTGGACCCCACCGAAAGCGGCCCTGGCGGCGGCGCGGGCCGCGCTCGCCGGCGAGGATCCGATGTTCGACCGCAACCGGTGCACGGCCGGGGACGTCCAGCTGCGGCTGGACCGGACGGGCCGCTGGCACCCCTACCGGCGCGAGGGCGGCGAGTGGTGGCCGGCAGGGCCGCCGGAGGCCGATCCGGGCCTGCTGATCGGCTGACGCTTCTTCACGGGTTCAGCGGGTGTCAGGCCAGGGATTTTCGTGGGATTTCGCGGTATCCAGCGTGATCCTCATCGTCTCCTGTCCGCGACGGCGGGGTTTCCGCCGGGGCCCACTGGGGGTGCGGGCGCGCGGGGCGGGCGTTTTCCCCGCGCGCCCGCCCGGTTTCCGTCAGCCCACCGGGGTGACCGCGTAGTCCTTGACCCGCATCGAGTCGTGCATCCGGACGCCGCCGGTGTTGAGCTTCGCCAGCGCCGTCGTCACGCGGGCCGGCAGCGCCGACACCAGCTGACCGCCGCGGGCGAGTGCCCACACCCCCGCACGCGTGCCGGGGATCAGGCTGCGGGCCGCGCCGGCGGCGAACGCGCGGCTCTTGCGGACCAGCTCGCCCATCTCCTGTTCGTAGGCGGGGAAGGCGCGTTCGTGGTCGCCGCCCGCCGCGGCCAGCTCGCCGGCCAGGACGTACGCGCCGAGCACCGCGAGGCTGGTGCTGCCGCCGACCGCGGGGCCGGGGCAGTAGCCGGCGTCGCCGACGAGCGTGACGCGCCCGCGTGACCACGTCTCCAGCTGCAGCTGGGTGATCGAGTCGAAGTAGAACGGGCCCGGGCCGTCGAGGCCGGCGAGCCAGCCGTCGATCCGCGGGTGCATCCCGGCGTAGGCCTCGCGCAGCAGCTGCTTCTGCCGCTCGACGTCGTGGTGGTCGTACTCGAGCTGCTCGTCGCGGCGGAAGAGGAACACCGCGCGGGTCTCCGCCAGGTGCCGGGCGCGGTAGATGCCGGCGGTGCGGCCGGGGCCCAGGTGCATGACGGTTTCGCCGTCGTCGAGGCCGGAGGTGCCGGGCAGGGACAGCACGGCCAGGTAGGCGCCGATGAACTTCGTCAGCCCGGCCTCCTCGCCGAAGACCAGGCGCCGGACGTTCGAGTGCAGCCCGTCGGCGCCGACGACGAGGTCGAACTTCCGCGCCGCGGCGTGCTCGAAGGTGACGTCGCCGGCGGGGGAGAGGGCCGTGATCGAGTCGCCGAAGAGGTACTCGACGTCGTCGCGGCCGGCCTCGTAGTAGATCTCGCTGAGGTCGTCGCGCATGATCTCGACGTGCCGGTCGGAGGTGGCGCGGTAGATCTTCGACAGGTCCACGCGCGCCGGGCGGCGCACGCCTTCGCGGTGCAGCGTCATCCGGGTCGTGCCGGTGGCGTGGGCTTCCACGCGGGGTAGCACGCCCATCCGTTCGGTGATGTCCATGGCGGGCCGGAAGAGGTCGACGGCGTGGCCGCCGGTCTTGCGCAGCGCCGGGGCGCGTTCGACGACGGTGACGTCGAAGCCGTGGCGGGTGAGCCAATAGGCGAGCACCGGACCCGCGATGCTGGCGCCCGAGACGAGGATCCGCATGAGTACCTCCCTGACTTAACGGTAGGTAAGTTGTACCACAGACCCTTACCTATCGTTAAGTCAGTTATGCTGGGCGCGTGCCGAAACCCTCCGACACCAAGCAGCGCATCCTCGACGTCGCCCGCGACCTCTTCACGACCCAAGGGGTCCAGCGCACCAGCCTGCAGGACATCGCCGACCGGCTGGGCATCACCAAACCCGCGCTCTACTACCACTTCCCGTCGCGCGACGACCTCGTCCGCAGCATCGTCGCCCCGATGCTCGACGACGGCGAGCAGTTCCTCCTCGCCCAGGAAGCCCGCGGCGACGCCCCCGTCCGCGAGCTGATCGAAGGGTTCTTCGACTTCAACTACCGGCACCGCGCCGACGTGATCATGCTGCTGGCCGAGATGCCGACGCTGGCCGACCTCGGCCTCATCGACAAGGCACTGGGCTGGCGCACCCGGCTCACCGCGCTGATCTGCGGCCCGTCGCCGACCCTCGAGCAGCAGGCCAGGGCCATCCTCGCGCTCGGCGGCCTGCAGGACGTCTGCATGCAGTTCCCCGACGCCCCCGTCGAGGAACTCAAGGCCGCCGCGGTCGCCGGCGCCCTCGACGCCCTCGGGAGCTAACGCACCGCCGCGCGCTCGATGATCGCGCCCGCGTCCACCCCGACCGGCAGCGTGCCGAACGCGATGCCCCAGTCGCCGCCGAAGCGGGACGCGCAGAACGCGTCCGCGACCGCCGGGTGGCCGTGGCGCACCAGCAGCGACCCCTGCAGCACCAGCGCCATCGCCTCGACCACCCGCCGGGCCCGGTACTCGATGCCGTCGAGGTCGGTCAGCTCCTTGCGGACGCGGCCCACGGCGTCGTCGAGCCGCGCGTCGCCGCCCGCCGCCTGCTCGACCTCGGCGAAGAACGCCGCGACCGACTCCGGCTGCTTGCCCATGGCGCGCAACGCGTCCAGCGCCGCGACGTTGCCCGAGCCCTCCCAGATCGACGACAGCGGCGCCTCGCGGTAGAGCCGCGGCATGCCCGACTCCTCGACGTACCCGTTGCCGCCGAAGCACTCCAGCGCCTCGGCCGCGTGCATCGGCGCCCGCTTGCACACCCAGTACTTCGACACCGCCAGGCCCAGCCGCCGGAACGCCTGCTCCTGCGCGTCCCCGCGCCGGTCGCCCGCCGCGGCCAGCCGCATCGCCACCGTCGTCGCCGCCTCCGACTCGACCACGAGATCCGCGAGCACATTGGCCATCAGCGGCTGGTCGACCAGCGCCTTGCCGAACGCGTGCCGGTGGGTCGCGTGGTGCACCGCGCGGACCGCGCCCAGCCGCATCCCGGACGCGCTGCCCAGCGTGCAGTCCAGCCGGGTGTTGTTGACCATCTCGATGATCGTGCGGACCCCGCGGCCCTCCTCGCCGACCAGCCAGCCCACCGCATTGTCGTACTCGATCTCCGACGAGGCGTTGGACCGGTTGCCCAGCTTGTCCTTCAGCCGCTGCAACCGGATCGGGTTGCGCGAGCCGTCGGGCAGGACGCGGGGGAGCAGGAAGCACGAAAGCCCGCCGGGCGCCTGGGCCAGCGTCAGGAACATGTCCGACATCGGCGCCGAGGTGAACCACTTGTGCCCGACGAGGGTGTAGCTGCCGTCCGCGCTCGGCGTCGCCGTCGTCGTGTTGGCCCGGACGTCGGAGCCGCCCTGCTTCTCCGTCATCGACATGCCCGCGATCAGGCCGCGCTTGCCGCTCGGCTCCCGCAGCCCGAAGTCGTACTCGGTCGCCGCCAGCAGCGGCTCGTACCGCGCGGCCAGCTCCGGGTTCGCCCGCAGCGCCGGAACCGCCGCGTACGTCATCGAAATCGGGCAGCTGTGCCCCGCCTCGACCTGGCCCCAGACGTAGAACTTCGCCGCCCGCGCCGCGTGCGCGCCCTCGCGCCGGTCCTGCCACGGCGTGCCGTGCAACCCGTGCGACACCGCGACGGTCATCAGGTCGTGCCAGTGCGGGTGGAACTCGACCTCGTCGATGCGGTTCCCGTACCGGTCGTGGGTGCGCAGCACCGGCTCGTTCTCGTTGACCAGCCGGCCCCACTCCTGGGCCTGCTCGCTCCCGGCCAGCCGGCCCAGCTCGTGCACCTCGCCCGCGGCCCAGCCCGCGCCCGCCCGCTCCAGGCCCTCGAGCAACGCCGGGTCCGCACCGACGTCGTGGCCGGTCAGCGGCGGGACCTGGTTGGTGACCTCATGCGTGGCGGGCATCGGAACCTCCTAGAGCGCGGACGACGAACGTGCGGAGTTCGGCGACGTCACCGGCGTTGCCGCTGGTCAACGGGCCGATGAGGACTTCGGCGGTCGCGCCGACCAGCGCGGCGGCGGTGAGCCGGCCGTCCTGCGGCGGCAGGGTGCCGTCTTTGACACCGGCCGCGACGTGCTCGGCGACGACCTCGGTGAACGCGCGCCGGAACTCCAGCCGCTCGGCGTCGATCAGCGCGTCGACCGGCTCGGCGAGCAGCGCGTAGGCCTGCCTCGGGGCTTTCAGGGCGCGCTGGGCGAAGGTCTCGAACACCGCCAGGACCCGTTCGGCGGGCGTACCGGGCTGCGCGGACACCGCCCGGACGGCGTCGACCTCCCGCGTCACGACCTGCCGGAACACGTGCACGACCAGGTCGGCCTTGGTGGGGAAGTGCTGGTAGACGCTGCCGACGGCAACCCCGGCGCGCTCGGCCACCGCGGCGACGGAGCAGCCGCCATAGCCGTGTTCGGCCAGCTGCTCGGTCGCGGCGGCGACGATCATCGCGCGCTGGGCATCCAGGCGTTCCTGCACCTTCGGGGTGCGACGGTAGGGCACGTCAAGAAGTGAAGCACTGATTCATTGCTTCAGTCAACGCTCAAGCCGACCTGAGAAACGCCCGCACCGCCCGCGGCGACCGCAGCTCCACGACGTCCACACCGGACTCCGCCAGTACCCGCCGCACTCCCGGCAGATGCCGCCACCGGTAGGTCAGCACCCACCACCAGAAGTCCCACTGCTCCCGGCCTCGCCGCCAGGCCCGCCACGCACACCGCACCGGCGACAGGTTCAGCAGCACCACCGTGTCCGCCGCCGCCAGCCGCACCTCGAGCACGTCGTACGGCCCGAGGTCACCGTCCAAGATCCACTTCGGACCCGCGACCAGCTCCCGCTGCCGCGCCACCCACTCCGGACGCGAAAGCCCCACCAAGCCCGGCTGCCAGAACACCGAGTCCAGCTCCACCACGGGCAATCCCGTCCGCGCCCCCAGCCGCCGCGCGAAAACCGACTTCCCCGAACCGCCGCAGCCCAGCACCAGCACCCACTCCACGCCGGCCATTGTCGCTACTTGCCGGTGATCACACCCACCGCGATCCCCAGGATCGCCGTGTTGTAGACGAACGACACCACGCTGTGCGTCAGCACCGTGTACCGGATCGGCCGCGCCTGAACCTCCACATCGGACGTCGCGAACGACGTCCCCACCGTGAACGCGAAGTACGCGAAATCCAGCAGGTTCGGCTTCTCCACCGACGGGAACCGCAACCCCGTGCCCGTCCGGTAGTGCAAGTGCGCGTACCGGTCCGCGTACCCGAAGTGCAGCAGGATCCACGCCCCCAGCACCGCCGGCACCGCGCAGACCTGCAACGCGAACGCGTACTCGTCGTCCTCCTCCGCGATCGCGTTCGCCACCAGGATCAACCCGCCCGCCGACATCCCCACCACGCTCACCAGCAGCGTCGCCGCGAAGCTCGACCGGCGCCCCAGCAGGCTGTGCAACCACGTCGGCTCCGCGTCGTCCACCACCCGGTACCGGCGGATCCGCAGGAACCGCGTCCCGATCACCGCCACCGCCAGCACGTCCCACGCCAGCAGGAACACCACGTCCAGCCCCGTGTCCGGCGCGAACAACCACCCCAACCCCAGCAGCACCAGCAGGAACTCCGCGCACTGGTACCAGAACCTCCGCAGACGACGCACCGCGCGAAGCTAACCGCCCCCGCCCGCGCCGGCACCCCGGATCACCTGGTCAGGTGGCCCGCTTCACCAGCGCCACCAGGTAGCGGCAGGGGAGCGGCCCCGGGTTCGCGAACACGCAGTCCGCCGCCGGCCCCAGCTGCAGGCAGTCCCCGGCGTCCAGCTCGTGCACCTCCGCGTCCTCGTGGAACCGCAGATGCCCCTCCAGCACCCAGATCTGCTGGTGCAGGAACGCGTACGTCCCCGCCGCCAACGGCACCCGCGCCCCCGGCGGCAGCTCGACCTCCACCAGCTCCAGCGGACGCCCGCCCGCGGGGGAGACCGCCCGCCGCCGGTACCCGGAGTCCGGGTCCACCCACACCGGCTGCTCCGCCGCGCGCACCAGCCGCCGCTCGTCGCCCTCGGCCCGCGCGATCAGCTCCGACAACGTCATGCCCAGCGCTGCCGACAGCTTCGCCAGCAACGCGGCCGTCGGCTGCACGTCACCCCGCTCGATCTTGCCGATCATCGCGCGCGACACACCGGACTGCTCCGCGAGCGCCGCGGCCGACAGGCCTCGGGACGTGCGAGCCGCGTGGACGGTGGCCGCCAAGCGCGCGGTCAGGGGATCGGTCATAACTCGGGATACTATACGACTCAATTTGGCTACCATATGAGCCATGATTCGAGACGCCCTCCCCGCCGACGCCGCCGCGTGCGCCGCCGTCTATGCGCCCTACGTCACCGACACCGCCATCTCCTTCGAAACCGAACCGCCCTCCGCCGCCGAAATGGCCCACCGCATCGCCCACGCGCACGCCTGGTTCGTCCTCGAAGACGACGGCCACATCGCCGGCTTCGCCTACGCCCACCCCTTCGCCGAACGAGCCGCCTACCAGTGGTCCTGCGAAACCAGCATCTACCTCGAACGCGGCCGCCACCGCACCGGCGCCGGCCGCGCCCTCTACGAGAAACTGTTCGAACGCTTGCGGGACAAGGGTTTCTGCCGCGCCTTCGCCGGGATGACCCTCCCGAACGACGCCAGCGCCGGCCTGCACCGCGCGCTCGGCTTCGAGCCCGCCGGCGTCTACCGCCGCGTCGGCTGGAAACACGGCGCGTGGCACGACGTCGCCTGGGTTCAGAGAGACCTTCAAGCAACCGATGGTTGCGCATCGCCGCCACCGCGGCTACCGTAACGAGCAACCAAACGTTGCACGAGGAGACGGCATGGACCACGGAACACTCGAACGCGAAATCCACATCGAAGCGACCCCCGACGTCGTCTTCGACGTCGTCAGCAACCCCGAACACGTCCGCGAATGGTGGCCCGACGAAGCCGAATACCCCGTCGAACCCGGGGGAGAAGGCCGCATCGCCTTCGGCGGCCAGTGGGTCGGGTTCACCGTCGTCGACGCCATCCCACCCAAACACTTCTCCTTCCGCTGGACCCACGCCGAGGGGGAGACCGCCGCCGAAGGCAACTCGTTCCTCGTCGTCTTCGAACTCGAACCCACCGCCACCGGCACCCGCCTGCGGATGACCGAAACCGGCTTCCGCGAACGCGGCTGGGACGAAGCCAAGATCGCCGCCGAATACGCCGACCACGTCAGCGGCTGGGACCACTTCCTGCCCCGCATCCCCGCCTGCGCCGCCAAGGCGGGAGCCCGCCGGTGAGCACCGCCGTGGACGACGACCTCTGGTCCGCCATCGGCGACCCCACCCGCCGCCGCATGCTCGACCTGCTGCTCAGCGAAGGCGGGGGAACGGCGACCAGCCTCAGTGAACACCTCCCGGTCACCCGTCAAGCCGTCGCCAAGCACCTCACCGTCCTCGACCGCGTCGGCCTCGTCCACGCCCGGCCCGAAGGACGCGAAAAGCAGTTCCACGTCGACGAAACCCAGCTCGCCCGCGCCGCCGCCCAGCTCGCCGACGTCGGCAAGACCTGGGACGCCCGCCTCCAGCGCATCAAGCGCATCGCCGAAACCATCGAACGGAAGAAGAAGTAAATGGACATCCTGCACCGCATCGGCATCCAGAAGTCCACTCCGGACCAGGTCTACGGGGCACTCACCACCATCGACGGCCTCTCCGGCTGGTGGACCGAGAAGACCGTGGGGGACACCGACCTCGGCGGCGTCATCGCGTTCCGGTTCATCCCCGGCGGCTTCGACATGAAGGTCATCGAACTCGACCCGGGCCGGCTCGTCCGCTGGGAGGTCGTCGACGGGCCGCCGGAGTGGATCGGCACGACGATCCGCTGGGACGTCGAGCAGCGCGCCGACCACACGATCGTGCTGTTCAAGCACGAAGGCTGGCGCGAGGCCGGCGAGTTCATGCACCACTGCAGCACGAAGTGGGCCATCTACCTGATGAGCCTCAAGCAGCTCCTGGAGACCGGGGAGGGCGCCCCGGCACCGCGGGACGTCATGATCAGCGACTGGCACTGACGTTACTTGACATAATGTACATTATCGGCACTTGGGGACACGCTGCGGCGACGAGCCGGGAGGGGTGCCGAAGGCGGGAATCCCGGGAGACGCGTTCGGTTCGTCAGGACGGCTTCTCCTGAGGTTTCCGGCTGAGCCTCACGTCGTCTCGGGTCTTCAGTACCTCTGGAGGCGCCTCCAGAGGCCGCAGGAGCATCCCCTGGAGGCGCGCTGCCGATAGCCCGCCACCCGACCTCAAAACGTCACGGTGACGAAACTACGGTGATCGATCGGGCGCCAGGAAGCCGATTGGCGACGCTGACGCAGCCGGCTCCCGAGATGCTCCGTCAGCCTGAGGCCTCGGACTGACCCTGCGACCGGCCAGGCTCTCGAACATACGTGCGCATCCCCGCCGTGTGCATCGAGGGGGCGATTCGGGGCCGAAATCGTCTCAGAGAGAGTCCGGGATCCCCCGGGAGGCCGTTCCGGGCTAAACCGACATTTCATGCATAATTGCCATTATGCATGAAACCGGGAGAGTGACCCGGCATCCGAAATTGTCGGTGGTGTGCGGTACAAGATCCACATGAAGGTTTCCGAGGCCCAGCAAGCCTTCTTCGCGGCCCGCCGGCCCCGCAAGGACTCTCCGCACACCACCGACGCCTACCGTCGCGACCTCGCCGGGATCACCACTCTCCTGGTTTCCGAGCTCGGGCGCCCGGCCGAGGACCTGGACGTCGCCGACCTGACCGGGCCGGCGCTGCGGGCGGTGTTCGGGGTGTTCGCCGACGGGCACGCGAAGAGCTCGGTACTGCGCGCGTGGTCGACGTGGAACCAGTTCCTGACCTTCTGCGTGGCGGACGGGCTGCTGGAGGGCAATCCGATGGGTGCCGTGGCGCGGCCGCGGACGCCGGCGTTGACGCCGAAGCCGTTGCGGGGTGAGGAAACCCCGGAGCAGCTGCTGTCGGCGGCGGCCGCGGGTTCGCGGCGCGCGCGGGATCCGTGGCCGGAGCGGGACGTGCTGGTGATCGCGCTGGGGCTGGTGGCGGGGTTGCGGGCGGCGGAGATGCGGGCGTTGACGGCGCGGTCGCTGGTGGGGCGTGCGGGTGAGCTGCGGTTGCACGTGACGGGTAAGGGCAGCCGGGACCGGTCGATCCCGGTGCAGCCGGTGCTGGCGGAGCTGATCGAGCGGTACCGGGAGTCGTGCCGGGCGCGGTTCCCGAGTGTGCGGTTCTCCCCCGGTTCGCCGTTGCTGCTGGATCGGTCGGGTGAGCCGATCGGGCGGGGTGCGCTTGAGTACCTGGTGAAGTCGTGCTACCGGGGTGCGGGGTTGCACGATCGGGTGCCGGTGGGGGCGAATCTGCACGCGTTGCGGCACACGTTCGCGACGCGGTTGGCGGAGGACGGGGCGTCGGCTTCGGAGATCATGGCGTTGCTGGGGCACGCGAGCTTGGCGACGAGCCAGAACTACATCGAGGCGACGGGCCGGGAGCAGCGGGCGGCGGCGGCGAGCAACCGGACGTACCGGGCCTTGGACGGTCTGGGGTGAGGCCGGTCAGCGAAGTTGTTCGAGGTCTTTGGCGGCGCGGGCGATCTCTTCGGCGAGGCCGCGCAGTTCCCGGGGGTCGGCGCCGTCGTCGGCGGCGGTGACGATGTCCTCGGCCGCGCAGCGGAGCTGGAAGAGCCGGTCCTGGAGGGCGGCGATCTCGGTGTCGGAGAGGACGACGGCGTCTTCGGGCAGTCCGCTTCGCTGCAGCGCCGTGCGGCGTTCGTAGGCGCGCTGGCGGCAGGATTGGCCGCAGTAGCGGCGGCGCCGGCCGACGTTGCCGGCTTCGGGCAGGCGGCGGCCGCACCAGCCGCAGTGCTTCGGGGCGCCGCGGCGGGCGGGGACGGGTTCGAGCTGGGTCAGTTCGGCGGCTTCCCTCACCCGGGAGACCCTAGCTGGCCACCGGTTGCTCATGCCGGGGTCATGGCGGAAGGGCACACTTGGGGGATGCAGGCGTCGTTTCCGTACCTGGCCGATCCGATCCCCCGTGCGTTCGCCCACCGGGGGTGGCACCTCGGCGAGCTCGAGGGGCTGGAGAACTCGCTGCCGGCGTTTCGGCGGGCCTGCGAGGAGGGGTACCGGTACCTGGAGACGGACGTGCACGCGACGGCGGACGGGGTGGTGGTCGTGCACCACGACCCGAACCTGGACCGGACGACGGACGGGTCGGGACCGATCGCGGCGCAGACGTGGGCGCAGCTGAAGGACGTCAAGGTCGGGGGGAAGGCTCCCCTGTCGCGGCTGGAGGACGTGCTGGAGGAGCTGCCGAACGCGCGGTTCAACGTCGATGTGAAGGTCGATCGGGCGGTGGAGCCGTTCGTGGAGGTGCTGGAGCGGACGCAGGCGCACGACCGGGTGGCGGCGGCGGCGTTTTCGGACGCGCGGCTGGTGCGGTTGCGGAAGCTGGCGGGGCCGAAGCTGGTGACGGCGATGGGGCCGCGGTCGGCGTTCGCGTTGTGGGTGCGGGGCAGGCTGCCGCTGCTCCCCCTCGGGCGGCTGGTGCTGGGGGCGATGGCGCAGGTGCCGGTGCGCCAGGGTGCGCTGCGGGTGGTGGACAAGGCGTTCGTGTCGATGGCGGGGCGTTCGGGGATCGAGGTGCACACGTGGACCATCGACGATCCGGCCGAGATGCGGATGCTGCTGGACCTCGGGGTGCACGGGATCGTGACGGACCGGCCGGACCTGCTGCGCGAGGTGCTGATCGAGCGGGGTGCGTGGCAGCGGTCGCAGGAGGCGTGAGCGGTCAGCGGGGTGCTTTGCCGTTCCAGGCGGCGTCCCAGGTCTTGGGGCCGAGCAGGCCGCTGTCCTTGATGCCGTTGGCGCGTTGCAGGTCGAGGACGGCGGTACGGGTCTTTTCGTAGTAGCAGCCGGTGCCGGTGAAGCCGTAGCCGTAGGCGTTCATGCGCAGCTGGAAGGCTTTGAGCGGGGCGGCGCAGTCGCCGTACTGGTAGACGACGCCGGGCCAGGCGGGCTTGGGGCCGCCGGGTCCCGGGGGCGGGGTGGGCAGTCCTCCCCCGCCGATGTAGGCGGATTCGGCGTAGGTGGGGACGCGTTTGCTGCGGGCGTCGGCGTCGCCGGCGAGCTTGAGCATGCCGGCGCACTGCCAGGGCTGCCAGCCGCGCATGCGGTAGAGGTAGAGGGCGCGGTAGTCCTGTTCGGCGGGGGCGGCCTGGTCGGGGCGGCCGGCGCCGCCGACGCTGCGCCAGGTGGGCAGGTCGAACTGGTAGGCGCCGTAGTAGCCGTTGCCGGTGTTGGTGGCGTAGCGGCCGCTGGATTCGCACATGCGGAGCTTGGCCCAGGTGTTCGACGCGGGGTCCGCGGACGCGGCGGCGGGGACGGTGAGCTGCAGACCCAAGGCGGCGAAGGCGAGGAGCAGGACTCTCGCGGCGGTGCGTCTCCGGTTTTGGATCATGCGTGCACAGTAGGAGCGTGTCCCACTGACCACAAGGGACACACTGAGCGCCTCAGTCTCACATGGAACACCGTTCACTTCTGTTTGCGACACGCCGGACGGGGTGGAACGTGATTGCCCCGGAAGTGGCGGATGAGCGCGAAGCGACAAAGCGGACACGGTTCGGGCGGGTGGGGTCCTTCGCGTTGCGAACGACCAGTAGTCTCCGCGCTGACCTGGAAGTTCTCGACCTCGAGGAGCCGTGGATGACGCTGGCCGGGACGCGCTCGACCAAGCGCGAGCGCTGGGGCTGGTATTTCTACGACTGGGCGAATTCGCCGTTCTATTCGTCGTCGACGACGGTGTTCGGCGCGCTCTCGATGAGCGGGATCGCGGCGGCGGACGCGAAGACGAACTTCACCCTTAATGGGGACCGTCCGTGCGTCGACGCGGCGGGCAGGACGGACACGTTGCACAACTGCGACGTGTCGTTGTTCGGGCTGCACTTCCCCGCCGGTTCGGTGTGGGGCTACCTGCTGTCGGTGGCGACGGTGGTGCAGGTGCTGGTGCTGCCGATCGCGGGGGCGGTGGCCGACCGGAGCCACAACAAGCGGCGGATCCTGGGCGGGTTCGCGTTCCTGGGGGCGGCCGCGGCGGCGGCGATGTTCTTCCTCGCGGGGTCGGACTGGCAGCTGGGGGTGGTGCTGTTCGTCGTCGCCAACATCGGGTACGGCGGCTCGCTGGTCGTCTACTACTCGTTCCTGGTGGACATCGGCGGGCCGGACGAGCGGGACGACATCTCGGCGAAGGGCTGGGCGTTCGGGTACCTGGGCGGTGGGCTGGCGCTGGCGTTGCAGCTGGGGTTCTACCTCGGGCACGACACGTTCGGGGTGAGCGAGGGCATGGCGGTGCAGATCTGCTTCCTGACCTCGGGGTTGTGGTGGGCGGCGTTCACGGTCCCGGCGGTGCGGGCGCTCCCCCGGCGGCACACGCCGGTCGACGTGGTGCCGGGTAAGTCGGTGTTGCGGGCGGGGTTCGCGGAGCTGCGGCAGACGATCGTGTCGGCGAAGGCGTTCCCGTTGACGTTGGCGTTCCTGGGCAGCTACCTGGTCTTCACCGACGGCATCAACACGGTGGTTACGGTGTCGGCGCAGTACGGCAAGGACGAGCTGGGGTTCGGCAACAGCGTGCTGATCGTGACGATCCTCGTGATCCAGTTCGTGGCTTACCTGGGTGGCACGCTGCACGGGCTGGTGGCGCGGCGGATCGGGGCGAAGCGGACGATCCTGGGCAGCCTCGTGGTGTGGGTGGCGGTGCTGGCCGGGGCGTACTTCGTGCAGCCGAAGCAGCTGGTGCAGTTCCTGGCGGTGGCGGTGGGGATCGGGCTGGTGCTGGGGGGAACGAACGCGTTGTCGCGGTCGTTGTTCAGCCAGATGATCCCGGCGGGCAAGGACGCGCAGTACTACTCGCTCTACGTCGTGGGCGAGCGCGGGACGTCGTGGCTGGGTCCGCTGGTGTTCGCCGGGGTCGGGCAGGCGACGGGGTCGTTCCGGCTGGCCATCGTGGCGCTGGTGGTTTTCTTCGCGGTGGGTCTGGTGCTGGTCTGGCTGGTGCCGGTGCGGCGGGCGATCGTGGCGGCGGGCAACACTCCGCCGGAGGTCCTGTGACGGGGTCGCGGCGGTTGTCACGCGGCGTGCTGCGACAGTTTCGGGGGGTGTTGTACCGGGCTGTCCTGGACGAGTGTCCAGGGACCGATAGGGTCGGGCGTCGTGACCTTGTTGAACGACCGAGCCGCCGGCCCTGATCCCACGGACGCGTTGTCGTCGGTTCCCGCGGCCGGTTCGCGGCGCGGGACGCCGCCGGTGGGCAGGCTGAAGTTCTGCTACGGGCCGATGGACTGCGGGAAGTCGACCCTGGCGCTGCAGATCGACCACAACCACGCGCGGCAGGGCCGGCGGGGGCTGGTGCTGGTGCGCCACGACCGGTCGGGGGCGCCGCAGATCTCGAGCCGGATCGGGTTGAGCCGGCAGGCGGTGGAGGTCGGCGAGGACACCGACGTGCGGGACCTGGTGCGGCAGGAGTGGGCGCGCGGGCAGCACGTGGACTACGTGGTGGTGGACGAGGCGCAGTTCCTCTCCCCCGGGCAGGTCGACCAGCTGGCGGAGCTCGCCGACGAGGTCGAGATCGACGTGTACTGCTTCGGGATCGCGACGGACTTCCGGAGCCGGTTGTTCCCGGGGGCCGCTCGTCTGTTCGAACTGGCGGACGAGCTGCAGCCGGTTCAGGTGGAGGTGTTGTGCTGGTGCGGGCTGCCGGGGCGGTTCAACGCGCGGGTGCTTGACGGCGAGGTTGTGCGTGAAGGTGACACCGTTGTGGTGGCAGATACCGAACAATCCGTAGTTGAATCTTCAGCTTTGGCGGGTTTTGAGGCCGAAAACGCTACTGTGCGTTATCAGGTATTGTGTCGCCGCCACTTCCGATCGGGTGACTTGGGGCCCGTTACTGGTCGTCACGGTCAGTTACGGTTGACCTGACATGGGCGCCAGTAGCCCATCCGGGGGATATCAGCACTAAGAAGGCCGTATTGACGTCACGCCGGAGCGCGAAACGCCTCCTACTAGAGGAAGCTGATGCCGTTGGGTGACGCAGCTCATCGTGAGCAACGACATGGTGTCCCGGGAATCCTCGGGGCCCCCAGGTCGTTGCATAGGGTGAGCATCACCCTGGCTCCACCCGGAGCTGACTGAAAGGACCCATCATGGCCGACCGTGTTCTTCGTGGAAGCCGGCTGGGAGCGGTCAGCTACGAGACCGACCGCAACCACGACCTCGCCCCACGCCGCACCGTGCGCTACGCCTGCCCGAAGAACCACGAGTTCGAGGTGCCGTTCTCCGACGACGCCGAGATCCCGACGGTCTGGGAATGCCGACTGCACGGCAGCGAATCGGAGATCGTGGACGGCGGGCAGCCCGAGCAGAAGAAGGTCAAGCCGCCGCGCACCCACTGGGACATGCTGCTCGAGCGGCGCACGATCCCCGAGCTCGAGGACCTGTTGAACGAACGTCTCGCCGAGCTGAAGGGCCGCCGGACCTCCCGGTCCGCGTAACGCCCGTATCCAGCGTCGGCCCGTAGCCACCGCTCCCACCACAACGGAAAGGCCCCCGCCACCTCCCCCGGCGGGGGCCTTTCGCTTGCCCGGAGGGCGGCGTCACCGATCAGGAATCCGCCGCCGCGTCGTCAGTACTGCCGACCCCCGGCACCGGTGGAAGGATCGATGACCATGACCGACGCGGCCCGGTTCGCGCTTCTCGTCGAGCCGCACCGGCGTGAGCTGCAGGTGCACTGCTACCGGATGCTCGCGAACTTCGAGGACGCCCAGGACCTGACGCAGGAGACGTTCCTGCGGGCGTGGCACAAGCGGGAGTCGTTCCGGGGCCACGCCGCCCTGCGGACCTGGCTGTACCGCATCGCGACGAACGCCTGCCTCGACTTCCTGGACAAGCGCAAACCCGAGCTGCCGGGCGAGGACCTCGAGCTGCCGTACCTGCAGCCCTTCCCCGACCGGATGCTCCCCGAGGACCCGCAGGAGTCGGTGGTCGCACGGGAGACGCTCGAGCTGGCGTTCATCGTCGCCGTCCAGCACCTGCCGCCGCGGCAGCGGGCGGTGTTCATCCTGCGCGACGTCCTCGGCTGGCCGGCGCCGAAGGCCGCCGAGACCCTCGAACTGACCGTCGCCTCGGTCACCAGCGCACTGCAACGGGCGCGCGTGACGGTGCGCGAGCAGCTGCCGGACCGCCGCCTCGACTGGCGCAGCCCCGCCACCCACGAGCTGTCGACCGACGAGCGCGCCGTGGTGAAGGCCTACATCGACGCCCACGAGCGCAACGACCTCAAGGGTCTGACGGCCCTGCTGCGCGACGACCTGCGCTTCGCGATGCTGCCCGACCCGGGCACCGTGACCACGACGGCCAAAGAGGCGGTGGACGGCTGGGTCTCCGGTGGGCTCTTCCGGCCCGGCCACGACGACTGGCGCGGGATCACCACGACGGTCAACCGCATGCCTGCCGCCGCGCTGTACGTCCGCACCGCCGACGTGCAGGAGCACCGGCTGTTCGCCGTCGCGCTCCTGCACGTCGTGGACGGGAAGATCGCCGAGCTCACCGGGTTCGACGTCACCGGCAAACCCTGGCTGGGCCTGCCCCCGGCGCTGTGATCACCTCTTCTCGTACCGGGTCAGCACCGCGCCGCCGGGAAACGTCCGCGTCTCGACGAGGTTCAGGTTCACCCAGCTGTCCAGCGCCGTGAAGAACGGCGTGCCGCCGCCCACCAGGACCGGGTGGGTGACCAGCAGGTACTCGTCGACCAGCCCGGCCCGCACGGCGGCCGCGGCGAGCGTCGCGCCGCCGATGCTCATCGGGCCGTCGTCTTCGGTCTTGAGCCGGGTGATTTCGGCGACCGCGTCGCCGGTGACCAGGCGGGTGTTCCAGTCGACCTTGTCGACCGTCGAGGAGAAGACGACCTTCGGCGTGTCCCGCCAGTTCCGCGCGAACTCGATCTGCGCCGGCGTCGCGTCCGGCTGCTGGTCGCCGGTCGGCCAGGCGGAGCTCATCGTCTCCCACAGCTTCCGCCCGTACAGCGAGAGGGTGATCGCCCGCTCCCGGTCGAGCCACCACTCGAACAGCTCGTCGCTGCGCCCGTTGCTCCAGCCGATGTCGTCGCCGGCCGCGGCGATGTAGCCGTCCAGGGTGAGGTTCATGCCGAAGGTCAGTTTCCGCATCGTGCCAGCCTTCCGTGGGTCGGTCTCCCCCGTACAGACGGGCACGGCGCGGAAACCTAATCGGTGCGAAACGGGCCCCGCAGGGCTGCCCACTGCAGGAGCATGATGGTCTTCGCGTCGGCGATCTCACCCGTCTCGATCATCTTCAGCGCGTCCTCGAAGCGCAGCTCCAGCACCTCGATGTCCTCCCCCTCCTCCGCGATCCCGCCGCCTTCCCCGCGGTCCGCGGGGTCGTAGGGCGCCGCGTAGCAGTGGAGGCGTTCGGTCACCGAACCCGGGCTCGTGTACACGTCGAACACGTGCTCCAGGGCGCCGATCCGCACGCCCGTCTCCTCCTGCGCCTCCCGGCGGATCGCCGTCTCCGGGTCGTCGGTGTCCAGCAGGCCTGCGGCCGTCTCGAGGAACATGCCGTCCGGGTGGTCGTTGACGTACACCGGGTAGCGGAACTGGCGCGTCAGCAGCACGGTGCCGCCCGCGGTGTCGTACAGCAGAACCGTCGCCCCGTTGCCGCGGTCGTAGGTCTCGCGCTGCTCGGTCGTCCAGCGGCCGTCGCGGTGCTGGTAGTCGAACGTCGTGCGGCGCAGGACGTACCAGGCCGACGACAGCAGTTCCACGTCCCGCACCCGGACACGCGGATTGCGGGACAGGCTTGTCGAAGAGGTCATGCCGCGACCATAATGTGCAGGACTCGGCAGAAACAAGGAGGACCGTGCATGTTGGTCGGGGAACGCCGTGACCTGCTGCTCGCCCGGCTCGCGACCGAGGGCAAGGTGCTGGCCAAGGACGTTGCTGCCGAGCTGGGTGTCTCGGAAGACAGCATCCGCCGGGACCTGCGCGACCTCGCCGCCGCCGGGCTCTGCCAGCGCGTCTACGGCGGGGCACTGCCCGTCTCCCCCGCCGTGGCCGACTACGCGAGCCGGACGGCCATCGCCGTCGACGGCAAGGACCGGGTCGCCCACGTCGCCGCCGGCCTGGTCCGGCCCGGCTCGACCGTCATCCTCGACGGCGGCACCACCACCCTCGCCGTCGCGAACGCCCTGCCCAGGGACCTCGAGGCCACCGTCGTCACGCACAGCCCGACCGTCGCCGTCGCCCTGCTCGACCACCCGGGCATCGACGTCTTCCTGCTCGGCGGCCGCCTGTTCCGGCACTCCGCGGTCACCTGCGGCGCCGCCGCGGCCGAGGCCGCCCAGGCGATCAGCGCCGACGTCTTCTTCCTCGGCGTCACCGGCGTCCACCCCGACGCCGGCCTCACCACCGGCGACGCCGAGGAAGCCGCGATGAAGCGCACCCTCGCCCGGCGCGCCGCCGACACCTACGTGCTGGCCAGCGCCGAGAAGATCGGCGCCGCCTCACGCTTCACCGTCCTGCCCCTCGCCGACGTCGCCGGTGTGATCACCGACGCCGAGAACGTGCAGGAACTTGCAGAGCTGGTTCCGATCCTGCCGGCGTGACCTCGACGTACCACTCCCGGCCCGCCACCACCGCGAACAGCGGCGCCGGCAGCCACACCAGCAGCCGCAGCACCGCCGCGAGCCGCCCGCTGCCGCGGACGTCGGACACGTGCGCCGCCAGCGCGGCCTGCTTGCGCCCGGCGAATCGCCGCACGTCGAACCGGTGCGTGACGGACGCGGCCGGGCTGTAGGCGCGCTCGAGCGCTTCGGCGTCGTAGTCGAACGGGATCCGCAGCGCCCGCAGGACCCGGACGAACCGCTGCGCGAAGTCCCGGGGCAGCGTGGCCTCCAGCAGCCGTGTCCCGGTCAGCCGCGCCGCCCGCCGGGCGACCTGGTGCACCTTGATGTGGTCGCGGTGCCCGTAGCCGCCGTTGGCGTCGTAGCCGAGCAGCAGGTCGGCGCGCTCCTCGTGCAGGATCGCGGCGAGCCGGTGCGCGGCCTCCTCGGTGTCGGCGCGGGCGAAACGCTGCCGCCCGGGCGGGTCCGCGTACAGCTCCGGCCCGTGCCCGCTGTCGGCGTACCCCAAGTGCACGACGCGCCGGACGCCGAGGATGGCCGCGCTCGCCTCCAGCTCGGCCCAGCGCGGGGTCGGGTGTTCGGCGGCCATGCCGTCGGTGGCCACGACGACCACCACCCGGTGCCCGTCGGCCGCCGCGCGGGCCAGGGTGCCGCCGCTGAGCAGCACGGGGTCGTCGGCGTGCGCGTGGAAGGCCACGATGGTCGTCATCCGCCCCATGATGGCCGAGAACGGGAGAAGACGACGTGAGTGAACACCGGGTCCGGTTCGCGGCGCTGTTCGACGCCGAGGTGCGCCCGCACAACCAGCGCTTCGCCGCGGCCGCCGCGGTCAAGCCGGGCGAGGACGTCCTCGACGTCGGCTGCGGCACCGGCGAGTCCACGCGCGAAGCCGCGCGGGCGGGCGCGACCGCGCTGGGCGTCGACGTCTCCGAGCAGGCGATCGCCAAGGCCCGCGAACTCGGCGGGGCGAGCTTCGAGGTCGCCGACGTGCAGACCCACGAGTTCCCGCCGGCCGCGTTCGACGTCGTGCTCAGCCGGTTCGGCGCGATGTTCTTCACCGACCCGCCCGCCGCGTTCGCCAACCTCGCCCGCGCCCTGCGGCCGGGCGGGCGCCTGGTGCTGCTGGTGTGGCAGGAGCGGGACCGCAACGAGTGGTACTCGGTGCTGCACGACGCCGTCGCGCCCGGCACCACCCCGCCACCCGCCGGGCCGCACTTCTCCCTCGGCGACCGCGGCCGCACGCACGCGCTGCTGGAAGGGGCCGGGTTCGGCGACGTCGAGTTCACCGAGCTGCGCGAGCCCGTCTGCTACGGGCCCGACGCGGCGACGGCGTGCGAGTTCGCGCTCGGTCTCAAGGACGTCCAGGAGCTGCGGCCCACCGAGCAGGCGGCGAGCCGGCTCAAAGCCGCCTTCGCCGCCCACGAGACCCCGGACGGCGTGCTGCTGGGCGCCCGGACGTGGATCGTGACCGCGCGGCTCAGCCGCGCTTGACCAGGCGGCGCAGCTGCTGCCAGCGCCGCTCGGCGCCCCACGTGGCCACCCGCAGGAAGGCCTCGCGGATGATCGAGCCGTCCATCTTCGACTCGCCGATCTCGCGCTCGGTGAAGGTGATCGGCACCTCGACGATCTCGAACCCGGCGTCGGCCGTGCGGATGGTCAGGTCGATCTGGAAGCAGTAGCCGTGCGAGTTGACCTCGTCCAGCGCCAGCTTCTCCAGCACCGGACGGCGGTAGGCGCGGAACCCGGCGGTGATGTCGCGGGTGCGCATGCCCAGCGCGACCTGCGAATAGAGGTTCGCGCCGCGCGAGAGGACCTGGCGCTTCAGCGGCCAGTTCACCACGGCGCCACCGGGCACGTACCGCGACCCGATCGCCAGGTCGGCGTCGCCGACGGCGTCCAGCAGGCGCGGCAGGTCCTCCGGCGCGTGCGAGCCGTCGGCGTCCATCTCGACGATCGTGTTGTACTCGCGCGCCAGGCCCCAGCGGAACCCGGCGATGTAGGCGGCGCCGAGGCCCGCCTTCTCCGTGCGGTGCAGCACGTGGACGTGGTCGTTGGCGGCCGCGCGCTCGTCGGCCAGCTCACCGGTGCCGTCCGGGCTCCCGTCGTCCACCACGAGCACGTGCACGTCCGGGAGTACCTTGTGCAGGCGATCCAGGATCGGGCCGAGGTTCTCCCGCTCGTTGTACGTCGGGATCACCACCAGCACCGGCTCGATTCCCCGGGCCCCCCGCGGCGCCTGCGACATCCGTGCTCCTCCGATATCCGCGGCGGTCAGTCCGCCGCTTCCCCTGCCGTGCCGGCGCTGGTGCGCCGGGTGCGAAAACGGAGCACGAGCCCGCCGGCCACCCCGGCGATCGCCAGTGCCAGCACCCCGTACTCCGTCCACGCACCGAGTCGATCCGACAGCGTAGTCTGCGTCCGCAGCGGGACGCGCCCGACCAGGGAATCCGCGGTGAAAAGGCCCGTTGAGCTGGTAACCGTCCCGTCCGGGGCGACAATCGCGCTCACACCTGAGACGGCGGACACCACGACCGCGCGGCCGTGTTCGACCGCCCGCAGCCGCGACATGGCCAGCTGCTGGACGCTCATCTCGCTCTCGCCGTACCAGGCGTTGTTGGTCGGCACCACGAGCAGCTCGGCGCCGTCGCGGACCGCGTCGCGGCCCGGGTAGTCGAACGCGGCCTCGTAGCAGACGAACATGCCGACCTTCGTCCCCGCGACGGCCATGGCCTGGTTGGCGCCGTCGCCGGGGACCATGTCGACGGTCTCCTGGTCGAGGAACGGCGTGACGAGCTCGGCGACCTTGCGGGCGGGCACGTACTCGCCGAAGGGCACCAGCTGCTGCTTCGCGTAGCGCAGTCCCGGCCCGGTGCGCGGGTCCCAGGCGATGACCGAGTTCTGCAGGTGCCCGTCGGGCAGCTCGTAGAGCGCGCCGATCAGGGCGGGCACGCCGAAGCTCGCCACGAGCTGGTCGACCTGGGGGTCGGGCCCGGTGACGGTCGTTGCGCTCTCCGGCCACAGCAGCAGGTCCGGTTTCGGGACCCGGCCGGCGCGGACGGCGTCGAGCAGCCGCTGGCTCTCGGCGATCGTGTTGCGGCGCAGCACCACGCGCTCGCCCTGCAGCGCCAGCCCGATGTTCGGGGCGTCGCCCTGCACGGTCGCGACGGTCAGTTCGCCGTCCTGCGCGCCGGTGCCGACGGCCGGCCACAGCGCCGCGCCGGCCACCACGGGCAGCAGCGTGCCCACCGCGGCGAAGACGGCCGGCCGGGTGAGCTTGCGCGTCTCCCACAGCCGTGCGGCGAGCGCGGCGAGGCAGAAGCCGCTGAGGACGACGGCGAGGCCGACCAAGGGCGCGCCGCCGATGGAGGCAAGGGGCAGGAACGCGCCTTCGGGCTGGCTGAAGGCGACCCGGCCCCACGGGAAGCCGCCGAAGGGGAACCACGCGCGCGGGGTCTCCAGCGCGATGAACACCAGCGCGGCCCACAGCGGCGCGAGGGGCAGCCGGGACACCCACGTGATGAGACCGCCGGCCAGGCCGTAGTAGAGCGCCAGCGCGAACGACAGGCCCAGCCACGGCCACGGCCCGAAGTCGGGGCCCAGGAAGTCCAGCAGCCACGTCAGCAGCGGCAGGAAGAACACGAACCCGAACGCGAAGCCGTAGCCGAACGCGCCGCGGAAGGTGCGCCCGCGCAGCACGAGCGCGAACCCGGCGAACGCCAGCGGCGCAAGCCACCACAGCGGGCGCGGCGCGAAGCTCAGGTAGTAGGCGAAGCCGGACACCAGCGCGGCGGCCAGGCGCACCAGCCAGGCACGCGGGAACCGCCGGGTTCGCGAAGGTTGGTGCGGGGCGCCCGGTTCGGGGTCGGCCACGGTGACTGCCACGGTGCCAACTCTAGGAGATCGCGTCGTGGAGGACGGCACCCGCGCGGACCGTGCGCAGGCAGCGCGGCAGCGTGGCGTCCGGTTCCAGGCGCGGCAGGGGCGGCACGCCGGCGCGCGGGTCGGTGGACCAGCGCTGCACGCGGCTGTCCGGCGTCGCGACGACGAGGTCGGTCGCGTCCCAGATCGCGTAGTGCGCCGGGGCGCCGGGGACGAGGCTGCCGGTGACGCCGTCGTTGACCCCGGCCGCGCGGTGCCCGGCCCGGGTGTGGGCGGTGAACGCCGCGCGCGGGGACAGGCCGGCGCCCGGGGTCCGGTGGTAGGCGGCGGCGCGGACGCTCGCCCACGGGTCCAGTGGCGTGACGGGCGCGTCCGAGCCGAAGGCCAGCAGGACGCCTTCGGCGGCGAGCGTGGCGAACGGGTTGAGCCCGGCCGCGCGGTCCGCGCCGAGCCGTTCGGCGTACATACCGTCTTCGCCGCCCCAGAGGGCGTCGAACAGCGGCTGCATCGAGGCGACGGCGCCCCAGCCGGCCAGTTGCTTGGCCTGCTCGGCGGTGACCATCTCCAGGTGCTCGAGGCGGTGGTGGCGGGCGGCCAGGGCGCGCTGCCCGACTTCCTTTTCGGCGAGCCGGAAGCCTTCGACCACCTCGGCGACGGCGGCGTCGCCGATGACGTGGAACCCGGCCTGCAGCCCGGCTTCGGTGCTGGCGGCCAGGTGCTCGCCGATGCGGTGCGCGTCGAGGTAGAGCGTGCCTTCGCCCGCGTGGTCGGCGTAGGGCTGCGTCAGGGCGGCGGTGTGGGAGCCGAGGGCGCCGTCGACGAACAGGTCGCCGGCCAGGCCGCGGGCGCCGAGCGTCTTGGCGGTGTCCACCGCACCGAGTTCGCCCCAGTAGCCGACGACCTCGGGCGTGCCGGGGCCGGCGAGGGCGAGCAGGGCGGCGAGGTCGTCGCGGCCGGAGATGTCCGGTCCGGCGCATTCGTGGACGCTGACGATGCCCTGCTTCGCGGCTTCGGCGAGGAATGCCCGCTGGGCGCGTTCGCGCTGGTCCGGGGTGATCGCGGCGCGCACGGCCGCGCGGACGGCGTGGTGGGCGGCGCGGGTCAGCGGGCCGTCGGGCGACCAGCCGTCGGCGTCCCGGGCGGCCGGGGCCAGCTCGACGAGCGCGGTGGAGACCAGCGCGGAGTGGACGTCGACGCGGCTGAGGTAGACGGGCGTCCCGCCGGCGGCGTCGTCGAGCTCGGCGCGGCTGGGCAGGCGTGGGTCGGTCCAGGCGCTTTCGTCCCAGCCGTGGGCGAGCAGGACCTGGCCGGGGACGACGGCGTCGCGCACGCGGGCCAGCAGCTCGGCGCCGCCGCGGACACCGGTGAGGTCGAGGCCGGTCAGGTGCAGGCCGGTGGCGGTGGCGTGGACGTGCGCGTCCACGAACGCGGGGGCGACGAAGGCGCCGTCGAGCTCGACGATCTCGGCGTCCGGGTGCAGGGCGCGGGCCGGGGCGTCCTGGCCGACCCAGACCACGGTGCCGCCGGTGACCGCCATCGCCGTGGCGTCCGGGCCGGCGGGGGTGTAGACGCGCCCGCCGAGCAGGAGCGTCGTGTGTTCGTCCGTCACACCCCTGAGTCTGCCCCGGTCCACCGGGCCTACTGCACCTGGGGGAACCCACCCCAGCATGCAGGAAGATTTACGTCGTGAGAGCGTTGTGGCAGGATATTTTAACGTGTTCCCGACGACTAGGAGTACAAGTGACTGCGATCCAGGAACCTGTGACGCCTGCCGCCGCCTTTGACCAGCCCTACGAGTACGCCCGCGCCGAGCTGGTGGAACCCGACTGGCGCCGCTTCCCCGGCTGGCACGACGTGACCGACGCCGAGTGGCGCGACGCGCAGTGGCAGCGCGTGCACTGCGTCCGCAACGTCAAGCAGCTGCGCGCGCTGATGGGCGACCTGCTGGAGGAGCGCTTCTACGACGACCTGCTCGCCGACCAGCGCGAGCTGGCGACGATGTCGATGCTGCTGCCGCCGCAGATGCTCAACACGATGGCGCCCACGGCCGGCACCGACCCGGCGAAGGTCACCGAGGCGTTCTACGCCGACCCGATCCGCCGCTACATGCTCCCGGTCAAGAGTGATCGCGACGCCACGTGGCCGAGCCACCCCCACTCCGAGCGGGACTCGCTGCACGAGGCGGAGATGTGGGTCGTGGAGGGCCTGACCCACCGCTACCCGACCAAGGTGCTGGCCGAGATGATCTCGACCTGCCCGCAGTACTGCGGCCACTGCACCCGGATGGACCTCGTCGGCAACTCCACGGAGACGGTCGAGAAGCACAAGCTGACGCTCAAGCCGGTCGACCGCCAGGACGCGATGATCGCCTACCTGAAGAAGACCCCGGGTGTGCGCGACGTCGTGGTCTCCGGCGGCGACGTCGCCAACGTGCCGTGGCCGCAGCTGGAGTCGTTCCTGATGCGCCTGATGGACATCGACACCGTCCGCGACATCCGCCTGGCGACCAAGGCCCTGGCGGCGCTGCCGCAGCACTGGCTGCAGCCGAAGGTCGTCGAAGGCCTCGAGCGCGTCGCCGTGACCGCCCAGCGCCGCGGCGTCAACCTGGCGATCCACACCCACGTCAACCACGCGCAGTCGGTGACGCCGCTGGTGGCCGAGGCCGCCCAGACGGCGCTCAACGTCGGCGTCCGCGACGTCCGCAACCAGGGCGTGCTGATGCGCGGGGTGAACGCGACCCCGGCGGCGCTGCTGGACCTTTGCTTTGCGCTGCAAGGGGAAGCGAACATCCTGCCGTACTACTTCTACATGTGCGACATGATCCCGAACGCGGAGCACTGGCGGGTCGCTGTTTGGGAAGCCCAGGAGCTGCAGCATTCGATCATGGGCTACCTGCCGGGCTACGCGACGCCGCGCATCGTGTGCGACGTGCCTTATGTCGGGAAGCGGTGGGTGCACCAGCTGGCCGAGTACGACCGGGAGCTGGGGATTTCCTACTGGACCAAGAACTACCGCACCGGGATCGAGCTGGAGGACCCGGAGGCGTTGCAGCGCCGGTACCCGTACTACGACCCGATCTCCACGCTGCCCGAGGCCGGCCAGACCTGGTGGGCCAACCAGGGCAGCTGAGGAAAGTCTCCACCGGTGCCGCCGGGTCCGATCGATCGGACCCGGCGGCACCGTTTTTCGTCGGATTCCGACCAGGTCGCGGCGCAGTTCATGAATCGATTTCCGCGCGCCCCGGTTTTCTGCGCCACTCGGCCGCTCCCGTTACTCGCACCCCCATATCGAAACAGTTCCGTGACCTTACCCGGGCGTCCGGGGTGAAACGCCGGAACCGGATGCGACGACTAGTACAACGGGTAACCACCCTGCTACGCGAAACAGCGCAACGCCGGTTGGGCCGCCCGCACGAGCCGGCTCTCCGCCTTGCGCCCGGGAGCTCGGTCCGTTCCGCCGGACGGGGGGTGGAAATGCGCCGGACGTTCGTCGTCGCCGACTTCGTTGCTCCTGCCGGGTATGAAGACCGGCTCAAACGGGTGCTCACCGATCTGCACGACGGCCTCGGGCCGACGCTCGCCGTCGCCGTGCTCGGGCTGCGCGCCG
Organism: Amycolatopsis sp. NPDC101161; assembly: GCF_044768185.1. Classification (NCBI taxonomy): domain Bacteria; kingdom Bacillati; phylum Actinomycetota; class Actinomycetes; order Pseudonocardiales; family Pseudonocardiaceae; genus Amycolatopsis; species Amycolatopsis sp. NPDC101161. The sequence continues at coordinate 550,741 of NZ_JBIWPI010000007.1, forward strand.
CCCGGGACCTGATCGCCCGGGACCGCGTGGCCGCCGGGGATCTGCTGGCGCGGCTCGAGGACGAGCTCTACCGCGCCATCACCGACCTGCGCCGCATCGTCGCCGACGCGCGGCCGCCGGCGCTCGACGAAGCCGGGCTCGTCCTGGCCGTGCGGCGGTACGCCGAAGCGCTCACCGACCGGGTGCCCGCCGAACACGGCCCGCTGCGCGTCGACGTCGAGGTCCACGCCGAACTGCCGCCGCTGGCCGCGGAAGTCGAAGTCACCGCGTACCGGATCATCCGGGAGGCCCTGGTGAACGTCGCCCGCCACTCCGGTGCCCGCCAGTGCACCGTCCACCTCTGGCCCCGAGACGGTGACCTGCACGTGGAGATCGTCGACGACGGGGTCGGCACCGACGGCGAGGCACTGCCCACGCTCGGCGGGACCGGGCTGCGGTCGATGCGCGAACGCGCCGGCGACCTCGGCGGCGGCTGCCGGGTCGAGCCGGTTCCCTCGGGCGGCACGCGGATCGCCGCCTGGCTCCCGCTCGCCAAGGCGTGACGCCGTGTTCGGCACCCTGCGCGTCCTCGTCGTCGACGACCACCCCGTCTTCCGGGCGGCGCTGCACGCGCTGCTCGACGGCACCGACGGCATGGAGGTCGCCGGGGAAGCCGCCGACGGCCACACTGCCGTCGCACTGGCGCACCGGCTGGAACCCGACGTCGTCCTGATGGACCTGAACCTGCCGGACCTCGACGGCGTCGAAGCGACCCGTCGGATCGTCGCCGCCGCCCCGCACACCGGCGTGCTCATGCTGACCATGTTCGAAAACGAAGCCGCGGTGTTCGCCGCCATGCGCGCGGGCGCCCGCGGCTACCTGCTCAAGGGCGCGCGCAACGAGCAGATCATCCGCGCCGTCCGGGTGATCGGCGACGGCGAAGCCATCTTCAGCCCGGCGATCGCCACCCGGGTGCTGTCCCTGCTGGGCACCGCGACCCCGCGCGACGAATCGTTCCCGCGGCTCACCGCGCGCGAAAAGGAAATCATGCTGCTCATCGCGCGCGGCATGGGCAACGCCTCGATCGCCGACCAGCTGGTGCTGAGCCAGAAAACCGTGCGCAACCACGTCTCCCACATCTTCCGCAAACTCCGGGTCACCGACCGCGCCCAAGCCATCGCCAAGGCCAGAGAAGCCGGCATTGCCCGATCGGAGTAAGGAAAGCGGGACAGGTCGGGACTCCTCCTCCCTGTTCGGCGGGACCCCGCACCCCCGATCCTGGGAACCGACATCGTCCGAGGGAGGGCTTCACCGATGATCACCGACCAGGTTCCGGTGCTGCTGCACGCCACCGACACCATCACCCGCGCGGGCGTCACCGCCGCGCTGCGGTCACGCCCCGAAATCCGCTTCGCCGACGAGGACGGCGGCGACCACGCCGTGGTGCTGGTCATCGTCGAACGCCTCAACGAGGAAGCCCGGCAGCTGCTGCGCAGCCTCCAGTGCGCCAGCCACGCGGGCATCGTCCTGGTCGCCGGGGAAGTGGAGGACTCGGAACTGCTCGACGTCGTCGGCAACGGCGTGTCGGCGATCATCCGCCGGGCCGACGCCACGCCCGACACCCTCGTCCGGCTCGTCAAGACCGCCGCCGCCGGCGACGGCGCGCTGCCGCCCGACCTGCTCGGCCGCCTGCTGTCCCGGGTGTCCCGCCTGCAACGGGACGTGCTGCACCCGAACGGGTGGGACCTCGCCGGGATGTCCCAGCGCGAGACCCGGGTGCTGCGGCTGGTCGCCGACGGCTTCGAGACCAAGGAGATCGCCGACCAGCTGAGCTACTCCGAGCGGACGGTGAAGTCGATCCTGCACGACATCACCAACCGCTTCCAGCTGCGCAACCGCGCCCACGCGGTGGCGTTCGCCATGCGCGAAGGCCTGATCTGACACCGCCTACTCGACCCGGCCGGAGAAGGACACCGACGGCGTGCAGTGGCCGCGGTCGCCCGGGTTCTGGCAGCTGACCGCGAGCACGATCTTCTCCCCCGGCTGGAACCGCCAGGCCTGCAGCCAGTGGTGGTCGAGGTCGCGGAAGTTGGCGAGGCCGACCTCCAGCAGGACGCTCTTGGTGCCACCGGAATCCCGCAGCAGCCGCAGGGTTCCGGTGTCCCCGCGCGGGTTCTGCAGGATCAGGTCGGTGATCACGAGCGTCTTGTTCGGGTCGGGCATCGTGTAGGGGAACTCGGCGAACCGGTTGACGTTCGAGTCGATGTTCGCGTCCGCGGCCACCCGGAAGTCCGTCGGTGTCCCGGCGGCGGCGTTGACCCGGCTCGGGGTGGTGCCGTCGTTGGCGGTACCCCCGCCGGTGTTCTCGCCCGGCGGGGTCAGGCCGACGGCCTTCATCGCCTGCTCGGAGTTCTGCTTGGCCTGGTCGGCGTTCTTCTTCGCCTGATCGGCCCCGGCGCCGGCGTCCTGCGCGGCCTTCACGACCTGTTGGTTCTGCTCCTGGGCGGCTTCCCGGGCGGCGGACTTCACCGCCGGCCGCAGCACGGTGAACCACAGCGTCACCAGGGCCAGCAGGAGCACCAGCAGCGCGGCGAGCGCCGGCAGCAGCCACTTGGGCAGCAGCTGGCGCTGCACCATGGTGCCTTCGGTCTTGAGCGGCTCGCCGCCGTCGGCGGTGACGAACACCTGGAAGCGGTGCCGCACGGGTTGCCCGCGCAGGAACCGTTTCCGGGGCTTCGCGCGCATCCGGAGGAACGCGGCCGTGCCGGGCGCCAAGTCGGCCCGCTCGCGTTCGAGCCGGAACTCCAGCTCGTCCTCCGGGTCGAGCGGGCTCAGCTCCACCGCCACCGGCCGGTTGCCCCGGTTGTCGACGGCGACCTCGAAATCGGCCTTGGAAGCGGCTTCCACCTTCGCCGGGACGATCTCGGCGGTCACGTCGGTGAACGCGCCGAGCTGGACGGTGCCCTCCTCGACGACCGAGCCGGCGGGGTCCTCGGTCGAGAACACCCGGACCCCGAACGGGATCGTCCCGGCGGGGACGTCGGAGGACCGCGGTGGGGCGAAGCGCACGGTGACCGTGCCCGTCTCCCCCGGCATCAGGTTGACCGTCGCCGGTTCCGCGGTGGCCCAGCCACTCGCGTCGCCCACGACGTCGACCGCGAACTGGTCGACGACCTGCCCGGCGTTGCGGATGGTCACCGAGCAGGTCGTCTCCTCGCCCGGTTCCGCGACCAGGCCGGCTTCGGACAGCGTCGCCGTTGCTCCCATGCGGGGAAGTCTCCGCGCCCGCCACCCGGTGCGGCACCGGCGGACGGGTGTGCGGCCGTGCGCCGGTGGTTGCCCGTACGGGCAGCGGTTCGCCGGAGCCCGCGGTTCAGCCGCGGGTGATGAACGGCGGCTGTTCCGTGCGCAGGACGACCAGGATCGGATTCGACCGCACCGCCTGGAACTTCGGCCCGATCACCGGAGCCACCGACACCGTGCGCGGCCCGATCAGGTCGTGGTGGAAGATCAGGAACTGGGTCTGGAACTTCCCGTCCGCGCCCACCGCCACCAGCCCCGGGGTCGCCGAGATGCCGGCCGACCACGCCAGCCGGACCGTCGCGCCCGGCGGGAAGTCCGTGCCCGTCACGCGCGGCACGAAGCCGAGCGGGCCGATCCCCGGGTCCACGGCCACCACCGGCTGCCGGATCACCACGCGCGCGCTCGCCGTGTTGTCGGCGGCGGTGGTGTCCGGCCCGGTCGTGGCGATCGTGGCCGACACCGGCGCGTCCACGGCTGACTTGGCCGCCAGCGCGACCCGGACCTCGGTCGTCTGCCCGGGTGCGAGCGTCCCGAGGGCGCAGCTGACGCCGCTCGGCGCGCACCCCGGCGTCACCGACGTCGCGGGCAGCGGCGGCGGCAGCTGGACCGCCAGGCCGACGTCCGGCATCGGGGCGCCGGAACCGTTGTGCACCAGGAAGGTCAGCACGACGTCGTCGCCGCCGACGAACAGCGGCACCGCCGACACCGCCATCCCCAGCGACAGCGACCCCGGCGTGACCGGTGGCGCCGGTTTTTCGGCGACGGTGACGACCGCGGTGGCGGAGTTGTCCCGCGCGTCGGCGTCCCCGCCGGCGGTGGTGACCGTGCCGGTCGCGGCCTGCGGGCCGGCCACCACGCCGGCGGCGCTGAACCGCACCCGTACTTGGGCGCCCGGCGCGAGCGAGCCGAACGTGCAGACCAGCTCGGGTGTGCAGGTGCCGGCGGTGGTGAGGGGCGCCTGCGGGCGCAACCCGGCCGTCAGCCGAACGAACAGCCCGGTCCCGGACGTGGCCGCGGCGCCGTGGTTGGTGACCACGAACTCGAACGTCGTGAGGCCGCCGAAGGCGATCGCGGCCGGGAGGGCGGTCGCGCTCACCCCGACGTCGGCGATCCGCTGAAACACCGGCTGCGACGCCCCGCCGGGTCCGTCGATCAGGAGCGTGGACGCACCCCCGGCCGACGGCACGACCCGGATGCTCGAGGGGGCTTCACTGAGCGCGCTGTCGAAGGCGACGAGTCTGCCGTCTGGCGACCAGGCGGGGTTGTCGACGAAGCCGGCGTTCTGCACCAGGACCCGCGCGGGTCCGCCGCCGGCGGGGGCGGCGCAGATCAGCCGGCTGTCGTTCTGGAACACGATCGTGGCGCCATCGGGTGACACGTCGGCCGAGGCCTGCCGCCCGGTGCCGCACGGCTCTCCGAACGACGGTGAGAGGTCCCGCTGGGTCCCGGTGACGACGCTGTCGGGCGCCGGGGCGATCTCGGCCTGCCACAGCTCCTGCCGTTGCCCGCCCGGGTCGACCGCCATGACGGCGGTCTCGGTGGCGGTGCCGTTCCGCCCGGTCGCCGTGCAGGTGACGGTGGTGGCCCCGACGGGGAACAGGCTGCCGGAGGACGGGGTGCAGAAGGGCGTGATCGTGGTTTCGCGGTCGGCGTCGACGGCGGTCGCCGGGTAGTCGATGACGGTCGGGGCGGTCCCGGGCACGGTCTTGTCGTGCACGGTGATCAGCGGCAGCCGGGGATCCTTGACCCGCACGGTGACGTCTTCGGTGTAGCCGGCGCGCACGAAGTCCTCGCCGTCGATCCGGAATTCCACCCGGCAGTGCAGCAGCGCGCCGAGCGGCGCGGAATCCGATACGGTGGCGGTCTCGGCGAACTTCGCGGGCGTTCCGCCGGGCACCCGCCGGGGCCCGGCGGGATCGAAGGTGAGGGTCAGGCTGGGGTCGCAGGACGGCACCGGCAGCACCGAGACCGGCAGGTCACCTATGCCCGCGATGATGGCGTCCGCGACCGACTTCTCGTCACTGGTCTGGGTGACCACGCCCCCGACCTCGCGGACGGTGTCGGTCGCCTGCTGCTTGCGGTCCAGCCCGTAATCGGGATCTTTCGCGCTCCCGCCGGTGACCACGGGCACCGCGACCAGCTTGATCTTCGCGCCCAGCAGCTCGGCACTGGCCGACAGGCGGGTCGCGACGGCGTCGCGTTCGGGGTTGCCGCTGGGGTCGTGGCTGGTGGCGTCGCCGACCAGCACGATGATCCGGCTGCTGTTCTCCCGGAAGTGGACGGCGCCGGTGGCGAGCTTGTGCAGCGCGTAGATCCAGTCCTCCGGGGTGTCGTCGCCGTCCTTCTGCTTGATCCGGGCGAAGGCCTCGTCCAGCTTGGTCGAGCCCGCGTCGTCGGCCGTGATCAGATCCTGCTGGACCTGGAAGAGCCGCCCGAGCGGCGCGGGGTTCGCCGGAGGCTCGATGGGATCGCCCCGGTCACCGAACGCCGCCACCGCGAACTGAGCCTCCGGCTCCTTGTCGTGGATGGTGCCGATGACGTTGTGCAGTTTGCCCTTCATCTCGTCGAGGATCTTGCCCATCGAGGCGGTCTGGTCCATCAGCAGCACGATGTCCGGCCGCGGCGGAACGCGGTCGGTCTGCACCGTCTTGGCGATCGACTCCGAAGTGCCGCGGCCGACGGGGATGTCCACCACCGCCGGGTCCACTCTGGACGGTCCCGGCGGCGGTACCCGCGTCGCCGCGCGGGTGAGGGTGATCTTCGTTCCGTCGGCCGACCACACCGGCTGCGAATCGTCGCCGCGCAAGTACGGCGGCAGCGGGATTTCGCCCAGCAGCCGGCCGTCCGCGACGCGGGCGATGCGGACGAGATCGCGGGGGCTCTCGTTCTCGAACACCGTGTCGGTGAACGCGATCATCGTCGCGTCCGGGGACCACGCCGGGTGCCGCTCGCGCTTGGTTCCCTCGGTCGGGGCGGTCAACGCGCGGGGCGCGCTGCCGTCCGCGTTCGCCACCATGACCGCGGTTTCCCTGACCTCGCCGGTGCCGGCCTGGGTGTAGGCGAGCAGTGTGCCGTCGGTGGAGAACGCCGGGTCGAACTCGTCGGCGTCCGGGCGCTGGGTGAGGTCGCGGCGGTCGCCGCCGCTCGCGTCCGCGCTCCAGATGTCGGTGCTGCCGCCGCCGCGCAGCTCGGTGAACACCGGCTGGCCGTTCGCGCGGAACGTCGGCTCGGACTCCCCGATGCCCGGCAGCGCCGAAATGACCGAGACGCGGCCGCCGGCGACCTGCTTGACATCGCCGAGCGGGTCCGGCGTGTGGGTCGTGAACGCCAGGCGGGCACCGTCGGGCGACCACGCCGGCTCGGCCGAGTCGCCGGGGTCGGGCACCGCGCGGGTGACCGCGCCGCCCGTGTCGGCCATCAGCACGACGTCGCCCGCCGGGTGGAAGCGCGTGGTGGTGAACGCGATCCGCGCCGGCCCCCACGCGGGCTGGGTGTCCGCGGCCGGGTCCGCGGTCAGCCGCGTCGGCGCCCCGCCGGCGGCCGGGACGGTGTAGATGTCCCCGGCCGGGTCGTCGCGCGTGCTGCTGAACGCCAGCCGGGTGCCGTCGGGCGACCAGCTCGGGGAGTCGTCGGCGGCCGGGCCGGACGTCACCTGGCGCAGGCCGCGGCCGTCCACGCCGATCACGAACAGGTTCCGGCTGCCGGTGCGGTCCGAGGCGAACGCGACCATGCGGCCGTCGGGCGAGAGCGCGGGGTGGGTGTCGACGGTCTCGTCGGCGGTGAGCCGCACCGGGACCCGCCCGCCGTCGGCGAGGTAGAAGAGCTCGCCGTCCCGCTCGGCGCCCCCGGGCGAAGCGGCGCGGTGGCTCACCCACACGACGCCCCCGGTGCCGGCGGACGCGTCGGCGTCGACGCTCCCGGTCCCGCGGGGCAACGCCGCCTGCGCGCCGTCACCGGTCGCCTGGAACAGGCCGGTGGTGGCCTCGCTGACGTACCCGATGCGGTAGGGCGCCGCCGGTGGCGGTGCCTGCGCCGCGGTCGGCGAGAGCGCTCCGCTGATCGCCCAGCCGCCGAGCACCGCGACGACCGCGACACCCGCCACCGCTCGGTTCGCGCGCATGGTCGGTCCTCCCCAAGCTGTCGATCACTCAGCCGGCTTCGAACAGCTCGATCTCGGAGATCGCGACGTCCGTGCCGTTGAGCGAGCGGTGCAGCCCGACCACGTGCAGCTCGACGCTGGTCGCGCCTTCGCTGTTCTCGATCGGGACTTCCTGGGCGTCCGGCGTGTCGGCCAGCGCCATGTCGTAGGTCTTGCCGGTGGAGAACACCAGGTGCAGCTTCTGCGGCCGGTGCTCCGCCTGGAAGTTCGCGGCGTCGCCGGAGTAGACGATCGCCTTCCGCAGGTCAGCCGGGTGGTCGAAGGTGAACACCAGCGCGGGTTCCCGGTCGGTCGGGGCCGCCCAGAACGTGTTCTTGGCGTTGTCGGTGACCAGTGGTGCCGCGTGCCCGGCGACCTGCGCGGTCGCGGTCACCTTGACCGGGTGGACCGGGTTGAGCTTGGCCTCGAAGATGCCGGTGACCTGGCTCCACAGTCCGGTCGCGGCGGTGTTGATCGCCCCGCGGAACGGCTGGTAGAGCGCGTAGACCAGCGCCGAGAGCACCAGTGCCACCGCGACCGCCCGGCGGATCACCTTGCCGACGGTCCGGCGCGCGGCCCCGGCCCGGCCGGTCCGGCGGCGGACGCCGTCCTTGCCCGGCCGCTCGCCCGCCTTGTGCTGCTTCGGTTTCCGGCCGAACAGCCGTCGCCACCACGACGTCTTGACGACCTCGGACTCGGCCAGCGACGCCCCGCACCGGCCGCAGAAGTTGCGCGTGGGCGCGTTGCCCTTGCCGCACCGGCCGCAGATGAGGTCGCCCGGGTGGAGGACCTCGTCCTCGACGGTCTGCTGCACCGGCTGCCGGACCGGGGCGAGCGGCTCGGCGGGCTGCACGACCTGCTGCTGCACCACCGGCTGCGCCCGCACCGCGACCGGGCCGTCGTCGTCCCACTTCAGGTACCGGCCGCACTCGCCGCAGAACTCGACGTCGGCGGGACCCTGGTGCCCGCACTCCGCGTAGATGACCATCCGCTACCCCTCCACCACTTCCACCGCGACCCGCACGTGGGCGGGCACCGCCTCCACGACCGCCGCCGTCAGCCGCCGCCGGTCCACCCGGGCCGCGCCGGGCACCCGGACCCGCACCTGCACCCAGGCCGGTCCCGGGTCCGGCAGCGGCGCGCCGGGCGTCGGCGAGCCGACGACGCCACCGCTGTCGGTCACCTCGACCGCGCCGCCGGTCAGCAGCCCCACGTGCTCGGCCAGGCCACGCCGGGTGCCGCGCCACCGGTGCAGCTCGACCGAGCGCGTCACCAGCTGCCGCAGCTGCTCGGGGCTCCAGCTCTCGTCGACGCGCAGCGCGACCCAGTGCGCCAGCCAGCCGACGAAGTCCTCGGGCGCCACCCCCGGGTCCAGGTAGCCGGCGAAGTTGTCCAATGTGGACAGGACCGGGGCGAGGACCTCGTCGAGCGCGCTGGTGAAGCCCCGCACGAACCGGTCGTCGGCGTAGACGGCGGGCAGCTGCTCGCCGAGCGGGTGCGCACTGGGCAGCCCCGGGATCCCCGTCCTCATGCGCCGGCCTCCCGCACGCGCACCTGGTGCCCGAACGAGAACGCGAGCGCCTGGGGCGGCAGGTCGAGCCGGTCGACCTGGTCGCCGCGTTCGCGCGTGATCGGGTTCGCGGCGAACAGGCGCACGTCCTCGACCAGTTCGACGCCGGGCAGCCGTTGCAGCACCGCGAAGACCTCGCCCGACTGCACCGGACGCCCGAACGGCCAGCCGTCGCCGTCCGGGCCGCCGCGCAGCGGGTTGAAGTAGTCGTAGAGGGCCTGGGTCGCCCGCGCGCCGAGCGTGCCCGCGGTCGTCCGGCGCCGGGCCCGCAGCCGCGCGACCACCGTGACGCCCTGGTAGAACGGCGGCTCCACCGACACCAGCGCGCCCACGCAGCGCCGTTCGTCGAGGTGGCGTTCGATCCGGGCACGCATGCCGGCGTCCAGCATCAGGGTGCCGAACGCGAGCTCGCCGGTGTCGGGCACCGCCGGCACGACCAGGACCCGGATCGCGCCGGTTTCGCGGCCGTCGGAGCCGTGCGCCGGGATGCACCGCACCCGCGCCGCCTCCGGTGCCGCCTCCCGCGCGAGCTGCTCGTAGTCCTCGGCCGTGACCGCGCGGTCGCGGGTGCGCAGCAGCAGCGGACCGCGGACCTGCGCGTCCTGCACGGATTCGCCGTCCACCCCGCCGATCGCCGGACGGCGGTTCACCACGCTGCTCACGAACGGGATCGGGTCCCGCTGCACCTCGAGGACCTCGCGGGCGACGTTGCCGCGCCGCCCGCCGCCGGAGCGGTATTCGGGGACGCGGATCGCGGCGGACTTGGCCGGGAAGGCACCGTAGTAGCGCAGGCCGCCCTCGGGCTCGCGCACCGCGGGACCGAACACGACCTCGCCGCCGATCCGGTCGAGCACGACGTGCCGGTCGTCCGGGCCGGAGCCGGCGAACGAGCGGACCTCGGTCCACTGCTGCCAGCCGTCCGGGCCCGAGACCTCCACGACCAGCTCGCCGTCCCCGGCGACCACCGGCGGCCGGCCGAGCGGGAACCGCTGGCCCGGGGTGCCGTCGGAGGTCCCGACGATCTCGTTGCGGATGATCTCGGCGTGCACGGCGGTGGCCGTGCCGCCGATGGTCGAGGCCTCGACCGCGTGCAGCCGCGGCGAACGCTGGTAGAACGGCTGGTTCTCCTTGGCCTCGACCAGCCGGCACCGCAGCCACCCCGCGCGCCGGCGGGCCAGCACCGACATCGTGTGCCCGGGCGGGACGTGCACCACGATGTCCCCGGCGCGGTTGAACGCGCCGGTGCTGTCCCGGTCCACCTCGCACGCCACCCAGCCGCTGCCGTCCCAGGCCTCCCACAGCCACGGCGGGTCGCGCGGGTCGACGCCTTGGCCCTCGACTTCGCAGTCCATCCGCAGCAGCACCGCGCAGCCGGGAACGGCGTCCGACAGCCCGAAGCAGACCGCGTCACCGGGGGCGGGGGTCTCGGCGAACGCCGCGGGACCGCCGCCGACGAGCAGCTCGTCGGTGCGGTCGACCGGCGGCAGGCCGGTGCCGGACGTGCTGGTCGCCAGGTGCGCGAACGAGCACGGCACGATGGTCAGCGTCCGCTCGACGGTGAACACCACGGGGTCCTCGACCTCGGTGCGCACGCTCGCGACCTGCTTGCCGCCCGCGACGACCACCGGGACGTCCCGGGCGGCCGAGAGCCAGAACGTCACGTCGGCGCGCGCCGCGGCCGGCGGGAACAGCCGGACCCCGATCAGGTCGAGGAACCGCAGGTAGTGCCGGTCGGGCACCCGGTTGAGCCGGTAGAGCAGCTGGTCGACCATCTGCGCGAACGTCTCGATCAACGTGACGCCGGGGTCGGAGACGTTGTGATCGGTCCACTCCGGACAGTTGCGCTGGACCAGGTACTTGGCTTCGTCGACCAGGTCCTGGAACCGGCGGTCGTCGAGGTTGGGCAGCGGCAGGGACATCACGCACCGTCCTCGATGGACTCGTGCGGCGGGATGACGTAGAAGGGGAAGACGAGGTTGCGCGGGTCGTTCGTGCCGCGCAGGCGGTAGCGGATGTCGATCAGCAGCGTCCCCTGGTCGGCCGCGTCGAAGCTGACGACGACGTCGTCGAGGGTGATCCGCGGCTCCCAGCGCTCCAGCGACGTGCGGACCTCGTAGGCGATCTGCCCGGCGGTCGCCGCGTCGGCGGGCGCGAACACGAGGTCGTGCACCGCGCAGCCGAACTCCGGCCGCATCGGGCGTTCCCCCGGCGAGGTCGCCAGGATCAGCCGGATGCTCTCGACGACCTCGCGCTCGCCGCCCACCAGCGCGATCGAGCCGGTCGCGTCGGTGTGCAGCGGGAACGCCAGTCCCCGGCCGAGGAAGTCCATTTCAACCTCCGATCAGGACGGTCGGGCAGCCCATGACGATCGGCGCGCCGCAGGCGGCGAGGTCGCCCATCCGGGCCGCCGGCATGCCGCCGATCAGGACCGTCGGGCAGCCCGGCGGCGCGATCGGCGTCGGCGGGTGCACCGCGGGCGGCGGGAACGAGCACGTGTGCAGCGTGCCGACGTTCGCGGCGGGCATCCCCCCGATGAGCACGGTCGGCACCCCCGGCCCGGCGATGACGCCCGGGTGCCCGGTCGGGTCGCCGACCCTCGCGGCTGGTGGCATGTCGCTCCCCCGTCAGTTGATCTTGACCACGCTGCCGCGCACGGTGACGACACCGCTCGCGGTCAGCTCCGTCTGGCCCTGGCCCGCGACCGACACGGTGGCGCCCTCGACCTTCACCCCGGCCGTCCCGTTCAGCTTCAGCTGCGCTCCCGCCTCGACGCTGGCGTCGGTCTGGGACTTCACGGTGACCTTCTGGCCCTTGAGCTCCAGCGGCCCGGCGCCGGCGTCGATGCTCACGCCGTTCTGCGCCTTCACCGTGACGCTCTTGCCGCTGGTCACCTCGATGACCTGGTTCTTCTGGTCGATCTTGACGACGAACTTCGCGTCGCCGGAGGACAGCGTGATCCCGTCCTCCTCGGCGAACTCCAGCTTGTGGCCCTTGCGCGAGACGAACCCGCGCAGCGCCACCTCGCCGCTGTTGCCGTCCACGACGGGCTTGGTGAACTTCGACGGCGCCGTGTCCTTGCTGTTGTAGAGGCCGCCGAGCACGTAGGGTGCTTCGAAGTCGCCGTGTTCGAAACCCACCAGGACCTCGTCACCGACTTCGGGCAGCACCAGCGCGCCGCGGTCGTGGCCCGCACCCGCCTGGACCGTGCGTGCCCAGGTGCTGGTGAACTCCTTGTCCAGCCACGGGAACGTGAGCTTGACGCGGCCGAGCTTCGCCGGGTCCTTGAGGTCGGTCACCTGCGCGGGGACGACCCCCGCCCACGACGAGTGCTTCGCCCCGCCGGCGACCAAGCCGTACAGCGAGCGTTCCTGGCGTCCCGACACGGCGAACTCGGTGGTGTAGCCGACCTCCTCGTTGAACAGGTGGCGGGTGCTGGTGAGCGTGTACTTGCCCGAGAAGGGCTGGCCGACGCCGGTGAGCGTGACGGCGGCGCCCGCGCGCAGCTTCGGGTTGCCCTTCGCGACGCCGTCGAGTTCGGTGCAGGCGCCGCCGAACCGGTCGGCCAGCGCCTTGGCGGTCGCGTCCGCCTCGCCCTGGGTGCGCCGCGGTGCGGCGGCGTCGAGGAAGGGCGGGCTCGCGAACTTCCCGGCCAGGGCGACCGGATCCACCCCCGGCACGTCCGTGCCCGCGTTCTTCGGGGTCGCGGTGGCGGTGATCGGCTGCTTGTTCTCGTAGTCCCAGCCGTTGACCCGCACCTCGGGGACCTGCTCGGCCGCGGTGACGCTGGCGCGCAGGCTGAGCAGCGTCCCGTGGGCTTCGAGGACCAGCGGGTCGGCGGTCGCCTTGGTGCTCGTGGAGGGCGCGCCGGACGGCTTCTCCGGCAGCTCGAAGTTCAGCTTCCCGTCCCGGACGGCGATCTGCGCGCCGACCGCGTCGGCCAGCCGGGACAGGAACTCCCAGTCGCTGACGTTGTCCTGGCTCAGCTGGGTGTTCGGCCGGCCGCCGAAGCCCTTGACGTCGTCGATCTTCCCGGTGGGCAGGTTCGCGCGCCGGGCGACTTTGCGCACCACGTCCGCGATCGTCATGTTCGGGTACGCCGCGACCCGGCGGCCGCGGAACAGCCGGTGCGCGTGGTCGTACCCGCGGACCTCGGTGAACGTGCCGTGCGGGTCCAGGTCGACGGCGACCGCGGTGACCTCGCCCGAGAGCAGGTCCTGCGGGGCTTCGGGGTCGGACGTCTGGACCTTGAGCTTGATCTTCGCCCCGACCTTGAACTTGCCCTTCTCCAGCACGACGGCCCCGGGGTCGCGGAAGCGCAGCACGAAGGTGTCCGGCAGGTTCCGGCTGTCGTCGACGTAGGCGTAGCCGAGCATCACCCGGACGTCGTCGGGCAGCGCGGTGCCTTCGACCTCGACCACGAGGGTGTTCGTGAAGGTTTCGTTAGCCATCGAGCTCCTCCAGCGCCGGCACCAGGAGCCGGGTGCCGGGCCGCAGCCGCATCGGGTCGTCGATGTCGTTGGCGTCGGCGATCGCGCGCCACTTCCCGGCGTCGCCGTAGGCGCGGAACGCGACCGAGGGCAGCGAGTCCCCGGCGACGAGCACGTGCGTGTCCCGGGCGGCGAGCGCGCCGGACGTCGGGTTCTGCCCGCCCAGCTCGCCGGAGATCTCCTCGAGGTTGACCGTGCAGACCGCGCGCACCGGCGTCCCCGACGGCGTGAACAGCGTGTACTTCGCGGTGACGGACGCGACGTAGGCGGGGAAGCCGGTCATGCCACCCCACTTGAAGATCACCCATGGCGGTGAGGGCTTCTTGTGCTGACGGCTGTCCTCGGTGGCCACGCAGCAGGTGAACAGCTGCTCGACCTTCTTGACGACGGCGTCGTTCATCTTGTCGGTGGCGTCGATGAACATCTCCAGCGCGAGCTTCGCCGGATCGGACCCCTTGAACTGCGGCGGCGCGCTCTTCTTGGCGTTGGGCTGGGCGTCCCGGCCCCATTTGGCGTTCTTGCTGACCGAGAACTCCTTGGGGTTGAACTGGAACTCGATGTCGAACATCCAGTCGCCGGGCGGCTGCCCGGTCCCGCCGGACTGCGGCGGCTTGTGGACTTTCAGCACCGCGCGCTGGAGGTTGCTGGGCGCGCCTGAGCTGTAGGCCGCCGTGGACTGGGAGCCGGCCGAGGTGAAGGTGACGGGCGAGGGCATCGGATCAGCCCTTCTTCGCCGGGCTGAGGAACCCGTGGTGGGCCAGTTCGAGGGTTTCGGTGGCGACCTTGGGCGAGTCGGGCGAGAGCTGCGGCCCGCTCCAGCGCACCGGCACGACGCCTTCGAGGGCCCAGCTGGCGATCACCTTGCCTTCGAGCGTGCGGGCCTCGATGGTGGCGGTCTTGCGTTCGATGCCGCTCGCCAGGCTGGCGAACCACTTGGTGATCTGCGCGCTGGCCTGGGTGACGGGTCTGGAGAGCTTGATGTTCGAGTACTTGATCCGGGTCGGCAGCTGCCAGACCATGCCGTTGTTGCCGCCCTCTTCCCGCTGTTCCATGACGAACTCGCAGCCGAGCCCGTCGCAGCTGGAGAACGCGCCGAGGTTGCCGAGGTTCTTGTCGTCCAGCTTCACGACGTAACACACGGCGACGGCCTCTTCGGTGTCCGGCATCGGCATCTCCTTCAGTGCGGGCGATCGGTGAGCGCACCCCGGCGCTCACGGTCGAGTCGGAGTTCGGTCTTGAGGCGCCGCAGGAGAGGGTCGAAGAGTTTCTTGACGAGCTCTTCGGTTTCCGGCTGCGGCGCGGCGGGTGACGGTGCCGGTTCCGGGGCGCGCTGGATCGCTGGGGCGTCGGTTTGCGGGATGGGCGTTGGCTGGGTGGGTTCGTCATGGGTGCTGGTGGGCGGCGGGGCCTCGATCGTGCGGGCCACGGGGAGGGGCAGCGGGGTTGCTCGGGCCATGGGGACTTCGGGCGGGAGCGGGAGGGGTTGCTGGGGCGGCAGCAGTCTCGCTGGGAGGCTGGGGGTCTCGATCGCTCGTGCTATCGGGAGCTGCGAGTCGTGCTGCTGCCGTTCCGCTGGGATCGTGCGTGCCACCGCGAGCAGTGGGTCAGGTGTCGGGCGTTCCGCTGCGAGGGTGGGGGCTTCGGTCGCTCGGGCTACCGGGACCAGTGGCTCGTGTGCCTGCTGTTCCGTCGGGAGTACGGGGGTTTCGATTGCTCGTGCGATTGGGAGCAGTGGCCCACGGGCCTGCCGTTCCGTCGGGAGGAGGGACGTTTCGATCGCCCGTGCTACCGGGAGCAATGGCCCTTGTGCCTGCCGTTCCGTCGGGAGGACGGACATTTCGGTTGCTCGTGCCACTGGGAGCAGTGGCACATGGGCCTGCCGTTCCGTCGGGAGGACGGACATTTCGGTTGCTCGTGCCACTGGGAGCAGTGGCACATGGGCCTGCCGTTCGATCGGGAGGACCGGCGTTTCGATTGCTCGTGCTACCGGGAGCGCTGTCTCATGGGCCGTCCGTTCTCCTGGGAGCGTGGGAACGTGGATCGCATGGGCGGCGGCCGGGAGCTGCTTCGCTGCTAGGGCGGGCGCTTCGATTGCTCGTGCCACCGGGAGCAGCGGTTCATGGGCCGCCCGTTCCGCTGGGAGCGTGGGAACGTCGATCGACTGGGCCGCTGGCAGCTGTTTCGCCGCGAGGGTCGGAGCTTCGATTGCTCGTGCCACCGGTAACGGCGGCTCGTGGGCCTGCCCTTCCGCTGGGCCCGTCGCACGGGTAACCGGGAGCGGCGGCTCGTGGGCTGCCCGTTCCGTTGCGAGGATGGGAGCTTCGATCGCTCGTGCTATCGGGAGCTGTGGCTCGTGTGCCAGCGGTTCCGTTGCGGGGGCTTCGATCGCGCGGGCCACCGGGAGCGTCGGCTCCTCTGGGCGGAGCGGCGACTCATGCGCCGCCTGCTCCCCTGGGACAGTCGCTCGTGTCACCGGGAGCACGGTTTCGTGCGTTGCTCGGCTGGCCACGAGCGGCGGGGTTTCAGCAATGCGAGCAACCGGAAGCGGTGGGTCCTGTACCGCCGTTTTCACCGGCAGAGCGGGAGTGGGGTGCGGGGAATCCTGCACCGCTCGCGCCACCGGAAGGGCCGCAGACTCGATCGCCCTCGCTGGCAACTCCTGCGCGGTTTGCTGCCTTGGCGGAACGGGCGAGTCCCGCGCCGGCCGTGCCGCCGGAGCGACCGCGGTCTCGGTCGCCGCCGAGTCCCGCGAGGTCTGCGCCACCGGGAGGGCAGGACTCGCCGACGGGGTTGAGTCCTGCACCGGTCCCACCGTCGGACGGGTCTCGGTCACCTGCGCCGTCGGCGGCGGTGTCGGGTCAACCGGCGTCTCAACGGCTCGCGCCACCGGCAAAGGTGCCTCCGGTGGCGGGGGCCCGGACCCGTTCTCCGACGTGTCGAGCGGGCGGAACGAGTTGACCGGCGGCACCTCGGCCGCCCGCGATACCGGCAGCTCAGCACCCGGTATCGGCGCACCGAGGCCGAGCCGTCGGGGCGTCGCCTGCTCGATCCGCTGCACGACCGGCAGCGCTGGCTCGGACGGGGAGGCGACCGGAACGTCCACAGGGGACTGCTCCACAGGGGACTGCTCCACGATCGCCTGCACGGTCCGCATCGGCGGAACGACCGTCGCGGACGTCAACGGCCGCACGACCTCCCGCGACGCCACCGGCAACACCAGCGGCGACTCCAAAGCAGGCTCCGGCGCGAAAACCGGCTCCGAAGGCACCTCCGGTGAGACGTCACGCTGCACTGGCGCACCCCACAGCCGGGACAGCCCGCTCCGCTTGCGGACCGCGCGCTGCACCACCGGCATGGCCGGCGCCGGCGTCTCGAGCGGCCGGGGCCGGGCGAGGTCGCCGATGACGCCGGCCGGCTCGTCCGCGCCGACCTGGTGCCCGAGCGGCTCGAGGTAGGCCGGGCTCCGCCACGACGTCAACGACGCACTGAACCGCTGCACCGGGTTGACCAGCGGATGCTCGTCGAGCACCCGCTGGATCGGTGGCACACCGCGCCACTCCGCGCGCGTCACCGGCAACGCGGCCGGGGGCGCCTCCTTCCTGTTCCACCACATCGCCGTGTCACCGTCCCTGGCTCATCCGGGTGTTGATCCGGGCGATCTCGGCGACGTAGGTCAACCGGTCGGGGTGTTCGAGGTCGAGGATGTCGTCGAGCGACCAGTGCAGGTGGTAGGCGACGTACGCGACTTCCTCGTGCAGCCGGCCGGCCGCGTACGTCACGATTCCCCCAGGCGGCCACCGGCGACGTCGACGACGAAGCTGTGGCCGCACTCGGGGCACGCGACGCCCGCCCGGGTGTGGCCTTCGCTGTTGATCCGGCGGTACATGTCCTGCAGGAACGCCAGGTCCGAGGCGAACAGGTTCTCGATGACCCCGGCGTGCACGTCGGTGATGTCGCCGATCCGGGTGACGACCCGGGCCAGCAGCACCACGGTGAGGAACGCCGAGTTCTCGCGCACCCGGTCGTCGCGCAGCGGGATCAGCTCGTCCCGCGCGGTCGCCAGCCGCATCACCCCGGAGTGGTGGACCTTGCCCTCGTCGTCGACGTACCCGCGCGGGAGCTCGAACGCGAACTCCGTCCGCAGCTTCGGCCGCTCGGCCTGAGGCTCCTCCGAGGGGGCTTCCTCGAGCGGCGCCGACGCCATCACCCTGCGCATCGGCTCACTCGACTTCCATCTGCTCGTAGGTGATGACGAGCTTCTCGGTGAGCACGCTCGTGTCGCCGGCCTTCAGCGCGCCGATCTCCAGGCTCTTCGGCCAGGCGTTGGTGAGCTTGTAGCGCTTGAGCGCGGTGCCCTCGTAGTCGTAGACGATGATGGCGCCGCCCTTGCGGGCCGTCGCCATCTTGCCGAAGTGGGCGTCCTTGACCCACTTCTCGAAGCTGTTGTCCTCGGTGAGGCCGCGGGTCAGCGTGACCTCGCCCGCCTTCGGGCGGCCGGGCAGCTTCTTGATGACGTACTTGCCGTCGACGGTGTTCTGCTTGAGCTCGATGACGTCCTGCTCCATCTTGAGGCCGGAGACCTCGGAGATCTGCTTGATCTGGACGCCGTCGATCTCGAGCCCGAAGGAGTGGCCTACCGCCTTGTCAAGATCGGGAAGTGCCATTGCGAAGCCCTTTCATCACTCGTTGACGAGGCTGGTGCCGCCGGACATCTGGGCCAGCCGGAAGATCACGAACTCCGCCGGTTTCACCGGGGCGATGCCGACTTCGCAGATCACCTGGCCGAGGTCGATGCCCTCGGCCGGGTTGGTCTCGCGGTCGCACTTGACGAAGAAGGCCTCGTCCGGGGTGAGCCCGAACAACGCGCCTTTGCGCCACTCCATGACCAGGAACGCGCTGATCGTGCGCCGGATCCGGGCCCACAGCGCGTCGTCGTTCGGCTCGAACACGACCCACTGCGTGCCGCCGAGGATCGACTCCTCGAGGTAGTTGAACAGCCGCCGGACGTTGAGGTAGCGCCACGCCGGGTCGCTCGAGAGCGTCCGCGCGCCCCAGACCCGGATGCCCTTGCCCGAGAACGAGCGCACGCAGTTGACGCCGATCGGGTTGAGCAGTTCCTGTTCGGCCTTCGTCAGGTGCGTCTCGAGGGCGAGCGCGCCGCGGACGACCTCGTTGGCCGGTGCCTTGTGGACGCCGCGGGTGGCGTCGGTGCGAGCCCACACACCGGCCATGTGCCCGCTCGGCGGGATGTACGTATTGGTCCCGGTAGCGGGGTCGAGCACCTGGACCCAGGGGTAGTACAGGGCGGCGTACTTCGAGTCGTAGCCAGCCGCGTCCATCCGCCAGCTGCGGATCTCCTGCGGGTTGAGCGACGGCGGCGGGTCGATGATCGCCATCCGGTCGCCCATGAGCTCGCAGTGGGCGATCATCGCCAGCTGCACGGCCTTGACGGTGTCGAGGTCCAGCAGCTCGCGCTGGTAGGCGGCCATCAGGTCCGGCGCCGCGACCATGGTGATCTCGTCGATCGCTTCGAGGCCGCCGAACCCGGTGCGGTCGGCGACGTCGCCGACGTAGTCGCCGGCCCCGACGCGGCGCGGCACCGGCGGCTCCTGCGGTTCCTTCGGCGGCTCGGTGAGCGTCGCGGTGCCCTTCTCGGGCTTGGTGAGCGTGCCGCCGGTCGCCGCCTCTTCGACGGTGATGAAGCTCGACTTCTCCCGCACCGCCGTGACGACGTTCTCCTTGGTGCGCTTGGTCGTCACGTTGTGGGTTTCGACGACCTTGCCGTCCTGCTTGACGAGCACCGTGAACCGGTCGTCGGCGGGGTTTTCGCCGGTCGGCTCGGCCACCTCGACGGTGATCTCGCCGGCCTGCTTGCCCTCCGGCAACTCCTTGGCGACGAAGCGGTAGCCGCCGAGCACGGCCTGGCGCGCGGTGAGCTGCTTCGGCCCGGAGCCGTTGTCCTGGGCGCGCGAGCCGCCGACGCGGACGATGTAGCAGTTGGTGCCGCCGTTGAGGAAGTAGCCGTAGACGGACTGGGCCAGGTAGCAGCCTTCGACGAAGTCGCCGAAGGTCTGGGTGAACTGGCCCCAGTTGGAGACCAGCGTCGGGGTGTTGAAGGGACCGTCCGCCGCGAAGCCGACGAAGGCGGCGACGGCGGTGCCCACGCCCTCGATCGGCCGTGCGCCCGCCTCGATCTCCTCGACGTACACCCCCGGCGTGAGATAGGTGGGCATGCGGGCCTCCCTGGTCGACGCACAAGTCTTGACATCGGCGATCGTGCTGCCCGCGCGCCTGCGGCGGTACGACCGCACGGATAGGCCCGCGGGAACCGATCTCTGCCCTTAAAGGCAGCTGCCCGTTCGGGCAGGCCGGGCCGCCCGTCCGGCCGTTGGCAACCCGCCGCCGCGGGCCGAGAGTGGAGTCATGCCAACGCGGCGGGACAACGCGCCACGGGAACCGTCCGCGCAGCCCGCGCGGGCGGCCGGGCCCGCGCGCCGGGCGTCGCCGCCGGTGCTGCTGCGCCTGCAGGCCTCGGCCGGCAACGCCGCGGTGACGGGGCTGGTCGCGCTGCAGCGGCAAGGCTGTCCCGCTCCCCCGGTCGCGCCCCCCGGTGTCACGCCCGCGGCCGACCCGAAGTTCCAGTCGCTGGCGAAGGACGTCGGCGCGCAGGGCAAGGCGGCGAAGGCGCACCCGCCCGCCGGCGCGGAGGTCAAGAAGGCGCAGGACGCCGCCGTCGCGCCCGCCGACGACAAGGACGCGCAGGCCAAGGCCGCCCAGGCGGACAAGATGGCGGCGGCGAAACCGGCGGGGTTCGACAAGGCGGCGTTCATCGCCGCGGTGAACGCCGCCATCGCCAAGCAGGCGCCGAAGAACCTCGACGAGGCCGACAAGTTCGCCTCGTCCGGCAAGGCCGACCAGGTCAAGACCGAGGTGCTGGGCAAGGTCACCGGCGGCAAGGACGCTTCGGCCAAGGACGTCGCCGACCGGACGAAGGAAGCGCCGGACCCCAGCCGTGCGGTCGAAAAGCCGGTCACCCCGCTGCCGCCGGGCCCGGCGCCACCCGCGCTGGCGCCGCCGGACCCGCGCAAGGCCACCCCGGACAAGGCCCCGCCCGAGCAGACGGACCTGCGCGCCGACCAGTGCGAGACGCACGGGGCGATGGCCGCCGCGGGCGTCACCGACGAGCAGCTGGCGCAGTCCAACGAGCCGGAGTTCACCGGCGCGCTGGCGGCGAAGCAGGAAGGCGAGCAGCACACGGCGTCGGCGCCGGAGGCGGTCCGCTCGTCGGAGGCCGGGCAGCTGGCGGCCGTCACCGGCGCGGCGCAGGCGTCCGGGCAGGCCGCGATGGCGGGCATGACGGGCGCGCGTTCGTCGTCGGCCCAGCGCGGGCAGGCGGCCAAGTCGGCGACGAAGACGAAGGACGAGCAGGACCGGGCGCGGATCACCGGGGAGATCAAGGCGATCTTCGACGAGACGAAGACGAAGGTCGAGGGCGTGCTGGGCGCGCTGGACGACCAGGTGGCGAAGAAGTTCGAGGCGGGTGAGGCGCAGGCCAAGGCGGCGTTCACCGCCGACCACCAGGCCCGGATGAAGCGCTACAAGGACGAGCGCTACGACGGGATCACCGGCGCGGCGCGCTGGGCGTACGACCTGTTCGCCGACCTGCCCGCCGAAGCGAACAACCTGTTCCTCGAGGCCAAGAAGGTCTACGAGGTCAAGATGCAGGGGGTCATCGGCGAGATCGCGGACTTCGTCGGCGAGAGGCTGGGCGAGGCGAAACAGCTGATTCTCGACGGCCGTTCGAGGGTCAAGCAGAAGGTCGAGTCGCAGTCGCCGGCATTGCGCAAGATCGCGGGCGAGGCGGCGAAGGAGTTCGGCGGGCAGTTCGACGACCTGGAGAAGTCGGTCGACGAGAAGCAGCAGTCGCTGGTCGAAGACCTGGCGCAGAAGTACACCGAAGCCCGCACGGCCGTCGACGAGGAGATCAAGGCGCTGCAGGCGGAGAACAAGGGCCTGTGGAGCAAGGCGAAGGAGGCGGTCGGCGGCGCGATCGAGACGATCCTCTCGCTGAAGAACCTGCTGCTCGGAGTGCTGTCCCGCGCCGCGAACGCGGTCGAGCTGATCATCAGGAAGCCGATCGAGTTCCTCGGCAACCTGGTCAACGCGGTGAAGACCGGGGTGATGAACTTCGGCGCCAACATCGTCCAGCACCTCAAGGAGGGCCTGAAGGGCTGGCTGCTGGGCAACCTGGCGAGCGCGGGCATCGAGATCCCGGAGGCACTGGACGCGAAGGGCATCTTGAAGATGGTCCTGTCGATCCTCGGCCTGACGTGGGCGAGCGTCCGGGCGCGGATCCTGCGGTTCATCCCGGAGCCGGTGCTGGCCAAGCTGGAGCAGACGTTCGAGGTGGTCAAGATCCTGATCACCGAGGGCGTGCCGGGACTGTGGCGCTGGGTCGTTTCCAAGCTCGGTGACCTGAAGGAGATGGTGCTCGGCCAGATCAAGGAATTCGTCATCGAGAAGATCGTCAAGGCGGGAATCACGTGGATCATTTCCCTCCTCAACCCCGCGGCGGCGTTCATCAAGGCCTGCAAGGCGATCTACGACATCGTGATGTTCTTCGTGGAGAAGGCTTCGCAGATCAAGGAGTTCGTGGATTCGGTTTTGGACTCGGTGGAGTCGATCGCCCGGGGTGGGGCTGGGGCCGTGGCCGGGTTGATCGAGCGGACGCTGGGCAAGGCGTTGCCGATGGTCTTGGGGTTCTTGGCGAGTTTGCTGGGGTTGGGTGGGATTTCGGAGAAGATCAAGTCGGTGCTGGAGAAGGTCCAGGCTCCGGTGGGCAAGGTGATCGACTCCGTCGTGGGGACGGTCGTCAAGGCGGGGAAGAAAGTCTGGTCGAAGCTCAAGGGCAAGAAGAAGGAACAGAAAGATAGACCTGACGATGTCCGAACTCAAGTCAACGCGGAGATAGCGAGCAAGCTGCCCCGGTCTGCAGACGCGGGCGAAGTGCGGTCGATTCTGCAGGGGATCTACAACAAGTACCAGCCAAAAGGTCTCAAACGCCTGGCGCTCGAGCGTTCAGAAGGCAAGGCCGGCGTCTTCGACGTCATGGTCACCTGCTCGCCCTCCGCGGCAGCGGCAAAAGTACTCGCGAACATGCATCTGAAGCTTGATGATCTCGACTTCAGCGAAGGCACGACGTGCATCGCCACAGTCAATGGCCAGCACATCACGACCTCGCGCGCCAAGGGGCGCCACGCCGAGCGCAAGTGTCTGACCATGATCAACCGGAAGTGGAAGCATGTCACTACCCCGGGGAAGCCCGTTGACATCGTCCTACAAGTAACCCGATCGCCATGCAGTGAGTGCACGACCGCGATCATGAGCTTCAAGATGCTGAAGGAAGCAGGCCAAGACGAGAGAGGGCGAGTTCGGCCGAAGCATGACATCAACCTCACGATTCAGGTCGCGAGCATTTATGAAGGAGAAGGGAGCGCTGTTGGGTCCACCTCGAAGGAGGACCTCAGCGAGCTTCGTGATTCCCACAAGGTCAAGATCGAAGTATGGGACATTCTAGCGGCCATGAAGCAAAAACTTGGACGCGAAGTCGACGATAGCGATATCGGCACTGAGACCAAGCGCAAGCTCGCTCAAAAGGCGCAGACACTGAACGAAGAACTACAAAATCTAAGTGCCGTCCGCATCGGTCACTGAACCCTGCCAACTTGGGCACATCCGCCACGTCGATCCGTGCGACAGGCTGCCGTTTCGATTGTCCGCACTGAGCATCAACAGTAGAAATCCTGGCGAACAGATTCCGATCGACTATGAAGCGTCTTCTTCCGACTCTTCCTCACGCTGCACGAACGTCTGCGCCATCTTTTCCTCTTCGCCCTCTTCGGCGGCAGGAGCCTCTTCCTCGCGCTGAACAGTCATCCGCTGCACCGGCTCCTCGTGCGCCGCGCCGTCCTCGCAACGCTGGACCCCGGCCGGCGCCGACATCAGCCGATCCGCATTGGCCACTGCCTCGCGCTCAAACCGGTCCGACGGACTCGAAACCTTCACCCCGCCCCCGACATCCGTCCCCTCAACGGGACCACTCCGCTGCTGAACCACATGAGTCAACTCATGCGCCAGCATGTGCTGGCCACCCGCGGAAGACGGGTCGTACTGGTCCCGCTGGAAGACGATGTTCGACCCCACCGTGTAAGCCTGCGCACTGACCGACTTGGCCGACTCGTGCGCCGCTCCGTCGGTATGGACCCGGACGTCGGAAAAGTCCGCACCGAAGCGGGACTCCATGTCTGCGCGCGTCGAGGTGTCCAAAGGCGAGCCACCACCCGACGAGACGACGTCGTGGACCGGCGAACGCTCCTCCTCCACCAGGGACGCCGTCCCGGCGTTGCCGACCGCGCGCTGCAGGCCCAGCATCCCCTCCGGGCCCAGGACGTCGCACCGGCCGGCGGCCGCGGCGCGGCCGAGGATGTCCGAATCCTGCGAAACCCGATCACCCCGGGGTCGCGCACTCGGTTCGACGTCGTTCTCGTGACTGTGCCCGCGCATGGCCGCTCCCTCCGCCGCCCGTTCAGCTTGCCGCGACGACGATCGCCGCACCAGATTGGCGTGCGCGGCCACAAGGGCGGGAAACGCTGCCCGAATGGGCAGCTCAGCCCTCCGTCACCAGCGCCAGGTACGGCCCGAACTCGCGGTCCAGGCACAGCCGGCCCAGCTTGCGGTACTCCCGGGCGACCGCGCCGACCAGGTCGTTCATCGCCACCGGGCGGCCCGCCTCCGCCGCCAGGTACGCGCCCGTCACCGCGGCCGAGCGGATGTGCCCGCCCGCCAGCTCGAACGCCCCCGCCAGGAACCCCAGGTCCAGGTCCGACGCGCGCGGGAGCCGGGTGCCGAGGCAGCGGTCCCACAGCCGGTGGCGGAGCTCGACGTCCGGCAGCGGGAAGTCCACGATCACGTCGAGCCGCCGGGTGAACGCCTCGTCGAGGTTCGCGCGCAAGTTCGTCGCCAGCACCGCGATGCCGTCGAACGTCTCCATCCGCTGCAACAGGTACGCGCTTTCGATGTTCGCGTAGCGGTCGTGCGCGTCGCGGACCTCCGACCGCTTGCCGAAGATCGCGTCCGCCTCGTCGAACAGCAGCACCGCGTTGACCCCGGACGCCTCGGTGAAGATCCGCTCCAGGTTCTTCTCCGTCTCCCCGACGTACTTGTCCACCACCGTCGCCAGGTTCACCGTGTACAGGTCCAGCCCCAGCGACGCGGCCACGACTTCGGCCGACATCGTCTTGCCGGTCCCCGAATCCCCCGCGAACAGCCCCGTCACGCCCCGGCCGCGCCCGCCGCCCGGCCGCATCCGCCACTCGTCGAGCACCTGGTCGCGGTAGCGCGCCCGCGCGGCCAGCTCGTCCAGCAGCGACAGCACCCCGGCCGGCAGTACCAGGTCCGGCCAGCCGACCGCCGGTTCGATCCGCCGCGCGAGCCGCTGCAGCCCGGCGGCGTTCTGGCTGCGCGCGCCCGCGCGCAGGTGCGTCGTCCGGACGAGCCCGCCGTCGGCCAGCGCGGTCACCGACGCGGCCTTCGCCGCGCGCGCGATCTGCCCGGGCCCCAGCACGAAGTGCGCGGTGGCTTCTCCGGGGTCGACGTCTGGGGCGAGCTTGCCCTCGAGCCTGCTGCGCCACAGTTCCGCGCGCCGGGCGGCGGGCAGCGGCGACGCGTCGAGCTGCAACGGCGCGGTCGCGCTCCACCGCGGGTCCCACGCCCCCGTGCCGTGCACGACCAGCGGGACCGCCGGGTGTGCCAGGTCTTCCAGCCGCGGGTCCTCCACCGGGCCGAGCACGATTCCGGCGCCGCGCAGCAACGCTTCCCGCCGCAGCGACGGCGTCAGCTCGAGCTCGGCCTGCCAGCGCGCCGCGTCCACCACCAGCGCCGGGAATCCGGCCGCGGCCAGCGCGCCGACGCCCAGTTCTTCCGCGCCGCCCCCGGGGAGCTCCTTCAGGTAGACCAGCCCGACGCGGTCACCGATCGCGCGGGCGAGCCGGTCGCGGCCGGGCACTTCGACGAGCTCGGTGCCCAGGTGCGCGCAGCCGGCGAGCTCGGGCGCGAGGCGGTCGTCGCCCAGCAGGTGGTTCACCACCCGGTCGGGGACGCGCAGCGTACGGGAGAGGAACGGCCGGTCGTCGTCGCCGATGGTGAGCAGGCCGCAGGTGAGCAGCGGGGAGTCGGCGTCGAGCCGGGCGCGGCCGGCGGCCGAGGCCTCGGGGATCCCGCACAGGCGCAGCGCCAGCCCGGCGGTCGCGCGGCGCCGCGTCACGTCGTCGTTGAGGTAGCCGTAGAACTGCTCGAACCGGCTGTCCAGGTCGGGGGCCAGCGCGACGAGCAGCAGTTCGACGTCGACGCCGGTGAGGCCCGCGCGGTCGGCGAGCGGGCGCAGCCTGCCGTCCGGCACGGAGTCGGCGAACGGGGTGAACGGCTCCCGATGGCTGTCCAGCAGCGCGTCGATCGCCTCGTGCGACAGGTACAGCCCGCGGAACGGGTCGTCGGGGTTCTGGTCGGCCGCGCGGCGGCTGTCGACGGCGTCGCGGATGCGCTGTTCGAGCCGGGCGACCCGCTCGAACAGGTACCCCTGGCTCACCGGGACTTCCGGTGGTCCCGCGCCATGGCGACGCGGCGCTGGCCGTCGACCGCGCCGGCGTCGGACACGTGGTGCCCGACGCGGTCGCCGCCGGTGCCGAGCTGGAGGCCTTCCTTGGCCGGCGGTCCGGCGGGGTAGACGCGTCCACTGTGGATCGGCGCCGAGACGACGACGTCGAGCGACGGTTTGAGCTCGCCCCCGAGCGCGGTCCAGACGTCGGCGAACGCGCGGTCTTCCGGCGGCGGCAGCGCGACGGTCATCGGCACCGGCAGCCCCATTTCGGCCAGCGAGCCGGAGAGCACCTCGGCCGGGACGGCTTCGTGGCGCAGCAGGCCGAGCAGCAGGTCCGACAGCACGCGGTGTTCGTCTTCGGGGCGCTGGGTCCAGGCGGTGACCAGGTAGGACAGCTTGACGTGCTTGGGCGGCAGGTGCCGCGCGGCGATCTGGCCGCGCTGGTCGTACTCGCTGAGCAGTCCCCGCGAGCGGCGGCGCATGTCCTCGCGGACGTCGTAGAGGTAGATGTTGACGGTGGGGGCGTTGCGCCGGGCGGCCCAGTCCTTCGTCGGCGCCTCGAAGGCGATGTCGACCTCGCTGCCGCGCAGCGCCTCGTCCTTCACCAGCCGCCGCAGCGCCTCGTCGACCTCGTGGATCACCGGCGGACCTCCTCGGGCTGGCGGTCTATCCACGATGAGCGCTGAGCGGCCGGTCGGACAGCCGCGCAGCGGCAGACCTTCGGGTACGCCGGGCTGCCCGTACGGGCAGGGCGGTCACCGGACCGGCAGGTAGGCGGCGACGTCGGCGAGCGCGTCGAGGGTGTCGCCGCCGACGTGCCCGGTCGCGGTGTCGGCCTCCGCGACGACCATGCCGTGGCCGTCGGCCCGGGGCTGGTAGTGCAGCCCGGTCATCCGCACCCCGGCGACGCCGAGGACGGCCGCGATCTCGAGGGGCCGCACGTCGCCGCTGCCTTGGACGGCTTCGACCTTCTCGAACGCGGCGGCCTGCTTCGCCGACCGGAAGCCGACCCGCACGACCGAGATGACCGCGGCGTTGCCGTGGCCGTCCCCGACCGCGAGCAGCATCCGGTCCAGCGACGTGCACGGCGTCTTGGCCAGGAAGTCGTGGACCCGGTCGGTCGCGGCCGCGAGGCAGTCGCCCTCGTGCCGGGCCACGCGTTTGAGCTCCTTGAGCTTCAGCCGGCTCCAGGCTTCGTCGGCCTTGCCGCGCTTGGCCGACTCACGCGCCTCCCCACGGCGGGTCTTCAGCGACCGCCCCGGCAGCGAGTCGACGACGTCGCCGGCGGTGTTGCCCGCCAACGCCTCCGCCGCCCCGCCCCCGCCGGCCGCGCCACCGAGCACGCTCACCCCGCCGCCGGCGACCGCCAGGCCGATCGTCGCGGCGACCACGACGCCCGTCCCCTTGTCGCGGATGTAGATCCGCTTGCCGTCCTTGGTGATCCACCGCCCCACGCGCCCATCATCGAGGCGATCTCCGCGCTCGTGGCGCGTCGGCGTGGAACTGACCGGCATTTGTCACGTTCGGAGCAAGTCCAGGACCGCGGCGGACTTCGTCTCGTCGAGGAACCGCAGGCCCATGAAGTTGTCGCCGACGTTGAAGCCGGGCAACGCCCAGAGCTCCTCGTACGGCATCCCGACCCGCTCGTAGCGGCGGAGGCTGTAGACGTTGCTGAACAAGCACTTCCCGGGATCCGGGTTCCACAATCGACGCGCGAAGGCGGGGTTGCGGAAGCCGTGGCCGACTTCGGCGGTGGCCTGGACGTGCTTGCGGCCGGTGAACAGCACGACGTCGCCGGTGGTCACGGTGTCCATGCGGTGGTCGTACTTGTCCTTGGCGCCCCAGAACCGGGCCCGGCCGCCCGGGTGCAGCGCCTTCAGGCGGGCGAGGTCGGCCGGCTCGATCAGGTCGGCGTGCACGCGGAAGTCGACGGTCTTTTCGAGCGACTCGGCTCCGTAGCGGCGGGCGTCGGAGGTGCCGTAGGCGGGCTGGATGAAGACCTGGACCACTTCGGCACGGTACCCGCCGGGGCGGCAGAATATGCGGGGTGGGGATCACCGAACAGCTCGCCGTGCTCGTCGCCGGGCTGAGCAACCGGAACGAAGTCTTCGCCGTCTCCGGCGAGCGGGACGGCACCGCGCTGGCCGAGCACGTCCACGCCCTCGCCGCCGCCGGGGAGGAGCGCTGGGAACCGGAAATCGACCCCAGGAACAAGCCGATCTCCGTCGCGGATGTCGGCGCGGCACTCGAGCCCATCCCGCGCGAGCTGGCGGGACGACGTCTCACCGAGCTGGCCTCGCGCAGCATGGTCTACACCTACGACATCATGGACGGCGCCCGCGCGAAGAAGCTCACCGAAGAACTCGTGACGCTGCTCGGCGAGGACGCCGAGTGGTTCTCGAACCAGGATCCGGGCGGGGAAACCAGCTGGTCGCCGGTGACCCGCTGCACGTTCGACGGGGTGGTCGCCGGGGCGAACGCCACGCACTTCGCCATCCTGCTCCAGCTCGGCGAGGACTGACTCAGCCGCCGTGGGTGGCGTCGCTCTGGTAGTCCGTGTACGTGTACGGGTTGTCCAGGATCTTCGTCTCCGGCACGTCCGGGTTCATCCCCTGCTGCCAGGCCTCCTCCCCCAGCTGCCCGCGCAGGTACTCCACCGTCTCCTCGACGCGCTGCCGCACCGCGGGGAGGTCCACGTCGACCAGGCGGCCGTCGCGTTTGACGATGCGGCCGTTCACCAGCACCGTGTGGACGTCGCCGCGCTGGGCCTGGAACGCCACGTGGCCGTACGGGTTCAGCAGCGGGAACGACACCGGTGAGTGGTCGTTCTTCAGCAGCACCACGTCGGCCTTCTTGCCCACCTCGAGGGAGCCGATGTCCGTGCGCCCCAGGGCGGCCGCGCCGCCGCGGGTCGCCCACTCGACGACCTGCTCCGCGCGCAGCGCCGCGTGCGTCACCGTTTCGCCCTTCGCGTGCGCTTCCAGGTGCTCGCGGGAGCGGTCCGCGCCCAGCGTCGTGCGCATCGCCGAGAACAGGTCGCCGCTCCACCACACCGAGGTGTCCATCGACAGCGACACCGGGATCCCGTACTGCCGCAGCGCCCAGGTGGACGGGTAGCCCTGGCCCGCGCTCTGCTCGCTCTCGGTCGACACCGACGCCGAGCCGCCGGTCGCGGCGATCCGGTGGTAGGAGTCGGCCGACAGCGACGCGCTGTGGACGTAGATCGTCTCCGGGGTCATGAACCCGTGGTCGTGCATCAGGCGGATGCCGTCGTCGCCGGTCGCGCCCCAGACTCCGGCGTGCGTGGTGACCGGCACGCCCAGCTCGCGCGCCACCTCGAACGCCGGCTTCTCCGGGAACTCCGGGTCGCCGGTGACGTCGAAGGCGAGCTGGAAGCCCAGGTCGCCGCTGGTGCGGCGGGAGACGAAGTCGCGGAACTCCGGCGTGGCCGTCCAGTTCGCCGGGGCGTCCTGGATGTTGCCGTAGGCCAGGACGAACCGGCCGGGGACGGCTTCGAGCGCGTCGGCAGCCGCGTCGGCGTGCTGGGTCGTCCGCAGGCCGTGGGACCAGTCGACGGTGGTCGTGACGCCGGCTTCGAGGGCTTCCCACGCGCCGAGCAGGTTGCCCGCGTAGATGTCCTCGGGGCGGAACACCTTGCCCCATTCGAGGTAGTACCAGACGAAGTACTGGGTCAGCGTCCAGTCGGCGCCGTAGCCGCGCATGGCCGTCTGCCACAGGTGGCGGTGGGTGTCGATCATCCCGGGCATGACGATGCCGCCGGTCGCGTCGATCTCGGTCGTGCCCGCGGGGACGTCCAGGGCGGGGCCGATCGCGGCGACCTTCTCGTCGGTGACCAGGACGTCGGCGCCGGGCAGGACGCGGTGGGCGTCGTCGAGGGTCAGCACCGTGCCGCCCCGCAGGACGATCGATCCGGACATGGCTGCCTCCGGTTGCGTACACTCGTCCGCTCTACGGACACTGAAGGGGTGACGTCACCTTCGCCCAGTGCCGGGCCGGTGTCAATCCCCGCCGCTACGCTGCGGGGCAGGACTGCAGAGGGAGGTCGTGCATGCCACGCGAGGGAACGGGTCCCGACTTCATCGAAGCGCTGGCGCGCGGGCTCGAAGTGATCACGGCGTTCGGCCCGCACCAGGCGGAAATGACGCTGGCCGAGGTGGCCACCGCCGCCGGCCTGGCCCGCCCCACCGCGCGCCGGATCCTGCTCACCCTGGAGGAGCTCGGGTACGTCCGCGCCGGCGGGCGCGGCTACGCGCTGACCCCGCGCGTGCTCGACCTCGGCGTCGCCTACGTGCGGTCGATGGGGCTGTGGGACGTCGCCCGCCCGCACCTGGAACGCCTGGTCGCGCGCACGAACGAGTCGTGTTCGATCGCCCAGCTCGACGGGTCCGACATCGTCTACGTCGCCCGGGTCGCGGTGCCGAAGATCGTCGCGCTGGCCGTGCAGATCGGCACCCGCTTCCCCGCTCTGCCGACGTCGCTGGGCAAGGTCCAGCTCGCCGCGCTGGCCCCGGACGAGCTGGACGCGGTGCTGGCCCAGCCGACGCGCTCCGGGCTCGTCCCGCGCTGGCGGCCCGGCCGCGCCGAGCGCGACGCCGAGCTGCGCGAGGTCCGCGCCCGCGGCTGGGCCCTGACCGACGAGCAGCTGGCCCTGGGCATCCGGTCGGTCGCCGCGCCGCTGCGCGACGGCTCCGGGCGGGTCATCGCCGGGGTCAACGTCAACTGCCACGCCGCCGAGACGTCCGTGGACCGGCTCCTGGAGCACCACCTGCCGCTGCTGCTGCAGACCGCCGGGGAGATCAGCGCCGACTTCGCCCGGCTCGACGACGTCCCGCACGTCACCGTCCCCGCCGTGTCTTGACCACCGGGGCCCGCGGCGGCAAACTGCGGACAGACGTCCGTTGGACGGACAGGAAGTGAGGAACCCGGGTGGACACCAGCGCTGCCGGCCCGCTGACCGGGCTGCTGGTCGCGGACTTCTCCCGGGTGCTCGCCGGCCCCTACGCCACGATGCTGCTGGCGGACCTCGGCGCCGAGGTCGTCAAGGTCGAAGGTCCGCAGGGCGACGAGACGCGCACGTGGATGCCGCCGGTGCGCGGCGACGTTTCGACCTACTACCTCGGCGTGAACCGCGGGAAGCGTTCGATCGCGCTCGACCTGCGCGAAGAGGCCGACGCCGCCGTCGCCCGCGAGCTGGCGGCGCGGGCGGACGTGGTGATCGAGAACTTCAAGCCCGGCGGCCTGGCCAAGTACGGCTTGGACTACGACTCCGTGAAGACGACCAACCCGGGCAGCGTCTACGCCTCCATCAGCGGCTTCGGCTCGGGTGCAGGCCGGCACGTGCCCGGCTACGACCTGATGGTGCAGGCGATCTCGGGGCTGATGAGCCTGACCGGCGACCCGGACGGCCCGCCGTACCGGGCCGGGATCTCGGTGTTCGACGTGATGGCGGGCAACCACGCGGTGATCGGCATCCTGGCCGCGCTGCGCCACCGCGACGCGACCGGCGAGGGCCAGCACGTGGAGGTCAACCTGCTGTCCTCGGCGCTGACCGGGCTGGTCAACCACAGCTCGGCCTACGCCGCCGGCGGGGTGGTCCCCTACCGGATGGGCAACGCCCACCCGAGCGTCTTCCCCTACGAGCCGCTGCCGACGGCCGACGCCGACCTGATCGTCGCCGCGGCCAACGACGGGCAGTTCCGGCGGCTGTGCGAAGTCCTCGGCCTGCCGGACGTCCCGGACGACCCGCGGTTCTCCCGCAACGCCGACCGCACGAAGAACCGCGAGGAGCTGCGGCCGATCCTGGTCGAGCGCCTGAAGGAACGCACCGCGGTGGAGTGGTTCGACGCGCTGACGAAGGTCGGTGTCCCGTGTGGACCGATCAACACCATCGACGGCGGGTTCGCGATGGCCGAGCGCTTCGGCCTCGACCCGATCGTCGACGTCGGCGAAGGCGAGCGCGCCGTCCCCACGACCCGGCACCCGATCCGGTTCTCCGCGACCCCGGCCGCCTACCGGCTGCCGCCGCCGGAGCTCGACGAACACGGCGCGGAGCTGCGCGCCTGGCTCACGGAGACCCCGCATGACTGACCGCGTCTACGAGACCGCGCTCGGATCGTCCACGAAGGACAAGATCACCCTGCTCGGCCAGGACCTCGCCGAGGACGTCATGGGCAAGGTCGGGTTCGGCGAGCTGGCGTTCTGGCTGGCGACGCAGCGGCGTCCGTCCACAGGGGAGACTCGGGTCTTCGAGGCGGTGCTGGCGGCGTTGGCCGACCACGGCTTCACGCCGACCGCCATCGTCACGCGGCTGACGTACTTGTCCGCGCCCGACTCGGTGCAGGGCGCACTCGCCGCCGGGCTGCTCGGCGGCGGGTCGCGGTTCCTCGGCGTCACCGAGGACTGCGGCCGGTTCCTGCACGACGTCCTCGCCACCGCCGAAACCCCGGCCGACGAGGCGGGCTGGGACGCCCTGGCCCTGAAGACCGTCGAAAAGTCCCGTGCCGAGAAGAAGTTCATCCCCGGCCTCGGGCACCACGTCCACAAGGACGGCGACCCGCGCACCCCCCGGCTGTTCCGGATCGCCGACGAAGAAGGCCTGCGCGGCCCGCACCTGCAGCTGTTCGCCGCCATCGGCCGCGTCCACCCGCAGGTGCTCGGGAAGACGCTGCCGCTCAACGGCGCCGGCGTCTGCGGCGCGGCGCTGGCCGACCTCGGGCTGCCGCTGGAGCTGCTGCGCGGGTTCGCGCTGCTGGCCCGGACCGCCGGGCTCGTCGGGCAGCTGGCCGAAGAGCTGCGCCACCCGGTCGCCAACGACGTCTTCCTGTCGGTCGACCTGAACAACCGGCCGGTCCCGCCGGACCCGCAACGCTGAGAGGAACGCCGATGCAGCTCGTCACCGAGGACAACATCACCGAGCTCGCCGCCCAGCGGTGGTCGAGCGCGCACGACCCGCGCACGGCGCAGGTCATGGCCGCCCTCGTCCGGCACCTGCACGCCTTCGCCCGCGAAGTGCGGCTCACCGAGCCCGAGTGGATGGCCGCGATGCGGTGGCTGACCGAGACCGGGCAGATCAGCGACGAGAAGCGCGAAGAGTTCATCCTCGCCTCCGACGTGCTCGGCCTGAGCATGCTGGTGGTCCAGATGAACCACGCTTTCGACGCCAAGGCGACCCCGGCCACCGTGCTCGGCCCGTTCCACATCGACGGCTCGCCGGAGAAGGAGTTCGGCGGCGACATGTCCGACGGGCTGCCCGGCACGCCGCTCTACATCACCGGCACCGTCCGCGGCCTCGACGGCTCGCCGGTCGCCGGCGCGATCCTCGACGTCTGGCAGGCCGACGAAGAAGGCGCCTACGAGTCGCAGATCCCGGACATCGACGAGGCCCGGCTGCGCGCGAAGTACGCCACCCGCCCCGACGGGACCTACTGCCTGCGCACGATCGCGCCGAAGGGCTACTCGATCCCGATGGACGGCCCGGTCGGCGAGCTCATCGGCGGCACCGACATCAGCCACTTCCGCCCCGCCCACGTGCACTTCCTGATCAACGCCGCCGGCTACGAGCCGCTGATCACGCACCTGTTCCAGGAAGGCGCACAGTACCTCGACAGCGACGTCGTGTTCGGCACCAAGCAGGAGCTGGTCGTGACCTTCGAACCCCGGGACCCCGGCCCGACCCCGGACGGCGGCGAATCGGCCGAGCCGTGGCTCGAAGCCCGCTACGACTTCGTCCTCCAGCCCGTCTGACGCCGTGCGCGCGGCGGAGATCCGGGCGGCGGGCGCGCCGCCGGTGGTGACCGACCGGACGGCCCCCGAACCCGGGCCGGGCCAGGTCGCGGTGAGCGTCACCGCCGCGCCGGTCAGCCCGCTCGACCTGCTGTGCGCGTCCGGCACGTCCTACTTCGGGCCGCCGGAGCTGCCGTACGTGCCGGGCGTGCAGGGGGTCGGCGTGCTCACGCGGCCGACGCCGACCGAGCCGGCCGGGACCCCGGTCTGGTTCGCCACGACCGCGGGCATGCGCCCCGGGGACGGCAGCATGGCCGAGCACGCGGTCGTCGCGCCCGCCGACCTGGTGGTCCTGCCACCCGGGGCGGACCACGCGCTGGTCGCGGCGCTCGGGCTGTCGGCGGTCGCGGCGTGGATGTGCTTGACCTGGAAGGGAAATCTGGTTCCCGGCGAGACCGTGCTGGTGCTGGGCGCCGGCGGGGTCGTCGGGCAGTCGGCGGTGCAGCTGGCGCGCGTGGCCGGGGCCGGGCACGTCATCGCGTGCGCGCGGTCGGACGCCGCGCTCGAGCGGGCCCGGCGGCTCGGCGCGGACAGCGTCGTGCCGCTGGCCGACGGCGACGACGTCGATTCGCTGGCCCGGCGGCTCGGGGACGTCCCGGTGGACCTGGTCATCGACCCGGTGTCCGGGATCCCGGCCGCGGCGGCGCTGCGCACCCTGCGCCCGGGCGGGCGGCTGGTCAACCTCGGCAGCGCGGCCGGCGACGAGTGCCCGGTGTCCTCGGCGGTGCTGCGCAGCCGGTCGCTGCACATCCACGGCTACACGAACAATGAGCTCGACGCCGACCGTCGCCGCGAAGCGCTGCTGACGGTGGTGGGATACGCGATCGCCGGCGACCTCACCGTCGACCACGAGCGGGTCCCGCTGGCCGAAGCCGCTACCGCGTGGACCCGCCCGGGCCGGATCGTGCTGGTGCCCTAGCGGGCGTAGCCGCCCACGGCCAGCTGCTTGCCGATCTGGTCGTAGACCGCCTGGTCGTCCGGCGCGACCGTGGCCAGGCCGTCGACGTACCGGTTGAACAGGCAGAACGACGCCGCGATCAAGACGGTGTCGTGCAGCTCGGTGTCGGTCGCCCCTTCGGCGCGGGCCGCGGCGACCAGGTCTTCGGTGACCGCGCGGCCCGTTTCGCGCACCGCGAGCGCGATCCGCAGCAGCGCCTTGAGCTTCGCCGACACGGGGGCGTCGTCGATCCCGCCGCACGCGGCGTCGACGACCGCACGGCCGCCTTCGATGGTCTCGGCCGCCGCCGCGGCGTGGCTGCCGGTGCAGAACCGGCATTCGTTGCCGTTGGAGACGACGGTCGCGATCAGCTCGCGTTCCCCGACCGTCAGGGTGCTCGGGCCGCGCAGCAGGACCTGGGCCAGCTGCCCGAGCGGCGCCGCGGTCTCCGGCCGGTAGGCGAAGAGCGCGGTGATGCCGGGCAGCTGCGGGTCGAGCGGGATGTGCGGCATCGGGGTCCTCCTCGCGGGGCGAAAGATCGTCCCCGTGAGTCTTTCGGCCAGGGGCGGCCCGGCCAACCTCCGCGTTGCGCAACCGGGCCGCCGCCGAAAGGATCAGCCGATGGTGAAGTCGTCGGCGTAGAGGGCACTTTGGCCGTACCAGCCGTGGACGTACACCGTCACCGCGCCGGACGCGCCGGTGGTGAACGGCACCGACAGCTGCGTCCAGCCGCTGCTCGAGGTCCACGTGCTGGCGGTCGCGCCACCGCGGACGCCGACGTAGGCGTAGTTGCCCTGCACCCAGGCCTTGAGCGTGTAGGCGTGGTTCGGGGCGAGGGTGACGTTCTGCGCCGCCTCCCCGGTGGCCGACGCCGTCGGCACCACCTGCAGCGCGTGAGTCCCGGAGTGGGCCGGGGACGCGACGACCGCGTCACCGGTGGCGCTCCACGGGCTCAGCGCGCCGGTCTCGAACCCGCCGTTGACGACCCCGCCCGCGGGTGGGGTGCCCTTGACGGTGAGGGTGAAGGTGGCGCTGTGGCTCGCCGACGGCGAAGTGCCGCTGACGGTCAGCGGGTAGACCCCGGGGACCGCGGCCGCGGTGGTGCTCACCGACAGCGTCGCGCTGCCGCCCGCGGTCACCGAGCCCGGGCTGACCGACGCCGTGACGCCGGAAGGCGCGCCGGTGACCGAGAGCGTCACCTGCTGGGCCGAGCCGGACGTGACGGCGGTACCGACGGTCGCGGTGGCTGAGCCACCCGGGTCGACCGAGGCGGACGCCGGGTTGGCGGTGAGGGAGAAGTCGTTGCCGGGCACGGTGGTGCCGCCGGTGAACGGCTCGAAGGCGTGGCTGAAGAACCACGGGTCCTGGGCGATGCCCGAGCAGTTGTCCGCGGCCGCGCCGCCGGGGCAGCCGCCGTTGTCGCGCTGCAGCGCCCAGAACGACAGCTCGTTGATGCCCTTGGACACCGCCCAGTTGTAGACGGTGGCGGCGTCGGCGGTGGTGAACGTCTCGGCGGGGCCGAAGTCGTCGACGCCGATCATCTCGGTGATCCCGACCATGCCCCACAGCTGCGCCTGCGTCTTGCCCGGGTACAGCGAGCCGAGCTGGCTCACCAGGCCGGTCGCCGAGGTCTGGGTGTCGGTGGCCATCTCGTGGGCGGCGTTGTCGTAGTAGTCGAAGGTCATCATGTTGACCACGTCGACGCGGGTGCCGTTGGAGACGGCGTTGCGCAGCACGGCCAGGCCGCTGTCGGCGAGGCCGCCGGTGGTGGTGGGCAGGGTGTAGGAGATCTGCAGCGACCGCCCGGACGCCGCGGCCCAGTCCTGGACCTTCTTGATGGCCTTGTTGCGGCGGTCGATCCCGGCTGAATTGGTGAGCGAGTTGTCCTCGATGTCCATGTCGAGGCGGGGGACGTCGTAGGTGGTGATCACCGACTCGTAGGCGGCGGCGATCGAGTCGACGTTGGTGCAGCTGTCGGCGATCTCGGTGCCGGTGTTGTCGGCGGTGTAGCCGCCGAAGGAGGGGATGACGTCGCCGCCGCGGGAGCGGATCGTGCCGATGTCGGAGCCGAAGACGCCGGTGGAGATGGGCATCCCGGTGTCGCCGTTCCAGTAGACGGTGCAGGAACCCTTGGTGGCGGCCTGGATGAACGCCATGGTGAGGTGCTTGGCCCCGGACTGCTGCGCGAGCGTTGCGGGGCTTTCGCCCGTCCAGGCTTCGAAGTAGGGCGCAAAGACGTGCGAGGGCAGCGGGGTGGCGGCCTGGGCGGTTCCGGCGGCGGCGACCAGCGAGCCGGCCGACAGTGATCCTGCGAAAAGTGCTGACAAGGCCAGGGAAACGGACATTCGAGAGAAAGGTCTGCGTCGACGCATCTGCGCTCCAGTGCCGGGGCGGAAGCCGTGCCGCGGCGTAACACGGCGGGAACGTGTTCAGGATTGGATCAGACCAATATCGACGTCAAGGTCTAGACCACTAAACCGGCCGGATGGCGGTAGCCGTTGCTCGCTGCGCATTCCGCGGCCGATGACCGCCAGTGAGCAACAATCGGATACAAAACCGTGCCAACTCCGGCGATCTGCCGGTAGCGTGCGCGTCCATGCGGGTGAAGTGGGGGAAGAATGGACTGCGCAGAGTGACCAAGCCGTGGCGTGCGGCCCCCAAAGCCGCCCTCACCAGCCCGCTCACCCTGATCGTGGCCGCCGTGACCGCGCTGCTGGCCTGCTTCCTCGGCACCGCCGCGGTCCTGCAGGCCTCCGCCGCCGGCGGCGCGACGATCGCCTACCAGACCGGGATCACCTGCCCCGACAGCTACGGCCCGGTGTTCGGCAAGGGCAACATCCCCGTCCAGGACATCCCGGCCCTGACGAGCGCGGTGCAGCGCCACGCGCCCGCGCACGGCTTCGGCACACCGGTCGTCGGCCAGTACACGAACGTGCTGCCCGGCACGCAGTTCAACGGCGACCCGCACTACAAGGTCCGCCTCGCCTACCGCGGCCAGGCCGGTCTGGACAACCTCACCCTGCAGCAGGGCACCCGCGCCCCCGGTCTGTGGCTGGGCAACGTCGTCGCCGACGCCGAGCACATCGGCGTCGGCGCGAAGCCCGGCATCCGGGGCATCGCGCTGCCGCCGGTCACCGGCATCTACCGCGACCTGCTCGACCCGCCGCCGCGGTGGTGGTGCTCCCAGCAGTCCGGGGCCGTCGTCGACCGGCTCGCCAACGACCCCATCGACTCGATCGTCTTCGCCACCGACCGCAAGACCTTCGACACCGCGGTCGCGGCGATCGGCCTGCCGAAGATGCAGTACTTCCACATCTCCTTCTACGAACCGGCCCCGGCCACCCTCAGCGCGGCCGAAGACCTCGTGCAGCGCTCCCGCGACCTCGTCGCCGACGTCCGCGCCGACCTCACCGCCCAAGGCCTCGGCAGCCTCGTCGCCGCCGACGTCCCGACGTTCGAACGCTCGGTCCAGATCGCCCGGCAGGCCCAGGACAACGTGTTCATCTCGATCCTGCCGCTCGCCCTGATCAGCGTCCTGGTCGGCTGCGCCGGCCTCGGCACCGTCGCCCTGCAGTGGTACCAGCGCCGGCACGCCCAGCTGCGGCTGCTGTCCGCCCGCGGCAGCGGGCCGGGCGCCCTCGGCGGCCTCGCGATCGCCGAGCTCGGCCTGCCGATCCTGCTCGGCGGCGTCCTCGGCGCGGCCGCCGCCCGCCTGCTGCTCGGCGTCTACGGCCCACCCGGCGTGCCCGACCCCGAGGCGCAGCTGCAGGCTGTTCTCGTTGCGGCCGGCGTGCTGGTGGTGTCCCTGGCGCTGCTGGCCCTGGTCGTCGCCGTCCGAGCCCACCGCGAGTTCGAACTCGGCCGCGTCCGCCGCGGCGGCAACCGGATGCGGCTGCTGGGCTACTTCCCGTGGGAGCTCGCGACAGCCGGGATGGCGTGGCTCGGCTGGACCCGCCTCGCCCACTACAGCACCGGCTCACGCCTCGGAAATCCATTACCCCAGGTCGACCCGCTCGCCCTGACCTACCCGGTGTTCGTCGTGCTGACCGTCGGGCTGCTGACCGCGCGGCTGGCGTGGCTGGCCCTGCACGCCTCCCACCGCGCCCGCTTCTGGTCCCGCCCGGCACTGCAGCTGGCCATCCGCCGCCTCGCCGGCGCCCGCGCCCCGGTCACCGGCGTGCTCGTCATCGGCACCCTCGCCATCGGCACGCTGGCCACCGGCATCGGCATCGCCAACGGCCAGGAGGACGCCCTCGACACGAAGTCGGCGATCTTCGTCGGCAGCAACGCCCGCCTCGACACCGACAGCCCCATCGGCATGGGCACCGTCCCGATGCCCGCCCCGCTCGCCGGCACCAGCACCGTCGTCGGCGAGCTGACCGGCACCGGCAGCGTCGTCCTCGTCGTCGACCCCGACACCTTCACCCGGGGCGCCGCCACCGCCGACGTCCCCACCGACGACCTCGCCGGGCTCCTGCGCGAGATCGCGCGACCGGACGCCCGCGGCACCCCGGTGCTGCGCATCGGCCACACCGCCAAGCAGACCGCCCAGCTGCCCGACGGCCTGCGCGACGCCGTCACCGTCGCCGACCTCCCGGTGTTCCCGATGATCGGCACCTCCCCCGGCTACGTCGTCTCCCGCACCGCCCTCGACCACGGCCAGCTCGACCGCGTCCCCAAGTGGAGCGTGCTGACCACCGCGCCGATGGCCGACGCCACCGCCGCCCTGCGCGCCGCCGGCGTGTTCATCCCCAACCGGATCAGCCGCGAAACCGCCCTCGACAGCCTGCCCTTCTTCGTCGTGTCCTGGACGTTCTCCTTCGTCGCCCTGCTCGGCGCCGTCCTCGGCATCGTGGCCATCCTCGCCCTGCTCGTCGCCGTCGAAGTCCGCCGCCGGCAGAACGCCCTCGCCGGCGCGCTCGTCCTGCGGATGGGCATGCGCCCCCGCACCCTGCTCGCCAGCCACCTCATGGAGCTCGGCGCGCTCAGCGGGCTCGCCATCGCCGTCGGCGTGGTCTGCGGTGTCTCCGTCGCCGGGCTGTCGGTACCCCGGTTCGACCCGGCGACGTTCCTCGCCCCCCGCTCGGAACTGCCCGACCCGCTGCCCTTCGTCCTCACCGTGCTGCTCATCGGCGTCCTGGTCGTGGGCCTCGCCGGCTGGATCGCGGTGCGCTCGGTGCGCACCGCCCGGACCGCGGAGCTGATCCGTGCCTGACAAACCGATCTTCACCCTGCGCGGCATCGGCGTCGACTACCCCACCCCGGCCGGCCTCGTCACCGGCGTCGACGACGTCAGCTTCGACGTCCCCGCCCGCGGCATGACCGTCTTCGCCGGCCCCTCCGGCTCCGGCAAATCCACCCTGCTGCGCGTCCTGGGCCTGTTCGAACAACCCGCCCGCGGCACCCTCACCTTCCAAGGCGCCGACGTCCACCGGCTCAAGCACCGCGAACGACGCGCCCTGCGCCGCCACCACCTCGGCCTGGTCTTCCAGAACCCCGCCGACAACCTGCTCGGCTACCTCTCGGTGGCCGACAACCTGCGCGCCGCGGCCGAAGCCGCCGGCACCGAATGCCGCCCCGACGACATCCTCGGCCAGCTCGGCCTGCACGGCACCGGCGACTGGAAGATCTCCGCGCTGTCGGGCGGGCAGCAGCAACGCCTGGCGTTCGGGTGCGTCCTCGCCGCGCGCTCGACCGTCATCCTCGCCGACGAACCCACGTCCCAGCTGGACGAGGCTTCCGCCGACCTGGTGCTCGACACCCTGAACTACCTGGTGGACCAGGACTTCGCCGTCCTGGTCGCCTCCCACGACGACCGCCTGATCGACCTCGGCGCGCGCGTGGCCCGGCTGCACAAGGGCACACTCGAACGCGTCGAAGAACGGGAGCCGCAACGATGACCGTCGTGGAAGCCGTCGGACTGCGCCGCAGCTTCGCCCACCCCAGCGGCGACATCGAAGTGCTGCGCGGCCTCGAACTGCGCGTCGGCGCCGGCGAGCTCGTCACCGTCTCCGGCCGCTCCGGCTCCGGCAAGAGCGCGCTGCTGGCCCTGCTGTGCGGGTTCGACTCCCCCGACTCCGGTTGCGTCCTGCTCGACGGCGTCCCGATCAGCGGCGCGCCCCCCTGGCACACCTGCGCGGTGTTGCCCCAAGCCCTCGGCCTGGCCAACGAGCTCACCATCGCCGAAAACGTCGCCCTGCCGCTGCGCCTGCGTTCCGATGTCCCCCGCCCCTCCCGCGCCGCGATCCACGACCGCGTCACCGGACTGCTCGACGAACTCGGCATCGGCGACCTCGGCGACCGCTACCCCCTCGAAGTCTCCTTCGGCCAGCAACAACGTGTCGCCCTCGCCCGGGCCGTCGCCGGCCGCCCCCGCGTCCTGCTCACCGACGAACCCACCGCCCACCTCGACGCCGGCAGCACCCCCCGCGTCCTGCGGCTGCTGCGCCGCTGCGCCGAAGAAGGCGCCGCGGTCATCGTCGCGACCCACGACGACGAGGTCCACCGCATCGCCGACCGCCGCGTCCGCCTCCTCGACGGCGTCCTCACCGCCCTGCTCGACTGACCGCTCCAACCGATCAGGAATCGAGAAGCGCTGGTCAACGGCCCGGCCATAGCGTCATAGCCGTACCGCAGACCACGACTTCAGGAGCACCGATGAGCACCCAGGGGATCAAGACCGTCCTGCACCCCGTCACCGACCTGGCCGCCGCCAAGGCCGTCTACACCGCCCTGCTCGGCACCGAACCGCAGGCCGACGCGCCCTACTACGTCGGCTACGACGCCGAAGGCCAGCACATCGGCCTCGTCCCGAACGGCGCCCAGCAGGGCATGACCGGCCCGGTCACCTACTGGCACGTCGACGACATCGCCGCGAAGCTCGCCGAAGTGACCGCCGCCGGCGGCAAGGTCAAGGACGAGCCGAAGGACGTCGGCAACGGCCGCCTGGTCGCGACCTTCACCGACCCCGACGGCAACGTCCTCGGCGTCCTGCAGGACGCCTAGTCCAACGCGGTGGCCCGGCTGACCTCTTCCCAGGCCGCCAGGTCCGCCGCGAGCGCCCGGTGCTGGGCGCGGATCGCCTCCACGGCATCCGCGCCCAGAGCCAGGTGCAGAGGAGCGTCTTCACTGCCCACCGCGCGCACGATCGCCGCGGCCGCCTTCGCCGGATCGCCGGGCTGCGTGCCGTCCATGTTCTCGACCGCGGCCCGCGTACCCGACGTCGACACCGCGTAGGCGTCGATCGTGCGGGAACGGTGCATGCGCCCACCCCCGAACTCCGTCCGGAACGCGCCCGGCTCGACGATCAGCACCCGCACCCCGAACGGCCGCACCTCCTCGGCGAGCGCCTCCGAAATGCCTTCCAGCGCGTACTTCGCCGCGCAGTACGCGCCGAACCCCGGCGGCGCCAGCTGCCCGCCCATCGAACTGATCTGCACCACCGTCCCGCTGCCCTGCGCCCGCAAGTGCGGCACCACCGCCTTCGTCACGGTGACCGCGCCGAAGAACATCACCTCCATCAGCGCCCGCAGCTCGTCCACGGTCAGCTCCTCCACCGCGCCGACCGAACCGTTGCCCGCGTTGTTCACCACGACGTCGATCCGGCCGAACTCCTCGAGCGCCGTCTTCACCGCCGCGTCGACCTGCCCGGCATCGGTCACGTCCAGCGCCGCGGTCCGCACCCGGTCACCGCCCCGCTCCCGCAACCCCGCCAAGGTCTCCGGCCGCCGCGCCGTCGCCAGCACCCGGTCACCCGCCGCCAGCGCCGCCAGCGCGATCTCCCGGCCGAACCCGGCCGAGCAGCCGGTGATCAGCCACACGCGGCCGTCGGTGTCCGTCATCTTCG
Organism: Amycolatopsis sp. NPDC101161; assembly: GCF_044768185.1. Lineage (NCBI taxonomy): Bacteria > Bacillati > Actinomycetota > Actinomycetes > Pseudonocardiales > Pseudonocardiaceae > Amycolatopsis > Amycolatopsis sp. NPDC101161. The sequence goes on from NZ_JBIWPI010000007.1 coordinate 593,459, forward strand.
TTTCCTCCCAGTGGGTTCCTGCCCCCATCCTGAGGACGAGCACCACCGCACCGCCAACACCGATCCCCTGCCACGGCTACAGTCGGAGCCTGTGACCCCCGAGCTGCGCCAGCTGCGCTACTTCGTCGCCGTCGCCGACGAAACCAGCTTCACCCGCGCCGCCGCCGGCCTCCACATCGCCCAGCAATCCCTCTCCCAGCAGATCACCGTCCTCGAACGCGGCCTCGGCACCCGCCTGTTCGACCGCGACCCCCGCGGCACCCGCCTCACCGCCGTCGGCAAGCTCTTCCTCCCCGAAGCCCGCGCCGTCCTGGCCCGCGCCGACGAAGCCCTCACCACCCTCGGCCGCGCCCTGCGCGGCGAAATCGGCAGCATCCGCCTCGCCTTCCTCACCACCACCGCGAACTACCTGCTGCCCCCGATCCTGCGCGCCGTCCGCGAGCGCTACCCCGACCTCGACGTGACGACCGCCGAGGCGTCGATCGCCGAACTCGTCGACGGCCTGCGCGACGGCCGCTTCGACCTCGCCTTCACCCGCCCACCCCTCGTCGACGGCCTCGCCTCCCGCACCCTGCTCACCGAAGAGGTCTGCGCCGTCGTCCCGGCCGACCACCCCCTCGCCACCCGCACATCCCTCGAACTGGCCGACCTCGCCGGCGAACCGTGGGTGCTCACCCCACGCAGCAGCTGGGAACCCTGGCACCGCAGCTACGACGCCGACTTCGCCGCCGCCGGCTACACCCCGCGCGTCGTCCAGCGCGCCGCCACCGTGCAGGGCCTGCTCGGCCTCGTCGCCGCCGGCGTCGGCGTCACCCGGCTGACCCGCTCGTCCCACAGCCTCCGCCGCACCGGCGTCGCCTTCGTCCCCCTCACCGGCGACGTCGCCCGCACCGAACTCGTGTGGGTACCCGGCCACGACAACCCCGCCATCCCGGTGCTCACCGACCTCGCCGTCGAACTCGCCGCGACCACCGACCTGACCGAAGCCGGCTGAATCGTCCCGTTGTCACCCAAAGTTGATCGGCAAGCCCATTTCGTCGACGAAAACGATCACCTTTTCTTGTTGCCGATCAACCGAAAATCTCCATAACCTGTTCGAAGCCGACGAATCATCGATTCCGGCCGGAGAAATCGGTTTCAGCAAAGGAGTCCCGGGATGACCTCGCCCCCAGTCCGCCCCCCTTCCCTGGCGGACGGCGGATCCGCGCTCTTCCGCTGGGTCGACGACATGCGCGAGAACACCCCGGTCATCGCCGACGAACACGACACCTGGCACGTGTTCCGCCACGCCGACGTCCGCCGGATCTTCACCGATCACCAAACCTTCTCCTCCGACCCCGGACTGCTCCTGCCCGACACCGCCGAAGCCGTCCGCGGCAATATGGCCGCCGTCGACCCACCGGTTCACCACCGCCTGCGGAAACTGGTCAGCAAAGCGTTCACGCCGAAAGTCGTCGCCGATCTGGAACCGCGGATCATCACCGCCACCGACACCCTGATCACCGCGATGGCCGACCGCGACGACCCCGACCTCATCCGCGACCTCGCCTACGCGCTCCCCGTCGTCGTCATCGGCGACCTCATCGGCATCCCACCCGAAGACCGGACCCTCTACCGCGGCTGGGCCGACGCCCTCCTCGGCGGCGGCGCACCCCGCGAAGACGGCACCTCCCTCACCGAAGTCATGGAGGACTACCTCGCCGACCTGCTCTCCCAACGCCGCCGCCACCCCGAAGACGACCTCTTCAGCGGCCTCGCCCACGCCGAAGTCGACGGCGAACGGCTCGCCGACCACGAAGTCCTCAACTTCGCCTCACTCCTGCTCGCCGCCGGCCACATCACCACCACCATGATGCTCGGCAACACCGTCCTGTCCCTGCACGACTTCCCCGACGCCGCCGCCGCGGTCCGCCACGACACCACCCTCATCCCCAGCCTGCTCGACGAAGTCGTCCGCCACCGCCCGCCGATCATGCGGCTGCTGCGCATCACCACCACCGACGCCCACCTCGGCGGCGTCACCATCCCCGCCAAGACGATGGTCACCCCCTGGGTCCTCGGCGCCAACCGCGACCCCCGCCACCACCCCGACCCCACCGCGTTCGACCCCCGCCCCCGCAAGGAAACCAACCTCGCCTTCGGCGGCGGCGTCCACTTCTGCCTCGGCGCCCCGCTCGCCCGCCTCGAAGGCCGCGTCGTCTTCGAACAGCTCCTGGACCGCTTCGCCGACATCCGCGTCCGCGACGGCGTCCAGGTCGGCTACCCCTCACCGATGATCTTCGGCGTCCGCGAACTCCCCGTCGAGCTCATCCCGCGCCGAACCACCGCCCGCACGGCGTGATCGGCAACGCACCCCCGGCCCGGGCACCCCATCCGTAGAATCGACGACGATGCGACGTCTCAAGTGGTACTGGGGGGCCTTGGTCCTCGCCTGCGTGGCCCTGCTGGCCGGCTTCTTCGTCTTCTTCGGTTCCGAAAGCCAACCCGGACGCCCCCAACCCCGCCAAGGCCCACCCGGCACCGGCCCCCTCACCGTCGTCGCGCTGGGCGACAGCACCGTCTCCGGCGAAGGCGCCGGCCAGTACACCGCCACCACCAACGGCCAAGGCGGCAACTGGTGCCACCGCTCCCCCAACGCCTTCGTCGACAAGATCGCCGTCCCCGGCATCACCGCCCACGTCAACCTCGGCTGCTCCGGCGCCCCCGCCGAACAGGTCGCGCTCGGCGACGTCAAGCAGTGGACCGAACCTTCGCAAGCCCAGCAGCTGGCCGCCCTCGTCAAGGACCACCGCGTCGCCGCCGTCGTGATCGCCGTGGGCGCCAACGACGAACCCAAGTTCTCCAACCAGGTCACCGAGTGCTTCAAAGCGTGGTTCAACCCCGGCGGGCCGCCGTGCAGCACCGCGCTCAAGCAAACCTGGCAGTCCAAAGTGGACGCGATGGTCCCGAAGGTCGCCACCGCCGTCGCCGACGTCAAGAGAGTCTTGGCCGCAGCCGGGTACGTGCCCGCGGACTACCAGCTCATCGTGCAGTCCTACGCCGCCCCGATCGGCCCGGACCTGCCGGAGGACCTGCGCACCCTCAACGGCTGCCCGTTCCGGGTCGAAGACCTCCGCTGGATCTCCCAGACCGGCATCGGCGTCCTGTCCTCCGGCCTCAAGGCCGCCGCCCAGCAGACCGGCGCCCGGTTCCTCGACCTCGCCAAGGCCGGCGTCAAGCACGAGGCGTGCAGCGGCGGCGCGAACCCGGCAACCGAGTGGTTCACCCGCCTGACACTCCAGCTGGCCGACCTCGGCCAGGCCGATCGAGCGGGCCACGCGCTGCAGGAGTCGTTCCACCCCAACGCGGCCGGCCACGCGGCGATCGCGAACTGCATCACGGAGTTCATCGCGGCCCGCGAAGGCAACGCCTCCTGTCTGGCGGGCGCCGACGGCAAGCTCCACCCGGCCCCGGAGGTCGTGGCCCGCTGAGGCCCGGGCCTCTTCTGTGCTTTTGTCGGGTGCTTGCTGACGTGGTTTTTCAGATCCGCCGGGTGGTATAGGGCGTTATACAGTTAAAGATCGAGGGCGGCCCGCAGAGCGATGTCGATGCGTTCCTGGACGTCCTGGTCGATCTCGGCGAGGCGCTCGTCGAACCATGGCCGGTAGAGCCGAGTGAGGTTGAGCGTCGACACCCAATAACGGGCGTCGATCGCCACGCCGAGGATGTCCATCGGGTCGCGTTCGAGGAGCTCCGTGCCGAGCAGCCAGGGGCGCTCGGACTCGTTCACCCCGTCCGAGGACAGCAGCACGACGGTGCGCTGCCGGGCCGGTTCGGTCGGGGGGTGGTACGTCCAGACTTCACCCCTGCGCACGCAGATCCTTCTCGGCCGCGCTCAGTTCGGCCTCGTCCGATTCCGCGACGGCCGGCTCCGGCCTCTGCGGGGTGTAACCCGTGCGCACCGCCTCGCGCCTGGCCGCCTTCGACAGCCAGGACGAGACCGAGATTCCGTGGGCTTTCGCGGCGCGCTCGGCGAATTCCAGAGCCCCGCTGTCCAGCGAAAGAGTCACCTTACGTGTTGCCATACCTTTTACCGTACCAGTGCCCCGGCCGCCGGGCGGAGCACCGGTGTCAGAACGTCGGCGAACGTCCCTCGAACGGCGTAGAGAGCACCACCGTCGTCCGGGTCGACACCTTCGCGGCCTCGCGGATCCGGCGCAGCAGGTCCTCCAGCCCCAGCGGCGACGGGACGCGCACCAGCAGGATGTAGGACTCGTCGCCGGCCACCGAGTAGCAGGACTCGATCTCCTTGATGTGCTGGATCCGCTGCGGGTAGTCGTCCGGCGCGGCCGGGTCGTTGGGCGTCAGCGAGATCAGCGCCGTCAGGGGCAGGCCGATCTGCTCGCCGTCGAGCCGCGCGGTGTAGCCGAGGATGACTCCGCGCTGCTCGAGGCGGCGCACCCGCTGGTGCACCGCCGACACCGACAGCCCGACCCGCTCCGCGAGATCGGTGAAGCTGCGCCGCCCGTCGGCCGCGAGCTCCTGGACGATCGCCTGGTCCAGCGGCTCCAGGCCGCCGGCCGTCATGCGTCCAGCACGACGAGCTCGTGCGGCTGGTTGTTGACCGGCTCGACGCCGTCCTCGGTGACGATCACGATGTCTTCGATGCGGGCGCCCCACCGGCCCGGCTGGTAGATGCCCGGCTCGACGCTGAAGGCCATGCCCGGCTCCAGCGGCAGCGCGTTGCCGGCGATGATGTAGGGCTCCTCGTGCACGTCCAGGCCGATGCCGTGGCCGGTGCGGTGGATGAAGTACTCGCCGAACCCGGCCTCGGCGATGACGTCGCGCGCGGCCGCGTCCACGGCCTCGGCGGTCACGCCCGGCTTCACCGCGGCCACCGCGGCGGCCTGCGCGCGCTGCAGCACAGCGTAGGTCTCGGCCACGTCGGCGTCGCGCGGCGTCCCGACCGCGTAGGTGCGGGTGGAGTCGGAGTTGTAGCCGGCGGGCAGCGGGCCGCCGATGTCGACGACCACGACGTCACCCTTCTCGATGACGCGGTCGGAGACGTCGTGGTGCGGGCTGGCGCCGTTCGGGCCGGAGCCGACGATCACGAAGTCGGCCTGGGTGTGGCCCTCCTCGACGATGGCCGCGGCGATGTCGGCGCCGACCTCGGCCTCGGTGCGGCCGGGACGCAGCCACTCGTGGACGCGGGCGTGCACCCGGTCGATGGCCGCGCCGGCGTCCCGCAGCGACGCGATCTCGGCGGCGTCCTTGCGCATCCGCAGCTCCCGCACCACCGGGCCCGCCAGGGTCTGCTCCGCGGTCCCCAGCGCGGCGCGGAGGGCCAGGACGTGCAGGGCCGGGGTGAAGTCGCTGACCGCGACGCGGCCGGGCTTGCCGAGCCGGTCCGCGACGAGCTTGTACGGGTCGTCGCCGTCCACCCAGGTCAGCAGTTCGACGCCGAGCTCGTCGGTGGGGACGTCGGCGTAGCCGGGCGCCTCAAGCTTCGGCACGACGAGCGCGGGCGTGCCGTCGGCCGGTACGACGAGGGTGGTGAGCCGCTCGAACGAACCGCCGGCCTGGCCGAGGAGGTACCGCAGGTCGGACCCGGGCGCGATCAGCAGGGCATCGGTGTCCGCGGCGGCCGCGGCGGTGCGGGCGCGGTCCAGGCGGGCCCGGAGGGCGGCGGCGTCGGGGGCGGGCGTGTGGAGGGAACGGCGCGACATGAGGCGAGCCTAGTGGGGCGGGCGAGCCGGCCGGCCGGCGTGGGGCCACGACATGCCGGGCCGGGTGACGCACCTCCCCCACCGGCGCCCCGACTCGGTGGCGGGCGACGCCCGGCCGCCGCTCCCCTCCCCCGCCGATGCGTGGCGCCCCCTCCGGCGCCGTCCGGCGTGGCAGGCTGTGCGGGTGACCGGACCACTTGCCCTGCTCGACTCCGCGAGCCTGTACTTCCGTTCGTTCTTCGCCCTGCCCGACTCGATGCGCGCCGCCGACGGGACGCAGGTCAACGCCGTACGCGGGTTCGCCGACACGATCGCGCGGATCCTCACCGACCGGCACCCCTCACGGCTCGTGTGCTGCCTCGACGCCGACTGGCGGCCGAAGTTCCGCACCGACCTGCTGCCCAGCTACAAGGCGCACCGGGTGGCCGAGGAGACCGGCGGCGGCAGCCCCGACGTCGAAGAGGTCCCCGACACGCTCACCCCGCAGGTCCCGATCATCCTCGACCTGCTCGAGGCCTTCGGGTTCGCCACCGCGGAAGCCGCGGGCTACGAAGCCGACGACGTCATCGGCGCGCTGGCCACCAAGGAGAAGAACGACCCCGTCGAGGTGATCACCGGCGACCGGGACCTCTTCCAGCTCGTCCGCACCGAACCCACGCCCACGTCGGTCATCTACGTCGGCAAGGGCTGGGCCAAGGCCGAGGTGCTCGGGCCCGCCGAGATCGCCGAGCGCTACAGCCTCCCCCGCGAGACCGCCGGGCCCGCCTACGCGGACATGTCGATGATGCGCGGCGACCCCTCCGACGGCCTGCCCGGCGTCGCCGGCATCGGCGAGAAGACCGCGGCGAAGCTGATCACGCAGTTCGGGTCGCTCGACGCGCTCCTGAAAGCCTCCGCCGCCGGCGACAACCGCGTCCCCCTCAAGACGCGGCTGCGGCTCTCCGAGGCCGCCGACTACCTGGCCGTCGCGCCGACCGTGGTCCGGGTCGCCGTCGACGCGCCGGTCGAGCAGTCCCGCCCCGACACCGTGCCCGCCACCCCCGCCGACCCGGACCGCGTCGCCGAGCTGGCCGAGCGGTGGAACCTCGGCAACTCGGTCGAACGCCTCCTCAAGGCCCTGCCCGCCGCCTAGAAGTACGTGCCGCACCACGGCGCGGCGATCGTGGTGAACAGCTCGTCGGCACGCGCCGCCGCACCGGGGTCCACGACCTCGACGCGGCCGGCGTGCGCCAAGGCCGTCGCGCTCCACTGCCCGAGGTAGAGCATGCCGAGGGTGTCGACATCGAGGGCCAGGTCCGCGGCGGCGTCCGTGCGGTGGGCGCCGGCCGGGCCGACCTCGTAGTGCCCGGTGTTGGCCGGCAGCATCCGGTCGCGCACCGCGAGCACCACCGGGTCCGCCGCGCGGTAGGTGCGGGCCGCGAGCGCCGCGGCGACGTCGACCGGACGCAGCCACAGGTCGTCCTCGACGTCGGCGGTCACAGCGTGGCGGTGGTCGGTCAGCATCGGGGCCAGCGGCTCGTCGACCGGGCGGTAGCGGCCGCGGATCCCGGAGACGAGGTCCACCGACAGCAGGAACCGCCAGAGCGCGGCGTGCGCGGCCGGGTTCGCGGCGGTCAGCTCGCGGATCTTCAGCACGGGCCCCGCGTCCGGCGAATCCAGCGTGCGGCGGTCCACGGTGTCGTACACGACGTACCCGTCGTCGCCGTCCGGTCCACTGTGGACGGCAACGACGTGGCTGCCCTCCGGGCCGACGAGCCGGTCGTGCGCGATCGGCCACCACTCGGCCGGCCGGCCGATCATCCCGGCCCGGTACAGCCCGATCTTCCGGTACAGCACGGGGATCTCCCGCACGGCCTCCTCGGGCGTGAGCATCCGGACGTCCCCGCTCACCGGCACGCGGTCGTGGAGCCGGGCCGCGGGCCGCGGCACCCACAGGGTCTTGCCGAGCGTGGCCGAGCCGTAGCCGAACCGGCCGTAGATGGTGGGCTCGCTGGCGTGCAGGGCGGCCAGCGGAACGCCGCGCGCGGCGAAGTCCTCCAGCTGCGCGGCCATCATCGCGGTGAGCACCCCGCGCCGGGTGCGGTCGGCGCGGACGCCGACGCCGTCGACCGCCCCGAGCGCCAGCACACCGCCGCCGGGCACGGCGATCTCCGTGTCGTAGGAACTGGCGATCCCGATCGGGGTGGCACCGTCGAACGCGCCGAACTTGTGCGCCGCGGGCCAGGATTCCCCGTACCGGGCCCAGGACTCGTCGCTGACGCGGTTGGTGTGCAGCGAGCGGCCCAGCAGGTCGAACGTGGCGCGCCGCTCGTCCTCGGCCACGGGGCGGACGTCGAAGTCGGTCATGCCGCCGATCCTGCCGCCCGGCCCCGCCCGCGGCATCTCCATTTCCGGCGACGGCGTCAGTAGTGCGTGCCGCTCCAAGCCGCCACCCGGGTCCCGAACAGCAGGTCGGCGGCCGCCGGCGCGGCCGGGTCCCGGACCTCGATCCGGCCCGCCTCCGCCAGCGCCGACGCGCGCCACGTCCCGAGGTACACCATCGCGAGGGTGGTGACGTCCAGGCGCAGCGCCGCGGGCTCCTCGGTGCGCTCGGCGCCGTCCGGGGTGATCCGGTAGGCCCCGCTGTTGGCCGGCAGCAGCGGGTCGGTCACCTCGACGACGACCGGCTCGGCGTGCCCGTACTCCCGCGCGGACAGCGCCGCCGGGACGTCGACCAGGCGGACCCAGTGCTCGTCCCCGATCCGGTCGACCGTGCTCCGGCGGTGGTCGGCGAGGATCAGCTCGATCGGCTCGTCCAGCGGCCGGGCCTCGGCGACGATCGTGTCGACGAGGTCGACGCCCAGCAGGAACCGCCACAGCCCGGCGAACGCCGCCGGCGTGCCCGGGAACAGGTCCACCAGGCGCAGGCTCTTCGTCCACGGGTGCGCCTGCAGACCGTCGACGAAGTAGGTGGCGAAGCCGTCGGGCCCGTCCGGCCCGTGGTGCACCAGCGCCTTGACCGGCTGCGGGCTGCGCCGGGCCTGGCCCTCGTACAGCCGCCACAGCACCTCCGGCCGGGACATCGCCCCGGGACGCCGCGCCAAGCCCTCGTAGACGCCGGGAAGCACCTCCAGCGCCTTGTCCAGCTCCAGCAGCTCCACTTCGCCGGTCGCCGGCGCGGCGGGGTCCAGCCGCGCGCGGTTCCGGTCGACGGTGTAGCTGCGGTACCGGGTGGCCAGGCCGTAGCCGAACCGGCCGTAGATCGGCGCTTCGGACGCGAGCAGGCTCGCGAACACGACCCCACGCCCGGCGAAGTCCTCGAGCTGCGCGGACATCAGCGCCCGGAGCACGCCCCGGCGGGTCCGGTCGGCCCGGACGCCGACCCCGGTGACCCCCGCCATCGGCCGCCGCGCGCCCCCGGGCACCGTCAGCTCGGCGTCGAACGAGCGGGCCGTGCCGATCAGGTCCGGGTCGAACGCGCCGATCGTCCCGCCGGGCTGGAACGCCCGGGACGCGCGCTCCCAGTCCTCGTCGTCACTCGGCGGCACGTGCAAGCTCGCGCGGAAGAGGTTGCTCGCCGCGCGGTGCTCACCGGGGTCCAGCGTCCGGATCTCGAAGTCGCTCATCTCCGGATCATCTCCGGAAACGACGCGATCCGGCCACCGCAATTCCGCGGCGGCCGGATCGGCGTGGCGAAGCTACTTCGTGGCGGGCGGGGAAACCTCGTAGTTCCCGCCGTCACCCTTGACCGTGATCGGGATCTGCGTCGGCTTGCCCGCGATGGTCGCGGTGCACTCGAACTTCGCGCCGTCCTCGACCTTCTGGTCGGCCGGGCAGGTCACGCCGGTGACCCCGTCGATCTTGTACGTCTCGGTGAGCAGCTTCTGCACGTCGGTCTGCATCTGCGTGTTGTTGAAGACCTGCGTCTTGAAGAAGCCGGGCGCCACGAAGCCGAGGACGCCGACCACCGCGACGACCACGACCAGCACGATGACGCCGATCAGCAGGCCCTTCTTCGACTTCGCCGGCTGCTCGCCCTCCGGCGCGCCCTGGCCGGGGTACTGCTGCTGGCCGTAGTCGTACTGGCCCGGTTGCTGCTGGCCGTACTGCGGCTGCTGCTGAGGCCCGCTCTGCGGGTACGCCCCGCCCGGCTGCTGCCCGTACTGCGGCTGGGCCTGCGGGCCGCTCTGCGGGTAACCACCCCCGGGCTGCTGCCCGTACGGCGGCGGCTGCTGACCCCACTGCGGCTGCTGCGGCGGCGTGTACCCCCCGGGCTGCTGGCCCCACTGCTGCGGTTGCTGGGGCTGCTGCGGCTGGCCCCACTGCTGCTGCTGGTTCGGGTCGTACGAAGGCGGCTGCTGCTGCCCCCACTGCGGCTGCTCCTGCGGGCCGCTCGGGGGGTACGCGCCGCCCGGCTGCTGCCCGTACTGGGGCTGCTGTGGGTCGTTGCCGCCATACGGCGTGCTCATCGTCTGCCTCCGCCTGCTTCGCTCATCTCACTGTCCACCCCGAAACCGCCGTAAAGCCGCGTACGCACGGTGTTGCAGGCGATCCAACCACAGGTCGGAGCCGAGCACACGTGTCCACGCTCGATGCGCTGCCCCGTCCGGAGCAGGGCTAACACAGAGTTCACGCGGCGCCCGCGGCCACGACACCCCGCCGCAGCGCCTTCACCGCGTCCGCCGCCGCCGCGCCCACCGGGTCGGCCTTGCCGAGCACGTCCCGGATCTGGTCGAGCAGGTCGATCACCTGACGCGACCAGCGCACGAAGTCACCCGCCGACAGCTCCTGCCCGTTGGCCTCGGCCGCGGTCAGCACCTTCTCCAGCGACTCCCCGCGCGCCCAGCGGTAGACCGGCCACGCGAACCCCGCGTCGGGCTCGCGGGTGCGGTCGAGCCGGTGGCGCCGCTCGTCCTCGGTGAGGTCCACCCACAGCTTCACCGTCTCCTGCCACGCCTCCGGCACCGCACCACCCGGCAGCCGCGGCTCACCCGCGGTGTCACGGCGGGCTTCGAACACCAGCGTCGAGACGACCGCCGCCAGCTCGGCCGCGCCCAGCCCCTGCCACACGCCGTGGCGGATGCACTCCGCGGCCAACAGATCGGACTCGCTGTAGAGCCGGGTCAGCCGGCGCCCGTGCTCGGTGACGCGGTCCTCGCCGTCCCCGGCCGACTCCGGCCCGAGATACCCGCGCTCCCCCAGCAAAGCGAGGATCCGGTCGAACGACCGCGCCAGCGAGTGCGTCGTCGCGGCGACCTTCCGTTCCAGCTGCTGGGTTTCCGCCGCGAGCCGCTGGTACCGCTCGACCCAGCGGAGGTTCGCCTCGCGCTCGGCCAGCCCGTGGCACGGGTGCGCCCGCAGCGCCCGCCGCAACGCCGCCAGCTCGCCGTCCTCGTTCGCCCCCGACCGCCGCTTCTGCCTGCCTGGCAAGGAAATCCCGGCGTTGCGCAGCGTCGAGGCGATGTCCCGGCGCGTCTTCGGCGACCGCAGCTCGATGTGCTTGGGCAGCTTGATCCGCCCCAGCGCCTCCACCGGCGCCGGGAAGTCGGCCACCGACAGCGGCCCCGACCACCGGTCCTCGGTCACCACCACCGGCCGCGGCTCCCGGATCGGGTCCAGCCCCGGGTCGACGACCACGGCCAGCCCCGCCCGCCGGCCCGCGGGCACCGCGATGACGTCACCCTTGCGCAGCTTCTCCAGCGACTCCGCCGTCCCCGCCCGGCGCACCGCGGTGTTCTGCCGCGACAGCGCCTTCTCCCGCGTCGAGATCTTCGCGCGCAGCTCGACGTACTCGAGCATCTCGTCGAAGTCGCCGGTGATGGCGGCCGCGTAGCCCTTCAGGGCCTCCTTGTTCCGCTCGATCCGCCGGGCCGTGCCGACCACCGACCGGTCGGCCTGGAACTGCGCGAACGACTGTTCCAGCAGCTCCCGCGCCTCCGCCGCGCCGACCTGGGCGACCAGGTTGACGGCCATGTTGTAACCGGGCCGGAACGACGACCGCAGCGGGTAGGTCCGCGTCGAGGCCAGCCCGGCGACCTGCTTCGGGTCGACCCCCGGCTGCCACGCCACGACGGCGTGCCCCTCGACGTCGATCCCCCGCCGCCCCGCCCGGCCGGTCAGCTGCGTGTACTCCCCCGGCGTCAGGTCGACGTGCGCCTCGCCGTTGTACTTGACCAGCCGCTCCAGCACGACCGTGCGGGCCGGCATGTTGATCCCGAGCGCGAGCGTCTCGGTCGCGAACACGACCTTCACCAGGCCGCGGACGAACAGCTCTTCGACGGTCTCCTTGAAGGCGGGCAGCAACCCGGCGTGGTGCCCGGCGATCCCGCGCTCCAGCGCCTCCCGCCACTCCCAGTAACCGAGCACGCCCAAGTCGCCTTCGGGCAGGTCCGCCGTCCGCTCCTCGATGACCTGACGGATCTCCTCGACCTCGCCCGGCCCGTTGAGCCGCAGCCCCGACCGGACGCACTGGGCCACCGCGGCGTCGCACCCGGCCCGGGAGAAGATGAACACGATCGCCGGCAGCAGCCCGGCCCGGTCCAGCTGCTCCACGACGTCCACCCGCGACGGCGGCCGGAACCGCGGCATCCGCGACTGCGGGCCCCGGCGCCCGCGCGGCCCGCCGCGGAACCCGGCGGGCGCGTACTGGCGGCCGATCTCCTCGGTGCGCCGCAGCAGGGTCGGGTTGATCCGCAGCTCCGCCCCGGGCGCGTGGACGTCGTCCCCGGCGAACAGGTCGAGCAGCCGGTTCCCGACCAGCATGTGCTGCCACAGCGGCACCGGCCGGTGCTCGTCGACGACGACGGTCGTGTCGCCGCGGACCTCGACCAGCCACTCGCCGAACTCCTCGGCGTTGCTGACCGTCGCCGACAGCCCGACCACCCGGACGTGCTCGGGCAGGTGCAGGATCACCTCTTCCCACACCGCCCCGCGGAACCGGTCGGCGAGGTAGTGCACCTCGTCCATGACGACGTAACCGAGGTCGGTGATCGTCGAGGAGCCCGAATAGAGCATGTTCCGCAGCACCTCGGTGGTCATCACGACCACCTGGGCGTTGCCGTTGATCGAGGTGTCGCCGGTCAGCAGGCCGACCGCGTCCGCGCCGTAGCGGGCGACGAGGTCGCCGTACTTCTGGTTCGACAGCGCCTTGATGGGCGTGGTGTAGAAGCACTTGCGCCCCTCGGCGAGCGCCAGGTGCACGGCGAACTCCCCGACGACGGTCTTGCCGGCCCCGGTCGGCGCGCAGACGAGCACGCCGTGGCCACCCTCGAGGGCCTCGCACCCGCGGATCTGGAACTCGTCGAACTCGAAGGACGCCTCCGCGGCGAAGCGGGTCAACTGGGGGTACCGGCCCCGGCGCGACGAGGCCGCATAGGCCTCGGCCGGGGAGGGAGAAGGGCTACTGGCCACCTCGTCAGGGTTCCACATCCCCCCGGCGGTCCGCACGCCGCGTGACCGTCGGCGGTCCCTGCTTCTTTTTCGCGCGAGCACCGCGCGGCGGTGCTCGCGCCCATCGGCCGCCGTATAGGTCGTTATACACAGGGAACCGGTGCGGGTGCGGCGGCGTCGGAGGCTGCATGACCGAACGGTGTCCGAGCTGCGGGCAGCTGGACCAGGTGCAGCACGTGCCCGCCGTCTACCAGGGCGGGCACGCGTTCTTCCGCGGGCAGGGGCCGACGGTGGCGGTGCCCACCGGGGACGGGCTCGTCTACACGAGCAGCCAGGTCAGCGGGGTTTCGGTGTCGGCGGTGGCCCGGTCGCTGGACCCCTTCCCTCCCCCGCGCCGCAGCGGCGGCCTGGTGGCGGCGGTCATCGCCCTGGTGCTGGTCGGGAGCTGTTTCCTGGCGTTGCCGCTCTCGTCGCTGGACGACCCGCCGCCGGGCGGGGCGCTGGGGATCGCGGTGATCTCGTTGCCCGCGTTGTGCGTGTACGTCGCCGCGGGTGTGGTGATCTGGCTGTACGTCCGGCGGCTGCGGGCCCACCGGCGTCAGCGGCGCGGGGTGCCGGCGGCGCGGCAGGTGTGGGAGCAGGGCTGGTTCTGCCACCGCTGCGGCGGGGTGTACTTCGCCGACGCCGGGCGGCTGCTGACGCCGGCGCACTTCCGGCAGCTCGTGGCCCGCGCCGGCGGTTACGAGCGTTAGGCCAGCACGGTCAGCGCGCCCGGGACGCAGCTGACCGTCACCGGCACGCTCCCCTGCGGCTCGCCGTCGGCGTAGGCCGGCCAGCTGTTGCCCGCCAGGGTGACCGACCGGGCGCGCAGGGTCCGGACCGCCGGGTGCGTGAGGTGCTTGCCCGTGCGCAGGCCGGGCAGCATGCGGATCAGGCCGCGGCGGGTCAGGTCCCCCACGACCGTCACGTCGAAGACGCCGTCCTCGGGGTCGGCCGTCGGGCAGATGGGGACGCCACCGCCGTAGAAGCGGGTGTTGCCGACCGCCACCAGGGTCGCGTCGAGCTCCAGGCGTTCGGTGCCGGTGTCGACGACGACCGGGCGGGAGCGGAACGCGGCCAGTTCGGCGAGGATCGCGACGTCGTAGCGGCGCGGCCCGGACGGCCAGCGCATCCGGTTGGCGCGCTCGTTGACGCCGGCGTCGAACCCGGCGCACAGCACCGTCGCGAACCAGGTGTCGCCGAGGCGGCCGAGGTCGATGCGCCGCCGGGCGCCCGATTTCAGGGCCGCCACCAGCGCCTCGACCGCGGGCAGCGGCTCGCCGGGAACGCCGAGGGCCCGGGCGAAGTCGTTGCCGGTGCCCGCCGGGACCAGGCCGAGCGCGACGTCGTGGTTCGCGCAGAACTGGACGCCCTGGTGGGCGGCGCCGTCACCGCCCAGGACGACCAGGACGTCGAGGCCGGCGTCGTGGGAGGTCCGCATCAGCTCGCGGGACTCCTCGACCGTGTTGGCGACCAGCACGTCGAGGCGGTCGACGGTGGTGCGCAGCCGGTCGGCGACGGTGTCGGCGATCCGGGCGGCCGCGCCGTGTCCCGAAGCGGGGTGCACGGCGAGCGCGGCGTGGAGCCCCACTACGTGATGTCGTCGGTGCCGGAGGACCGGCCGCCGGACGCGGTCGGGGCGGACGGTTCGTCGTCGATCGTGCTCGGCGTGTAGTTGAACGGAGCGGCCTCGTCGTCGTCGAGCTGGTCCCAGCCCTCGTCCGCGCGGTCGCGGTCCTTCTTGCGGTCGTGGATGCGGGCGAGCTGGATGGACAGCTCGAACAGCAGCGTCAGCGCGCCGGCCAGGCCGAGCATCGAGAACGGGTCCGAGCCGGGGGTGACGAAGGCGGCGAAGACGAACAGCCCGAACACGATGCCGCGGCGCCACTTCTTCAGCTGCCGGTACTTGACCACGCCGACGCGGTTCAGCATCACCACCAGCAGCGGGAGCTCGAAGCTGATCCCGAAGATGATCAGCAGCGACAGCATGAACGAGATGTACTTGTCCGCGGTCAGCGCGGTGATGAACTCTTCCTGCCCGAAGCCCATCAGCAGCTGCAGGGCGTGCGGGAAGAGCAGGTAGGCCAGCACGGCGCCGGCGGCGAAGAGGACCGAGGCGAACCCGACGAAGGTCAGCGCGTACTTGCGCTCCTTCGAGTACAGGCCGGGCGCGATGAACGCCCAGACCTGGTAGAGCCACAGCGGCGAGAACAGCACGGCCCCGGCGGCCAGACCGACCTTCAGCTGGATCATGAAGGCCTCGAACGGCACGGTCTGCAGCAGCTGGCAGCCCTGGTAGCCGTTGAGGCGCCGGTTCGGCGGGATGGCGCAGTACGGGTCCTTGACGATCTCGCCGAGCGACGGGATCGGCCCGACCTTGGTGCTGAACCAGAAGAACCCGACGATGCCGCCGATGACGACGGCGAGCAGCGCGAAGCCGAGACGGCGGCGGAACTCGTAGATGTGCTCGATGAGCGTCATCGTGCCGTCGGGGTTCATCCGGCGGCTGCGCTTGCGCCGCTTCGACCGGCGGCTGGTGCCGTTTCCGGAGGCGGGTTCCGCCACGGGGTGTTCCGTTCTCGTCGGAGTCCGGCGGAGCGCGCCGGGCCGGCGCGCTCCGTGGACCAGGGACCGGGTGTGGCCCAGCCGTCAGCTGGCGTTCTTCTGCGGCTGGTCGGCCGCCTGCTGCTTCTTCAGCTCGTCGAGCTGCCGCTGCAGGTCGGCGACCTGCTGGTCGGTCGCGCCGGTGGGGGCGGGCGTGGCCGGGATCTGCTTCGTCTCGACCGGCTCGGCGTCCTCGTGCGAGGTGCTCTTGTCGCCCGCGAGGTCCTTGGTCTCGGCCTTGAAGATCTTCATGGACTTGCCGATCGACCGCGCCGCATCGGGAAGCCGCTTGGCCCCGAACAGCAGCACGACGAGCAGCACCAAGATGATCAAATGCCATCCTTGCAATCCGTTGGCGAACAAGATGGCCTCCTATCTGCGTCTGGTAGGGATGTTACTGGTTTTCCGGTTTCCGGCGGCGCTCCGCGAAGGCGACGCGCAGCGCGGCCGACCGGGCGCGGAGCAAACCGGCCCGGTCCTGGGTGTTCGTAGCCACCATGCTTGCGGTCTGCCGGAAACCACGCAAGACCTTGCCGGTTCGCACCAGCAGGACCACGAGCAGCAGCAGGCCGAGCGCGGCGAGCGCGACGGTGGGCAGGTACGGCACGTCGATCACCCTAGTGGTCGCAGGTTGACGGAAGGTGACGGGCTCGGGCCACGGCGTCGGCCGCGCGGCGTCGGACGTCCGACGCGAGGTCGGCCGGGCTCTCCACCAGCACTTCTCCGCCCAAGCCCAGCACGAGGCGCACCATCCACGACTGGTCGGCGTAGCGCATCCGGATCCGCAGCCGGCCGCCGTCGAGCTCGTCGAGCTCCTCGCACGGGTAGTACTCGGCTACCCAGCGTGCGTCCGGGTCGAGGACCAGCACCGCCTCCCGCTGGTCGGGACGCTCGCGGAAGACGCCCTCCGAAATGTCGGTCGGGTGCGCGTGCGCGGGCGGGCGCGAGGGCTCGTCGAGGATCGTCAGGTCGTCGATCCGGTCGAGCCGGAACAGCCGGACGCCCTCGGCGCGGCGGCACCAGGCCTCCAGGTAGCCGACCGCCTGGACGATCAGCAGCCGCATCGGGTCGACCGTGCGCTCGGTGATCTGGTCCTTGGACGCGGTGTAGTAGCGCATCCGCACCGCCCGCCGGTCCTGCAGCGCGCGGGCGACCTCCTCGCGGGTCCGCGCGGTCTTCTTGCCCTCGCGCACCCCGCCGCCGACGACCACGCCCGCCGGCTGGGCCTGCCCGGCCGCGGCCTCGATCTTGGCGATGGAACGGCGGACGGCGTCGCCGTCGAGCACCCCCGGCGTCTCGGCCAGTGCCCGCAGCGCGACCAGCAGCGCGGTGGCCTCGCCGCCGGTGAGCCGCAGCGGGCGGTTCATCCCGGCGTCGTGGGTGACGACGATCGTGTCGCCCTCGAAGGACAGGTCGATCAGGTCGCCGGGCCCGTAGCCGGGCAGCCCGCACATCCACAGCAGCTCGAGGTCCTTGCGCAGCTGCCTCGGCGTGACGTCGAAGTCCTGCGCGGCTTCGTCGACGCGGATGCCCGGGCGCGCGAGCAGGTACGGGACGAGCGCGAGCAGTCTCGGCATCCGGTCGGTGGACCCGCTCACCGGCCGCTCCCCTGCCGGGCCACGACGGCTTCGAGCCGGTCCTGGACGGTCTTGGCCAGCACGTCGGGTTCGAGCACGACGACGTCCGGGCCCTGCGCGGTGATCCAGTCGGCCGCCGACTCGGGGAAGTAGAGCCCGATCTCGACGAGGTCGCCCTCTTCGCCGTCGATGGTGGACCGGCCGACGACGGTGCCGCGGCGACGGACCCCGGCGGCGCGGCCGTCGGCGACCCACAGCCGCGCGGTGGTCACCGGCGCCGGTTCGGACTCCCCCGTCACCGAGACGAGCTTGAGCAGGTTGACGCCCTCGGGGCGCTGCACCTCGCCGGGCTTGCCGACGGTCCGGACCTGACCGGTGACGCGGGAAAGGCGGAAGCAGCGGGTCGCGCCGCGGTCGCGGTCGTGCCCGACCACGTACCAGCGGGCCCGCCACGACACGACGCCCCAGGGTTCGAGGGTCCGCATGATGCGTTCGGGCGAGCCGCTGCGGCGGTACTCGAAGCGGACGGCCTGGCCGTTCTGCACGGCGGCCAGCAGCGGCCCGAACGCCGGTTCGGCGCGCACGCGCGGCTCGACGACGGTGGGGGCCTGGTCGTCGACCTCCAGGCCGGCGGCGCGCAGCTTCACGAGGGCGCCCTGGGCCTGCCCGGTCAGCTCCGGCGAGTCCCACAGCCGCGACGCGAGCGCGACGGCGGCGGCTTCGTCGGGGGCCAGGTCGATCTCGCCGAGCTCGTAGTCGCGGCGGGCGATGCGGTAGCCCTCGATGGCGTCGAAGGCGGAGTTGCGGCCGGTCTCCAGGGGGATGCCGAGCTCGCGCAGCTCGGTCTTGTCCCGTTCGAACGTCCGGAAGAAGGCGTCGTCGCTGGCCGCGTCGCCGTACCCGGGCACGATGCCGCGGATCCGCTCGGCAGTGAGGTACTGCCGGGTGGACAGGAGGGCCAGTACCAGATTGACCAGCCGTTCGGCGCGTGCGGTGGACACCCGGTAGAGCCTAGCCCGCGCCGCCCGGCCCGATCGTGAGGTCCGGGGTGCGCGCGTCGTAATCGGCGCGGGCGGTGCTGACGGCGTCGAAGTTCGCCTCGGCCCAGTCCTTGAACCCGGCCATCAGCGCGCGCAGGCTTTCCCCCAGCGGCGTAAGGGAATAGTCGACGCGGACGGGCACCGACGCGGTCACCTCGCGGCGGATCAGCCCGTCGCGTTCGAGCACCCGCAGGGTCTGGGTGAGCATCTTCTGGCTGACCCCGGCGATGCGCCGCGAAAGGTCGCTGTAGCGCCGCGGCCCGTCACCGAGCGCGACGAGCACCAGGCTGACCCACTTGCCGGCGATCTCGTCGAGCAGCTTCCGGGTGGGGCAGGCGGCGAGGTAGGCGTCGTAGGCGGCCTTTTCGGCCAGCCGCCGCTGTTCCGCCGTGCGCGTGGGCACCGGGCGAACCTCCTGGTACGTGGGGAACCTGCGGGTGCGTACTTCCCGATGGAGAGTAGCTCCCCATAGGTTCGCGGGGAAGGTTTCCGGTCGGTGAGGAGTGTTCGATGCGGGCGATCGTGGTCCGGCGGTTCGGGGGTCCCGAGGTGCTGGAGTCGGTGGAGGTGCCGGTGCCGGAGCCCGGTCCGGGGCAGGTCCGGATCCGGGTGGCGGCGGCCGCGGTGAACCCGGTGGATCTCGCGACCCGCACCGGGATCCTGACCGAGGTCGGGGTGATCCCGCCGCGGGAAGTGCTCGGGCTGGGGTGGGACGTGGCGGGCGGGGTCGACGCGGTCGGCGAGGTCGGAGGGGCCGAGATCGGCGGGCCCGGCCGTCGGCAGCCGAGCGCCCGGCCGGCCGGGAGGCGGCCGCCGTTCCAGGTCGGCGATGCCGTCATCGGACTGCGCGACCGGATCGCCACTCCCCTGGGCGCGTACGCCGAGCAGATCGTCCTCGACGCGTCGGCGGTCGCCCTCGCGCCCACCGGTATGTCCGCGGTCGAAGCGGCCACCCTCCCGCTCAACGCCCTCACCGCCGCCCAGGCGCTCGACCTCGCCGAAACCGACGGGACCGTCCTGGTCACCGGCGCGGCGGGCGCGGTCGGCGGGTACGCCGTCTCACTGGCCCACGCCCGGAAGCGGCGGGTCGTCGCCGTCGCGTCCGAGGCCGACGAAGCCCTCGTCCGCGGCTTCGGCGCGGACGACTTCGTCCCCCGAGGCCCCGCGCTCGGCGACCGCGTGCGCGCGCTCGTGCCGGACGGGGTGGACGCTGCCCTCGACACCGCCCTGCTCGGTCTGGACGCGCTCGACGCGGTCCGTGGCGGTGGCGAGTTCGTCGCCTTCGCCGCCGGAGCCGCCCCGATCCCCCTGCGCGGGATCCGCGTGCGGAACGTCTGGATCCGCGCCGACGGCGAACGGCTGGCCGAGCTGGCCGGAACCCTTCCCCCGCGCGTCGCCGGCGTGCTGCCGCTGACGCGGGCCGCCGAAGCCCACGAACGGCTGGCCGCGGCCGGCCTGCGCGGCCGGCTCGTGCTGACCCCGTGAATTCTCCCTAGCCTGGGCGGTATGGATGATCGCGTTCTTCTCATCACCGGCGCCTCGCGCGGCCTCGGGGCCGCCACCGCGCGCCTCGCCGCCGGCTCCGGGTTCAAGGTCGCTCTCGTCGCCCGCAAGGCCGAGTCCGTCACGTCCCTCGCCGCCGAGCTCGGCGAGGACAACGCCCTCGCCCTCGGCGCCGACGTCGGCGACTGGCCGGCCATCTCCGGTGCCGTCGCCGCGACCGTCGAGCGGTTCGGCCGGCTCGACGCGGCCTTCGCGAACGCCGGGATCGGCGTCGGCACCTCGTTCTTCGGCGACGACGACCCCGACCCGCGGGCCTGGGAACCGATGGTGCGCACCAACGTCCTCGGCGCGGCCTACACCGCCCGCGCCGCGCTGCCGGCGTTGCGGGAGTCGGCCGGGCACCTGCTCATCACCGGCTCGGTCGCCGGGCGGTACATCCGCAACGCCAGCCTGTACTCGGTGACGAAGTGGGCCGTGACCGGGCTGGCCGGCGCGATCCGCGAGGAGGCGGTCGGCACCGGCGTGCGCGTCACGCTGATCAACCCCGGCATGACCGACACCGACATCCTCAGCGACGAGCAGCGCAAGAAGCCCAACCTGCACGCGGACGACATCGCCCGCGCGGCGCTCTACGCGCTGTCCCAGCCGCCGTCGGTGGACGTCAACGAGATCATGGTCCGCCCGACCGGCCAGGTGCTCTAGCGAAGCCGGGCGACGCGCCCCTGGACGCCGCTGGCCCAGCAGCTCGACCCGGCGCAGTCGACGCTGTCGAAGCTGCCGGTGTCGAACGCCGTCCAGTGCCGCCCGCCGTCCGGGCTGTAGTCGCTGCCGCCCGGGCCGACGGCCAGGAGCGTCCCGCCGCGCCAGGCCACCCCGGAGCGGTACCCCGCCGGGTACTGCGCCGGGGTGCGCCAGGTCCGGCCGGCGTCCCCGGTCAGCGCGACGGCCGGGCCGGGCGCGGTCGGGTTGGCGAAGTCGCCGCCGATCGCGACGCCCTGGCGCGGGTTCCGGAACGCGAGGGCGAACACGCCGGCCGACGCGCTGCTCGGCAACGGCGTGTCGGAGGCGCTCCAGTGGCGGCCGCCGTCGCCGGAGTGCAGGACGCGGGCGGTCGCGCCGCCGCCGGTGGCGAGCCAGGCGTCGAACGGCCCGGCCGTGGTGACGCACTGGCCGCTGGCGGCGAACCCGGCCTCACCGGGCAACGCAGGCGGGAAGCCGCTGTCGGGGACCTGCCGCCAGCTGCGGCCGCCGTCGAAGGTGGCCTGGACGCGGAACCGGCCGTCGACCGGGTCGCTCATCGCGAGCCCGCGCCACGGGTCGAAGAAGGCGAGGCAGTCGTAGAAGGCCGCGGTGTCGGTGTTCTGGAACGTCTGCCGCCAGTGCGCGCCGCCGTCGTCGGTCCGGTAGACGCGGGAGTCGGTCCCGGACCCGATCGACAGCACCACGGCGTGGTCGGCGTCGAAGGCCTCGATGTCGCGGAACTGGAGGGCCTCGGTGCCGGGCGGTCCCACGGACTTCCAGGTGGCGCCGCCGTCGGTGGTGCGCAGGACGGTGCCCTGCGTGCCGCTGACCCACGCCACCCGCGCGCTGACGGCGGACAGGCCGCGGAACTGGGCGGTCACCCCGGTCGCCTTGAGCTCCCAAGCCGGCCGGTGCTCACCCGCCGACGCCGGGGCGGCGAGCGAAACCAGCAGGGCGCACACGAGCAGCACGACACGCATGCGGGAGATCCTGCCGCACCCGCCCGGCGACTTTCGTAGGGAACACCGGGCGGGCAGGCCGGGCTAGAGCGAGCTGATCAGGCGTTCGACGCGCTCGTCGACCGAGCGGAACGGGTCCTTGCACAGGACCGTGCGCTGGGCCTGGTCGTTCAGCTTCAGGTGGACCCAGTCGACCGTGAAGTCGCGGCCCGCGGCCTGGGCGGCGGCGATGAAGTCGCCGCGCAGCTTCGCGCGGGTCGTCTGGGGCGGGGTGTCCTTGGCGGCCTCGATCTCGCCGTCGTCGGTGACCCGGCGGACCAGGCCCTTGCGCTGGAGCAGGTCGAAGATGCCCCGGCCCCGGCGGATGTCGTGGTAGGCCAGGTCGAGCTGCGCGATGCGCGGGCTGGACAGGTCCAGGTCGTGCTTGTGCCGGTAGCGCTCGACCAGCCGGTGCTTGATCGCCCAGTCGATCTCGGTGTCGATCTTGCCGAAGTCCTGCTGCTCGACCGCGTCCAGCGCCCGGCCCCACAGCTCGACGACGCGCTCGTTCGCCGCGGTCGAGCCGTTGTCCTTGATGTGCTGGACGGCGCGGGCGTAGTACTCGCGCTGGATGTCCAGCGCGGAGGCCTCGCGCCCGCCGGCGAGGCGCACCTGGCGGCGGCCGGTGAGGTCGTGGCTGATCTCGCGGATCGCCCGGATCGGGTTGTCCAGGGTGAAGTCGCGGAACTGGACGCCGGCCTCGATCATCTCGAGCACCAGGTTCGCCGAGCCGACCTTGAGCATGGTCGTCGGCTCGGCCATGTTCGAGTCGCCCACGATGACGTGCAGGCGCCGGTAGCGCTCGGCGTCGGCGTGCGGCTCGTCGCGGGTGTTGATGATGGGCCGCGACCGCGTCGTGGCGCTGGAGACGCCCTCCCAGATGTGCTCCGCACGCTGGGAGAGGCAGTAGACCGCGCCGCGCGGGGTCTGCAGCACCTTGCCGGCGCCGCAGATGAGCTGCCGGGTCACCAGGAACGGCAGCAGCACGTCCGCGATCCGCGAGAACTCACCCGCGCGGGTCACCAGGTAGTTCTCGTGGCAGCCGTAGGAGTTGCCCGCGGAGTCGGTGTTGTTCTTGAACAGGAAGATGTCGCCGCCGATGCCCTCGTCGGCGAGCCGCCGTTCGGCGTCGACCAGCAGGTCCTCGAGGATGCGCTCCCCGGCCTTGTCGTGGGTGACCAGCTGGACGAGGTCGTCGCACTCGGCCGTCGCGTACTCGGGGTGCGAGCCCACGTCCAGGTAGAGCCGGGAGCCGTTCGACAGGAAGACGTTCGATGAGCGTCCCCACGAGACGACCCGCCGGAAGAGGTAGCGCGCCACCTCGTCGGGCGAGAGCCTGCGCTGTCCGTGGAAGGTGCACGTGACCCCGAACTCGGTCTCGATGCCAAAGATCCGCCGCTGCATCCCACCAGAGTAGGCGCTGCACCCCCTCCGACGGTGCGCCGTTCGGGCGTCGACACGCCCCCGGTCTGCCACAGACGGTGAAAACTCCCCGATTCAGGCACGATTGGAGCACTGCTCTTGACGACTTGGGGAAGGCGACTCCTTGACACACCAGCTGATCCAGGCCTTCCGGCGGGTCGGGCGCACCGACCGCGCCCTGATGCGGCGCAGCGCCGCCCTCCCGGCCACGAAAGCCGACGACGCGCTGATGGCGCTGTCCAGATCGGCGAACAAGTCCCGCCTCTGGTGGGGCGTCGCGGCGCTGCTCGCGGCGCGGAAGGGGCCCACGCGGCGCGCGGCGCTGCGCGGGGTCGTCGCGATCGCCGGGGCCAGCGCCGCCGCCAACCTGATCGGCAAGCCGCTCTTCCCGCGCCGCCGCCCGGCCGAGGAGGAGACGCCCGTACGCCGCCGCCTGCGGAAACGCCCGACGTCGTCGTCGTTCCCGTCGGGTCACTCAGCCTCCGCGGCCGCCTTCGCGACGGCGGTGGCGCTGGAGTCGCCGCGCGCCGGCCTCGCCGTGGCACCGCTCGCGCTGGCCGTGGCCTACTCGCGGGTCCACACCGGCGTCCACTGGCCCTCCGACGTGGGCGTCGGCCTGGGCATCGGGGTCGGCGTCGGCCTGGCGACCCGGCACTGGTGGCCGCTGCACGACGACGTCCCGGCCCGCACCGCCCACGACGCGGACGCGCCGGAGATGGTCGACGGCGACGACATGCTCGTGCTGGTCAACCCGAAGTCCGGGCTCGACGGCCAGGACCCGACCGACGAGGCCCGGTACGCCTGGCCGAAGGCCGAGATCCTCTACCCGGACCCCGACCAGGACCTGCGCGGCCAGCTCGAAGCCGAGATCGACGCCCGCGGGACGGTCCGCGCGCTCGGCGTCGCGGGCGGCGACGGCACGGTCGCGGCGGTCGCCTCGGTCGCCGCCGAACGCGACCTGCCGCTCGCGCTGATCCCGGCGGGGACGCTCAACCACTTCGCCCGTGACATCGGCGTCAGCTCGATGCCCGACGCCGACGCGGCGACCGAGCTCGGCAACGCCGTCGGCATCGACCTCGGCGAGGTCGAGATCGAGGGCGGCGACGGCACCGCGCACCGCTGGTTCGTCAACACCGCGAGCCTCGGCGGCTACCCGGAGATGGTCCGGCTGCGCGAGAAGCTCCAGGAGAAGCACCCCAAGTGGCCCTCGGCCGCGATCGCGCTGGCCCGCACGCTGCGCCACGCCCGGCCGCTGAGCGTGCGGCTCAACGGCAAGCGCACGCAGGTCTGGCTGCTGTTCGTCGGCAACGGCACGTACGCGCCGAAGGGCTTCGCGCCCAGCCGGCGGCCCGCGCTCGACACCGGCCTGCTCGACGTCCGGTACCTGCGCGCCGACCTGCCCTACTCGCGGGCCCGGTTCCTGCTGGCGATGGTCACCCGCAGCCTGGCGGCGAGCCACGTCTACCAGGAGCTCGACGTCGCCGAGCTGGACGTCGAGCTGCTGGACGGCCACCGCCGCGTCGCCACCGACGGCGAGGTCGGGCCGCTGGGCAACCGGTTCCGCTTCCGCTCCCGCCCGAGCGCGCTGACCATCTACCGTCTTTAAGAGCGCTTTACCTTTTCTCAACGAACCCTCAGCGTCCCCTGGCTAGCGTCTTGATCGAGTTGCGGGCAACCCTGCCCGCGGCCGGGGGATGAACGGGGTGTGGATGGACTGGTACGGCCTGGCGAGCGGCATCCACCGGGCCGGCACCGATCCGGTGCTGCCCGGCGACATCACCGCCCGCGCCCGTGACCTGGGCCCGTTCGAGTCGCCGCTGATCTGGCTGGCCTTCGCCTCCGCCGCCGTCGCGGTCCTCGCCGCCGTCATCGCGCTGTGGCGCCGGCGCCGGATCCGCCGCTGGGGCTTCACCGCCTTCGGCGTCCTGTTGCTGCTCGCCGGAGTAACTGCCCTGAACAGCTACGTCGGGTACGTCCGCACGTCGGACGACCTCGCACGGCTGCTGCAGAAGGGCCCCGGCCCGGTCAACCTGGCCGGGCGCCTGCTCGACGACGGCAAGGAGGCACCGTCGGAGTCGGACTCGGCGGTGTCGCGCCCCGGTGCGGGCAAGGCGGCCGCCGGCCAGCGGATCGACGTGGTGAACCTCCCCGACCCCGCGCACGGCGTCCCGTCCGGCGCGAACTACGTCGTCCTCCCGCCGGGCTACTCCGCCGACGCGACCCGCCGCTACCCGGTCGTCTACCTGATCCACGGCTACCCCTTCGGCGGCCCGCGCGACTGGCTGACCTCGGGCGACGCGCCCGGCACGCTGGTGGCCCTGCAGCAGGCGCACGTGATCGAGCCGATGATCGTCGTGAGCGTCGACCTGACGGCCGGGGTGCCCAGCACGGACTGGGAGTGCCTCGACGTCCCGGGCGGCCCGCAGCTGGAGACGTACCTGGCGCGCACGGTGGTCCCGGCGATCGACCAGCGCTACCGCACGGTCGCCGACCGCGGCCACCGCGCGCTGGGCGGCATGTCCGGCGGCGGCTACGGCGCGTTGAACATCGGCCTGCACCACGTGGACGAGTTCAGCACGCTGCTGATCGCCCTCCCGTACGACGACCTCAACGACTCGGTGGGGGTGCTGGACGGCAACAAGGCGGCGATCGCGGCCAACACCCCGCGCCGCTACCTGCCGACGATGAGCTTCCCGGCACCGATCTCGGTGATGCTGGCGGTGGGCACGGGCGCGCCGACCGACGTCACGACGGCCCGCCGCATCGCCGACGCGCTGCACGCCCGTGGCCAGGACGCGGTGGTCCACGCCGAGCGCGGGTTCAACCACACCTGGCACACGGCCCGGGCGACGCTGCCGTACCTGCTGGCGTTCGCCGACCAGAACTTCCGGGCCTCGCCCGCCACGTCCTGAAATCCGGTTGAGGCGTCCGAGACCCTGGGGCATGGACCTCGAGACGCACTACCTGACCGGCCCGGCCGAAGACTCCCGCCTGGCTCGCACCCCGCACGGCAGGCTCGAGTTCCTGCGGACGCGGGAACTGCTGCGGCGCTTCCTGCCCTTGCGTTCCCAGGTGCTCGACGTCGGGGGCGGCACGGGCGTCCACGCGGCCTGGCTGGCCGCCGACGGGCATCGGGTGCACCTGGTCGACGTCGTGCCCGCCCACGTCGCCGAAGCGGCGGCGCTGCCCGGCGTCACCGCCGAAGCCGGCGATGCCCGGGACCTCACCGCCGGGAACGCGTCGCAAGACGTGGTTCTGCTCCTGGGTCCGCTGTACCACCTCGTCGAGCCGGCGGGCCGCGCTCGCGCGCTGTCCGAGGCGTGGCGGGTCCTGCGCCCGGGCGGTCTCCTCGCGGCGGCGGGCATCAGCCGCTACCTGTCCGTGCTGGAGGCCGGCGCCGCGGGCACCTTGACCGACGCGCTCGCCGAGCCGGTCCGCGCCGTCGTGGAGACCGGCGCGTACGACGGTCATGTCGGCTTCGTCCCCACCCACTGGCACACCGCGGCCGAACTCCGCGACGAAGTGACCGCGGCGGGCTTCACCGGCACCGCCGTCTTCGGGGTCGAAGGACCTTCCTGGCCCGCACTGGACGAAGCAGGCCTGACGGAGTTCCCGCACCGCGTCGAAGCCGCGGTGCGGGCGGCGAGAATCGTCGAACAGGACCCGCTGCTCATCCACGCGAGCGCGCACCTGCTCGCCATCGCCCGGCGGCCCGCATGACGAAAGCGGGGGCGACGCCCCCGCTTTCGTGAGTTTCTTACTCGCCTTCCGGCTTGCTCTCCGGCTCCTCGCCCACCGGGTCCGGCACCGGCAGCAGCGAGTCCAGCGCCGTGCCCGTCAGGCGGCGGAACGACCGCCGCGGGCGGTCGCGGTCCAGCACCGCCACCTCCAGCTTGATCGGGTCGGCCTCGCCGTTGCCGTTCGCCGAAGCGGACGACGCGGCCGAGGACGCCGAGGAGCTCGACGACGCCGTCGAGGACGTCGACGGCTGGGCCGGCGTCCGCAGCGCGGCCACCGCCACACCCAAGGCCGCCTGCAGGTCCAGGCCGTCCTCGAACGTCTCCTTCAGCTTCGCCGCGATCTTCTCGTTCTGGCCGCCCATCACGATGTACTGCGGCTCGTCGAAGATCGACCCGTCGTAGGTCAGCCGGTACAGCTGGTCTTCCGCCGAGCTCGCCCCGACCTCCGCCACGCAGACCTCCACCTCGAACGGCTTCAGCTGCTCGGTGAAGATGCTGCCCAGGGTCGCCGCGTACGCGTTCGCCAGCGCCCGCGCGCTCACGTCACGCCGGTCGTACTGGTAGCCCTTCAGGTCCGCGTGCCGGATGCCCGCCACGCGCAGGTTCTCGAACTCGCTGTAGCGCCCGACCGCGGCGAAGCCGATCCGGTCGTAGATCTCGGACACCTTGTGCAGCGTGGCCGAGGGGTTCTCCGCCACGAACAGCACGCCGCCCGCGTACTTCAGCACCACGACGCTCCGGCCGCGCGCGATGCCCTTGCGCGCCAGCTCGGAACGCTCCCGCATCAGCTGCTCGGGAGAGGCATACAACGGCATCGTCACGGTGTGCGCTCCAGGTCTTCCGGTGGTTCCACGTTCACTGGTTCTCCGCCCGCGTCAGGAAAGCCGGCGCTGCTGGCGTTCGATCCGCCCCGCCACGACGGCTTCCGCGACCGCGGCGGTCTCCGACTCGGGCAGCTGCACGGCCCCGTGCTCGGCGGTGATCGTCACGACGCTCGGGAAGATCCGCCGCACCAGGTCCGGCCCGCCCGACGCGGTGTCGTCGTCGGCCGCGTCGTACAGCGCCTCGACCGCGACGCGGATCGCGCCCTCGGCGTCGGCGTCCGGGTCGTGCAGCTTCTTCAGCGCGGACTTCGCGAACAGCGAACCCGAGCCGATGCCCGCGTAGCCGCCGTTCTCCTCGTAGCGCCCGCCCGCGGCGTCGTACGAGACGATCCGCCCGGCGTGCTTGGCGTCCTCGGCCTCCAGGTCGTACCCCACGAACAGCGGGATGGCCGCCAGCCCGGCCATCGCCATCTCGAGGTTGCCCTTGACCATCCCGGCCAGCTTGTTCGTCTTGCCGTCCAGCGACAGCGAAACGCCCTCGATCTTCTCGTAGTGCGCGAGCTCCACGGCGTACAGCCGCACCATCTCCACGGCCAGCCCCGCCGTGCCCGCGATGCCCACGGCCGAGTACTCGTCGGTGACGTGCACCTTCTCGATGTCCCGGCTCGCGATCAGGTTCCCCGACGTCGCCCGCCGGTCACCCGCGATCAGCACCCCGCTCGCGAAGGTGCAGGCGACGATCGTCGTCCCGTGCGGCACACCCAGCTCCGCCACGCCCGGCGACACCTTCCGCTGGGGGAGCAGCTCAGGCGCCTGCTCGCGCAGGAAGTCCGAAAACGACGACGTCGCCGACGAGAAGTACGCGGCCGGCAGCGCGGGACCCGAGATGCCCCTGGTGTTGTCCATACGTGCTCAAAAATCCCATCTGTGCGGGCCGAAGCCCCGCGTGCGGCCAGCCGTCACGCGGAGCCCCGGCCGCCGGCTGAACGGTCGGCAAGGGCGCGGCGCCCGAGCGGCTTACTCGCCGCCCTTCTGCACGTAGGCCCGGACGAAGTCCTCGGCGTTCTCTTCGAGCACGTCGTCGATCTCGTCCAGGATCGTGTCCACGTCCTCGCCGAGCTTCTCGCGCCGCTCCTGACCCGCCGCGCCGGTGTCGTCGAACTCCTCGTCGGAGTCACCACCGCCGTGCTTTTCGATCTTTTCCTGGGCCATCTCGCCTCCCGGTCTGGCTGATGTTTCCTAGCCTACCCAGCGGCCCCGACATTCGGGGCAACGCCGCGATCGCTGGTGCGTCACGCCTAGTCCGAACCGGTGAGCGCCTCCACCAGGTCCTCCGCCGTCGCCGACTCGTCGAGCAGCTTGCCGACGTGGGCCTTCGTGCCCCGCAACGGCTCCAGGGTCGGGATCCGCACCAGCGACTCCTTGCCGACGTCGAAGATGACCGAATCCCACGAAGCCGCCGCGATCGACGTCGCGTACTTCTCCAGCGCCCGGCCCCGGAAGTAGGCCCGCGTGTCCGACGGCGGCGTCGTCACCGCGGCCAGCACCTCTTCCTCCGTCACCAGCCGCTTCATCGACCCGCGCGTCACGAGCCGGTTGTACAGGCCCTTCGCCAGCCGCACGTCCGAGTACTGCAGGTCCACCAGGCGCAGCCGCGGCGCGCCCCAGGCCAGCTGGTCCCGCTGCCGGTAGCCCTCCAGCAGCCGCAGCTTGGCCGGCCAGTCCAGCCGGTCCGCGCACTCCTGCGGGTCGCGGGCCAGCGCGTCCAGGACCTCGCCCCAGACCCGCAAGACCTCCTTGGACGCCTCGTCCGCGCCGGTGCGCTCCAGGTTCTGCGAAGCGATCTCGTGGTAGGCGAACTGCAGGTCCAGCCCGGTGTACTTCTTCCCGTTCGCCAGCGCGACCTGCGTCTTCAGCGTCGGGTCGTGGCTGATCTGGTGCACCGCCTTGACCGGCTCGTCGAGCTTCAGGTCGTCGAACCGGATGCCCGACTCGATCAGGTCCAGCACCAGCGCCGTCGTGCCGACCTTCAGGTACGTCGAGTACTCCGACATGTTCGCGTCACCGATGATGACGTGCAGCCGCCGGTACTTGTCCGCGTCCGCGTGCGGCTCGTCGCGGGTGTTGATGATCCCGCGCTTCAGCGTCGTCTCCAGGCCGACCTCGACCTCGATGTAGTCCGCACGCTGGGAGAGCTGGAACCCGGCCTCTTCGCTCTGCTGGCCGATCCCGACCCGGCCCGAGCCGGTCACGACCTGCCGCGACACGAAGAACGGCGTCAGCCCGGCGATGATCGCGGTGAACGGCGTCGAGCGCGCGCACAGGTAGTTCTCGTGCGTGCCGTAGCTCGCGCCCTTGCCGTCGACGTTGTTCTTGTACAGCTGCAGCTGGGGCTGGCCGGGCACGGACGCCGCCTTGAGCGCGGCCTCCTCCATCACCCGCTCCCCCGCCTTGTCCCAGATGACGGCGTCGCGCGCGTTCGTCACCTCCGGCGCTGAGTACTCCGGGTGCGCGTGGTCGACGTACAGCCGCGCGCCGTTGGTCAGGATGACGTTCGCCGCGCCGAGGTCCTCGACGTCCGGGTCGTGCCCCGGCCCGCCGGGCCCGGTCAGGTCGAACCCGCGCGCGTCGCGCAGCGGCGACTCCACCTCGTAGTCCCACCGCGCCCGCCGGGCGCGCGGGATGTCGGCCGCGGCCGCGTAGGCCAGCACGACCTGGGTCGAGGTGAGTACCGGGTTCGCCGTCGCGTCGCCCGGCACGGAGATGCCGTACTCGACTTCGGTTCCCATGATCCGCCGCATGTCCACCACCCTACGGGGTCGTCCTAGTGGAACGATGCACCCATGCCAGGCAGTGACGAACTCGTTGCGCTCTATGACCAGGCCGGCTCGGTCGTCGGCACGACCACCCGCTCGCGGGTCCGCGCGGAGGCGCTGTGGCACGCCGCCGGCGTCGTGCTGGTCCGTTCGGGTGACGGAAAGGCCGTCTACGTGCACCTGCGCACCGCGGTGAAGGACGTGTGGCCCTCGACCTGGGACTGCTGGGCCGGCGGCGTGGTCGCCGCGGGCGAAACCCCGGCCGAGTGCGCCAGTCGCGAACTGGCCGAAGAGCTCGGCGTCCAGGGGGTGGAACCCGTCCCGCTGTTCACCAAGGTCTACGACGACGGCCGCAACCGCTGCCACAACTTCGCGTTCGAAGTCCGCTGGGACGGCCCGATCCGCCACCAGGCCGAAGAGATCGTCGAAGGCCGTTGGATCCCGCTGGAGGACCTCCGCGCCTGGGTCGAGGACCCGGCACCCGAGCTGCCCTTCATCCCCGACGGCCGCGAAGGCGTCCAGGAGTGGTTCCGCCGCTACGGCTGAGCGGTCAGCTTCGCCGCCATCGCGGGCAGCAGGCGCTTGGCCGCGTCCACCGCGCGGGCCCCGGTGCTCGCCGCGACCGTCAGCTCGGACACGAGCATCCCCTTGGCCAGCAGCACCGTGCAGGTCTTGCCGTCGCTCCAGGCCTGCTGCCGCTCGACGCCGGGCTGGACGGGGACGCTCACCGTCTTGCCCGCGCACTCGTTTTCCGCGACGGCCCGGGCGGCAGACCGGTCCGGGAACACCACGACGCGGTGGCTCAGCTCCGACCCGCTGGGGTAGCGCCAGGACGCGGTCCAGCTGCCCGCTGACGGCCCGTCCGCCAGGCAGCCCGAAGCCTCACCCGGGCCCGGCTGCACGCCTTCCCCGGCCACGTCCGCGTCGGAAAGCAGCGCCCGCTGCGCGAGCCCGCCGAGATCGGGCTGCGCCGGGGTCGCCTTGGCCGGGCTCACCGGGACTTCCGACGTCTTCGGTGCCGCGGGTGCGGCCGAGGACGTGGGGACCGGATCGTCGTAGTACGTCTCCAGGTTGTTCGGATCGGGCCCGTCGCAGCCCGTGAGACCCACCAACGCCACCGCGGTCAACGCGATCGCCTGCCGATGACGCACCTGCTCCGGCCTCCTGTCGTCCGTGGCGTGCCAGCGAAGGGTAGTGCAGCCGTTCAGTCCCACGCCAAGGAGGACCGGTGTCGCCAGTAGGCACCGGGGTCCTCGGCGAGCCCGGCCAGCGCGTCCCGGTCGGCGGCGCCCAGCTCCAGCGTCGTGGCGCGCAGGTTCGCTTCCAGCTGACCCGGGCTGGCGGGGCCGATGACGGCGGTGTCCACCCAGTCCTGGGCGAGCACCGCGGCGACCGCGACGGCGTCCGGGCCGCTCCCGTGCGCGGACGCGATGTCGAGCACGGTCTTCGGCGCCTGCACGGCGAGCCTGCCGTTGGCGAGGGTTTCCTTGACCAGCACGCGTTTTCCGGCCGCGTGCGCCGCGGCGAGGGCCGGGCCGGCCGACTGCTCGAGGACGTTCCACGTCGACTGCACCGCGGAAAACACCGGCCGCCCGGCCACTTCCAGCGCGAACGCCCGCTCGATCGCGGCCGCCTGCGCCGGCCCGGACGTCGAGAACCCGACCGCGACGCCGTTCGCGGAAAGCTCGGCCAGCGCCTCGATCAGCGGCTCGTCGGTGAACAGCGGACTGTCCACAGTGAGCGAATGGACCTGGTAGAGACCGACCCGATCCCCCAGCAGCGTCAGGGTTTCCGCCCACTGCGTCGCGAACCGCGCCGCCGAGTGCTCCTTGACCTCGTGCACGTCGGCGTCGAGCCGCCAGTCCCCGACGTAGGCGTAGCCCCACTTGCTGGACACCTCGACGTCGGCGTGCCCGCGTTCGGCGAGCCAGCCGGCCAGGAACTCCTCCGAGCGCCCGTACGACCGGGCGACGTCGACGTGCCGCACGCCCGCGGCGTAGGCGTCGTCGAGGACCGCGAACGTCGCGGCCCGCATGGAATCCACGTCCCGCACCGGCGGGAGGGCGCCGTCGCGGCCGAGGTTGATGTAGGCGGGACGGCCCAGCGCCGCCAGGCCGAGCGCGATGCGGTCCACGGGTGCCCTCACGCCGTCTGCTTGTGCCGGAGGATGGCCAGCCACTGGTCGGAGTTCTGCGCCTGCCGGTGCAGCTTCTCCAGGCGCGCGGCCGGGGCCCGGACGTAGCCCTTGCCGAAGACCGGCGCGATCTGGCGCAGGCTCGCGCCGCCCTCGCGCGCGGCGAGCAGTGCCCAGTCGGAGGCGTCGGCGCAGGCCGCCGAGGCGCGGCGGAGCTCGCCGAGGATGTCGATGAGCTCCTGGGCACCCACCTCCCCCGCCTGGACGGCGGCCGCCGTCGTCTCCAGCCAGGCCAGGACGTCGGACTCGGTGATGGGCGCGCG
Organism: Amycolatopsis sp. NPDC101161; assembly: GCF_044768185.1. NCBI lineage: Bacteria > Bacillati > Actinomycetota > Actinomycetes > Pseudonocardiales > Pseudonocardiaceae > Amycolatopsis > Amycolatopsis sp. NPDC101161. The sequence continues at coordinate 626,293 of NZ_JBIWPI010000007.1, forward strand.
GGGCCGGTGCGTTTCTTCGCTCACGGCCAGTGAGTATAGGTCGTTATACGCGAACCTGGCCGCGGCGACACGCCTCCACCCCTGACCGGGTTGACTCAAATCGTTGTTCTGCGATACTTCGATCCATGACCACCATCGAGGGGATGCGGCTCGGCCGCTACGGGATCTGGACGTTCGACTTCGAGAGCCGGCCGGCGAGCCTGATCCGGGAATCCGCACGGGAACTGGAAGAACTCGGCTGGCCGGCGCTCTGGATCCCGGAGACCGACGGCCGCGAAGCGCTCACCCACGCCGGTTTCCTGCTGGCGGCCACGGAGAACCTGACCGTCGTCAACGGCATCGCGCAGATCGGGTCGCGGGAGCCGCGCTGGACGCGGGGCGCGGCCCTGCTGCTCGCCGACGCCTACCCGGACCGCCACCTGCTCGGCCTCGGCTTCGGCGGGGTCCCCGGCCCGAAGCCCCGGCAAGCGGTGCGCGACTACCTCGACGCCATGGACGCCGTCACGAACGCCAACCCCGCGCCGCGGTCCCCCATGCGGCGGCTGCTGGCCGCGTACGGCCCCAAGATGCTGGAACTGGCCCGCGACCACGCGGCGGGCGCGCACACCTACCACGTCACGCCCGAGCACACGGCCCAGGCGCGGGAGATCCTCGGCGACGGCCCGTTCCTCGGCGTCGAGCACGCGGTGCTGTTCGAGACCGACCCGGCCAAGGCGCGCGAGACCGCCCGCGAGCACCTGCACCCGTACCTCACGCAGCCGTACAACATCGCGAAGTTCCGGCGGCTCGGCTACACCCAGGAGGAGATCGACGGCGCGGCCGACCGGATCGTCGACGACCTGGTGTTCTGGGGCGACCTCGAGACGATCACCGCGAAGCTGGGCGCGCACCTCGACGCGGGCGCCGACCACGTGGGCATCCAGGTCATCGGCATCGAGCCGGGCGGGTCGGCGATGCCGCACTGGCGCCGGCTGGCCGAGGCACTGCTACCGGTCGCCGCGTAGGCCGAACCGGGCGGTGCAGTGCCAGACGCGCTTGAGCACCTGCGGATCGTGCCGGCCGGCGCGGACGGCGTCGCCGATGACCCGGGCGTCGAGGAGGCCGTCTTCGGCGATCTCCTTGCCCGCCCGCACGACGTCCTCGCCGCGGTAGTCCGCGTGCTCGGCCAGCACCTCGACGGGCAGGCTGAACCCGTGGTGCCAGCGGGTGGGAAACGGCAGCCCGGCGGCCGCAGCCTCGACGTCGGTGCCGCGGAACGCCGGGTCCAGGACGAGCGCCTCGACGTCGGCCGCCAGCCGGAGCGGGCCGTGGACGTGGGCCTCGATGTGGTCGTCGAGCTCGTCCTGGACGTCCGCTTCGGCCAGGCGCAGCAACGGCATGTGCGCCGCGGTGCCGAAGTCCTCCGGCTCGCCGAAGCTGTCCGGGTAGCAGAACGTCGTCCGCGCCAGCACTTCCCGCTTCAGCACCAGGTGGGACGAGCCGAACCGGACCGAACCGCCCGCCGGGCGGCGGCGGTAGTTGAGCGAGCCGTACTTGGGCCGGGCGGCCGGCGGCAGGTCGTCGTAGACACCGCCGAACATGCGGCTCTCCCAGCGCCGGCGGTCTCCCCCGGCGTGCGCGGTGAGGCCGCCGTTGCTCGTGCCCGTCTCGAACTGCGACCGGTAGACGCCGTCCGTGCCGAAGTGCCGCAGCAACGGCACCTCCCCCACCAGGCGGTCCGGGTGGAAGTGGACGGTGACGTCCAGGTCTTCGGGCAGCGGCGGCCCGGTCACGCGGCTCGCGATGTGCGCGACCGCTCGCTGCCATCCGTCGTCCCCCAGCGCCATGAGCGGCATCCTACCCCGGTGCGTATAGGTCGTTATACGGATTGAGACGTCCGAAAACCGCTGGCCCCACCGCGGTCGTCCCGGCTTGACTGCGCCCATGCGGTTCGGTGCGGCGGGTTTCGGGGTCACGGTGCGGTTCGCGCTGCTGGCCGTCGTGTGGGGTGCGAGTTTCCTGTTCATCAAGGTGGGCCTGGCCGGGCTCTCCCCCGCGCAGATCGCGCTCGCGCGGGTCGCGCTGGGCGCGCTCGCGCTGGCCGTCGTGCTGGTCGCGCGCCGGCGGCCGCTCCCCCGGGATCCCGGGCTGTGGGGTCACCTCGCGGTCGTTTCGGTGCTGCTGTGCGTGGTGCCGTTCCTGCTGTTCTCGTGGGCGGAACAGTACATTTCGTCCGGTCTGGCCAGCATCTTCAACGCGACGACGCCGCTCGTCACGATGCTGCTGGCCGCCGCGGCCCTGCCCGAAGAGCGGTTCACGCCGCCGCGGGTGCTCGGCCTGTCGCTCGGGTTCCTCGGCGTGCTCACGATCGTCGGGGTGTGGCACGGCGTCGACGTCTCGCACCAGCTGACGGCGCAGCTCGCGTGCTTGGGCGCTACCACGTGTTACGGCGCGTGCTTCGTCTACATGCGCCGGTTCGTCTCTCCGCGTGGCGTGGACCCGGTCGTCGTCGCGTTCGGTCAGACCGGGTCGGCGACGGTCCTGCTCGCCCTGCTGGCGCCCGCGATCGCCACCACGCCGGTGCACCTGAACCTCGCGGTGGTGGCGAGCATGGTGGCGCTCGGCGTCTTCGGCACGGGGATCGCCTACGTCTGGAACGTCCGGATCATCGCGGCCTGGGGTGCGGCCAACGCCTCGGCGGTGACCTACCTCACACCGGTGGTCGGGGTGCTGCTCGGCGTGCTGGTCCTCGGCGAGCCGGTGAGCTGGAACCAGCCGGCCGGCGCGGTCCTCATCGTGGTCGGCATCCTCGCCGCCCACGGACGCCTGCGGCGACGCAAGCCCGAACCCGCGCTCGTGAGCCGTTAGACACGCCGATGGGGCGGCCGCCGAAGCGACCGCCCCATCGCGCGCCGGGACTACAGGTACTGACCGGTGTTCGTGGCGGTGTCGATCGCCCGCCCCGAGTCCTGGTTCTTGCCGGTGACGAGCGTGCGGATGTAGACGATCCGCTCGCCCTTCTTGCCGGAGATCCGGGCCCAGTCGTCCGGGTTGGTGGTGTTCGGGAGGTCCTCGTTCTCCGCGAACTCGTCGACGATCGCGTCGAGCAGGTGCTGCACGCGGAGACCCGGCTGCTTGGTCTCCAGCACCGACTTGATCGCCGACTTCTTCGCCCGGTCCACGATGTTCTGGATCATCGCGCCCGAGTTGAAGTCGCGGAAGTACAGGACTTCCTTGTCCCCGTTGGCGTAGGTCACCTCGAGGAACCGGTTCTCGTCGCTCTCCTCGTACATCCGCTCGACGGTGTGCTGGATCATCGCGTCGAACGTCGCCTTGGCGTCGCCGCCGAACTCGGCGAGGTCGTCCGCGTGGATCGGCAGGCCTTCGGCCAGGTACTTGGAGAAGATGTCCTTCGCGCCTTCGGCGTCCGGACGCTCGATCTTGATCTTGACGTCGAGCCGGCCCGGCCGCAGGATCGCCGGGTCGATCATGTCCTCGCGGTTGGAGGCGCCGATGACGATGACGTTCTCCAGGCCTTCGACACCGTCGATCTCCGACAGCAGCTGCGGCACGATCGTGGTCTCGACGTCGGACGAAACGCCCGACCCACGGGTCCGGAAGATCGAGTCCATCTCGTCGAAGAACACGATCACCGGGGTGCCTTCGGAGGCCTTCTCCCGCGCCCGCTGGAAGATCAGGCGGATGTGCCGCTCGGTCTCCCCGACGAACTTGTTGAGCAGCTCGGGACCCTTGATGTTCAGGAAGTAGGACTTCCCGTCCGCCGCGTCGCCCCGGGCTTCGGCCACCTTCTTGGCCAGCGAGTTCGCGACCGCCTTCGCGATGAGCGTCTTGCCGCAGCCCGGCGGGCCGTAGAGCAGGACGCCCTTGGGCGGGCGCAGCTGGTACTCCTGGTACAGGTCGGCGTGCAGGAACGGCAGTTCCACCGCGTCGCGGATCTGCTCGATCTGCCGGGTGAGGCCACCGATGTCCTCGTAGCGGACGTCGGGCACCTCCTCCAGCACCAGGTCCTCGACCTCCGCCTTCGGCACGCGCTCGTACGCGTAACCGGCCTTGGAGTCGACCAGCAGCGAGTCGCCCGGCTTGAGCGGCTGCTCGGCCAGCAGGTCGGAGAGCAGGACCACCCGCTCCTCGTCCGCGTGCCCGACCACCAGCGCGCGAAGGCTGCCGCCCTCGACGTCGGCGGCGAGCACCTCACGCAACGCGCACACCTCGCCGGTGCGTTCGAAGCCGCCGGCCTCGACCACGGTGAGCGCCTCGTTGAGCCGCAGCGCCTGGCCGCGTCGCAACGAAGAGAGCTCGACCGCGGGCGACACCGACACCCGCATCTTGCGGCCCGCCGTGAAGACGTCCACGGTGTTGTCCTCGTACGCCTCGACGAAGACGCCGTAGCCGGACGGCGGCTGGGCCAGCCGGTCGACCTCCTCACGCAGCGCGAGGAGCTGTCCTCGCGCTTCACGCAGGGTTTCGACCAGTTTGGTGTTGCGTTCGGTGAGCTGGCTCACCCTTTCCGAGGCCTCGGCGAGCCGCTGTTCGAGAACGCGGTTCTGCCGTGGCGAGTCGGTCAGTTTGCGGCGCAGCAGCGCCACTTCCTCTTCGAGAAAACGGATCTGCCGAGCCTGCTCGTCCGCCGTCGTCCCAGCTCCGGATGTTGCTGAAGGGTCGGCCTCCTCGCGCCGACCTCCGGGAAGGTCATGATGCATCGGGCACCTCCTCGGAGTGCTTTTCATTCCACGGTACCGGCGATCACCGACAAGAAAAGGCCTTTCCGGATCACAAGATCGGCGCGTCGCGGTTTCCTCACCTGGTCCAGCACGGACATTCCCGCAGCGCAAGAGGCCATTTCGGTGCCGTGGCCCCGGCGCGTCGCGGGTCTGTCCGGGCCTGGACGAACCAAGCACGTCGGGAGTACCCGGGCCCGGGACGGCCCAACCCCGCCCGGAGATGACGATTCGGGCCAGTTCCGCCCTAACCGCGCGGCGGTGTCGCGCGATGGCTAGCATCGGGCCGACGTCGGCCGCCTCGAAGGCCGGATCACCGTCGAAGGAACGCTAGGGGGCACCACCCATGACCTACCCGCCGCAGCAACCGGGCGGCTACGGGCAGCAGCCCGGCGGCTACGGGCAGCAGCCCGGGCCGTACGGCCAGCAGCCCGGCGGCTACCCCCAGAGCGGACCGCAGCCCCAGCCGGGCTACGGCGGCACCCAGCAGTTCGGCCGGCCCGATCCGTACGGGCAGCCGCAGCAGGGCGGTTACCCGCCCCAGACGGGCCCTCAGCCCCAGCAGGGCTACCCCCAGTACGGGCAGCAGCCCCAGCAGGACCAGTGGGGCCAGCCGACGCAGCAGCAGCCGGGCTTCGGCGGTTACGACCCGTACGGAGGCGGCGGCTTCGGTGACGCACCGCCGCCCAAGAAGAAGAAAACCGGACTCATCGTCGGCATCGCGGCCGCCGCGGTGGTCCTCGTCGCCGGCGGGGTGACGTGGGCCGTCCTGGCCAACGGGGACGACGGCAACACCGCGGCGCCGCCCGCCAGCAGCAGCTCCGCGGCCCCGACGTCCGCGCCGAAGACGTCCGCGTCGAAGCCCCGGGCCACGTCGCCGACCAGCCCCTCGACGAAGAGCACCAAGCCCGCGAGCGGCCCCGCGCCGTCCGGGAAGGGCAGCTCGCAGGAGCTGTTCGACACGACGATCGCCGCCTACAACGCGGGTGACGAGAAGGCGCTGGCCGACACGATCTGCCGGAGCGTGTTCGAAGGCACCACGGGCGACATCCCGAAGGTGACGGTCAAGCTGACCGGCTCGCCGCAGGACACCGGGGACAGGTCCACCGTGCGCTACTCGGCCACGGACGGCACCAAGACGAAGGTCGGCACGATGTCGGCCCAGAAGGAATCCGGCTTGTGGTGCCTGTCCAACGTGAAGGCGGACGGCTCGTGAGCCCGCGCCTTCGGTGAACCGCGCGCTCGCCGCCGGGCTCGTGCTGCTCGGCGTGGCCGGGGCGGGCGTGGTGCTCGGACTGCTGCTCGTCGCGCCGTCCGGCGCCCCGCCCGCGCCGTCCAGCCCGCCCCCGGCGCCCCGGACCACGGCCTCGGCGGCGCCGAGCGCGGTCGACACCGCCGCGGTGAACGTGCTGGCCCGCGCGATCGTGGACGCGATCAAGGCCCACGACTCGGCGGCGTTCGGCAAGCTGACGTGCCGTCCGCAGACCGCGGACGCGCTCGGGAGACTGCAGCGGATGTGGGACGCGGCCGGCCCGCTGACGGCGACCTTGAAGGAGCCACCGGAGGTCCGCGGCGAGTCAGCGACGGCAAAGGTGCACGTCGAGGCCCCGGGCGGCACGAAGGACACGCCCTTCCCGCTGCACAAGGAGTCCGGCCGCTGGTGCGTTCCTGGCTAAGAGGGCGGGGTGAACCCGGCGGGCCAGCGGGTGGTGCCGTCCGCCGTGACCCCGGTGAGGTCCGCGCCGGCCAGGTCCGCCCCGTGAGGTCGGCGCCGCGCAGATCCGCGGCCCTCAGGATCGTGCCGGTCAGCGTCGCGCCGGTGAGGTTCGCTTTCCGCAGCACCGCGCCCGCCAGGTTCGCCCCGGCGAAACAGACTTTCGGTATCGCCAAGCCGGACAGGTCGGCGTTCCGCAGGTCGACCCGCTCGAGTTCGGAAGCCGCGTCCGGCTCGATCATCCCGCCGCGGTCCAGCGCCGCGATCGCGGCCGAGACATCGTCCGCCGGACCGCCTTCGCGGTCCGCTGCCTCGGGTTCCCACGGTGCCCGGGCGCAGATGAAGGACGTCAGCAGCGCGTGGATGTGCCCGCGATAGCGGGGATCGAGGCCGGCCAGCTGCTCCAGCGCGTCGACCGCGCCTTGCCGCGTCGGCCCCTGCTCGGCCGCGCCGGCAGCTGCCGGGACGTGAGGAGCGCACCCAGGCCGACACCCGCCAGGGCGAGCAGGCCGCCCAGCGCCTGCAGCAGCGTCGCACGAACGTCGTTGACGGCCCTTCAGCCGATCCGCCGGCCCCAGCCCCGGCGAAGCGCCGACGAGCCAGGCCGGCGCGAAGAACACGCACAGCACCACCAGGACGGTCACGACGGCCGCTGCCGCCGCGAACCCGGCCTTCCGGCTCGGCGACACCCTCGCTCGCTAGCCCTTGCCCTTCGAGGGCCGCCGGGAGACGCGGGGTGAAACCGTCCCGTCCGCGAGCCGGCGGGCGGTGAGCAGGAACGCCGTGTGCGCGACCATCCGGTGGTCCGGGCGCACCGCGAGGCCCACCACGTGCCACGGCCGCATCAGCGTTTCCCACGATTCGGGCTCGGTCCAGCACTGCTGCTCGCGCAGCGACTCCGTGACGCGGGAAAGCTGCGTCACCGTCGCCACGTAGACCGTCAGCACGCCGCCCGGCACCAGGTGCGCGGCGACGTTCGGCAGCTGGTCCCACGGGGCCAGCATGTCCAGCACGACCCGGTCGACCTCGCCTTCGTGGGTCGCCAGGTCCGCCACGGTGAGCGACCAGTTCGCCGGCTTCTCGCCGAAGAACTTCACGACGTTGTGCTCGGCGTGCACGGCGTGGTCGTCGCGGATCTCGTACGAGCTCACGTGCCCTTCGGAGCCGACCGCGCGCAGCAGCGAGCACGTCAGCGCGCCCGAGCCGGCGCCGGCTTCGAGGACGCGGGCGCCCGGGAAGATGTCGCCCCACATCACGATCTGCGCGGCGTCCTTCGGGTAGATCACTTGCGCGCCGCGGGGCATCGACAGGATGTAGTCCGGCAGCAGCGGGCGCAGGGCCAGGTACGTCGACCCGCCCGCGGACACCACCACCGAGCCCTCGGGACGGCCGATGAGGTCGTCGTGGGCGAGCGCGCCGCGATGGGTGTGGTACTCCCCGCCGTCGGCCAGCGTCAAGGTGTAGTGCCGCCCCTTCGAGTCGGTCAACTGCACCCGATCACCCGCGCGAAACGGTCCGCTGACCGACAACACTTCCTCCTGTACCCCGAATGGCCGACGACAGATCTTCGCAGGCCGTCCGGGGCGCGGCCTCAGCGGGTACGGCGGTTCAGCGCGGCGCGCAGGTCGTCCCGGCGCAGCACGCCCGCCGGGCGGCCCTCGTCGTCGACGACGAGGAACTGCCACGCCGCGGTCTCGCGGACCCGCTCGACGACGTCCTCCCCCGGTTCCGAGGCCAGCAGGACGGTTTCGGCGCGGATCGGCTCCGCCGCGAGCTCGGCGGGCGCGTGCGGCGAGGTGCCCGCGAGCCGCTCCGCCGCGCCGGTGTCGAGCAGGCCGGCCGCGACGCCGTCCGCGCGGACGAGCACCACGCCCCGGCCCGCCGACGCCGCGAGCGCGTCCGACACCGGGCTTTCGGCGGGCAGCTGCAGCACCGGCCGCACCAGCTCGGCGAGGTCCAGACCTTCCGGCCAGGTACGGCGCGCCTCGGCGGTGAGCTCGGAACGCGCGCCGAGGATGACGAACCACGCCGTGACGACGCAGACGCCCAGGCGCAGCCACCGGTCCGGGCTGCCGGTCGCCAGGCCCCACAGGGCCCACACGAGCAGTCCCGCGGCCACGACCCCGCCGCCGGCGACCGCGGCGCGCGTGCCCTTGGCGCGGATCCCGGTGGCCGCCCAGACACCGGCGCGGACCAGCCGCCCGCCGTCGAGGGGCAGGCCGGGCAGCAGGTTGAACACGCCGACCGCGAGGTTCGCGACCGCGCATTCGGCCACGAGCATCCAGACCGCGCCGTCCGGCGGGACGGCGAACATCAGCAGGCCGCAGAACCCGCCCAGCAGCAGCGACACCGCCGGGCCCGCCGCGGCGACCAGGCCTTCGTGGATCGGCCGCTTCGGCGTGCGGGCCACTTCGGACAGCCCGCCGAGCAGGAACAGGCGCACCCGCCGGACCGGGATCCCCAGCCGCAGCGCGGCGACGCAGTGCCCGAGCTCGTGCGCGAGCACCGATAGGCCCAGCAGCAGCGCGAACGCGCCGGCCAGCAGCCACGACGTCAAGGTCGACGCGTCCGGGAGCAGCCGGCCGACCAGCGGTGCGTAGAGCACGACGACGATCAGCGATCCGATCCACCAGGACGGCGCCAGCAGCACGGGGACGCCGGCGACCCGGAACAGCTGGAGACCGCCGTCCGGGAGGACGGCCTGCCGGGTGCCCCCGGTGCCCTGTTCACTGGTCGCGGCCATGCCGGAGAGCCTAGAGCCCCAGGTGTGGGAAGCGGGTGATCCGGTCCCGGTGGTGTCGCGCACGGACGTGTGCCGTCCGGACGGGTCCGGGCGCCGGGCGTTGCGGTCGCCGGAACTGTCGGACCCCGGCGTTACGCTCTGCCCATGCCCGACGCCGACACCGTCACCACGGATCCCCCAGCAGCCACCGCCGTCGCCACCGAGGTGCGGCGGCGGCCCGCGCTGTCGCCGTCCCGGGCCAGCGACTTCAAGCAGTGCCCGCTGCTCTACCGATTCCGCGCGGTCGACCGGCTGCCGGAGGTCCCGACCAAGGCCCAGCTGCGCGGCACGCTCGTCCACTCGGTGCTGGAGCGGCTGTTCGCGCTGCCGGCCGCCGAGCGCGTCCCGCCGAAGGCGCGGGAGCTGCTCGGCCCGGCGTGGACGGACCTGTCCGCGGACCGTCCGGAGTGGACCGAGCTGTTCGACGGCGAGAAGCCCGACGACCACGCGGACTGGCTGCGGTCGGCGGAAAAGCTGCTGGACGCCTACTTCGACTTGGAGGACCCGCGGCGGCTCGAACCCGAGGCGTGCGAGCTGCACGTCGAGATCGAGCTCGGCTCCGGTGTTCTGCTGCGCGGCTACATCGACCGCGTCGACGTCGCGCCGACCGGCGAAATCCGGGTCGTCGACTACAAGACCGGCGCCGCCCCGCGCGAAATCGGCGAGGCGAAGGCGATGTTCCAGATGAAGTTCTACGCCGTCGTGCTGTGGCGGCTGCGTGGCGTCGTCCCGCGCCAGCTCAAGCTCATGTACCTCACCGACGGCCAGTCCCTCGCCTACACCCCGGACGAGGCCGAGCTCGTGCGCTTCGAACGCACCCTCGAAGCCATCTGGCAGGCCATCCTCAAGGCCGGCAAGACCGGCGACTTCCGGGCCAACAAGAGCAAGCTGTGCAACTGGTGCGACCACCAGGCGCACTGCCCGGAGTACGGCGGCACGCCGCCCGACTACCCCGGCTGGCCGGAGCCCGACGCGGGCGACGAGACGCCGCTGGACCGGGCCGACTGATGGCCGACGCGTTCTACGTCCCCCTCGGCGACGGCCGCTACGCCGCGACCGGGCACACGGCCGGGCCGTGGTCTTCGGACTCGCAGCACTTCGGGCCGCCGTCGGCGTTGCTGGTGCGGGCTCTCGAAAACGTCGAACCGGCGCACCCGGCCGAGCTGGCGCGGGTGACCGTCGAGATCCTCGGCCCGGCACCGGTCGCCGAGCTCATGGTGCGGGCCCGGATCGAGCGGCCGGGCCGGTCGGTCGAGCTGCTGCAGGCCGAGCTGGCGAGCGCGGACCGCGTCGTGGCGCGGGCTTCGGCCTGGCGCATCGCGACGGCCGACACGGCCGAGGCCGCCACCGACGCCGGGCCGCTGCTGCCGGCACCGGACACCGTGACCGAGTCGCCGTGGCCGGAGGGCTGGCAGGCCGGCTACCTCGATGCGGTGGAGTGGCGGGCGGTGCGCGGCGGCATGGACGTGCCCGGCCCGGCGGCCGTCTGGGCCCGCCAGCGCGTCCCGCTGGTCGACGGCGAGGAGCCGAGCGGGCTGCAGCGCCTGTTCACCGTCGCCGACTCCGGCAACGGCGTGTCGAACTTCCTCGACCCGCGCAAGTGGTGGTTCATCAACTCCGAGCTGACCGTCCACGTGCGGCGGGTGCCGGAGGGCGAGTGGATCGGCCTCGACGCGGTCACGCTGGTCGGCAAGCACGGCATCGGCACCGCGACCAGCATCCTGCACGACTCGGGCGGCCCGGTGGCCACCGGCGCGCAGGCGCTCATGGTGCGACCGCGACAGGCCGGGGGCGGATAGCCACCCACAACGGCCCCGCATCCAATAACCTTCGCGGAACGACCGACTTGAGGAGCGCTCCGGCATGCAGATCACCTCGGTGGTCAACCAGAAAGGCGGGGTCGGCAAGACCTCACTGAGCGTCGGCACCGCGGCCGCGCTGGCCGAGCGGGGCCGGCGGGTGCTGCTGGTCGACCTCGACCCGCAGGGCCACGCGACGACCGAGATGCTCGGCCTGTCCGAGGTCCGCGGGGACGCGCCGACCTTGGCGAAAGCGCTGGCCAAGACGTGGAAGGGCCCGATCGAGGAGCTCGTCGTCCCGCACCCGCGCAGCAACCTCGGCAAGGGCGGCGCGCTGGACGTCGTGCCGACGTCACCGGGGATGTTCGACCTGATCCGGCGGCTCGACTCGTTCCGCGTGCCCGGCTGGCAGCTGGCCCGGGTCATCCAGTTCGCCAACTACGACCACTGCGTCATCGACTGCCCGCCCGCGCTGGACGTGCTGACCAACAACGCGCTGGCGGCGTCGCACGGGATCCTGGTCCCGGTCCAGCCGGACAAGACGAGCATCCGCGCGCTGCGGCTGCTGGCCGACCAGGTCCGGTACGTCGAGCAGACGGTCGGGCGGCAGCCGCTGTCGTGGTTCGGCCTGGTGCCGAGCCTCTACCGGCGCCCGATCTCGCACTACGCGGCGGCGGCGCTGCAGGAGATGTACGAGTTCGGCATCCCGATGCTCTCGCACCTGCCGCTGGGCGTGGTGATGAACGAGGCGGCGGCGCACGGCGTCCCGGTGACGACCTACGCGCCGGAGACGCTGCAAGCGCTGTCATTCCGCGAGATCGCGGGCACGCTGGACAGCTACCTGGAGCAGAACCAGGCCCCCGCGGTTGTCCCGGCCGACGAGGAGTTCGTCTTCGAGGACTTCATCTCGGAGGTCGCGGTCGCCCGCAACGTCAACGACAACGGCGTGCGCAAGGGCCTCTACGACCTGCTGCCGAAGAAGCCCAACCGGCCGCGCTGAGGTTCGCGCGGCCGGCCGGGCGCCGGGTCAGAGGCGGCAGGAGCGGATGTCCGACGCCAGGATCGCCTTCGCGCCCACCTCGGCGAGCTCGTCCATGATGACGTTGACCTTCTTGCGCGGCACCATCGCGCGCACGGCCACCCAGTCTTCGTCCGCGAGCGGTGCCACCGTCGGCGACTCGAGACCCGGCGTGATGGCGATCGCGCGCTCGACCAGCGTCCGCGGGCAGTCGTAGTCCAGCATCATGTACTGCTGCGCGAACACGACCCCGCGCAGGCGCGCCGCCAGCTGGGACTTCGCCTTGTTTTCCGGAGTTCCGCGACGCTGCAGCAGCACCGCTTCCGACACGCAGATCGGGTCGCCGAACGCGACCAGGTTGTTCTGCCGCAGCGACCGGCCGGACTCGACGACGTCCGCGATCGCGTCCGCCACGCCCAGCTGGATCGAGATCTCGACTGCGCCGTCGAGGCGGATCACCTCGGCCTCGACGCCGTGGCGGGCGAGGTCGTCGCGGACCAGCCGCGGGTACGACGTCGCCAGGCGCTTGCCGTGCAGGTCGGCCGGCTTCCAGTCGCGGCCGGCCGGGGCGGCGTAGCGGAACGTCGAACCGCCGAAGCCGAGCGCCTGGACCTCGTCCACCGGCGCGCCGGAGTCGAGCGCCAGGTCCCGGCCGGTGATGCCGAGGTCGAGGTCGCCGGAGCCGACGTAGATCGCGATGTCCTTGGGGCGCAGGAAGAAGAACTCGACCTCGTTGACGTGGTCGAGCACGGTCAGGTCGCGCTGCTCATGCCGCTTCCGGTAGCCCGCCTCGCCGAGCATCTCCGTCGCCGCGGCGGCGAGGGCTCCCTTGTTCGGCACGGCAACACGCAGCATTTCGCTCTTCTCCTCGTTCTTCGGGTTCTTCGGGCGACCCGTCACAGGTAGCGGTAGATGTCCTCGGTCGACAGGCCGCGCCCGAGCATCAGCACCTGCACCCGGTACAGCAGCTGGGAGATCTCCTCGGCGAGGCGGTCGTCGGACTCGTGCTCGGCCGCGATCCACACCTCGCCGGCTTCCTCGAGCACCTTCTTGCCCTGGGCGTGCACCCCGGCGTCGAGGGCGACGACGGTGCCGGACCCGTCGGGACGGGTACGCGCGCGCTCGGCAAGCTCCGCGAACAGCTCATCGAAGGTCTTCACGGTCTGCAGATCCTTCCACCCCGCCCCCGGCGCCGCCGCCCCGCCCCGCCGCGGATGCCGCCGATCTCACACCGAAGTGGACATTGCCTCCCGAGGACTGGGACGGCGTTCGAAGTCGAGGAGGTACTGCTTCCGCTCGAGGCCGCCGCCGTACCCGGTCAGCGAACCCGTCGAACCGATGACCCGGTGGCACGGCACGATGATCGAAACCGGGTTCTTGCCGTTGGCCAAGCCCACGGCCCGCGCGGCCGCCGGCTTGCCGAGCAGCTGCGCGAGCTCGCCGTAGGACGCGGTTTCGCCGTACGGGATGTCGAGCAGCGCCGCCCACACCGACCGCTGGAACGGCGTGCCGTGGAAGGCCAGCGGGACGTCGAACTCCCGGCGTCGCCCGGCGAAGTACTCCGTCAGCTGGGTCTCGGTGCGGGCGAAGACCTCGACCGAGCCGGGCGAGCCGAACGTCGCTTCGGCGGGCCGGTGGCGCTGTTCGTGCATGTACAGCCCGCAGAGCGCGTCGCCCTCGGCGACGAGGGTCAGCGGGCCGCAGGGGCTGTCGATGACCTTGTGGGAACGCATGGGATCTCCTAGGCGGCGGGCATCCGGTTGATCGCGTGGTCACCGGTGGCCCACAGGTGCTGGGTGGCGTAGGCGCGCCACGGGCGCCACGCCTCCGACCGGGCGACGACGGCGGCCTGGCCGCCGAGGCCGAGGGTCTCGGCGGCGTACTTGATGCCGAGGTCGGTGGGCAGGAACGCGTCGGGGTCGCCGAGGGCACGCATGGCGATGCTCTCGACCGTCCACGGCCCGAAGCCGGGCAACGCGGTCAGCGCCGCCCGGGTGGCGCCCCAGTCGCTGCCCGCGCCGAGGTCGAGGCCGTCCGTCAGCGCCTCGACCAGCGCGAGCAGCGTCCGACGGCGGGACCGCGGCATCGCCAGGGTCTCCGGGTCCAGGGACGCGAGCGCGTCCGGCGACGGGAACAGATGGGTGAGGCCGCCCTCGGGGTCCTCGATCGGCTCGCCGTGGGCCACGACGAGCCGGGCCGCGTGGGTGCGCGCCGCCGCCGTCGAGACCTGCTGCCCGAGCACGGCCCGCACGGCGAACTCGGCGCCGTCGACCGTGCGCGGCACGCGGCGGCCCGGCGCGGCTTCGACCAGCGGCGCGAGCAGCGGGTCGGTGGCGAGCTGGTCGTCGACGGCGACCGGGTCCGCGTCGAGGTCCAGCAGGCGGCGGCAGCGGCTGGTCGCCGTCGGCAGGTCCCGCAGGTCGGTCAGGGTGAGCCGGCACGCGATGTGCCCATCCTCGGGGCGCAGTGCGGCGACGCCATGACCGTGCGGCAGCCGCAGGGTCCGGCGGTAGGCGCCGTCCCGCCACTCCTCGACGCCCGGTACGCCGGTGGCGACGAGGTGGCCGAACAGGTTGTCCGGGCAGAGCGGCTTCCGGTAGGGCAGCCGCAGCGGGATCGCGCCCGCGGTCGCGGACGGTTTGCCCTTCGCCCGCTGCCGCAGTTCGGTCGGCGAGAGGGCGAACACCTCGCGGACGGTGTCGTTGAACGCCCGGATGCTGCCGAACCCGGCGGCCAGGGCCAGCTCGGCCATCGGCAGGGTGGTGGTCTCGATCAGCGTCCGCGCGGTCTGCGCGCGCTGGGCCCTGGCCAGCGCCAGGGGGCCGGCGCCGACCTCGGCGAACACCTGGCGCTGGACCTGCCGGACGCTGTAGCCGAGCCGGTCGGCGAGGCCCTGGACGCCGTCGGTGTCGACGACGCCGTCGGCGATCAGCCGCATGGCGCGCGCGACCAGGTCGGCGCGCTCGTTCCACAGCGGCGACCCCGGGCTCGCGTCCGGGCGGCAGCGCTTGCAGGCGCGGAAGCCGGCCTGCTGCGCGGCCGCCGCGCTCGGGTAGAAGCTCATGTTCCGCGGCTTCGGCGGCACCACCGGGCAGCTGGGCCGGCAGTAGATCTTCGTCGTCAGGACGGCGGTGTAGAACCACCCGTCGAACCGGGCGTCCTTCGCCTGCACGGCCCGCACGCACCGCTCGAAATCTTCGTGCACGCGACCCAGCATCGCCGAGCGCGCCGGCGAGGGCTAGCGGAAATGCGACATGGGCGTGCTCAGCCCAGCAGGGCCGCCAGCGCCGGCACGTCGATGCCGACGAGGGAGTCGCGGAACACGCGCCGCTCCCCCGGCTCGACCGGGACGTCGTTCGGGATGACCAGGACCGTGCAGCCCGCCGCGACCGCCGACGCCGTGCCCGGCGGGGAGTCTTCCACCGCGACGCATCGCGCCGGGTCGACGCCGAGCAGCTCCGCGCCCTTGAGGTACGGCCGCGGGTGCGGCTTGTTGAAGCCCCCGACCTCGTCCCCGCAGACCGTGGCGTCGAAGAAGTCCCGGCCGATCGTGTTCAGCGCCAGCTCGGTCAGGTCGCGCTCGGTCGAGGTGACCAGCGCCGAGGGCAGCCCGGCCTCGCGGACCGCGATCAACGCTTCGCGGGCGCCCGGGCGCCACGGCAGCTCGTCGTCGAAGAGCCCGGCCGTGCGGCGGCGGATCTCCGCGCCCGTCGACGCGATCGCCTCGGGGTTCACGGGAAGGCCGACGACCTCGAGCAGGTACGCCGAGGTGTCGTCCATGTTGGACCCGACGAGCGTCATCCGCTGCTCTTCGGAAAGCCTGCCGCCGAGCCATTCCGCCGTCTCGTAGAGGGCGATGTCCCACAGCTTCTCGGAATCGACCAGCGTGCCGTCCATGTCCCACAGCACGGCGACGAGTCCGTCCACAGTGGATCTCCCTCAGGTGTTGAAGTACTTGGCTTCCGGGTGGTGGCAGACGATCGCGTCGGTCGACTGCTCGGGGTGCAGCTGGTACTCCTCGGACAGCTTGACGCCGATCCGGCCCGGCTCGAGCAGCGCGACGATCTTCGCCCGGTCCTCGAGATCGGGACAGGCGCCGTAGCCCAGTGAGAACCTCGCTCCACGGTAGCCGAGCTTGAAGAACTCCTCGACGTCGTCCGGGTCCTCTGAGGCGACCGCCACACCGCCAGGCAAGGTCAGCTCCTGCCGGATGCGGCAGTGCCAGTACTCGGCGAGCGCTTCGGTGAGCTGGACGCCGAGGCCGTGGACTTCCAGGTAGTCGCGGTAGGCGTCGGCGGCGAACAGGTCGTTCGCGTAGTCGGCGATGGGCTGGCCCATGGTGACGACGGTGAACGGCACGACGTCGACCTCGCCCGACTCGCGGGGCCGGTAGAAGTCGGCCAGGCAGAGCCGCCGGTCGCGGCGCTGGCGCGGGAAGGTGAAGCGCAGCCGCTCCGGCGCGTCCGGCGCTGGCTCGGTGAGCACGACGAGGTCGTCGCCCTCGGCGACGCACGGGAAGTAGCCGTAGACGACGGCCGCGTGGGCGAGGACGCCGTCGGCCGTCAGCCGGTCGAGCCAGTAGCGCAGCCGCGGACGGCCTTCGGACTCGACGAGCTCGTCGTACGTCGGCCCGGCGCCGCCGCGGGCGCCCTTGAGGCCCCACTGCCCCATGAAGGTCGCGCGCTCGTCGAGCATCGCGGCGTAGTCGGCGAGCGGGACGCCCTTCACCACGCGCGAACCCCAGAACGGCGGGGACGGCAGCGGGACGTCGGTGGCGACGTCCGAGCGCGCAGGCGGCGGCCCTTCGTGAGCTTCCTCTTCGGCTTTGCGGGCTTTCCGCGCCTCGGCGATCCGCAGCGACCGTTCGCGGCGTTCCTTGCGCTCCAGGCGCTTCTGCTCCGCGTCGGCGTCGACCAGCGGTGACTCCCCGCGCTTGGCGGCCATGATCGCGTCCATCAGCCGCAGTCCTTCGAACGCGTCGCGGGCGTACCGGACGTCGCCGAAGTACAGCTCCGTGAGATCGTTCTCCACGTAGGACCGGGTCAGCGCGGCACCGCCGAGCAGCACCGGCCAGCGCGCGGCGACGCCCCGGGAGTTCATCTCCTGGAGGTTCTCCTTCATGATCACCGTCGACTTGACCAGCAGCCCGGACATCCCGATCGCGTCGGCGCCGTGTTCCTCGGCGGCGTCGAGGATGGTGGTGATCGGCTGCTTGATGCCGAGGTTGACGACCTCGTAGCCGTTGTTGGACAGGATGATGTCGACGAGGTTCTTGCCGATGTCGTGGACGTCGCCGCGGACGGTGGCCAGCACGATCCGGCCTTTGCCGGAGTCGTCGTCCTTCTCCATGTGCGGTTCGAGGTGCGCGACGGCGGCCTTCATCACCTCGGCGGACTGCAGGACGAACGGCAGCTGCATCTGCCCGGAGCCGAACAGCTCGCCGACGGTCTTCATGCCGGAAAGCAGCGTGTCGTTGATGATCTGCAGGGCGGGCCGCTGCTCCAGGGCCGCGTCGAGGTCGCCGGTGAGGCCGTTGCGCTCGCCGTCGACGATCCGCCGTTCCAGGCGTTCGAACAGCGGCAGCGCGGCCAGCTCCTCGGCCCGCGAAGCCTTCGACGACGCCGCGCTGACGCCCTCGAACACGGCCATCAGCTCCTGCAGCGGGTCGTAGCCTTCGCGACGGCGGTCGTAGACGAGGTCCAACGCGATCGCGCGCTGGTCGTCCGGGATGCGCGCCATCGGCAGGATCTTCGACGCGTGCACGATCGCGGTGTCCAGGCCGGCCTGGACGCACTCGTGCAGGAACACGGAGTTCAGCACCTGCCGCGCGGCCGGGTTGAGGCCGAAGGAGATGTTGGACAGGCCGAGCGTGGTCTGGACCTCGGGGTGGCGGCGCTTGATCTCGCGGATCGCCTCGATCGTCTCGATGCCGTCGCGGCGCGACTCCTCCTGGCCGGTGGCGATGGTGAAGGTCAGGGCGTCGATGATGACGTCGGAGGTGCGCAGCCCCCAGTTCCCGGTGATGTCCTCGATGAGCCGGGTCGCGATGTCGGCCTTCTTCTGCGCCGTGCGCGCCTGGCCCTCTTCGTCGATGGTCAGGGCGACGACGGCGGCGCCGTACTCGCTGACCAGCTCCATGACCTGGGTGAACCGGGAGTCGGGGCCGTCGCCGTCCTCGTAGTTGACGGAGTTGACCGCGCAGCGCCCGCCGAGGCGTTGCAGGCCGGCCTTCAGGACGGCGACCTCGGTCGAGTCGAGCATGATCGGCAGGGTGGACGCGGTGGCCAGGCGCCCGGCCAGCTCTGCCATGTCGGCGGTGCCGTCGCGGCCGACGTAGTCGACGCACAGATCGAGCAGGTGGGCGCCGTCGCGGGTCTGCTCGCGGGCGATCTCGACGCAGTCGTCCCAGCGGCCCTCGAGCATCGCGGTGCGGAACGCCTTCGAGCCGTTGGCGTTGGTCCGCTCGCCGATCATCAGCACGCTGGCGTCCTGCTTGAACGGCACCGCCTGGTACAGCGACGACACGCCGGGCTCGGGCCGCGGCCGCCGGGCCACCGGCGCGGTGTCGGCCACGGCGGCGGCGAGCTGCCGGATGTGCTCGTCGGTGGTGCCGCAGCAGCCGCCGACCAGGCCGACGCCGAACTCGCGGACGAACCCGGTCAGCGCCTCGACCAGGGCTTCCGGGCCGAGCGGGTAGACCGCGCCGTTCGGGCCCAGCTCCGGCAGGCCGGCGTTCGGCATCACCGACAGCGGCACCCGGGCGTGCTTGGCCAGCTGCCGCAGGTGCTCGCTCATCTCGGCCGGGCCGGTGGCGCAGTTGAGCCCGATGACGTCGACGCCGAGCGGCTCCAGGGCGGCCAGCGCGGCGCCGACCTCGGTGCCGAGCAGCATCGTGCCGGTCGTTTCGACGGTGATCGAAGCGAGGATCGGCACCTGCCGGCCCTCGGCGGCCATCGCCCGCTTGGCGCCGATGATCGTCGCCTTCGTCTGGAGGATGTCCTGGGTGGTCTCGACGATCACGGCGTCGACGCCGCCGGCCAGCAGGCCGCGAACCTCTTCGCGGTAGGCGTCACGCAGCGTGGTGAACGGCGCGTGGCCGAGCGTCGGCAGCTTGGTGCCCGGGCCGGCCGACCCGAGCACGAACCGCGGGCGGTCCGGCGTCGCGAACTCGTCGGCGGTCTCGCGGGCCAGCCGCGCGCCGGCTTCGGCGAGCTCGAAGATCCGCTCGGTGATGTCGTACTCGGCGAAGTTGGCGAAATTGGCCCCGAAAGTGTTCGTTTCGACGGCGTCCGCGCCCGCCTCCAGGTAGCCCCGGTGCACCGAGCGGACCACGTCCGGCCGGGTGACGTTGAGGATCTCGTTGCAGCCTTCGAGGCCGGCGAAATCGTCCAGGCTCAGGTCGTGGGCCTGCAGCGCGGTGCCCATCGCCCCGTCGGCCACCAGGACGCGGGAGCGCAGGGCCTCGAGCAACGGTGACGACATGCGATCGGACATGCTGAACAGCGTAAGGCCGGTGGTCGTAGGCTGGTCCGGTGAGTGAGCCCGTCGACGAGACCCCGCGGCCGCCCGGCGACCGCACCGAACCCACCCGGCCGCTGATGGTCGTCGCCTTCGAAGGCTGGAACGACGCGGGTGACGCGGCCAGCCGGGCGGTCGAGCACCTGCAGCTGAACTGGGACGCCACGCCCCTGGCCGAACTGGAGCCCGACGACTACTACGACTTCCAGGTCAGCCGCCCGACCGTCCGGATGGTGGACGGCGTCACTCGACGGGTGGACTGGCCGACGACGACGCTGTCGGTGTGCCGCCCCGACGGGTTCGACCGCGACGTGGTCCTGGTGCAGGGCCCCGAGCCGAACATGCGCTGGCGCGCCTTCTGCGCCGAGCTGCTGGAGCACATCCAGCAGCTCGACGTCGCGACCGTGGTGACGCTGGGCGCGCTGCTCGCCGACACCGCGCACACGCGGCCCGTCCCGGTCACCGGGACGGCCTACGACAAGGACACCGCGTCGCTCTACGGGCTCGACCTGAACAACTACCAGGGCCCGACCGGCATCGTGGGCATCCTGCAGGACTACTGCGTGCAGGCCGGCATCCCGGCCGTGTCGATCTGGGCCGCGGTGCCGCACTACGTGTCGCACCCGCCGTCCCCGAAGGCGACGCTGGCGCTGCTGCACAAGCTGGAGGACATCCTCGACGTCGAGATCCCGCTGGGCGCGCTGCCGGAGCAGTCCGAGGAGTGGCAGCGCACGGTCAGCGAGATGGCCGACGAGGACGAGGAGATCAGCGAGTACGTCCGCAGCCTCGAGGAGCGCGGGGACGCGCAGAGCGAGGTCGCCGAGCAGGACGTCAGCGGCGACAAGATCGCCGCCGAGTTCGAGCGCTACCTGCGCCGCCGCGGCCGGGGCGGCGGGCAGGAAGGCTTCGGCCTGCGCTGAGGGCTACTTCAGCCAGCTGGTGGCGAAAGCCCGGCCGGGGTTCGCCACCAGCATGGCGGTGACGACGTCGCCGCCCAGCCGTTTCGCCAGCCGCGGTGCCAGCGTCGTGAGCAGGTAGGGCGCGCCCGGCTGGTACCGCGCGGCGGCGGTGGTCGTGTCGCCGCCGAGCAGGATCCGGCCGCCGTGCCCGGCCTCGACCAGGGCTTCCAGGCCGTCGAAGAGCCGCCAGTCGGAGGCGTGGTTGGCCCGCGACGGGCCGTCGAAGCCGAGGAACACGCCGGTCTCGGCGATCTCCCGCTGGATCCGCGGGTCCGGGTTCCGGTTGAGGTGCCCGAGAATCACCTTTTCCGGTGACACGTCGAGCTTGTCGCACAGCAGCTCGACCGTCTCCAGGGCCGCGGTGCCGAGTTCGAGGTGCACGGCGATCGGCGCGCCGGTCTCCTGGTGGGCGACCGCGGCGGCGGTCATCGTCAGCCGCGCGTGGGAGTCGATCGTGTGGAACGCGCCGGCCACCTTGACCAGCCCGGCGCGCGGGCCGGTGCGGGGCTCGTCGGGCAGGTCGGCGGGCTGCGTTCCCTCGGTCAGGTCGGCGACGAACTCCTTGACCAGGCCGTCGATGACGCGGTCGACGATCACCGGCGCGTAGTGCTCGGCGCGGTGCAGCCCGGTGGCCGCGACGACGTGCACGCCGATCTCGTTCGACATCCACGCCAGCTCGCGCGTCCGGCGGCAGAGCCCGTACGGCGTCCACTGCACGAGCGCCGAGCCGCCGGCCATCTTGAAGGCCAGGAGCAGCTCGGTCGCCGCCGTCGGGTCGTCCAGCTCCTGGCCGGGCAGCAGTTTCGAGGCGAAGAACAGGTGGTCGTGCGCGTTCGTCACGCCCAGCTCGGCCGGATCGATGTCGCCCAGCACCGTCCGCACCCGCGGGTCCCCAGTCACGACGCCGAGTGTAACGCCCCAACCGTTACGATGGCGAGGTGTCCGAAGAATTCCGCCTCGACATGGGGGCGCCCTGGCTGAACCTGCTGGCCACGCGCGGCCGGCACTTCGGGGCGCAGCCGGTCGAGCGCATCCCGACGCCCGAGCACCTGCGCGACTGGCTGGCGCAGGTCGAGCTGACGCCGCTCGCGCCGGTCACGGACGCCGACCTGCGCGCGGCGCACCGGCTGCGTGAGGCCCTCCGCGAACTCGCGCTGGGCGCGGTGGACGGCGTCGCGCCGAGAGCCGACCAGGTGAGCCCGCTGGCGGAGTTCCTCAAGCCCGAGCCGGTGCACCTGGCCGCCCTCGACCGGCTGCACCGCAGTGCCCCGCCAACCGCGGACGCCGCGTTCGCCCGGCTCGCGCACCAGGCGGCCGACTGGCTCACCGGGCCGCTCCGGCACGATCTGCGCGCGTGTCCCGAGCAGGACTGCCGCGGGGTGTTCGCCGACCCGGGCGGCCGGCGACGCTGGTGCCCGTCCCCCGCCTGCGCCAGCCGAGGCCGGGTGCGCGCGCTCAGGGAGCGGCGGCGCGGGGGTTCATGACGGCCGAGGTACTCCCCGGCCGGTGCCGCACACCCGCCCAGCGGCGGCGCGCGGACTCATGACAGCCGAGGAGCTCCCCCACGCCGATGCCGCGTCCGCCCGCTCACCGAGCGGCGGCGCGGGAACTCACGACGGCCAGAGGATCCGGCGCATCGGCACCGCGCCCCGCGCCCGCTTCCGCCACTCGCGCGGGTAACCGAGCGAAACCTCCTCGAAGCGCACCCCGTCGGCCTCCGTCGTGCGCGGGATGTGCAGGTGGCCGTACACCGCGATCTCCGCGCGGTAGCGCAGGTGCCAGTCCTCGGTCTTCGTGGTGCCGCACCACAGCGCGAACTCCGGCCAGTACAGCGGCGCCGTCGGGTGGCGGTGCAGCGGCCAGTGCGACATCAGGATGGTGCCGTGGTCGTCCGGGATCGCGTCCAGGCGCTCGGTGCTGAGCTTGAGCCGGTCCTCGCACCACGCCTGGCGGCTCGGGTACGGGTCCGGGTGGAGGAAGTACTCGTCGGTGCAGACGACGCCGGCGGCCCGGGCCTGGGTCAGCGCCTCCTCCAGGGACTTGCCCTCGGCCTCGGGGGTCCGCCAGCTGTAGTCGTAGAGCAGGAACAGCGGCGCGATGATCAGCGGCCGGTCGGCGTGGGGCCAGACCGGGTAGTCGTCCTCCGGCGTCAGGACCCCGATTTTCCGGCACTCCTCGACGAGGTGCTCGTACCGGGCCTGCCCGCGCAGCTGGCACGGGTCGCCGTTCGTCGTCCACAGCTCGTGGTTGCCCGGCACCCAGACGACCTTCGCGAACCGCTCGCTGAGGGTCTTCAGGGTCCCGATGGTGGCTTCGGCCCGCTCGGCGACGTCCCCGGCCACGAGCAGCCAGTCTTCGGGCGTCTCCGGGACGACCGAGTCGAGGATCGGGCCGTTGCCCTCATGGGTCACGTGGAGGTCGCTGGTCGCGAAGAGGTGCGGCACCCCTCCACCGTAGCCACCGCGGTGGCGGGTTCTTCGCGAAACCTGCGGATTGCGGGTGGTTTCCGCGCCAGCGCGAGGATCCCGGCCAGGACGTAGATCCCGGCCTGCACGTTGAGCAGCACCGCCGGCCCGGTCGTCGCGACCAGCGTCCCGGCCAGCAGGGCCCCGGCCGTCGTGCCCAGGGCGATCACCGCGAACGTCGTGCTCAGCACGCGCCCGGCCCGCTCCGGCGCGACCGCGCTCTGGATCTCCGAGAGCACCCCCGCGCCGACGACCACTCCCGGGGCGCCGACCAGGACGAACAGCCCGACGTACACCCCCAGCGCCGTCGTCAGCCCGGCCAGGTTCCAGATCACCGCCGACAGCAGGCCCAGCGCGACCGAACCCCAGCCGAGCAGCGCCGCCGGCGCCACGCGCCGGGCCACCGTGGCCAGCGCGAACCCGGCGGCCAGGCCGCCGATCGCCTGCACGCCCCGCAGCAGGCCCGCGTCGGCTTCGCTGCCGCCCAGCAAGTCGAGGACGTACACCACGAACAGCACGAGGAACATCCCCTGCGCCAGCGACGTGAACACCAGCGTGAGCCCGGTGCGCCGCAAGCGGCGGTTGTGGGTGAGCTCGCGCAGGCCGTCCAGCCAGGCGCGCACCACGGGTTCGGGCGCGGCCGCCGGCGCGGGCGCGCTCACCCGGCGGAACGGCTTGGCCAGCAAGGCGGCCGCGACCACCAGCACCGCGAGGTAGCCGGTGATGACGTCGGCGAGCCCGCCAAAACCAAGCAGCGCGCCACCCGCCCAGCCGCCGGCGAGCCGCGCGACGCTGCCGTTCACGCTCATCAGGCCGTTCGCGCCGGTGACCTCCTCGACGCCGACCAGCTCCGGTACCAGCGCGTTGCGCGCGGGCTCGAACACCGACGCCAGTGCCGCCTGCGCGGCCATCACGGCGTACACGACGGCCACGCCCGGCGACGCGAGCAGCGGCAGCGCGACCACGGCCAGCCCGCAGCAGACGCCGAACAGCACCGCCCGTCGGTTCCACCGGTCGGCCACGACGCCGGCGACCGGGCTCAGCAGCACCGCGGGCAGCAGGCCGAGCACGATGCTCAGCGCGGTCGTCGCGGCCGAACCGGTGCGCTGGAAGACGTAGACCGGCAACGCCACCTGCAGCATCCACTCGGCCGTCTCGCCGAAGAACGCGGCCACCCACAGCCGGGCGAACGCGGGCACCCCCAGCAGCTGTCTCATTCCTCCGCCTTCCCCGAGTGTTCGATGCGCGGGAACGCCCGCAGGCCGACGTGCACCGACCGGGCGGTTGCCGGCGCGTCGGTCCGGATGGCTCCGACGTAGGGCCGGACCAGGGCGTCGATCGCGTCGGTCAGCCGGGTCAGCTCCTCCGGCGTGACGCGCAGCGCGTACGTGATCAGCCCGGCCGCCGCGCGCCAGGCGGGGTCGAGGTCGTCGAGCGAGTCCAGGTACCGCTGGGTCAGCTCCTGCTCGTGGCCCAGGGTCGCACCCACCATGCCGAGCTGGGCCGCGCGGTGGGCGGGGTCGTCGGCCAGCTCCCCCATCTCCAGCCCGACCTGCCGGGCCCGCCACGGCCGTTCCCGGCCGTCTTCGGCGTCCGCCCGCTCGACCAGGCCGTACTGCGCGAGCTGCCGCAGGTGCCAGCTGCAGTTGGACGCGGTCGAGCCGACCGCCTCCGCGCACTCGCTCGCGGTGCGCGGGCCGACGGCGGTGAGGTGGTTCAGCAGCGCCGACCGCAGCGGGTGCGACAGCGCGCGCAGCAGCTCGACGTCCTCGATCCGCTTGCGCGGCGGCAGCTCGGCCATCGGCCATCCCTATCTGAAAGATTTGTTTCGAAAGTGCTCTTTCAGATTGGGTGCCGCCTGCGGGTTTGTCAACCCGCTCCGCTATCGTTCGCCGGGCAGCCACTGCGCAGGGCAGTGACTGCACGATTACCCGACCTTGGATGGACGTTGCCCGACCAGCGCGAACTCGCCACCGCCGCCGCTCTCGCCCTCCCCCGGTTCGTGGGCTCGACCGCGCTCTTCCACGCCGCGGTCGCCGAGCGGATGGCCGTCACCCCCACCGAGCTGCACTGCCTGCACCTGCTCCACGGCGGCGTCAGCGACTCCCCGACCGAGCTCGCGCGGCTGCTCGGGATCTCGACCGGCGCGTTCACCCGCCTGCTCGACCGGATGGAGCAGCACCGGCTCGCCGAGCGCGCCCCGGATCCCGCGGACCGCCGCCGGCTCGTCGTCCGGCCGCTGCCCGACCGGATGGCCGAGCTCGCCGAGCTGTACGCGCCGATGGCCCGGTTCGTCGGCGAACGGCTCGCACGCCTGGACCGGCGCCAGCTGACGGCGTTGGTCGGGTTCCTCACCGACGGCACCGCGGCCGCGGAAGCAGCGGCGGGGAACCTGCCGGATGTGACCCAGGCCATAACCAGTTGACTAACTCTACGGATGTTGCGTTAACCTGGCTCCACTATGAGGAACTGAACCGCGCCCATCCCGCTTCCGAGGCGGCACCCGGTCGAGCCTGACGCTCCCGCGTGCCACGACGCCCGGCGGGATTTCCGCTTCTTCCCACCCGGGCTCGGTGATCGCACATGTCTACCCTCTTTCCCTTGCAGGCCAAGGACGTCGTCTTCGGCTACGGCACCCGCGTCGTCCTCGACGGCGTCACGCTGACCGCGTCGGCCGGGCAGCGGCTCGGCCTGGTCGGCGAGAACGGCACCGGCAAGTCCACGCTGCTGCGGCTGCTCGCCGGGCTCGAGGAACCGCGCTCCGGCGAGGTCCTGCGCGGCCCGGACGTCGGGTTCCTGCTCCAGGAGCTGCCGTTCGGCATGGACTCGACCTTCAGCGACGTCCTCGACGACGCGCTCGCCGAGATCCGCGTCGCCGCCGCCCGGCTCGACGAGCTGACCACGGCGATGACCGACCGGCCCGACGACTCGTCGGTGCTGGACGAGTACGGCCGCGTCCTGGAATGGGCCCAGGCCCACGACCTCTGGGACGCCGACCGGCGCGCGAAGCTCGTCTGCGACGGGCTGGGCCTCGGCGGCGTCGAACCGGACCGGCGGCTGGGCACGCTGTCCGGCGGCCAGCGGTCGCGGCTCGGCCTGGCGGCGTTGCTGATCCGGCAGCCGGAGACGCTGCTGCTGGACGAGCCGACCAACCACCTCGACGACGCCGCGATGGCGTTCCTGGAACGCCACCTCACCGAGCTGACCGGGATCGTGGTGCTGTCGTCGCACGACCGGGTGTTCCTCGACGCCGTCTGCACCGACATCGTCGACCTCGACCCGGCCGCGGCCGACCGCCAGGCCGGCGGCGCGGTCCGCTACGGCGGCAGCTACACCGACTACCTCGGCCACAAGAAGGCCGAGCGGGCGCGGTGGGAGCAGCGCTTCGCCGAAGAGCAGGAGGAGCTGAAGGAGCTGCGGGAGACCGTCGCGGTCACCGCGCGCAACGTCGCCTACGGCCGCGGCCCGCGCGACAACGACAAGTTCATCCACCACTTCAAGGGCGCCCGCGTCCAGAAGACGATCTCGCGGCGGGTGCGCGACGCCGAGCAGCGGCTCGAGAACCTCGAACGCGACCAGGTGCGCAAACCCCCGGCGCCACTGCGGTTCCGGGCGGAGCTGACCGGGCACGCGACCGGCGACGGACCGGCGATTTCGGTGCGCGCACTGGAGGTTCCGGGACGGCTGAGCCTGCCCCGGCTGGACGTCGACGGCTCGGCCCGGCTGCTCGTCACGGGCGGGAACGGCGCCGGCAAGTCGACGCTGCTCTCGGTGCTGGCTGGCCGGCTGGCTCCCGCGAGCGGCACCGTCCACTTCGGACACGGCGTGCGCGTCGGCTTGCTGGAGCAGGACGTCGCGTTCGCGTCGCCCGAACGGACGGCCGCGCGCGTCTACCGGGACACCCTCGGCGAGGACGCTCCCCCGCTGAGCCACCTCGGCCTGCTGGCGTCCCGGGACCTCCGGCAGCCGGTCGGTGCGCTCTCGGTCGGTCAGCGGCGCCGGCTGGCGCTGGCGATCCTGCTCGCCGAGCCGCCGGACGTGCTCCTGCTGGACGAGCCGACGAACCACATTTCGCTGACCCTGGCGGAAGAACTGTTCGCGGCGCTGGAAACGGCGCCGGGCGCGGTCGTCATCGCGTCCCACGACCGGTGGCTGCGCCGGGACTGGCGGGGCGACCACCTCGAACTGGCCGACGGCCGGCCCGCCGCAGTATAGGCCGTTATACACAAGCAGGGCCCGGCAGCGGCCGGGCCCTGCTTGTGGTCGTCAGAGCGTGATGCCGAGCAGAGCGTCGACGGCGATGCGGATCAGGCCCGGCGCCGTCGCGTCCGTGCCGTCGCGACGCAGGGCTTCGTTCGCCCACGCGTCGATCGCCGCGAGGGCCTTCGGTGTGTCGAGGTCGTCGGAGAGGTGGTCGCGCAGCCGCGTGACCGTGTCCTCCGCCGACGGGCCGGCCGGCAGCGCGACGGCTTCGCGCCAGCGCGCCAGCCGAGCCTCGGCCTCGGTCAGCAGCGAGGACGTCCAGGCGCGGTCCTCGCGGTAGTGACCGGCGAACAGCGCGAGCCGGATCGCGCCGGGGTCGACCTGGTCGGCCCGCAGCCGCGAGACGAACACCAGGTTCCCGCGCGACTTCGACATCTTCTCGCCGTCGAGGCCGATCATCCCGGCGTGCACGTAGTGGCGGGCGAACGGCCCGTCCTTGGCGACGGCCTCCGCGTGCGCCGCGCTGTACTCGTGGTGCGGGAAGATCAGGTCCGAGCCGCCGCCCTGGAGGTCGAACCCGAGACCCAGCCGGTTGACCGCGATCGCGCTGCACTCGATGTGCCAGCCCGGGCGGCCCGGGCCCAGCTCGGACTCCCACGACGGCTCGCCCTCGCGCGCGACCCGCCACAGCAGCGCGTCCAGCGGGTGGCGCTTGCCGGCGCGGTCGGGGTCGCCGCCGCGCTCGGCGAAGAACTTCCGCATGGTGGCTTCGTCGTAGTTCGACTCGTAGCCGAACTTGCCGGTCGCCGAGTGGTCGAAGTAGACGTCCGGGAACTCCGGGTCGTCGGCCCGGTAGGCGGCACCGTTGGCCACCAGCTTCGCGATGACCTCGACGATCTCCGGGATGCTCTCCACCGCGCCGACGAACTGCTTCGGCGGCAATACGCGCAGGGCGGTCATGTCCTCGCGGAACAGCGCCGTCTCGCGCATGCCCAGCACGACCCAGTCGTCCTGGTCGCGCTCCGCGCGCTCGAGCAGCGGTTCGTCGATGTCCGTCACGTTCTGCACGTAGTGGACGTCGTGCCCGTTGTCCCGCCACACGCGGTTCACCAGGTCGAAGGCCAGGTACGTCGCGGCGTGCCCCAGATGCGTCGCGTCGTAGGGCGTGATGCCGCAGACGTACATCCGGGCGGTGGCGCCGGGCGCGGTCGGGCGGATCTGCCCGGTGGCCGTGTCGTGGAGCCGCAGCGGGCGGGGGGTGCCGGGGATGCGGGGCACGTCGACCGATGACCAAGTCTGCATACCCCCGACTGTAAGCGTTCGCTCGTCAGGTCTTCCCGACCGGTGGGACGAGTCTCTCACGGGCGTAGGCCTCGATGGCCCGGGCCAGCCACGCCGGGAGCTCCGGATCGGCGCGCGCGGCGAGGTCCCGCTGCCGGGGGTCGCGCTCGTACAGCCCGCCCATCGCCGCGTAGGCCGCCGCGGTCGGCTGCCAGAAGTGGCTGACCGACGCGTAGTGCTCGGCGACGACGTCCAGTGCGGCCGGATCGCTTGGCGCGGCCCCGGAGCGCATGACGCTCGCCAGGCGGCGGAACAGGGCCGCGCCCTGGGCCGCGGCGTGCTCGTAGTCCGCGGCCGTCAGCCCCTCCTGGGCCGCTTCGGCGACGTCGAAGGCCTTCCCGGCGCCTTCGCCGAACGTCTCGCGGTAGGCCTGCCGCATCTCGGCGGCGTCCTCGCGCAGCCCGGCGAAGAACCGGCCGGGGTCGTCGATCCGGGCGGCGTCGAGGTCGGCGACCGTCTCCTCGACCGTGGTGATCACCCTGTCCAGGCGCCGCCGTTCCTCCTCCAGCTGCGCCAGGTGCCCGCGCAACGCGGCCGCCTCACCGGCCCGCTCCCCCAGCACGGCCCCGATCTCGGCCAAGCCGAGCCCGAACCGCCGCAGGAGCAGGATGCGCTGCAGCCGCAGCAGTTCGCCGCGGCCGTACCAGCGGTAGCCGTTGGTACCCACGGAAGACGGCTTGAGCAGGCCGATCGCGTCGTAGTGGCGCAGCATCCGGGCCGACACCCCGGACGCCTTGGCCACCTGGCTGATCGAGTACCGCACCGCGTCAGCTTAGGAGTTGACCTTCACACGATGTCAACTTTTATCGTCGCCGCCGTGACCACGACCATCACCGGCGCCCGCGTCTTCGACGGCGAGCGCCTCACCGAGCACACCGCCGTGCGGCTCGACGGCGGCCGCGTCGAAGCCGTCGGCGACGACACCCTGCTGCGGCCCGGCGACGAGCACGTCGACGCCCGGGGCGGCACGCTGCTGCCCGGGCTCATCGACGCGCACGTCCACCTCCTGCCCGGCGCGCTCCGGCAGGCGCTCGCGTTCGGCGTCACGACCGTGCTCGACATGTTCAGCAAGCCGGACACCGTCCGGGACGCCCTGGTCCAGGGCGCTCGCCCGGACGCCGCCGACGTGCGGTCCTCCAGCGTCGGGGCGACGGCACCCGGCGGCCACCCGAGCATGATGTACGCGCCCTTCCCGTACGTGACCGGCCCGGCGGACGCCGAGCGGTTCGTCGCCGACCGCGTCGCCGAAGGGGCCGCCCACCTCAAGGTGCTCTACGACGACGGGACCGGCGGCCCGCTGCCGATGCCGTCCCTGGACGTGCCGACGATCGCCGCCCTGACCGCGGCCGCGCACCGGGCCGGACTGCTCGTCGCGGCCCACGTCTCGACCGCCCGCGGGGCCGTCGACCTGCTGTCCACCGGCGTCGACGTGCTCGCGCACGTGCCGTTCGACGCCATGACCGGCCGCCAGGCCGAAGCGGTCGCGCGTGCCGGCGTCGCGGTCGTCACGACGTTGTCGATCGCCGACGGCTTCCCGCGCGACGGCGCGATGCCGCTCCTCACCTCGGCCTTGGCGCCGCGACTCGGACCGGCCTGGCGCGCGGTCCTGGAGCGGCAGGGGCGGCGTTGGCTGCCGCCGCGGCTGCCGGACTTCGCGGTGGCGCGCGACAACGCGCGGCTGCTGCGCGAGGCCGGCGTGCCGCTGCTGGCCGGCACGGACGCGCCCAACCCGGGCACGGTCCACGGCGCGAGCCTGCACCGCGAGCTGGAGCACCTGGTCGCCGCGGGCCTGCCGCCGGCGGAGGCACTCGCGGCGGCGACCGCGCGTCCGGCCGCGGTGTTCGGCCTGGCCGACCGCGGCCGGCTCCACCCCGGGCTGCGCGCGGACGTCGTGCTGGTGGACGGGCACCCCGACCGGGACATCGCGCGGACGCAGCACTTGACGGCCGTGTGGAAGGAAGGAGTCCGCGCCGACCTGGACGCCTACGTCGGCTCGGCCGACGAGCGGGACGGCCTGACCGCCTTGCGGGCCCAGACGGAGAAGGTCATCGCGGCCGTCCGCGAGCTGCTGCCCACGTTCGGAGCCGGGGAATGACCACGATCGAAGTCCGCCGCGAAGAGGACGGCGAGCTGCTCGGCCACCTCCGTCCGGCCGACGCGGGGTGGGAGCCGTTGACGGTGTTCCACGCGGCGCTGGCCGAGCCGTCCGGCCGCGAGGACGCCGAAGACGTCGTCCGCCGCGACGGCCTCTCGTGCCTGGGCGACCTGTGGTGGGTCGAGGTGGAACCGGGCCGCTGGACGGAGGCCCGCATCCAGGAGGCGTACCCGGACCGTGTCCGCGTCCGGTGGGCCGACCCGCTGCTCGAGCAACCGGCCCACGGTCAGTGGATCGACCCGCGGGCCGTGCCGGTCCGGCGCCGTCACCCCTGACCGGGCGTCACTCTTCCGCAGCGGGTTTCCGGCGGCGAGCGCGGTTAGCCTGGCCGGATGGGCACCATGATCGTCTTGGGCGGTGCGGTCGCCGTGATCGCGCTGGTCACGGCGGTCGTCCTGCTGCTGCGGCGGCGCCGGGTCCGGCCCCGGCCGGTGCTCGGCCCGGTCCCCCGCGAACCCCTCGCGGCGGTGCGCCGCGACGAGCTCCTGGCGAAGATCGACGAGACGTTCCGTGCCGGCCGTTCCTGCGTCCTGCTGGGCCGCGGCGGGGTGGGCAAGACCCACCTCGCCGCCGCGTTCGTCCGCGAGGCCCGCTCACCGGTGCTCTGGATCGCGGCCGCGGACCCGGCGAACACCGCCCGCGCCTACGCGGAGCTGGCCCGGCGGCAGGGCTTGGCCGGTCCCGACGCGGGGCTGGCGTGGCTCGACGGACGCGACGGCGCCATCGTCGTGTTCGACGGCCCGACCGACCCGGACGCGCTCACCCGGTGGCTGCCCGCCCGCGCCCGCGTCCTGGTGACCACGACGGTGCCGGACTTCGAGATCCTGGGCGCCACGGTGCCGGTGACCGGCTTCGACCCGGCCACGGCCGCCGGCTTCGTCCGCACGCGATCGGGCCGGGACGCCGACGCGGCCGACGTCGCCCGGGAGCTCGGCTACCTGCCGCTGGCCCTCGCCCAGGCCGGTGGGGTGATCCGGGCCGCGGGCCACCTCGATCGGCTGCCGGGCACCCTCGTGCTCGAGCGCGACCCGGGTGAGGACCATTCGCCCCGGGTCGAGGACACCACGCTCGCCGCCCTGCGCACGGTGGCCGCGCGGGACGGCCGGGCCCTGGTCGTCGCCGAGCTCCTGGCCGTACTGGCCCCACGGGGTGTGCGG
This sequence comes from Amycolatopsis sp. NPDC101161, assembly GCF_044768185.1. NCBI lineage: Bacteria > Bacillati > Actinomycetota > Actinomycetes > Pseudonocardiales > Pseudonocardiaceae > Amycolatopsis > Amycolatopsis sp. NPDC101161. The sequence continues at coordinate 658,122 of NZ_JBIWPI010000007.1, forward strand.
CGAGCCCTGATGCACCACGCCGGGCCGGACCCGGTGGCGGTGGACGCGGCGTTGACCGGTCTCGAAGGCGCGTCGCTCGCGGAGTTCGACGTCAGCGGCGAAGTCGTGACGATGCACCGCCTGACCCGGCTCGCGGTGCTGGGCCGGCTGCACGCCGAGGACCGCCTGGCCGAGGTGCTGGACCGGGCGTTCGCCGTGCTGGACACCGAGGACACCGCCGATCTGGCCGACCACGCCGCCGCGCTGTGGCGGCACTTCCGGGCGCTGCCGTCGGTCTCCGCGGGCCCGCGGCTCGGCCCGATCCTGCGGCTGCGGCGCCGGTCGGTCGACCTGCTGGTGGCCGAAGGCGCGTTCGCGCAGGCTCGCGCGCTCGGCCGGGAGGTGCTCGCCGACCACGACGCCTACCTGCCCGCCGGCCACGACGACACCGTGCTCGCCGCCCGGTCGCTGGACCGGGCGGCGAGGCCGCCGGCGCCGCCTCAGCGCCGCCGGGTGCGCAGGTAGTCGCCGACCACCGCGGCGCCGAGGCCGTCGAGGTCCGGTGCGACCACCCGGCCGCCCGAACGCCGCGCGATGACGTCGACGAACGCCGTCAGGCGCGGGTCGTCGCCGAGGCGGAACACCGTCACCGACGCGCCCAGCTTGGCCAGCCGGTCCACTTCGGACAGTGTCTTGTGGAGGGTCCGCGGCTGGGGCGGGTAGTCGAAGACCGCTTCGCCGTCCGGTTCCAGGTGCGCGGTCGGCTCGCCGTCGGTGACCATCAGCACCACCGGCTGGGCGTCCGGGTGCCGCCGCAGGTGCTGGCCGGCCAGCAGCAGGCCGTGGTGGGCGTTGGTGCCCTGCTCCCACGCGCCCTCGAGCCCGATCAGCTCCGGCAGCTCCACCGACTGGGCGTAGCGGCCGAACGTGATCAGCTGCAGCGCGTCGTTGCGGAAGCGCGTGCTGATCAGCTGGTGCAGCGCGAGCGCGGTGCGCTTCATCGGCAGCCAGCGGCCTTCCTGCACCATCGACCAGGACGTGTCGACGAGCAGCGCGACCGCCGCGCGGGAGCGGTGTTCGGTCTCGACCACTTCGACGTCCTCGACGTCGAGCCGGACCGACCGCTCCCCGACCGAAACCGACCGCAGGACGGCGTTGCGGATGGTCCGCGGCACGTCCCAGGGCTGCATGTCCCCGAACCGCCACGGCCGCGACGCCCCCGTCGGCTCGCCCGCCGCACCCGCCGACTCGGTCTCGCGGTCGCCGGTTTTGCCGCGCAACGCGTTCACGATGTCGGCCAGCGCCGTCTCGCCGAGGCGCCGCAACGCCTTGGGCGACAACCGGAGCGACCCGTCGGCGGCCCGTTCGAACAGGCCCTGGCGGCGCAGCTCACGCTCCAGTTCGGACAGTCGCCGGGCGTCGACGCCGGCGTCCTTGCCGAGCTGGCGTTCGAGCGACTCCAGGTCGATGTCCTCCAGGCTCGCGCCCGGGTAGGACTGGCTCAGCTGCTCGGCCAGCGCGTCCAGCTCGGCGAGGTCGGCCATCGCCTGCGCGCCTTCGCCCATGCCGAGCGGGTTGTTGCCGCGGAAGCGTTCCGAACCGGTCCAGTCCTCGCCCGGCCGCGCGGCCCGCAGCTGACTGTCCAGCTGGGACAGCTGCTGCGCGAGCCGCGGGTCGCCGAACGCCTGCTGCGTCAGCTCGGCCAGCTCCGCGCGCTGCTCGGCCGACATCGAGTTGAGCATCCGCTGCGCCGCGGCGGACCGCTCGGCGAGCGCGTCGATCAGCTCTTCGACGTTGCGCGGGTTCTCCGGGAAGAACTCGCCGTGCTTGGCCATGAAGTCGTCGAAGCGCTCCTGGATGTCCTCGGCGCCTCGGGCGTGGGCCGCGAGGAGGTCGTTGAGGTCGGAGAGCATCTCGTTGATCCGCTCGACGTCCTCGGGACCGGCGTTCTGCAGGGCCTGCTTCATGCCCTGGAACCGCGACTCCATCAGCTCCTGGCCGAGCAGGTCGCGGATCTGCTGGTAGTTCTCGCGGCCTTGCTCGGACCGCCAGTCGTAGTTCGCCAGTTCGTTGACGGCCGCGGCGGTGCCCGACGGGAGCGCGTCGACCTGGGCCTCCCGGAACCGGGCTTCGTCGTCCGGGTCCGGGAACAGCTCCCGCCGTTCGGCGTCGAGGGCCTCCTGCAGCAGGCGCTGGACCTCCTGCAGGGTGCCGTTCAGGTTGTTGCGGCGCTGGATCTGCGACCGGCGCTGCCACAGGCGCCGGGTCAGCTCGTCCAGGCCCGACGTGCGCTCGGTGCCGCGCCGGAGCAGCTCCTCCAGCGCGGACCGCGGCGACGCCCCGGCCATGACCTCGCGGCCGATCTCGTCGAGCGCGTCCCGCAGGTCGGCCGGGGGCGCGAGCGGGTCCGGCCCGTCGTGCCACGGGCCGTAGGAGTAGCCGTCGGGAAGCGGGACCGCGGTCATCGGCCGTAGACGGTCGTCGCGTCGTCGGAGTCCTTGGCCAGGCGCCGGGCCAGGAACAGCGATTCGAGGGCGAGTTCGACGGCGGCCGCGATCCGGCCGGCGGGCTCGTCGGCGGACACGCCGGCGCGCTGGGCGACCTCGTGCAGCACCGGCAGCTCCGGCAGGGCCGCGAGGACGTCCTTGGCGGGGACGCGCTCGCCGGTGGCGACCAGGTGGCCTTCCTCGACGGCGTCGGCCAGCGGGCGCAGGTCCAGCCCGGCGAAGCGGCCTCGGGCGGTCTCGGCGATCGCCCGGCGCATCAGGTGCACGAGGTGCTCGATCTCGCGGCCCTCTTCGCCGGGTTCGAACTCGATCTTGCCCCGCAGCACGGACGGGACGGCGTCGAGGTCGACCGGCCGCGCGACAGCCGGCTCCTCACCGGTCAGCGCCGCGCGCCGCAGGGCCGCGGCCGCCACGGTCTCCGCCGCCGCGACGGCGAACCGGGCGGACACGCCGGAGCGCTGGTCGATGACCGTGGATTCGCGGAGGTTCCGGACGAACCGGGCGAGGACCTCCAGCAGCGGCTCGCCGACCTCGGCCACGAGGTGGGCTTCCTGTTTGACGACCGCCACTTCCGCTTCCACATCCAGGGGGTAGTGGGTGCGGATCTCGGCGCCGAAGCGGTCCTTCAGCGGGGTGATGATCCGGCCGCGGTTGGTGTAGTCCTCGGGGTTCGCGGTCGCGACGAGCAGGACGTCCAGGGGCAGCCGCAGCGTGTAGCCGCGGACCTGGATGTCGCGCTCCTCCATGACGTTGAGCAGCGCGACCTGGATGCGCTCGGCGAGGTCGGGCAGCTCGTTGATGGCGACGATGCCGCGGTGGGCGCGCGGGACGAGGCCGAAGTGGATGGTCTCGGGGTCGCCCAGGCTGCGGCCTTCGGCGACCTTCACCGGGTCGACGTCGCCGATCAGGTCGCCGACCGAGGTGTCCGGCGTGGCGAGCTTCTCGGTGTAGCGCTCGGAGCGGTGGCGCCACGCCACGGGCAGGTCGTCGCCGAGTTCGGCGGCGCGCCGGATCGACGCGGGCGTGATCGGCTGCAGCGGGTGTTCGCCCAGCTCCGAGCCCTGGATGACGGGCGTCCACTCGTCGAGGAGGCCGGCGAGGGTGCGCAGCAGGCGGGTCTTGCCCTGGCCGCGTTCGCCGAGCAGGACGACGTCGTGGCCGGCCAGCAGCGCGCGTTCGAGCTGCGGCAGCACGGTGCGGGAGAAGCCGACGATGCCGGGCCAGGCGTCTTCGCCGGTCTTGAGGGCGGTCAGCAGGTTGTCGTGGATCTCTTGCGCGATCGGGCGCGGCTCGTACCCGGCCGCGCGCAGGGCCCCGGCGGTCCGGGGAAGAGCGTCTGGAACAGCGTTCACCCGTTCGACGCTACTGCCGGATCGCCGGTGCGTCGATGTGGAGCGACTCCAGCGTGGGCGCGCTCGGCCGGTGCGGCGCGGACCGGTAAAATAGGGCGTCGTGTGCCGTCCCAGTGCGACTTTCGCCGTCTGGTCCTCAGCGTGGCTCAACGGAGCCGCCGCATCCGACGATGTCCTCGATGCCCTGCTCGCGTGGGGTGAGGCCCACGACGTGGTCGCCGCCGACGCCACCGCGGCGGAGGCGTTCGCGCTGCCGCTGGCGTTCAACCGCGCGGCCACCCCGGTCCAGCTCCTGATGGCGTTGCGTTCGCAGGGAGCGAAAAGCATGCGCCTGGTCCTCCCGGTCCCGGGCGACGTCCGCGGCCTCGGCGGCGGCGGTCCGTTCACCGAAGCGGCGCTGCGCGCGGGTGACGCGGTGGTGCTCGCGGACCTCGGGTTCGGGCTGGTGCCGGAGCCGATCGCCGAGGGGCTCGTCCGGTGGACGGTGTACTCGATTTCGCCGACGCCGCCGGAGTACGTGGGTCTGGCCGAAGCCGAGCACGGGTTGACGGACGCGATCCGCAACAGCGCGGGGGCGCTGCAGGCGCTGGACGTGGCTTCCGACCGGCCGGGGGTGCGGGCGGAGCTGTCGGCGCACTTGCGGTCGCGGCCTGACGTGGACTGGCCGGCGGGCACGCCGGGGCGGGCGTTGCGGGTGTTGCAGCGGGCGGAGGAGATCGCGGCGATCTTGGCGATCGCGTCGTCGGATGACCCGGGTGGAGCGATTTCGGCGTCGGCATCGACGTTGCGAGCCCAGGCTTTGCGGCCGTTGTCGGAAGCGGTGCGAACGGCCCGGTGCGCGGCGGTCAACGAGGCGGTGCGGGTGTTCGCGGAATCCACGGCCCGCGAGGGCTGAGGTTGTCAGCGAGCCGGGCGCAGCCATCGGGCCAGACGGTCGGCGTCGTCGACCCGTGCACCGTCCAGCGTCGCCCCGGTGAGGTCCGGGTTCGACAGGTCGGCACCGCGGAGGTCAGCGCCGGTCAGGTCCGAACCGGCGAGCATGGCCCGGCCGAGGAACGCCCCACGTAATTCAGCGTGCCCGAGGTAGCAGGCCCTCAGGTCGGCACTCTGGAGTTCGACCGCCCCGCCCGGCGACCGAAGTGCGAGCTATCTGCTCCAGCGCGAAGATCGCGCCGACCCGGACTCCGGCCCGGTCGTGGCCGAGCTGCCCGATCGACCTGCTGAGCTGCTCGTTCACCTGCGTCCGGGTGCCGAGCTGCAGCTGCGCCACCGCCGAATCCAGGCTGTGCCGCAGCCGGCCGCGGCTGATCTGAAGCTGACGCCAGGTGTCGTCCGGAATTCGTTCTGCAGCCGCAACCGGGTGGCAGCGTCACCCGACTCCAGGATCCGGCACCGGACGTGCCGAGCGGAAGACCCCGTACGCGGGGTTACCGCCGTCAGCGAGCCTGACGCTTGGCCGGCTCGCAACACCCCACCGCGCACGGCGCACCATTCACCGTGCACCCAGCCATCGGGAACGTCGACAGCTTCCGCGGCTCCACCCCGTGCGTGTGCTCGCGCACCAGCTCCACCACCAGCTCCGCGAACCTCGGGTCGGACCCCGCAGTCGCCGCGCGGGCGAACTTCATGCCGTGCTCGGCCGCTCGCTCGGCTGCCTCGTTGTCCAGGTCCCAGATCACCTCGAGGTGGTCCGATACGAACCCGATCGGCGAGACGACCACGCCGGGGACGCCCGACTCGTGCAGCGCGTCGATGTGGTCGACGATGTCCGGCTCCAGCCACGGCACCTGCGGCGGCCCCGAGCGCGACTGCCACACGACGTCGTACTCCGGAATCCCCGCTTCGGCCGCCACGAGCCGCGCGGCCTCCGCGATCTGGCGCGAGTAGCGGTGGCCGCCCTCGGACGGCGGGCCTGACGCGCGGTCCGCGCTCGACGGGACCGAGTGCGCCGTGAACACCGTGCGGATGCCCGGCTCGTCGCCCAGTGACGCGTGCGCCGCGCGGACGCCGTCCGCCACCGCCGACACGAACAGCGGGTGGTCGAAGAACTGGCGGATTTTCACCAGTTCGGGTGCCTCGGAGCCGACCGCCGCACGGGCGCGCTCGATGTCTTCGTCGTACTGGCGGCACGCCGAGTAGCCGCCGTACGCGCTCGTGGGGAACACCAGCACCCGCGAGGCGCCGGACGACGTCAGCTCGGAAAGGGTGTCCTCGACCATCGGGTGCCAGTTGCGGTTGCCGAAGTGCACCGGCAGGTCGATGCCGGCCGCCGCGAGCTGCTTCTCGACCGCCGCCATCGCGTCGCGGTTCAGCCGGTTGATCGGCGACACCCCGCCGAAGTGCTGGTAGTGCTCCGCGACTTCGAGCAGCCGCTCCCGCGGCACGCCCCGGCCCTTGGTGACGTTCTCGAGGAACGGCATGACGTCGTCAGGCCCTTCCGGACCGCCGAACGAAAGCCACAGCAACGCGTCGTATCCCACCCCGTCATCTTGCCGATGTGGCGGCCCGCACGCTGACGCGGGCCCGTTGTGAATCGCTCAGTCCAAAACTCTGCTAAGCTCCCACCCATGGCCAGGCCACGCGAGTTCGACGAAACCGCCGCTGTCGAGAAGGCGATGCACGCCTTCTGGGAACACGGCTACGAAGCGACGTCCACGCAGGACCTGTGCGAGGCCACCGGACTCGGCCGCAGCAGCGTCTACAACACCTTCACCAGCAAGCGAACGCTCTTCCAGCGTTCGCTCGCCCACTACACGACCACCCAGCTCGGCAAGCGGCAAGCACTCCTCGACGGCCCCGGCACCGCGGCCGAGCGGCTCGCCGCGGTCCTCGACCAGGCCATCGAAGACGACGTCGACGAGCGCCGCCGCGGCTGTCTCGTGGTCAACACCCTGGCCGAACTCGGCCTGCCCGACGACGAAGTGGGCGCGGCACTGCGGGACGACACCGACCGGAACCTGGTGATGTTCGCCGAGTGCGTCCGCGAAGGCGTGCTCGACGGCAGCCTCCGGGACGGCCTCGACCCCGCCGACGTGGCGGAGTTCCTGCTCAGCACCACCTCGGGCCTGCGCGTGATGGCCCGCCGGGGCACCAGCCGCGAGAGCATGCACGCGGTCGCGGACCTCGCCCTGGCCGCCATCACACGCTGAGCGCCGCACATCCCGGACTATGCACGCCCTGGTTTTGAACTGAACGATACAGAATTGGGAGGGACCCCATGCCCCTGGCCGTCTTCGTCCTCGGGCTCAGCGTGTTCGCGCTGGGCACGTCCGAGTTCATGATCACCGGCCTGCTCCCCGGGATGGCCGCCGACCTCACCGTGAGCATTCCCGACGCGGGCCTGCTGATCTCCGCGTTCGCGATCGGCATGGTCGTCGGGGCGCCGCTGCTGGCGATCGGCACCCTGCGCCTCCCCCGCCGCCGGACGCTCCTCGCGCTGCTCGCGGTCTTCTTCGGGGCGCACGTCGTCGGCGCCCTCGCCGAGGGGTACGCCCTCCTCTTCGCGACGCGGGTCGTCGCCGCCCTCGCCTGCGCCGGGTTCTGGGCCGTCGCCCTGGCGACCACGATCGCGCTTGTGCCCGTCGAGCGGCGCGGGCGTGCGATGGCGGTGCTGGTCAGCGGCCTGACCGTCGCGAACATCGCCGGCGTGCCGGCCGGCACGTTCCTCGGCCAGCACGCGGGCTGGCGGACGGCTTTCTGGGCGGTGGCGGCGGTGACGCTGCTCGCGGCGGCCGGCGTGGCGCTGCTGGTGCCGGAGACCACCGGTGGCGCGGTGAGCGTCCGCGGTGAGCTGCGGCTCTACCGTCGCGGACGGGTCTGGCTCGCGCTCGGCGTGATCGCCTTGTGCCAGGCCATGATCTTCGCCGCGTTCAGCTACCTGGCGCCGTTGCTGACCGAGACCGACGGCCTGCCCGGCGAGTGGGTGCCGGGGGTGCTGGCGCTGTTCGGCGTCGGTGCGCTGATCGGGATCAGCGTCGGCGGCCGGCTGGCCGACCGGCGGCCGTTCGCGACGCTCTACGGCTGCCTCGCCCTCGCGCTGACCGCGTTGCTCGTGCTCGCCCTCACCACCGACGCGCTCGTCGCCGTCGCGGCCGTGCTCGCCTTCGGCGCGGCCGCGTTCGGCGCCAACCCGGCCCTGAACCTGCGCGCCTACCAGGCCGCCGGGGACGCGCCGACGCTCGTCGGCGCCAGCACCACCTCGGCGTTCAACGTCGGCAACACGATCGGCCCGTGGCTGGGCGGCGTCGCGATCGACGCCGGGCTCGGATTCCCGAGCGTGGCCTGGACCGGCATCGCCCTCGGCGCGGCGACGCTGGTCGCGCTCACGGTCGCGGTCGCCGTCCAGCGGAGCGACGACCGCGAACCGGTGCTCGTGTGAGGCTCAGATGCCGAGGAAGTGGACCCCGCCGTCGACCATGATCATCGAACCGGTCGTGGCCGGGAGCCAGTCCGATAGGACCGCGCAGACGCTCTTCGCCACCGGGTCCGGGTCGGTGCTGTCCCAGCCGAGCGGCGCGCGCTCGCCCCAGCCGTCCTCCAGGTCGACGAAGCCCGGGATGGACTTGGCCGCCATCGTCTTCATCGGGCCCGCGCTGACCAGGTTGACGCGGATGCCCTGCGGCCCCAGCTCCTTGGCCAGGTACCGGTTGACCGACTCGAGCCCGGCCTTCGCGACGCCCATCCAGTTGTAGACCGGCCACGCGACCCGCGCGTCGAAGTCCATGCCGACGTACGACGCGCCGCGCCCCATCAGCGGCAGGCACGCCTTCGCCAGCGACATGTACGAGTACGTCGAGATCTCGATCGCGGTCTTGACGTCCTCGGCGGGCGCGTCGAGGAACGGCGCGCCGAGGCAGGTCTGCGGGGCGAAGCCGATCGAGTGCAGCACGCCGTCGAGGCCGTCGACGTGCTCGCGGACCTTGTCGGCGAGGCCGTCGAGGTGCTCCTGGTTGGTGACGTCCAGTTCGATCACGGGCGCCTCTTCGGGCAGCCGCTTCGCGATGCGCTCGACGAGCGACATGCGGCCGAAGCCGGTCAGCACCACCTTCGCACCCTCCTGCTGCGCGATCTTGGCCGCGTGGAAGGCGAGCGAAGCGTCGGTGATGATGCCGGTGATCAGCAGGCGCTTGCCTTCGAGCAGTCCGGGCACGGGTCCTCCAGGTCTTGGTTCGGTGAACGGGAACGAAAAGCGTCAGTGACCGATGCCGAGGCCGCCGTCGACCGGCAGCACCGCGCCGTTGACGTAGCCGGCTTCCTCGGAGGCCAGGTAGCGGACCGCGGCGGCGATCTCCGACGGCTCGGCGTACCGGCCGGAAGGCACCTGCGCGAGGATCTCCTTCTTGCGCGCCTCGGGCAGCTCGTCGGTCATGTCGGTGTGCACGAAGCCGGGGGCGATGACGTTCGAGGTGATGTTGCGGGAGCCGAGCTCGCGCGCCAGCGAACGCGCGAAGCCGACCAGGCCGGCCTTCGACGCGGCGTAGTTGGCCTGGCCCGCCGAGCCGGAGAGGCCGACCACCGAGGAGATGAAGACGAACCGGCCCCACTTGCCGCGCAGCATGCCGCGCGAAGCCCGCTTCGCGACGCGGAAGGCACCGGTGAGGTTCGCGTTGATGACGCGCTCGAACTGCTCGTCGCTCATCCGCATCAGCAGCGTGTCGTCGGTCAGCCCGGCGTTGGACACCAGCACCTCGACCGGGCCCTGGTGCTCCTCGACGAGCTTGAACGCCGCGTCGACCTGCTCGGTGTCGGTGACGTCCGCTTGGACCCCGAAGAGACCTTCGGGCGCGCCCGAGCCACGGTGCGTGACGGCGACCCGGTGACCCTGCTCCGCCAGGTCCCGGGCGATCGCCAGACCGATGCCCCGGTTGCCCCCGGTGACCAGAACCGACCGTCCCACGGTGTTCTCCCTCTTCGTCGACGTGCGCTGATGCCGGGCACGAGGTTATCGGCAGCTCCGCCGGGCCGCGCACCCGCGCCCGGCGGTGCCCGCGACCGCCCTAAGCGGGTGTTAGGAACTGCCTCCCGACCTTGCTGGTTACCCGCTGGTTGGTCACCGTGAGTCGCAACACAGGAGGTCGACGATGACAACCCGGATCAGCTCCGCGACCGCGGGGACCGTGAGCGAAAAGCGCGTGATCGGCAACGTGCTGCGCGGCTCCATCGGCAATCTGGTCGAGTGGTACGACTGGTACGCCTACGCGGCGTTCACCACGTACTTCGCCAAGTCCTTCTTCCCGACGACCGACACGACGGCGGCCTTCCTCGGCACGGCCGCGGTGTTCGCGGTCGGGTTCCTCATGCGCCCGCTCGGCGGCTGGATGCTCGGCCGGTTCGCCGACCGCTTCGGCCGCCGCAGCGCCCTGGTGCTTTCGGTCACGCTGATGGCCGGTGGCTCACTGCTCATCGCCGTCACGCCGAGCTACGGCACGATCGGCCTGGCGGCTCCGATCCTGCTGCTCGTCGCCCGGCTCATCCAGGGTCTGTCCGTCGGCGGCGAGTACTCCACCTCGGCGACCTACCTGTCCGAAGTGGCCACTCCCGGCAAGCGCGGCTTCTACTCGAGTTTCCAGTACGTGACGCTCTACGGCGGCCAGCTGCTGGCGCTGGGCCTCCAGCTGATCCTGCAGGGCCTGCTCACCGAACAGCAGCTGACGGCGTGGGGCTGGCGGATCGCATTCGGCGTCGGCACGGTGGCCGCGCTCAGCGTCATGTGGCTGCGCCGCGGGATGGACGAGTCCGAGAGCTACACCCGCGAAGCGGACGAGGCCAAGACGACCGGCGAACGCGGCACTCTGCGCGCGCTCGCCAAGTACCCCAAGGAGATCGCGCTCGTCGTGGGGCTGACGCTCGGCGGCACGGTGGCGTTCTACACCTTCGCCACCTACAGCCAGAAGTTCCTCGAGAACACCGCGCACATCCCGCGGCGGACGGTCACGATCATCCTGTTCTCGGCGATCCTCCTCGCGGCGATCCTGCAGCCGCTGGCGGGCAAGCTGTCCGACCGGATCGGCCGCCGCCCGCTGCTGCTGTTCTTCGGCATCGCGGGCACCTTGCTCACCGTCCCGATCATGACCGTGATGGGCTCGACCCGGAACCCGGTCGGCGCGTTCCTGCTCGTCCTGGCCGGGCTCGTGGTCGTGGCGGGTTACACGTCGATCAACGCGATCGTGAAGGCCGAGCTGTTCCCGACGAAGATCCGCGCCATCGGCGTCGGCCTGCCCTACGCGCTCACCGTCGCGATCTTCGGCGGCACCGCGGAGCTCATCGCGCAGGCGCTGAAGAGCGCCGGCCACGAGTCGGTCTTCTTCTGGTACGTCGCCGGCTGCGTCCTCGTTTCCCTGATCGTCTACGGCACAATGCGGGAGACCTCCAAGACCTCGGAGCTGGAAGAACGCTGACAAGGGGATGGCCGTGCGCGTGCTCCTCGTCGAAGACGACGCGGGTGTCGCCGGCGCGCTCGCCGAGTCGCTGCACGCGCGCGGTCATCCCGTCACCAGCGTCGGCCGCGGGGCGGACGCCCTCCACCGCCACCGCGACGCCGACCTGGTCCTGCTCGACCTCGGGCTCCCCGACCTCGACGGCCTGGACGTGCTCCGCAAGATCCGCGCGGTGTCGACGGTCCCGGTCATCGTGCTGACCGCGCGCGGCGACGAACGCTCGGTGGTCCGCGGCCTGCGCCTCGGCGCGGACGACTACCTCACCAAGCCCGTCCGGCTGGCCGAACTGCTGGCCCGGATGGACGCCGTGGTGCGCCGCGCGGTGGCCCGTGACGCTCCCGCCGGGGACGTCGTGCGGATCGAAGACGTCGAGATCGACCTCGGTGCCCGCCGGGTGCTCGTCGCCGGGCACGACATCGGGCTCACCACCAAGGAGTTCGAGATCCTGGCCGTGCTCGCGGTCCGCCCCGGCACCGCGGTCAGCCGCCAGCAGCTGATGGACGAGGTCTGGGGCGACGCCTACCTCGCCGTCTCGCGTTCGCTCGACGTCCACCTGACCGGGTTGCGCGCGAAGCTGGACCGGCCGGGCCTGCTCACGACGATCCGCGGCTTCGGCTACCGGCTCGGCCGGGACTGACCCCGTGCGCACCCGGCTGCTGGTCGTGCTGGTCGCCCTCGCGCTCGCCGTGGTCGCCGCGTTCGCCGTGCCGCTGCTGGCATCGACTGCCGAACAGCGCACCCAGCAGCTGGTCATCTCCCGCACCGCCGACGTCGACCGGTTCGTCGTGCTGGCTCAGCAAGCCGTCGACACGCGCGACCCGGCGGCGCTCGTGGCCGACGCGGCCCGCTACGCCGAGCTGTACGGCGAAGGCGTCGTCATCGTCGACGCGCGCCGCGATCCGCTGGTCCAAGCCGGCGGGCTGACCGCGGCCGACCCGGCGGTGCACGCGCTGGTGGAAGCGACCATGCGCAACCAACCGGCGCCGCAGGTCGGCCGGCTCGGCCCGTGGTCGGCCGGGCCCGCGTACTTCGCGCGGCCGGTCGGCACCGGCACCCGCGTGTCCGGCGTGGTCGTGCTGCGGGCGTCGGTGACGACGGCGGCCGCGGACGTCGCGACCCGCTGGGGCACCATCGGCGCCGGCGCGCTGCTCGTCGCGGTGGTGTTCGTGCTCCTCGCCGTCGTGCTGGCCCGGTGGATGGTCCGGCCGCTGCACGAGCTGGAGACCGGCGTCCTGGCGGTCGCCGCCGGGCACCGCGCGCACGTCCCGGAGCGCGCCGGGCCGCGGGAGCTGCGGGTGCTGGCCGGCGAGGTCAACCGCATGTCGGAGGCCGTGCTCGAAGCGGCCGAGCAGCAACACCGGCTGGTCGCCGACGCCTCCCACCAGCTGCGCAACCCCATGGCTGCGCTGCGGCTGCGCGTCGACTCGCTCGCCGGGCGGGTCGAGGGCGACGACACGACGTACCGGGCGACCGTCGCCGAAGTCGAACGCCTGGAGAAGCTCCTCGACGGGCTGCTGGCCCTCGCGCTGGCCGAGAGCACGGCGACGCGGGTCGCCGCCGGAGGTGCCGACGAGTCGTGCGACCTCGCGTCGGTGCTCGCCGAGCGCGTCGACGCCTGGCGCCCGGCCGCCGAAGACGCCGGTGCGACGCTCCTCCCGCCGCCGGGGCACGACGAGCCGGTCACCGTGCGCTGCCCCGAAGGCGAACTCGCGCAGATCCTCGATGTGCTGCTGGACAACGCCGTCCACTACGCCGGGCGCGGCGCGAAGATCACGACCGGCTGGGAAGCCGGCGCGGACACGGCGACGCTCGTCGTCGCCGACGACGGACCCGGACTGTCCACTGAGGACCGGGCGCGGGCGACCGAGCGGTTCTGGCGCGCCGGCGGCGAAGGCGCGCCGCGCGGTACCGGGCTCGGCCTGGCCATCGCGCACCAGCAGGTGCGCACCCGCGGCGGCGTCCTCGAACTGCGCCAAGCACTCCCGCGCGGGCTCGAAGTCCGCGTCACGCTGCCGTTGGCGGAGGCGCCATGACGATCACGCGGCGCACCGCCGTGCTCGGCGGCCTCGGACTGGCGCTGGCCGGCTGCTCGACGTCCGGCTACGGCGGTCCCGAACGGACGGTCACCATCGCGGCCGGCGAGCGCGGTGGTTTCTACCTCGCCTTCGCCGAACTGCTCGCCGCCCAGTTGAGCCGCGCCGAGCCGAAGCTGCACGCCACCGCCGTGCCGACCGAGGCGAGCGTCGCCAACGTCGACCTCGTGCGCCGCGGGCAGGCCGACCTCGGGCTCGTGCTGGCCGACGTCGCCCAGACGGCGTTGACCGGCGGCGCGCCGTTCGCCGGGAAGGTGCCGCTGCTCGCGCTCGGCCGCGTCTACGAGAACTACCTGCAGCTCGTGGTGCGCGCGGACGGGCCGGTGCGCCGGCTCGCCGACCTGACCGGCCGCCCGGTGTCGCTCGGCGCGGGCGGCTCCGGCGCGGCCCAGCTCGGCGAGCGCCTCTTCGCGAAGGCCGGGGTCACGGTCGACGCCCGGCACCTGCTCTTCGACGACGCCGTCCGCGCGCTGGCCGGCCGCCGGATCGACGCGATGCTGTGGTCCGGCGGCGTGCCGACGCCGAAGCTCGCCGACCTCACCCGCACGACCCCGATCGCCCTGCTGCCCCTGGACGCGGTCGTGCCCGCGCTGCGCGCCGCGTACGGGCCGGTGTACGACCAGGTCCAGGTGCCCGACGGCGCGTACCGCGGGGTCGGCGCGCTGGGCACGATCGGCGTCGCGAACCTGCTGGTCTGCTCCCCCGCCCTGCCCGACGACGTCGCCGCGGCGGTCGTCCGGCTGCTCGTCGAGCGGGCGACCGACCTGGTGCCCGCCGAAGCCGTCGGGACGCAGTTCCTCGACGTGCGGACGCTCATCGGCACGCAGCCGGTGCCGCTGCAGCCGGGCGCGGCGGCCGCGTACCGGGCGCTGCACGGCTGAGCGCTAGATTGGGCCGGTGACCGAACCCCGCCGCAGAGTCGTCGAGATGCCGCTGCGCGTGCGCTACCACGAGTGCGACGGCCAGGGCATCGTCTTCAACGCCCACTACCTGGCCTATGTGGACATGTGCTCCTTCGAGGCGGAGAAGGCGCTCTTCGGTTCGCACGAGGAGTTCCTGGCCCACCGCACGGACGTCGTCGTGGCGGAGGCCAACCTGAAGTTCCGCGCGCCGGCCCGGTACGACGACGAACTCGTGGTCTCGCAGTACCTGACCCACCTCGGCACGACGTCGCTGATCTTCGACTTCGAGATCCACCGCGTCGAGACCCTGATCGCGGCGGCGACCCTCCGGTACGTGTTCATCGACCCGGAGACGCTGCGCCCGCAAGCGCCGCCGGACGCGGTCCGCAAGGCCTACGCGGCCCTGCTCGAGGACTGAGCCCGTGTTCCGCGTTCTCTTCTACCAGCCGGAAATCCCGCCGAACACGGGCAACGCGATCCGGCTCGCCGCGAACACCGGCTGCGAGCTGCACCTGGTCGAGCCGCTCGGGTTCACGCTGGAGGACAAGCAGCTGCGCCGCGCCGGGCTCGACTACCACGACCTGGCCCGCGTGCACGTCCACGCGTCGCTGGCCGCGGCTTGGGAAGTGTTGCTGCCGGCCAAGGTCTACGCGTTCAGCGCGTCGGCGACCCGGCTGTACACGGATGTCGCGTACGGACCGGGAGACGTGCTGATGTTCGGACCGGAATCGGTGGGGCTGCCGGCATCGGTGCAGGAGGCGCCGGAGGTGACCGACCGCGTGCGGCTGCCGATGCTGCCGACGAGCCGCTCGCTGAACGTCGCCAACACGGCGGCCATCACGGTTTACGAAGCCTGGCGGCAGAACGGCTTCGCGGGCGCGTGATCACCGTCCGGTAGGTTCGCCGGATGCGACAGCAGTTCCTGGGGGCGCTCATCGGCGCCGCGTTCGGCACCGTGTTCGTCCTGGTCAACTCCGGCGACCCGCTCCCCGCGGCGATCGGCTGGGTGCTGCGCGCCCTCGCCGTGCTCGCGCTCGCGGCCGTGGTGGTCCTCGGCGTCCGCGCCGGCGGTCGGCCCACGCTGGAGGACCGGCCGATGTTCGGCCCCAGCTACCGGGTGATCGTCATCGGCGAAGTCGTCCTGCTGATCGCCGGGTTCTTCGTGCTGAGCCTGCTCGACGCGCCGGTGCAGGCGAACGTCGCGTGGATCGCCACCATCGTCGGCCTCCACTTCGTCGCGCTGGCGTCGGCGTGGAAGACCCGCTCGATCCTCGTGGTCGGCGTGGTTCTGACGGTGCTCGGTGTGGTCGGTCTCGCTCTGCTGGGGACCGCCGCCGCGTGGGTGCCGTTCGTCAGCGGCGTGCTCTCCGGGGTGACCCTGCTCGGCGGAAGCCTCTACGGCGTCCGCCGAGCCTGAGTCACGGCAGTCTCTGCCCGAAGAACAAGCTCGCCGCCGCGCCGAGCATGAGGAACAGCGTCCCCACGACCACCCACGGCTTGCTCGCGTCGGCGTCCTTCAGCTCGTAGCCGATCTGCTCCCCCAGGTCCGCGTAGACCTTCTTCAGCTCCTCGGCGCTGGCCGCCTTGTAGAACTCGCCGCCCGACAGCCTCGCGATCTCGCGCAGGGACTCGTCGTCCACGCTCACCGGCTGGGCCTTGCCGTCGATGTCGACCGAGCCGTGCGTCGTGCCGAACGAGATCGACGAGATCGGCACCCCGGCCTGCTTCGCCGCCTGCGCCGCCGTGTAGCCGCCTCGCGCCGCGTACAGGTCTTCCGGCACCGTCTGCTTTCCGTCGGACATCAGCACGATCCGGGCCGGCGGGGGCCCGTCCGCGCCACCCACGACGCTGGAGAAGCTCTCCACCGACTGCAGGGCCGCGAAGATGCCTTCGCCGGTCGCCGTCGACTGGGCCAGCTTGAGGTTCTCGATCGCCTTGATCACGCCGTTGCGGTCGGTGGTCGGGTTGACCAGCACCGTCGCCGTGCCCGCGAACGAGATCAGGCCCAGGTTGATCCCGGGGGTCATGTTCCGCGCGAACTGCGTCGCCGCGTCCTGGGCCGCCTTCAGCCGCGTCGGCGCGACGTCGGTGGCCTCCATCGACAGCGACACGTCGATCACCAGCATCACGGTCGCCCGGTTGCGCGGCACCTTCTGCTCGGCGGTCGGGCCGGCCAGCGCCACGGTGAGGATCAGCAGCGACAGCACGATCAGCACCGCCGGCAGGTGCCGCACCCAGCCCTGGCTCTTCGGCGCGACCTTCTCCAGCAGCGCCAGGTTGGCGAACCGCATGGTCCGCTTCCGCCGCGCGCGCTGCGCCAGGACGTACCCGATCGCGACCGCCGCGACGGCGAGCAGCAGCAGGAACCACCACGGCGCGGCGAAACCCGTCAAACTCACGCCACACCCCCCGACCAGCGACGCTTGCGGGCGACGACGAACCGCACCATGTCGGCGATCCAGTCGGCGTCGGTGCGCAGCGTCAGGTGGGCCGCGCCCGCGCGCCGCAGGCCGGCCGCCACCTGCTGCCGGTGGGCGTGGGCCGCGGCCCCGAACTCCTTGCGCAGCAAGGCCGACGCATGCACTTCGCGCTGCTTCCCTGTCTCCGGGTCGGCCAGCACGACGGTGCCCACCTCGGGCAGGTCGACGTCGCGCGGGTCGAGGACTTCGATCGCGATCAGTTCGTGCCGCCCGCCCAGCGCCCGCAGCGGCCGCTCCCAGGACGTGTCGCCCAGGAAGTCGGAGATCACCACGGCCAGGCCACGCCGCCGCGGCGGCCGGCGCAACGCCTCGAGGGCCTGCGCGAAGTCGCCGCGGGTGCCTTCGGCCGCCCGGGGCGTCTCGGCCAGCTTCCGCACGATGCTGCGGGCGTGCGCGAGGCCACCGCGCGCCGGGATGCGGGTCATCTCGGCGCCGGTGGAGACCAGCGCGCCGATCCGGTTGCCGCCGCCCCCGGTCAGGTGCGCGACCGCCGCGACCGCGCAGACCACCAGGTCGCGCTTCTCGCACAACGCCGTTCCGAAGTCGAGGCTCGCCGACAGGTCGGCGACCACCCACGTCTCCAGCTCGCGGTCGGCCACGGTCTCGCGGATGTGCGGGGTCGTGGTGCGGGCGGTGACCGCCCAGTCCATCCGGCGGACGTCGTCGCCGGGCTGGTACGGGCGGGCCTCGCCGGGCTCGGACCCCGGCCCCGGCACGAGGCCGAGGTGGTTGCCCTGCAGCAGCCCGTCGAGCCTGCGGCGGACATCGAGCTCCAGCGTCCGGAGCCCGGCTTCCAGCCGGTCGCCCCGCAGCACCGGGGGCGCCCACGAAGGGCGTTCGCCCTTCTCGTTCTTCGCCATCGCCGGGTTACCTGACCGGCGCGCCCGCCGGGACCGGGCCGCCCTGGCCGGCCCCGCCCTGCGGCCGGGCCGAGACCTGCGGCAGCGGCACGGTCTGCAGCACGCGCGTGATGATGTGGTCGATGGGCACGCCGTCGGCCAGCGCGTCGTAGGACAGCACGAGCCGGTGGCGCAGCACGTCCGGCACGACGTCGACGACGTCCTGCGGCAGCACGTAGTCGCGGCCGCGGACCAGCGCCAGCGCGCGGGCGGCGGCGATGATGCCGAGGCTCGCACGCGGCGAAGCGCCGTAGGACACCCAGCCGGCGACGTCGGCGAGGCCGTGCTCGTTCGGCGTCCGGGTGGTCAGCACCAGCCGCACGACGTAGTCGACCAGCGCGTGGTGCACGAACACCTGCGACGCGACGCCCTGCAGCCGGACCAGCTCGGCCGGGCTGAGCACCTCGTGCGGGGTGGGCGGGGCGACGCCCATCCGGTAGATGATCTCGCGCTCCTCCTCGGCGGAGGGGTACTCGACGACGATCTTGAACAGGAAGCGGTCGCGCTGCGCCTCGGGCAGCGGGTACACGCCCTCGTTCTCGATCGGGTTCTGGGTGGCCAGCACGAGGAACGGGTCGGGCATCGGGAACGTCTGCCCGCCGATCGACACGTGCCGCTCGGCCATCACCTCGAGCATCGCCGACTGGACCTTGGCGGGCGCGCGGTTGATCTCGTCGGCGAGCACGAAGTTCGCCACGACCGGGCCGAGCTCGACGTCGAACCGCTCGGCGCCCTGGCGGTAGATGCGGGTGCCGAGGATGTCGGCGGGCACCAGGTCCGGCGTGAACTGGACGCGCGAGAACGAGCCGCCGACGACCCGGGCGAACGTCTCGACGGCGAGGGTCTTCGCCACGCCGGGCACGCCTTCGAGCAGCAGGTGGCCCTTGGCCAGCAGGCCGACCAGCATCCGCTCGACCAGGCGGTCCTGGCCGACGATGATCCGCTTGACCTCGAACACGGTCCGCTCCAGCAACTGGGCGTCCCGCGCCGGTGTCGCCTGCTGGCCGTTCCCGCCCTCGGCGTAGCCGGGCTCGGTCACTCTGCCTCCTCGAAAGTTCGTGCGCCGCCCCCGCGACGGTGATCACGCGGTGCGACCGTACTGCGTCCCCCGGTCGTCCGTCCGTCCGGCACGCGGACGCACGGGTTCGCCCGTGTGTAGCCAACACCTCCCCCGGTGTGACATCTGTGAAGCTGATCCGGTTCCCGGGGTCAGCGGTGGCGCTCGAGGTCCTCGGGGGTGTCGATGTCGTCCGCTTCGCCCCGCTCCGCCTGGACCTCGGTGACGCTGAGTCCCCCCAGCACCCGCCGCAGCGCCGCGTTCTCCACCCGCTCGGGCAACGCGGCCCGCAGCGCCGCGGCCCGCCAGGCGCCCAGCAGCCACTGCCGGGACCCGGTGGCGTCGACGAGGACCGCGCCGTCGCCGCCGCCGAGCGCGGCGACCAGGCGGTCCACTGTGGACCGCCGGACGCCCGGCAGGTCGGCGGCCAGCACGACGACCGCCTCGACGTCGTCCGGGACGAACGCGAGGCCGGCGGCCAGCGCCGCGACGGGCCCGGTGCCGGGCACCGGTTCGCGCGTCCACACGACGTCGAAACCGGGCCGCCGCGGCCCGACGGCGATCACGCGTTCGGCGCCGGAGAGGGCGTGGATCGCACGGGCCAGCAAGGGCTTGCCACCCACCGACAGCGCCGGCTTGTCCACACCGGACAGCCTGCGGGCCGAACCCCCGGCCACCACGATCCCCGCGTAGCGCATCCGGCGAGGCTAGCGGCCCGGGACGCGGAAGGTGAAGCCCGCGCCCGGGTATCGGCATCGAGTCCGTGCGGATGGACGCCTGCCGCCGCAACGAGCCGGCTCAGCGTCGAGCAGGTGAGCCCGCGCCGGACCCGACCGCCGTGCCGGACAACCGGGCGAGCCCGGCCGTCAGCGGGTCAGCACGAGGTACGCGAGGCCCAGCACGCCCCGGTAGTCCCGGACGTACTCGCGCAGCCGCCGGTCGAGCCACTCCCGCACCTCCTCCGCCCGCGGGTCGGCCGGGTGCGCCGCCAGCCACTCCGCCCAGCCCGCGCGCGAGGTCGACTCGAAGTCGTCCCACTCGAGCTGGTCGGCGGTGCTGAGGTGCAGCACGCGCCAGCCGGCGGCACCGGCGGCCTCGACCAGCTCCGGCAGCGTCAGCGTGTCCGGGCCGAAGATCTCCACCGCCGCCGGGTCCGGCTGGGCCGACCAGAAGCCGTCGCCGTAGAGCAGCCGCCCGCCCGCCCGCACCACCCGGGCGAGCCCCTCCAGCGCCGCCTTGGTGGAGCCGAAGATGTGGGCGGCGCCGATGCAGAAGGCCCGCTCGACGGGAACGTCCCAGCTCGCGGCGTCCGCCTCGGTGAACTCCACCGCCAGTCCGCGCTCCGCGGCCGCCGCCCGCCCGCGCTCGAGGCCGGTCGCGTCGGTGTCGACGCCCGTCGCCCGCAGGCCCGGCGCCCGCTCGACAGCCCGCAGCAGCAGCTCGCCCCAGCCGCAGCCGAGGTCGACGAGGTGTCCGTCGCTCAAGGCCATCCGGTCGAGCAGCAGCGAAGCGTGCGCCTCGGACAGGGGTGTGTTCCAGCGCATCCGCGATCGCCGCAGCGCGTTCAGTTCGTCGTCCACGTGCCCGATCCTGTCGGCGGGACGCCACCGCCGTCGAGCGAGTTTCAGCCGATCAGGCGGGTCGCGTACGGCATGATCCCGCCGTAGCGCACCGGCGCGACCCGGACCCGCAGGCCGGACTGCGGCGCTTCGACCATCTGGCCGCCGCCGAGGTAGAGCGCGACGTGGTGGATGCCGCCCGGGCCGCCGTAGAACAGCATGTCGCCGCGGCGCATCTGCGACAGCGGGACCTGCCGCCCGGACGTGTACTGGTAGCCGCTGTAGTGCGGCAGCGAAATCACCCCGGCGAAGGCGTAGATCATCAGGCCGGAGCAGTCGAAGCCGATCTTGTTGTAGTCGCCGTAGCGGTCGGCGACGCCGCCGTCGCGGATGCCGCGGGTCGGGCCGCTCGCGTTGCCGCCGCCCCACGCGTACGGCAGGCCGATCTTCGACAGCGCCCGCGCGATGACCGCCTCGATCGACGAGCCGGCCGGGCCCGACGCCGGCTTGCTCGCTGGCCGGCCGCCGCCACCACCGGACGAGCCCAGCGCGGCCTGGCGGGCGCGTTCGTCGTCCTCACGCTGCTTCTCGGCGAGCCAGTCCTGGTAGCGCTGCCGCTGGCCCTGCAGGCCGTTGACCTTGGCCTGGGCCGCGTAGAGCTGCTGCTCGACGTCGGACTTGTTCTTCTCGAGCTGCGTGTTCTGCGTGGCCTGGCTGTCCTGCGCGCTGATCGCCCTGGCCTGCGCGGAGTCCGCGCTGGTCTTCGCCTGGCGCGCGGCGTCCTGCTTCTGCTGGGCGATCTCGGCGGCCTTGCGGGCCGCGGCGTCCTTGTTCGACTTCTCGGTCTGCGCCTGCTGGAGCCGGTCGAGGGCGTTGAGCCGGTCGCCGCCGACGGCGTCGAGCAGCTGCGCGCGGGCCAGCATGTCCTTGGGGCTGTCGGCGCTGAGGTACGCCGAGAGCGAGCCGACCGTGCTGCCCTGCTGGAAGCTCGCGGCGGCGAACGTCTTGAGGTCGTTGCGGGCCTTCTCGATCGCCGCGGCCGCCGCGTCCGCCTCGGTGCGGGCGGCCTTGGCGTCGTTCTCCGCCTGCGCCGCCGCGTCCTGCGCGGACTGCAGGTCGACCAGGGCCTTGTTGGCCTCTTCCTGCTTGAGCTCGACGTCGTCCTGCAGCTGCGACAGCTTCTGCTCGGCCTGGGCCAGCTGGTTGGTCAGCCGGCCGACCTCGCCGGCCTTCGCGTTGGCGTCGGCCTTGCTCGAGCTGAGGTCGGAGTCGCTGGGGTTGGGCGGCGGCGGGGGCGCCGCGAGGCCCGTGCCGCCGGCGCCGAACAAGATCACCAGCGTGAGCGCGCTCACGGTGAGTCCACGGCGGGCCCGCGGCACCTCCGGACCCCCACGCCGTCCCGCCACGACCGCCCACCTCCGCTCACCTGCGCACATCGCGCGTCACTGCAGTCACACCACTATCACAAGCATCACCGGAAACTTACACACCGTAGGCACCAATTCCCCTTATTGAGGGACCCTCGGCGCGGATGGCGCAGCCCACACCGCGTGTCGTCTTGTCCGGTAAACAGGACACGCGTACTGTTTGAGGCACCGCGAGGTGTGGCATCCCGAATCCGGTCCTACGGTGGGGGTGCGCAAGACTCGCCACCACCGAACCCGACCGAACTGACCCGGGACTCGACCGCCGCACCGGCGCGGAAGTCCACGCCACTGGAGTTAGACGTGACCGCACCTGCCAGCAAGGACAGCTTCGGCGCCAAAGACACGCTGAAGGTCGGCGACGCCTCGTACGAGGTGTTCCGCCTGAACAAGGTCGAGGGCGCCGAGCGGCTGCCCTACAGCCTGAAGATCCTGCTCGAGAACCTGCTGCGCACCGAGGACGGCGCGAACATCACCGCCGACCACATCACCGCGCTCGGCTCGTGGGACCCGAACGCCGACCCGTCGATCGAGATCCAGTTCACGCCCGCCCGCGTGATCATGCAGGACTTCACCGGCGTGCCGTGCGTCGTCGACCTCGCCACCATGCGCGAGGCGGTCACCGACCTCGGCGGCGACCCCGACAAGGTCAACCCGCTCGCGCCGGCCGAGCTGGTCATCGACCACTCGGTCATCATCGACGTCTTCGGCCGCCCCGACGCCTTCGAGCGCAACGTCGAGATCGAGTACGAGCGCAACCGCGAGCGCTACCAGTTCCTGCGCTGGGGCCAGGGCGCCTTCGACGAGTTCAAGGTCGTCCCGCCGGGCACCGGCATCGTGCACCAGGTCAACATCGAGCACCTCGCCCGCACGGTGATGGCCCGCAACGGGCAGGCCTACCCCGACTCCTGCGTCGGCACCGACTCGCACACCACCATGGTCAACGGCCTGGGCGTGCTGGGCTGGGGCGTCGGCGGCATCGAGGCCGAGGCCGCCATGCTGGGCCAGCCGGTGTCGATGCTGATCCCGCGCGTCGTCGGCTTCAAGCTGACCGGCGAGATCCCGGCCGGCGTCACCGCCACCGACGTCGTGCTCACGATCACCGAGATGCTGCGCCGCCACGGCGTGGTCGGCAAGTTCGTCGAGTTCTACGGCGAGAGCGTGTCCGCGGTGCCGCTGGCCAACCGCGCCACCATCGGCAACATGAGCCCCGAGTTCGGCTCCACCGCGGCGATCTTCCCGATCGACGAGGAGACCGTCCGCTACCTCAAGCTGACCGGCCGCTCGGCCGAGCAGGTCGCGCTGGTCGAGGCGTACGCCAAGGAGCAGGGCCTCTGGCACGACCCGTCGCGCGAGGCCTCCTATTCCGAGTACCTCGAGCTGGACCTCTCGACGGTCGTCCCGTCGATCGCCGGCCCGAAGCGCCCGCAGGACCGCATCGAGCTGTCGGACGCGAAGTCGTCGTTCCGCAAGTCGATCCACGACTACGTGGACGGCGAGGACGTCACCCCGCACACCAAGATGGACGAGGCCTCCGAGGAGTCCTTCCCGGCCAGCGACTCCCCGTCGCTGTCGTTCGCCGAGGACGACGCCGCGCCGGTCACCTCCTCCGCCGCGAACGGCGCGTCGGGCCGTCCGAGCAAGCCGGTCAAGGTCTCCACGCCGGACCGCGGCGAGTTCGTCCTCGACCACGGCGCCGTGGTGATCGCCTCGATCACCTCGTGCACCAACACCTCGAACCCGTCGGTCATGCTCGGCGCCGCGCTGCTCGCGCGCAACGCCGTGGACAAGGGCCTCGCGGTCAAGCCGTGGGTCAAGACGTCGATGGCGCCGGGCTCGCAGGTCGTCACCGACTACTACACCAAGGCCAACCTGTGGCCGTACCTGGAGAAGCTGGGCTACCACCTGGTCGGCTACGGCTGCACCACGTGCATCGGCAACTCCGGCCCGCTCTCGGACGAGATCTCCGCGGCCATCCAGGAGAACGACCTCACCGCGGTCTCGGTGCTCTCGGGCAACCGGAACTTCGAAGGCCGGATCAACCCCGACGTGAAGATGAACTACCTCGCGTCGCCGCCGCTGGTCATCGCCTACGCGCTGGCCGGCACGATGGACTTCGACTTCGCGAACCAGCCCCTGGGCCAGGACACCGACGGCAACGACGTCTTCCTCAAAGACATCTGGCCGACGGCGCAGGAGATCCAGGAGACCATCGACTACGCGATCACGCAGGAGATGTTCACCAAGGACTACGCCGACGTCTTCGACGGCGGCGAGCGCTGGAAGTCGCTGCCCACCCCGGAGGGCAAGACCTTCGAGTGGGACGCCGAGTCCACCTACGTGCGGAAGCCCCCGTACTTCGAGGGCATGACGCCGGAGCCGGCAGCGGTCACCGACATCACCGGCGCGCGCGTGCTGGCGAAGCTGGGCGACTCGGTCACCACCGACCACATCTCCCCCGCCGGCGCGATCAAGCCGGGCACCCCGGCCGCGCAGTACCTGACCGAGCACGGCGTGGAGAAGAAGGACTTCAACTCCTACGGCTCGCGGCGCGGCAACCACGAGGTGATGATCCGCGGCACGTTCGCGAACATCCGGCTGCGCAACCAGCTCCTCGACGACGTGCAGGGCGGCTACACCCGCGACTTCACGCAGGAGGGCGCCCCGCAGGCGTTCATCTACGACGCGGCCCAGAACTACGCGGCGGCCGGCACCCCGCTGGTCGTGCTGGGCGGCAAGGAGTACGGCTCCGGTTCGTCGCGCGACTGGGCGGCCAAGGGCACCTCGCTGCTGGGCGTGCGCGCGGTCATCACCGAGTCGTTCGAGCGCATCCACCGGTCGAACCTGATCGGCATGGGCGTCATCCCGCTGCAGTTCCCGCAGGGCGAGTCGGCCTCGTCGCTCGGCCTGGACGGCACCGAGACGTTCGACATCTCGGGCATCACCAAGCTGAACGACGGCGAGACCCCGCGCACGGTGCACGTCACCGCCACCAAGGCGGACGGCACCAAGGTGGAGTTCGAGGCGGACGTCCGCATCGACACCCCGGGTGAGGCGGACTACTACCGCAACGGCGGCATCCTGCAGTACGTGCTGCGGAAGATGACGCAGGCGTAAGGCTCCTGCCCGAAAGGCCTCCCCGTCGCTCGCGGCGGGGAGGCCTTCGTTTTCGGTACCGTCGTGCCATGGGGGACTTTCTCGAGCTCGGTGACGGCAGGCTGTCCTGCGAAGTCCGCGGCCACGGCCGGCCGGTGGTGTTCCTGCACCCGGGTGCCTTCCACAGCGCGGCCTGGGACGAGCAGGTCGCCCGGTTCGCCGCGGACCACCGGGTCGTCCGCTACGACGCCCGCGGCCACGGCGAATCGTCGGAGCAGCTACCCGGGTTCTCCCACCACGAAGACCTCCGGCGGCTGCTCGACGCCCTCACGATCGACCGCGCGGTGCTGGTGGGCTGTTCGATGGGCAGCCGTACGGCGATCGACTTCGCGCTGCTGCACTCGGACCGCGTCGACGGGCTGCTGCTGAGCTCACCGGGTATCAGCGGCATGGTCGAACGCGACCCGTTCACCCTGGAGCAATGGCGGTTGTTCGCCGAGGCGATCGCCGCGCAGGACAACGCGCTGGCCCTCAAGTGCGTGCTTCGCATGCTCGTCGACGGCCCACACCGGATGCCGGACCAGGTCGACCCGGACGTCCGGGCGCGTTACGCGGCCATGCTGATCGACAACGCGCGAAAAGGCCACCGCAGCTTCGGCACCGGCGCGGAACTGCACGCGATCACGCGGACCGCCGAGCTCCGGGCGCGGATCCTGGTCGTCACGGGTTCCCTGGACACCACCGACATCCACGCCGTCGCGGACCTGATCGCCCGCGAGGCACCGAACGCGCGCCAGGTCGTGATCGACGGCGCGGGCCACCAGGTCAACGCCGAGCAGCCCGCCCGGTTCGGCGAGCTGCTCGAGGAGTTCCTCGGTTAAGCGGGCACGGCTTCCCAGCGCACGCTGGACACCGACGGCTCCAGTGAAAGCCGCGAGACAGCCGCTTCCATCTGGGCGTCGTCGCGCTGGTCGCCGACCAGCTCGGCGCGGACCTCGACCGTGCGGTCCTCGCGATCGGTGCTCAGCACCGACAGCAGCCGGAAGTCCGTGCGGGTCAGCGACTGCACGAGCAGCGCCCGCACGTGCGCCTCGGTCGCGTCGCGCGTGACGGCCTGGAACGCGTACCTCGTCGGCGTCTCGTCGCCCGCCTCCGGCCGGCGGTCGACGACCCGGCCCAGCGGCCGCAGCACGACGTTCACGCCGACGACGACGGCGGTCCCGGCCGCCGCGACCGCGTACAGCCCGGCCCCGGCCAGCGCGCCGACCGCGGCCGAGCACCACAGCGTCGCCGCGGTGTTGAGGCCGCGGACGTTCAGGCCGTCACGCATGATGACGCCGGCGCCCAGAAACCCGATGCCCGAGACGATCTGGGCCGCGACCCGCGTCGGGTCGGCGTCGCCGCTCGTAGTCAGGCCGCCGAAGCCGTGTGCGGACAGCAGCACGAACAGCGTCGCGCCGACCGCGACCAGGGCGTTGGTGCGCAGCCCGGCCATCCGGGCGCGAAACTGGCGCTCGACCCCGATGACGGCACCCAGGCCGACGCCCGTGCCGACACGCAGCAGCATTTCGAAGACGGTCATGATCTCGCTCATTTCCGGCGTGCGCGCACTGCCGGACAGGGGAGACCGGACGAGATCAGCCCGCCCGGAAGCCTCCGGTGAGCGCACGCCCGGTCGTCCCGTGACTGTCCGCTGGCATGTGCCGCTCACCTCGCTTCCGTCGCTCGTGGTTGATCAACTCCCCCACTGTAGCGCTACCTCCAGTGCCGGCGCAGGTGCGGGACGAGGTCTTCGGGACGCTCGTCGGGGAAGAACAGCTTGGCTTCGGACACCTCGACGACCTCGGCGACGCCGGGGACCGCGTCGCGGAACCGGTAGGCCCACTCGACACCGAAGTTCGGGTCGCCGGTCCCCCAGACGAGCAAAGTCGGCACGCGGAACTCCTTGAGCAGCGGCTCGATCGCGTCCAGTTCCTCGCCGCGGACCGACGTCAGCAGGCGCTCGAACTGCCGCGCCGCCTCGAGCGTGGCGCCGACCGGCCGCACGAAGGCGGCCAGGACCTCGTCGGACAGCTGTTCGGGGTGCTCGTAGCCCCCGCCGAGCGCACCGGCTCGCGCCCGCTCGGGGTCCGCGGCGAGCCGGACCAGCAGCGGCGCGAGCTTCCCGCGTTCGGCCAGCTCGACGACCGGGCGGAACGCCTGGGGCGGCAGGTTGCCCTGCGTGTCGCAGTTGGTCAGGGTGAGCGTCCGGACCCGGTCGGGGTGGTGCGCGGCGAAGACCTGCGCCACCGCGCCGCCGGTGTCGTTGGCGACCAGGTCGACCGCACCGAGTTCCAGCGACTCGCAGAAGTCTTCGAGCAGCCGGGCGAGGCCGGTCAGGCTGAGGTCCTGCTCGGGCGTCGCCGGCGAAGCGCCGTGCCCCGGCAGGTCCGGCGCGACGCACCGGCGCTCCCCCGCCAGCTCGGTCATCACCTTGCGCCACAACAGGTTGTTCGTGCCGACGCCGTGCACGAAGAGCGCCACCGGCCCTTCGCCGACGTCGGTGTAGCTCACGTCGCCGGACGCCGCCGACACGCGTCCGCGCTGGTCCTCCCAGGTTCGCAGGTCCATCGGTAGAGTCCCTCCAGAAGTAAACCGACTGACGGTCTAGTATCAACAGACCGACAGTCGGTTTGTCAACGACGGAGGCAGCCGACCCGCATGAACAAGAAGATCGACCGGGGTCAGGCGACCCGCGAGCACCTCGTCGCGGTCGCGACCGGCCTGTTCACCGAGCACGGCTACGACGGCACGTCGATCGAGGCCGTCCTGCGGGCCGCCGACGTGAGCCGCGGCGCGCTCTACCACCACTTCCCCGGCAAGGACGCGCTCTTCGCGGCGGTCTTGGACACCGTCTACGAGCGGGTCGGCGCGGAGGGCGCGCGAGCCGTCGAAGGCATGACCGACCCGATGACGGCCTTGCGCGCCGCGTGTCTCGCCTGGATCCGGAGCACCCGCGATCCCGTGGTGCGGCAGGTGATGCTCATCGACGCGCCGGCGGTACTGGGCTGGCAGCGGTGGAGGGAGATCGACGAGGAACGCACGCTCGGCAAGATCAAGGCGGCGCTGCGGCGCGACGGCCGGATCCCGGCGGCGCGCGTCGACCTCTTCGCGCACGTGCTGCTCGCCGGGATGAACGAAATCGCGATGCTGGTCGCCCGCGCCGACGACCACGCCAGCACCGTCACCGAAGCGGAAGCGGCCGCCGGGGACCTGCTGGATCGCTTGCTGGGGACGTGAAAACGGGCCGGGGCGACAGTGTCACCCCGGCCCGTTTTCCTTGCTGCTAAGCGGTTTCGAACGGCTGGACGTTCGGCTGGAACACCTGGCCGTTCGCCGGCACCTTGAGGTCGGTCAGGTAGTCCGCCACGGCCTTGTCGACGCCGAGCGCGTCGCCGAGGATGCAGTGGCCGAACGCGTCGACCGACAGCAGCCGCGAGTTGCCGAGCTCGGCCGCCATGCGCTGGCCGAACTGGTACCGCGTCGCCGGGTCGTAGTAGTTGCTCACCACGACCACCGGGACGTCGGTCTTGGCCCGCCACGGACCGCGGTAGGCGTCCGGCTTCTTCGCCGGCCACACCGGGCAGCCCGCCGTGTCGGCGAACGCCTGGTAGCGGCCGAAGGTGGGCGACTCGCGCTCCCACTTCGCGGCGATGTCCGGCACCTGCTCCTGCCTGATCTTGAACGGCTTGTCGGAGCAGTTGACGGCGAAGTACGAGTCGTCGCTGGCGTAGGGGCTGTCCGGGTTCTGGTCGGCCAGGCCCTGCTTGCCGCCGGTGAGCACCTTCAGCTGCTTGGCCTGCAGCGTCTGCGCCTGCGCGCCCGCCGGGTGGATCGCGGTGTAGAGCGCCTGCAGGTCCTCGGCCAGGCCGGGGAACGCCGACGGCGAGTACAGGACGCTCGAGACGCCGCCGGTGAACGCGTTGATGTCCACCGTGCCGCCACCGGGGATGGTGATCGGCTGCTTGCGGAGGTACTCGCGCAGTTCGTCGAACTTCGCGCGCGGCGTGCCGTCGCTGAACGCGCACTTGGCGCCGGCCTGGTCACACCGCTTCAGGAAGCCGTCGAGCGAGATCTCGAAGCCCTGGGCGCGTTCCCGGTCGTACTCGACGCCGTCGCTGGTGCGCAGCGCCGGGTCGACGTTGCCGTCGATGACGATCGCCCGGGACTGCTTGGGGAACATCGACGTGTAGGTCGAGCCGATCAGCGTCCCGTAGGAGAAGCCGACGTAGGTCAGCTTCTGGTCGCCGACCGCCGCGCGCAGCGTGTCGAGGTCGCGCACGACGTCCTTGGTGGACATGTGGTTCAGCAGCGATCCCGCGTTGTTCTTGCAGAACCGGCCGTAGTCGCGGTAGCTGGCGAGGGTGCCGGAGATCTCGGCGCGGGTCAGCGGCACCGGGATCTGGGCGCCGAAGACCTCGTCGGCGTCCTCCTGGGTGGTGAAGCAGCGCAGCGGGTTGCTCTGCCCGACGCCGCGCGGGTCGAACCCGACGAGGTCGAACCGGTCGAGCACCTGCGGCTGGAAGTAGTACTGCCCGCTGATCGGCATCCGCAGGCCCGAGCCGCCAGGGCCGCCGGGGTTGAGGAACAGCGAGCCGACGCGCTTGTCGGGCGTGCGGGCGGCGCGCTTGAGCAGCGCGATGTCGATGGTGCCCAGCGCGGCGTTGTCGTGGTCGATCGGCACGCGGTAGCGCGCGCAGCTGTAGAACTTGACCTGGTCCGCGGGCACGCCGGCGAGGGTGTCGGTCGAACAGGTACCCCAGGCGACCGCGGCGGTCGCCCCGACGACGGCGGGTTTGGCGACGGTGTCTTCGGCCGCCACGGCGGTGCCGGCCGGCCCGGCCAGTCCCACGCCGGCCACGAGCGCCCCCACCAGTGCGAACGACCGCACCCGGCCCTGTGTGGATCTCGGCAAGACGTCTCCTCCCTTGGTGACGCATGAGCCGCGCGGTCGAGCCGTCACGGCGCGTTACCCCGGAGAGACTGGCACAAACCGGTGAAAGCCGTCACCGGCCAAAAGGATGGTGGGCACCTACCCGTCGACGCGGGTGAGTACGAAAACCGGTAACGGCCGGCCCGCCTCGCGTTGCTCCATCCGGTACCCCGGCCAGAACGCGAGCAGCTCCTGCCACATGGCGTCGTACTCCTCGCCGTGCAGCTCGCGGGCCACCACCTCGCCGGGCCGCCCCTTCAGCGCGACCTGCGCCTTCGGGTTCGCGCGCAGGTTCAGCGCCCACGCCGGGTCGTTCGGGCGGCCCCAGTTCGAGGCGGTCAGGACGATGTCGTCGCCGTGGGGGAAGTACAGGAGGTTCGTGCTGCGGGGCTGCCCGCTCTTGCGGCCGGTCGTCGTGAGGCGCAGCGACGGCAGCCCGGCGAGCGCCACGAGGCTCACCCGGCCGCCGAACGCGCGGTGCAGTTTCTTGTCCGCCCACACGACGAACCCGGCCGTGCGCATCAACCACGGCCGGGTTCCGAGGGCCCGGGCCAGTGCCCGGAGAGGATTAGCCACGCACAGATCTTGCCAGGCTCACCCCGAACCGCTGCTGGGAGTCGGTCCACCATCGGTCCAGCGCGAACCCGGCCGCGGCCAGCTCCGCCTCGACGCCGGCGGGCCGGAACTTGGCCGAGATCTCCGTGCGGATGTGCTCACCCTCGGCGAAGCCGACCGTCAGGTCCGCGCCGGGGATCTCGACGGTCAGCGCCCGGCGGGCCCGCAAGCGCATCTCGATCCACTCGTTGCCGGCGTCCCAGTGCGACACGTGCTCGAACTCGTCGAGGTCGAAGTTCGCGCCGAGGCGCGCGTTGATCACCCGGAGCACGTTCTTGTTGAACTCCGCCGTGACCCCGGCGGCGTCGTCGTAGGCGCGTTCGAGGATGCCCGGGTCCTTGACGAGGTCGGTGCCGAGCAGCAGCCACTCCCCTTCGTCGAGCACCTCGCGCACCGAGCGCAGGAAGGCCGCGCGCTCGGCGGGCAGGAAGTTGCCGATCGTGCCGCCGAGGAACGCCACCACTCGCGGCTGACCACCGGGCAGCAGGTCGAGGTGCTGGGTGAAGTCGCCGACGACCCCGCGCACGGTCAGGCCCGGGTAGTCCTTCGAGATCGCCTCGGCGGCCTCGGCCAGCGCGGACTCGGACACGTCGAGCGGGACGAACGCCTCCAGCGTGCCGTGCCCGGTGAGCGCGTCGAGCAGCAGGCGGGTCTTCTCGCTCGACCCGGAGCCGAGCTCGACGAGCGTGTGCGCGCCGGACAGCTCTGCGACGTCGCCGGCGTGCGCGGCCAGCACCTCGCGCTCGCTGCGGGTGGGGTAGTACTCCGGCAGCTGGGTGATCTTCTCGAACAGCTCGCTGCCCTCGGCGTCGTAGAACCACTTGGGCGGCAGCCACTTGCGCTCGGCGGTGAGCCCGGCGACGACGTCCGCGCGCAGTTCCGCGGTGACGGTGTCGCCGGAGCGGTGGTGGTCGAGGTCGATCTCGGTCATGAACGCTCCTGGGTCAGGGGAAGCAGGTCGACGCCGGCGGCGGTGGCGCGCACGGCGTGGTGGTCGGGGACGGGCCGCCAGCGCGGGTCGCCGTCGAGGGGTTCGGACGCGAGCCACACGTTGCTTCCGGGGGTTCCGGGTGGCGGAGCCCCCGGCCCGGGGCGAAGCCCCAGCACAACACTGCCGGCCGGGGTCTCCAGCACGGACAGCGCGTGCGTCCAGGCGGTACCGATCAGCGTTTCGCCGTCGGTGAGCAGGAAGTTGAGCCGGGAACCGGGCGCGGCCGCTTCGACGGCGGTGGTCAGCTCCGCCACCGCCGTCAGCGGGTCCGCCCCGGTGGCGAGCCGGGCGCGCAGGAGCGCCCAGAGCACCACCGAGTCCGTCGGCGCCTCCAGCGTCAGCAGCTCGGTGACCGGCAGGGTCTTGGCCAGTTCGGCCAGCGAGTCCGGGTAGCCGCGGACGACGCCGTTGTGGCTGAACAGCCACCGCCCGGCGATGAACGGCGCCGCGGCCGCTTCGGTCACCGGCAGGCCGGTGGTGCCGTTGCGGACCGCGGCGACGAACGCGCCAGAGGTCACCGCCGCGGCCAGCGGCGGCAGTGTCTCGTCCGTCCACAGTGGAGTCGAACGGCGGTGGCGCAGCGGGGCCGAGCCCGGGCCGGGGTACCACCCCAGCCCGAACCCGTCGGCGTTGACCGAACCGCCGCCGCGCATGTCCGCCGGCGCGTAGGACTGCACCAGCAACGCGTGCGGCGCGCGGAAAACCGCCTCGGCGGGCGAAACCGGCTCGCCGAGGTAGGCGAGGTGCCTGCACATGACGCCTAGCCCACCTCGCCGGGTGCCGCGTCGCGGGCCGTCCGGAACCCGGCGAAGATCTGCCGCCGGATCGGGTAGTCCCAGTTGCGGAACGTGCCCCGGATCGCCGCCGAGTCGGTGCCGAACGAGCCGCCGCGCAGCACCTTGTACTCGGGTCCGAAGAAGACCTCCGAGTACTCCCGGTACGGGAAGGCCGAGAAGCCCGGATAGCCGTGGAAGTCGGTGCTCGTCCATTCCCAGACGTCGCCGATCAGCTGGTGCACGCCGGTCGGCGACGCGCCGGCCGGGTACGCCCCCGCCGGCGCGGGGCGCAGGTGCCGCTGGCCGAGGTTGGCGTGCTCGGCCGTCGGTTCCCCGTCACCCCACGGGAACCGCCGCGAGCGGCCGGTCACCGGGTCGAACCGCGCGGCCTTCTCCCACTCCGCCTCGGTCGGCAGCCGCCGCCCGGCCCAGGCCGCGTACGCCTCGGCTTCGTAGTAGGAGACGTGCACGACCGGCTCGTCGGCGGGGACGCGCTCGTAGACGCCGAACGCGGTCCGCCACCAGCCGTCCTGCTCCCGCTTCCAGAACCGCGGCGCGGTGATGCCGTGCTCCGTCCGGTAGGCCCAGCCCGCCGGGCTCCACCAGCGCTCGTCGTCGTAGCCGCCGCCGTCGAGGAACCGCGCGTAGGCGCCGCCCGTCACCGGGACGGTGTCCATCCAGAACGCCTCGACGGCGATCTCGTGCGCCGGGCGCTCGTTGTCCAGCGCCCACGGCTCGGCCGACGTGCCCATCGTGAACGCGCCCCCCGGCACCAGCACCTCGGCGGGCAGCGAGCCCGACCGGGCGGGCGGCGGCTGCGGCGCGTGCAGCACCGGATCGCCCTGGCGCAGCTGGTGGGTGGCCAGCATGGTCTCGTCGTGCTGCTGCTCGTGCTGGGTGATCATGCCGAACGCGAAGGCCTGTTCGGTCAGCCGCCGCCCCTCCATCGGCGCGTGCTCCAGCACGTCGAACGCCTTCTCGCGGACCTGCTTGACGTACGCGCGCGCCTCGGCCGGGCCGAGCAGCGGCAGCTCCGGCCGGTCGGCGCGGGCGTGCTGGAACGCGTCGTAGATGTCGTCGATGTCCGGCCGCAGCGGCTCGCGGCCGCCGACGTCGCGGACCAGCCAGAGCTCCTCCTGGACACCGATGTGCGCGAGGTCCCAGACCAGCGGCGACATCAGCTTGGAGTGCTGGCGGACCAGGTCCTCGTCGTCCACGGCGTCGGTCAGCGCCACGCTGCGCGCCCGCGCCCGGGTCAGTGCTTCGGCGGCCCGGGCACGCAGGTCCTGCGCGCTCAGGTCACCCAGTGCTTCCGTGCTCATGCTTCGCTCCTCGATCGGTACGCGCGCCCCTGCACGCTCTCGCTGATCTCGGTGATCGACTCCGCCGCCAGCCCGGTGACGCCCAGCTCGGCGCAGCCGAGGTCGGCCAGCGCCGCCGCGACGGCCGCCAGGTCCGCATCGGCCAGGCCCCGCCGCGCCGCGTCGGTCCACCGGTCCACGACCGGCGCGCAGATCGCCCGCACCTTGTCCACTGTGGACGGCCGGGCGAGCAGCGCCGAGACCAGCGCCACCGGCGCCAGCCACTCGTCCGGCGGTTGCGCGTCGAGGTACCGGATCTCCAGGTAGCCCTGGGGCCGGACCGGGGTGAACATCGTGGTGAGGTGGTAGTCGAGGTCCGCCGCCGTCGGCTTCGGCAGCAGCGCGGCCGCGCCCTTGCCGTCGATCCAGTCGGCGAAGGTCAGCCCCTCCGGCGCGTCCCACGGCCGGTCGCCGCGGGGCAGCACCATCAGCGGGGTGTCCATCAGGCGCTCGGCCCACCAGCCGGCGGGGTCGTCGTCCGCGACGCCGGACGTGCGCGTGCGGACCGCCTCCGTGTCGTGCACCGCGAGCCAGCGGGCGGAGGCGTGTCCCGTGTCCCGTCCGGCGTGGACGCGGGAGTTGGCGAAGAGGGCGAGCAGCGGCGGGCCCATCGCGTGGGCCGCCGCCCAGCGGGCCGCGTAGTGCTCGGGCTCCCCCGCGTCGACGCAGACCTGCAGGCCGGCCGTGCTGCACATCATCGTGATGCCCCCGGGACCGATCGGCGCGAACCGCCGTTCCATCGCCGCGTAGCGCGGTGTGCGCAGGAGCCGGCGTGGCGCGCGGTGGGCGTCGATGCCCGTCTCGCCCAGCACGAGGCCGTGCCGGGAGAGGCGGTCACGCAGGTGGTGGAGGTCGGCCGTGACGGCTGCGGCGAGATCGCGCAGGGAGGCCTGGGGAAGAGCGGAGATTTCGACCTGGCACCCGGGTTCGAGGCTCACTGGTGAACCGGCCGGGAGCGGTGAAGCGGGGCTGTCGGGGCGGAGCGTCCGTGGCGTGTGCGGACCCAGCGCCGCGGCGAGGACGTCGGGATCGAGGGGTCTGGCCGGGTCGTCGGCGTGGTGCACGGTGAACTCCAGCTCCACGCCGGTCAGGCGGGGCGGTCCGTGCTTGAAACACACCGATGCGACGTACGCCTCCCCGGCCGCGCGGTCCGCCAGGACCCGCGCGGTACGGTTCGACGCACTCCCCGACTTCTCGGGAAAATGGTGCACCGCTGTCATGTCCGTTCCTGTTCCGTGTGGTGGAACTTCTTGACTTCGGACGCTACACGCGGGGTACGACAAAATCAGGCCGGATCTTGCGGTGCAGGACGGGTTCACCACTCCGTAAGAAGTCCCGGATCAGGGCAAAGCGGACTCCGTGCCGAGGCCCAGCGAAGCCGCCGACGCCCGCACGGCCTCGATCACCAGGTGCAACGCGGGCAGCCGGAACGCGGTGCGCCGGTAGGCGATCGACACCGTCCGCAGCAGCGGCGTGGTGAGCGCGACGACGTCGATCCCGGGTGGCCGCAGCAGCCGCAGGCCCAGGTCCGAGACGAGCGTGACGCCCAGCCCGGCACCCACCATCGCCATCGCCGTGGACTGCTCTTCGACCTCGTGGTTGATCTTCGGCGCGAAGCCGTGCCGCTGGCAGGCCGTGCGCATCGCCCGGCCGAAGTGCGACTTCGGGCTGGCCAGGATCCACGGGTGCTCGGCGAGGTCGTCGAGGGAGGCCGAACCGGACGGCACCGCGCCCCGCGGCACCGCCGCGTGCAGCCGCTCGACGGCCACGACGGCCCGTTCCAGCCCGGCGTCCCACGGCGTCGGCGCGTCCGAGTAGTCGATGACGAACGACAGGTCGAGCGTGCCGTCGCGGACCGCCTCGGCGGTGTCCTCGGGCGCCAGTTCGCGCGTGCGCACCTCGATGCCGGGGTGTTCGTCGGCCAGCGCGGTCAGCGCCGTCGGCAGCAGCCCGGAGGCCACCGACGCCCAGACGCCGGCGGTCAGCCGGACCGTGCGGGCTTCCTGGGCCTCCTCCAGGGCGAGCGTCGCCCGTTCGACGGAGCCGAGGATCTCCTCGGCGTGCTCCGTCAGGAGGTTGCCCAGCTCGGTCAGCTGGACGCGCCGGCCGAGCCGCTCGAACAGCTTCGCGCCGACGTCGCGTTCGAGCTGCGCGAGCTGCTGCGATACCGCCGAAGCGGTGTAGTGCAGCGAAGCGGCGGCCGCTGTCACCGTGCCCCGGCGGTGCAGCTCGCGCAGCATCCGCAAGCGGTGCAACGAAAGCTCCATACACCAAACCTAAACGAGATCGTGCAGGTTCGTTAAATGGACGCGTGGGCGGTCCGGGGCGCACGCTCGGGGAAGGCGGTCACGACGGGCCGCCCCCGGACTTCCCTGGAGGTGAGTGGCCTGATGACCCCGCGCAACGCCGAGCCGCTGATGCGACTGACCTGGACCGATCCCATCACCGGCGCGCACGGCTACCTGGTGGTGCACAGCCTGGTCTCGGGCGTCGCCACCGGCGGCACCCGGATGCGGGCGGGCTGCACGATGAGCGAGGTCGAGGACCTCGCCCGGGGCATGGCCAACAAGACCGCGACGTTCAACCTGCCGGTCGGCGGGGCGAAGGGCGGCATCGACTTCGACCCGAAGGACCCGCGGGCGTTCGGCGTGCTGAAGCGGTTCTGCGCGTTCCTGCGGCCGTGGCTGGATGCGCACTGGGTGACCGCCGAGGACCTCGGCGTGCCCCAGCACCTGATCGACGAGGTGTTCGCCGAGCTCGGGCTGGAGCAGTCGTACCACGCGGCGATCGGCCGTTCGGCGGATCCGGCTCGTACCCTGCGCCGGGTGCAGGCCGGCCTCAACGCGCCGGTGCCCGGCGGGTTGCTGCTCGGCGACGTCGTCGGCGGCTACGGCGTGGCGCAGGCGTGCCTCGGCGTCGCGGCGGCGTGGGACTGGGACGTGCGCGAGACGACCGTGGCGATCCAGGGCATCGGGACCATGGGCGGCGGCGCGGCCTGGTACCTGCACGAAGCCGGGATGAAGGTGGTCGCGGTGGCCGACGCCGCGGGCACGCTCTACGACCCGGTCGGGCTCGACGTCCCGGCGCTGCTGGAGCTGCGCGACCGCTTCGGCGAGGTGGACCGGTCCCGGCTGCCCGCAGGCGTGCGCTCGCTGCCCCGCGAGACGGTCGTCGGCGTCGACGCGGACATCTTCGTGCCGGCCGCGATCTCCTACGCGCTGCGGCCGGACAACGAGAACCTGGTCAAGGCGGCCGTGGTCGTCGAGGCGGCCAACGCGGCGACGACGCCGGAAGCCGAGGCCGCGTTGTCGGCCCGGGGCGTCGCGGTCGTGCCGGACTTCGTCGCCAACGCGGGCGCGGCCGCGTGGGCGTGGTGGCTGCTGCTCGGCGAGGTCGGCGCGGACCCGGCCGACTCGTTCCTGCGGCTGCGCACGGAAATGCAGTCGAAGGTGGCGCTGCTGCTGGCCGAGTGGAACATGGACCGGCTGCCGCTGCGCATCACCGGGCTGAAGCTGGCCGAGGCCAACCGGGCCCAGCGGGCCGAGGCGGCGCTCGCGCCGGAAGGTGAGCCGGCGCTGCTCATCCCGTGAGCCGGGGGTTCCGCGCGGCGCCTCGGGTGGGGGCGCCGCGCGGTTCCATCACCGCGCGAAGCGGTCGGTCGCGCCGACGAGCACGTCCTGCATCGGGGCGTCCTGCGTCGAGTGCCCGATGTTCTCCAGCATCACCAGCTCGCTGCCCGGCCAAGCGTGGTGCATCAGCCAAGGCGTGCCGACCATGTTGCTCGTGTCGAGCACACCTTGGGCCAGCACGGCGGGGATGCCGGCGAGCTTGCCGAGGTTGCGCAGGATTTCGCCGTCGGGCAGGAAGGCCCGGTTGCTGAAGTAGTGCGTGACCAGCCGGGCGAAGCAGAGCTGGAAGGCCGGGTCCTCGAAGGACTTGTACGCGGGTACGCCCGGGAGCATCGCGTCTTCCCAGGCGCACCAGTCGTCGGCCGCCTTGCGGTGGACGGCCGGGTCGGGATCCATCAGCAACCGGTGGTAGGCGGCGGACAGATCGCCGTCCCGCTCGCTCTCCGGCACGCCCTGGCGGAACTTCTCGAAGGCCTCGGGGAAGTACGCTCCCAGGCCGCGGATGAGCATTTCGATCTCGATGAAGCGGTCGGTCGCCAGTCCCATGAGGACCATCTCGCTGACCCGCCCGGTGTGCCGCAGCGCGTACGTCAGGCTGAGCACCGAACCCCAGGAACCGCCGAACAGCAGCCACTTCTCGATGCCAAGCCGCGTCCGGAGGAGCTCGAAGTCCGCGACGAGGTGGTCGGTGGTGTTGGCGGACAGGTCGGCGACCGGGGCGCCGGCGTGCGGGGTGCTGCGGCCGCAGCCGCGCTGGTCGACGAGCACGACCCGGTAGCGCTCCGGGTCGAAGTAGCGGCGCAGGTTCGCCGAGCAGCCCGTGCCCGGGCCGCCGTGCACGACGAGCGCCGGTTTCCCGTCCGGGTTCCCGCAGGTCTCCCAGTAGATCTCGTGCCCGTCGCCGACGTCGAGCAGGCCGTGCTCGTAGGGCTCGATCTCGGGGTACAGCATCAGCGCGTCCTTCCGCCCGGAATACAACAGCGCTGTCACATTAGCGTCCGACTTGGCCCGACGCGCGGGCTTTATCCGCTCAGACCAGGGCGCCGGCCAGCTCCATGAGCGTGTCGGCCAGCTCGCGCGGGCCCGCCGGGCCGATGTGGATAACGGCGTCGTCGCCCGCGCCGGAGGTGTAGCTGAGGTAGCGGCCCCAGTCCGTGTCGGCGTAGTGCAGCGGCTGCTGCAGGCAGGTGTGCCGGCCGACCTCGTCGCGGCGGCCGACGTAGAGCTCGCCGCTGCCCGAGACCGGCCGCTGCACCAGGCTGACGACGTCGGCGATCGCCGGGTCGAGCGGGTAGGCGTCCTGACCGCGGCGGGCCGCCTCGGCCAGGTCCGCCACCCGGACGGTGCGCGGGTGGCCGCCACCGGCCCCCACCGGCGGCAGCTGCTCGACGAGCGACTCGGCGAGCCGGTTCCGGTCGATCTCCTGGACGCCGACGTGCGTGCCGTCGGAGACGGCCAAGACGGCTTGGAGACCCTTCGCGGCGGCGAGCACGCCGTAGGTCTGGCCTTCGACGCCGACCCAGCCGTAGCACTCCCGCGCCGGGTTGACCAGCAGCGGGAGCCAGTCGAGGAAGTCGACGCCGGCCCGGCCGCGCGAGTCGACCAGGCCGGCCTCGGCCAGCGCGGCGTCGACCCGCTTGTCCGCCTCGGCGCGCTCCTCGTCCGAGAGCCACAGCGGCTCCGGACGGAGGGTGAGGTGCAGCTGACCGACCTGCTCGCGCTCCGCCAGTGCGGCCAGCGCCTCGACCGGAACGTCCACCCGGCCTGTTGCCACGTCCACCCGCCTGTTCGCTTCTACTCGCCGATGACCGGCGGACTGGTCCGCTGGTCGGTGCCGAAGATCGCGTCCGGGTCCGCTTCGATCAGGAAGTCCGGCCGCTGGTGCTCATCATCTTCCTCGCCCTCGCCCCGCCGGCCCCCGGGGCCCATCGGCCCCATCTGCCCGGAGCGCCCCGCGGCCGACCGCGCCGCGGCCGCCTCCGCGGCGGCCGCGTTGCCCAGACCGCCCATGCCGGACCCGCGGCCGCTGCCGAGGCCCCGCTCCCCCGCGGCGCCGCTTCCACTGCCTCCGCTGCCTCCGGCGCCGCCGCTCCCGCTGATCGGCCGGCCGTTGGAGTCCAGGAGCCGGCTGCCGGCGTTCCCACTGGCCGGCCCGCGTCCGCCGGTGCCCGACTCGGGGTCGTTGCCGAAGGTGGTCGAGTAGTTCTGACCACCGCCCCCACCGGTGTTGGTGGGGTAGAAGTTGACCGGGTCGATATTGGGCGGCGTCTTGCCGGGCCGGTCGGTGACCGTCTGCGTCGGCAGGGTCGTCGTGGTCGGGCGGCCGGTGCTGGTCGTGTGGGTCTCGTCCGTCGGCCGGTCCGTGCTGCCCGGGCGGTCCGTGCTGCCGGGCCGGTCCGTGCTGCCCGGGCGATCGGTGCTGCCGGGACGGTCGGTGCCGCCGGGCTGGTCGGGACCACCGGTCCGCCCCGGGTCGACGCTGCTCGTCGTGGTGTGGTCGTTGTACCCGGGGTCGCCGCCCGGGTTCTCCGGCAGCCACCTGCTCCGGTCGGTACCCACGTTGATCTTGCCGGGTCCGGTCGGCTCGTTCACGGCGATCGCGGCACCGTCGGACTCGAGGACGCCGTAGTTGGCGGGCAACGAGGCGCTCGTGCCGTTCGTGACGACGTTGTACTGGTCCATCACGCGCACGTTGGTCTCGTTCGCCGCGTTGTACTTGGCGATCCCCGCCTGGTACGAGTCGATGTCGTCCTTGGCCATGAACGGCCCGGCGATCGGAATGGCGGCCTTGAGCCCGGTCGTCCACGGGTTCGGCTTGTCGGGCTTGGGCGGCACCTGCACGACGGTGTTGCTGGAGTGGTCGAAGACCTCGGTCTGGGTGTCGACCGAGGCCTTGGTCTCGTCGAGCGGCAGCGCGGTCTCGGCGAAGGCCAGTTCGAGCGGACCCGCGCCCGCGTTGGCCGCGTCGGCAGCGGACCCGGTCCAGGCCTGCGTCATCCGGTCCTGCAGCGCCTTGATGCCCTCCGCGCGGGCCTGGTAGGCCTCCGAGAGCTTGTTCACCGACTCGGACATCTGCCGGAGTCCTTGGGTGTCCCCCTGTTTGAAGTTGTCGTAGATCTGCTTGCCGTCCACTCGTCAAGCCCCCTTGAGTGTTTTGACTATCGCGGCCGCGGCGCCCTGTGCGGCATCGCAGGAATCCTGTTGCCCCTCATAGCCTTCCGAGAAGACCGAAACCGCCAGGTCGTCGGCGACGCCGATCGCCATGCTGCAGTTCCCGATCGCGCGACGGTCGCGGATGTCGAAATAGACCGCGGGGTAGCCTTCGACATCAGGCGCGGGCTCGAAGAACTTGTAGGGCCCGTTCGGCCGTTCGTAGGCAGCCTTGATGCCGGCCAACCCACCGGCCCCGGCGTCGCGGTTCCCGGTCCCGAGGATGACCAGCAAGCTGAGTCCCTCCCCGCGGATCTTCCAGCCGCAGCTGGGACCCGACAGGTTCTCGGGATTGCTGTCCCGAGGGCGCGGTTCGCCGGGGTCGGTGAACTTCAGCCTGGTCAGCTCGTCGTCGGGGACTAGCTTGCACGTGTCGTTTTCGTACTTCGTCACGTCCAACGGCGTGGTCACCTTCGGAACGCTTCCGGTCGGCCCTGCGGCCGACGACGACGTTCCTGGCGAAGAGTCGGGGGTCACCGCGTTGGCCGTGCCACCGGTCTCGGAGGTGCAACCGGCCGCGAGCGCGCAGGCAACGACAAGAGCCCCGCTGAGAACACTCGCGCGAGCGGGGCTGCCCAGGCTCACGTCGCCTGCCCGAACGTTTCGGACATGCTCAGGTCGGTCGCGACGGTCTTGGTCTGCGCTTCCTTGAGCTTCTTGATGTAGCCCTGCACGTACTTGCGCATGGAGTCGTTCTGAGCCTGCAACGAAGCAATCGAATTACTACTGGCCGACGCGAAGCTCCCGCTCGCCGGGTCCTGTCCTGGCGCCACACGCCCGGCCGAGAGCGATTCGATCGTGTGACCGTCTTCGATGATCTTGTCCAGCTCGTCTTCCCAGAGACCGATCACCGAGGCGAGCTCCTCGGGGTCCATCTGGAACTTGCCGCCCCCGCCGCCACCGCCGCCGTAGACCCGGCCGCTCTGGCCGAGGATGTCGCCACCCCAGACCGCCTGGACCGCCTGCCCGGCTTCGCCGATGATCACGCCGCGCACCTTCCCCTCAGTTCACCCACCGTGATGGTGCAAAGATTAGCCAACTGTCTCACGCCGTGTCAGCGAATCGCCGCAACGTTCCGACGATGGGGGCTTCGGTTCGGTTCCCGGGCACTCCGGGTCACAGTACGTACGTACGGATTGCGAAGTCCGGGCTCTCGGTGCCAGGATTTCAGGATGCCACGCGTAAGCCAGGATCACCTCGACGCACGCCGGCGCCAGATCCTCGACGGCTCGCGCGTCTGCTTCGCGCGCTACGGCTACGAAGGTGCCACAGTCCGGCGCCTGGAGGAAGCCACCGGCCTGTCGCGCGGGGCCATCTTCCACCACTTCCGCGACAAGGAGTCGCTCTTCCTCGCCCTCGCCGAGGACGACGCCATCCGGATGGCCGACGTCGTCGCCGAACAGGGGCTCGTCCAGGTCATGCGCGACCTGCTCGCCGGCGGCGACCACCCCGCCGACTGGCTCGGGACGCGGCTGGAGGTCAGCCGGCGGCTGCGCACCGACCCCGAGTTCCGCGCGCGGTGGGCCGAACGGTCCGAACAGCTCACCACCGCCACCCGGCTGCGGCTGCTGCGCCAGCGGGAGGCCGGGAACCTGCGCGACGACGTCGACGTCGACGTGCTCACCGCGTTCCTCGAGCTCGTCCTCGAAGGACTCGTCTCGCACCTCGCGATGGGCCTGCCCGCCGCCGGCCTGGGGCCGGTGCTCGACCTCGTCGAGGAGACCGTGCGGCGGCACCGGCCGGGCACCGCCTGATCACCCGTGGTCCAATGGCCGGCGTGGATCTCCTCGAGGCGCACGGCCAGGCGTTGCGGGCCTTCGGCGACGCGGTGCACGCGGCGGGCGCCGACGGCTGGGACCGCCGGACGCCGTGTACCGAGTGGACGGTCCGCGACCTCGTGAACCACCTCGTCGCCGAGCAGCTGTGGGCACCCTCGCTGCTCGCCGGGGCCACTTTGGACGACGTCGGCGACCGCTTCGACGGCGACGTCCTCGGCGCCGACCCGGTGCGCGCCTGGGACGCGGCCGCCGAAGCCGCCCGCGAAGCGTTCCTCGACGACGGCGTGCTCGAACGCGCGGTGCACGTGTCGGCGGGGCTGCTCCCGGCCCGCGAGTACGGCTGGCAGATGACGATCGACGCGGCGGTCCACGCGTGGGACCTGGCGACGGCGCTCGGCCTCCCCTGCCCGGTGACCGAGGCGCTCGCCGAAAGCCTCCTCGACATCGTGCGGCCGTGGGTGGACGAGTGGCAGGGGCTCGGGATCTTCGACCCGCCCGTCCCGGTCCCCCGCGGCGCGGGGGCCACCGCACGGCTCGTCGCCCTGCTCGGGCGGCAGCCGCGCTGAATCACCCGCCGAGGTGAGCGCGCCGACACACCGATATCCCGGCGACACCGGGCACCGACACGTTAAACTTGTCCGCATCGTCGCAGTACACGCATATTTCCTCCTAGGAGTGACCGTTTCGTGCGCGCAGCGCAGTCACCTGGTGACAGTACCGAGCCGGGTGACCGACCCGGCTGTCCGATAGGTTCATCCCCCGCCGCCCGGGCGGGTGCGGAATGATCCAAATCCTCTTCGCCGTGCTCGGCGTCCTGCTCTTCGTGCTGCTCACGGTCGGCACCGGGCTCGCGGTCGCCGCCGAGTTCTCGCTGACCGCGCTCGAACGCAGCACCGTCGAGGCCAACGTGCGGCAGGTCGGCGACCGCCGGGCGCTGACCGTCCAGAAGGCCCACCGGACGCTGTCCTTCCAGCTCTCCGGCGCCCAGGTCGCGATCACCCTGACCACGCTGATCACCGGTTACCTGGCCGAGCCGCTGATCGGCGAGCTCGTCCGGCCGCTGCTCACCGGCATCGGGCTCCCGGAGGGGTTCGCCGCCGGCGCGTCGGTCGTGCTCGCCCTGGTCATCGCCACCTCGATGTCGATGATCCTCGGCGAAATGGTGCCGAAGAACCTCGCCATCGCGCGGCCGCTGCCGACCGCGCGGGCCGTCGCCGGGTACCACTCGCGGTTCTCCGCCCTCTTCCGCTGGCTCATCAC
Source organism: Amycolatopsis sp. NPDC101161 (assembly GCF_044768185.1). Classification (NCBI taxonomy): domain Bacteria; kingdom Bacillati; phylum Actinomycetota; class Actinomycetes; order Pseudonocardiales; family Pseudonocardiaceae; genus Amycolatopsis; species Amycolatopsis sp. NPDC101161. The sequence goes on from NZ_JBIWPI010000007.1 coordinate 701,498, forward strand.
GCTCATGAACAACAGCGCGAACTTCCTCGTGCGCAAGTTCGGCGTCGAGCCCCAGGAAGAGCTGCGGTCCGCGCGCTCGCCGCAGGAGCTCGGCTCGATCGTGCGGTCCAGCGCCGAAAGCGGGACGCTCGACACCTCGACCGCCGAGCTGCTCGACCGCTCGCTGCGGTTCGGCGAGCGCACCGCCGAGGAACTGATGACCCCGCGCGTGCAGCTCGAATCGCTCGCGATCGACGACACCATCGAGGACCTCATCGACATCTCGCGCCGCACCGGGTTCTCGCGGTTCCCGGTGCAGGCCGAGGACCTCGACGACGTCCGCGGCGCCGTGCACGTCAAGCAGGCCTTCGCCGTGCCCGCCGCCGACCGGGCGGCCGTGCCGATCGGCTCGGTCATGCGGCCGGTGCCGACCGTGCCCGAGTCGCTGCCCGGGGACGACCTGCTCAACCGCCTGCGCGACTCCCGGTTCCAGCTCGCGATCGTTGTCGACGAGTACGGCGGCACCGCCGGGCTGGTGACTCTGGAGGACGTCGTCGAGGAGATCATCGGCGACGTCCGCGACGAGCACGACGACCGCGAAGCGCCGGCGTCGAAGCAGGTCGGCACCGACAGCTGGCTCGTGTCCGGGCAGCTGCGCGCCGACGAGGTCACCGACGTCACCGGGTTCCGGATGCCGGACGGCGACTACGAGACCATCGCCGGGCTGATCCTCGAGCGGCTGGGCAAGATCCCGGACGAGGGTGACGCCGTCGAGGTCGACGGCTGGCGGCTCACCGTGACCACGATGGACAAACGCCGGATCGCCGAGGTCGAAGTCGCACCCGTCCGCACCGGAGAACCGGCGGAGGTGGCCTCGTGAGCGACTGGCTGAACATCGCCCTCGTCGTGCTCCTGCTGCTGACCAACGCCTTCTTCGTCGGCGCCGAGTTCACGCTGATCTCCTCCCGGCGGGACCGGCTAGAAGCGCTCCTGGAGCAGGGCAACGCGCGCGCGAAGATCGTCATCAACGCGAGCAAGCACGTGTCGCTGATGCTCGCCGGCGCGCAGCTGGGCATCACCATCTGCTCGCTGCTGCTCGGCCGGCTCGGCGAGCCCGCCGTGGCGCACCGGCTCTCGGCGTTCTTCGACCTGCTGGGCCTGCCCGAAGCGCTGCTGCACCCGATCTCGTTCGCCATCGCGCTGGCGTTCATCACCGTGCTGCACGTCCTGATCGGCGAGATGGTGCCGAAGAACCTCGCCATCGCCGAGCCCGAGCGGCTCGCGCTGTGGCTGGTGCCGGTGCACGTCGGGTGGGTCAAGATCGCCAGGCCGTTCATCTGGCTGCTGAACTTCGTCGCCAACTCGCTGCTGCGCGCGGTGAAGGTCGAGCCGAAGGACGAGCTGGAGACGGCGTACACCTCCGACGAGCTGGCCGAGCTGCTGAGCGAGTCGCGCCGCGAGGGCCTGCTGGACCAGTCCGAGCACCGGCGGCTCGCCCAGACGCTGTCCTCGGTCGAAAAGACGGTGGCCGACGTGCTGGTGCCGACGGCCGAGCTGACCACGCTGCCGTGCGGGCCGACCCTCGGCGACGTCGAGCGGGCGGTCTCCTCGACCGGCTTCTCGCGGTTCCCGGTGTGCACCGACGACGGGCGGCTGACCGGCTACATCCACGTGAAGGACGTCCTCGACCTGGCCGGGCAGGACCCGGCGACGATCGTGCCCGACTCGAAGACTCGCCCGCTCACCGAGCTGCGCGCCGACGCGCGGCTCGACGTCGCGCTTTCGGCCATGCGCAAGGAAGGCAGCCACCTGGCCCGGGCGCTCGACACGGGCGGCAACGCCGTCGGCGTCGTGGCGCTGGAGGACCTCGTCGAGGAGTACGTGGGCACCGTGCGCGACGGAACCCACGTCGGCGCATGACCGGCGTCGAAGTGCTCGCCGAACCGGACTGGCTGGCCCGGGAGGCGGCGCACGTCGAGCGGATGCGGCGGTGGACCGGCCCGCACCAGGAGCGGCGCTCGCGCGGCGAGAAGCACCCGGTGCTGGACTTCCTGTTCACCTACTACTCGTACCGGCCGTCACACCTGGAGCGGTGGCAGCCCGGGCCCGGCGTCGCGCTCGCCGGGCCCGCGGCGCGGCGCTTCCTGGACCGCAAGGGGTACGTCTCGACGCCCGACGGCGTCATGCTCGATCCCGCGGGCTTCACCGAGGGCAAGGCGCGGACGGCCGACTTCGTCCTCGGCCTGCTGAGCGCGACGGCGTCGCGCGCGCCGCGGCTGAGCTGCTTCGGGCTGCACGAGTGGGCCATGGTCTACCGCGAGCCGGCGGACTCGGTCCGGCACAACCAGGTGCCGCTGCGGCTCGGGTCCGCGGGCACCGACGCCGTCGTGGAGGCGCTGGACGTCCGGTGCGGGCACTTCGACGCCTTCCGGTTCTTCACCGCGGACGCGCGGCCGCGCAACGAGCTGACGCCGTCGCGGGAGACGCAGGTCGCACTCGAGCAGCCGGGGTGCCTGCACGCGAACATGGACCTGTTCAAATGGGCGTACAAGCTCGATCCGTTCGTGCCCGCCGAGCTGGTGGCGGACTGCTTCGAGCTGGCTGTGGAGATCCGGACGCTGGACATGCGGGCGAGCCCGTACGACCTGGCCGCGCTCGGCTACCCGCCGGTGCGGATCGAAACGGCCGAAGGACGAGCCGAATACGCCCGGGCGCAGGGTGGGTTCGCCCGGCGGGCGGCACCGCTGCGTGCTCGGCTGATAGCGCACTGCCATCGCCTGGTCAGAGCAGCACCCTGAGCGCGCCCCACTGTGAGTCAGATTATTCTCTCTCCGATACTCACCTGTTAGGGTGATAACGGTTTCATTGCATCGCAGCGCGTACTTGACATGCGCTCACCGCGAAAGGACGACGATGGGGCGACACACCCGGGACGACGAGCCCGTGCCGCACCCTCAGGACCGTGCCGAGGCGCCCCCCACCGGGGGACGGCCGCCCGTCACGCGCCGCCCGCACCCCGGCGAAGCCCGCCGCGGTGAGGCGTCCGGTGCCTACCCGGTCGCGGGCCAGGGCCCGGCACCGTCGAAGAAGAAGCGCAGCTCCATCTCGGACGCCTTCGGGATCGCCGGCCGCGGTACGCCCCGCGGCGAGACGTCCGGCTACTTCGTCTCCGGCGGCGGTGAAGCTTCCGGCAACTACCCCGTCGCGGGACGCGGGGAAACCACCGGCCCGCACCCCGCCGCTCGTCGCGGCGAGGTGTCCGGCTCCCACCCCGTCGCCGGGCGCGGCGAACCGCCCGCCCGTCGTGGCGAGGCCTCCGGCGCGTTCCCCGTCACCGGCCGCCGTGGGGCGGCCTCCGCCCCCTTCCCGGTCGCGCGGCGGGACGAGACCGCCGCCGAGCGGACCGAGGTCATCACCCGGCACGGCGAAGCCTCCGGCAACTACCCGATCACGGCCCGCGGCGAGACGTCCGGGGCCTTCCGGACCGCCGGCCAGGGCGAGAACACCGGCTCCCACCGCACCCTCGACCGCCCCGAACCCGCCGCCGGTGCCGAAAGCACTCCGCGCCGGCGCCGCCGCGACGACGCCGGCGAGCCGGCCACCCGCCGTTCGCCCCGGCGCGGCGAGACGACGGGCCCGCATCGCACCGAAGGCAAGAGCGAGACCACCGGTCCGCACCGCACCGAGGGCAAGAGCGAGACCACCGGGCCGCACCGCGCCGAAGGCAAGAGCGAGACGACCGGGTCGCACCGGGTCGCCGGCAAGGGCGAGGCCACCGGGTCGCACCGGATCGTCGGCAAGAAGGCCCCGCGGCGCCGGATCGCCACCTGGCCGATCGCCTGCGCCGTGCTCGCCGCCCTCATCGGGCTCGGCGTGATCGGCTGGAACTGGGCCGACAGCGAGCTCAACAGCCGCGCCGAGGCGCAGGCCGCCAGCTGCTCCGGCGGCACGTCCCAGATGCGGATCGTCGTCACGCCGAGCGTGCAGAAGCCGATGACCGCGGCCGCCGACCGCTGGAACCAGGCCGCGACCGTCGTCCACGGCCAGTGCGTGCACGTGACGATCGACGCCAAGCCGTCCTCGCAGGTCCTCGACGCGCTGGTCGGCCGGACCAACCTCGACGCCATCGGCGGGCTCCCGGCCGCCTGGCTGCCCGAGTCGTCGTACTGGGTCAGCGAGCTGACCACCAAGAAGCCCGAGATGATCGGCTCGCCCGCCCAGTCGGTGGCGAACGCCCGCTCCGCGGACTACCCGTTCATCGGCCTCACCGGGCAGGGCATCGACGACACCGTGCTGCGCGCGGCCCAGACGTTCCGCGAGTACCTCGAGCAGCCGGCCCAGCAGGCCGACTTCACGGCCGCCGGGATCAAGACCGCCTAGACGCGCGTGCCGTTGTCGAGCTCGGCCACCACGGCGAGGTCGTCGTCGGCCAGCTCGAAGTCGAAGATCCCGAAGTTCTCGCGGGTGCGGGTCGTGGTGGCCGAGGCCGCCACGGCGACCGTGCCGGCCTGCAGGTGCCACCGCAGCACGATCTGCGCCGGGGTCTTGCCGTACTTCGCCGCGAGGGCGGTGACGGTCTCGTCGGCGAGCAGCCCCGCGTTCGCGGCCGGGCTCGCCGCCGCCGTCACCATCCCGTGCCGGGTGTGGAACTCGCGCAGCGGGAGCTGCTGCAGCCACGGGTGCAGCTCGACCTGGTTCAGCACCGGGACCGCGCCGGTGGCGTCGATCAGCCGGCGCAGTTCCGCGACGCCGAACCCGGCGACGCCGACCGCGCGGACGCGGCCGTCAGCGCGCAGCCGGCTCAAGGCGCGCCAGGTGTCGGTGAACGCGCCTTTCGTGCCGTCGAGCAGGCACAGGTCGGCCCGCTCGACCTGGAGCGCGGCCAGCGCCTGGTCGGCGGCGCGGCGGGCGGTGTCGTAGCCCTGCGCGGGCACCTTGAAGCTGACGAACACTTCGTCCCGGGGCACCTCGAGGAGCGCGGTGCCCACCGCCGCCTCGGTGCCCGGCGTGGTGTCGAAGCCGCGGTAGCCGATGTCGAGGGCGATGCGGACGGCCCGGCCGGTTTCGGCCGCGGTCAGTCCCGCTACGCCGAACAGCAGCTGGGGGATGCGGACTCCGTCGGACAGGGCGAGCGAAGGCGGGACGGCCATCTGCCGGTGATCCTCACGTCGGATGCTGCGCGGGTGTTCCCCATCATTCCACCGCGGCGCCCCGCTCGCGCAGGTACTCGGCCGTCGCCGCGTCGGCGGGGAAGAACGCCTCGATCACCAGCTCCGCGACCGTGACGTCCAAGGGCGTGCCGAACGTGGCCACGGTGCTGAAGAACGTGAGGTCGGTGCCCTCGTGGCGGAACTTCAGCGGGACGAAGATGTCACCCGGTCCGGGGACCTCCACCTCGGGCACGGGCTGGTCGCACGGGTAGCCGCGCAGCTCGGCGAGGAGCTCGGCCAGGCCGGGGTCGCCGGTCTGGCCGACCTGGCGGCGCAGCCGGCCGAGGAGGTGGGCGCGCCACTCCCCCAGGTTGAGCACGTGCGGGGCCATGCCGTCGGGGTGCAGGGTCGCGCGCAGGACGTTGGTGGTCAGCTCGGCCGGGATCCCGGCGACGAACAGGCCGATGGCCGCGTTGGCGTCGACGAGGTCCCAGTTCCGGTCGACGACGGCGGCCGGGTAGGGCTCGTGGCTCGCGAGCAGCTGCCGCACGGCCTGCCGGACGGCGGTCATGTCCGGGTCCCCCAGCGCGTTCTCGGTGTAGGCGGGCGCGTACCCGGCGGCGAGCAGGAGCCGGTTGCGCTCGCGCAGCGGGACGTCGAGGTGCTCGCCGAGGCGCAGCACCATGTCCCGGCTCGGCTGCGAGCGCCCGGTTTCGACGAAGCTGAGGTGGCGGGTGGAGATGTCCGCGGAGATCGCGAGGTCGAGCTGGCTGATCCGGCGCCGGTCGCGCCATTCCCGCAGCAGCTGCCCGACCGGCCGCTGCCGCGCGGCCGCCCGCGCGGTGGTCGCCTGCACTGTGGTCGTCACGCGAGCGACGCTACGGCGATCACGGGGCCGCTGCCATTACTTCGGGGGTAATGCCGGTGACCGCCTCGACCACCGCCGCGGCATTACCTCGCGCGTAATCGACGGGCCGCCGCTCGTCCGCCAAAGTCGGTCCCAGCACCGGACGACGACGAAACCGTTGTCCCCCAACCGAAGGAGCACCTCATGACCGACGTCCGCACCCTCGTCGAGCAGTACATCGCCGTCTGGAACGAGACCGACGGCGACAAGCGGCGGGCCCTCATCGCCGACGTCTTCACCGCCGGCGCCGGCTACACCGACCCGCTCGGGGCCGTCACCGGGCACGACGGGATCGACCAGTTCATCGGCGGCGCGCAGCAGCAGTTCGCCGGTCTCACCTTCAGCCTGCCCGCCGACCCGGACGCGCACCACGACCTCGCGCGGTTCCAGTGGTACCTCGGCGCGCCCGGGGCCGACGAGCCCATCGCCATCGGGTTCGACGTCGTCGAGGTCGAAGACGGCAAGATCGCCCGGGTGCACGGCTTCCTGGACAAGCTGCCCGGCTGAAAACGACGTGCGGGCTCCCGGGCAGGGGAGCCCGCACGCCACCCGCACCCGCTAGCCCTTCAGCGCGCCCCGCCAGCGCACCGTGGGGCGCAGCTTCTCCGGGTTCACCCGGTGCTTGTTGGCCCCGACGATGTCGAACATCGACTCGATCAGCGTGTCCGACAGCAGGTGCGGCTCCAGCCCCAGCCCGACCAGCCCGGTGTGCTTCACGTTGTAGTAGTGCTCCGGCGCCTCGGTGCGCGGGTTCTCCAGCTGCTCGATCTGCACCGGCCCGGGGAACCGGTCGGCGACGAGGTCGGCGATCGCGGCCACCGACATGCTCTCGGTCATCTGGTTGAACACGCGGAACTCCCCCGTCTCCGCCGGGTTCTCCACGGCGAGCCGGATGCATTCGACGGTGTCGCGGATGTCGATCAGGCCGCGCGTCTGGGAGCCCTTGCCGTACACCGTCAGCGGCTGCCCCAGCACCGCCTGGATGACGAACCGGTTCAGCACCGTGCCGAACACCGCGTCGTAGTCGAAGCGGGTCGCCAGCCGCGGGTCGGCCGCGGTCTGCGGCGTCTGCTGGCCGTACACGATGCCCTGGTTGAGGTCCGTGGCCCGCAGCCCCCACGCGCGGCACGTGAATTCGATGTTGTGCGAATCGTGCACCTTGGTCAGGTGGTAGAACGACCCGGGCCGCTTCGGGAACAGCACCCGGTCGGACCGCCCGTTGTGCTCGAGGTCCAGCCAGCCTTCTTCGATGTCGACGTTCGGCGTGCCGTATTCGCCCATCGTCCCCAGTTTGACCAGGTGGATCGCCGGATCGATCTCCGCGATCGCGTAGAGCAGGTTCAAGGTGCCGATCACGTTGTTGTGCTGGGTGTACACCGCGTGCTCGCGGTCGATCATCGAGTACGGCGCCGAACGCTGCTCCGCGTAGTGCACCACCGCGTCGGGCCCGAAGCCGCGGACCGTGCCGAACAGGAACTCCGCGTCCAGCAGGTCGCCTTCGTAGCTGGTGATCGTGCGTCCCGAGACCTCTTCCCACGCGGCGATCCGGTCGGCGAGCGATTCGATCGGGACGAGGCTTTCGACGCCGAGTTCGGCGTCGTAACCGCGGCGGGCGAAATTGTCGAGAACGGCTACCTCATGGCCTTTGTCCGATAGGTGAAGCGCGGTCGGCCAGCCCAGATATCCGTCGCCGCCGAGAACCAGCACTCGCATTGTGCCGCCTTTCCTGCTCGTTTACGCCCCCCGACGCTATCGATCAAGTGCTGATGAAGACCTGGCAATAGGCTGTGAATCTCCTATGCGTGAGGGGGTCGGACGGCGGCGCGACCGGCCCGCGGGGAGGATGGGGGCATGACGACCGTAACCAACGGCGTGCGGCCGCGCACAACGGAGAAGACCCGCCGCCGCGGCTGGGCCCGCCTCGCGCGCGCCGCCGCGACGTCCGTCGCCGCCACGGTCCTCAGCCAGGTCGTGCTGCTCGCCGTGCTCGCCACCGGCGGCGCCGCGGCCCTCGCGAGCACGCTCGCCTGGGCGGCCGGCGCGGTGCTGAACTTCCTGGTCACCCGCCGCTGGGTGTGGGGCCGCACCGGACGCCCGCGCATGCGCCGCGAACTGCTCCCCTACCTGGTCGTCATCGGGCTCGGCGGGCTCGCCTCGATCGGCCTGACGACCCTCGCCGGCTCGCTCCTGACGCCGCTGAACCTGCCGCACGTCTGGTGGGTCGTGCTCGTCGACGGCGCTTACGTGGCCAGTTACGCGCTGGTGTTCGTCGTGAAGTTCACGCTGCTCGACCGGCTCGTGTTCGGCCGCGGCGCAGCACGTACCCCCGCCACCACGTCCCCGTCATGACGCGGGCGTAGTTCGCGCCGTAGACGAGACTGCCGCCCTTCTTGCTCTTGCCGGCCTTGCGCAGCCGCATGCTCATCGGCAGCTCGAGGACCCGGGCACCGCGCGCGGTCACGCCGAGCATGAGCTCCGACGACTGGTACTGCGGCTCGTTGAGCGGGACCGAGCAGGCCAGCTCCGCCCGCATCGCGCGGAAGCCGAACGACGTGTCGGTGATCCGCCGCGCGGTCAGCACCGACGCCAGCACGGCGAACACGCGCACGCCCAGCCACCGGACGCGGCTGTCGGCCTCTTCGTGCCCGAGCCGCCGGGACCCGGTGACGAAGTCCGCGGTGCCCTGGACGACCGGGCTGACCAGGGCCTCCAGCTCGCTGTTGTCGTACTGGCCGTCGGCGTCGGTCGTCACGACGTACTCGGCTCCTGCCTCCGCCGCGAGGTGGTAGCCCAGGCGCAACGCGGCGCCCTGGCCGCGGTTGCGGGGCGCGACGCAGACGTAGGCGCCGTGCTCCTCGGCGATCGCCGCGGTGTCGTCGGTGCCGCCGTCGACGACGACGAGCACGTCCACGCGCATGCCCAGGCACTCGTCGGGCATCTTCTCCAGGACTTCGCCGATGCCGCCGGCCTCGTTGTAGGCGGCGATGACGACGGTCAGCGGCGCCAGCTTCAGGTCGGGGTGGCGGCCGCGGAAGTCGTCCAGGGCGCCGGTGTCGACGTCGTCGGGGAACGCGGCGAGCCGTTTCCGGCTGGCCGAGGTCAGGGTGGTGAAGCCGAGCGCGCCGGCCACGGGCAGCAGCACCAGGGCGGGGATCTGGTAGCGCCAGGAGAACTGGAACACGGCCGAGGCGAAGAGCAGGACCAGCCCGCTCGACACCGCCAGCAGCGCGCCCGCGCGGGCCCGGTCCAGGGGCTTCTTGCGGCGGAACACCGTGAGCAGGCCCAGGATCGCGCCGATGCCGAGCACCCCGCCGGAGACGTACCCGCCGCCGAGCTGGTAGTCGCGGAGGATCTTGGCGAGCGGTTGGTCGACGCTCGCGTTCACGCCGTCGTTCTGCTGCGTGACCAGGTCGATCAGCGACTGGTCGGCCCACTGCGGGTAGGTGAGCTGGAACTGCCACCGGTCCAGCGGGACGTCGGTCGGGTCCTGCTCACGCGTCCAGGCGAAACTCTTCGCGAAGTCCTTCAAGATCGCGTCGGCGACGTCGCCGGGCTGCTGCTTCAGGACGTCGACGGCGAATTCGTGCGCCAGCGCGGCTTTGTCGGCGCCCGGCGGAAGCGGGCCCGGCCAGTTCGGGTCGAGGTCGGCGTGGGTGTAGTTGTCCACCAGCCGCGTCTCGCGCGGCTCGGCCGGGCAGAACACCCGCAGCTCGGGCGAGAGGTGCAGGTTCGCGCAGTCGGCGATGGCGGCGGTGCGGCCGTAGAGCATGTTCCCGGACGGCCCGGTCAGCCCCCACTTGCCGGTCTCCGAGTGCACCCGCGCCGAGTACGGCACGAGCACGACGAGCAGGCCCAGCACGCCGGCCCCCGCCCGGCGCCAGCCCGCCCAGTGCCGCCACGATCCCCCGGCGACGACCAGGAAAACCAGCAGCGGCACCGCCAAGGAGATCCCGACGAGCCGCGTCAGCACGCCGAAGCCGAGCAGCAGACCCGCGACACCAGCGCGTTTCCAGCCCGGCGTGCCCCAGCCCAGCAGCAGCCACAGGAGCCCGAGCAGCACCGCCTCGAAGACGACCTCGGACATGAGGTTCTGCTCGATCTGCAGCTGGTAGGCGTCGAGCAGCACGGGCACGGCGGCGAGCGCGCCGACCCACGGGCGGCCGCCGAGGCGCAGGACCAGCGCGTACAGGCCGATCGCGACGAGGAGCCCGCCGACGTGCTGGACGGCCGTGACCCACGCGAGGCCGCCGACGGCGAGCAGCGGGCGCAGCACGAGGTCGTAGCCGATCGGGTCGAGCTGGTCGGCGCGCAGCGCGTGCAGGTTGTCGATGTAGCGGAACGAATCGATGTACAGCAGCGCGGGTTTGTACGCCAGCCAGGTCAGCACCCGGAGCACGATCGCCGGGACGAGGAGCAGGAGCAGCAGCCAGTGGCGCTTGAGGAATGCCGTCACGGTGTCGCGTTCGGACGGTCGAGGCCGGAGAAGTACTTCCACGCCGTGGCCAGGCCGTCGGTGAGCGAGACCTCCGGCCGGTAGCCGATGGTCTCGGCGCTCGCCGAAACGTCGACGACCACCGCGGGCATCTCGCCCGCCGGCGCGTCGACGTGTTCGACCGGCAGCTCGGCGCCGGTCACCTCGCGCACGGCGTCGACCATCTCCAGCACGGAGACCGACCGCCCGGCGCCGACGATCGCCCGGCCCGAGTAGCCGCTGTCGAGAGCCAGCAGGATCGCGCGGACGACGTCGTCGACGTGCACGAGGTCGCGGCGCTGGCGGCCGTCGCCGTAGACCTTGACGCCGGTGCCGGTCAGCGCGGCGCGCATCATGCGCGGCACGAAACTGTCCTTGTGGGACATTCCCGGACCGTAGACGTTGGTGAACCGCAACGCACACGTGGTCATGCCGTACGCGCCGGCGTAGCCCGAGAGCAGCATTTCGCACGCCGCTTTGGTGGCGCCGTAGGGCGTCAGCGGCCGCGGCGGCAGGTCCGGGGTGATCGTCGCCGAGCCGACGTTGCCGATCACCGCGTTGGTCGAGGCGAGCAGGAACTTCGGCACTCCGTGGCGGCGGGCGAGTTCGAGCAGTTCCTGGGTGACCAGGACGTTGTCGGCGAAGGTGTCCTCGGGCAGCTCGACCGACTTCAGCACCGAGGTCAGCGCGGCGAGGTGCACGATCCCGGCGGTCTCCGGCGTCACGGCCTCCTCCCGGACAGCGGCCTCGCGCAGGTCGCCGGTCACGACGCGGACGCCATCGAGGTCCTCGGGGAACGGCACGCGGTCGACGACGGTGACCGGGACGCCCCGGTCGCGGAGGGCGCGCACGGCGGCCCGGCCGATGAAGCCGCTGCCACCGGTCACGACCACGGACGTCCGATCAGGACCGTGCGCATTCGCCATGGCGTCAACCTACCTCCCGTTCCTGTGCGGTCGCCGTGCGCGTACGCGGAGGTGCGGATGGCCGCGGCCCCCGGCTGGATCGGTGTGCTGGCTCGTATCTCCCTCGGTTCGCCTGGGTCTTTCTCCCCCGGGGGCGAACCGAGGGGGATCGGCAGCGAGCGGGGCACTGACGGCGCGGCACCCGCGCCGCACGCTCGAAGTCGTGCGCAAGCTCCGGGCCGCGGGTCCGGCGGCGAGCGGCTGCCTCCGGGGAGGTCGGCGGCGCTGACCGACCTGCGCACGCTGCCGGCATTACCGCTGTACTTCCACCGCCCGCGCAGGACGGTGGACCAGCCGGACCGGGAGATCGTCCACCGGCGGGGCATCAGCCGCGGACGGTCCAGATGCACCTGCTGCAGGCCTACCGCAAGCCGGACCTGACGAACCGGACCGAGCCGATGGTCCACCTCGCCGCTCGCGCCCCGGGGTCGTGAGTCAGGCGAAGGCTTCCGGGGGCGGGCAGGAGCAGATCAGGTTGCGGTCGCCGGCCGCGCCGTCGATGCGGCGGACCGGGGGCCAGATCTTCGCCGCCGCCGGGCCCGCCGGGAACACCGCTGCCTCCCGGCTGTACGGCCGGTCCCACTCGCCCGCGACGCAGCGGGCCGTGTGCGGGGCCTGGCGCAGCGGGGACTCCGCCAGCGCCCACTCCCCCGCCGCGACCCGGTCGATCTCCGCGCGGATCGCGATCATCGCGTCGCAGAAGCGGTCCAGCTCGGCCAGGTCTTCGCTCTCGGTCGGCTCCACCATCAGCGTGCCCGCCACCGGGAACGACATCGTCGGCGCGTGGAGGCCGTAGTCCGCGAGGCGCTTGGCCACGTCGTCGACCGTCACGCCGGTCGCCTTCGTCAGCGGCCGCAGGTCGAGGATGCACTCGTGCGCGACGAGCCCGCCGTGGCCCGCGTACAGCACCGGGAAGTGGTCCCCCAGGCGGCGAGCGACGTAGTTGGCGTTCGCAACCGCCGCGAGTGTCGCGCGACGCAGGCCTTCCGCGCCCATCATCCGGACGTACGCCCACGAGATCGGCAGGATCGACGCGCTCCCCCACGGCGCCGCGCTGACCGGCCCGACCCCGGTCACCGGGCCGGCCGCCGGCTGCAGCGGGTGGTTCGGCAGGAACGGCGCCAGGTGCGCGCGGACCCCGATCGGCCCGACGCCGGGTCCGCCGCCGCCGTGCGGGATGCAGAACGTCTTGTGCAGGTTGAGGTGCGAGACGTCGGCGCCGAAGCGGCCGTACTGGGCCACGCCGATCAGCGCGTTGAGGTTGGCGCCGTCGACGTACACCTGCCCGCCCGCGTCGTGCACCAGCGCGCACACCTCGCCGACGGTGTCCTCGTAGACCCCGTGCGTCGACGGGTAGGTGATCATGATGGCCGCCAGGTCCGCGCGGTGGTCGTCCACAGTGGACCGCAGGTGGCCGAGGTCGATGTTGCCGTCGTCGTCGCAGCGGACGACGACCACCCGCATGCCGGCCATCACCGCGCTCGCCGCGTTCGTGCCGTGCGCGCTCGCCGGGATCAGGCAGACGTCCCGCTCGCCCTCACCGCGCGACCGGTGGTAGGCGCGGATGGCCAGCAGCCCGGCGAACTCGCCTTGGCTGCCCGCGTTGGGCTGCAGGGAAACCGTGTCGTAGCCGGTGATCCGCGCGAGCCACGCGCCCAGGTCGGCGACCACCTCCAGGAGGCCGGCGGCGTCCTCGGCGGGGGCGAACGGGTGCAGCCCGGCGAACTCCGGCCAGGTGATCGGCTCCATCTCCGCGGTGGCGTTGAGCTTCATGGTGCACGAGCCGAGCGGGATCATGCTCCGGTCGAGCGCGACGTCCTTGTCGGCCAGCTGCCGCAGGTAGCGCAGCAGCGCGGTTTCCGAGCGGTGGGCGTGGAACACCGGGTGGGTGAGGAAGTCGCTCGTGCGCCGCAGCGGCGCCGGGAGCGCGTGCGCGGTATCCGCGTCGAGACCGTCCACATCGGACACCGAGACGCCGAACGCCTTCCACACGCGGGAAAGCCGGTCCCGGGTCGTCGTCTCGTCGCAGGCGACGCCGACGTGGTCGTCGTCGACGCGCCGGAGGTTGACGCCGAGGTCGCGGGCCGCCTCGACGACCGTGTCGGCGCGCCCGGGCACCGCCGCGGTCACGGTGTCGAAGAATTCGCCGTGCACGACGTCGACGCCGCCCTCGGCGAGGCCGGCGGCGAGCACGGTGGCCATCCGGTGGGCGCGCAGCGCGATCCCGCGCAGCCCGTCGGGGCCGTGGTACACGGCGTACATCGACGCCATCACCGCGAGCAGGACCTGGGCGGTGCAGATGTTCGACGTCGCCTTCTCGCGGCGGATGTGCTGCTCGCGGGTCTGCAGGGCGAGCCGGTACGCGGGTGCGCCGTCGGCGTCCTTCGAGACGCCGACCAGCCGGCCCGGCAGCTGCCGCTCGAGGCCCTTGCGGACGGCGAGGTAGGCGGCGTGCGGGCCGCCGAAGCCGAGCGGGACGCCGAAGCGCTGCGTCGACCCGACGGCGACGTCTGCGCCGAGCTCGCCGGGCGGCCGCAGCAGGGTCAGGGCGAGCGGGTCGGCGGCGACGATGACGGCGGCGCCGTGCTTCTTCGCGTCGGCGATCGTCAGGTCGAGCTCGCGCACCGCGCCGGACGCGCCGGGGTACGCCAGCAGGATGCCGAAGAAGTCGCCGCCGAGCCCGAGGCCGGTCAGCCCCTGGGAAAGATCTTCGACGACCAGGTCGATGCCGAGCGGTTCGGCGCGGGTCCGGAGCACGGCGAGGGTCTGCGGGAGGGTGTCCTGGTCGACGACGAACCGGTTCGAGGACGCCTTGCCCGCCCGGCGCACGAGCGTCATGGCCTCGGCGGCCGCGGTGGCTTCGTCGAGCATCGAGGCGTTGGCGACCGGCAGGCCGGTCAGGTCCGAGACCATGGTCTGGAAGTTGAGCAGCGCTTCGAGCCGGCCTTGGGAGATTTCCGGCTGGTAGGGCGTGTAGGCGGTGTACCAGGCGGGGTTCTCGAGCACGTTCCGCCGGATGACGGGCGGGGTGACGGTGTCGTGGTAGCCGAGGCCGATCATCTGCGCCATGGGCCGGTTGCGGCCGGCGAGCGCGCGGAGCTCGGCGAGTGCCTGGGCCTCGGTGGCGGCGGGCGGCAGTTCGAGCGGCTGCGCGGACCGCCGGAGCGACTCGGGAACGGCACGCTCGGAGAGCTCGTCGAGAGAAGCGACGCCGATGACGTCGAGGATCCGGCGGAGTTCGGCGGGCCCGGGCCCGATGTGCCGGTCGGCGAAGGGAAGTCCCTGTTCCAGGGAGGCGAGTGACGGTTCCACGGAGGCCTCCTGGGGACGGCGGGGTTGGGCCCGGACTTCGCTGTCCTGGCCCTCCCCACTCTGTCCGTACCCCGAGGGGCGCCTGAGAGTTTCGCCCGAGGTTGAGCCGGGCTTGCACCGTCGGCGGGGCCATCAGGTTGTGTCCTGACGACCCGCTTTCCAGAGGCGTCTCGTCCGCGCGGTCCAGGGTGCCTGAGAGGTTCCGGGGAGGACTTGCTCCTTCGGCGCCGAGCTCAATATGAGGCTCGGACTCTCCCGCGCGGATTCGTCGACCGCACGGATGACCTTACTCCGTCCGCCGCAGCGGTGATCACCCGGTCCGGCGGGCGTTGCGGCGCTGGGTCAGCTCGTCCGGCTGGTGGGTCTCGACGACGCCGCCGTCGGCGCGTTCGGCCGGGAACTCGTGGATGGTGCCGCTGATTTCCTGCATGGCGCCGCTGACCGCGATGCCGAAGACGCCCTGGCCGCCCTGGAGCAGATCGACGATCTCCTCCGGCGAGGTGCACTCGTAGACGGTGGTGCCGTCGGAGAACAGCGTCACGCGCGCGAGGTCGCGGACCCCGCGGACGCGCAGGTGGTCGACGGCGACGCGGATGTTCTGCAGGGAGACCCCGGTGTCCAGCAGCCGCTTGACGACCTTGAGGACCAGGATGTCCTTGAACGAGTACAGCCGCTGCGAGCCGGAGCCGTGAGCGGTGCGGATGCTGGGTGCGACCAGCTTCGTCCGGGCCCAGTAGTCGAGCTGGCGGTAGGTGATCCCGGCGATCTGGCACGCGGCCGGGCCGCGGTAGCCCACCAGCTCGTC
The DNA here is from genome assembly GCF_044768185.1 of Amycolatopsis sp. NPDC101161. Classification (NCBI taxonomy): domain Bacteria; kingdom Bacillati; phylum Actinomycetota; class Actinomycetes; order Pseudonocardiales; family Pseudonocardiaceae; genus Amycolatopsis; species Amycolatopsis sp. NPDC101161. Next base: position 717,087 of record NZ_JBIWPI010000007.1, read on the forward strand.
CGGCAGCGAGTCGTCGGGGAACAGTTCACCCTGCTCGCCAGCCGCGACCTCAACAGGCTGCTTCTCGGAACCAGCCTCGACCACGCAAGCCTCCCCTCGCCCGACCTGGTGGCCGGCGAATGACAGCCGGACGGTCCCAGGAGCGGGACCCGCCGGAGATCAACCGCCACGGTCCGGCCCCAGACCGTGAATCACACCGTGGCGATTTACCTCCTTCGACGGTAAGCGCCCGGACAGTGCCGGTCAACGCGACGCGCGGCAAGCCTCAACGGTCGGCTGAGCCTTTGCACCGTTCGCCGTACCCCGGGAGCCGTGGTTCAAACCTCTTGCGCCGTTTTACTCAGCCGAGTAACTTTTTACTCATGCAAGTAAACACCGACCTCATGGCGGAGCTGGGGCTCAGCGGCACCGAGGCGGCCCGCCGCGCCCAGATCATCGGGGCGACCATCGGCGTCCTCGCCGACCTCGGGTACCGCAAGACGACGTTCGCCAAGATCAAGGAACGCGCCGGGCTCAGCAGCACCCGGCTGATCTCCTACCACTTCACGAACAAGGCCGGCCTGATGCAGGCCGTGCTCAGCACGGTGGTCGAGACGAAGAACGAGTTCCTCAAGGAGCGCACCGGCGGCGGGCTCGACCCGGCCGACCGGGCCGGCTACCTGCGGGCCCACATCGAGACGTCGATCGCGTTCCTGCGCGCGTACCCCGAGTGCGTCCGCGTGCTGACCGAGCTGTCGGCCAACGCGGACGACGCCGACGGCTGGTCGATGACGAAGGTGCTGGTCGACGACATGCGCGTGCACGGCCTCGCCCGGCAGCTGAAGCAAGGGCAAGCCGAAGGGGTGTTCGGGCCGTTCACGCCCGAGGTGATGGCGATGTCCGTCGCGCAGGCGATCGACGGGGTGGCCGCGGCGTACGCGGCCGACCCGGCGCTCGACCTGGAGAACTACGGCCGCGAGGTGGCGGACACCTTCGTCAAAGCGACGGCGCCGTGAGCGCCCGGTCGAGGCGGTCTTCGATGCGGGCCTTGGGGAACGCGCCGACGATCGTCTCGACCGGCTCGCCGCCGCGGAAGAGGATCATCGTCGGCAGGGACATGACCTGGTAGGAGCGGGTGGTCTCGGGGTTCTCGTCGGCGTTGATCTTGCGGACGGCAAGCTTCCCGGCCCGCTCGGTGGCCAGCTGCTCCAGCACCGGCCCGACCATCCGGCAGGGGCCGCACCAGGTGGCCCAGAACTCGACCAACACGGGGACGTCGCTGCCGACGACCTCCGCGAACGTGGCGTCGGTGACTTCGCTGACTGTGGTGTTTTCGGACATGACGGGCTCCTTCACGGGCGCGGGGACGTGGGCACGACACACGGATCGGGCGCCTGCCGGGCGAGCGCGCCGGCGAGCTTCGCGGCCAGTTCGCCGCGGATGCCGCCGAGCCGCGCGAGAAGCGCGTCGGCTTCTTCGAGCTTGCGGCGGTAGACCTCGATGGAGCTCAGGCAGGAGTCGCCGGTTTCGTGGCCGCTGCGCAGGCACTCGACGAACGGGCGGGTCTCCTCGAGGGTCAGGCCGACCGTCTGCAAGGTCTGGATCTCCTTGACCAGCTGCAGGTCTTCCTCGTCGTACTCGCGATAGCCGTTGGCCGCGCGACGGGCCGCCAGGAGACCCTGGGCCTCGTAAAAACGCAGCGCACGGGTGGTGACACCCGTGCGCTGCGCAAGCTCTCCGATCCGCATGCCCCCGACGCTAGACGTTGACGTCCGCGTCAAGGCAAGTGCTCACGTGTCCGCACCCCGGAAGTCTTCGGGCGACACGGAGTCGAGGAACTCGCGGAACTTCTCGACCTCGTCCTCCTGCTCGTCCGGGATGATCAGGCCCGCCTCTTCCAGCACCGCGTCCACGGCGTGGATGGGGACGCCGATCCGCAGGGCCAGCGCGACCGAGTCGCTCGGCCGGGCGGACACCCGGATGTCGCCGTCGAAGACCAGTTCCGCGAAGAACGTGCCTTCCTTGAGGTCGGTGATGACGACCTGCTCCAGCTCCCGGCCGAGCGCCCCGATGACCTCTTTCAGCAGGTCATGCGTGAGCGGACGAGCCGGCCGGACTCCCTGTTGCTCCAAGGCGATGGCGGTCGCTTCGACCGAGCCGATCCAGATCGGCAGGTACCGTTCACCCTCGGTCTCCCGCAGCAACAAGATCGGCTGATTCGCGGGCAGCTCGACCCGCACACCGACGACGCGCATTTCGCTCATCGGGCTTCGCCTCCCTCTCGTGCACGCGGGCGCAGGCGCTGGTTCGGCCGGGCGCCGTCACTGCCGACGCTACCCGTCATCCCCGCACTGTGCTCGCTGTCGAGACTATCTCGGTTCGCCTGCCGCAAACCCTTGCCTTCACGGTACGGCATGCGGCACCGAACATTCAGTCATTGACATGGGACCGCAAAGAGGATCTCACCGCCCCGTTACGGATCAACACCCCGTGACGCCGCGGATTCCCGCCTTGACGAGGAGCGTGTGGAGGGTCACGGACAGTGCCGCGACCTCCCGGACCACCTCGTCGGCCCTGGACTTCGCTTCCGGGTCACGGTGCCGATACACCGGGGTCACGATCTGCTCCAGCAACCCGACCTCGCGGTCGGCCGCGGCGCGGAAGGCACGCAGGTGTCTCGGCTCGATACCGAATTCGGTCATCGCCTTCACCGTCCGCGCGACCAGCACCGCGTCCGGGTCGAAGAACCCGGCGGTGCCCGGCCGGACCAAGCCGTACTGCTGCAGCTCGGTCAGCGTGGCGGCGTCGATGCCGGACTGCTCCAGGAGCTCCTCCTGGGTCAGGCGCAGCTCCTTGCCGGTGGCGAAGTCCTCCGCCACGGGCAGGCCGACGTTCTCCGCCGGGGCGTCGATCGGCACCAGCCGGCGCGGCGGGCGGGGCAGGGCCGCGGCGGGCTCGGCTCCCGAGTCCGCCGCGTCCAGCTGCTCCTTGATGACCTTCAACGGGAGGTAGTGGTCCCGCTGGGCGGCCAGGACGAACCGCAGGCGCTCCACGTCCGCCGCGGCGAACTGCCGGTAGCCCGAAGGCGTCCGGCCCGGGGTGACCAGGCCTTCCGCTTCGAGGAACCGGATCTTGGAGATGGTGACATCGGGGAAGTCCCCGCGCAGCTGCGCGAGGACCGCCCCGATGCTCAACCCGTGGTTCTGTGGCCGCCCGGCCGCCGTCACTGCGCCCCCTGGCCCCCGTGACCCGGGCCGGTCAGGAAGACCAGGCGGAACTTGCCGATCTGCACCTCGTCGCCACCCGCGAGGACGGCCTGGTCGACCGGCTCGCGGTTGACGTAGGTGCCGTTGAGGCTGCCGACGTCGATGACGACGAACTCGCCGCCCTCACGCCGGAATTCGGCGTGCCGGCGGGAGACCGTGACGTCGTCCAGGAAGATGTCGCTGTCCGGGTGCCGTCCGGCGCTGGTGGTGTCGCGGTCGAGCAAGAAGCGCGAACCCGCGTTGGGCCCGCGCTTCACGACCAGCAGGGCGGAACCCGGCGGCAGGGCGTCGACGCCCTGGACCGGTGCTTCCGCGGCCGGGGCGGACTCGTGGCCTTCGGCTTCGGCCAGGAAGTCGGCCCGGAAGACAGAGGTCCGCTCCGGAGACTGCTCCGGGGGAACGCCGCCGGGCCCGTCGTTCGTGCTCACCTGAGCTCTCCTCCACACATGCTGTGTTGCCTAGTACTCAAGAACGTGTAGCTGCCAACGTACCGTGCCTGATCGATTCTCCGAGCCCCGGCTCCCCGAACCGGCGCAGTGCTGGTCCGACCGGGTGGGAGCGGGCTTCAGCCCTTGGTCAGGGCGTCGTACGCCTCGGCTTCGAGCAGGGCTTCCAGGCCCGCCGGGTCGTCGAGCCGGATCTCGATCAGCCAGCCCTCGCCGTAGGGGTCGCTGTTGATCAGCTCCGGCGAGTCGGCGACGGCGTCGTTCACGGCCACGACCTCGCCGTCGACCGGCGCGAACAGCTCGGAAACGCTCTTGGTCGACTCGACCTCGCCGAAGACGTCGCCCGCGCTCACCTGGCGGCCGACCTCGGGCAGGTCGACGAAGACGACGTCGCCGAGCTGGTCCTGCGCGTACTCGGTGATGCCGATGCGGACGAGGGTGTCCTCGCCGCGGGTGGCGACCCACTCGTGTTCCTCGGTGTAGCGAAGCTCTTCAGGAGCGGACACCGCCGGTCCCCTTTCATGCCCTCACTGGCGAAACGTGCTGCGCGAAGTCTTACACCCACACGGCGCAGCCGCCCGGCACGGGCCGGGAAAACGTCGCGCTCAGTCGTGGGATCGGCCGGCGGGGATGGGCGGCGCCCCGGGGAGATCGCCGCGCCGGCAGGCCGGCACCGGGGCGCCGGGGGCGGGCCCGGGCGATCGAGGCACGGGCCCACCCGGCCACACGACAACCGGCCGAGCCGGCGGAACGAGCCGCCGCGCCCGGGAAGCCCGTCCACAGCAGGCCGGAACCAGACCGCCCGGCAGCGCGCGGGCGGGCGGTCGGGCCGTGGCGTGGCGCGGGATGAGCCGGCGCGGGCGGGCGGGCCGTGGCGCGGGGACGAGCCGGCGTGCGCGGGATGCGGTGGCGCTCAGCCCTCCGGAGACGCGGCGCCGCGCAGGGCGTTGCGCGCCTGGACCACGTAAAGGACACCGGACCACACGTACAGGACCGCGCCCCAGATGGTGAACGCGTAGCCGACCGGCCGCGCCACCGCCGCGATGTCCGAGCCGCCCTGGGCGAGCAGCAGGCACGGGAACGCGTACATCAGCACGAACGTCGCGCCCTTGCCGATGTAGGTCACCTCCGGCGGGGCGAAGCCGCGGCGGCGCAGCACCACCACGCACACCCCCAGCACCGCTTCGCGCAGCACCAGCGGCACCACGACCCACCAGGGGATGATGCCGCGGACCAGGAACGCGATCAGCGTCGCGAGGATGTAGAGCCGGTCGGCCGCCGGGTCGAGGAGCTGGCCCAGCCGGGACATCTGGTTGAGCCAGCGGGCCAGCTTGCCGTCGAGCCAGTCGGTCAGCGCGCTGAACACCAGCAGCGCGAGCGCCCAGCCGTCCTCCTCCGGCCCCAGCAGCAGCCACAGGAACACCGGGACGCCGGCGAGCCGCAGCAGCGACAGCATGTTGGGGACGTTGAACGCCTGCTTCAGCAGGGACGGCTCGGCGGCGCTCGCCTGAGCGGCGGGTTCGGGTGCGGCGGTGCTCACCCGGCCAGCGTAGTCAGCACGCGCGGCGGTGGCTCCAGCCGCGCCGCTGCAGTTCGGCGCTGCTCAGCGCCTCGGGGCGGCCCCGGTAGTCGGTGCCCATCCAGCGGGCGCGGCCGGGGCGCGCCTCCAGGACGTACGGGCGGCCGCAGCACCAGACGACGCTGCTGGGGACGGTGGGCGGGCCAGCCGGGCCGGTGGTCTCGTCGGTGCTGGGTTCGGGGCTGGTCACAGCGTCGGCGTTCATCGCTCTCACGGGCTCGGGACGGGCGTCGGGGACGGGAAGCTCTTCGGCCTCCACCAAGATCTTCGGCGCGCGGGGCCGGATTGTTAACCGACGCGGCCGGAATTAGACCGATCGATTCTTGATGGCAGCGTGAGGTTTCGGAGCGTGAACGGAATGTTAACCGTCCATTGTGGACATTCTTCCGGCGGCCACCGGACCGCGCCGCCACCCGGCTGGAGTAATCTGCCGCACACCTGTGGGCGAGTCGGCCCACGATGCCCCGGCCCGGTGGGCCAGAATGACCGGGCCAGCCTGACCGGGGAGGAACGATCGCGGTGCCCCACCCGACCACCACGAGGACGTGGCGGCCGTTGCTCGCCGCCTGCCTCGCCGTGCCCGCGCTCGCGGCCTGCTCCGCCGAGCCCGCCGCGCCGGCGCCGCCGTCGTCCGCGGCCGTCACGACTTCGGCGGCTCCGTCGTCCTCGACGACCGCTCCCCCGCCACCACCCGCCGACGGCAGCTCGTCCGCGCCCGCACCGGTGACGAAGCCGGCCGGCGCGCCGCCGTCGGTGCCCGGGTCCTGCGGCACGGTGACCGCCGCCAGCGGGCTGACGCTCTACGTGTTCGACAGCGGCTCGGCCGGCGTCAGCTGCGCCGCCGCGACGAAGCTCGTCGGCGACTTCCACCGCAAGATCGCCGGGCGCCAGGGCGCCGGGTCGAACGACGCGGTGAACGAGACCGTCGACGGCTGGCTGTGCACGTCCGGGCCGCCGGCCGCCCAAGGCGGCACCACCTGCACCAAGGGCGAGCAGACGGTGTTCGCCGCCGTCGTGCCCTCCGAGTGACCCCTGTCGACCGTTCCCGCTCCTGAAGGGCCCATGAAGACACTCGCCTACCCCCTGCTGCTCGTCGCCGCGACCGCCGTCCTGGCCGGCTGCGGCGGCGGTGACCCGGCGCCCGCCGCGCCGTCCTCCGGCGAGCCCGCGCCGGTCCCCGCCGCGGCCGCGGCGGCCGGGTCGACGGCCCCCGGCGTGCCTTGCGGCGACGTCACCGGCACGGGCGGCGCGAAGACGACCGTCGTCGCGCACGGCAAGGTCGACTGCGCCGCGGCGACCCAGCTGCTCAAGGACTACTTCGCGAAGCTGACCCCGGCCGAGGCGGCCTCCGCCGACGGCCCGGGTCCGGTCGTCCTCGACGAGTGGACGTGCGGCAGCGGCCCGAACGACCCGGTGACCGTCTGCTCCACCGAAGACGGCCGCCAGGTCGAGGGCACCCGCGCCTGACGAGCGGCTCAGCCTTTGAGGTCCGGGAAGTCCTCTTCGCGGAACTCGGTGCCCGCGGCGCGCTTCGGGTCGTTCTCGCGGCCCCGCAGCTCGACGCGGCGGATCTTGCCCGAGATCGTCTTCGGCAGCTCCGCGAACTCGAGCCGCCGGATGCGCTTGTAGGGCGCCAGGTGCTCGCGGCAGTACGCGAGGATCGCCCTCGCCGTCTCCGCGGTCGGTTCGTGCCCCGAAGCCAGCACGACGTAGGCCTTGGGCACCGCGAGCCGGATCGGGTCGGGAGCCGGGACCACCGCGGCCTCCGCCACGGCCTCGTGCTCGATCAGCACGCTCTCCAGCTCGAACGGCGAGATCCGGTAGTCCGACGCCTTGAACACGTCGTCCGTGCGCCCGACGTAGGTGATGTAGCCGCGTTCGTCGATCGAACCGACGTCACCGGTGTGGTAGAAGCCGTTCGCGAAGGCCGCCGCCGTGCGCTCGTCGTCGTCGGCGTAGCCGGTCATCAGGCCGACCGGCCGGTGCTGCAGGTCGAGGCAGATCTCGCCCTCGGACGCGCGTTCGCCGCTGACCGGGTCGACCAGCGCCACCACGAACCCGGGCAGCGGGCGGCCCATCGAGCCGGGCACGACGTCCTGGCCCGGCGTGTTCGCGATCTGGACGCTGCTCTCGGTCTGGCCGAAGCCGTCGCGGATGGTGACGCCCCACGACTTCCGGACCTGTTCGATCACTTCGGGGTTGAGCGGCTCCCCCGCGCCGACGACCTTCTTCGGCGGCGTCTTCAGCGCGGTCAGGTCGGCTTGGATGAGCATCCGCCACACCGTGGGCGGCGCGCAGAAGCTGCTGACGCCGCAGCGGTCCATCTGGGCCATCAGCGCACCCGCGTCGAAGCGGTTGTAGTTGTAGAGGAACACCGTCGCTTCGGCGTTGAAGGGAGCGAAGAAGTTGCTCCACGCGTGCTTCGCCCAGCCGGGCGAGGAGATGTTCAGGTGGACGTCGCCCGGTTCCAGCCCGATCCAGTACATCGTGGACAGGTGGCCGACCGGGTACGACACGTGCGTGTGCTGCACCAGCTTCGGCTTCGCCGTCGTGCCGGAGGTGAAGTACAGCAACAGCGGGTCGCCGGCCTGCGTCGGGCCGTCCGGGGTGAACTCCGGGGACTCCGCGAAGGCGGCCGAGTACTGCTGCCAGCCCTCGACGGGCTCCCCGACGGCGATCCGCGTGTAGTCGCCTCCGACGTCCGCGAACTTCGGCGCGTCCACCGACCGGACCACGACGTGCTTGGCCGCGCCGCGCTCCACGCGGTCGGTCAGGTCGGCCGGCCCGAGCAGCGTCGACGCCGGGATGATCACCGCGCCGAGCTTGATCGCGGCGAGGATGGTCTCCCACAGCTCACCCTGGTTGCCCAGCATGAGGATCAGCCGGTCGCCGCGGCGGACGCCGAGACCCCGCAGCCAGTTGGCGACCTGGTTGGACCGGCCGGACATCTCCGGGTAGGTCCAGCGGTTCTCGGTGCCGTCCTCTTCGACGATCCACAGCGCGTACCGCTCGGCGTTGTCCGGGTCGTGGGCGACGACGTCGAACCAGTCGATCGCCCAGTTGAACTCGTCGAGCGACGGCCAGGCGAAGTCGCGGTAGGCGGTCTCGTAGTCCTCGCGGTGGGTCAGCAGGTAGTCCCGCGCGACGCGGAACGCGTGGTGGACTTCCGAAGCGGTCACAGTGCCTCCTCCGTCATTCGCCCGTGAACTCCGGCGCGCGACGCTCCATGAACGCCTGGACCGCCTCGCCGAGGTCCTTGCTGGGCAGGAACGCCGAGTTCCACGCCGCGACGTACCGGAGGCCGTCGGCGACCTGGCGCTCGGTGTTCGTCGCCAGTACCTGCTTCGTACCCTGCACCACGAGCGGCGGGTTCGCAGCGATCGCCCCGGCGAGTTCCCGCGCCGCCTCGAGCAGCGCCTCCTGGTCGGGGTGGACGTCGTTGACGAGGCCGATCTTCTCGGCGCGTGCGGCGTCGATGTCCTTGCCGGTCAGCGCGAGCTCCCGCAGGTGCCCCTCGCCGACGATCGAGGCGAGCCGCTGGAGGCTGCCGAGGTCGGCCACGATGGCGACGCGCACCTCGCGGACGCTGAACTTGGCGTCCGCGCTGGCCAGGCGGATGTCCGCGGCCGCGACGACGTCGACCCCGCCGCCGATGCACCAGCCCGAAACGGCCGCTACGACCGGTTTGCGGCATTCCGCGATCGAGCTGACCGCCGCCTGCAGCGACCGGACCTGGTCGAGGAAGGCCGTCCGCGGGCCGGCGAGGTTGTCGCCGCCGAGCATCGGCGCCCAGTCGCCCATCATCGCGGGCAGGTCGAGGCCGTAGGAGAAATTCTTGCCGCTGCCCGTCAGCACGACGGCCCTGACCTGCGGGTCCGCGTCCAGCGCGCGGAACACCAGGGGCAGCTCGCGCCAGAAGTCCGGGCCCATCGCGTTGCCCTTCGACGGGCCGAGGAGCGTCACTTCGGCCACGGGGCCGGCGACGTCGACCTTCAGCGAGACGAGGTCGGGCAAGCTGTCAGCAGTAGCGGTCATGGGGTCATCTTGACCCATGCCCGCGACGACCCGCCATTGGCACGCTGTCAATTGACGCGAGTGTCACCGTGCCAACGTGGTCAGGGGATGCTTTCCTGAACAGAGGTGCACCAGGACCCGGGGAGGACGGTGGGACATGAGCCCGGCCAGCAGCGCGACCGCGATCGAACCCGAACCCCCTTCCACGCCCGTCCGGCGGGCGTCCCGCCCGATCGAGCTGACCGGCTCGTTCGAGCACGAGGGGCACCGGCTCTGGTACACGGAGTTCGGCAGCGGCGACCGCGTCGTCGTGCTCACCCACGGCATCATGCTGACCCGCCGGATGCACGCGCCCCTCGCGCGCCGGCTGGCCCGCGCCGGGTTCCGGGTGGTCACGCTCGACCTCCTCGGCCACGGCGACTCCGACCGGCCGACCGAGTCGTGGCTCTACTCGATGCCGTCGTTCGCGGAGCAGACCCTGGCGCTGCTGGACCACCTCGAGGTCTCGTCGGCGGTCATCGGCGGGACGTCCCTGGGTGCGAACGTCTCGCTGGAGGTCGCGGTGCAGGATGCGTCGCGGGTGCGCGGGCTGATCGTCGAGATGCCGGTGCTGGACAACGCGATCGTGGCGGGGCTGATCACGTTCGCGCCGCTGCTGATGGCGGCCCGGTTCCTGCCGGTGACGGTCCAGGCGGTGGCGCTGGTGGCGTCCCTGGTCCCGCACGGCAACCAGTGGGTCGACGTCGTGACGGACACGCTCTCGCAGCGCCCCGCCCCGATGGCGGCGTTGCTGCACGGGGTGCTCTTCGGCCGGATCGCGCCGCCGAAGTCGGTGCGCCGCAAGATCACGACGCGGGCGCTGGTGATCGGCCACCAGGGCGACCCGATCCACCCCTTCGGCGACGCGGACACGTTGGCCGTGGACATGCCGGAGGCGGAGTTCGTCCAGGCGCGCAGCCCGGTCGAGCTGAGGCTGGACCCGACCCGCCTGTCCGACGCGATCCGCGACTTCGCCGCGAGCTGCTACGAGGACTGAACCGGCGCCAGGCCCGCCACCGGGCCGATCACGATGATCGCCGGGGGCCGCACCCCCGAGGCCGCCGCGTCCGTGACCACCGTGTCCAATGTGGACCGCAGCGTCCGCTGGGTGCGCATCGTGCCGTCCTCGATGATCGCCACCGGGGTGTCCGCCGGGCGGCCGCCGTCCAGCAGGGCCTTCGCGAACTGCGGCAGCCGCTCCACGCCCATCATCAGCACGATCGTGCCGCGCATGCGGGCCAGCAGCTCCCAGTCCACCAGGGACCGGTCGTCGCCCGGGGCGACGTGGCCGGAGACCACCACCACCTCGTGCGCCACGCCGCGGTGGGTCACCGGGACGTCCGCCACCGCCGGGACCGCGAACGCGCTCGTGATGCCCGGGACCATCGTCACCGGGACGCCCGCCTCGGCGCAGGCCAGCACCTCTTCGAAGCCGCGGCCGAACAGGTACGGGTCGCCGCCCTTGAGGCGGACCACGAACTTGCCCTCCTTGGCCTTCTCGATCAGCGTCTGGTTGATGACGTCCTGGCTGGCCGCGCGGCCGTAGGGGATCTTGGCCGCGTCCACGACCTCGACCTCTGGCGCGAGCTCGTCGAGCAGCTCGCGCGGCCCCAGCCGGTCGACCACGACGACGTCGGCGCGCGAGAGCAGCCGGCGGCCGCGGACCGTGATCAGCTCCGGGTCGCCCGGGCCGCCGCCGACCAGGGCCACCCCGGGCAGGGTGCCCTCGGGGTGCGGCTGCCGGCCGTCTTCGATCGTGCCGTTGTGCAGGCCGTCGAGCATCGAGTCGCGCACCGCCGCCGACCGCAGCGGCTCGCCGCCGGACAGGACCCCGAACAGGAGACCACCGTGCCGCCCGGACGCCGGGGTCACCGCGGAGCCGGACTCACCCTCGTCGGCGCGGACGCAGAACACGCGCTCGCGCTCGGCCTCGGCGCAGATCGCCGCGTTGACGCCGGGGTCGTTCGTGCAGGCCAGGGCGTACCAAGCGTCCTTCAGGTCACCCTCGGCGTAACCGCGCTCGTGCCAGACGAGCTCGCCCGCGTCCACCATCCCCTGCACCGACGGCGTCGTGTGCGGAGACACCAGCTCGATGCGCGCCCCCGCGCTGATCAGCCGGGGCAGCCGCCGCTGGGCCACGCTGCCGCCGCCGAACATGACAACGCGGCGGCCGGTGAGCTGGAGGCCGGAAAGGTAGTGCGGGTCGTCCATGGGCGGGAGTTTATTGACGGTTCACCCACGCGCCAGCCCAGCGTGGGTCACGCCACCCGGAGAACCTCCGGGTGGCGTGACGCCGTCAGCTCGTGCGCCCCGACGCCGGGTACGGCAGCAGGGCCATCTCGCGGGCGTTCTTGATCGCCGTCGCGACCTGCTTCTGCTGCTGCGGGGTCAACCCCGTCACGCGGCGGGCGCGGATCTTGCCCCGGTCGGAGATGAACTTCCGCAGCAGCTCGACGTCCTTCCAGTCGACGTGGGTGACCTTGTTGGCGCGCAACAGGTTCACCTTGCGCTTGGCCGGGCGGTCCCGGTTCGGCTTCGGCACCCGGCTCACCAGCTCGACTTCGTGACGCCGGGCAGCTCGCCCCGGTGCGCGGCCTGGCGCACCTTGACCCGCGACAACCCGAACTTCCGCAGGTACCCGCGCGGACGCCCGTCGGCGGCGTCGCGGTTGCGGATGCGGGTCGGGCTCGCGTCGCGCGGCAGCTTCTGCAGCGCGACGACCGCCTCGGCCTTCTCACCCGGCGACGACGCCGGCGACGCGATGACGGCCTTGAGCTCGCGGCGCCGGGCGACGTACCGCGCCGCGACCACCTTCCGCTGCTCGTTCTTCGCGATCTTGGACTTCTTGGCCATCAGCGCTCTTCCTTGAACTCGACGTGCTCGCGCGCGACCGGGTCGTACTTGCGCAGGACCATCCGGTCGGGATCGTTCCGCCGGTTCTTCTTCGTGACGTATGTGTAGCCGGTGCCCGCGGTGGACCGCAGCTTGATGACCGGGCGGACGTCGGTGCTCTTCGCCATTACAGCTTCACTCCCCTTGCCTTCAGTTCGGCCACGACGGCCTCGATGCCCCGCTTGTCGATCGTCTTCATGCCCTTGGCGGAGACGCGCAGGCGTACCCAGCGCCCCTCGCCCGGCACGAAGTACCGGCGGTTCTGCAGGTTCGGCTCCCAGCGCCGGGACGTGCGGCGGTGCGAGTGCGAGACCTGCTTGCCGTAGCCCGGCTTGCGGCCGGTGACCTGGCACACGGCGGACACGAGACCTCCTGAGTTGATAGTGGTTGTCGTTTTCATCTACTCTACGCACCGTACCCCGCCCGTATTCCTGGAGCTCTCGTGACCCCTGACCCCCGCGTCCCGCTCGTCCTCGTGAGCGGCCTCGCCCCGGGCCCGAACGCCGAACTGGCCGAGCTGCTGCGCGGCGCCGCGCCCGGCACCGCCGTCGTCCACCACGACCTGCGCGAGATCCACTCCGGCGTCGTCCGCCGCCGGCTCCGGCTCGAGCAGCGCGACCAGCTGACCGTGCTCGAACTGGCGCACGGCTGCGTGTCCTGCACGCTGCGCGAAGACCTGCTCCCCCTGCTTCGGCACCTGGCCCGGCTGCCGCAAGTCCGCCGGATCGTCGTCCGGCTCGACGAGGCCATGGAGCCGGAGCCGGTGAGCTGGGCGATCCGCTCCGTCCTGGTCGGCGACCACCCGGTGAGCGACGACGTCGACCTGCGCGCGGTGCTCACCGTCGTCGACTGCGCGGCCTTCCTCGCCGACGCGACCGGCGACGACGTCCTCGCCGAGCGGAACCTGCAGGCCAGCCCGGAGGACGAACGCACGGTCGCGCAGGTCGCGCTCTCGCAGGTCGAGTTCGCCGACGTCCTGGTGCTGGCCGGGGCGGCGCCCGACGCGTGGACCGCGGCGAAGGCGTCGGCAGTCCTCGACCGGGTCGCGCCGTCGGTGCCCCGGGTCGAGCTGGGCCGGATCGACGGGCACAGCGTGCTCGACGCCGTACCGCCGGACGCCCGCCGCGGCGAGGTCACCGACATGCACGGCGCTCTCCTGCGCGGCGAGCCGCCGGTGCACGTCGACTGCGGCATCGGGCTGGTCACCTTCACCGCGCAGCGGCCGTTCCACCCCGAGCGCCTGCACGACGCCCTGGACGTCCTGCTCGACGGCGTCGTCCGGACCCGCGGCCGCGCTTGGGTGGCGAGCCAGCCCGACGTCGCGTTCTGGATCGAGTCGGCCGGCGGCGGCCTCGGCATCGGCCACGCCGGGCCGTGGCTCGCCGCGCCGGACGGTCCGGAGTGGACGGACGTCTCGCCCGAGCGCCGCACGCTGGCGTCGCTGCGCTGGCACCCGCTGCACGGCGACCGCGCGCAGGAGCTCGTCGTGGTGACGGACCAGACAACGCCCGACGAGATCGACTCGGCCCTGCGCGGCGCTCTACTGACCGAAGAGGAACTCGCGGCAGGACCCGAAGCGTGGGCGCGCTACCCCGACCCGTTCGGCGACTGGCACGAAGAACCGTGCGAGGACACCGAGCCCGACCCGGCGCGGCACGACGCGACCGCGGCGAACCGAAAGGAAGACCAGTGAAGACCGGAATCCACCCCGATTACCACCCCGTGGTGTTCAAGGACTCGTCGACCGGCGACGCGTTCCTGACCCGCTCCACCATCACCTCCGACAAGACGATCGAGTGGTCCGACGGCGTGACCTACCCGCTCGTGCAGGTCGACATCAGCTCGTGGTCGCACCCGTTCTGGACGGGCACCCAGCGGATCATGGACAGCGCCGGCCAGGTCGAGAAGTTCCACCGCCGCTACGGGAAGCGGGGGACGCGCTGATGGCCGTCCCCAAGCGGAAGAAGTCGCGCAGCAACACGCGGTCCCGGCGGGCGCAGTGGAAGGCGGCGGTGCCGGACCTGGTGCCGATCAAGGTCGACGGCGAGGTCCAGCTGGTTCCGCGCCGGCTGATGCGGCACTTCCACTCGTGACCGTCCCGGTCACGGTGCTGTCCGGCTTCCTCGGCGCGGGCAAGACGACGCTGCTCAACCACATCCTCGCCAACCGGGTGGGCCTGCGGGTCGCGGTGATCGTCAACGACATGAGCGAGGTCAACATCGACGCGGCGCTCGTGCGCTCGCAGGAGCGCCTCGTCGAGCTGACCAACGGGTGCATCTGCTGCACCCTGCGGGAGGACCTCCTCGAAGAGGTGGCCGCGCTCTGCTCGGACGGCCGCTTCGACCACGTGCTGATCGAGTCGAGCGGGATCTCCGAGCCGATGCCGGTGGCGGCGACGTTCACCTTCCTGGACGCCGTCGCCCACCTCGACACGATGGTCACGGTGGTGGACGCGGCGAACTTCACCCGCGAGCTGGCGGCCGGCGACTCCCTCGTGGAGCGCCGGCTCGACCAGTACGAGGGTGACGAACGGACGGTCAGCGACCTGCTGGTCGACCAGGTCGAGTTCGCCGACGTCCTGCTGCTCAACAAGACCGACCTCGTCCCGGACGTCGACCGCCTGGTGGCGACGCTGCGGCGGCTCAACCCCGCCGCGGACGTCGTCACCGGCAGCTTCGGGAAGGTGCCGCTCGACCGGGTCTTCCGCACCGGCCGCTACGACGCCGAGCGGGCCCAGGAGGCGCCGGGGTGGGTGGCCGAGCTGAACGGCGACCACGTGCCGGAGACCGAGGAGTACGGGATCTCCAGCGTCGTCTTCCGAGCGTCACGGGCGTTCGACCCGGTGGCGCTGTGGGACTTCGTGACGCGGCGGCTGGACTCGGGCGAGTTCGGGACCGTGTTGCGGTCCAAGGGGTTCTTCGCGCTGGCGTCCCGGCCCGGGGTGACCGGGCTGTGGTCGCAGGCCGGCGCGGTGGCCCGGTTCGAGCCGCACGGGGTGGCCGCGCAACCGCGGCAGGAGCTGGTGTTCATCGGCGTCGATCTGGCGGGGGAAGCACTCCTGAAGGCCCTGGACGGCTGCCTGGGTGAGGCGACCGGGCCGGACCTGTTTCCCGAGTGGGAGCCGGTGCACGTCCACTGAGCGAAAGCTCCCCGCTCACCCGATAGCGGCCGGTCCGTCCGAGTTGATCAACCCAGGTTTATCAGTCTAGGTTGACGATCGTGACGGACGAGGACCTCCTCCAGGCGAGCGCGGACCTGCGCGTCGCGCTGGGCCGGGTGATCCGGCGGCTGCGGCAGGGGTACGTCGTCGGGGAGCTGACGCTGCCCGAACGGTCGGTGCTCTCCCGGCTCGACCGGGAGGGCCCGGCCACGCCCGGGTGTCTGGCCGACCTCGAACGCGTCAAGCCGCAGGCCATGGGCGTGACGCTGGCCGGGCTCGTCGACCGCGGGCTCGTCGAGCGGCGCAAGGACGACTCCGACGGCCGCAAGGTGCTGATGTCGGTCACCGAAACCGGCGTCAAGCTGCTCACCGACCGCCGTTCGCGGACGACGGAGAAGATGGCGACCGCGCTGGCCGAGAAGTTCACCGCGGCCGAGCAGCGCGAGCTGATCGCGGCCATCCCGCTCATCGAGCGGCTGGCGGACGAGCTGTGACCGTCACCGAAACCCCGAGCCGCTACAAGTGGGTCGCGCTCTCGAACACCACGCTCGGCGTGCTGATGTCCGCGCTCGACGGCTCGATCGTGATCATCTCGCTGCCGGCGATCTTCCGCGGCATCGGGCTCGACCCCCTCGCGCCCGGCAACATCGGCTACCTGCTCTGGATGATCCTCGGCTACCTGCTGGTGCAGGCCGTGCTGGTGGTGACGCTCGGGCGGCTCGGCGACATGTTCGGCCGGGTCAAGATGTACAACCTCGGCTTCGTCGTCTTCAGCGTCGCGTCGGTGGCCTTGTCGTTCGACCCGTTCCACGCCGGTGGTGGCGCGTTGTGGCTGATCGGCTGGCGGATCGTCCAGGCCGTCGGCGGGTCGATGCTGACGGCGAACTCGGCCGCGATCCTGACCGACGCCTTCCCGGCGGAACAACGCGGGATGGCGCTCGGCGTCAACCAGATCACCGCGCTGGCCGGGCAGTTCCTCGGCCTGGTCGTCGGCGGGCTGCTCGCCGAGATCGACTGGCGCGCGGTGTTCTGGGTGAGCGTGCCGTTCGGGCTGCTCGGCACGATCTGGTCGATCCGCAGCCTGCGCGAAGTCGGGACGCCGAAGCGCGCGAAGGTCGACTGGGGCGGCAACATCACCTTCGCCGCCGGGACCGCGTTGCTGCTGGCCGCGATCACCTACGGCATCCAGCCCTACGGAGACGCCGCGACCGGCTGGGGCAGCCCCTGGGTGCTCGGCGGGATCGGCGCCGGCGTGCTGCTGCTCCTGCTGTTCGGCGTCATCGAGACCCGGGTCGCCGCGCCGATGTTCCAGCTGAGCCTGTTCAAGATCCGCGCGTTCGCCGCCGGCAACATCGCCGCGTTGCTGACTTCGGTCGCCCGTGGTGGCATGCAGTTCATGCTCATCATCTGGCTGCAGGGGATCTGGCTGCCCCTGCACGGCTACGACTACGAGCGCACCCCGCTGTGGGCCGGCATCTACATGCTGCCGCTGACCGTCGGCTTCCTCATCGCCGGGCCGGTTTCGGGCTACCTGTCCGACCGGTTCGGGGCCCGGCTGTTCTCGACCGGCGGGCTGCTGCTGGTCGCGGCGGCGTTCCTCGGCCTGCTGGCCCTGCCGGTGGACTTCCCCTACCCCGCGTTCGCCGCGCTGCTCGTGCTGAGCGGGATCGGCCAGGGCATGTTCTCCGCGCCGAACACCTCGGCGATCATGAGCAGCGTGCCGACCGAGCAGCGCGGGGTCGCGTCCGGCATGCGGGCGACGTTCCAGAACTCCGGGACGTCGCTGTCGATCGGCGTGTTCTTCTCGCTGATGATCGCCGGGCTGGCGTCGTCGCTCCCCCAGACGCTGACCGGCGGGCTGCAGGCCCACGGCGTCCCGGCCGCCGTCGCCGACGGCGTCGCGCAGCTGCCCCCGGTCAGCACGTTGTTCGCGGCGTTCCTCGGCAGCAACCCGGTCGGGCACCTGCTGGGTCCGGACGTCCTGGCCGGGCTGTCCCCGGCGGACCGCTCGGCTCTGACCGGCGGGGAGTTCTTCCCCCAGCTCGTTTCCGGCCCGTTCCACCACGGCCTGGTGGTCGTGTTCACCGCGGCCGCGGTGATGGCCGTCGTCGCCGCGGCGGCGTCCGCCTCGCGCGGCAAGCGCTACTTCCACACCCCCGAGGGATCGAAGGAGAACCGATGACCGACGAGATCGTCGCCGGGACCGTCACCATCACCGGCCACGGCGGGGACGAGCTCGAGGCGTACCTGGCCAAACCGACCGACACGACCCCGCGCGGCGGGGTCGTGGTCATCCACCACCTGCCCGGCTACGACGCGGCGACCAAGGAGATGGTGCGCCGCTTCGCCGTCGAGGGCTACAACGCGCTCTGCCCGAACCTCTACACGCGCGAAGCGCCGGGCGCGGACCCGGACGACGCAGCGGCGACGGTCCGCGCGGCCGGCGGCATCCCCGACGACCGCCTGGTCGGCGACGTCTCGGGCGCGGCGGACTACCTGCGCGCCCTGGAAAACGCCAACGGCCGGGTCGGCGTCATCGGGCACTGCTCGGGCGGGCGGCACGCGTTCCTGTCCGCGTGTTCCCTGGACCTCGACGCGGCGGTCGACTGCTACGGCGCCTTCGTCGTCAACGACCCGCCCGAGGCCATGAAGATGATGAAGCCGCTGCTGGGCCTGGCTTCGCAGCTGTCGTGCCCGCTGCTGGGGGTCTTCGGGGCGGACGACCAGTTCCCGAGCCCGGACGAGGTCGCCGTGCTGGCGGCCGAGCTGGAGAAGCTGGGCAAGGAGCACGAGTTCCACACGTACGCGGGCGCGGGCCACGCGTTCTTCGCGGTCGACCGCCCGAGCTACCGGCCGGAAGCCGCGAAGGACGGCTGGGAACGCATCCTCGACTTCTACTCCCGCACGCTGACCGCCTGAGAGGACCTCACCCATGTGCACTTACCTGACGGAGAAGTTCGAGCTCGAGGGCAGCGGCAAGGGCGCCCGCGGCTGGTTCCGGTTGAACGAAGGGACCGTGTACGTAGACCACCCGGTCCACGCGCCGTACGCGCACACGGTGAACATCGACTTCCGCAACCCCGGCTTGGGCGCTTCGGCCCGCGTCGCCCTCGAGTTGACCGAAGAGGACGCGCTCGCGCTGGCCGACGCCATCCACGCCGCGGTCAAGTCGGCGCCCGCGGGCCTGGCTTCGCGAAACCAGTAGCGGGCGGGCCGGCTGGGGATCCGGTCCCGGCCGGCCGCCTCACCGGAGGTGCCGGCCCGCGGCCTCGATGAACGCGGTCAGGATCTCCTGGCTGCGGTCTTCGTGCTCCCGGAGCTCGGCCCGATCCGCGGCCTTGCGGATGGCGCCGACCGGGTCGAACGCGGCGTCGGCGAGCCGGAGGATCTCGGGGTTCCCGGTGAGCAGCCGGACCGCGAACCGCGCCCGGTCGGCCGCCGCCCCGCTCTGGTCCGCCTCCGTGAACGCGGCGCGCGCCGCTGCCCCGTCCGGGTCCAGTTGCCGCACGAACCATAGGGAAACCACCCTCTGCCGGAGTTCGGTCATCGAGCCCGCGAACTCCGCACACGCGGCGATCAGTTCCTGCCGGTGGCGTTCCTCGCGGGCGGCTTTCTCCGTCCGCCGCGCGGTGAGACGGGCGAAGAGGTAGGTCAGAGCGGACCCGGCCAAGGTTCCGCAGACCGCGATGACGCTGGTCAGCACGCCGTTCATGGGGTGTAAAGCGCGCCCAGGAACTCCAGCAACAGCCGCTCCCGCAACGGCGCCGGTGCCGTTGCGAGGAGCGCGTTGATCTCCGCCATCCGGTCCGGCAGGCCCGCGCCGGAGCCGAGGCCGGCCGCGGCGAGGAGGCCCGCGAACTGTTCCGACGTCAAGGTCGCCGGGTCCAGCGCCGCGACGAACTCCGCGACCGCCGGGTCGATCACGACCGGGCCCGCCTCGCGAGCCGCGTCGACCGAAGCCGCGAGGTCGGTCAGGAACTCCTTCTCGCTGCCGTGGTTCGCCGCCGTCACCGTCAGGTGCAGGTTCACCGGTGACGCTTCGAAAGCGAACTGCGGCTGGACGTACCAGCCGCGGACCTTCATCTCGTCGGCCACCGTGAACAGGTCGAAGCCGTCGTCGCCGGTGAACGCGATCAGCGTGGACACCGGGTCGCCCAGCACGCGCAGGCCGTGGATCTCGGAGATGCCGGAGCGGATCCGGGAAACCGCTTCCCGCGTGGACGCCGCCAACGAAAGGTACCCGTCCTCGCCGAGGTGGCGGACCACCGCCCACGCCGCCGCGAGCGGGCCGCCCGAGCGGGTGCTCTGGATCGTCGTGTTCAGCATCGTGTAGCCGGGCCAGGCCGCGCTCGCGAAGTAGTGCGAGCGCCGCAGCTCCGCCGACGCGTGCAGCAGCACCGACGTCCCTTTCGGACAGTACGCGTACTTGTGCAGGTCCACCGAAATGCTCGTGACACCGGGGACGCGGAAGTCGAACGGCGGCACGTCGGCGCCGAGGCGGGCGAAGTACGGCAACACCCAGCCGCCGATGCACGCGTCGACGTGCATCCGGACCCCGCGCTCGAGAGCGGCCGCCGCAATCGACGCGATCGGGTCCAGCACGCCGTGGGCGTACGACGGCGCGCTCGCCACCACCAGCACCGTCGAGTCGTCGATCGCCGCGGCCATCGCCGCCGGGTCGGCGCGGAACGTCACCGGGTCGACCGGGACGTCGATCCGGCGCAGCCCGAACAGGTGCGCCGCCTTGTGGAACGCCGCGTGCGCGGTGGTCGGCAGCACGATCGACGGCGACGAAACGTCGGGCCGCGCGTCGCGGGCCGCGAGCACCGCCAGCAGACACGACTCCGTACCGCCGGACGTCACCGAGCCGACGACGCCGGGAACGTCACCGAGCAACGAAGAAGCCGCCGCGACGAGGTCGTTCTCCATGCGCAGCAGGCTCGGGAACGCCGTCGGGTCGAGGCCGTTGGCCGACGACGCCAGCGCGTGCGCCGCCGCGCCGAGGGAGTCCACTTCGGACAGCCCGCTGTCGTAGACGTAGGCCAGGGTGCGCCCGCCGTGCGTCGGCAGGTCACCCGCGCGCAGCTCCCGCAGCCGCGCGAGGACGTCCTCAGGCGGGTTCATGCCGCGGTTCCAGGACCTTGCGCCGCAGCATCGGCAGCGCCAGCGCGATGAGCACGCCGGGGATGATCGACGACCCGATCAGGATCGCCACGATCGCGCTGTGCGGCTGGAAGGCCGTCGCGTCCGTGCTGGACACGTACCCGCCGAACGCCAGGATGAGCGCCCAGAGGCCGCCGCCGAAGGCCAGCCCGAGCGTCTCCCCCGCCGTCCACACGCCGGCCGCGATCCCCGCGCGGGTCTCGCCGGTGCGCTCCTCCTCGGCGGTGATCAGGTCCGGCAGGATCGCCAGCGGGAACACCGAGATCCCCGCGTAGCCGACGCCGCAGAGCGCCACGAAGACGAACGACACGACCAGCGGGATCGACTGGGCGAACACCAGGCCCAGCAGGCCGATCGCGAACGCCGCGGTCGCGAGCCGGAAGCCGTTGAGCTTGCCGACGCGGTCGCCGAGGCGCGGCCACAGCGGCATGGTGACCAGCGCCGGGCCGACGAAGATGACGAACAGGATCGTGCCGTAGGCGTCGTCGCCGAGGATGCGCTGGGCGAAGAACGGGATCGCGGCGAGCACCGTGCCGATGCCCAGCGCCTGGATGAAGTACGTGCCGAGCAGCCAGCGGAACGGCCGCCAGCCGGCGAGCGTGCTGACGAGCTCCTTGAGGTTCACGGTGTTCGGCCGCAGCGACCCGACCGGCGCGTCCTTGAGGCCGAAGTACACCAGCAGCGTCGCGGCCAGCACGATCAGCCCGATCACCACGGCCATGATCCGGTAGCCGGCGACGCCTTCGATCGCGGCGGTGATCGCCGGGGCGCCGCCGCCGCAGATCAGGATCGTCACGGCCAGCACGCCGATCCGGACGCTGGTCAGCTTCGTCCGCTCGGTCGCCGACTCGGTCAGCTCGGCGGGCAGCGCGTTGAACGGCACCTGGAACAGCGCGTACGCGGTGGCGCAGGCGGCGAACATGACCGCCACGTACAGCGCGTCCGGCAGCGGGCTCCCGAAGCCGGGGTGGGCGAACATCGCCGCGAACAGGATCGCGACCCCGATGCCGCCGATCAGCAGGAAGCGCCGCCGGCTGCCGGTCTTGATCAGGTCGGCGTCGGACAGCCGGCCCGCGACCGGGTTGAAGAAGAAGTCCCAGGCCTTGGGCACGAAGACGATCGCGGCGGCCCAGCCGGCGGGCACGGCCATGGTGTCGGTCAGGTACTTGACCAGGACCAGGCCGGGGACCGTGCCGAAGGAGCCGGTGACGAACGAGCCGAGCGAATAGCGGAACCTCGTCCGGCCGGACAGCGTCGTCATGGTCCTCCTCGAAACGGCGTACCGGGTGCAGGCCATGAGTATTCGATCTCGGCGCGCACCCGGTAGTGGTCGAGGGGAATCGTGCCATCGTCGTGACCAAGGCCACGACCGGGGCCCCGCGCTAGCCGAGCGCGCGGGCGATCTTCTCCAGCGTCGCCGCGTCACCGCGCAGGAGCAGCTGCGTGACCACCGTTTCCTCCCAGGCCTGCAGCTCGTCGCGGATCTTGGCGGCCGGCCCGATCAGCGACGTGTCCTCCACCAGTGACGTCGGGATCGCGGCGGTCGCCTCGTCCTTGCGGCCGGCCAGGTACAGCTCCTGGACCTTGTCGGCGACGTCCTCGTAGCCGAGGCGGGCGAAGACGTCGTGGTGGAAGTTCACGCTCTTCGCGCCCATGCCGCCGATGTACAACGCGAGGGACGGCTTGATCCACGAAGCCGCCTCTTCGACGTCGTCGTGCACGATCACCGGGATCGAGCACGGCACCTCGAACGTCTCCAGCGTGTGCCGGGCACCCTCGCGGGCGAACCCTTCCTCGAGGGCGGCCTTGTAGAAGGCGTTGCTCTTCGGGGAGAAGAACAGCGGCAGCCAGCCGTCGCCGATCTCGGCCGAGAGGGCGACGTTCTTCGGGCCTTCCGCGGCCAGGTGGATCGGGATCTCCCTGCGCAGCGGGTGCACGGTCGGCTTCAGCGCCTTCCCGAGCCCGGTGCCGCCGTGGAGCGGCAGCTGGTAGTGCTGGCCGTCCAGGGTCACCGGGGCCTCGCGGGCGATCACCTGCCGGACGATGTCCACGTACTCCCGCGTCCGCGCCAGGGGCTTCGGGTACGGCTGCCCGTACCAGCCCTCGACGACCTGCGGGCCGGACGCGCCCAGCCCGAGCACCATCCGGCCGCCGGAGAGGTGGTCCAGTGTCATCGCGCTCATCGCCGTCGCGGTCGGGGTGCGCGCGGACATCTGCACGATGTTCGTGCCGAGCCGGATCCGGCTGGTGGACGCGCCGTACCAGGCCAGCGGCGTGAACGCGTCCGAGCCGTACGCCTCCGCCGTCCACACCGAGTCGAAACCGAGCTCCTCGGCCTTCAGCACGGCTTCCAGCGCGCCCGGCGTCGGCCCGCTGCCCCAGTACCCGACGTGGAATCCCAGCTTCACGAATGCCTCCTAGACGTTCGGCGCGTAGTGCTCCGGCTTGCCCCGCTCGGACAGCGGCGGCAGGTTCCTGCGTGGAGTCTCGACCAAGGCGGCGTCCGGAGCCACCTCGCCGCGCGCGCGGCGCCAGCCGGCGCGTGCCCGCGGGTGGTAGCGGCGGTCGTGCGGGACGAGCTTGAAGACGGCGTTGATCAGCTTCCCCACCCGGCGGTGCCGGCGGGCGTCGCGCTCCGACCAGCGGAAGCCGAGCAGGTCGCGGACCTCGCGGTCGTAGAGCCCGATGGTCAGCCAGCGGAAGTTCTTCGCGACCAGCGCGCTCACCGGCCGCCACAGCACGTCCGGCAGCCACGGCAGGAACGGCGGTTTCGCGATCCCCCGCAGGTCGAGGACGTCCCGGGTGGCCTTGTTGTCCTCCAGGACCTCGGCGCACATGTGCTTCCAGTAGCGCTGGAAGTCCTCCCAGCTCCCGGGCACCGGCCGCATGGTCATGTCGTACATCCGCCACCACGTGACGTGCTCGTCGAACAGCCGCCGCTTCTCCGCCTCGCCGATACCGCCCATGAAGTGGTCGGCGATGAGGATCGTGCTGACGAAGAACGTCGAGTGCGCCCAGTAGTACGTGTCCGGGTCGAGCGCGTGGTAGCGCCGGCCTCGCGCGTCGACGCCCTTGATGCGGTCGTGGTAGCCGCGGACCTCCAGGGCCGTCGCGTGCGCGCGCGGGCCGTCGTAGACGACCCCGCCGATCGGGTACAGCGAGCGGAACAGCCGCTGCCAGCGTTCCTCGAAGAACCGCGAGTGCTGCTCGACGCCGGCGCCGAGGCCCGGGTGCATGTTCTGCATCGACCCGGCCCACAGCGCGATCAGCAGGCCGCGCCAGTCGCCGAAGTACTTCCACGTCAGCGAGTCGGGGCCCAGCGGCTGGGGTCCTTCGCGGGTCATCGGCGGCTCTCCTCGTCGAGTCCGACTGACTACGGCTGTTGTCAGGCTAGGATCTGACAACACACGTAGTCAACCGAGGAGTGATCATGCCGGGCCGCACGTGGGCGGGCACGACCCTGGACGACCGCAAGGCGCAGCGGCGCGCGCAGCTCGTCTCCGCGGGTCTCGAGCTGCTGGGCACCGAAGGCTCGGCCGGGACGAGCGTGCGCGCGGTGTGCCGGCGGGCGAAGCTCACCGAGCGCTACTTCTACGAGAGCTTCACCGACCGCGAAGAGCTGGTCGCCGCCGTCTACGAGCACGTCGGCGAGCAGGCCCGGCAAGCCCTCGTGGACGCGGTCCGGGACGCGCCGACGCCCGTGCTGCGGGCCGAGAACGCCGTCCGCGCGTTCGTCGAGCTGATCGTGGACGACCCCCGCAAGGGCCGGATCCTGCTGCTCGCGCCGCTGACCGACCCCGCGCTGACCCGCCGCGGGCTGCACCTGCTGCCGGTGTTCGCCGCGCTCGTCGGCGAACAGCTGTCCCACGGCGACGAGACCGAGCGCCGGATGGTCGCCGTCGGGCTGGTGGGTGCGCTGAGCAACGTCTTCATCGCCTACCTCGACGGCTCGCTGAAGGTCTCGCGCGAGCGGCTCGTCGCCCACTGCGTCAAACTCGTGCTCGGCGCCGACGACCACTGACGTCCACCTCCTTGCCGACCCGGTGACAGTCGCGCGGCGGATCGGGCACACTCAACCCATGCGTACCGCTGGGCGGAACGACGGCGCGAGCGGCGACGGACTCGTCGCGGCCCGGCTCGCCGCGCTGCTGGAAGCCTTCCGGCCGGGCGACGACGCCCTCGGCGTGTCCGAACTGGCCCGCCGGACCGGGCTGGCGAAGACGACGGTGCACCGGTTGGCCGGTCACCTGGCCGACACCGGCCTCCTCACCCGCGAGGGGGGTGCGGTGCGGCTGGGGCTGCGGCTGTTCGAAATCGGCCAACTGGCCTCGCCCCGCCGTGGACTGGTCGAAGCGGCCCGGCCCTACCTCGCCGACCTGCGCGAGGCGACCCGCAACACCGTCCACCTCGCGATCCTCGAAGGCACCGAAGTCGTCTACCTCGACGTGCTGCGCGGCCCGGACGCGCCGACACTGCCGTCGCGGATCGGCGGGCGGTTCCCCGCGCACGCCACCGGCGTCGGCAAGGCGATCCTCGCGTTCTCTCCGGAATCCGTGGTGAACCAGGTCATCGACGCCGGATTACCCAGGATGAGCCCGAAGACGATCACCGCGCCCGGTCTGTTGCGGCGACAGCTGACACGGGTCCGCGAAGACGGGATCGCGTTGGAGCGCGAAGAGTCCGGCGTCGGCGTCGTGTGCGCGGCGAGCCCGCTGCTCGACGCCCGCGGCGAGGCGGTGGCCGCGGTCTCGATTTCCGGCTGGGCCAACCGGATGCGGACCGAACGGGTTGCGCCCGCCGTCCGGACGGTCGCGCTCGCGTTGACCCGGACACTCTCCGGATCCACTCCGGACAGTCGGAAATAATCTTGCGGGACAAGGCTTTTCCGGCCACTGGGCCGACCGGCTGACGTAACCCTCCCGAGCTGGACGGGTGATCGGGAGCGGCTACGATCCGTCCAATGGCCCAGCACAGCCGGGGGACGACGGTCTCGGGCCGCTCCCCCGCGACGCTCTCCGAACCGGTGGCCGCGCACCGGTTGCTGTCGCTCGACGTCGTGCTGGCGTTGCTGGCGCTGGCCGGCGGCCTGCGGGTGCTCTACCTCGCCGCGCCGGCCCCGGCCCTGCCCGCCGAAGCCGTGAACGTCGCGCACGCCTACGCGCTCGGGCACTTCACGGCGTTCACCGACGCGGGCGGCGGCGGGGTCAGCCCGTTCGGCTGGTGGCAGCTTTCGGCCTACACCATGGTTTCGGACGCCTTCGGGCGCTCGGCCACGGCGCTCGTGGCGGTCCGCGAAACGATGCTCGTCGTCGCCGTGCTCGGCGCGCTGCTGCTGTGGGTGCTGGCCCGGCGGCTCGGCCTGACGCGCTGGGCGGCGGCGGCCGCGGTGCTGCTGCTCGCGGCGTCCCCGCTGGCGCTCGGCCTGCAGCGGCTGGTCGTCGTCGAACACCTGGCGGCGGTGTGGGCGCTGGGCGCGCTGGTGCTGCTCACCCGGCCCGACGCCCGGATCCGGCACGACGTCCTGGCCGCGGTCTGCCTGCTGGCGGCCGTGCTCACGTCGCCACTGGCGCTGGTCTTCCTGCCCGCGGCCGGCTGGCTGCTGGTGCGGCGCGCGCCCGTGCGGGCCGCGCTCGTGGCGGTGCTGCTCAACCTCGGGCTCGGCATCGCGTTCGGCCCGGCGGCGGGGCTCCTGCGGCCGCACCTGGCGGCTTCGGGCCGCCCCTCGGTCGCCGACTGGGTCGCGCTCGACCCGGCCTGGGCGGTGCTGTCGACCGTCGCCCTCGTGGCCGCCCTGGCCGTGACGGCGCTGCGGCCGTTCGCGGTCTCCGGATTGCTTCTCGTCGCGGCCCTGCTCGTCCCCGGCGTGCCGGACACCGCCGTCCTCGCGCTGCTGCTGCCGGTGACGCCGCTGCTGCTGGCCGGCGTCGTCCAGGCCGTGACCCGGCAGCGCGGCGCGGCCCACCGCTGGGAAGCTCGGCGGCAGACCGGCACCGCGCTCGCCGCGGTCGTGCTCGTCGCGATGGTCGCCGTCGGCTGGGCGTACGGCTACCCCGCGCTGCGGCCGGCGGCGGACCGGGGCGGATCCCTGGCCGACGCGGGGAACTGGTTGCGGGTCAACGCTTCCGGCGCCCGCGTGCTGGTCGACGACGGCGCCTGGGCCGAGCTGGCGAAGGCGGGCTGGCCGACCGGCATGCTCGTCGCGCCCGCCGCGTGCGCGGCGACCTGCCCGCCCGCCGAATGGGCCGTCTTCGCCGCCGACGAGACCGATCTCCGGAACCGCTACCCGGCCCTCGACGCGGCTTTCGACGGCTCCGGCGCGACCGCGGTGTTCGGCACCGGCGACGGCCGCGTCACCGTCTCGCGCCTCGGGCTGCCGCCCGCCGACCCGGCCGCGCCGTCGGAAGCGTCGGCCCGCGCCCACGCGGGCGAGGCCCTCCAGGCGTCGGCCCGGATCACCTTCACCCCGGACGCCGCCGTCCCGCTGCGCGCGGGCCGCGTCGACCCCCGGCTGATCGCGACGATCGCCGCGCTCGCGGCGCTGCAGCCGGTCCGGGTCACGGCGTTCCCCGAAGTCCCCGGCGAAGACCCCGCCGGGCAACCCCGCCGACGGGTGCTGCTCACCGGCGGTGAAGACGGCGCGGCCGCGTTCTACACCGGCCAGCGCGACCTGTTCCGCCCCTCGTCGGTCGTCCGGACCGGCGGCGGCGTGCTCGTCACCTACCCGCTGTTCGCACCCCCGGGACTGCTCGTCCCGTTCTCCTCTCCCTGATCCGGTGAAAAGAGGCCCTCCGATGCGCACTCTTCCCCAGCTCCTGCTCAGACCCGGCGGGCTGGCCGCCGCAGCCCTCCTGCTCGTCGCGCTGACGCCGGTCACGGCCGAGGCGGCGACCGCCCCCGGCCCGGGCGTCGGCTGGATCCGGGTCGGTCACCTCTCCCCCAAGGTCCCGCCGGTGGACATCTACTTCGCGCCGTTCGGGCAGGCCGAGAAGGTCGTCATCCGCAAGGCCGGCTACGGCGCCGTCACGCCGTACTCCTCGCTCGACCCCGGGAAGTACACGCTGTCGATGCGGCCCGCCGACGCCGCGTCCAGCACGCCGCCCGCGCTGTCGGCGACCATCGAGATCGCCGAGCGGTCCGCGTATTCGCTGCTGGTGTTCACGAACGGCCCGGGCAGAACGCTCAAGGGCACCCTGGTCACCGACGACCTCACCGCGCCCGCGGCGGGCAAGGGGCGCCTGCGGATCGTCGAAGGGTCGGCGGCTATAGCGCCGGTCTCGGTCGACGGCCCGGGTGTCCTGCTCGCCCAGGACGCGCCCTACGGCTTCACCTCGCCCTACGTCGACGTGCCGCAAGGACGCTGGCCGTTGCAGTTGCGCAGCGGTACCGCGAAGACCAGCCCTGAGGTCGACGTCAAGGCCGGGAGTTCGACGACCGTGTTCGTCCTCGAGAACAACGGCGTGCTGAAGGCGAACCCGATCTCCGACGGCGCTTCGCTGCCCCAGCCGCCGAAGCTGGGCGTCGAAACCGGCGGTGGTGGCACGGCGTCGCCGTCCGGGACGCCGCTGTGGCCGGCCTTCGCGGTGGCCGGGCTGCTGGCCGCGTTCGTCGTGGGACGCCGGGCGGCTCGTGCGCGGTGACGTCGGCGCGCTGCTCGTCGCCGCCCTGGTGGTGGCGGGCTGCGCCCCGGCTCCGCCGCCCGCGGCGCCACCGACGGCGGCGACCACCCCGGCGGAGACGGCGACCGGGCCGAAGCCGCTGCCCACCGCGGCCGAAGTCCGTCCGGTGCGGCTGCGGATTCCCGCGATCGGCGTCGACGCACCCGCGCTCGTACCGCTCGGGCTGGGCGCGGACCACCAGCTCGAAGCCCCGGCGCGCTTCGAAGACGTCGGGTGGTACGCCGCCGGCCCGGTCCCGGGAGACCCCGGGCCGGCGGTGATCGCCGCGCACGTCGACTCCCGGTCCGGCCCGGCGCCGTTCTTCCGGCTGCGCGACCTGCGCGACGGCGACCCGGTGTTCGTCACGCGCTCCGACGGCCAGGAGACCCGGTTCGTCGTGGACACCGTCCAGCGCTACCCGAAGAACGCGTTCCCGACCGACGCGGTGTACGGACCCGCGCCGGGCAGCGCGCTGCGGCTCATCACCTGCGGCGGCAGCTTCGACGCGGCGAAGCGGTCCTACCGCGACAACATCGTCGTCTACGCCTCGACCCGCTGGGGTTAGTACTCCTTCAGCAGGCCACGCCGGGCCAGCTCGGGCCGGACGCCGTCGCCGAACCAGTACGCCTCCTCCAGGTGCGGGTAGCCCGACAGCACGAACTCGCTGACGCCGACGCTGTGGTACTCCTCGATCAAGTCGGCGACTTCGCTGTGACTGCCCACCAGCGCGGTCCCCGCACCGCCGCGGACCAAGCCGACCCCGGCCCACAGGTTCGGGTGGATCTCCAGCCCGCGGACCCCTCCGTCCGTCCGGCCGCCGTGCAGCGCGACCATCCGCTGCTGCCCGACCGACTCGCTCGCGGCCAGCTGCGCCTGCGCCTTCGCGACCTGCTCCGGGCTCAGCGCGTCCAGCAGCTTCTGCGCCTCCGCCCACGCCTCGGCCGACGTGTCGCGCGAGATCGTGTGCAGCCGGACGCCGAACCGGATCGGCCGGTCGCCGGCCAGCGCGCGGACCTTGCCGATCTTCTCCGCCACCTGCGCGGGCGGCTCGCCCCAGGTCAGGTAGACGTCGGCGTGCCGCGCGGCGACGGGCAGCGCGGCCGGCGACGACCCGCCGAAGTAGATCGGCGGCACCGGGTCCGGCGCGGCCAGCGTCGTCGCGCCTTCGACGCGCAGGTGCTCGCCTTCGAAGGTGAAGGGCTGCCCGGACCAGACGCCGCGGACGATCGTCAGGAACTCGTCGGTGCGCGCGTACCGGGCGTCGTGGTCGTGCCAGTCACCGAACCGCCGCTGCTCGACCGCGTCGCCACCGGTGACGATGTTGAGCAGTACCCGCCCCTCCGACAGCCGCTGGAAGGTGCCGGCCATCTGCGCGGCGAGCGTCGGCGAGATGACCCCGGGGCGGAACGCGACCAGGAACTTCAGCCGGGTCGTCTCGCGGATCAGCGCGGCCGTCGTAAGCCAGGCGTCCTCGCACCACGTGCCCGTCGGCGTCAGGACGCCTTCGAAGCCCTGTCGCTCGGCCGCGCGGGCGACCTGGGCCAGGTAGTCCAGGTCGGGTTGGCGTTGCGCCGACGGGCCCAGGGACCGGTTGGCGTGGAAGCGTTCCACGATCGTGCGGCCGTCGCCGCTGGTGGGCAGGAACCAGTGCAGCGTGATGGTCATCCGTTGCTCCTAGCCTGGTCCAGGTCGGGGGCGAACCGCCGGTCGGCGAACGCGGCGAAGTCCACCTTCCCCGGCAGAGTCTTCTCTTCGGTGAAGGCGTCCGCGAGCTGTTGTTCGGACGCGATCACCGAGTCGTCCAGCGCGACCGGCTGGTCGCGGCCCGCGTCGACGGTCTTCTGCGCGACTTCGAGCTTCAGCCCGGTCTCCTTCGCCCACGCCTGCGCCCACTCCGGGCGGTGCGTGTCGGCCCACTTCTGCGCCTTGACGACCCGGACGGCGAAGTCCCGCAGCGCCGAGTTCTTGCCGGGATCGGCGAGCGCGGCGGTGCTCGCGGTCAGGAAGCCGAGCCCGTTCGACGCGCCCCGGCCGTCGGCCAGCACCCGGGCGTGCGCTTCGATCTGGGCTTGCGCGGTGTAGGGGTCCCAGATCGCCCAGGCGTCGATCGTGTGCTGGGTGAACGCGGCGTAGGCCTCCGCCGGCTGCAGGAAGCTCAGCTTGACGTCCTTTGTGGACAAGCCGTTGTTGTGCAGCGTGTTCAGCAGCTGCCCGTGCGCCGAGCTGCCCTTGGCGACGCCGATCGTCTTGCCCTTCAACGCGGCGACGTCCGGCAGCGTCGAATCGGGCGGAACGAGGATGGCCTCCCGCTCGACGTTGCTGCGTGCCACGCTGATCACCTTGATCTTGGCCTTCGCCGCGGCCGCGAAGATCGGCGGGGTGTTGCCGACCCGGCCGACGTCGATCGCGCCGGCCGACGCGGCTTCGAGCAGCGGCGGCCCGGAGGTGAACGTCGACCATTCGATCTTGTACGGCGTGCCGTCGAGCAGGCCGGCCGCGGTGAGCAGCGACTTGACGCCGCCCTTCTGGTCGCCGACCTTGAGCGTCACCTTGGCCAGGTCCGCCGCGCTCACCGGGCCCGGTACCGCCGCCGGATCGGTGCCGGTCGCCGAGCCGCAGCCGGCCAGCGCCAGCGCCGCCGCGAACACCGCGATTCCGTTACGCCACCGCATCTTCGGTCACCCCCAGGTCCGCCAGCACGCGCCGGCGGAGGTCGTCGTGGCCGGCTTCGCGCGGCCGGTGTTCGGCCACGATCCGGCCGCCGTCGAGCACCAGGACCCGGCCGGCGAGCCGCAGGGCCTCGTCCACGTCGTGGGTCACCAGCAGCACGCCCGGCTGGTGCCGCCGCCACAGGTCCACGACCAGCCCGTGCATCGCGATCCGCGTCAACGCGTCGAGGGCGCCGAACGGCTCGTCGAGCAGGAGCAGGCCGGGTTCGCGCACCAGAGCACGGGCCAGCGAGACGCGTTGGGCCTCGCCGCCGGACAGCGTCAGCGGCCAGTCGTCGGCGTGCTCGGTCAGGTGCACCTCGGCGAGCGCCTTCTCGGCCAGCGCGCGGTTGCGGGCCTTCGACACGCCGTCCTGGCGCAGGCCGAGCACGACGTTGCGCCACACCTTCCGCCACGGCAGCAGCCGCGGCTGCTGGAAGGCGACCGAGACCGTCCCGGCCACCACCACCTGGCCCTCGACGTCCTCGTCCAGACCGGCGAGCACCCGCAGCAGTGTCGACTTGCCCGACCCGCTGCGGCCCAGCAACGCCACGAACTCGCCGCGCTCGACCGTCAGATCCAGTCCACTGAGGATCGTCCGGTCCCCGAACTTCTTCGTGAGGTCGCGGACCTCCGCTACCGGGTTCGCCACCGCAGCACCTTCCGTTCGAGCAGCCGGACCAGCGCGTCGGTGACCAGGCCGAGCAGGGCGTACAGGACGAGGCCGACGACCACGACGTCGGTGCGCAGGAACTCCCGCGCGTTGTTGATGAGGTAGCCGACCCCGGCGTCGGCGTTGACCGTCTCCCCGACGATCAGCGCGAGCCAGGCGATGCCCAGCGACTGCCGGAGCCCGACGAGGGCCTGCGGGAGCGCGCCGGGGATCACCACGTGCCAGAGCCGTTCCGCGCGGCTGAACCCCAGCGCCCGCGAGGCTTCGACGAGGTTCGGGTCGGCGCTGCGGATTCCGGAATGGACGTTGAGGTAGAGCGGGAACGCCACCCCGAGAGCGACGAGCACGATCTTGGTTTCCTCGCCGATGCCGAACCACAGGATGAACAGCGGGATCAGTCCGAGGAACGGCAGCGTGCGCAGCATCTGCACGGGCGGGTCGACCAGCACCTCGCCCCAGCGCGACAGCCCGGACACGATCCCCAGCACCACGCCGACGACGGCACCGATCGCGAACCCGGCGCCGACGCGCCCGAGCGACACGGCGAACGCGTTGCCGAGTTCGCCGGTGCGCGCGACTTCGACGCCGGCCTGCACGACCGTCCACGGTGAACTGAGCTTGTCGGGCGGCAGGACGCCGGTGGCGCTGGCGATCTGCCAGGCGGCGATGAGCACCACCGGGCTGATCCAGCGCCGCAGGTCGGGCCGGCGCGCGCTTCGGCGCGGCGGCCGGTCGGCGCGTTTCCGGGCGCGCGGGAGCACGCCCGTGGTGGAAATCGACACGGATTTCTCCCGGGGACGGGGACTTTCGGGCTTGCGTGGTCCCGACAGTCGGGCCCCGGGCAGGCGAAGTCAATCGGTGCCCAGTCCGTGAAACAACGGGGTTTCACCCCGTGGAACGGCTTGCTCAGCCGCCGAACATGACCTTCCACTCGTCGAGCGACCGCGGCCGGTAGACGAAGTTGGTGCGCTTGACGTCCGACAGCGTCGCCGACGGCTCGGCCGAGTACTGGTGGCCCGGGTAGACGACGGGATCGCCGGGCAGCCCGGCGAGGGCTTGCAGGCTGCGGTAGATCTCCTCGGCGTCGCCGCCGGGGAAGTCGGTGCGGCCGCAGCCCTCGAGGAAGAGCGTGTCGCCGGAGACGAGCTTGTCCTCGACGAGGAAGCACTGGCTGCCGGGCGTGTGGCCGGGGGTGTGCAGCATCCGGATGGGAACGGACCCGACCTCGAGGACGTCGTCGTGGTCGTGGGCGCGCAGATCGCTGTCCTCGACCCCGGTCACGCGGCGGACCCACTCGGACTCGGCGCCGTTGACGTGGATCGGCACCGGCTGGATGGCCAGCAGTTCGGCGACGCCGGGCAGGTCGAAGCCGAGCATCTCGCCGCCGACGTGGTCGGGGTGGTGGTGGGTGGCGAGCACCCCGGTGAGCCGCATGCCATCGGCTTCGAGCACCGAGAGCAGATCCTGCACGGCGTAGGCGGGGTCGACGATGACCGCTTCCCGCGTGTCCCGGTCGCCGATGAGGTAGGCGAAGTTCACCATCTGCGTCGCCACGGGATCGCCGACGGCGAAGTCCCGCCCGGCGAGCAGCTGCCGGAAGTAGAGCCGATCTGCCATGGCCCCACCCTACGGGTCGGCTTTGCGCCG
The DNA here is from genome assembly GCF_044768185.1 of Amycolatopsis sp. NPDC101161. Taxonomy (NCBI): domain Bacteria; kingdom Bacillati; phylum Actinomycetota; class Actinomycetes; order Pseudonocardiales; family Pseudonocardiaceae; genus Amycolatopsis; species Amycolatopsis sp. NPDC101161. The sequence goes on from NZ_JBIWPI010000007.1 coordinate 750,308, forward strand.
GGGTGAGCACGATCCTCCGGTGCGCGGACACCGCCGCGGGTCGTTCGGCCTGGGGCCGTTCGCCTGGTCCTGGTCGTGATGGCCAACGGCGGGATCCGGGCCGCTTCACCGGCCGCCCGCGCGCTCCGGGGGTTGCGAGCCGGACCATTGGTGCGCGGTGCCCTGGTGCAGGGCCGCGTACGCACGATCTCTCAGCGCGTTCGCCTCCGCGTCCGACAGCGTGCGGTCCAGCGGCCTGAGCACCAGCCGGACCAGGAGGTTCTTCTGGTTCCTTTCCGCGCCCAGCCGGGCCAGGGCCTGCGGCGGGAGCCGCGCGCACGGCGTCTCCTGCCGGATCTCGACCGACTCGACGAGGTCCGAGTCGTCGCCGAGGGCGGTGCGGACGCGGTCGCCGAGGTCCTCGGCCCGGTCGTCGGCGGCGACGGCGATCGAGAGGTCGCGACGCACGGGCGGCAGCGCGGACACCGGACGGTAGGGCGCGAGATCGGTGAGCTGAGCCGCGACGGCCGGGTCCGCCGAGCGCAGCAGGCGGATGTCGGGGATGCCCTTGAGCAGCATGAGCATCCGGTCGAGGCCCATGCCGAGGGCGAGGCCGGACCGGCCGTCCCCGAGCCCGGCCCGCGCGAGGACGGCCGGGTGGGCCAGCCCGCACTCGGCGACCTCGACCCACTCGCCTTGGTGCTCGACGTCGAGCTGGGCACCGTCCACTGTGTACGGATGCCGGCGGGGTTCGAGCCGCCACGGGCGTCCCGGCAGGAGGGTCTCGACGAGGGACGTCACGAGGTGCTCGAGGTCGGCTTTGGTGGTCGTCCCGCGGGTGATCCGCCAGAGGTCGAGCTGGTGCGGCGTGCCGCTGTGCAGCCGGTCGATGGAGTCGCGCCGGTAGACGACGCCGGGGCAGACGAGCAGGACGTCATCGGCCGGGCAGGCTTTGAGTGCCCGCAGCGCGGCGGGGATCATCGCGCTGGAGTGGCTGCGCAGCACGTGACTTCCGTCGACATAGCGGGTGTAGCGAGCGTCGCGGGTGACGTCGGCGGGGTCGTAGCCGAGGCGGTCGTAGTTGTCGGCGACGGTGACGATCCGATCGCCGGGCCACCGCCGGATCTCGGTGCCGGGGCGGGCGGCTGCGGAGACGGCCCGCTCGACGACGAGCTGAACGGCATGCGGCCCGGCGGCGGGATCGGTCAGATCCCGGACGGCGAGGTCGCGAGTGAGCTGGGTGGGAGTGAGCAGTGCGGGCACGACGGAACCTCCTGGGTGAGCGGGACGGGTGAGCGAAAGCGCTCCCCCTGGCCCGGACACCCGGCGAGGTTCACCGCGGCGCGTCACACAGCGCAGACGGCGGGCATGGCCCCGGAACCCCGCTGGCGCCCGCGAAGGGCCAGGGGGCCGGTAAATCGGCGGTATCCCGCAACGACGGCCACGAACCCAGGTTAGCCGGTCGAGTCCACCGGCAACACGGATATTCCCTACTCCCCCACTTCCCCATCGGCCAGCTCCCTCAGCAAGTCCAAATGCCCCACATGCCGCGCGGTCTCCTGGACCACGTGCGCCACGACCCACCGAACCGTGAACTCCCCGCGCCGCCGGGTCCGGTCGTCCGGACCCAGCCTCCGCAGCGACTTCTCCGCCCGCGCCCACTCGGCCTTGTACGCCGCCACCACGGAAACCGGCGTGTCCTCCGGCGCCGGATCCCAGCTGGGGTCCGGCGAACCCGCCCACAACGACGGCAGATCCGCTCCCCCGGCCTCGATCGACAACCACCACCGCTCCACCGCCGTCAGGTGCTTCACCACCCCCAGCGCACTCAACCGCGGCGACGTCGGCAACGGCGTCGCCACCGCCAAGGCAAGCGGCAACCCCGCCAGCTTGTTCACCGCCGTCGCGCGGAGGAACTGCAGGAAGTCCAGCTGAAGGCGCAGCTCGTCGGTAGCCAGGCGGGCCGGCCACGATCGCTGCGTCTTCGAACTCGTGTTCGACATGACCGCAACGTACCCCACCGGACCGACAAAATAGAGTGATCGCCATGTGGTGGGGACTGCTCTGCGCGCTCGGCGCGGCGATCGCGTACGGCGTGGCTTCGGTGATGCAGTCGGTCGCCGCCAAAGCCGCGGACACCGGCACCGACAACTCCGGCGTCGACCCGAAGCTCCTGGTCCGCGTCCTGAAGCAGTGGAAATTCGTGCTCGGCCTGTCGCTCGACGTCCTCGGGTTCGTCGCGCAGATCGCCGCCCTGCACGTCCTTCCGCTGTTCGTCGTACAGGCGGCCCTAGCCGCCAGTCTCGCCGTCACCGCCGTCGCCGCGCGGTTCCTCGGCGTCCGGCTCGGGACGAAGGAGTGGGCGGCCGTCGCCGTCGTGTGCGCCGGGCTCGGACTGCTCGGCGCCGCCGCCGAGAGCGAAGGCTCCGATCCCGTCGGGCTCGGCTTCCGGCTCGGGCTGATCGGCGCCGTCGCCGTGCTGGCCGTGGCCGGGATCGCCGCCGGGAAGGCGGGCCGCCGCCTCCGGACGCCCGCGCTCGGGCTCGTCGCCGGGCTCAGCTTCGGCGTCGTCGCCATCGCCGGCCGGATCATCCCCAGCCTCGCCCCGCTGGACCTGCTCACCGACCCGGCCACCTACACCGTCGCGGTCGCGGGCGGCATGGCGATGCTCTTCTACGCGACGGCGTTGCAACGCGGCAGTGTCACCACGAGCACCGCGATGATGGTGCTCGGCGAGACGGTCTTCCCGTCGCTGGTCGGCGTGCTCGTGCTCGGCGACCGCACCCGGCCGGGGTTCGTGGTCGTCGCTCTCGCCGGGTTCGTCCTCGCCGTCGCCGCCGCGCTCGCCCTGGCCCGCTTCGGCGAGCCGGACACAAGTGAGACGAAGCCGACGGTCTCCCCGTAACTCCTTTACTTAGACTAGCCTTACCTATCCCACGACAGGACAGGGAGGCGCGGGTGCGCACGACCGGACGGGAAGTCCTCCGCCGTTCGATCGCCGGGCAACGACGATCGGTGGGCCTCGCGGCGCTGCTGACCGCGTGCCACCAAGGCGGTGAGGCGCTGGTGCCGGTGGTGATCGGCGTGGTGATCGACCAGGCCGTCGCCGGCGGCTCGGTCGGCACGCTGCTCCTCTGGCTCGCGGTGCTCGGCGCGCTCTTCGCGGTGCTGTCGACCAGCTACCGCCTCGGCGCCCGCTTCGGCGAGCGCGCCGCCGAACGCGCCGCCCACGACCTGCGGCTCGACGTCGGACGCCGGGTGCTGCACCCCGGCGGCGGCGCGGAGTCCCTCGCGGGCGAGCTCGTCAGCGTCGGGACGTCGGACGCGAAGCGCGTCGGCCAGGTCAACGGCGTCCTGCCGTTCGGCGTCGCCGGGCTGGCCGGGCTGCTGGTCAGCGCCGTCGTGCTGCTCACCATGAGCGTCCCGCTCGGCCTGCTGGTGCTGCTCGGCACGCCGCCGATGCTGTACCTCGCGCACCTGATCGGGAAGCCCCTGGAACGCCGAAGCGAGGCCGAGCAGGAACGCTCCGCGTTCGCCTCCGGCATCGCCACCGACCTCGTCGCCGGGTTGCGCGTGCTCAAGGGCGTCGGCGCCGAACGCGCCGCCGTCGACCGCTACCGCCGCACCAGCCAGGACTCGCTGAAGGCGACGCTGCGGGCGGCGCGCGCGCAGGCCTGGCACAACGGCGCGCTGCTCGCGCTGACCGGGATCTTCATCGCCCTCGTCGCGCTCGTCGGCGGGAACCTCGCGGCCGCGGGCGACATCAGCGTCGGCGACCTCGTCGCCGCGGTCGGGCTCGCGCAGTACCTGATCACGCCGTTCTCGATCTTCTCGTGGGTCAACGGCGAACTCGCCCAGGGCCGCGCGTCGGCCGCGCGGATCGCCGACGTCCTCAACGCACCACCCGCCGTCGACACCGGCGAAGCCACGCTGCCGACGCCCGCCGCGGGTCACGTCCGGCTGTCCGCGCTCGGCCGCGGCGCGCTGCGGGACGTCGGCTTCGAAGCGCGCCCGGGCGAATTGCTCGGCGTGGTCGCCACCGATCCGGCCGCCGCGACCGACCTCCTCGACTGCCTCGGCCGCGCCGCCGACCCGGCGACCGGCACCGTGACGGTCGACGCCGTCGATCTGTCCACTGTGGACCCCAACCGGGTCCGCGAGGTGGTGCTGGTGGCCGCGCACGACGCGGACCTCTTCGCCGGCACGGTCGCCGAGAACTGCGGGACCGGGCCGCTCGCCGAACCCGCGATGACCGCGGCCGCCGTCGACGAGGTGGCCGAGGCACTGCCGGACGGCGTCGCGACCGCCGTCAGCGAACGCGGGCGGTCGCTCTCGGGCGGGCAGCGGCAGCGGGTCGCCCTGGCCCGCGCCTTGGCGGTGGACGCGCCGGTGCTCGTGCTGCACGACCCGACGACCGCCGTCGACACCGTCACCGAGGCCCGGATCGCCGCGGGCCTGGCCGAGCTGCGGCGCGGCCGCACGACCATCCTCGTGACCACCAGCCCGGCGCTGCTCGCCGCGACCGACCGCGTCGTCCTCCTCGACGACGGGCGGATCGCCGGCGTCGGCAGCCACGCCGAGCTGGCCGGTCGCGCCGACTACCGGGCGGCGGTGCTGTCATGACCCGCGAACTCCTCCCCGTGGCCGACGGCCGCCGGATCCGCGCCGTCGTCGGCGAGCTCGCCGGCCGGTCGAAGGGCCGGGCCGCGGCCGCGTTCACGACTCTCGTCGCCGCGACGGCGATCGGGCTGCTCACCGCGCCCCTGCTCGGCCGGGTCGTCGACTTGGTCGCGACGCGCCACCCGGCGGCCGACCTCGTCACGCCCGTGGTGGGCCTGGTGCTGGTCGCGCTCGCCCAAGCGGTCGCGACGGCGATCGGCGTGTCGCTGGTGGCGCGGCTGGGCGAAGAGATCCTCGCCGAGCTGCGCGAACGCTTCGTCGAGCGAGCCCTCGGCCTGCCGCTCGACCAGCTGGAGCGCGCCGGGTCCGGCGACCTCACGACACGCGTGACGAACGACGTCTCGGTCGTCGCGGAAGCCGTCCGGCAGGCGCTGCCCGAGCTGGGCCGCTCGGTGCTGACGGTGGTGCTCACCCTGGGCGCGCTCGCGGTGCTGGACTGGCGGTTCCTGCTGGCCGCGCTGGTCGCCGTGCCGATCCAGCTGTGGACCGTCCGCTGGTACGTGCCGCGCGCGAAGCCGTTGTACGCGAGCCAGCGCGAGGCCGTCGGGGCGCAACAGCAGCAGCTGCTGGACACCATCGGCGGCGCGAAGACCGTCCGCGCGTTCCGGCTGGCGGACACCCACCTCGACCGGGTGCGTGCGCGGTCGGACGTCGCCGTCGACCTGGCCCTGCGCGGGATCCGGCTGGTGACGCGGTTCTACGCGCGGCTCAACCTGGCGGAGTTCGTCGGGCTGTCGGCCGTGCTCGCCATGGGGTTCCTGCTGGTCGGCGCGGACGCGGTGACGGTCGGCGTCGCGACGGCCGCGGCACTGTACTTCCACAGCCTCTTCGGCCCGATCACGACGGCGCTGGCCCTGGTCGACGACGCGCAGGCGGCCGCGGCCAGCCTCGCGCGGCTGATCGGCGTCGCGGACCTGCCCGCCGAAGCCGCGCCCGCCCAGCCGGCCCGGCCGGTGGACGCGTCGGTGAAGACGGCGGCGGCCGGGTATTCCTATGTGGACGGTCACCCGGTGCTGCGGGACATCGACCTCGGCGTCGCCCCCGGTGAACGGGTGGCGCTGGTCGGGGCGAGCGGCGCGGGCAAGACGACGCTGGCCAAGCTGATCGCGGGGATCCACGCGCCCACCACGGGCTCGGTCACCCTCGGCGGCGTCCCCTTGGAGGAGCTGGGACCGGAGGCGACCCGCCGGACGGTCGCGCTGATCAGCCAGGAGGTCCACGTCTTCGCGGGGCCCCTGTCCGATGACCTCCGCCTGGCGCGCCCGTCGGCGACCGACGCGGAACTCCGGGCGGCGCTGGCGAAGGTGGGCGCATTGTCCTGGGTGGACAGTCTGCCGGATGGCCTCGCCACGGTCGTCGGTGAAGGCGGCCACCAGCTGACGGTGACGCAGGCCCAGCAGCTCGCCCTGGTCCGGCTGGTGCTGGCCGACCCGCCGATCGCGATCCTCGACGAAGCCACGGCGGAGGCGGGCAGCGCGGGCTCCCGGGTCTTGGAGTCGGCGGCCGCCGCGGCGCTGGAAGGACGCACGGCGCTGGTGGTGGCCCACCGGTTGACCCAGGCGGCGGCGTCGGACCGGATCGTGGTCCTCGACGCGGGCGCGGTGGTGGAGTCCGGAACGCACGACGAACTGGTCGAGGCGGGCGGCCAGTACGCGAAGCTGTGGGCGGCCTGGTCAGGCCAGCGCGCCTGACGCGACATCCGTGAGCGCGCAGCCGCCGATCCCGGGTGCGCCTCGGCCGGCACGGCGGCGGCTTTCGGGACGATCGTGGCCGGCGTGGACGCGTTGGCGGCCAGCCGGACCAAGCCCGCCTGCAGGCCGACCTGCGCCGCCGGCTCGGTGGCCGCCGCGTCGACCCGGCCCTCGATCTCCGCCGCGCGGTGGGCCGGCAGCCGGCCTTCCGGGGTCAACCGGATACCGCGGCCGAGTCGGCATTGGACGTCCTGCGTCGAACGCAGCAAGCTGGTGCCCATGACGAAGGTGACCTGCGACCTCACGATCTCGCTCGACGGCTACGCCGCCGGGATCAACCAGACCGAGCAGCGCCCGTTCGGCGACGACGGCGGTGACGGCTGGGGCGACAAGCTGCACGCCTGGTTCGGCGAAGGCGCCGAGGAGCACCCCGACGAGTTCGCCCGCATGATGACGGCGAAGGCGTTCATCATGGGCCGCAACATGTTCGGCCCGGTGCGCGGCGAATGGGACCGGCAGTGGAAGGGCTGGTGGGGCGACAACCCGCCGTACCACGGCCCGGTCTTCGTGCTCACGCACCACTCGCGCGAGCCGCAGCCGATGGACGGCGGCACCACCTTCCACTTCGTCACCGAGGGGATCGAAGCGGCGTTCGAACGCGCCCGCGAAGCGGCCGGCGACGGGGACATCTCCATCCACGGCGGCGCGCGGACCGTCAACCAGTACCTCGCCGCCGGGCTGATCGACGAGATCCGGCTGCACGTCGTCCCGCTCATGCTCGGCGCCGGCTCACGGCTGTTCGACGGCGTCCCGCCCCTGGATCTCGAGCAGTTCGAGGTGCGGGCGGCGAAGTCGGTCACGCACCTGATCTACCGCGTCCGGCACTGAAAACGCCGGGAACCCGCGGGCTCCCGGCGTCGGCAGAACAGAAAGGAACTCAGTCGTCCATGGCGTCGGCCAGGGACTTGGGCCGCATGTCCGTCCAGTTCGCTTCCACGTGGTCCAAGCACTCCTGGCGCGCCGCCGGGCCGAACGCGACCGTCCAGCCCGCCGGCACGTCGACGAACTCCGGCCACAGGCTGTGCTGGTTCTCCGCGTTCACCAGCACCAGGTACGTGCCGGACGGGTCTTCGAACGGGTTGGTCATGCGGGCCTCCTCAGGCGGTGATGTCCGTGCGGGCGCCGGTGACGACCTCGGTCAGCTTCCGGATGACCGGGGCCGCGAGCACCGGGTTGAACCGGGGTTCGGTCGACCAGTCGGCGAGCTGGCCCGCCTTGACCGCGGGCAGCTGCGCCCACGTCGGGATCGCCGCCAGCTGCTGGCGCGACAGCGCGTACGTGCGGCTGTCGGTCAGGATCAGGTCGGCCGGGTACTTGCCCGCCTGCTCCCAGCTGAGCGTCTCGAAGTAGTCGTCCGAGCCGGCGCCGTTGATGATGTCCAGGCCCAGGTCGCGGTAGTACGCCAGGTCCGCGAAGAACTCCGGCTTGCAGACGTAGAGGTTGTCCTTGTCGCTGGACACCACGAGCACCTTGAGGCCCGGCTTGGCCTTGATCGCCGCCTTCAGGTCGTCGGACGCCTTCCGGAAGTCGTCTTTGCCCTTCTTGATGACGTCGGAGTTCGGGTCACCGCCGAGGGCCACCGCGAGCTGCTCGTAGCGCTCGATCACCTTCGGCAGCGTGACCTTGTACTCCGACAGCGCGACGATCGGCGCGACCTGCTGGACCTTGGTGCCCACGTCGTCCTTGAGCACCCACAGGTCGGTCGGCTTGGCGCCGGTGAGGCCGGTGATCACCAGGTCCGGCTTGGTGGCCGCGAACTTCTCCATGCTGAAGTCGTCCCAGGCGTTGCCGATCGAGGTGACGGAGCCCAGGTCGATGTTGCCCGCCTGGATCTCCTTGCCGCCGTCGGCCGTCTTCTGCGGGCCGAACACGCCGACCGGGCGGACGCCGTAGTCCCACAGCGCGGCGGCGGAGCTGACGTAGGCCACGACACGCGTCGGACGCTGGTCCCGCGACACCTTCCGGCCGCGGTCGTCGGTGAACTCCCAGGGGCCGGAAGAAGCGGCGGGCTTGTCGTCGCCACTGCCGCACGCGGTGAGGGCGACGGTCGCCGCGAGGCCACCGGCCCCGATCAGGAATCCACGCCGGCTGAGCCCGGCAGCGCCTTGGAACACGGACATGAGAACCTCTCGACGACCTTTTAGGATAGGCACACCTTATTTAGGGCAGCCTGGCAAAAGCAACTGTGTCAGCGCCCACCCCGACCGGAGAGCTGGGCTTCCGCGCCGGGCACCGGCTCGGCCGGGTCGTGTCCCAGGTGGATCTGGCGGTTGTCCGCGTCCACGTGCACCACGCGCGGCCGGTGACCCGCGCGCTCGGCCTCGTCGACCTGCGCGTAGGTGATGATGATGACGAGGTCGCCGGGGTGCACCAGGTGCGCGGCCGCGCCGTTGACGCCGATCACGCCGGTGCCCGGCTCACCGGTGATGGCGTAGGTCTCCAGGCGGGCGCCGTTGGTGATGTCGACGACCTGGACCCGCTCGCCCTCGACGATGTCCGCGGCGGCCATCAGGTCGGCGTCGATGGTCAGCGAGCCGACGTAGTGCAGGTCGGCCTGCGTGACGGTGGCGCGGTGGATCTTGGCGTTCATCAGGGTGCGGTGCACGTCTACCTCACGTCTCGGGTCACGGTGTCTTTCGGGGGTCCCGGGTGGCGGAGCCCCCGGCCCGGGGCGGAGCCCCGGATTTCACACAGCGCGGCGAGGCCGGCCGCCGTGGGGGTGCGGAAGAACTCGGCGATCGGGAGATCGGTCCCGAGCCGCTCGGTGATCCGGTCGCGCAGGACCACGAGCAGCATCGAATGCCCGCCGAGGGCGAACAGGTCGTCGTCGGCACCGACCGCGCCGACGTCCAGGACCTCGGCGAAGATCTCGCAGAGGGTCTTCTCCAGGGGTGTTTCCGGCGCCCGGCCCCGGGTTTCGAACTCCGGCACCGGCAACGCGGCCTTGTCGAGCTTCCCGTTGGGCGTCACGGGGAACGCGTCGAGCGGGACGATCGCCGCGGGCACCATGTACTCGGGCAGCGAGCGGGCCACGAACTCCCGCAGCCGCACCGGGTCCGCCGTCGCCGGGGTCGTGTAGGCGACCAGGCGCTTGTCCCGGTCCTCGCGGACGACGACGAGCGCCTGCTCGACGTCGTCGTGGCGGGTCAGGGCCGTCTCGATCTCCCCCGGCTCGATCCGGAAGCCGCGGACCTTGACCTGGTCGTCGGTGCGGCCGAGGTACTCGAGCTGCCCGTCCGGCCGCCACCGCACGAGGTCGCCGGTGCGGTACATCCGCTCCCCCGGCGGCCCGAACGGGTCGGCCACGAACCGCTCGGCGGTCAGCGCGGACCGGCCGTGGTAGCCGCGGGCCAGCCCGGCGCCGGCCAGGTACAGCTCGCCCGGCACGCCGGCCGGGACCGGGGTCAGGCCGCCGTCGAGGACGTACGCGCGGGCGTTGTGCACCGGGCGCCCGACCACCGGCCGGTCGGCATCGGCGAAGCGGCCGACCAGAGCGTCCACAGTGGCCTCGGTCGGGCCGTAGAGGTTGTACGCCGCGGTGCCCGGCATCGACCGCAGCTGCTCCCACAACGTCTGGGAAACGGCTTCGCCGCCGACGCCGACGACCCCGAGGGCGCACTTCCCGTCTTCGACGACGCCGGCCGCGGCCAGCTGCGCGAAGTGCGACGGCGTCAGCTCGAGGAAGTCGAGCCCGCGCTCGCGCACCACCGCCGCCAGCCGGTCGGGGTCGCGGCGGGTGTCGTCGTCGACGACGTGCACCTCGTGCCCGTCGAGCAGCCACAGCTGCGGCTGCCAGGACGCGTCGAAGAAGAACGCCCACGCGTGCCCGACCCGCAGCCGGCGCCCGCCCGCCGCGGCGACCGCCGGGCGGTAGAGCGTCTCGCGGTGGCTGTGGAACAGGTTCACCAGCCCGGAATGCGGGATGACGACCCCCTTGGGCTTGCCCGTCGAGCCGGACGTGTAGAGCACGTACGCCGGGTTCGCGGGCGACGGCGGCGTCAAAGCCGCGTCACTGTCCACAATGTCCTCGACGAACAGCGCTCCGGGAACCCGCGAAGCCAGCGAACGGCTGGTGAGCACCAGCGTCGCCCCGGCGTCGGCGAGGATCGCCGAGATCCGGTCGGCCGGCTGGTCCGGGTCCACCGGCAGGTACGCCGCACCCGTCTTGAACACGCCGAAGATCGCCTCGACGACCTGAGCCGAGCGCGGCAGCACCAGCGCCACGACCCGCTCCGGACCCGCTCCCCGCGAGGCCAGCCACCGGGCCAGGCGGTCGGTCCGCGCCGCGAATTCGGCGAACGTCACGCTGCCGGAAGCGTCGCTCAGCGCCGTCGCGCCGGGTGTCGCGGCCACCTGCGCCGCCAGCCGGTCGACGACCGTGGGCGCCGAGGTCGTCAGCGGCTCGCCCGCACCCCAGTCGCGCTGGATCCGGTGCCGCTCGGCGGGTTCGAGGACGTCGATCCGGCTCAGCGGCCGGTCCGGGTCCGCGACGACGGCCGTCATCAGCCGGACCAGGCGCTCGGTGAGCGTCCGGGCGGTCGGCTCGTCGAACAGGTCGAGGCTGAACTCGAGGTCGCCTTCGATGCCGCCGGGCGTCTCCACGAGGTCGAACGACAGGTCGAACTTCGCCTGCCGCAGCCCGGTGTCGCGGTAGGCCGCGTTGACGCCGAGCAGCCGTTCCGGCTCCGAACCCGAGTGGTAGACGGCCAGCATGACCTGGAACAGCGGGTGCCGCGCGAGAGACCGGGCCGGGTTGAGCAGCTCGACGAGGTGCTCGAACGGCAGGTCCTGGTGGGCGTACGCGGCCAGGTCGGCCTCCCGGACGCGGTCCAGGAGGCCGCGGAACGTCGGGTCGCCGCCGGTGTCGGTGCGCAGGACGAGCGTGTTGACGAAGAACCCGGCCAGGTCCTCCAGCGCGTGGTCCGTCCGGCCCGCGACGGGCGTGCCGAGCGGGATGTCGGTGCCCGCGCCGAGCCGGGTCAGCAGCGCCGCGAGGGCGGCCTGCAGCACCATGAACGTGCTGGTGTCGCTGCCGTGGGCCAGCTCGCGAAGTCCGTTGTGGACGTCCGCGGGCACGGTGAACGGCACGGCGGCGCCGCGGTTCGTGGAGCGTGCCGGGCGGGGCCGGTCCGCGGGGAGCGCCAGCTCGTCCGGGATCCCGGCGAGGGTGTCCCGCCAGAACGCGGCTTGCCGGCCGAGGATGCTGTCCGGGTCGTCGGCCCGGCCGAACATCTCGCGCTGCCAGAGCGTGTAGTCCGCGTACTGCACGGGCAGCGGTGTCCACTGTGGACGCTCGCTGCGCAGCCGGGCGGCGTACGCGGTGTCGAGGTCCCGCTTCAGGGGTGGCAACGACCACCCGTCGCCCGCGATGTGGTGCACCAGCAGCACGAACACGTGTCGCTCCGGCCCGGCCGACACGAGCGTCGCGCGGACCGGGATTTCGGCGTCCAGGGTGAAGCAGTACGACGCCGCCGCCGTGACGCTCTCGTCGAGGTCGGCCGACGTCTCCGTGACCAGCACCGGCCGCGCGCGGGCGTCACCCGCGTCCAGGACGACCTGCCGGGGTGTGCCGTGATCCTCGGCGAGAATCGTGCGCAGGACCTCGTGCCGGGCGACGACGTCCCCCAAAGCCGCCTGCAGCGCCTCGGCGTCGACCGGTCCGGTCAGCTCCCACGCCCACGGGATGTTGTAGGTCGCGCTCGGCCCGTCGAGGCGGTCGAGGAACCACAGGCGCTGCTGGGCGAACGACAGCGGCAGCACCTCGGGCCGCTGGACCGGCACGAGCGCCGGACGGCTTTCCCGGCCCGGGTCGAGGAGCTCGGCGAGCCGGGCCGGTGTCGGCGCGTCGAACACCGCCCGGATCGGGACCTCGACGCCGAGCAGCGCGCGGATCCGGCTGACCAGCCGCGTCGCGAGCAGCGAATGGCCGCCGAGGGTGAAGAAGCCGTCGTCCGGGCCGACCTGCGCCACGCCGAGGACGTCGGCGAAGAGGTCGCACAGCGCCTGCTCGGCCGGCGTCCGCGCGACGCGGCCCGAGGTCCGGATCTCCGGGTCGGGCAGGGCGGCGCGGTCGAGTTTGCCGTTGGCGTTCACCGGCAGTTCCGGCAGGACGACGATCGCCGAGGGAACCAGGTGGTCCGGCAGTCGTTCGGCGAGCCGCGCCCGCAGCGCGGCCGGGTCCCCGGACGGCGCGACGTAGGCGATCAAGGCGCCGGAGCGGGCGATGACGACCGCGCGGGAGACGGAGGCGTCGGCCGTCAACGCGGCTTCGACTTCGCCCGGCTCGACGCGGAAGCCGCGGATCTTGATCTGCTGGTCGGCGCGGCCGAGGAACTGGAGGGCGCCGTCGGAGCGGCGGCGGACGAGGTCGCCGGTGCGGTACATCCGCTCCCCCGCGTCGAACGGCGACGCGACGAACCGTTCGGCGGTGAGCGCCGGACGGCCGAGGTAGCCCCGGGCGAGCCCGGCACCGGCCAGGTACAGCTCGCCGCGGACGCCCGGCGGCACCGGCCGCAACGCGGCGTCGAGGACGTATGCGCGGGTGTTCGCGACGGGGCGGCCGATGGCAACCGGCCCGCACTCCTGCGCGAGGCTGTCACCGGCGACCTCCGAGCAGCCGTACAGGTTGACGAGTTTCGCCGATGGCCACCGCCGCCGCACCTTCTCCGCGAGGGCGGGGGAAAGCGGCTCACCACTGGTGATCCACGTCGTGACGGCCTCGAACGCGTCGGCCGGACCGTCCTCGGCGAAGCTCTCCAAGAGGCTCGGCACCACGGTCAGCACCTGGGCGCCGGACGTGCGGACGAGTTCGGCGAGCGCGTGCGGGTCGGTCGCCGTGGCGTCGTCGGCGAGGACGACCGGGTCGCCCGCGACGAGCCCGCCGAGCAGCTCGGTCGAGCCGTCGATGAAGGTCAGCGCGCTCTTCGCGACGCGCACGCCTTCGGCGAGGCCGCGCCCCCAGTGCAGCCGGTTGGCCAGTGCCCGCTGGGTACCGGCGACCGCCTTCGGGCGTCCGGTCGAGCCGGACGTGAAGATCACGTACGCCGGGTGGTCCGGGGGAATCGACGGCCACACCGGTTCAGGCCCGGTGTCGCCGGGCCGGACCAGCCGGTCTCCGAAGCCACCGTCCGCGATGACCAAGTGCGGGTCGGCGTCGGTGAGCATCAGGTTGACGCGTTCGGCCGGGTGGTTCAGGTCGAGGGGCAGGTAGGCGGCGCCGGTCTTGAGCACCGCCAGCAGCGCGACGACGAGGTCGGCCGAGCGCGGCAGCGCGACCGCCACCACCCGTTCCGGTCCGGCACCGCGCGCGAGCAGGGCGCGGGCCAGTGTTGTCGCGCGGGCGTCCAGTTCGGCGTAGGTCAAGCGCTCGTCGCCGAACACCAGCGCGGTGGCGTCCGGGGTCCGGGCCACCTGGGCGGCGAACAGCTCCGCCGCCGTCTCCGCGGGCAACGGCGTCGCGGGGTCGGCGGCGAGCCGTTCGCGCTCGGCGGCGGTGAGCAGGTCGACCGCGCCGATCCGGGTGTCCGGGTCGGCCACGACGGCCCGCAGCAGCATCCGGAGCCGGTCGAGGATGGCTTCGACGCTCGCGCGGTCGAAGACGTCGCTGTTGTACTCCGCGGTGCCGCGGATGCCGGTCTGGTTGCCCGGGCGCTCCCCGACGAAGAACGTCAGGTCGGCGCGGGCGGTGCCGGTGCGGACCGGTTTCTCCGCGACGGTCAGGCCGGGCAGCGCGAGGTCGGCGACGGCGTTGTTCTGCCAGGCCAGCATCGTCTGGAACAGCGGGTGGTAGGACAGCGACCGCGCCGGGTTGAGCGCTTCGACCAGGCGCTCGAACGGGACGTCCTGGTGGGCGTAGGCGTCGAGGCTGCGGTCGCGCACGCGGGCGACGAGGTCGCGGAACGTCGGGTCGCCGCCGGTGTCCACGCGCAGCACCAGGGTGTTGACGAAGAAGCCGACGAGGTCGTCGAGCGCCTGGTCGGTGCGGCCGGCGATGGACGTGCCGAGCGGGATGTCGGTCCCCGCGCCGAGCCGGGTGAGCACGGCGGTGAGGCCGGCGTGCACGACCATGAACACGCTGGCGCCGCAGGCGCGGGCCAGCTCGACGAGTCCACTGTGGAGGTCGGCGTCCCAGCCGAACGCGAACTGCTCGCCCCGGTAGGACGCTTCGGCCGGGTGCGGCCGGTCGGTGGGCAGCTCGATCCGTTCCGGCAGGCCGGCGAGGGTGTCCCGCCAGTAGGCCAGCTGCGGCTCGATCACCGGCTCGCCGAGGACGTCCCGTTGCCACAGCGTGTAGTCCGCGTACTGCACCGGCAACGGCGTCCACTGTGGAGCTTCTCCGGCCTGCCGTGCGGTGTAGGCGGTCGCGAGGTCGCGCCACAAGGGCGCGGTCGACCAGCCGTCCGAGGCGATGTGGTGGAACACCAGCACGAGGACGTGCTCCTGCGCACCGAGCCGCAGCAGCTCGGCCCGCAACGGGATCTCGGATTCCAGCCGGAACACCGTGTGGGCCACTTCGGACACGGCATCGGCGAGCGTCGCCTCGGTGACCGTGCGGGTCGGCAAGGGGATCGCGACGCCGTCGAGGATCCGCTGCCGGGCTTCGCCGTCGATTTCCGGGAAGACCGTGCGCAGGGCTTCGTGGCGTTCGACCACATCGGACAGAGCGAGCGTCAGCGCGGAGACGTCGAGTTCGCCGCTCAGCCGGACCGCCGTCGGCATGTTGTACGTCGCCGACGGGCCTTCCAGGCGGTGCAGGAACCACAGCCGCTGCTGGGCGAACGACAACGGCAGCACGGCCGGTCGCGGCTCGACGCGGGCCAGCGCGGGCCGCGCGGCCGAGGAGTCCGAAGTGGACAGCAGCGCAGCGAGCCCCGCGACCGTCGGTGTCTCGAAGACCGAGCGCACCTGCAGCTCGACGCCGAACACCGCGCGCACCCGCGCGACCAGGCGCGTCGCCATGAGCGAATGCCCGCCCAGCGCGAAGAAGTCGTCGTCGACGCCGATCGACGCGGTGTCGAGGACTTCGGCGAACAGTCCGCAGAGGACTTCTTCGACCGGGGTGCGCGGTGCGCGACCGGCGGTGACGGCCTGCTGGTCCGGGCTCGGCAGCGCTCGGCGGTCGAGCTTGCCCGAGGCGAGCAGCGGCAGCCGGTCCAGCACGACGAACGCCGACGGCACCATGTACTGCGGGAGCCGGTCGCGGACGTGGGCGCGCAGGGCCGAAACCAGGGCGCTGGTGTCGCGTTGCCCGGCCGGGTGGTTGCCCAGCGTCTCCAGCGCGGCCCGGACCGGCTTGCCCCGGTAGATCCGCGTCGGCTCGCCGGTGGTGAACACGACTTCGAGGAAGCCTTGCTGCGCCGGGGCCGCGTAACAGCCGAGCTCTTGCAGCTTCTCGATGTCCACACCGGACGGCTCGGCCGCCAAAGCGGACAGCGCGGCGTCGGCGTCGCCCTCGGCGAGCGCGGCGACGGCGGCCAGCTCACCGGACAGCCGCGCGTCCGGCACCCCCGTGACCCGGAGGCGGGCCGGGCGCTCGGCCAGCAGCAGCTCCAGCTCGTCGAGCGACGTGAACGGGACGACGGTTTCCTCGACCGCGGCCGGCTTCGGCGCCTTCCGCAGGACGACGTCGTACCGGTGCCGGGTCAGCTCGTTGTGCGCATGACCGCGCTTCATCCGGAGATCCACGTCGTCGAAGCCGTCCAGTTCACGGGCCAGCGCCGCGAAGAAGTCCGGGTCCAGCAGCAGCTCGCCCTCGCGGGCGATCGCCTGGTCGACGGCGGCCGTGGTCCGGCGGCCGTGGCGCAGCTCGGTCGCCGTCCGGAACGCGCGCAGCGAGCGCAGGTTCCGGATGTCACCCAGGAAGATCACCCCGCCCGGGGCGACCCGCGCGGCGGCCGTGCGGATGACCTCGGCGAGGTAGCCGACGCTCGGGAAGTACTGCGCGACCGAGTTGATGATCACCGTGTCGAACGGCTCGTCCGGCAGTTCGCCGAGGTCGTGCGCCGGGCGGGCCGCGAGGTGGACCTGGCCCGCGAACGACGTCGAAGCGAGTTCACGCCGCAGGTTGGCGATCGCCTGCTCCGACAGGTCGACGCCCCAGTACTCCTCTGCATCCGGCGCGATCCGGGACAGGATGAGCCCCGAGCCGACGCCGATTTCGAGAACGCGCTTCGGCCGCAGCGACCGGATCCGCTCGATCGTCGCCGCGTGCCACTCGCGCATCTCGTCGAGGGGGATCTCGGAGCCGTCGTAGCTGGAGTTCCAGCCGGTGAAGTTCTCCTCCAGCCCGCCGGACGCCGCTTCGGTGAACACGTTCTCGTGCAGCTCACGCCACTCGCCGACGTGGTCCAGCTCCGCCTCCTCGTCGCGGCCGGCGGCCGGGACGGCGTAGGCGATGAGCCGCCCGTCCCGCGCGATCACCACGGACTGGCCGACGGCCGGGTGCTCGGCGATGACGGTCTCGATCTCGCCGGGCTCGATGCGGTAGCCGCGGATCTTGACCTGGTCGTCCGCGCGGCCCAGGAACACCAGCCGCCCGTCCGGCAGCCACTTCACCAGATCACCCGTGCGGTAAAGCCGGCCACCGTCACCGAACGGGTCCGCGACGAACCGCTCCGACGTCAGCGCGGGCCGGCCGAGGTAGCCGCGCGCCAGGCCGGAGCCGGCCAGGTACAGCTCCCCCACCACGCCGGGCGGGACCGGCCGCAGCCCGGCGTCGAGCACGTACGCCCGGGTGCCGGGGTCGGGGACGCCGATCGGCACGACGGTCGCGTCCGCCAGTTCGACGGGGTCGCTCTCGCCGAGCGTCGAGTTGGTGGTCGCCTCGGTCGGGCCGTAGGCGTTGAACATCCGCCGTCCCGGCGCCCACCTTTTGACCAGTTCCGGCGACACGCGCTCGGTGCCGGCCAGCAGCACGCTGTCGCGCGGGAGGTCGCACTCCGCGGGCATGGCGTCGAGCAGCGCGGGCGGCAGGATCATGAAGTCCACGGCGTGCCGGTGCGCGTACTCGGTCAGCACGGGCCCGGCGACGCGCCGCTCGGCCGGGACGACGACCAGGCGGCCGCCGGACAGCAGGCCGAGGCAGAGATCCCAGAACGCGACGTCGAAGCTCGGCGACGCGAACTGCAGCACCCGGCTGTGCGGGCCGATCCCGAACCGCTGGACCTGGGTGGCCACGAGCTTGGCGACGCCCGAGTGCTGGAGGACGACACCCTTCGGCCGCCCGGACGAGCCGGACGTGTAGATCACGTAGGCGGCGTTCTCCGGCTTCACCACGACGTCGGGGTCCACTGTGGACATCGTGGCGAGCGTCGGGTCGTCCAGGAGCACGCGCGGGACGTCCGCGGGCAGCTTGGCGTCGATCTCCCGCGTCGTCACGACGCAGACCGGGCGCGCGTCCTCGACCATGTAGGCGATCCGGTCGCCGGGGTAGTCGACGTCGACCGGCAGGTAGGCGGCGCCGGCCTTGAGCACGGCCAGTTCGGCGATGATCATTTCGAGCGACCGTGGGACGGCCAGCGCGACCACCCGCTCGGGCCCGGCGCCGCGGTCGAGCAGCAGGTGCGCGAGCCGGTTCGCGCGGGCGTTCACCTCGGCGTAGGTCAGCTCGACGGCCTCGAAGACGAGCGCCACGGCGTCCGGCGCCTCGGCCACGCGGCGCGCGAACAGGGCCGGGAACGTCTCGGTGCCGGCGGGTTCCAGCGACCCCGCCCACTCGGTCAGGATCCGGTCGCGCTCGTCCCCGGCCAGAAGATCCAGGGCGCCGACCGGGCGGTCCGGCTCGGCCAGCGCCGCGCGCAGCAGCACTTCGAGGCGGCGCAGGATCGCGTTCGCGCCCGCGTGGTCGAAGACGTCGGCGTTGAACTCCAGCACGCCGGCGATCCCGGCCTCGCGTTCGGTGAGCGAGATCGACAGGTCGAACTTCGATGTCCCGGTCGTCACCGGGATCTCGGTGACGGTCAGGCCGGGCAGGGTGACCTCGGCCCGCGCGTTGTTCTGGCCGGCGATCATCACCTGGAACAGCGGGTGGTAGGACAGCGAGCGCGCCGGGTTGAGCACCTCGACCAGGCGCTCGAACGGGACGTCCTGGTGGGCGTAGGCGTCGAGGTTCCGCTCGCGGACGCGAGCCACCAGGTCGCGGAAGGTCGGCTCGCCGCCGGTGTCGACGCGCAGGACGAGGGTGTTGACGAAGAACCCGACGAGGTCGTCGAGCGCGGGGTCGGTGCGGCCGGCGATGGGTGAGCCGATCGGGACGTCGGTGCCCGCCCCCAGCCGGGTGAGCAGGGCGGCCAGCGCCGCGTGCACGACCATGAACACGCTCGCACCGGACTCGCGGGCCAGCTCGGTCAGGCGGGTGTGGAGGTCCGCGTCCCAGGTGAAGGTGTGCAGCTCGCCGCGGAAGGTCGCGGTCGCCGGGTGCGGCCGGTCCAGCGGCAGCTCGATGCGGTCGGGCAGGCCGTCGAGGGTGTCGCGCCAGTAGTCCAGCTGAGTACTGAGGACGCTGTCCGGGTCGTCCTCGCTGCCGAGCAGGTCCCGTTGCCACAGCGTGTAATCCGCGTACTGCACCGGCAATAGCGTCCACTGTGGAGTCTCGCCGGCGCGGCGGGCGGCGTAGGCCGTGGCGATGTCGCGCCACAGCGGGGCCATCGACCAGCCGTCGGAGGCGATGTGGTGGAACACCAAGGCCAGGACGTGCTCGCGGTCGTCCAACCGCAGCAGCTCCACGCGCATCGGCGCTTCACGCTCGAGGTCGAACGAACCGCGCACGAGCCGGGTCAGTTCGGCGTCGAGGTCGGTGACGTCCCGCACCGGCAGTTCGACCTCGCCGGGCGCGAGGATGTCCTGATGGGGAACGCCGTCGTGCTGCGGGAAACGCGTCCGCAGGGCCTCGTGGCGGGCGACCACATCGGACAGTGCCTTGCGCAGCGCCTCGACGTCGACCTCGCCGTCCAGGCGCATGATCAGCGGGACGTTGTAGGTGGCCGACGGGCCTTCGAGGTGGTGCAGGAACCACAGCCGCTGCTGCGCGCCCGAGAGCGGCACCAGCGCCGGCCGCTCCACCGGGACGAGCGGCGGGCGCGCGGTTCCGGTGCCCGCGCCGACCAGCGCGGCCAGGCCGGCGGGGGTCGGCGTCTCGAAGACCGAGCGGACTTCCAGCTCGGCGTTCAGCGTCGTGCGGACGCGGGCGATCAGCCGGGTGGCCAGCAGCGAGTGGCCGCCGAGGGCGAAGAAGCTGTCGTCCGGGCCGACCCGCGGCAGGCCGAGGACGTCGGCGAACAGCTCGCACAGCTGCCGTTCGGCCGGGGTGCGCGGCTCACGGTCCGAGGTCGGTGCGACCGGATCGGGTGAGGGCAGGGCGCGGCGGTCGAGCTTGCCGTTGGCCGTCACCGGAAGCGCGTCGAGGACGACGATCGCCGAGGGCACCATGTGCTCGGGCAGCCGGTCGGCCGCGAGGGTCCGCAGGTCCGCGGTGAGCGTGCTGATCCGGCGGAAGCGGCCGGGGTTGCCGGTGTAGGACAGCAGCGGTCCGGTGCCCGGCCGGAAGGCGCCGGCGGGATCCCCGGTCGTGAAGAGGACGTCGACCGAGCCGTCGTCGGTCGCGGACCAGGTGACGACCGTGCGGTAGCCGTGCGCGTCACCGAATTCGTACCAGTCTTCGGGGTCCACCCCGCCCGGCGCGGTACGGCCGTTCGGAACGCGTTCGATCCGGCTCGGGCCGGCGACCTCGTCCACGGTGGACAGATCCGTGCCCCACACCAGTACGGGGACCTCGGCCGCCGCGGCCGAGCCGGGGCGCAGGACCACGTCGTAGCGGTACTGGGTCAACTCGTTGACCGCCCGGCCGCGCTTGACCCGGACGTCCGCGGTGACCTCGTCGAGCCCGGCGAAGAACTCGGGCGCGACGAGGAGCTCCTTCTCGCGCAGGAGCCGCTGCTCGACGTCACCCCCGCGCGCCTCGGCCACCGCGGTGTGGAAGGCCCGGACCTGGCGGAGGTCGCGGACGTCGCCGACGAACAGCGACCCACCCGGGGCGAGCAGCTCGAGGGCCCCGCGCAGCACCTCCAGCAAGTACGTCCCGCTCGGGAAGTACTGGACGACGGAGTTGAGCAGGATGGTGTCGAAGAATCCCGACGGCAGGCCGGACAGGTCCGCGGCGTCGCAGGTGCGCAGTTCGACGCGATCGGCGAGCGCGGGGTCGGCCTCGACCCGGCGGCCCAGCGACGCGATGACCTCGGCGGACAAGTCCGTGCCCCAGTACGTCTCGCACTGCGGGGCCAGCTCGGTCAGCAGCAGACCGGTGCCGACGCCGATCTCCAGCACGCGGCGCGGGTTCAGGTCGCGGATGCGCGTGACGATCGCGTCCCGCCACTCCCGCATCTCGGCCCGCGGGATCGGTTCGCCGGTGTAGCTGGAGTTCCAGCCCTCGAACTCGTCGTCGGTGGCCGCGTACATCGAGTCGTACAGCTCGCGCCACTCGCCGACCTGCTCGGTCTCTTCGTCGGACGAGCTTGCCGTATCGGCGGGCACGACGTACCCGACCAGGCGGACGTCGCCCGGCCGGTCCTCGCGGGCGACGACCACCGCGTGCGCGACGTCGTCGTGCGTGGCGAGGGTGGCCGCGATCTCGCCGGGCTCGACGCGGAAGCCGCGGATCTTGATCTGCTCGTCGCCGCGGCCCAGGAACTCGAGGACGCCGTCGGGGCGGAAGCGGGCCAGGTCGCCGGTCCGGTACATCCGGGAGCCCGGCGCGCCGAACGGGTCGGCGACGAACCGCTCGGCGCTGAGCCCGGGGCGCCCGAGGTAGCCGCGGGCGAGCTGGACACCGGCGAGGTACAGCTCCCCGGCGGTGCCCGGCGGCACCGGCCGCAACGCGGCGTCGAGGACGTAGGTCCGGGTGTTCCACACCGGACGTCCGATCGGGACGGTCGTGTCCTCGGTGGACGTTCGCCACGACGTGACGTCGACCGAGGCTTCCGTCGGGCCGTAGAGGTTGTGCAGCTCGGCGCCGAGGACCTCGCCGAACTGAGTGACGGCGTCGAGCGGCAGGGCTTCGCCGCTGCACAGGACCCGGCGCAGGCTGGTGCACTCCCCCGCCGCGGGTTCCTGCAGGAACACCTGGAGCATCGACGGGACGAAGTGGACGGTCGTGATCCCGCGTTCGCGGATCAGCCGGGCGAGGTAGCCGGGATCCTTGTGGCCGTCGGGGCGGGCCAGGACCTCGGTCGCACCGGTGACGAGCGGCCAGAGGAACTCCCACACGGAGACGTCGAAGCTCGACGGCGTCTTCTGCAGGACCCGGTCCTCGCCGGTCAGGCCGTATTCGGACTGCATCCACAGCAGCCGGTTGACGATGCCCTCGTTTGGCACGACGACACCCTTGGGGCGCCCCGTCGACCCGGACGTATAGATGACGTACGCCGGGTTCTCCGGGCGAAGGGCGACCTCGAGTGGCGCGTCCGAAACGCCTGCGACGGTCTCCGGGTCGTCCAGGAGCAGCGCCCCCGCGACGGCCGTCTCCGCCGTCGCGAGGACCAGGGCGGGCTGGGCGTCTTCGAGCATGAACGCGATGCGGTCGGCCGGGTAGCCCGGGTCGAGCGGCAGGTAGGCCGCGCCCGTCTTGAGCACCGCGAGGATGGCCGTGACCAGGTGCGTCGACCGCGGCAGCGCCAGTGCGACGACGCGCTCGGGCCCGGCGCCCCGCGCGGCGAGCACACGGGCGAGGCGGTTCGAGACGGCGTCCAGCTCGGCGTAGGTCAGCTCTTCGTCCTCGAAGACGAGAGCGGTAGCGTCCGGCGTCCGCGCGACCTGGGCGGCGAACAGCTCCGGCACAGTCACCGCGGGGACGTCTTCGACCGGGCCCGACCAGGTCGTTTCGAGGCCGTCACGCTCGGCCGGGGTGAGCACGTCGAGGCTTCCCAGGCGGCGGTCCGGGGCGGAGACGACCTGGCGCAGCAGGACTTCGAGGCGGCCGAGCAGGCCGGTCACGGTGGCGTGGTCGAACACCTCGGCGTTGAACTCGGCCTGCCCGTGGATGCCGTCGGCCCGCTCGGTGAAGGAGAACCAGAGGTCGAACTTGGCCGTGCCGGTGCCGACGGGCCGCTCGGTGACGGTCAGCCCGGGCAGCTCGACGCCGGCGCCGGGCGTGTTCTGCCAGGCCAGCATGGTCTGGAACAGCGGGTGGTGCGCGAGCGACCGCACCGGGTTCAGCGCCTCGACCAGCCGCTCGAAGGGGACGTCCTGGTGGGCGTAGGCGTCGAGGCTGCGTTCGCGCACGCGCGCCACGAGGTCGCGGAACGACGGGTCACCGCCGGTGTCGACGCGCAGGACGAGGGTGTTGACGAAGAACCCGACGAGGTCGTCCAGCGCGGGGTCGGTCCGGCCGGCGATCGGGGTGCCGATCGGGATGTCGGTGCCGCCGCCGAGCCGCGACAGCAGCGCCGTCAGGCCGGCGTGCACGACCATGAACGGGCTCGCGCCGCACGCGCGGGCGAGCGCGGTCAGCCCGGCCTGCAGGCCGGCGTCCCAGGTGAAGGTGAAGAACTCGCCGCGGTAGGCGGACACCGCCGGGTGCGGCCGGTCGAGCGGGAGCGGGATGCGTTCGGGCAGGCCGTCGAGGGCCCCGCGCCAGTAGTCGAGCTGCGCGGTCTCTTCCGCTTCGAGGAGTTTCCGTTGCCAGAGCGTGTAGTCCGCGTACTGCACCGGCAACGGCGTCCACTGTGGAGCGTCACCACGGAGCCGGGCGCGGTAGGCCGTGGCGATGTCCCGCCAGAGCGGGGTGAGCGACCAGCCGTCGGCGGCGATGTGGTGCAGGACGAGGACCAGCACGTGCCGCCGCTCGCCGACGGTCAGCAGCGCGGCCCGCACGGGGACTCCGGCGCCGAGGTCGAACACGCCGCGGACGAGTTCGTCCACTTCGGGCTCGGCACCCTCGCGGACGGTCAGCTCGACCGTGGGCTCGGCCAGGATCTCCTGGTACGGCACGCCATCGGCGGTCGGGAACACCGTCCGCAAGGCCTCGTGCCGGCCGACCACGTCGCGCAGTGCCGCCCGCAGCGCCTCGACGTCCAGCTCGCCGGCCAGCCGCATGACGAGCGGGACGTTGTAGGTCGCCGAGCCGCCTTCGAGACCGTGCAGGAACCAGAGCCGCTGCTGCGCGAAGGACAACGGCAGCCGCTCGGGCCGGTCGGCGACGCGGGTGAGCGGGCGCCGCTCGGTGCCGGTCACCGCGCCGGCGAGGAGGTCGGCGAGCGCGGCCGGGGTCGGCGCGTCGAACACCGCCCGAACCGGCACCTCGGCGCCGACGGCCGCGCGGATGCGCTGGATCAGCCGAGTGGCGAGCAGCGAATGTCCGCCGAGGGCGAAGAAGTCGTCGTCCGGGCCCGCCTGCGGCACGCCGAGGACGTCGGCGAACAGCTCGCACAGCAGCTGTTCGACGGGGTTGCGCGGCGCGCGTCCCGGCCCGGCCTCGAACCGCTCGGGGCTGGGCAGGGCCTTGCGGTCGAGCTTGCCGGAAGCCAGGACGGGCAGCTTGTCCAGCACGACGAACGCCGACGGCACCATGTACAGCGGCAGCCGGTCCCGCACGTGCGCGCGCAGCGACGCCACCAGCGCGCCGGTGTCCCGCCGCGCCGCCGGGTTGTTGGCGTACGACGCCGGGGTCCCGGATGACCGTCCGGAGCGGTAAGCCGGGCCGTCCTCCCCCCTCGAGAAGACGGCCTCCAGCACACCACCTTCGGCCGCCCAGGTCACCGCCACCCGGTAGCCGGCGCGCTCGCCGAGCCGGTGCAGGTCCTCCGGGTCGACGCCGTCGCGGCGCTCGAGCGCCGCGCGAGCAGCGTCCGGATCGCCGATGTCGAGGGCGCGCGCCGCCGCCAGCTCACCGGACACGCGCGCGTCCGGGATGCCGGTCACCCGCAGCCGGCTCGGCGTCTCGGTGGCCAGGAAGCGTTCCACCGCACCGAGATCGCCGAACGCGACGACCTGCTCGCCGGCCGGCTCGGGCTTCGGCGCCTTCCGCAGGACGACGTCGTAGCGGTGCCGCGTCAGCTCGTTGTGCGCCTGGCCGCGCTTCACCCACAGATCGACGTCGTCGAAGCCGTCGAGGTCCCGGGCGAGCGACGGGAAGAAGTCCGGGTCGAGGACCAGCTCGCCCTCGCGCGCGATCGCCTGGTCGACCGCCGCCACATCGGCGCGGCCGTGGCGCAGCTCGACGGCGGTGCGGAACGCGCGCAGCGACCGGAGGTTGCGTATGTCGCCGAGGAAGATGGTCCCGCCCGGCGCCAGCAGGCCGGCCGCGGTCCGGACGACCTCGGTGAGGTAGTCGACGCTCGGGAAGTACTGCGCGACCGAGTTGATGATGACCGTGTCGAACGGCTCGTCCGGCAGCTCGCCCAGGTCGTGCGCCGGGCGGGCGGCCAGGTGCACCCGGTCGGCGAACGGCGTCGCGGCGACCTCGCGCCGGACGTTCTCGATCGCGCTCTCGGAAAGGTCGACGCCCCAGTACGTTTCGGCGTCCGGCGCGATCCGCGAGAGGATGAGCCCGCTGCCGACGCCGATCTCCAGGACCCGCTTCGGCCGCAGCGACCGGATGCGGTCGATCGTCGCCGCGTGCCACTCCCGCATCTCGTCGAGCGGGATGTCGGAGCCGTCGTAGCTGGAGTTCCAGCCCGCGAAGTTCTCCTCGATGCCGGTGGACCCGGCGAGCATCTCCTCGTGGACGGCGTGCCACTCCTCGACGTGGCCCTGCTCGGCCTCTTGGTCGCGGTCGGGCAGCGGCACGGCGTAGGCGACGAGCCGGCCGTCCTGGGCGACGACGACCGACTGGCCGACGCGCGGGTGCTCGGCGAGCACCGACTCGATCTCGCCCAGCTCGATGCGGTAGCCGCGGATCTTGACCTGGTCGTCCGCGCGGCCCAGGAACACCAGCCGCCCGTCCGGCAGCCACTTCACCAGGTCACCGGTGCGATAGAGCCGGCCACCGTCGCCGAACGGGTCCGCGACGAACCGTTCCGACGTCAGCGCGGGTCGTCCGAGGTAGCCGCGGGCCAGACCGGAGCCGGCCAGGTACAGCTCGCCGACGACGCCGACCGGGGCCGGCGCGAGCGACGCGTCGAGGACGTACGCGCGGGTGCCCGGGTCCGGGACGCCGATCGGCACGGCCGAGCCGGGCGCGATCTCCGGGTCGCACAACCCTAGCGTCGAGTTGGTCGTGGCCTCGGTCGGGCCGTAGGCGTTGAACATCCGGCGGCCCGGCGCCCACCTTTTGACCAGTTCCGGCGACACGCGTTCGGTGCCGGCCAGCAGGACGCTGTCGCGCGGGAGGTCGCAGTCGTCGGGGAACTCGGCGAGCAGCGCGGGCGGCAGGATCATGAAGTCGACGCCGTGCGCGTGGGCGTAGCCGGCGAGTTCGGGGCCGGGCACGCGCCGGTCGGCGGGCACGACCACCAGGCGTCCGCCGGAAAGCAGGCCGAGGCAAAGATCCCAGAACGCGACGTCGAAGCTCGGCGACGCGAACTGCAGCACCCGGCTGTGCGGACCGACTCCGAACCGCCGGGACTGCGTCGCGACGAGCTTCGCGACACCCGCGTGGGACACCACGACACCCTTGGGCCGCCCGGTCGAGCCCGACGTGTAGATGACGTAGGCCGCGTTCGCCGGGACGATCGCCGCTGGTGGCTCGGTGTCCGGCGCCGACGCGAGGTCGAGGGCGTCGAGGAGGACCGGACTCTCGAAGTGCTCCGCCAGGTCACCGGTGGTCAGCACGCACACCGGGCGGGCGTCGCCGACCATGAACGCGATGCGCTCGGCCGGGTAGTCCGGGTCGAGCGGGAGGTAGGCGGCACCGGCCTTGAGCACGGCCAGCTCGGCCACGATCATCTCGACCGAGCGCGGCACGGCCAGTGCGACGACCCGTTCCGGCCCGGCGCCGCGGCCGATGAGAACGTGGGCGAGCCGGTTCGTGCGCGCGTCCAGCTCGGCGTAGGTCAGTTCCTCGTCCTCGAAGACGAGCGCCACAACGTCGGGTGCTTCCCGGACGCGGGCGGCGAACAGCTCCGGCAATGTCGCCAACGGCGTGTCGAGGTCGGTGTCGTTCCACTCTTCGAGGAGCTGCCGGAGTTCCGCCGCGCTCATCAGGTCCAGCCGGTCGACCGGCCACTGTGGACGCTGCCGCGCGTCGGCCAGGAGGTTCGCCAGGTGGCCTAGCATGCGGTCCACAGTGGACTCGTCGAGGACGTCGGCGCGGTAGTCGGCGACGAGTTCGCCGTCGCCGACCACCAGGTTCAGGTCGAGCGGGAGGTCCGTCTCGGCGCCGAAGCCGACGCTCACGAGCACCGATCCTCCACGACCGGGCTCCGGCTTCAGCTCGGCGACCAGCTCGTCGAAGGGGACTTCGTGCGCCAGTACCTCTTCGCGCGCGTCACGCACTCGCGTGACGACGTCGGCGAATCCGGGCGAGCCGCCGAGGTCGACCCGCAACGGCGTCAGCGAGCCAATGCCGAGGACGACGTCGGCGGTGCCCGCGTACCGGGACAGCAGCACGGCGAACCCGGCCAGGAGGGTCAGCTCGTCGGCGTCCGGCCGGGGCCGGGCCAGCCGGGCGCGGACGGGCTCCGCGGCGTACGGGCGGTCGACCGGCAGCGCGAGCTCCTTCGGCGCCGAGGCGAGGCGGTCACGCCAGAAATCCAGCTCCGCCACCTGCTGCACAGCGTCACCGTTGCTCACCGGTAGACCAGCCTCCCGCTGCTCAAGACGCCCGAACCGGGCATCGACTTAGGGCAACCTAACAAACCGAGGGTGAGAATGCACTGCTGTACCATCGGTTAGCCTTACCTAAATGAGTATCAGTCGGAGGTGCGGTGCGAACAGACCCCGGAGGGATCGCTCTCACGCGACGCCCGCCACACACGGGCCGCGCGCTGGGTCTGCTGGCCGCCCTCGCCGTGCTGGTCTTCCTGTGCCTGCTGAGCATCTGGCTGGGGTCGAAGGAGATCTCGTTCGGCGCGGTGTGGCAGGTGCTGTGGCACGACGACGGCTCCGCGGACGCCGTGATCATCCACAGTGTCCGGATGCCGCGGACCTTCCTGGCGTTGCTGGTGGGTGCCGGGCTCGGGCTGGCCGGCACGGTGATGCAGGCGCTGACCCGCAACCCGCTCGCCGACCCGGGTCTGCTGGGCGTCAGTGCCGGGGCCGCGTTCGCGATCGTGTTCTCGATCACCGTGCTGGGGGTCAGCTCGCTCTACGGCTACATCTGGTTCGCCTTCGCCGGCGCGCTCGCCGCGACATCCGTCGTCTACTACCTGGGCACGCGCGGCCGGGCCGGGTCGAGCCCGGTCAAGCTGGCGCTCGCCGGCGCCGCCGTCACGGCGTTGCTCTCGTCCTTCACCAGCGCGATGGTGCTCTCGGACCCGGTGGCGCTCAACCGCTACCGCTTCTGGTCCGCCGGCTCGCTTTCCGGCGTCGACGCGACCGCGTTGGTGCAGGTCCTGCCGTTCCTGGTGGTCGGGGTGGTGCTGGCGATCGCGAGCGGCCCGGCGCTCAACAGCCTCGCCCTCGGCGACGACGTCGCCATCGCGCTCGGCCGCAAGCTCGGTCCGCTGCGGCTGCGCGGCGCGCTGGCGATCACCCTGCTGACCGGCGCCGCCGTCGCCGTCGCCGGGCCGATCGTGTTCCTCGGCCTGATCGTCCCGCACGCGGTGCGGTTCGTGATCGGCCCGGACCACCGCTGGCTGCTGCCCTACACCGCGGTGCTCGCACCGTGTCTGCTGCTGGCCGCCGACATCCTTGGCCGGGTCATGGCGCGGCCGAGCGAGATCCGCGCGGGCGTGATCGTCGCGTTCCTCGGCGCACCTTTCTTCATCTACCTGGTCCGGCGCCGCAAGCTCGTGGAGTCCTGAGATGAGCCTGCTGCAGATCCGGCGCGACCGGGTCACCTTCCGCGCCGGCGCGGTGTCCGGCCGCGTCCGGCCCCGGCTGCTGCTCGTGTCGGTGATCCTCGCGGTGCTCGCGTTCGTCTTGTTCTGCGTGGGCATGACGATCGGCGACGTCCCGATGACCGTCTCGGACGTGCTGTCCGGCCTTTTCGGCGGCGGCGACAGCGGAAACGGTTACATCGTCCAGGAACTGCGGCTGCCGCGGGCGCTCACCGGCCTGCTGGCCGGGTGCGCGTTCGGCGCGTCCGGCGCGGTGTTCCAGACGATCACCCGCAACCCGCTGGCCAGCCCGGACATGATCGGCATCAACGCGGGCGCGGCCACTTTCGTCGTCGCGGGCATCGCGTTCGGCTTCGGCGGCGGCCTCGGCACCACCACGCTCGGCCTCCTCGGCGGGCTGCTCACGGCGCTTCTGGTGTACGCGCTGGCGTGGCGGCGCGGCACGACCGGCTACCGGATCCTGCTGGTGGGCATCGGGATCTTCGCGATGTGCACCAGCCTCACCGACTACCTGCTGAGCAAGGCGCAGATCACCGAGGCGCAGGCGTCGATCGGCTGGCTGGTGGGCAACCTCGCCAACCGCGGCTGGGAGCACGTCGTGCCGCTGTCCCTCGCGCTCGTCGTGCTGTTCCCGCTGGTGCTGGCGCTGTCCCGGTGGATGCAGACGCTGCTGCTCGGCGACGACGTGGCCGCCGGGCTCGGCACGCCGGTGCAGCCGGTCCGGCTCGGTCTGCTGCTGGCCGGCGCCGGCCTGGTGGCGTTCGCGACGGCGTCGGCGGGCCCCATCTCGTTCGTCGCGCTGACCGCGCCGCAGATCGCGCAACGGCTCGCCCGGCTGTCGTCGCCGCCGATCACGGCGTCCGCGCTCACCGGCGCGGTCGTGGTGCTGGGCAGCGACATCATCGCGCGGTCGCTGACCGCGTCGGCACTGCCGGTCGGCATCGTGACCGGCGTGCTCGGCGCTCCCCTGCTGCTCTGGCTGCTGGCCAGGGCCAACCGATCCGGTTCCGGAGGCTGACCCCATGACACCGTCCCTGCGCGTGCAGGACCTGCGCGTCGCCTACGACGACCGGGTCGTCATCGACGGCCTCGACCTCGACATCCCGCCGGAGCAGATCACCGCGATCGTCGGCCCGAACGCGTGCGGGAAGTCGACGCTGCTGCGCACCCTCGCCCGGCTGCTCACGCCGAAGGCGGGCGGGGTATACCTGGACGGCCGGTCGATCCACGACCTGCCGACGCGCCAGGTCGCCCAGCGGCTCGGCATCCTCCCGCAGTCCCCGGTGGCGCCCGAGGGCATGACGGTGGCCGACCTCGTCGGCCGCGGCCGCGCCCCGCACCAGAGCTGGTGGCGTCAATGGTCCACATCGGACGAAGGCGCGGTGGCTTCGGCGTTGGCGGCGACCTCCATGACCGAACTCGCGGACCGCCCGGTCGACGAGCTGTCCGGCGGCCAGCGGCAACGCGCGTGGATCGCGATGGCGGTCGCCCAGGGCACACCGGTGCTGCTGCTCGACGAGCCGACGACGTACCTCGACCTGGCCCACCAGATCGACGTGCTGGACCTGGTGGTCGACCTCAACCGCGGCGAAGGCCGGACGGTGGTCATGGTCCTGCACGACCTGCCGCAGGCGTGCCGCTACGCCGACCACGTGATCGCGATGAAGGCCGGGCGGGTCGTGGCATCGGGGAAGCCGGTGGAGGTGATCACCGAGGAACTGGTGGACGAGGTGTTCGACGTCCGCTGCCAGGTGACCCCGGACCCGGTCAGCGGCACCCCGATGGTGATCCCGATCAGCCGCCACCACCCGGCACCGGTCGACTAGCGCTATCCTGGGCGTGGCCCGCCTCGTGTCGTCCCGAGGTCCGTCCGGCCACCACCCCACTTCTGGAGCTGACCTGTGTTCGTGCTGCCCGAAACCACCACCGGACCCGAGCGCCGCCTGCTGGAGGCGACGATGGACCGCAACCGGCGCGCCGTGATCGACACCGCGCGCGGCCTTTCCGAAGCCGACGCGCGGGAGCGGCTGGTCACGTCGCTGACCACGCCGATCGGCCTCGTCAAGCACGCCGCGATGGCCGAGCGCCGCTGGTTCCAGCTCTTCCTGCTCGGCTCGGCCGAGTCCGAATGCGACGGACCCACCACTCCGGGCGACGCCAGTTTCGTCGTCGCCGAAAGCGAAACCCTCTCCGACGTGATCGCCGAGTTCGAGCGGGCGAGCGCGCGCTCCCGCGAGATCGCCGCCGGCTTCGCCCTCGACGACACGTGGACCCACGACGTCCTCGGCGAGGTCAACCTCCGGTTCGTCTACTTGCTGCTGATCGAGGACTTCGCCCGCCACGCGGGTCACGGCGACATCCTCCGGGAACAGCTCAGCGCGCGCTGACCGCGTACTCCCCCGCGGGCTCGGCGACCACGCGCCGGTCCACAATGGACCGCAGGATCTCCCCCACCCGCACGGCGGTGTTCGACAGCAGCGACGACGTGATGCCGTGCGTGTGCTCGGTGCCGCCCTGCAGGTAAATCCCGCCGCGCAGGGGCATGTCCGTCGACAACCGGTAGTCGCGCTCGACCCGCAGCCGCCCGGTCTCGTCGCGCAGGAAACGTGTTCCCAGCTCGCCCAGCAACGGCGTCGGGTCCGCGGGCCGGTAACCCGTCGCGTACACGACCGCGTCGGCCTCCAGCACCGTCCGCGAGCCCGTCGTCAACGACTCGACCGTCACCGTTCCCGACGGCGTCACCTCGACCGGCCGCGAGACGTTGAACAGCCGCAACCGTTCCACGCCCAGCACCTTCTCGCGGTAGACGCGGCGGTAGAGCTCGTCGATCAGCTCGACGTCGACGGCCGAGTAGTTCGTCGCGCCGTGGTAGCGCATCAGGCGGTCCTTGACCGGCTCGCCCGCGCGGTAGAACTGGTCGACGGCTTCGGGGTCGAAGATCCGGTTCGCGAACGAGCTGTCGTCGGCCGGGCTGTAGCCGTAGCGCGCGAACACCGCGCACACCTCGGCGCGCGGGAACTCGTCGTGCAGCAGCGCGGCGACCTCCGCGGCGCTCTGCCCGGCGCCGACGACGACGAACCGGCGTGGCGACGTGCCACGCAAGGCGTCCACGCGGAAGAGCAGCTCGCTGTTGTGCCAGATCCGGTCGCCGGCGGTGACGCCGTCGGGCAGCTGGGGCCGCAGACCGGTGCCGAGCACGAGGTTCCGGGCGCGCAGGGACGAGCCGTCCGAGGCCTCGACGTCGAAGTAGGCCACTTCGGAGCCGTCGTACACCGGCTTCACCGCGACGACCTCGGTGCCGTACGAGACGACGTCGTCGACCTTCGCGGCCGCCCACTCGAAGTAGTCGTGGAACTCGACGCGCAGCGGGAAGAGGTTCTTGTGGTTGATGAAGTCGACCAGCCGGCCCGCCGCGTGCAGGTAGTTGAGGAAGCTGAACTCGCTGGTCGGGTTCCGCATGGTGACCAGGTCCTTCAGGAACGACACCTGCATCGTCGCGGTGTCGATCAGCATCCCGCGGTGCCAGCCGAAGCGCGGCTGCCGCTCGAGGAAGTGCGCGGTCACCGGCTCCCCGGCCCCGGCGTTGTGCTCGGCGAGGGCGATCGCGAGGGCCAGGTTCGACGGTCCGAAGCCCACGCCGACGATGTCGTAGATCGGGACCTCTGCAGTCATGTTGCTCCCTCGCGCGCTCCGGTACGGTTCAGGGAACCCTAACCTAACTTAGGACAGCCTCGCCTAGTACGTTCGTGGTGATGTTCGTCCCCCGATCTTGAAAGGGCACTCTCGAATGCGCGTGGCGATGTTCGGCTACCAGACCTGGGGGCACCGGACCCTCCAGGCGCTCATCGACGCCGGCCACGAGGTCGCCCTCGTGGTCACGCACCCGAAGAGCGACCACGCCTACGAGCGGATCTGGGCGGACTCCGTCGCCGACCTCGCCGAGGCGAACGGCATCCGGGTGCTGCTGCGCAACCGCCCGGACGACGCCGAGCTGCTGGCCGAGCTGAAGGCGGCGGAGCTCGACCTGATCGTGGCGAACAACTGGCGCACGTGGCTGCCGCCGGAGATCTTCGACCTGCCGCGCCACGGCACGCTGAACATCCACGACTCGCTGCTGCCGTCCTACGCGGGCTTCTCGCCGCTGATCTGGGCGATGATCAACGGCGAGCCGGAGGTCGGCGTGACCGCCCACATGATGGACGGCGAGCTGGACGCCGGCGACATCGTCCTGCAGCGCGCGATCCCGGTCGGACCGTCGGACACGACGACGGACCTCTTCCACCGCACGGTGGACCTGATCGCCCCGATCACGGCGGAAGCGCTCTCGAAGATCGAGACGGGCTACACGCCGGTGCCGCAGGACCGGTCGAAGGCGAGCTTCTTCCACAAGCGCGCGGCGCGCGACAGCCTCATCGACTGGACGTCCTCGCCGTCCGACATCGAACGCTTCGTGCGCGCGTTGCCGGACCCGTACCCGAACGCGTTCACCTACCATCGCGGCGAGCGGCTGCGGATCCTCGAGGCGTCGGTGTCCCGCGGCAACTACGGGGGAACGCCGGGCCGCATCTTCATCCGCGAAGGTGACGGCGTGGTGATCGTGGCCGGCCCGGACGCCCGGCGCGGCCAGTCGCCGGGGCTCGTGGTGGAGCGCGTCCGCACGGCCGACGGGACGGACCTGCCGGCGGCCGAGTACTTCAAGACCATGGGCGGGTACCTGACCGACCGCCCCTGACTCAGGTGTCGCCCTTGCCCCGCGCCGGTTCGGTCACGTTCTGTTCCACCGCGCCGGGCAAGGTGCGCACGATCGTGTCCTGCGCACGGCGTTCGCTGAACCCGGCGAGGAAAGCGAGCCCGGCGAAGAACAACGTGACCTGGTCGCCGGGGACCGGAACGGCGAGCGGGAGCAGCCCGGCCCGCACGAGAACGAACATCGCCGCGCCGAAAACGGCGCCGATGATCAGCCGGAAACACCCGGAAAGAATGACGACCAGCCAGCCTTGGTCGAGGCTCACCCGCACCCGTTGCCGGTTCGCCGTGCGCGTCATGACGCTGACGATCGCGCCGATGGCGCCGGCGACCACGCAGATCACCAAGTGCGAGCCGATTTCGACCTTCAGCAGGAAATGCACGGCAATGGCGACGGCGGCGGCCACGACGACACCCACGGCGAGGCCACCGAGGTAGCGGACGAGCGCCCGGTCGAGCGCGGCGTCCCGCGCGTTCTGCTCGATCTGGCGAATCTCCTTCCGGCTCGACGCGACGGCGGCGGCCAGCCGCTCGCGCTTCCCGTCGGCGCCCACCATCGCGTCCAGCACGCTCAGGAGGGCGACGGCCTCGGTGTAGATGCCCTGCACCAGGATCTCCTGCGACTGACCGCCGAGCAGCACCGAATACTTCCGCTCCACCCGCCGGGCGGACCGGAACACGTCGTCGAAGTCGGCGGTGCTCTGCGACGCGTCGTAGTACTGCCGCAGTTTGTAGACGACCCGTTTCACCCCGCCGTCCGGCCCGTGCTGTTGGTGGGCGACCACCAGGAGCGCCGCCTGGAAATGCCGGGCGTAATACTCGTCGACGATCTTTCCCTGGTTGGCCTCGTACGCCGCCCGCAGCTTCGCGAATCGCGGCCGCCCCTTCTCCTGGTAGGCCTCGATCAAATCGTGGACGCACGGGCAGGCGATCCGATCACCTGGTTCCGCGTCCGGTACCGCAGTTATTTTCCGCGCGTTGATCACCATGGCGCTTTCTCCCCTCGCTGACGACCGCAGGCCGCCACCCCTCACCCATTGTGATGACCGATACCCGGAAGAACCACTGTCACGCGTCGCATGCCACCCGAACGGCCGCAGGTGCCGATGGCCGGGATGCCCCTTGGCGGCACCGCATCCCGGCGCCAGGATGTCCCGCATGGGCGAGATCAGCCACCTCGAGCGCCACCGCGCCTGGGTGCTCACCGGTGAGTCGAGCACCTACGCCCTGCGCCTGAACGAGGACGACGTCCCGACCCACCTCTACTGGGGCCCGCCCCTCCCGGCCGACGCCGTCGAAGAGCTCATCACCGAAACGATCCCCTGGTGGGACGGCTTCAACGACCCCAACGAAGGCCTCGACGAACTGGCCGCCGACGGCGGCACCCGCTACTGGACCCCCGCCCTGCAAGTCCGCTTCGCCGACAGCACCCGCGCTCTCGAATGGCGCTACGAAACGCACGAGATCTCGCGGGACCACCTCGCGATCCACTTCACCGACCGCCACTACCCCCTGCGGATCACCCTCCACTACCGCCTGAAGGCCGACGTCCTCGAACGCTGGACCGAACTCACCGCCGACGCGGGAGTCGACGTCGTCCGCGCCGACTCCGCGACCTGGGCGCTCCCCCTGCGGGACGGCTACCGGCTCAGCCACGTCACCGGCCGTTGGGCCGCGGAAACCGGGCTGCAGCGGACACCCGCACCCCACGGCGAGACGGTCTTCGCGAGCCGGCGCGGGATCACCGGGCACCACGCCAACCCGTGGGTCATGGTCGACGACGGCACCGCCACCGAGCGCCACGGCGAAATCTACGGCGTCGCCCTCGCGTGGAGCGGGTCGTGGCGGCTCACCACCACGCGCTCGTCGACCGGACGCCTGACGGTCAGCGGCGGCTTCGGCCAGGACGGCGTCGTCCACCACGTCGGCCCCGGCAAGCCCCTGGTCACACCCGTGATCGCCGGCCTCTACAGCACCGGAGGTTTCGGCGCCGCCAGCCGCGCGTGGCACGCCTACGTCCTGAGCGACGTCCTGCCGCACGCGCACGAACTACGTCCGGTGCTCTACAACTCGTGGGAGGCAACGGGGTTCGACGTCTCCGAGCAAGGACAGCGCGCCCTCGCCGAACGGGCCGCGGCACTGGGCGTCGAACTGTTCGTCATGGACGACGGCTGGTTCGGCGCCCGGACCGGCGACCACGCCGGGCTCGGTGACTGGCACGTCAATCCCGAACGCTTCCCCGACGGGCTCAAGCCCCTGGTCGACGCCGTGCACGGGCTCGGCATGCGGTTCGGCATCTGGGTCGAGCCCGAAATGGTCAACCCCGACAGCGACCTCTACCGCGCCCACCCGGACTGGGTCCTGCACCACCCGCACCGGCGCCGGTCGCAGCTGCGCAACCAGCTCGTCCTCAACTTCGCCCGCCCGGACGTCCAGGCGTGGGCCCACGACTGGCTCGACCGGCTCGTCGGCGACCACGGCGTCGACTTCCTCAAGTGGGACATGAACCGCCCGTTCAGCGAAGCCGGCTGGCCGGGCGACGCCGACCCGGACCGCCTGTGGGTCGAGCACACGAACGCCGTCTACGCGCTCATGGACCGGTTGCGCGCCGACCACCCGGGCCTGCGGATCGAAGCGTGCAGCGGCGGGGGCGGGCGGATCGACCTCGGCGTGCTCGCGCGCGCCGACCAGGTCTGGACGTCGGACAACACCGACGCGCTCGACCGGCTCCGGATCCAGCACGGCTACAGCCAGCTCTACCCGGCGCGCGCGATGTCGGACTGGGTCACCGACAACCCCAACTTCGTCACGGGGCGGTCGGTGCCGCTGCGGTTCCGGTTCCACGTCGCCATGGCGGGCGTGCTCGGCATCGGCGGCGACATCGTGCGCTGGCCCGACGACGACCTCGCGCTCGCCGGCGAGCTGATCGCGCTCTACAAGGACATCCGGCCGGTGGTCCAGCACGGCGCCTTGTACCGGCTGCGGCCACCGGTCGACGACGGCGTCACCGCGCTGCAGTACGTCCACGAAGACCGGACCGTCGTCTTCGCCTACCGGCAGGCCGCGCACTTCGCCGCACCGGAGCGTCCGCTGCGCCTGGAAGGCCTCGATCCCGCTGACCGGTACCTGGATTCGGATTCCGGAACGACGCACAGCGGAGCCGTGCTGCTCGCCCACGGGCTGCCGCTGACGCTGCCGACCGGCGACTTCGCGAGCACGGTGACCCGGCTGAGCCGAATCTCGCGCTAGAGATCGGATCTTTTGGCCGCCCGTCGCGGGTTTCGTGGCCATATCGCGCTTGACAGCCCGCTAGACGTCAGATCAAATGCGTCATACATCACATATGGTGGGAGGCTCGATGAGAAGGTTCCTGGCGTTGGGGGCAGCGGCGCTCCTGGCGGTGAGCGCGTGTTCGGTCGGCTCGAACAGCGGCGGCGGCGGCGACGCGGAGATCACCTTCCTGACCTTCGAGACCCCGAACCTGACCCCCGCCTACTGGGACGCCGCCATCAAGCGCGTCACGGACAAGAACCCGGGGATCAAGGTCAAGAAGCTCGTCGCCCCGACCGCCGACGGCCGGACGTCGTACGCGAAGCAGCTCCTGCAGTCCGGCCAGTTCCCGGACGTGATGATCGCCGTCGACTCGGCGGGCTTCGCCGAGGCGGGCAACCTCTACGCCTGGACGCCGGACGAGCTCAAGGACTTCCAGTTCCCCGAGGCCAACCCGGTCCGCGGGAAGTACTACCAGCTGCCGGCGAACACCCAGACCATCCCGCCGATCTACTACAACAAGAAGATGTTCGCCGACGCGGGCATCAGCGCGCCACCCAAGACGTGGGACGAGCTCGTCGCCGACGCCGGCAAGCTGAAGGACAAGGGCTTCTCGCCGTTCACCATCGGCGGCGGCAAGGACGGCTTCCCGTCGTCGATGATCCTCTCCGGACTGGTCAGCACCGAGGTCTACGGCACGATGCCGGACTGGTTGACGCAGCGCCGTCAGGACAAGGTCAAGTTCGCCGATCCCGCGTTCCAGAGAGCGTTCTCCAAGCTGGCCGACCTCGCGTCGAAGGGGTACGTGGACAAGACGAGCGTGTCCCGCGACTACGCGGCGACCGAGCAGGCTTTCCTGGACGGCAAGAGCGCGATGTACCCGATGGGCAACTGGTTCGCCGCCAACGCCGACAGCAAGAAGCACGACTTCGAGATCGGCGTCTTCAACTTCCCCACCGAGGACGGCAAGCTCGTCGTCCCCGCCTACACCGGCGGCGGCATGATCGTGAACGCCAAGGCCGCGAACCTCGACGCCGCAAGGAAGTTCGCGCTCGGCTTCCAGCTCGACAAGGACCAGCTCGACGCGTCGGTCAAGGCCGACGGCCTGTTCCCGGCGATCAAGGGCTACACCCCGCCCGCCGACGTCGGCCCGACCTTCAAGGCCGGCTACGACCTCTACACGCAGGCCGTGGAGAAGAACGCCGTGGTGCACGCGTTCCGCTGGGAAACTGCCGACGATGGGCTGCTGCCCGGCATGAAGGACAAGGTCGACCAGGCCGCCCAGGACGTCATCACCGGCCGCAAGTCCGTGGCCGACGCGTGCGCGTTCCTGGACACCGAGTGGGCCAAGGCGGGCTGACGAACTTGGCCGCCGTCGTCTCCCCGCCCGCCCCGCCGCGGGCGCGTCGCTCCCCCGCCCATCGCCGCCGGCGCAAGCCGATCCTGCCGAGGGTGTGGCACTTCGCGTCGTTCGGCGCTCCGGGAGTGCTCGTCTACCTGTGTTTCGTGCTGGCGCCGATCGTGATCAGCTTCGGGTACAGCCTCACGAACTACAACCCGTTCAACCCGCCGGTGAAGTTCGTCGGCTTCGACAACTACCGGCTGCTTTTCTCCGACGAACAATTCCTCACCGCGTTGAAGGTCACGACGATCCTGACGCTGATCGTGGTGATCGTGCCGAACGTCCTGGGTCTCGGCGTCGCACTGCTGCTCGACCGGAAAGGCTGGCTGTACAACGCTTTGCGCAGCGTGTTCTTCACGCCGGTGATCCTCAGTTCGGTCGTCGTCTCGATCGTGTGGTCGCGGCTGCTCGACGACCAGGGCCCGTTGAACAACTTGCTGCGGACCCTGGGCGTCGAGCACCCGCCGGGCTGGCTGTCCGATCCGGACGTCGCGCTGTATTCAGTGGCGTCGATCGTGTGCTGGCAGATGCTCGGGTTCTGCGTCGTCGTCTACCTAGCCGGACTACAGGGAGTGCCTACGGAATTGTTGGAAGCGGCCGAAATCGACGGCGCCGGCCCGCTACGGCGGTTCCGCGCGGTCACCTGGCC
Organism: Amycolatopsis sp. NPDC101161; assembly: GCF_044768185.1. Classification (NCBI taxonomy): domain Bacteria; kingdom Bacillati; phylum Actinomycetota; class Actinomycetes; order Pseudonocardiales; family Pseudonocardiaceae; genus Amycolatopsis; species Amycolatopsis sp. NPDC101161. The sequence goes on from NZ_JBIWPI010000007.1 coordinate 788,714, forward strand.
GCTGCTCGCGCCGTCGCTGACGATCAACACGGTCGTGCTGCTGATTTCGGCGTTCAAGACGTACGACTACGTCAAGGTGATCACCAACGGCGGCCCGGGTTCCGGAGCCACCGCGACGATCGCGTTCGACGTCCTGCAAACCGGCTTCGACTCGAACCACGTCGGCTACGCGTCGGCGATGGCCGTGCTGATGCTGGTGATCGTCGCGGTCGTGACGACGATCGTGCTCAACTTCCTGCGTCGCCGGGAGGTGGACCTGTGACCCGGTCCTGGCTGCGGCCGTCGGTCGCTTTGCTGGTCAGCGCGGTGTTCTTCGTGCCGCTCTATTTGGTGCTGACGAACGTGGTCAAGCAGGGCGATTTGATCGCGAAGGAGCCGGCGTCGCTCCCGCTGCCGCCGACGCTGGCGAACATCCACGCGGTCCTGACCCGGCCGGACGGGCTGTTCTGGGTCAGCTTGACCAACAGCGTGGTCGTGACGGTGTTGTCGATCCTGGTCCTGACGGTGCTGTCGGCCATGCTCGGCCACTACCTGGCGCGGTCGGGCAAGCGGTGGACGAAGGTGTTGACGCTGGTGCTGCTGGCGGGGTTGATGATCCCGCCGCAGGTGATCCTGATCCCGATCACGGACGTCCTGCGGGTGACCCACCTGATGGCGACGCTGCAGGGGCTGGTGTTGTTCAACGTCGGGTACTACGTGCCGTTCGGGGTGTTCGTGTTCACGGGGTTCATCCGCGGGGTGCCGGTGGAACTGGAGGAGGCGGCGTTGCTCGATGGAGCGAGCCGCATGCAGGTGTTCTGGCGCGTGGTGTTCCCGCTCCTGCGCCCGGCAACGGCATCGGTGTTGATCTTCTTGGGCGTGTGGATCTGGAACGACTTCATCGACCCGCTGATCATCCTCGGACCGAGCCAGGGCACCACGATCACGACGGGGATCTACCGGTCGATCGGCCAGTACCAGGCGGACTTGGGCAGCGTGTTCGCGCTGATGTTCTTGGCCACGTTGCCGGTGCTGATCTTTTACTTGGCGCTGCAGAAGCAGTTCGTGAAGGGCTTGACGGGCGGCGCAACAAAGGGCTGAGCGGCGCTCCCAGACGAGAGCACCGCTCACTCGCCCCGCGGAGGGGATGCTCACACCCAAGAGCGCCGCTCACATCCGGCGGAGAGCACCACCCACAGTCGAGAGCACCGCTCTCGCAAGCGGGTGACCAGCGTGCAGCTTTGAGAGCACCGCTCGCGCACGCCAAGCCGCAACGCCCCCGAACGAGAGCACTGCTCACACGCAGCAGAGGGCACCCCAGAGTCGAGATCGGCCCCCAAGGTCAAGGACACCTCGCAGGATGGAGGCCGGCGCGCAAGTCTGAGAGCACCGCTCCCGCAGCTCGACGATCAGCCCACAAAACAGAGCACCGCTCCCGCGCAGGCCGGGCATCGGCACCCAGTCCGAGAGCACCGCTCTCGCAGTGCGGCGATCGGCCACAAGTCCGGAAGTACCGCCCCCGCAGGTCAGCAATCGCTCCACAAGCCCGGAAGCACCGCTCTCACAGGTCAGCGATCGGTGCGCAAGACCGGGAGCACCGCTCTCACAGGCCGTCGATCAGTCCGCAAGACCGGGAGCACCGCTCACTCGCGCCAGCAGGCAGCGAGCGCCCCGGGAGCACCGCTCGCGGACACCGGCCACCGCCCTCCGTTCGAGAGCAGTGCTCTCGCGCCGCAGCGAGCAGTGCTTGCTTGCGAGAGCACTGTTCCGTCATGGGTTCGCCTCAGGCTCACGCCGAGATCACCGCTCCGCGGGGGCGACCGGCACCGCTCACGGTCGAGAGCACTGCTCGCAAGCCGTCCGACATGGTGCTCTCAAACGAGAGCGTCGCTCACACGCATCGGCACGCGCCGCTCAATTTCGAGAGCAGTGCTCTCACGCGACCGCGACCAGTACTGACTTCGAGAGCGCCGCTCTCCCACAGTGCTGGGCGATGCTCACGATCGAGAGCACCGCTCTCGCCTCGCAGCGGCCAGCGCTCCCAAACGAGAGCACTGCTCACAAACGCCCCCGACCGCAGCCACCAGCCGAATCACAACTCGCGAACCTTCCCACCATCCACCTCAAGACGCCGCCCCACATGCACAGCGTCCAACATCCGCCGGTCATGAGTCACCAGCAGCAGCGTCCCCGGGTACTTGTCCAACGCCGCCTCCAACTGCTCGATCGCCGCCAGATCAAGATGGTTGGTCGGCTCGTCCAACACGAGCAGATTCACCCCACGAGCCTGCAACAGAGCCAACGCGGCCCGCGTCCGTTCCCCCGGCGAGAGCGTCGCAGCGGAGCGAAGCACATGCGCGGCCTTCAACCCGAACTTCGCAAGCAAAGTCCGGACATCAGCATCAGCCAACTCCGGCACCTCACGAGCAAACGCCGAAGCAAGCGGAACGTCACCGAGGAACAACCGCCGAGCCTGGTCGACCTCGCCGACCACCACCCCCGGCCCCAACGCCGCAGACCCCTCGTCCAACGGCAACCGACCAAGGAGCGCGGCCAGCAACGTCGACTTACCGGAACCGTTGGCCCCGGTGATGGCCACCTTGTCCGCCCAATCGACCTGCAGATCCACCGGCCCGAGAGTGAACCCACCCCGCCGCACGACAGCACCCCGCAAGGTCGCGACGACCGCACCCGCCCGAGGGGCCGCCGCGATCTCCATCCGCAGCTCCCACTCCTTGCGCGGCTCCTCGACGACCTCCAGGCGCTCGATCATCCGGTCGGTCTGCCGCGCCTTCGACGCCTGCTTCTCCGTCGCCTCGGAACGGAACTTGCGCGCCGCCTTGTCGTTGTCGGGCTGCTTCCGGCGCGCGTTCTTGACGCCCTTCTCCATCCACGCCCGCTGCATCCGCCCCCGCGCCTCCAGCGAAGCCTTCGTGTCGGCGTACTCGTCGTACTCCTCACGCGCGTGCCGGCGCGCGACCTCGCGCTCCTCGAGGTAGGCCTCGTACCCGCCGCCGTAGACGTTCACCTGCTGCTGCGCCAGGTCCAGCTCGACGACGCGGTCGACCGTCCGGGCCAGGAACTCGCGGTCGTGGCTGACCAGCACCGTCGCCGCCCGCAGCCCGGACACGAACCGCTCCAGCCGCGCCAGGCCGTCCAGGTCGAGGTCGTTGGTCGGCTCGTCGAGCAGGAAGACGTCGTAGCGGCTCAGCAGCAGCGACGCCAGCCCCGCACGCGCCGCCTGGCCACCGGACAACGACGTCATCGGCTGGTCCAGGTCGACGGCGAGCCCGAGGTCGGCCGCCACTTCCGCGGCGCGGTCGTCCAGGTCGGCGCCGCCCAGGTCGAGCCAGCGGTCCAGCGCCAGGGCGTACCGGTCGTCCGCGCCGGCCGAGCCCGCGGTGAGCTCCGCGGTCGCAAGATCCAGGTCCGCCTGCGCCGCCGACACGCCGGTGCGGCGCGCCAGGAACGCCCGCACCGACTCGCCTTCGCGCCGCTCCGGCTCCTGCGGCAGGTGCCCGACGGTCGCGGTCGGCGGGTTCAGCCGGATTTCGCCGTCGTCGGGCTTCGCGAGCCCGGCCAGCGTCCGCAGCAGCGTCGACTTGCCGGCGCCATTGACGCCGACCAGCCCGACGACGTCGCCGGGCGCGACCACGAGGTCGAGGCCCGAGAAGAGGATGCGGTCACCGTGGCCCGCGGCCAGGTCCTTCGCGACGAGAGTTGCGCTCATGAGGTGGCCAAGTCTACGGGGCCGTGCTGAACTGTCAGATCATGGTCAAAGCCACCGACTGTGTGTGTCCGGTGGCGCTTTGATCACTCAGTGTGGGTAACCTGTTCGGTTGTCGGAACAGCCAAGCAGTGAGGTCGGTGAAACAGCATGGGCGAATCCGCTCCCCCGGTCACCCTCGGCCGCAGGCCGAAACCGAGGGAAGGACGCCCATCCGCGCCCCGGCCCACGGTGAGCCGGCGCCGCGAGGTCAGCCACGCGAGCGCGCGGTCGCTGCTGATGACCGTCCTCGGCGAGTACACGCTGCCGCGTGACAAGCCGGTCTGGACGTCGATGCTGGTCGAGGTGCTCGGCATCCTCGACATCGAGGAGAAGTCGGCTCGCCAGGCCCTGGCCCGCTCCGCCGCCGAGGGCTGGGTGGTCTCCGAACGCGTCGGGCGCCGCGTGCGCTGGTCGCTGACGCCGCCGGGCCGCCGCCTGCTCACCGAGGGCGCCGAGCGGATCTACGCGTTCGGCCGCGAAGAGCGCCCGTGGAACGGCCAGTGGCTGATGCTCATCGTCTCCGTGCCGGAGGCCAAGCGCGACCTGCGCCACCGGCTGCGCACGCGCCTGACCTGGGCGGGCTTCGGCTCGCCGGTCGCGGGCGTGTGGGTCAGCCCGGACCTGAGCCGCCAGCGCGAGGCCCAGCAGATCGTCAACGAGCTCGGCCTCGACGCCCAGGCGATGTCCTTCACCGCCACCTACGGCGAGGTCGGCGAGCAGGAGACCATGGTCGCGCGGTCCTGGGACCTGACCGAGCTGAAGGACCGCTACGAGGACTTCATCGACCGGTTCACCGGCCTGCACCCCACCGGCGGCCGCGCGGTGCTGCGCGCGCAGACCGAGCTGGTGCACGAGTGGCGGCGGTTCCCGTTCCTCGACCCGCAGCTGCCCGCCGAGCTCCTGCCGGCGAAGTGGAGCGGGACGAAAGCGGCGGAACTGTTCCATCACAAACACGTCGACTGGCGTCCCGAGGCCCAGCAGTATTGGGACGACATCGTCGCCGCCGAAGAAGCAGGGTGAACATGACCGACCAGGTCCGCCTCGATCGTGACGGCGGGCTCGCCGTCCTGACCGTCGACGCTCCGCCGTTGAACCTCTACACGGCCGCCCTGCAGGATTCGCTTTCATCGGCCATCGACGAGCTGGAAGCGTCGCCCGCGCGGGCGCTGCTGATCCGCGCCGAGGGCAAGATCGTCAGCGGCGGCGTGGACGTCTCGCTGTTCGACGCGCAGGGCTCGCCGGCCGAGGCGAAGGTGCTGTTCGACGAGATGCTGGCGATCCCGGACCGGATCGCGGCCCTGCCGTTCCCGACCGTGTTCGCCGCGCACGGGCTGTGCCTGACCTGGGCGTTCGAGGTCGCGGTGGCCTGCGACCTGATCCTGGCCGCCTCGCGCGCGAAGTTCGGGCTCGTCGAGAAGGTCGTCGGGCTGACGCCGACCATGGGCGGCACGCAGCGGCTCGCCGACCGCGCCGGCGTGGGGCGTGCCAAGGAGTTCGTGATGACCGGCGACACCTACGACGCCGCGACGCTCGAGCGCTGGAACGTCGTCAACCGCGTCCTGCCGGACGAAGGTTTCGACGAGGCCGCCCGGGCTTTCGCGCGCCAGCTGGCTTCGGGGCCGACCAAGGCGCACGCGGCGACCAAGCGCGTCCTCGACCACTTCTCCGCCGGCGGCGTCCCGGAGGCGAACGCGCACATCACGACGATCGCGGCCGGACTCTTCGAGACCGAAGACCTCCGGGGCGCCGTCAAGTCGTTCCTCGCGGACGGACCCGGCAAGGCGACGTTCTCGGGTCGTTAACAGTCCGTTCGGACACCGGTTGCCGCCGTTCGGGCGTGCGCGGTTCTCCCCGCACCGGGTTACATTCGACGTGGTCTAGACCACGTCGACCCCCGCCTCGTGCCGCTTGGAGAACCGCCATGAGACGCACCTCCGCACGACTACGCTCCGCACTCGCCGCCGTACTGATAGCCGCCGGCGGCAGCGTGGCGCTCGCGCCACCCGCCGCCGCAGCCGGTTCGCTGACCGCCACCCTGGCGATGAGCGGCACCACCGGCACCTACACCGTCGCGAACACCGGCACCGCGTCGGTGAGCAACTGGGCGATCACCTTCACGCTGCCCGCCGGGATCACCGCCTCGACCGGCGAAAACGGCACGGTGACGCAGAACGGCACCCAGGTCACGCTCACCCCGGCGTACTACATCGCGACGCTCGCGCCGGGCCGCAACACCTACCCGTACAGCCCGACGTTCCGGCTCAGCGCCGCCGCGACGCCGGCGCAGTGCCGCGTCGACAACGCCAACTGCGACGGTTCACCCGACACTCCCCCGGGCGCGCCAGCGAACCTGCGACTGGTCGCGAAGACGACCAAGACGGTCGCGATGGCGTGGAACGCCTCGGCGGCCGGGTCGTTGCCGGTGACCGGGTACGACGTCTACCAGGGGACGTCCCTGGCCACCTCGGTGACGGGGACCAGCGCCACGATTTCCGGGCTCACGCCGGGTACGGCGTACTCGTTCACGGTGAAGGCCAAGGACGCCAAGGGAAACACGTCGCCCGCCAGCGCGGCGTTGGCCGTCACGACGAACAACCCGGCGGACGACACGCAGCCGCCGTCGGCGCCGGGCGGGCTGCGCTCGACGGCCGCCGACTCGGGCAGCGTGTCCCTGGCGTGGACGGCGTCGACCGACAACACCGGCGTCGTCAGCTACGACGTCTACCGCGGGTCCACTTTGGCCACGACGGTGACGACGACGGCCGCCGTCGTCACGGGCCTGGCACCGTCCACTTCGTACACTTTCACCGTGCGCGCTCGTGACGGCTACGACAACGTGTCGGCGCCGAGCGCCGCGGTGACTGCTCGGACCGGCGACATCGTTTCCGGCTACGCGAAGGTCGGGTACTTCGTCCAGTGGGGCATCTACGGGCGCCAATACTTCGTGAAGAACCTCGAGACCTCGGGCGCGGCGGCGAAGCTGACGCACCTGCTGTACGCGTTCGAGAACATCGATCCGGTGAACCTGACGTGCCTCTCCGGCGTCACGAAGGGCACCACGGCGAACCCGCAGGACCCCAGCCAGGGCGACGGCGCGGGTGACGCCGAAGCCGACTACTCGCGGCCGTTCTCGGCGGCGCAGTCGGTCGACGGCGTGGCCGACACGGGCTGGGAGTCGTTGCGCGGCAACTTCAACCAGCTGAAGAAGCTCAAGGCGAAGCACCCGAACCTGAAGGTGCTGGTGTCGCTGGGCGGCTGGACGTATTCGAAGTACTTCTCCGACGTCGCGGCCACCGACGCGTCGCGCAAGAAGTTCGTCTCGTCGTGCCTCGACACGTGGATCAAGGGCAACATCGCGTCCTACGGTGGCGCCGGCGGCCCGGGGACCGCGGCGGGCATCTTCGACGGCATCGACCTCGACTGGGAGTGGCCGGCGAGCGCCGACGGCCACCCGGGCAACCACTGGAGCCCGAACGACAAGAACAACCTGACCGCCCTGCTGGCCGAGTTCCGCACGCAGCTCGACGCGTACGGCGCGACGACCGGCAAGCGCTACCAGCTGCACGCGTTCACCCCGGCGGACCCGGCCAAGGTCGCGTCGGGCTGGGACCTGTCCCGCGTCTTCGACTACCTGGACGTCGCGAACGTGCAGGGGTACGACTTCCACGGCTCGGGCAGCGACAACTCGTGGGAGCCGAACCGCACCGGCCACCAGGGCAATCTGTACGCCGACGCGGACGACCCGTACAACTTCCACTTCAGTGCGGAAAGCGCGATCAATGCGTACACGGATGCGGGCGTCGACCCACGTCGGCTGACCCTCGGATTGGCGTTCTACGGACGCGGCTGGCAGGGCGTCGCAGACGGCGGGAAGCACGGCGAATGGCAGTCGGCGACCGGTGCGGCGCCGGGGCAGTTCGCCGAGGAAGCGGGCACCCGCGGGTACGCGAACCTGGTGGCGAGCGTGCCGGCGTGCACGGTCTACCACGACACGGCGGCGGTCGCGACCTCGTGCTACACCGGCAACGGCGGTCAGTGGTGGACGTTCGACGACGCGTGGTCGATCGGGCTGAAGACGACGTGGCTCAAGTCCCGCGGCCTGCTCGGCGTGATGGCGTGGGAGATGTCGGGTGACACCGGGACGTTGATGAACGCGGTCAGCGCCGGGCTCGGCTGATTCGTTCAGCCCGCTGAACGGAAACGGCCTTCCGTTCAGCGGGCTGAACATTTTCCCTTTCTTTTCTTCAGGAGACAAAGAAAGGGCTTCCGGCTTCTTGACGGACGATGGTCTGGACCATGAAACTTGAGCGCGGCGCGCCAGCCCCGGACACCGTCGTCTCGAGGAGAGCCATGTCCCGCTTGAGAAAAGTCGTCACGCTCGCCGCCCTGGTGCCGCTCGCCCTCGGCCTGGTCAGCACGCCGGCACCCGCGGCGCCCGCGACGTTCACCCACCCGGGCGTGCTGGTCAGCCGCCCGCAGCTCGACTTCGTCAAGTCCCAGGTGAAAGCCGGCGCCCAGCCGTGGAAGGCGGCGTACGACCAGGCTGTCTCGAGTTCGTACGCATCCCTTTCCCGCACACCGAAACCGCGCGCGGTCGTCGAATGCGGGTCCTATTCGAACCCGAACTACGGGTGCACCGACGAGCGGGAAGACGCGATCGCGGCGTACACGGACGCGCTGATCTGGTACATCTCCGGCGACGCGCGGTACGCGCAGAAGGCGATCGCACTGATGGACGCGTGGTCGGCGACGATCACGAGCCACACCAACAGCAACGCGCCGCTGCAGACGGGCTGGGCGGGTTCGTCGTGGCCCCGCGCGGCGGAGATCATCAAGTACACGTACTCGAGCTGGCCCAACTCCGGCCGCTTCGGCACGATGCTGCGCAACGTGTACCTGAACAAAATCATCAACGGCAGCAACAGCAACGGCAACTGGGAACTGTCCATGATGGAGGCCGCGGTAGGCATCTCGGTGTTCCTGGAGGACAAGACGAACTTCGACAAGGCGGTCACGAGGTACCGCAACCGCGTCGCGGCGTACGTGTACTTGTCGTCCGACGGTTCGTTGCCGAAGACGGTCCCCGGCAGCGGGCTGTCCTCTCGCGACCAGATCGTGGGCTATTGGCAGGGCCAGTCGACGTTCGTGGACGGCCTGACCCAGGAGACCTGCCGCGACTTCACCCACACGGGCTACGGCATAGCGGCGATCGCGGGCGTGGCGGAGACGCTGCGCATCCAGGGCCAGGACGTGTACGGAACGGACGTGGGCGAGCGCCTGCGCCAGGCGCTGGGATTCCAGTCGAAGTACCAGCTGGGCGCGGCGGTGCCGTCGTGGCTGTGCTCGGGGTCGCTGAAGCTCGGCCTGGGCCCGGTGACAGAGGTGGGCTTCAACGCGCTGCACACGCGGTTGGGCATAGCGATGTCGAACACGCAGACGTTGACGGAGCGCCAGCGCCCGGCGGGCTCGAACAACCTGTTCGTGGCGTGGCAGACCCTGACCCACGCTTCGAACCCGGCTTGATCTTGGCGCGGTCCGCCTGGCCTGCGTTTCCGCAGGTCAGGCGGATGAGGGCCCCGCGTGCAGGCGGCAATCGCGGGCACGCTAGAGTACTTCTCACGCACTCAGCGAGTGCGGGTCCGGGCTGTGGCGCAGTTTGGTAGCGCACTTGACTGGGGGTCAAGGGGTCGCAGGTTCAAATCCTGTCAGCCCGACGGACAAGCCACGTTTACGCAGGTAGACGTGGCTTTCGTCGTCTCTGGGGGTCCGTTCGGACGCCAAGAACCCCGGGGCATGTCACATACGTGTCACACGCTCCCGGGGTCCGGATCAGGCGGCCATCCCTGCCAGCGCGGCGGTTCGCCGGGCATCGAGCACGTCGGCCACCTCGTCGAGGCGGTCCGGGAACAGGTGCCCGTAGATGTTGAGCGTCATCGCGGCGTCGGAGTGCCCGAGCATCTGCTGAATGACCTTCACGTCGGCGCCGGCCGCGATCGCGAGGGACGCGGCGGTGTGCCGCAGCTTGTGCGGCGTCAGCCCGGCGACCTTGAGCGCGGCAGCTTCCACCGCCGGGTTGAACTCCCGGGTCCGCCAGTTGTGCGAACGCAGAGAACCACCTCTCGCGGTCGTGAAGACGAGCGCGTCATCCGGCCGGCCGCCGATCACCCGGCGCAGCTCAGGCACCAGCGACGCCGGGATGGAGACCGTCCGCCGCTTGCCGTTCTTGGGCAGGCCCTCGTGCTGCACTCCCCCGACTTCGAAGAACGTCGAGACCACGCGGATGCGCCGCTTGGCGAGGTCAACCCGTCCGACGCGCAGCGCGGCAGCTTCGCCCCACCGCAGGCCCGTGTACGCGAGGAGGAGGATCAGCGCCTTGTTCGCTTCAGCCGAAGCCGTCGGCCGGTCGTACTTGGTGCGCAGCTTCCCGGACGCCTCCGCGAGCGTTTCAACCTGTTCGTACGTCAGGTAGACGTGCTCGGCCTCCGGCCGGATCGGCAGCGTTACCCCGCGAGCCGGGTTGCTCAGGATGCGGGTCGGGACGCACCACTCCAGCACCATCGCGAGCACCCGGTAGGCGTGGCGAGCCTGGGACGGCCCCAACCCGCTACCGCCGTCGCTCTTCGACCGGATCAGCTCGGATACCCACAGTGCGATGTCCTCGCGTCCGACGGCGGTCAACGGCAGGTCGCCCCACCTCACCAACACGTGGTTGTCGAGCAAGCCACGGTACTTCCACCACGTCGACTTCTTGAGGTCGTGCCGGGTGGTGAGCCACTTCTCGGCCATCTCCCCCACCGTCACCTTCGCGTGGTCCGGGTCGATGTACGTTCCGGCTGCCAGGGACGCGGTCAGCTCGGCTTGCCGCTCCTCAGCCTTGGCCTTGTTCGGTGCGACCTCCGAGCGAAGCTTTCCCGCGCGGTCGTAGTAGCGGACGAGCCACCGTGCGGGCGGGGTGCGTCCCTTCGCCTTGGCTGTCTTGACCGAGTCGGCGAACCCCTTGGTCTTGCTGCGGTCGTACACCCACACACGCGCCATCAGCAGGCCGCCTGTCCGTCGATCCAAGTGTCGACATCGGACGGCCGGTAGCGGACATACTTGCCGACCCGGAACCCGGCAGGGCCCTTCCCGGTCTTACGCCACTGGTACAGCGTGTTGACAGGGACTTGGAGGTAGGCGGACAGGTCTTCGATGCTGAGCAGGCGGTCATTCATGACGGTTTTCCTTGCTGTACTTGTGTTTGCGATCGTCTCGGATGCGTTCGGCGATGCCGGCGGCGAGTTCGCGTTCGGCGTCGTCGCGGTAACCGGCGCCGTCGAAAGCCCAGTCGTTGACCACGGCGATCGAGTCGGCGCGGTTGTCGAGGCCGAGGCGTTCGAGCGTTTCGGCGAGCCGGAAGGCCCGGCGATCGCCGCGGATCGCCTTGAACGTCGTGGAGTACGCGAGGGACTTCGTCAGGAAGTGGCCCCGGAACGCGAGCATGTGCGCCCAGCGGCGGAGCTTCAGGTCCTCGAACGCGGGCAGGTCGCCCAAGTCCCAGGCGGTCTGGATGATGCGGCGGTGGTGCGGCGTGACCTTCAGGTGGTCGATGTCGAGCTGAGAGCGGATCGGCCGGTCGGCGGCTTCGCTCTTGCCAGTGCCCTTGGTGGCGTACTTGGCGATGTAGGCGGCGAGCCGGGCTTCGGAGATCTGGCCGGTCTCGTCCTCCAGCTCAGCGGAGCCGGCGGGTTCGATGCGGCGGACGTCGACCTGCGTGCCCCACGTCAGCGCCAGCTCAGTGCCGTCCGGGTAGGCGGTGCGCACGAGCACTGCCTCAGCGGCGGCGTAGACGGCGTCCTCGAGCAAATCCGGGTGTGCCCACCGGGGAGCCGGGGACGTCGCGCCGTCGGGGCCGTCGAGGCGGACGACGGCGTGGAAGTGCACGAGCCCGCGCCGCTGGTATTCCGCGACCTTGCCGTAGGAGAGCCGGGCCTGTTCGGTGAACTCGCGGGCCTTGAGCCCGGCCCGTTTGGCGATCTCCCGCCGCAGCCGCATGGTGAAGCGCTGCCACAGCACGCCGGCGTGGGCCTGCCACAGCACCGACCCGACGTAGTCGTAGGTCTCCGGGTCGAGCGGGGCACCGAGGCGGGTGTCGTCGTCGTGGTGGTACTCCCCGCAGCCGCACGGCCGGCGCTTGCCATTGCGGGTGATGTGCGCCGCGTGGACGGGGCCGAAGGACGGGGCGGTGAGGGTGACGAACGCGCGCGGCCGGTCGTTCACGGATTCCGGGATGCCCTTGTGGCCGCCGATGAGTCCGGCGCGGATGAGGTGGAAGGCGTCGGCGGCGTAGCGGTCGGAGCAGGCCGGGCAGACCCCGGAGCGGCGGTTGCCGCAGGGGGCGAAGATGTCGCCGCCGTGGTGATGCAGCACGGCACCGGTGGCGGCGTCCTGGAGCTGGTGAGCGCCGGAGAGGCGGATGGGGCGGGCGCAGCCGTTGACGGCGCGGACCTTGTCTCGCCAGTCGTGGTAGTCGCGAGCCTGCACGCGGGCGGCGAGGCGGTCGTCCAACGTCAGCATGTCGGAGCCTTTCGGTGGGCGGGCATGAAAACGGCGCGGGAGCCGGGTTGGTGGCCGGGCTCCCGCGCCGTGGCGGGGCGTCGTGCGGGTCAGGCGGTGGTCAGCTCACGTAGGATCTGCGCGGCCATCGGTTCCGGAACGCGGACGACGCGGCGGATCTCCTCAATCGTCAGCTCCCGCCCCTCATTGCGGGCGGACTCAGCAGCGGTCTTGATCCGGCTGGTCAGCTCGGCCGGCAGCTTGAGCCGAGGACCGGCGGGAGCAGGCTGCCGGAGCGGTTCGGGCTGCACGTCGGTGCGGGCGGCCGTCGCGGTGACCGGCTCCGGGCTCGGATCGGACGCGGGGGTCGTCACCGGGGCGCGGCGCATGAGGAGCTTGACGACCACGAGGAACCCGAGTGCCGGCATCGCGGCGACGAGCCACCCGGCCGGTGTGGGTTCGGCGAGCGCGACCTGCGCGGCCATCTGCACCCCGAACCCGGCCACCAGCACTGCCACCGGGAACGTGAGCTTGCGTGTACCGCCCGCACGGTGGTCGCGTTGGATCTCGAATCCGGCGACCAGGACGATGCCCTCGATCACCACGGCGTCGGCCCAGGCGATCCAGCCGAGCTGTCCGTGGTGGACGGCCCAGTCGTGGGTGTGGGTGAACCCGGCCGCCGCGCCGATGGAGCCGAGGACCACGGCGACCAGGGTTCGGATGGTGTCCACCAGCCGACGAGTCCGGTTCGTACTGTCCGCAGTGGACATGATGTCTCCTTTCAGGTCAGTGTTCGCCGCGCCACCGGGCGGCGTAGTGGCGGTAGTGGTCGGCTTCCTGCTCCAGGAGCCGGACGACGGTGTCGGCCAGCTCGGCCAACTGCGGGTTCCGGTAGCCCGGGTTCTCCTGGTCGCTGGCGGGGATGGCGAGTTCCGCCGTGTAGTACTCGTACAGCAGCCGGTCGATGTGTCCGAAGTAGTGAATTCCGCTCACGGCAATGCCTTTCAGGTCAGGGGCGTGAGGTTGGACCAGCGCTGGAGCATGTCCCGGCCGCGTCGGGTCAGCCGCAGCGGCAGCACGGGTTTGCGGACGACGCCGTGCAGACAGGAGACCGTCTCGCGGGCGGGGCTGCGTTCGACGTAGCCGATGGACACCAGGTGCATGACGACGTCATCCTCTTGCGCTGCCCGGCAGTGCCCGTCACCGTCGAGGATCATCACGCGGTCGGTGTCGTCCAGCAGCCCGAACTTTCCGTCTCGGACGTCGGCGAGCACGTCTTTGGCGACCAGCGGGTTGCCGGGTGTACCGAGCGGCTTGCGACGTCCCCGGGCGGGAGGACAGGCCCGGCCGGCGGTCGGTGCGGGGGCCGGGGCGGGTGTGCCGAACAGGCCGAGTTGTCCGGGGTCGCGGCGGGGGCTCATCGGATGCGCTCCCGTCCGATGTCGCCGAACTCGCGGTTGCGGAACTCGGTGATCCCGAGCACCAGGCCGAGCCCGACGCAGCCGAACACCGCCGTCACGATCCAGAACAGCGCGGACCATCCCTGCACGTGGTGGATCAGGTAGAGCACGAGCGCGGCCGGGACGCCGTATTTGGCGTAAATCCAGGCCCGCCATACGTAGAAACCGAGACGCCACATGGTCAGTCCTCTTTGTCGGGTCGGTGGTTCGGGCAGAAGACGTGCTGTTCCGAGGTGCACACCCATCCCGGTTCGCTGCGCAGGTACTCACGCAGTTCGTCCCAGGACCGGTAAAGCCCGGGCGGTGGGAGGTCCGGCTTGTCGGCGCAGGTGACGCAGTGCGCGGACCACACCACGTCGACCCGGATCACCTCAGCGTCGGCGAGACCACTACGGGCCAGCCAGCGTTGCGCCTGGTTCTCACTCGCGCAGACCCGCTTCACGTCGTCCATGGCGGTGCCGATCAAGTCGTATCCGTGCGAGATCACGAACCACGCCGGCCCCGGTAGGGCTACCGGGTAGTTGACCGTGGGCATCACGCCACCACCGACAGCCCGGGGGCCGGGCGGCCGGAGCGGATGAACGCGATCAGCTCGTCGATCTCGCGGTCGTCGACGTAGGCGGCCCGGACGCGCTGCGGGACGCGGGTGCGCTGCCGGATGACGTAGCCGATGCCGGCGGTGTCTGCCACGTTCGGGATCTCGTCGGCGAGCGCGCCGCGTAGTCGGGCCCCGTCTCCGAGGACCATGTCCACGTGCGACTGCGCGGTCACCCGCAAGCACACCCGAGTCGGGAACAGTTCCCGGACCGGAACCACGTCCTTGGCGGGTTCCTGCACCAACGCGGTCATGAAGTGCCCCGTGGCGCGGCCCTGGGAGCCGACGATCGCGAGCAGCTTGCGCAGGTTGCGGGCGATGGTGCCGTCGCCGTAGGCCAGCAACGCGCCGATTTCGTCGATGATCAGCAGGTTGAGCGGGGTCGCCTGCGAGACCTCGATCTTGCGGCGGCCGGTGCCGGCGAAGGACTGCTGCACGGTGCGCAGGTCCGCGACGTAGTCCTCCACCAGCTCCGCGCACGCTTGCTCGGTGTCGGCGTAGCGGTAGGCGACGTCGGCGTCCCCGAGCTTGCGGAACTCCAGTTGCTTGGGGTCGCAGATCCACAGCCGGACCAGGCCGTCGCGGATCAGCGGTGCCAGCGCCCGCAGCTCGGAGAGCACGATTGAGTTCTTGCCCGCGCCGGTCGCGCCCGCGACGAACAGGTGATCGCGGATCCGCAGCCGCCAGTCGGTGCCGTACTCGGTTTCGCCGACGTAGATGTCGTCGATGTCGACCGCGTCGACCGTCTCGGGCATCTCCGGGGCCGGGATGGTCTCGGTGAACGGCTCCGAGCGTTCGATGATCAGGGCGACGTAGCCGGGCTTCGGGTGCTCGAACGCGATGCGCTGCACCCGGAGGGTGTCGGCGAGCCGTTCGAGGTTCTCCTCGATCGAGCGGCGAGCCTGCCCGCGCGCCAGGGCGAGGGTGACCACGTCGACCGACGGGGAGTAGGACCGCAGCCGGGTGATCCGGGGGAACAGGTCCTCGCCGGTCTTGCGGTCGGTGACGTACATGTCGCAGGCCCGCAGCGCCCGGGTGAAGCGCGGCCCGAAGTACACCGACCAGCGGCGACGCCAGGCCCGAAGCCGCGGGGCGGCGTAGTGGTCGAAGGTGTCCGGGTGCGCCCGGTACCAGCACGTCAGCGCGCCGGCCGTTCCGCCCGCGATCCCACCGGTGGCGGTCCAGCCCAGCTCGAGCCCGGAGCCGAGCACGGCGCCCGGGGCGAGGGTCGCGCCGGGGTGGCGGACGAGCCACTTGAGCGCCTTGACTTCGGTCCCGACCTTGCGGGACGACTTGGGGGTGTTCATGGCTTGGTGGTCCTCTCGAACAGCACAAGACCGGCCCCGCGTCCCGTGGTGGGAGCTGGGGCCGGTCTCGTGCGAAACGGATCATGTGCGGTTGATCAGGGCTTGATGGCGGTCCGGGCGTCGGTCAGCTCGGTGGTGAGCGTGCCCATCGCGCGGGCCATGCGGTCGTGCGCGGCCTTGAAGCCGTTCTTGTGCAGCGGCATCCCGCGCATCGACTCCTTGAGCTGGGTGAGCGTGGAACCGAGGTCGTCGACGACCCGGTCGACCTGGTGTGCCATGTCAGAACCTCCAGTCTCGCGAGATCAGCTCGGCTTCGTGCTTCTTGCCGAGGATGCGCAGTCGGTCCAGTTCGTCGAACGCTTTCGTCCGCAGCGCCTTGAGTTCGTCTTTCGTGGCGATGGTCCAGGAGTCGGCCATCGCGCCCTCGTCGTACTTGTCGATCAGCTTGTCGACCTCGCCGAGGACTTCGGCGACCATGTCCATGTTGGACACGAACGTCGCGTAGCGCTGCTGCGCCCGCCGGTTGAGTGCCGCGATCTGCATTGCCGCTTACCCTTCGCGTGTCGTGGCGACCAGCTCGGCCGCCGACGTGAGGTCCGCTGCCAGGAACCGCACCGCGTTCCCGACCGCGACCTTGATCTCCCGATCCGGACTGGTGGCCACGAACGCGCGGTATGCCTCGTTCGCCGCCGTGATGATCGCCAGGATTTCCGGCATGTCAGCCTCCGTTCCGGATCACGTGCTGCGCGTGCTTCAGGCCCTCACAGAACCCGGCCTGCCAGCCCAGGTCTTCGGTCGGTTCCGTCATCGCGGCGGCCCGTTCCCGTTCCAGCCGGGCCGCGAGCATGCGGATCACCACACCGACCTTCACCGGGCGGCTCACCGTCCGGCCTTCCACGCCAGCGCCAGCCCCGAGACCAGCGCGAGAACCCCGAGCACCGGGACCGCCCACATCAGCAGCCCCACCAGTACCGCCCAAAACACGTACGTCACTGCCTTCTCCTCCTCACATTTGGCACTGGCTGCCGCACACGGTGCACGTGGCAATCCGTGTCGGTGACAGCCAGAAACTCGCCGAACAGACGTGGTTGGTCTCAGGAACACCGCTTCGGACCGTGCGGGTCGTACGACGACAACCCACCCCGAACCGCGTTCATTGCGCCACCCATTCGCCTACTCCTTCCGCTCGAAACTCCGTGGTAGAACCCCAGGACTCCCGGACGACGTGTCCGGCCGGGAATCGAGGCGCGCCACCACAAACAGCGCGGTTTTAGGCATGGATCGGCCCACTCTGTATTTGTCAAAGAACACGAAGTGCCCTCGCCCGACTCGAAACGGGCAGCCAACCTATTTGGGAAGGGCTCCAGGGTGGTGATGACGCAACGGCCGGGGAGGTCGCCGCGCGAACCGGTCACCCACCGGTCATTCGGCCGGCATCAGGCGGCGCGCTGCGCAGCACCCGACCCGGCGGGCTTGAGACCCATCGCCTTGAACCACAGACCCGAGCCGGTGATCCGGCCGTCATCCCCCGTCGTCTGCCACGTGTTCAACACCGGGTCGATCAGCTCCACGTAGGTGCCCTCGTCGAACCCCTCCCCCGGGTCCGTCGCGAGCGTCACCTTGATCTCCTCGCCCTTGCCCGGCCGACGTCCCTCCACCGGACGCGGCTTCGCGAACAGCATCACCACGAACGCGGGCACGCCGTCCCGGTCCGTCGCGGGCTGCAGCTCCCCCTTGACCTCGCGCATCTTCATCGTCGGGGCCTCCGTGACCATGAACCGGTAGCCCGAGCTGACGAACGGGATGTCCTGCATGTCCAACCTCCTGGTCAACCGCTCGGTGTAGACCCCCTAAACACCGGAAGCGCGTTGTCATCAATCGTCGTTGAGGGGGTCTAAACACGAAGGTACGCCGCCCTCGCCAGAGGTGTCAAGGGGGTCTAAACTCTCGGTGCATGGAGGCCGAGAGCGAGTTCGAAAGCGTCCGCAACGACCCGGACCCGATCCGTCGTGGACAGCGGGCGTCGTCGCTGCTCGTGGTCTACCAGCAGCGGGCGACGGAACTCGCTCGCCTGCGCAAGGAGGCCATAGAGGAGGCCCACCGGCTGCGCGGCATGAGCTACACCGAAATCGCCGCCGCCCTCGGGATCACGAAGGGCCGCGTGACACAGATCCGGTCGACAGCGCCTGGACCCGAACGCGCGTTCTTCGGCGTCGGTCCGGTCGCCATTGGCGTGCCCTGGCGCTATCAGACCACGGACCGAGAACGGCCACTCATCGCTGCCGAAGACGCGCAGACCGGCGAACAGCTCGAACGCCTCGTCGAAGGCTTGTCGCTGGCGACCACGCGCTTCCAGATCGAGCCGGACCGCGAAGCACTGCCGGACGGCGACGCGGTCGTCGTCTGCGGCCCGAAGTCGGCACCCGTCGCGGCGAACCTGATGGAACGCGACCCGGTGCTGAGCATGATCAAGGACGCGGGCCGCTGGTGGATCGAGCACGAGCAGACCGGCGAGCGCTACCGCTCCCCCGCCGATGACCAGCCCAGCGAGTCGACCGACATCGCCTACGTCGCGCGGCACCGGATCGACGGTCGAACCGTCCTGCACATCGCCGGTATTCACGGAATCGGCTCGCTCGGCGCGACGCACTACCTGACCGGCCACCTCGCCGAGCTGTTCAGCGACATGCGTGAGAACGAGTGTTCCCTGATCGTGCGAGCGAGCTACGACGGGCTCACGATCACCGGGAGCGAACTCGCCGCCGGCCCATTCCGGTGGTGAGTCGGGTGCAGGTGACTACCGCGCAGCTCCCTGGCATCGATGCCAGCGACGACAAGATCTTCGTGGTGCCGAACGCCGTCATCGTCCTGGATGGCGCGTCGGCATTTCGACCGATCCCAGTGCCGGCATCGGTCTACGCCGACGACCTCGGACACCGGATAGCCCGCGGCTTGACGGACCACCCGGACGCCGACCTTCGCGAGGTGGTCCGCAGCGCGATCGAAGGCACCACGCATCGGCTCGAACTCGAACCCGGGAACTCGCCATCGAGCACCGTCACAATCCTTCGCCAGCGAGGGGACGAAGTCGACGTATTCGCCCTCGGAGACAGCGTCGCGGTCTTGCCTGCCGGCGTCGTGACAGATCAGCGGATCGACGCTCTCGACCTCGAACCGAGGCATTCCTACCGTCAGCGGCTCGCGGCCGGACACGGGTACGACCAGACCCACCGAGACCTGCTGCGCGAGCTTCAGACACAGCAGGTTGCTCACCGGAACCGCGAAGGCGGCTACTGGATCGCAGAGGCCAATCCGGACGCGGCTGCTCATGCCGTCCTGCAAACTGTCCCCGCCGACGACGTCCCGTGGGCGGTGCTAGCCACCGACGGCGCCTACGACGTCATGGCGCACCTCGGACTTGACGACTGGCCGAAGGTGTCCCATTCGGACGATGCCCAGCTCGCCGCCATCCTGGAGCAGTGCCAGTCCTGGGAGGACGAAGCCGACCCCAACGCCGTCGCACTCCCCCGGGCCAAGCGGCACGACGACAAGGCCATCGCGGCGGTCGAGCTCCGCCCGTAGTCCGGGATGGACGTTGTGTTCAGAGTTTCTTTTCTTGTTCAAGGCGGCCCCTTCGGGGCCGCGCCGCTATCGGCCGGCACGCGCGGGGCCCGCCTCCGGCACCCACGCGACCGGCCGGCGGCTGCACCGAAGGCCGCAGCTCAAGAAGAAGAGAATGTCCTCGCCGGACGGGCAGGTCTCCGAGATGGCCGGGCCGAGCGCGGCGGTTGCGTCCGTGTGTGGCCAAACGTCATCTCGTCGACCTCCCGGAGGGCTATCACGCCGCGTCAAGGGGGCGGCCGAGCAGGCAAGCGGCGGTCGGACAGATCGTGCCCCCTTGACGCGGCGTGATCGGGCTGCGCCAGGTCGACGAGATGCCGAAAGACCACCCACTAAGAAGTGATATTCACTGGCATTCTTAGACAAAGATAGCCAAGGGAATAACCTGAATATAATGTCCTCCAATGTGAGCTTCAGGCAACTCTATTTCGACACCGTGAATTGGCATATCTTCTCTCATTTGCTTCAACATTGGCACAACGATACTATTTGCAAATGCTCCCATTCCACCCCTACGGACAACCGAATTAGAAGCATTCTCCCTGACATCCACTGCGGTAACTTTACCGATCATGGAGAATCGGCCACCCACAAGCGCGGCCGCCACCTCCGAGGTAAAGTACTCGCGATTCGCAGTTACCAGTCCAGAGAATCCAGACTGTCGAAATATCAAGTCAACCATCGGCGAAGACAAGAGGTCGCGCTCCAATATCTCAATTGTACGCATGATCCCTTCCTGCTCTTCGATACGCTTCAGGATCTCTTCGCGCGCCGCATCGACTTGATGCAATTCGTCAGCTCGTCCCTGCTGAGAGCCAGATCGGCGCTGATTGCGCTTAACTTCCGGGAGGGCCGCGAGCGCCTTCTTTGCATCCTCCTCGGCGAACGGGTACACGTTCTTCATGAAGTCGATCAGCAGGCGCAGCGGCGTAGCCTCGAACTGACCCGCAACCTCCACGATGTCACCGGAAACTACGTCGACTATCGAGCCACCCTCCGGTATCTCACGCACAAGATCGTCCGCGTGCAAACGAGATCGCAGACGATTGAAAAGTGATGCGGATGTGTGTTCACGAATGAACTTGCTTTCAGTACTTTGATCACCACCCGATTCTCGGGAGTACTTACCATTAACAGAAAGATTCAACCCCAGTAGGGACGCAAGGCTCGGAAGTTTGACTGTGCCGGACGCCTCGCCGGTCGATTTTTTAGACTGCGCTTGCTTTTCAGCAATTTCGCTGTGGTAACTCACCCCATCTTCGAGCGCAGCCAAGAAACTAACCAACATCGGAGTATCGAGGTAGACAGGGTGCGCAAGTTCAAACGGTGTACTTCTCGACTGCTTGGCTGACCCCACGACCACTCCTCACCTAGATGACCTTGATCGTCCATAGTCGTCGCGACAACTTCTCGCGTTACACTCGTTCGCCCTATTTGCTAGGAGCCGTCAGCGTCCGACGGAGGCCGCAAATAGCCACCACGTTTGGCCGTGCTCCTAGGCCATCTTGTTATCATTTTTACATGACTATTTGGACTCCAGCGGGAGCGGATCTCGGTCATGGGGAGCCCCCTCCTCCGGACCCAAGAATGATCAACTTCGCAGGCTTGAACGGGGCGGCGCACTCGGGGTACCACGAGCTACGCAGGCAGGCATCGACGTGGCCTAGGACCGATTCGACACCCCAAGGTGCCGCAGAGCTACTCGCAGCAAGTCGAGACCTCTACACCCAGGGCTACTACGCCTACACTCTGTTCGCCGTCGGAGGGACATGGTCCATCTTCGCCGTGGAAGTGGCTCTGCGGTCCCGCTTGAAAGCGAGCACAAAGATTCCGTTCGTCGACCTCGTCAAGGCTGCCGAGCGCCAGGGATTGCTGCCGAAGCCCGCCTGGGATGGCGACCGCCTCGATGCCGGCCGTCTGCTACGCAACAAGACAGTGCACGGAGCAGGCCAAGAGCTGTGGACGCCAGCCATGGCACGTACTGTGATCGAAAGCTCTCACCACGCCGTCTCGGCCCTCTTTCCAGACCAGTAGCGTCGCTGGCCAGAAATTCGTGTCACATACATGCCACACGGCACCACCAAACAGCGACCAACAACCACCGACAGTGCCCAGGTTTCCGCAGGTCAGCCGTGGTCGTGGGGTACGCAAACGACGTCAGATCGTCTGTCGATTAGGGCAAGGGGTCGCAGGTTCAAATCCTGTCAGCCCGACCAGATGATTGAAGTTTGAACCCCGTCCCACCGCTGGTGGGGCGGGGTTCTTGCTATCCACGGGCAGCTCGCCGGTTGGACGCTCTACGCCCCAGAGGCGGGCCAACAGGCTTAGCTCGTCTTCGGCGCTGTCGCCGTCACTCAGCGGCGTCCGCTGGCGGTAGTAGGTCGGCTGCGCCGGGACGTCGGTTGGCTCGCCGTAGACGATCTCAGCGGCTTCCCGGTCAAGGTCGAGCCGCGCCTCAGCGGTCAGCAACTCGCGGTACCCAGACCGCAACTCACAGCCAACGACGTCCGGACCGAACACCCACAGCTTCTCGAACAGCATGTTGATGAACATCAGCCGTAGCGCCTGGGGTGCTTCCTGGAAGACGCGCTGCGGGTCCACGAGCAAGCTGCACGCTTCTTCCAGTCGCTCCGTTACGGCCTCCAGGTCAACCGTCAGCCGAGCTATCGACTGCTCGGCCGCCTTGATCGCTCCGGCCGTCTGGTCTTGCTCAGCCTTGAAGTCGTCGAGGCTCAAGGCTTCGGCGAAATAAGCCTCTTTGTTCTTCTTAGCGCGTTGCCGCAAGCTCTGAATCTGCGAATGGAACTCAGCAATCTTTGCTTCGTTGTCGGCGTAGTGCCCTTGGAAGTTCGCCAAGATAGACCGCTTAATTTCCTCAAGGCGCGGCTTCATAACGCGCACATTCCGGTTCAGATACTCACCAACGTGCGCCTCAACATCGGCAACCGCCACATACGGCTGATCGCACGAGTCCGTGTCCTGCTGCCGCCCCAGACAGTAAAAGTATGGGTAGGTGACACCGTAGCGGTTTTTCGGTGCCGAGATACCCAGACGCCGGCCGCACTGCGCACAATGCAGCGCACCCTTAAGGGCGTGCGGCGCTTTTCGCCGCTTGTCCTTGTTTAGGTTGCGAGCGGTCAGCACGGCTTGCACGACGTCAAAGGTGTGTTCGTCGATCAGCGCTTCGTGACCACCCTCGTACATCACACCACCGTATACGAGCACGCCGATGTAGTACGGATTCCGCAAAATGCGATGCATGTGTTGCGTCTGTATCGGCCGCTCAGGAAGGCTCTTTGTCTCCGGCATACGCAAGCCCATAGCATTACATTCATCAGTCAGGCTGCCCAGCGTGTATTCACCGGTGGCATACAACTCGAATGCTCGACGAATAATTGGACCCATCACGTCGTCAATGACGACAAGGCCAATGTCTTTACCCTTGCGCTTGTCGCGGATATTCAGATAGCCAAGCGGAGCCTTACCAGGAGTGCCGCCAATCTCCACTTTCTTGCGCAGACCCTTACGAGCTTCTTCACTCAAGTTACCCGAATAGAACTCCGCAATACTGGCCATGATGCCATGGACCAGCTTGCCGCCGGGCGTTTCATCAATGTTCTCAGTACACGACACAAGCTTGACGCCCAGTTTGGCGAGTACCATATTGATCTGCACGTCATCTTCACGATTCCGCGCCAAGCGGTCGAGCTTATGTACGATGACGTAGCGGACCTCGCGGTGCTCGCTCAAGTAAGCCAGCAGCTTTTTCAGCTCAGGGCGGTTAGCCGTTCGCGCACTCTTGCCCCGGTCCACAAACTCTTGAACGATCTTACTGCTCAGATCGTCGGCTTTTCGGTGTGCCGCTTCCCGCTGCGCTTGAATCGAGAAGCCGTCATCGTCATAACTCGTGTTCGCTTGCTCCGATGTCGAAACGCGGTAGTAGGCAACCGCCCACGACAGTTCGTCAGGGTCCAGGTGGTCAAGTTCAGGCGGTAACTGGGCCGCCTTCATGACCCGCCGGTTAAGGCTGTTCTTCTCCATAAATCCCTCCCTTCGTGGCGAGTTTCGCGCCACTTGCTTCTAGCTCAAAGTTGATCGCATCCCGGTCGGCTCCATGTCGGGCTAGCCGTTCCGGGTCAACGGTAATCACGTAAGCCACATCTTTAAGCGACCGTAGTTCTTCCAGCATCAGCCGAAGCTCCGGACGCTTGGCGATTGCTCCTGTGCCGCCGTGCTCTACATACTCACGGATGACCTGCACACCGAGCTCATCAGCAATGGCCTGACACTCCTGACGCTGCCGCTCAATCATGGCTTGTTCAAGCGCCGGACCGTCGCCGTGCCCCAGATACCGAGCACGCAAGAACATCACCGCGTACGGCTGAGTACTTTTTGTGTTCACTTCTAACAGATCAGCTCTAGGCAACATTGGAACACTCCTGCGGTAATTCCGCCACTAGCCCCACCCGTCGAAACAAGCTGATCGTCGGCATATCGTTACCGATGAATCCTTCATTCGTCAGGCGTATTTGCATCGCTTCTTCGGACACATTGAACATGCCGGCCAGGGCAGTGACGTCCTGGAAGCCGTTACCCCACGCATTCTTCAAAAGATTTGCTGGCATCAGGAAGTGTGCCGCGAAGTGGTCACAGATACGCTCAATCTGCCGGTCCCGCATCTCAGTGTTGCCGTAACCAAGTTTGCCATACACCGTGTCGACATACGGAAAGTCCAACCAGTGCTTGATCTCGTGGGCGAGGGTAAACTGGCGATGCCAGTGGTTACGGTTCCGGTTAATAGCGATAAAGTAGTCACCGTTCTTAAGTCGTGTGGTTAGGCCGCTAGCGTCGCCCTTGGCTATGTCTCGAATCTCGTGCGCCGCCAGGCCCTTAACGACCACATTTGGCGTTCGCAACATCCACGTCAGATCAGCGTCAGGGCGGGTGATACCAAGCAGCTTCCGCAGCCGTCGAGCTTGCACCTCCGCAACGGTCATCGCTTGCGCATTGGTGAGTGACCGCTTTGGCATCAGCTTCCGCAGTTGCAGCAGCAGATCAGTCGGTACTTCTGTGTCATATGGTTTGTTCACTGTCTTTCACCTCCTTACGTCCATATCGTTCTTCTATGAGCCGAGCAGCCTCCTGCGCCTCAGCCTCACTCAAGTTATATTTGCTGCGCAGCACAACCGTCATCGACGGCAATACTTCACTGGGTTTCACGCCGACAAGCGCGAGTACCTCGGTGGGGTCAGCTTCTAACACTCCCGCAATCCGCAGCAGTATTTCGATTGACGGGCGGCTTTTTTCGCCGCTTTCCAATCGGACAATGTAGCCGTGGTCAACACGGGCAAGTCTTGCCAACTCTCTCACGCTCAGGTCGGCACCCTGGCGTTTCACTTTAAGGTACTCCGCCAATGCTCCAATACTTTCTTTTGTCACTACTCACCTCCTTTCAAACACGAGTATAGCATCAAGCGGTGTCTACGGACACCGTAGAAAATGCAACGTTGTTACCAGGTCATCATTCCACCTCTTTTGCAAGCCACTCTAAAGCGTCTCCGTAAAGCACAACCGCAAACAGTTCGATGGCAGGTCCGGGCAGGGAATCCAGCAGCCGAAGCGTGCTCTCATATCGCCGCTGGTGCGGCACGGTGATAAGCACGCGGGGTATGGCTCCATACGGCCCAGCCGTTCCACGTCGGACGAAATCCAGATATGCACGCAGCTTTCGCCCGAGCGTTGGCACGCTCTCTGTTGCCCGGTCTAGTTCGAGCCAAAATACCCGTTTACCAGCGCTACCCTCAAGAGCAATGAAGGCGTCGGGTTTTAGCAGTCCGCCGCGCCCATCCGGCCACCAGGCTGCCGGTTCAGTTACGAATTGGGCGAGCCTCAGACGCTTATCGCGGTCCGCT
The DNA here is from genome assembly GCF_044768185.1 of Amycolatopsis sp. NPDC101161. NCBI lineage: Bacteria > Bacillati > Actinomycetota > Actinomycetes > Pseudonocardiales > Pseudonocardiaceae > Amycolatopsis > Amycolatopsis sp. NPDC101161. Next base: position 813,889 of record NZ_JBIWPI010000007.1, read on the forward strand.
TCAGTCAATTGCACGTACAGTTCCGAGATACCAAGGACATGCGCCATAAACCGCTCGCCAGGAACAGCCACGCGACGCTGCTTTTTCGTGCTAGAATCGTCGCTAAGCCGCCCTTGCAGCAGCCGCTTACCCGCAATACCAACCGCGTAAACAGCCACGCTCGACCCTCGCTTGTCGCCACCAATACGGCGCGGTAATTGCTCCAAAACACGCCACGAAACGAGTCGGGAAAGGGCACGAGAGCGGGAACTAATACGAGAACGGCCGGAAAGATGCGAGAAAAACAGCCGGTCGAGCTGTGAGCCAGTAGCGAGATGCAGCCGGTTGACCTCGCCCAAAATTTTCCAGTCCCGCTCCGAGAGCTTGCCTTCGAGCTGGTCCACGTAGCCAGCCCGCACCCGTTTGGGCCTCGGTGCCGCCGTCATGAGATACCCCTTAGCAGGGGCCTATCTTTCGTTGTTGCTAACTGCCCGTCTTCCCTGGTCAGACCCCTTGCGACCAAGCGGGCGAGGTCAACGTCGAGGTCAACAGCCGGCCAGGTCATTGCTGACCTCCGTCAGACGGTATTTCGCCGAATCGAGTAGAGCGCTTTTCAGTGAACGGACGAGAACGAGCAAGTATGTTCGCCTCAACGTCAGCCCGTGGCTTGCCGTAACGGCTTGCATTACTTTCACGGAGGCGCTCAGGGACGACCGTAGCCGCTGGCAATTCGAGCGTTGTTCCCGTCATCGGTGAGCGGGTTTGCCCGTCGATACACAGCCGAGCTGCTATTTCGTACCGTGCGAGGTGCATCAGATCATCGGCCGTAAGAGCAGGTGCTACGCGCTTGGCGACGAGCTGCGCATCCTCATAGTCTAGCTGAAAGAACACCTGCGTACGTGTCGTACCGAGGACGGCCGCCCGTACCGCCTCCGGCAACTGCTTCACGTATTGGTGCGCCAGCGTCAGCGACAAGCCCAACCCTCGGGCCTGTGCCAGCATATCCGGCACATCGTCGGCAATCCTCACGATATTTTGGAACTCATCGAGATATGCGCCGACCATATGGCGCTGTTCAGTCGGAATACTGGCACGGCTCAAGGTCGCTTGCCACAGTGCACCGGTAATCAGCGAGCCGATCAGCGCCGCCGCCTCGGGGCCAATTTGTCCCTCCGACAGTGGCACCAGAAGGACTTTTCGCTTGGCGAAGATGTCCATCAGATCAACCCCGCGACCCTGCCCAAGAATCAGCCGCAAACTGGTACGGTGCGTGAAACTCCGTAATTTGTTCAGGACCGGACCGATCATATTTAGTTGTTCAGCAGGTGAGCGCTGGTCGTACTCCTGCCAGTACTGCCGCCAGCGGTCATGTTGCTTGGGGTGGTTAGCAACGTAGCGCCGCAGACTGGCGTTCGTCAGCAGCTCCGGCACTTCCGTGAGGGTGAACGGCTCACCGTTAGGCGCGAGCACGGAAACCAGGCTGAGCAACGCAGCACGTAGCAGGTCGTCAGTTCGCGGCCCCCAGAACTCGCGGTAGATATCCTTCAGTACATGGGTAATCGTCTCAGCGGCCAGCTCCCGGCGGTGTTCTCCGCCAGCGACCGATAGCGGATTAAAACCGACGGGGTTACTCGTGTCGCTGGCATCCATGATGATGAGGTCGTCCCGGCGGTTTTCAGGAAAGCGAGCAAGTATCTCTGTGACTAAATCGGCTTTCGGGTCAAGCACAACACAGCCGCGGCCGGCCGAAATATCTTGTAACGCCATATTGGCGAGCAGCGTTGATTTACCGGTGCCGTTTGGCCCGAGCACGTAGGTGTGCATACGTCGGTCAAGCGGCTTAACCACCAGGGGCTTGGACGTGCCCGGATAGGCACTCATGCCAAAGACAGTGCCGTTTTGTGGCATGTTGACCGCCGGGGGCAGCTGACGGCTACCGCTTCGATGTACGCCAGGTAACACCGCACCGTCAAGCGGGAAGGCCACCAGGCCGGCCGCCTCCAGGGTGTTAAACATCGTCGGATAGGCAAACAGGGGCAGCGCCCGACGGTTCACACGCTTTTGCACGAGCCAGTTCGGGACGATGCGCCATAACAGGTGAGCACCCGGCGTTTCCAGCACCCTGATCGCCGCCACGACACGGTGCACGCTGGCGTAGGCATGGTCAGTGTCACCACTAGCGACAATTCGGCCGACAGCGGCAAGCATCGGTGCGCGCTGCTTCTGGCGTATGTCGCGGATGGCGTCACGGTCAGCCGGTTCACTGCTAGCCAACCAGCGGTAAGGGTCGGAACCGCTACTAGCAACCGCCGAACTGCGCACGCCAGCAAACAACCACTGCATCCGAACATGAGCACCGTAGGGCATCGGTTGCATAGCGGCTAAGACACCGTTAGCGGCAGTGGCGGCCCGGCTGTCACCAAGCGGTATTTGGTTGTTGGTCAGCCGTAGCTCGACGCCAGCAGTGAAGTCCACCGGCTCCGCGTCGTCTACCTTCTCAATCCGCACACCCGGCAGGGACGAGCGCAGGGAAGCCAACAGGGCCGGTTCGCGGTTCTCCGGCACCAGTACCGTGTGCGTGATACCGCTATGCGTGGCTTCGACCTCAAGACCAATCGGCCACGTCGGCAGTATCGAGAAGCGCGGCGGAATGGTCTGCGCGCCGACTTGTGACAACCATGCCGCCACGTCTTTAGTCGTCAGATCGGTCGGCAAGCTGAGCCTGTAGAAGACCAGCGACTTACGCCAGGCTTCCGCTTCGGCAAGTGACGCACATATGACAAAGCCGCCCAGAAACAGGGCGGCAACCAGGAGCGCTAGCAACATCAGCACTGCTCATCTCCCGGTTTGCTGTCATCGTCAAGTTCACGCGGCGGACGTTCCGCCTTGAGCTTCTCGTCGTGGAGGTAGTAGGCGTAGGCCATTATGAACCGCTTCCATGCTTCCTCGTCGAACGGCCGTGGCTTGGCGATTATCACCAGCTTTCGCTTCTTCTTGGGCATAACAAACTCCCTTACCGCGACCATGCCGGCCGCGGTGCTATCTGTTGATACTCAGGCAAGAAACGGGGCGGGGTTCGTGGACACGTCAAGTCGCACGCTTCCACCCATTCGTTGCACCCTTACTTTTTCTTATGCCTGAGCTTGACGCCGGGTGCAAGCCGTAGAAATTACAACTACCGCCAGAACCGGCGGAGTATCACCATGCCGAGCACCGCCGCAGCCCCGAACCCGATAATCCAAGCCGAGAGCATCATGGCGATGTCAGCCAGAGCGTGCCCAAAGAAGGCCACGAACACGATCACGGCACAGACCTTGATCAGCGTGGCCTTCCCACTGGGCGGTGGCTTCATCACGACGGCTGGTAGTCCTCGTGGTCCTCCGGACCCTCGAAGACGTCCGTCTTCATGAACTTCTCCCGCTGACGGGCCTGTTCACGTTCCAGCCGGTCCAGCAGCTTGGTGACGTCCTGGATAAGGCCGTCCTGGATGAAGACCGTCAAGGCGCTGGATTCCTCCAGGCGCTCGAGTCGCTCGGTGACGTCACCGACCAGCTTGGCGAAGCGACGCAACCGCACTTCGGTCACCCGGTCGTCGTCCTCCGGGTGGGTCGTACTCGTGGTCAACGCTTGTTCCTTCCTGTCTTCCTGTAGCCCATCGCTTGACGGGCGCACTTGAGCCACTGCCACGCCCGGCCGGCGAGGAAAGCCCCGCAGGTCAGAGCGATGGTCAGCGTGGTGTTCACCATCTGGTGTCCTTGTGATCGACATCGGTAGGCGGCCAAACGGGGCCGTCCTGGCGGCGCTGCCGGATGAACTGGTCCATGTGGTCTTCGGCGGCATTGGCCACGTCGGCGATACGGGCCTGAACCCGCATCGCTTCCATCTGGGCCAGTACGCCCCGGTCAGGCGGCTTGCGCCCGAACCAACCCTTGTCGTGGGCGTAGCAGCCGCCGAGGACGGCCAGGGCCACGAACAGCGCCCCGGCCGCCAGCAGCGCACTCACAGCCAGGGCCGCTGGCCGTAACGCTGAATCTCGTTCATGCCGAGGTCAGCCACCAACCGCCGGATACGGGCGTATTCGTCGGCGACCATCGGGTCATCGGCGGCAGCTCGTGCTTCGTGCCGCCGCAGACGGTCGAGCGACGTCATCAAACCGTCCGCCAAGGCCGTCGTGTTCTGAATGACGGTGGCGCTCTCGACGGCCTTGGCCTGTTCGGCGAGCACGGCGTGGTTCGCATGCCGGACAATGGCGCGTCCCTGCCGGTCGAGGTTGACCAGCGGGTTGGACTGCCACTGCTGCATTTCGTTCATCTTCGTAACCTTCTTTCGTGCATAGAGAAATAGCGCCACGGGCAGAAGCCAGGGCGCATAAAGCAATCGGATGTAGGCATAGCGCTAGCACACTGTGGAGTTGAGAAACAGCGGAGTTGCTCTCACGGCGGGTGACTTCTCCGCCGGACGTGATCAACGCTAGGCCGTCGCAAGTAGGCCGTCTAGCGCTGTCAATCAGCCAGACGGGTTTTTAGACCGGTCTGACGATCACTCAAACCTGTCAGTGCAGGTCAGACGGCATTTGCGGTGCAAAATCAGACCGCTCAGCAGACCGTTCAAGATCTCACGGCATCATTGCTACTAAGCAGTCGGTCAGCAATCGTTCACCCCATCGGGGCATGCTTAACATAAAGCTTACGCAGGGATTCCTTACCGATTTGGATTAGACCATTCTCACGTAGGGTCACCGTTCGGTAACAGCTGCCGGTGCACGACTACCCAACTTACGGGACCGTAGGTTAGATACCCTGGAACGTCACCGACCTGCGTGTTTAGCGAAGAGGATCTTGAGTGGTGGAGCCAGCTACGCCCCAGGAGCACTACCAGAAGCAGCTTCAGTCCCAGTACGGAACGCTGGGCACGCGGGAAGGACTATGGCGGTCCAACCTGCAAGCATTTTTCTCGGATAAGCTTCCAGACTTGCGCGACCTGTTCAGGATTCCTCCAGCATGGGGTGACGATAAAATCCGCCGGCATGTCCGTACTGAGATGTGGGCACTTAGAGACGAAATCCCTCATCCAGAAACCGCCGCCGAGAAGAAGCTTCGTCCAGATAACTTGGACGAGTTCAATCGCGTGTTTGACGGCACGTTCAATTTGACACCGACATTCGATAACACTAAAGCGGTTGAAGAGCGATGGAAAGCTTTGCCGCTGAGCGTGTCAGAAGGCAAACGCTATAAAGCTATCTTCGTCAGTGAGCTTGCCCAGCTGACGCTTGCCGCCGGTTTTATCCCCAAGGTAGAGCTAGAAATAACGGCTGAAAGTGAGCCGGAGGTCCCTGACCCAGCTGAAGTAGAAAAAGAGTTGCCAACCAAAGATCTGGATACGCCTACGGAAGTCGTCCCGGAAGAGAAGGAAACCCCAGAGCCAAAGCGCAAGAAAAGCGTAACTATCCCCATGCCGGCCGTCTACGCAATTTGTGCGGTCGTGGCTATTGTACTCGGAGGCGGGGCGGCTTTCCTCTACCTTAGTCAGATGGGTAACAACGAGACGCCGCAAGGCACCGATCAAGATCTGATCTTCGACGACCTCGGCGCAAGCTTCAACACAATCAAGGTCTTCCCCGGAACGTCTTGGTCGGACACTGACCAGCGTTATAACGCGATGTATACCAATGGTGAAACCGCCCGCGCCACCTGCAAGCATGAAGGAAGGATGGCGCACACGGATACAGCCAAGGGTGAACCCGACAGGAGTAGTAACCACTGGTTCAAGATCGTGCCTTCACCCGGCAACCAGGCTGAGTATGCCCGGGCTATCTACACCAAGAACGGCGATGAGCTGTGGGCTAAGCTGCCCGACTGCACACAGTAAAGCTACACACCATCTATATAGCGATTACTTGCGAGGCCGCCTAGCTTATCGAGAAGATCTCTCATGGTTTCTTCCAACATACCACGATTGTCGGCGGCATCGTGGTCTACGTTGCCACCTTCAAAACGAATAAGTGTGCCACTGGCTCCCTCAGCCTCCGATGTGGCCCAGAACGTCAATTTGTGGGCGTCGCTGTACTCTGACGGGCTGTCTAGGAACTCTTGGCTTAGCATTGCTGGCGGCTCAATGCGAATCACCCCGGAATCCCACGGTTCACCACCTAATACGGTGGCACGAAACGGGTTCTCACGCTGAGGAAACGGCTTAACTTCAAAACTTTCCCAACCGGCCATATCTAAATCTCACTCTTACATAATCCGCCATAATAACACACCTTGCCTGGCGGCTTCTGTAATCTGCCCAGTAGTTCATACTGTTTTAATAGTTCCGTGCCATACTGAGATAAGGGAAGGCACGGGGTTTCCTGCTGCGCGTCCGTGAACACACCGGACGAAGCACAACCACCGCAGCCAAAAGACAAGCTAAGGAGTTGGCGGGGCCGGGGGGCGGGGGGCGGGGGGGGGCGGGGGGGGGGGGGGG
>NZ_JBIWPI010000008.1:0-146187 GCF_044768185.1 Amycolatopsis sp. NPDC101161
GGTTCAGCGTTCGACTTGCATGTGTTAAGCACGCCGCCAGCGTTCGTCCTGAGCCAGGATCAAACTCTCCAACAATGAACAGTTTAATCGAGGCATTTTAATGCTCTCAAAGGAACCTCATACGAGGTTCAATACATAAGCTCTACTGGCTTAGTTCACTAGCACACTGTTGAGTTCTCAAGCAACACACCCCGAGTCGCGCCGCCGTCAAGCGGCCTTACTCGAAGCGAGTTATTCCTAGCAGTTTTTGGTGGGCCACCCACTCAATCGCTTCTGCGAGAGCTTGGTTCGTGTCCCTGCCGCTCGGTTTCCCTGGCGACTTGGAGAACTTTACATGCCCCGAAAGGGCTCGAAACAGGGGGGTCCCCAAACAAGATCAGCGCAGGTCAGACCCCACGACGAAGCCCGTCTGCGGCTCAGTCTGCACCCCTGGGCCCGGGAGCGCCAGCGAAAGAACATTGCTCCGACTACATTGCGCCGCATTGCTCCGCGCCAGTGCTCCGCTTAACGTCGGCCGCATGCACCTCGCCCACGACGACCTCGGCCCGCGGGACGGGCACCCGGTCCTGCTGGTCCACGGCCACCCCTTCGACCGCTCCATGTGGCGTCCCCAGGCCGGGTACCTGGCCGAGCGGGGCTACCGGGTCGTGACACCCGACCTCCGCGGCTACGGCGACTCGGACACCGAGGACACCGGCGACACCAAGACCGGCCTCGACGTCTTCGCGAAGGACCTCGTAGAGCTGGCCGACCACCTGGGGCTGGCGAGCTTCGTCCTCGGCGGCCTCTCCATGGGCGGCCAGATCGTCATGCAGCTGGCAAACGACCACCCGGAAAGGGTCCGGGCCCTCCTCCTGGCCGACACCTTCCCCGGCCTCGACACCCCGGAAGCGAAGCAGGCCCGCTACGACACGGCGGACCGGATCGCCGAAGAGGGCATGGAGCGCTACACCGACGAGCTGCTCCCCAAGATGATCTCGAAGCAGACCCGCGCGAGCAGGCCCGACGTCGAAGCCCACGTCCGGCGCATGATGCGCAACGCGCCGCGAGACGGAGCGGCGGCCGCGCTGCGGGGACGTGCCGAGCGACCCGACTACACGCCCACACTCAGGCACATCGGCGTCCCGACCCTGGTGGTCGTCGGCAGCGAGGACGAGTTCACGCCGGTCGCCGACGCCGAGCTCATCCACCGGGAAGTGGCGACTTCGACCCTGGTGGTGATCGAGGGCGCGGGCCACCTGCCTAACCTGGAGCGCGAGACCGAGTTCGACGACGCCCTCAGTGCGTTCCTGACCGGAATAAGGTTCACCCCATGACCCAGCAGACCGTGTTCGTGACCGGCGCCAGCGCCGGCTTCGGCGACGCCATCGCGCGCCGGTTCGTCGCCGAGGGCGCCCGCGTGATCGCCGTCGCCCGCAGTGAGGACAAGCTCGAGAAGCTGGCCGGCGAGCTCGGCGACGCCGTCCTCCCGGTCACGCTCGACGTCAGCGACCCCGAAGCGGTCAAGACCACCATCGAAAACCTCCCCGAAGACTGGCGGGAGGTCGACGTCCTGGTCAACAACGCCGGGCTGGCCAAGGGCCTCGAGCCCGCCCACAAGGCCGAGCTCGACGACTGGGACCAGATGATCGCGACCAACGTCCGCGGCCTCGTCCACGTCACGCGCGCGCTGCTGCCCGGCATGGTCGAGCGCGGCCGCGGCCACGTGATCAACATCGGCTCGATCGCCGGCACCTACCCCTACCCCGGCGGCAACGTCTACGGCGCGACCAAGGCGTTCGTCCACCAGTTCAGCCTCAACCTGCGCAGCGACCTGCACGGCACCGGCGTCCGCGTGACGAACGTCGAGCCCGGCATGGTCGGCGGCACGGACTTCTCGAAGGTCCGCTTCGACGGCGACGCGGCCAAGGCCGACAAGGTCTACGAGGGCACGACCCCGCTGACCGCGGACGACGTCGCCGAGTCCGTCTACTGGGCGGCCAGCCAGCCGAAGCACGTGAACATCAACGTCATCGAGCTGATGCCGGTCGTGCAAAGTTTTTCCCCGTTGCAGATCTTCCGCGACAACTCTTGACCACCCGCGCCGGGGCAGGCAGCATCGGGTCACCGCCGTCGTTCGAAAGCACGTCCGAACTTCGGAGGTACCCATGGATTCCCTGTCCCGGCGCACGGTTCTCGCCGGCCTCGGCGCCCTCGCCACCGTTCCGCTCATCGGCACCACCGCCACCGCGGCCCCGGAAAGCGTCATCTGGGACGGCGACCCGGCGCGCGGCACCGCGGTGTTCGACGGGATCGAGAAGGAGCCCGGCAGCATCACGGTCGTCAACGACGCGACGTACGGCAAGTGCTTCCGGTACGAGACCTGGGACAACGCCGACGGCACCAAGGAACGCTGCGAGAGCCGCGGCCTCCGGCTGCCGGACGGCAGCGTCTACCGGCCCGGCGCCGGCACGCTCGGCCAGGTCCAGTACCTCGGCTGGCGGGCGAACTGGAACGTGAACCCCAAAGCGGGCAAGTGGATCGCGGTCTACCAGTTCCACATCTCCGGGGAAAGCAGCTCGCAGGCGCAGTCCGGGCCGTTCGTGCTGCGCACCCTCGGCGACGGCAAGCTGTACTTCCAGCTGACCGGGCCGAGCGGCGCGAACCAGCACATCTGGTCGGCCACGTTCCCGGTGAACACCTGGAGCACCTTCGCCATCGGCTACAAGATGTCGAGGGGCAACGACGGCTGGTGCGAGTTCTACTACAACGGCAAGCAGCAGGCGTTCTCGAACGGCCAGACCCGCTACCCCGGCCCGACGCTGTGGGGCGACCACGTCAACCACAAGTGGGGCGTCTACCGCTCCGGCGGCAACAGCGGCCACGCGACGGCCCTGCTCAACCACGCGAAACTCGGCAGCACCTACGCCGACGTCGCCGTCTGACCCAGTCCGAAGAGGTCGAGGAGCGCCTGCTGCTCCGGGTCCAGCTCGGTCAGCAGGCGCTTCGTCCGCGGGCGCCCGCCGGTGGACGGGTAGCGCAGCACCAGCTCGCCGATGCCCGCCAGCTGGTCGAGCAGCTCGCGGACGGACAGGTTCATCCCCGCTCGGTCGGCCTCGCGCCGCATCAGGTGGGTGACGGTCGCGGCGAGCACCGAGACCAGGCCGTGCGCGGCGATCCGCTGCCGCGTCCACTCCCAGCGCGGGGTCGGGCCGGTGACGGCGGGGCCGGTGAGCCAGCGGAACGTCGACTCCAGGTGGGTGCGCGCGCGGTAGGCCGTGACGACGTCGCCGATCGGCCAGTCCCGGTCCGTGACCAGCACCTGCTTGCCGAAGAACTCCTCGTCCAGCCGGGCCAGCGCGGCGGAGTCGATCCGCCGTTCCAGCCGGATCTCCCCCGGCCGGTTGCCGCTCAGCACCGCGGTGAGCACGCGCTCGATGCGCCGGCCGCGCGTCACCCGGCCCAGCTCGGCGTGCACCTGGGCGCGGTCGCCGCGGTGGGTGCCCGCGGCGAGGGCCTCGGCCAGGCCGTCCAGCTCGCGGGTCGCGGTGGCCAGCTCGTCGGCGAACGCGCGGGACTGCGCCGCGTGCAGCGTCGCCGAGTGCGTCAGGATCACCCGCCGCCGGACGCCGTCGACCACCGCGTGCGTGTCCAGCGCCGTCAGGCCGGCGAACCGCTCGGGGTCGACGCGCTTGCGGGCCGACGCGGGCTGGGTCAGCAGCTCGGGGTGGTCGGTCAGCGGCAGCGAGCCGACGAACCCGCTGCGTGAGCCGAGGTCCAGCTGGGCCGCCTGGCCGGAGTGGAAGACGAGCGTCGCCGGTCCCAGCCCCGCCATGAGCGAAGCGAACGTCGGTGCCGTGCCGTCGTCGCGCCGGTACAGCCGCGACGCCAGCGGGATGGCGCCGTCGCGCGTCACCCGCAGGCCGGCCCCGGCGAGGACGCCCTGGCACGCCGAGGGCAGGGTGCAGTCCGCCGGGGCGAACGCAGCGAACTGGGGGACGTCGACGGCGAGCGCCGCGTGGTCGTCGAGCGTCTCGAGCACCGCGGCGGCCACGGTGTCCTCGATGCCCGCGATGCGTTCCGGCGTAAGGCGTTCCAGTGCTTTCCAGATCCCGTCCACTGTGGACAGACGCGGTCGGACGAGATCGGCGGCGGGCCCCGAAGTCCACCAGTCGGGCAGCGACGTGCCGGGCGCCGTCGCCCGGTGCAGCACCGCGACCGCGAGGGTCAGCCCGAGCGACGGTTTCGCGCGCACGACGTCGTCGACGCGGCCGACGAAGTCCAAGCGCGAGAGCGTCGACCACACCGCGGCGACGTCGCCGAACGCCCGGTACGACGTCGACGCGGGCTCGCCGCCCGGGACGGCGCGGGCGATCTCCTCGGCCGTCCCGAGGTAACGCTGGGTGACCACCCGTGGCTTGCCGTCGACCCGGCCGGACTCCGCCAGGTAGTAGTACGTCCGTCCGCCGATCTTCTTCCCGACCACCGATGCCACGCTTTAGGTAATACACGTCGAGCAGCTGATCGACAACCACGGCACCGCGGTGACCTGCGACGACGATCACGTCCGGGTGGAACCGCAGCCGGGTGCGCAACACACACTGGCTGGTCGCGTGAGGACGGTCCTAGCGTGGTCGGAATGGGACCCGAACCCGACGCCACCGCCCCGACCGCCTCCGCGATGCGCCGCGCGCTCGCCCGGGCGCGTGACGGGAAGACACTGGACGTCACCGAAGCGGCCGTCCTGCTGCACGCCCGCGGCGACGACCTCACCACGCTCTCCGAGTACGCCTCCCGCATCCGCGACGCGGGCCTGGCCGAGGCCGGGCGCTCCGGCGTCATCACCTTCAGCAAGAAGGTGTTCATCCCGCTGACCCGGCTGTGCCGCGACCGCTGCGGCTACTGCACGTTCGTCACCGTGCCGGGCCGGCTCGAATCGCCGTTCCTGTCCCCGGACGAGGTCCTCGACATCGCCCGCAAGGGCGCCGAAATGGGCTGCAAGGAGGCCCTCTTCACCCTCGGCGACCGGCCGGAGGACCGCTGGAAGGCCGCTCGCGAGTGGCTGGACGCGCACGGCTACGACGACACGCTCTCCTACGTCCGCGCGATGGCCATCCGCGTGCTCGAGGAGACCGGCCTGCTGCCGCACCTCAACCCGGGCGTGCTGACCTGGCAGGACTTCCAGCGGCTCAAGCCGGTCGCACCGTCGATGGGCATGATGCTGGAGACCACCGCGACCCGCCTGTGGAGCGAGAAGGGCGGCCCGCACTACGGGTCACCCGACAAGGACCCGGCCGTGCGGCTCCGGGTGTTGGAGGACGCCGGACGCAGCTCGGTGCCGTTCACCACCGGTGTCCTCATCGGCATCGGTGAGACGTTCGAAGAGCGCGCGGACGCGCTGTTCGAGATCCGCAAGATCGCCAAGACCTACGGCGGCATCCAGGAAGTCATCGTGCAGAACTTCCGGGCCAAGCCGGACACGAAGATGCGCGCGACCCCGGACGCCGACCTCGAAGAGCTGGCCGCGAACATCGCCGTCGCGCGGCTGGTGCTCGGCCCGAAGATGCGCATCCAGGCGCCGCCGAACCTGATCGGCAGCCAGTACGACCTGATGATCCGCGCCGGCATCGACGACTGGGGCGGCGTCTCGCCGCTGACCCCGGACCACGTCAACCCGGAACGCGCGTGGCCGCAGATCGACGAGCTCGCCCGCCGCACCGAGAAGGCCGGCTTCGAGCTCAAGGAACGGCTCACCATCTACCCGGAGTACGTCAAGACCGGCGAGCCGTGGCTGGACCCGCGGATCACGCGGCACGTCGCCGCGCTCGTCGACTACGACACCGGGATGGCGCGCGAAGACGCGATGCCGGTCGGCATCCCGTGGCAGGAGCCGGACGGCGGCTGGCAGGAGTCCGGCCGCACCGACCTGCACACCGAGATCGACACCAGCGGCCGCACCGAAGACCGCCGAAGCGACTTCGACTCCGTGTACGGGGACTGGAAGGAGATCGGCGACCGGATCAAGACCGGGCCGCAGAAGTTCGACACGGACATCCTGGAAGCGTTGCGCAGCGCGGAAAAGGACCCGGCCGGCCTGTCCGACGACGCCGCGCTCGCGCTCTTGCACGCCGACGGCAAGGAGCTGGACGCGTTCACGCGGCTCGCCGACGACCTGCGCCGTGAGACCGTCGGCGACGACATCACGTTCGTCGTCACGCGGAACATCAACTTCACCAACGTCTGCTACACGGGTTGCCGATTCTGCGCCTTCGCGCAGCGTCGCACGGACGCCGACGCATACACGCTCTCGCTGGAGCAGGTCGGCGACCGCGTCGACGAGGCGTGGGCCGCGGGCGCGACCGAGATCTGCATGCAGGGCGGCATCCACCCGGACCTGCCGGGCACCGCGTACTTCGACCTCGCGGCCGAGGTCAAGCGCCGGCAGCCGGAGATCCACCTGCACTCCTACAGCCCGATGGAGGTCGTGAACGGAGCTTCGCGGACCAACCTGTCCCTTCGCGACTGGCTCATCAAGGCCAAGGAAGCCGGCGTCGACTCGCTGCCCGGCACGGCCGCGGAGATCCTCGACGACGACGTCCGTTGGGTGCTGACCAAGGGCAAGCTGCCGACGTCGGAGTGGATCAAGGTCGTGACGACCGCGCACGAGGTCGGGCTGCCGACGACGTCGACGATGATGTACGGCCACGTCGACACGCCGGCGCACTGGGTCGCGCACCTGAAGCTGCTCGCGCGGCTGCAGCGCGAGGGCCTGGAGAAGCACGGGCGACGCGGGTTCAGCGAGTTCGTGCTGCTGCCGTTCATCCACCAGAGCTCCCCGATCTACCTCGCCGGGCTGGCCCGCGCGGGAGCGACCGTGCGCGAGAACCGGGCGGTGCACGCGCTGTCCCGGCTGCTGCTGCACGGCATGATCGACAACATCCAGAGCTCCTGGGTCAAGCTCGGCGTGGAAGGCAGCCGCGCGGTGCTGCAGGGCGGCGTCAACGACATCGGCGGCACGCTGATGGAGGAGACGATCAGCCGGATGGCGGGCGCGTCCAACGGGTCGTACAAGACGATCAGCGACATGCGCGAGATGGTCGAACCGCTGGGCCGCCCGCTGGTGCAGCGCACGACGGGGTACGGCCGGCCGTCGGCCGAGCGCGTCGCCGCCGCGGAGGCGTCGGACGGTGTCGCGACGGCGGTGCGCAAGCCGCTTCTGCCGCTGTTGACGCCGTAGGACGGTAGCGGGCGCCCAGGCTCCGGGCGCCCGCTGCTTCTCCGCCGCCGCCCGCGCCTACGCCGACATCCACGCCGAGACCGACGTACGGGCCGCCGCCGTCGACCGGTCTGGCGCTTTCGGTCGGCCAGGTCGAGGTCGAGCACGGGACGTCGTACTTCGCGCGCGACCTCGGCCTGCAGGACCTGACCGTCCAGCCGGGTGGGAAGGTCGAGGCCGTCCCCGCGTGGCCGGCGACCGTCACGAGCGGTGACACGCGCACCGGCGCGGCAATCGCGGTGGTCCCGGTTCCGGGCGAGCCTGCGCAAAAGCAGCTCCCACACCGTCACCGTCAGCTCGTGGGCCACCGGGGTGGGCGCGTGACGACCCTGTGTCACCGCTCACAAACCGACGGTTGACCAGCGGGACTCTGTGCTAACTCTGGTCCTTCACCCGCCGGAAGGGACCTCGATGAGCACCTCCGTAGCGCCGCTGGAAATGGTCGACACCGACCGCTACCCGCTCACCGATCCGGGCAGTCCCGCGTGGCGCGAGACCGTCGGGCGCACCCGGGCCGACCTGGCCGACGTCGGGTGCAGCGTGCTCGCCGACTTCATCCGGCCCGGGCTGCAGGAAGCGCTCCGCGCGGAATGCGCCGCGCTCGAGCCGCACGCCTACACGAAGATCGAGAAGGTCAACGCCTACAACACGGCGATCGGCGAGCCGCTGCCCGAAGACCACCCGGGCCGCACGATCATGGAGCGCGGCAACGCCTTCGTCGCGCGGGACCGCATCCCCGCGTCGTCGATCATCGCGCGGCTCTACACCAGCCCGCTGTTCCAGCGGTTCGTCGCCGACTGCTTCGGCCTGCCGGAGCTGCACGAGCTGGCCGACCCGCTGTCCGGGCTGACGCTCAACGTGATCGCGCCCGGCCGCGCGCACCCGTGGCACTTCGACACGAACTCCTACACCGTGAGCATGCTGACGCAGTCCGCCGAGGCCGGCGGGACCTTCGAGTACTGCCCCGGTATCCGGTCCGCGGCCGACGAGAACTTCGCCGCCGTGCGGTCGGTGCTGGCGGGCGACGGCACCCATCCGGTCCAGCGGCTCGGCCTCCGTCCGGGGGATCTGCAGCTCTTTCAAGGGCGCTTCGCCTTGCACCGGGTCAGTACGGTGGAGGGTGCGATCGCGCGGCATTCCGCGATCTTCGCCTACAGCGAGCGCCCGGGGGTCGTCGGCAGCGCGGAGCGGACCAGGCAGCTTTTCGGCCGGGTCCTGCCCGCACACCTGGCCGGGCGCACCGTGCGCGGCGACGAGCTGCTCGACTAGATCAGGAGCCTGGCCTGTGCCTTTCGACTCGACCGGCAAGATCTCGTTCGACCACATCTACACCGCGCCCGACCCGCGGCCGTTCTTCGGCACGCTGCGCCGCGTCGGCTACGAAATCCCGCAGCTGGCGAAGCCGTACTTCGCCAAGCTGATCGGCGAACACCCCGCCGAGCGCCCGACCGTGCTCGACGTCGGCTGCTCGTACGGCGTCAACGCCGCGCTCCGGCGCTGCGACGCCACGATGGACGACCTCTACGCCCACTACACCGCCCCGGACGTGCGGGCGCTGAGCCACGCGGGGCTGATCGAGGCCGACCGCGCGCGCGTCGTCGACCCGGGCGGGGCGAAGTTCTACGGCCTGGACGCGTCGGCGCCGGCGCTCGAGTACGCGCTCTCCGCCGGGTTCCTCGACGAGGCGATCCACGCCGACTTCGAGCGCGACGACCCGGACAGCACCCAGCGCAAGCTCCTGGACGACGTCGACCTGGTGATCTCGACCGGCTGCGTCGGCTACGTCACCGAGAAGACGCTCTCCCGGATCGCCCGGGGCTCGCGGCCGTGGATGGCGCATTTCGTGCTGCGGATGTTCTCCTACGAGCCGGTCGCCGACAGCCTGGCCGGGCTGGGCTACGACACCGCGCCCGTCGAAGGTGTCTTCCGGCAGCGGCGGTTCGCCTCCGCCGAGGAGCAGACGCAGATCCTGGACACCCTCGACGCCGCCGGAGTCGACCCGACAGGGCTCGAATCCGATGGCTGGCTCTACGCGCAGCTGTATGTTTCCCGTCCTGAGAGCGCGGCCGAGCTGGCGGCCGTGCTGGGCAACTTCGACGAAGAAGGATGACCGTGAGCAGTCCGGAATGGTCCACCCGCACCTTCGGCAACGAGGACCGGCTCCCCCGCGTCCCCGTCCCCACGCTGGAGGACAGCGGCCGCCGCTTCCTCGAGTGGTGCGCCCCGCTGCTGACGCCGGAGGAGCTGGAGGAGACCGAAGCCGCCGTCGCGGAGTTCCTGGCGCCGGAGAGCCCCGCGCACGAGCTGCAGGCCGCGCTCGAGGAGTACGACCGCTCGCCCGGCGTGCGCAGCTGGCTCGACACGTTCTGGCCGTACCGCTACCTCGGCCGCCGCGACCGGATCGCGCTCAACGCCAACTTCTTCTTCCTGTTCCAGGACTCCCCGCTCGGCCAGGTCGAGCGCGCGGCCGAGCTGACCGCGTCCGCCGTGGACTACAAGCTGAAGCTCGACGGCGAGCTCGTGCCGCCGGTGCTCCTGCGCGGCACGCCGCAGTCGATGGTGCAGCACAAGTACCTCTTCTCGGCCACGCGGATCCCGGGCGAGCTGCTGGACACCGCGCGCACGCGGTTCCCGTCGCCCGAGCGGCACATCGTCGTGTTCTCGAAGGGCACGCCGTTCCGGCTGGACGTCCTCGCCGAGGACGGGCGCCCGTATTCGCCGGCGCAGCTGGCCGACGGGCTGCGCGCGATCCTCAAGGACGACCACGTCACCGACGTCCCGGCCGGTCCGTTCACGACGAAGGCCCGCGCGGAGTGGGCGGCTTCGCGGGCCGCGCTCCTCGAAGCGGGCAACGCCGCCGCGCTGGAGACCATCGAGACCGCGCTGTTCTGCCTGTGCCTGGACGACTTCACACCGGCAGACGCCCTCGAAGCGGGCGACCAGCTGCTGTACGGCGACAACCGTTGGTACGACAAGGCGGTCTCGCTCATCGTGTTCGAGGACGGCACCGCGGGGATCAACGTCGAGCACTGCGAACTCGACGGCACCACGATCCTCGGCTTCACCGACGCGTTGCTGAGCGGTTCGCGCGAGGACCGCGAACCGGCTGACGGCGTCCCCGGCTACGAAGTCGTCGAGTTCACGCTGACCGACGCCCTCCGCGAAGACGCGCGCGCCGCCCGAGAAGCCTTCAAGGCCTACGCGGACGCGACGGCGACGCAGACCGTGTCGTTCGACGTCGGTGCCAACCGCGCGAAGGAGCTCGGGATGTCCCCGGACGCCTTCGCGCAGATGTCGTACCAGCTCGCGCATCGCCGCGCGAAGGGCTTGACCGGCGCCACGTACGAGTCGATCGCGACGCGGCAGTTCCAGAACGGCCGGACCGAAGCCATGCGGGTCGTGACGCCCGAGGTCGTGCGCTTCGCCGACGTCATGACCTCCGACGCCTCTCGCGAAGAAAAGCGTGCCGCGTTCCGTGCCGCGGCGGCGAAGCACGTTTCGCGGGCGAAGGAGTGTCAGGCCGGGGACGCGCCGGAGCAGCACCTGTGGGAGCTGCAGCTGATCGGGAAACGCCGCGGGGACGCCGCGGACCTGGCGCTGTACTCCTCGCCGGGCTGGCTGAAGTCGCGCGACGACTACCTGAGCACCAGCTCGGCGCCGTCGGTCAACATCCAGTACTTCGGGTTCGGCTCGACGAGCCCGCAGTGCATCGGCATCGCGTACGTCCTGCTGCCGGACCGCTGGAACATCTACCTCAGCACGCCGAAGCACGTCTCGGCCGAGATGTACCGCTTCGCCGACGAACTCGCCGTCGCGGTGCGGGAGTTGCAGGAGCTACTGGCCGAGTAAGCGGCGCAACCAGGTCAGCCGGGCGGCGCGCGCTGCCCGGCTGAGCTGCGCTTCGGGCGCCAGCGAGTCGAAGCCGTGGAAGCCGCCCGGCCACACGTGCAGTTCCGCCTCGCCACCCGCCTGCCAGATCCGGCTCGCGTAGGCGACGACCTCGTCGCGGAACGTCTCCGCCGTGCCGACGTCCAGGAACGCCGGCGGCAAGCCGGAAAGGTCCTCGGCACGGGCCGCGGCCGCGTACGCCGGGACGTCGTCGAGGCCGCCCAGGTAGGCCGCCCAGCCGACGTTGTTGGCCGTGCGGTCCCACAACCCGCGGCCGTCGAGGTCGACCGCCGACGGGGTGTCGTTGCGGTCGTCGACCATCGGGCAGAGCAGCAGCTGCCCGGCGAGGGCCGGGCCGCCGCGGTCGCGGGCCAGCAACGCGGTCGCCGCCGCGAGCCCGCCGCCCGCGCTGATCCCGCCGAGCACGAGCGGGCCGGCGAACCGCTCGGCCGTCCACCGCAGTCCCGCGTAGCAGTCCTCGACCGGCGCCGGGTACGGGTGCTCGGGGGCGAGCCGGTAGCCGGGCGAGACGATCGTCAGGTTCAACTCGCCCGCCCAGGCCAGCAGGTTCGGGACGTCGGCGCCGAGGTGGCTGCCGACGATCGTGCCGCCGCCGTGCACGTAGTACAGGACGCCCGCGCTCGATTCCGGCGTCATGACCAGCAGCGGGACGTCACCCGCGTATTCTTCGGCGACTTTGTATACGGGGTATGCGACGGCCAGTTCCTCGACGGTCCGGTGCTCGGCCGCGTTCAGCTCGCGCCGGCCGGGGATGTCGTCGAGCGACGCCAGCGGCGGCCGGAGGGCGCGCAACATCTCGACGACGGGCGCCAGCTCCGGGTCGAACGGCGGCGGCGTCACGACGTCGGGTCGGAGACGACGAGGACCAGGGAGCCGTCGAACGTCTGCTGTTCGCGCAGTCGCCCGTAGCGGCGGTCCCACGTGCCGTCGTCGAGATCGTGCTGCAGCTCGGCGGCGAAGCGGTGGTGCACGCGGTCGTCGACGAAGCTCCACGCCGAGCACGACAGCCGCGCGCCCGGGTCGAGCAGGCGTTCCGGCCGCGCGTAGTAGGCCTCGTTGAAGCCGTCGGTGCAGTCGATCGGGATCGGCACGCCGACGATCGACGTGTGGCCGCCGAGCCCGTCGGCGATGTCGTCGACCGACGGGTAGCGCCGCGCCTCGGTCTCGATCACCTCGGGCGCGTAGTCGAGCAGCCAGAACCGCCGCAGCAGCGCGGGATCGCAGGTCAGGATGGCGATCGGGCCGCGGGTGACCCGGCGCATCTCCTTGAGCCCGGTCCACAGGTCGTTCCACTGGTGGACGCTGAACGTGCTCATCGCGCCCTCGAACGCCCGGTCCGGGAACGGGAGCTTTTCGGCCACCGCGTCGACCGCCGGCGGCAGGTCCGCCGGGCGCTGCGCGCGCATCGACGCGGACGGCTCGACGGCGGTCACTTCGCGGTCTTCGGGTTCGTACGCGCCGGCGCCCGCGCCGACGTTCAGCACGGTCCGCGCGTCGCCCAGCGCGTCGAGGATGTACTGGCCGATCCGGGGATCCGGCTTGCGGTAGTCGGTGTAGACCCCGCCGATCGCCCCGTAATCGGCGTCCCCCGCGCTGCCGTCCGCACGTCGCTGGCTCATGCCTGAAAACTATCAGCGCGCTCCGCCGTCGAGGGCGTTGCTCCGCGGGGCGCAACCGAACGTCGGGCATCCGGCGCAGTCGTCAATTCCTGTCGCAAACTTGCGTAAGTTCGTCCAACTATTGCGATTTCCTGTCCACGATTCGTATGATCCGGATCACAGAGGTCCCCACCTGCTGCGGAAAGGCCAGTGCCGTCCATGTCTCCCAGCTCTGTGTTCAACGCGCCCAAAATCCGTTATGGAGCATTGGCCGCGGCCGTGCTCGCCGCCGCCGGGCTCACCATCGCCGCCGCCCCCGCGGGGAATTCGGCGCTCGCCGCCGGTCGCGGTGCAAGCGTGCCCTTCGTCGAACAGGAAGCCGAAACCGCCGCGACGAACGGGTCGGTGATCGGCCCGAACCGCGCCGCGGGCACGCTCGCCGGCGAGGCGTCCGGCCGCAAAGCCGTGACGCTGTCCGGCCAGGGCCAGTACGTCGAGTTCACGCTCACCGCGCCGGCGAACTCGATCGACTTCCGCTACAGCGTCCCGGATTCCGTGAACGGGACGATCTCGCTCTACGTCGGCGGCGCCCACAACCGGGACATCGCGCTGACGTCGAAGTGGGCCTGGTACTACGGCTCGTACCCGTTCACCAACAACCCGGGTGACGGGCACGCGCACCACTTCTACGACGAGACCCGCGCGCTGCTCGGCACGTCGTACCCGGCCGGCACGAAGATCAAGCTGCAGGTCGACGCGGGCGACGTGACGCCGGCGACGATCGACCTCGCCGACTTCGAGCAGGTCGGCGCGGCGGCCACGCGCCCGGCGAACTCGGTGTCCGTCACCGACTACGGCGCCACCGCGAACGACACGAGCGACGACGCTTCCGCGTTCGACTCGGCGGTCGCCGCGGCACGCAGCCAGGGCAAGGAAGTCTGGATCCCGGCCGGCACCTTCACCCTCGGCCACCACATCACGGTCGACCAGGTGACGATCCGCGGCGCCGGGCCCTGGTACTCGGTGCTCACCGGCCCACGCGCCGGCATCTTCGGCAAGGGCGAACCGGCGAGCTGCGGGACGTCGACGTACCCCGGCAACGCGGCGGTACCCGGGACGAGCAGCGCGGTGAAGCTCTACGACTTCGCGATCATCGGCCAGGTCGACGCCCGCGTCGACTGCGACCAGTCCAACGCCATCGGCGGCGCGCTGGGCGGCGGCTCGGTCGTGCAGAACCTGTGGCTGCAGCACACGAAGGTCGGGCTGTGGCTCGACGGGCCGTTCGACGGGCTCACCGTGTCCGGCAACCGGATCCTCGACCAGACGGCCGACGGGCTGAACCTGCACCAGGGCATCAGCAACGTCACGGTCACGAACAACTTCCTGCGCAACACCGGTGACGACGGCCTGGCCATGTGGTCCGAGCACGACGCGGACCACAACAACACGTTCTCCTTCAACACCGTGCTGCTGCCGATCCTCGCCAACAACATCGCGATCTACGGCGGGCACGACAACACCGTGTCCGACAACGTCGTGGCCGACAACCAGGACCAGGGCGGCGGCCTGCACATCGCGAACCGGTTCAGCGCGGTGCCGCTCTCGGGCACCACGACGGTCGCGCGCAACACCGCGATCCGCACCGGCGTGCTCGACTCGAACTGGCAGTTCGGCGTCGGCGCGCTGTGGTTCGACGGCCGCGACTCGGCGATCACCGGCCGCGTCGACGTCAGCGACCTCGACCTGCAGGACAACAACTACGAGGCCATCCAGTTCATCGACAGCGCCACCACGGACGTGCACTTCACGAACGTCCGGATCAGCGGGGCCGGCACGTTCGCCTGGCAGATCCAGGCCAAGCCGACGGGGTCGGTGCAGAACGTCGTCGCGACCGGCGTCGGCCGGGCGGGTGTCTACAACTGCATGGGACCGGACGCGATGGCCGGCCTCGCCGACCAGGGCGGCAACTCCGGCTGGACGACGACGTACTGCGGCTCGTGGCCGACGCCCGTCTACGGCTCGGACAACGGCGGCACCACGACCACCCCGCCGCCGCCGACCACGACGACCACCCCGCCGACCGGGAACCTCGCGCTGCACAAGAACGTCAGCGCGTCGGCCTCGCAGGGCGGCTTCCCGCCGGGCAACGCGGTCGACGGGGACGCGAACTCGTACTGGGAGAGCGCGAACAACGCGTTCCCGCAGACGTTCACCGTCGACTTCGGCAGCACGGTGACCGTCTCGCGGCTGGTGCTGAAGCTGCCGCCGTCGTCGGCGTGGGGCACGCGCACCCAGACGATCTCGGTCGACGGCGTCAAAGCGGCCGCGGGCTACACGTTCGACCCGGCGACCGGCAACACCGCGACCGTCACGTTCCCGGCGACGTCGGCGCGCACCCTGCGGCTGACCTTCACCGGCAACACCGGCTGGCCCGCGGGGCAGCTGTCCGAGCTCGAAGCCTATTCCTCCTGACCAGAAAGGTGACGACGATGTCCCGCATCCCGGCTCTACTCGCCGCCGCGCTCGCCGCGTCCGGCCTGACCGTGCTGGCCGGCGGCGCGCCCGCCGCGGCCGCGACCTGCCCGACGACCGCGTCCGGCGGCGCGAGCGTGCCGTTCCGGACCGTCGAAGCCGAGTGCTCGGCGACGAACGGCTCAGCCGTCGGCCCCGACTACACCCAGGCTTCGATCGCCTCGGAAGCCTCCGGGCGGCAGGCCGTGCGCATCACGACCGGCCAGTACGTCGAGTTCACGCTGCCCGCGGCGGCGAACTCGATCAACGTCCACTACAACCTGCCGGACGGCTCGGCCGGGCGGCTTTCGGTGTACGTCAACGGGACCAAGCTCGGCAGCGGCCTCTCGGTGACGTCCCGGTATTCCTATGTGGACACCGGCTGGATCCCCGGCGCCAAGACGCACCACTTCTTCGACGACGCCCGGCTGCTGTTCGGCCAGAACGCGTCGGCCGGCGCGAAGGTCCGCGTGGCCGCGGACTCCGGTGACGTCGGCCAGGCGACCATCGACCTCGCCGACTTCGAGCAGGTCGGCGGCGCGGGTTCGCAACCGGCCAACTCCCTGTCGGTGACCGACTACGGGGCCACCCCGAACGACTCTTCGGACGACTCGCAGGCGTTCCGGAACGCGCTGTCGGCGGCGCGCTCGCAGGGTCGCGAGGTCTGGGTGCCGTCCGGGCGGTTCGAGATCGGGTCGGCGCTGCAGATCGACCAGACGACGGTCCGCGGCGCGGGCCAGTGGTACACCGTGCTGCACGGCAACAACATCTTCAACAACGGCAGCGCGTCCGGGAACATCAAGCTCTACGACTTCGCGGTGTTCGGCGACGTGACCGAGCGCAACGACGGCAGCCCGGACAACGCGTTCCACGGCGTGCTCGGCAATGGGTCGGTCGTCAGCGGCTTGTGGATCCAGGACACGAAGTGCGGCCTGTGGCTGATGAACGGCGCGTCGTCGAACCTCACCATCGAGAACAACCGCATCCTCGACACCCAGGCCGACGGCGTGAACTTCGACGGCGCCGTCACGAACTCGACGTTGCGCAACAACTACCTGCGCAACAACGGCGACGACGGGCTCGCGCTGTGGTCGAACGGCCAGGCCGACTCGGGCAACTCGCTCGTCAACAACACCGTCGTGCAGCCGAACCTGGCCAACGGCATCGCG
This sequence comes from Amycolatopsis sp. NPDC101161, assembly GCF_044768185.1. Taxonomy (NCBI): domain Bacteria; kingdom Bacillati; phylum Actinomycetota; class Actinomycetes; order Pseudonocardiales; family Pseudonocardiaceae; genus Amycolatopsis; species Amycolatopsis sp. NPDC101161. The sequence continues at coordinate 16,443 of NZ_JBIWPI010000008.1, forward strand.
CTGTACGGCGGGTCGAACAACACGGTGAGCGGCAACCTCGTCCAGGACACCAACGCCCTCGGCGGCGGCTACCTCGTCGCGAACCGGTTCAACTCGGTGCCGTTGTCAGGCACGGTCACGCTGTCGAACAACACGGCGCTGCGGGCCGGCGCGCTCGACCCGAACTGGCAGTTCGGCGTCGGCGCGCTGTGGTTCGACGCGCGGGACCAGGCGATCACCGGCGTCACCATCCGCGTCACCGGGTTCACCGCGATCCAGAGCCCGTACGAGGCGATCCAGTTCATCGACGGCAACGGCGCGGGCAAGCAGATCCAGGGCATCACCCTCGACGGCGTCTCGGTGCAGGGCGTCGGGACGTTCGTGGCGCAGTCGCAGACGCAGGGGTCGGTGTCGATCAGCAACCTGACGGCGTCCGGCGTCGGCGTGACCGGGACGTACAACTGCCCGTACCCGACGTCGATCCCGAAGATGACGTTCAACGGGTCGGGCAACAGCGGCTGGACCGGGACCTGGGGCGACTGCTCGACGTGGCCGGCGCCGAACTCGGGCCCGCCGCAGCCGCCGACGTCCGGCAGCAACCTCGCGCGCGGCAAGGCGATCAGCGCGTCGGCGTCGCAGGGCGGCTTCCCGCCGTCGAACGCGAACGACGGCAACGCCGACACGTACTGGGAGAGCGCGAACAACGCGTTCCCGCAGACGCTGACGGTGGACCTGGGCGCGCCGGCGTCGATCAACAAGGTGACGCTGCGCCTGCCGCCGTCCTCGGCGTGGGGCGCGCGGACGCAGACGGTGACGATCTCCGGCAGCACGGACGGCGGGACGTACACGACGCTGGTGGGTTCGCGCGGCTACGCGTTCGACCCGGCTTCCGGCAACACGGCGTCGGCGTCTTTCACGGCGACGTCGCAGCGTTTCGTCCGGCTGACGTTCACCGGCAACACCGGCTGGCCCGCGGGCCAGGTGTCCGAGTTCGAAGTGGCGGCTTCGTAGCTCGGCTGGCGACGAGCCCGTACCGGTCTACTGGACCGGTACGGGCTTGTCATACTTTTGCGCCCGGTTGCTGTAAAGTTTCACTCATGACGCGTCGTCTTGCCGAAGTCGCCCGCCAGGTCGGGGTCAGTGAAGCCACGGTCAGCCGGGTGCTCAACGGCCGGTCCGGGGTGTCGGCCAGCACCCGGGCCGCCGTGCTCACCGCGCTGGACGTGATGGGCTACGAGCGCCCCACCCAGCTGCGCGGCGAGCGGGCCCGCCTGGTCGGGCTGGTGCTGCCGGAGCTGCAGAACCCCATCTTCCCCGCGCTGGCCGAGATCATGGGCAACGCCCTCGCGCAGCAGGGGTTCACGCCGGTGCTGTGCACACGGACGGCGGGCGGGGTGTCCGAGGCGGAGTACGTCGAGCTGCTCCTGCAGCAGCAGGTGTCCGGCGTGGTCTTCGCCGGCGGGCTGTACGCGCAGGCGGACGCGGTCCACTCGCACTACCACCACCTCGTCGAGCGGCGGCTGCCGACGGTGCTGATCAACGCGGCGGTCGAGCACCTGGGGCTGCCCCAGGTGTCGTGCGACGACGCGGTCGCCGTCGAGCAGGTCGTCGGGCACCTGAGCTCGCTGGGGCACGAGAAGATCGGGCTGGTGCTCGGGCCGTCGGACCACGTGCCGTCGCAGCGCAAGCTGGCGGCGTTCCAGGCGTACGCGGCGAAGCTGGGGTTGCCGGTCCTGGACGAGCTGGTCGAGCACGGGATGTTCTCGATCGAGGGCGGCCACGCGGCGGCGGCCCGGCTGTACCCCCGCGGCGCGACGGCGGTGCTCTGCGCGAGCGACCTGCTGGCGCTGGGCGCGGTCCGCGCGGCGCGCCGGCAGGGGCTGTCGGTGCCGGAGGACATCTCGGTGGTCGGCTACGACGACTCTGCGCTGATGAACTGCACGGACCCGCCCCTGACGACCACGCGGCAGCCGATCGAGGCCATGGGGCGGGCCGTGGTGGAGCTGCTGGTGAAGCGGATCAACGGCGGTGAAGTGGCGGCGGAGGAGCTGCTGTTCGCGCCGGAGCTGGTGGTTCGGGGGTCCACCGCCCGCCGCACCGCCTGACCGCCGGCCCCGAGGGCGCGACGACTCCGGTCGGCGCGCCCTTTTTCGCGCCCGCGGGACGCCCGGGGTGAGTGACGGGTTCGAAACCCGTCGCTCGTCTTGCACTGGCGCTCGCCAGCCGTCCGCAGCCTGTTCGTAACTTGCAACTTCTCGTCGTCTTATTGCGTCGATCTGCTCTCACACTTTAGAGTGACCGCAATCACGTGACAGCCGTCGCGACCCCGAGAAGAGGCTTGAGATGAGCAGTCCCTGGTCCCGATCCGTGTCCCGCCGCACGTTGTGCCTGCTCGCCGCGGGCGGCCTGGCCCTGGGCCTGGCCGCCTGCGGTGACGGTGACACCGCCGCCCAGACCGGCGGCAAGGTGAAGATCACGGTCACCGGCCAGCCGCCGACCAGCCAGCCGTTCGAGCGCGGCGTGTTCGACGCCGACGTCAAGGAGTTCGAGGCGTCCCACCCGAACATCCAGATCGAGCCCCACGAGGGGTTCATGGACCCGAAGACGTTCTCCGCGAAGCTCGCGGGCGGGCAGCTCGAGGACGTCTACTACGTCTACTTCACCGACCCGGCCCAGATCATCGCGCGGCACCAAGCCGCCGACATCACGGAAGCCGTGAAGAGCGTCCCGCACGTCAACGACATCAAGCCGGAGCTGCTGGACAACTTCCGCGACGCGAACGGCAAGCTCTACGGCCTGCCGACGATGAACTACACGATGGGCCTGCTCTACAGCCGCCCGCTGTTCCAGAAGGCCGGGCTCGACCCCGACAAGCCGCCGGCGACCTGGGACGAGGTCCGCGCCGACGCGCAGAAGATCGCCGCGCTGGGCAACGGCGTCGTCGGGTACGCCGACTACAGCAAGAACAACCAGGGCGGCTGGCACATGACCGGCTGGATGTACTCGATGGGCGGCGACATCGCCCGCAAGGACGGCGACAAGTGGGTCGCCGACTTCAACAACGAGAAGGGCAAGCAGGCTCTGCAGTACCTGCACGACATGCGCTGGACCGACAACTCGATGGGCGCCAAGCAGCTCCTCGAAGCCACCGACGTGCAGCGCATGATGGGCGCCGGCCAGCTCGGCATGTACATGGCCGCCCCGGACAACGTTCCCGTGCTGGTCAAGCAGTTCAACGGCAAGTACGAGGACTACGGCGTCGCCGGCATGCCCGGCGGCCAGGGCACGCTTCTCGGCGGCGAAGGCTACATGATCAACCCGAAGGCCTCGCCGGAGAAGGTCAAGGCCGGCCTCGAGTGGATCCAGTGGAAGTACCTCAACCCGGACCGCTTCGAGAAGCACATCCAGCAGTACGTGGACGGCAAGCAGCCGGTCGGCCTGCCCGCCGAGCCGACCCCGGACGTCTGGACGGGCTCGGTCCGCGAGCAGCAGCTGGCCCTGAAGGCCAAGTACGCCAACGTTCCCGCGAAGAACTACCAGTCCTACGTGGACACGACCAGCAAGATCAAGGGCAGCATCGAACCGCCCAACGCGCAGCAGATCTACGCCGCGCTCGACAGCGTGATGCAGGCCGTGCTGACCGACCAGAACGCGAACCTCGACCAGCAGCTGTCGTCCGCGTCGTCGAAGGTCAACAGTGTCCTCGCCCAGGTCAAGTAGCCTGCTCGCCTGGCCCGCGACGGCTTCGTCGCGGGCCAGGCGGCCGGTCGCCTCCCCGGAAGAACGCCGCCGGACCCGGCTCAAGCGCAAGCTCAAGGAGAACCTCACCGCGTACGGCCTGCTCTGCGCCGCGCTCGTGGTGTTCGCCCTGTTCTCGTGGTACCCGATCATCCGCGGGGTGCTGCTGAGCTTCCAGCAGGTCGACTTCGTCAACGCGCCGACGTGGGTCGGGTTCGACAACTTCCGGCGCCTGTTCGAAGACCCGCTGTTCGGCGTCGCCTGGCGCAACACGCTGCTGTTCACCGGGCTCGCGCTGGTCTTCGGGTTCGCCGTCCCGTTCCTCACCGCGGTGCTGCTCAACGAGATCCGGCACGCGAAGGCGTTCTTCCGGCTCGCCGTCTACCTGCCGGTGATGCTGCCGCCGGTCGTGACGGCGCTGATGTGGAAGTGGTTCTACGACCCGGGTCCCGGCCTGTTCAACTCCGCACTCGGCGCGGTCGGCCTGCCCGGCGGCCAGTGGCTCGATTCGAGCAGCACCGCGATGCTGTCGCTGGTCTTCGTCTCGACGTGGGCCAACATGGGCAGCACCACGCTGATCTACCTGGCCGCGCTCGGCACGATCCCCGGCGAGCTCTACGAAGCCGCGGAGCTGGACGGCGCCGGGCTGTGGAAGCGCCTGCGGCACGTCACTTTCCCGCAGACGCGGTTCGTCCTGCTGGTGCTGCTCCTGCTGCAGATCGTCGCGACCATGCAGGTGTTCACCGAGCCGTACGTGATGACCGGCGGCGGACCGGACGACTCGACGGTCACCGTGCTCCTGCTGCTCTACCGCTACGCCTTCGTCTACAACGACTTCGGCTCCGCGAGCGCGATGAGCCTGCTGCTGTTCGTGGCGCTCGGCGTGTTCTCGGCGTGGTACGTCCGGCTGACGCGGAAGGCGGACCAGTCATGAGGACCCTCGTTTCGCCCAGCGCGTTGCGCAGCCCGCGCGGCAAGGTCGTCTACGGCGTCGTCTTCGCGTGCACGCTCGCGATCTTCATCCTGGCCTTCATGTTCCCGCTCTACTGGGCGGTCACCGGGGCGCTGAAGTCACCGCAGGAACTGGCCGCGACGCCGGCGACGCTCGTCCCGCACGAGTGGCACCCGGAAACCTTCGGCGACGCGTGGAGCCAGCTGAACCTGGGCAAGTACTTCCTCAACACGCTCGTCGTCGCGGGCGGCGCGTGGCTGGCGCAGCTGGCCATCGACGTCCCGGCCGCGTTCGCGCTGTCGAAACTGCGGCCGAAGTTCGGCAACGTCGTGCTCGGGCTGATGCTGGCCACGCTGATGCTGCCGGCGACGGCCCTGCTCGTCCCGACGTACGTGACGGTGACGGACCTGCCGCTGGTGCACCTCAACCTGATCAACTCGCCGACCGCCGTCTGGCTGCCGGCGGCGGCGAACGCGTTCAACATCTACCTGCTGAAGCGGTTCTTCGACCAGATCCCGGACGAGCTCATCGAAGCCGCGCGCATCGACGGCGCCGGGCCGGTGCGCACGCTCTGGCGGATCATCCTGCCGATCTCGCGGCCGATCCTGGCCGTGGTGTCGATCCTCGCGGTGGTCACCGCGTGGAAGGACTTCATCTGGCCGCTGCTGGTGTTCCCGGACACCGAAAAGCAGACGCTCTCGGTGATGCTGCAGCGGGTGGCGATCGACATGCCGCTCAACGTGCTCGTCGCCGGGATGGTGCTGGCCAGCCTGCCGATGGTGGCGCTGTTCCTGGCGTTCCAGCGGCAGATCCTCGCCGGGCTGACCGCCGGCAGCATCAAGGGCTGAGGCCTTCCCAACAAACAGGAGGGGCACTTTCGTGACCGACAAGACCGGCTGGTGGCGGAGCGCGGCGATCTACCAGGTCTACATCCGCAGCTTCGCGGACGGCAACGGCGACGGCGTCGGCGACCTCGCCGGCGTCCGCGCCCGGCTGGACCACCTGGCCGACCTGGGGATCGACGCGATCTGGTTCACCCCGTGGTACCCGTCCCCCATGGACGACGGCGGCTACGACGTCGCCGACTTCCGCGACATCGAACCGCTCTTCGGCACGCTCGCCGAGGCCGAGGAGCTGATCGCCGAGGCCCACGCCCGGAACATCCGGGTGATCATCGACATCGTGCCCAACCACTGCTCCGACGAGCACCGCTGGTTCCAGGCCGCGCTGGCCGCGGGCCCGGGATCGCCGGAGCGGCAACGGTTCTGGTTCCGGCCCGGCCGCGGCCCGGACGGCAGCGAACCGCCGAACAACTGGAAATCGCGCTTCGGCGGGTCCGCGTGGACGCGCGTGCCCGACGGCGAGTGGTACCTGCACCTCTACAGCTCCCGCCAGCCCGACTTCAACTGGGACAACCCCGAGATCCGCACGGAGTTCGAGGACGTGCTGCGGTTCTGGTTCGACCGCGGGGTCGACGGCTTCCGCATCGACGTCGCCGACGGCCTGGTGAAGGACCCGGCCCTGCCGGACGTCGAAGAGGGCGACGAGACGCCGTTCTCCGACCAGGAGGGCCTGCACGAGATCTACCGCTCGTGGCGCAAGATCGTCGACAGCTACCCGGGCGAGCGCGTGCTGGTCGGCGAGATGTGGCTGGCGGACATGTCCCGCGCAGCGCGCTACCTGCGCCGCGACGAGCTGCACTCGGCGTTCAACTTCGACTTCCTGGTCTGCCCGTGGGACGCGGCGCGCTTCCGCGACGTCATCGACCGGACGCTGCGGGCGCACGACGAGGTCGGCGCGCCGGCGGCGTGGGTGCTGTCGAACCACGACGTCACGCGGCACGTGACGCGGTACGGCCGGCGGGGCGACACGGGATTCAGCTTCGCGAACCGGCTGCACGAGCTGCCGGTGGACCTCTCGCTCGGTACCCAGCGGGCGCGGGCGGCGGCGCTGCTGACGCTGGCGCTGCCCGGCGGCCTGTACGTCTACCAGGGCGAAGAGCTGGGGCTGTGGGAGATCCTGGACATCGCCGACGAGCTGAGGCAGGACCCGGTGTGGGCCCGCACGAACGGCGCCGACCCGGGCCGCGACGGCTGCCGCGTCCCGATCCCCTGGTCGGGCGACGAGCCCCCGTTCGGCTTCGGTTCCGGCGGCGCGTGGCTGCCGCAGCCGGCGGAGTGGAAGGCGTACACGGCCGCAGCCGAAGCGGCGGATCCGGACTCGATGCTGTCGCTGTACCGAGCGGGCCTGCGGCTCCGGCGCGACCTCCCGGCGGGCGCGCTGGAGTGGCTGTCGCTCGGCGAGGGCGTGCTGGCGTTCCGGATCGGGACGGAGTTCACGTTCGCGCTGAACTTCTCGGCGGCGCCGGTGCCCCTCCCCGCGGGTGAGGTCGTCCTGGCCAGCGGCCCGGTGACGGAGTCCCTGCCGACGGACACGGCAGTCTGGCTGCGCGGCTGAAGACGCACCGGAGGCCGTCGCCGGGTCAACCCGGCGGCGGCCTCCGGTGGATCAGCCGGAAATCGCTTTGCGCCCCCCGCCGCGATTCGCGATGGTCGGGCGGTGCCCGAACCCCGCTTGGCCGTCCCCGGCGCGTGCTGTCACGCGTCGTTCCTCGACGCCCTGCGCGAGTACCACGACGAGGGTCTGCACACCGACCTCCGCCCGGAGGTCCTGGCCGACCCGGCGGAGTTCCGGCGCTGGGCAGCCGAAGCCGTCGCGCCGACGCGCCGCGAGTACTGGTGGGTCGCCGGCGCGCACTTCCTCGGCCGGGCCCGGCTCAACCTGCGGCTCACCGAAGAGCTGACCGAGTTCGGCGGCCACATCGGCTACGACATCCGCCCCACGGCCCGCGGCCGCGGGCACGCCACCGCACTGCTGCGGGCCGTCCTGAGCGCGGCGCGTGGCGCGGGCATCGAGCGGGCCCTGCTGACCTGCGCCCCGGACAACCACGCCTCGCGCCGCGTGATCGAGCGCAACGGCGGCGCTTTCGCCGACGTCAGCTCGGCCGGGCGCCTGCGCTTCTGGTGCCCGACCGCTACTTCGTGAGCTGCAGGATGTCGATGCCCCGCGCGTTATCAGCCACGTAAACGTACTTCCCGTGCCAGTAAGGCGCCCACGCGCTCGCGTCACCCGGGCGGTAGTACGCGATCTGACGCGGGTTCGTCGGGTCGCTCACGTCCAGGAAGCGCGTGCCCTGCGAGTAGAACGACTGCACCAACACCTTGCCGCGGACGTCGAAGTAGTGCGCCGAACAGTCGTCCGAGGCCGGGTCGCTGCCCTCCTGGCCGTTGACGCTCCACGTGCCCACGCTCTGCAACCGGAACGGCTGCGAAGGCGTCGAACGCCACCCCTCGCCGTGGTACGAACCCGCCAGCGACGAGATCGTCAGGACGCCGTCGCCCGCGCAGCCGTCGACGAAGTTCTCCTCCGTCGCGTAGATCAGGTCCTGGCCGCGCCACGCGCCGTCGCCGATGCGGTGGCCCGCCGGGTGGAAGCTGTTGTGCATGAAGCGCGAGGGCGCCGCCGTCTCGGCGATGCCGCCACCGGCGTACGGGATCGGCTCGTGCGCCGTCGCGCGGCGGATCTTCCCCGCGACCGGGTCGCGGTGGACGCCGGACGTCCAGTACCCGCGCACGCCGCCGCGACCGGACACCCAGGCCACGCCGTCCTCGTCCACCTGGACGTCGTGGACGTAGTCGGTCTTGCCGTCGTTGCGGGCCAGCTCGATGGGCTGCGGGTTGACCTTCGGGTGCCGCGGGTCGCGCACGTCGGTGACCCAGATCGGGCGCCCGCCCCAGTCGGCGGGCTGGTCGTCGGCCTTCGCCGGGCCGCCGGTCCACAGGTAGCGGCAGCCGTCGACGCAGCTGGTCGTGTGGCCGGCCGGGACCTTCGTGTAGCTGAGGATCGCCGGGGCCTCGGGCTTCGAGACGTCGACGACGTAGATGCCGGACTCGCCGGTGTGCGTCGTGCCGCCGAACGCGCGCGGGTCGCGGGACAGGAACACCAGCTTGCGGTTCTGGTCGACCTCGGTGTCCTCGGTCTCCCACAGCCCCGGCAGGCTGACCTGCCCGACCAGCTTCGGCGCGGCCGGGTTCTTCGTCAGGTCGTAGACCTTGAGCCCGAACTCGCCGGACACGACCATGACGTCGCGGCGGCCGTAGTCGAGGAAGTTGACCGAGATGGCGCCCGCGGCGTCCGGCACGCTGCCGACGGCCTTGACGTTCTTGATCGCCCCCGGGACGCCCAAGGTGCGCGCGGCCGGGACCGCGGGTTTGTCGTCCTCCCCGCAGGCGGCGGCCGGCAGCCCGGTCGCGACCAGCGTGGCGCTGACGGTGACGGCGGCGAAGCACGACCGGAGCCAGGTGCGCACGAAACCTCCCAGAACGCGTGTCCAGCGAACGGTACGACGGAGATCAACCGGACACAACCACCTTTGGTTGCCTCCTGACTGGTAGGACTGGCCCATGCGCCTGTTCGCCCTGCTCGCCGTCGTGGCCCTCGCCGTCACGGGCTGTTCCGGCTCCGATCCGGACCGGCCCGGTGTCCTGTCCGCCGGCCTCCGGGAGCCCGCGACGCTCCTGCCCGCCGACGTCACCGACCAGGCTGGCCGGCTGGTGACCGGCGCGCTGTGGACGCCGCTGGCCGACTACGACGCGGCGACCGGGAAGGTCACGCCACGCGCGGCCGAGTCGATCGAGAGCACCGACCGGGTGCACTGGACGGTCAAGCTGCGGCCGGCGAAGTTCCACGACGGCACCCCGGTCACCGCTGAGTCCTATGTAGACACTTGGCGCGCGATCGCCGCTTCGCAGTGGGCGTCGGCATCGGTGCTGACGAAGTTGTTGCGCGCACGGGAGATCACGGCGTCCACTCCGGACACGATCACGCTCGTCCTGGACCGGCCGTCGGGCCAGGTGCCCGCGCTGCTGTCGGCATCGGGCCTGGTGCCGCTGCCCGCGTCGGTGCTCGCGTCGCACGACTGGGCCGGCTTCGCGAAGGCGCCGGTCGGCAACGGCCCGTACCGGCTCGACGGCCCGTGGCGGCCCGGCTCGGGCGGCACGCTCAAGCGCGTCGGTTCCGGCAAGACCGAGGAGATCGACCTGCGCGTCGGCGATCCGGCGGCCCAGTACGACGCGGTCAAGGCGGGCACGCTCGACCTCGCGACCGAGGTCCCGGGCGAGAAGCACGACGCGATGCACGCCGACTTCGGCGACGACCACCACGCGACCTGGGCGCTGCCGCGAGCCGGCTACCTGGCGTTCCCGGTGGCGAACCCCCGGTTCGCCGACGCGACGGTCCGCCACGGTTTCGCGCTCGGCATCGACCGCGCGGCCCTCGAAGCGGGTCCCCTCGCGCACCAGGTCGACCCGGCCAAGGCACTGCTGCCCCCGGCGGACGCGCCCGGCGAGCGATCGGGCACGTGCCGCCCGTGCAGCTTCGACGCGGCGGCCGGTAAGGCGTTGCTGAAGCAAGCTTCCTTCCCGGGCGGCGCGACTGTCTACTTCAGACCCGGCACCGAGGAGTGGACCCGCGCACTCGTGGTCGGGCTGCACAAGTCCCTGGACGTCTCGGTGACGGCCCAGCCCGCCCCCGGCGCGGCGGATGGACCGTCCACACTGGACGTCTCCCTGACCACGGCGAGCCCGTACGAGCTGCTGTCGCTGCTGGCTTCGGCGTCCGGCTACACCGACGAGGTGTTCCGCCAGAACCTTTCGCTGGCCGACGCGGCGGCCACACCGGAGGAGGCGGGCGAGCTGTACCGGCTGGCGGAGAACCAGCTCCTGCGCGACCTCCCGGTGGCCCCGCTGTGGTCGGGCCACGGCCACGCGGTGTGGTCGTCACGGGCCCACGACGTCACGACGACGCCGTTCACCGGCCCGGTGCTCGCGGGGATCGGGGTCTCGTGACCTGGGACCCGGCGCCGCTGCCGGAGGTGGCGGCGCTGTTCTCGCGGGTCCGCGCGCCGTGGTGGATCGCGGGCGGCCACGCGATCGAGCTGGCGGTGGGACACGCGTTCCGGCCGCACGCCGACGTCGACGTGCTGCTGCTCCGCCGCGACCAGGCGGCGGTGCAGGAGGCGCTGCGGTCCTGGGAGTGGTGGGCAGCCGACCCACCGGGCACGCTCCGCCCATGGCGGCCGGGCGAGGTCCTGCCACCCGGAATCGACGATGTGTGGTGCCGCCCATCGGCGTCGGCGCCGTGGCGGATCCAGGTGATGCTCGACGAGTCCGAAGGGAACGAGTGGGTTTCCCGTCGCAATGCCGACGTACGACGGGAAATCGCGCTCTTCGGCACGGTCTCGCCCGACGGTGTCCCGTACCTCGCGCCGGAGGTGCAGTTGTTCGCCAAGGCCGCCGGCACCCGGCCCAAGGACGAACAGGACTTCGCCGCCGTGCTCCCGGTGCTGGACGGCCCCCGGCGACGCTGGTTGGCCGAGGCCCTCGCGAAGACTTACGGCGAGCACCCCTGGCTGGACCGCCTCTGACATCGCGTGGGGCGCCGGGCTCGGAGGTCGCTAGCGCGTGGCCGTGGTCCCGTTCGGCTGCATGGGTCCCGGCCCCGGTGACCACCAGCCCCAGACGGTCTCCTCGCCGTGCACGACGTGGGGTGGCTGCCCGTTGGCGTACGGCTGGACGCGCATCAGCTGGCCCCACGGCTGCCCCGGCGCCCCCTCCAGGTAACTCGGCACTTCGGGCTGGTCGGCCACCTCCTCGAGCCAGCCGAGCGGGCCGCCGTGGGCGCTGCTCGCCCAGTTCGCCTCCGACTGGAGATCACCCGCGGTGATCCGGTACGCCGGTACCTCGGAGATCCCGTCGTGCGACGCCACGGGGTTCATGCGCGGGTACACGAAGGCCGCCGGCCAGTCGAGGTAAACCGGTGCGGCTCCGACCCGCTGGGTCAGCGTCGTGAACGTCGGGATGCGCGGCGCCGTCACGGCGACCCAGCCGTCCGGGGTGACGTCGTCGTCCTTCGCGACCACGCGGACCAGCGTGACGTCCTTCGGCAGGTCACCGATCCCGATCCGCTCGTCGGCCCACTTGCCGGTGCTCGACGGGTCACCGCTCGATTCGGTGTCCGCCCCCGGGGCGTGCACCTGGTCCGACTTGACGACCTCGACCCCCGCCGAGGTCCGCGTGCCGAACTCGAACCAGACGCTCTCCGCCTTGCCGGCCTTGGCCGCCACCGCGACCGCGAGCTGCGCGTCCGCCCGGTTGCCCGGCAGCTGGTACCAGGACGTGCGCAGGCGGCCGGTCCGCTCCTCGGCGCCGTAGCTGCTCCACATCGGCAGGGTGCTCGTGCTCAGCCCGTTCGGCGGGTTGTCCAGCGGGTCGTCGCCGGACTTCGCCCCCGTGTGGAACCCGGCGGAAGTCGTGTCGTTGTCCTGGTCGGCCGGCGGCAGCCCCGGCTTGACCGGCCGCTGCCCGGCCGGCGCGGTCCGCGCCGAAACCGGCTTGAGCACGCTCGAGGCCGGGTCCTTCTCGACCATGACGTGGTCGGAAAGGTTGCCGCTGCTGGTGAACAGGTGCGCCACGTTCGCGGCGCCGAGGCTGTAGCTGTGCCACTGCTTCTGGATCGCCTTGCCCATGCCGGCGAACTCGAACGCCACGACCACGCCGCACACCACGACGAGCGAGATCGAACCGAGCTTCAGCGCGCGCAGCCGTCGTTCCCGCGTCGGCGGTGGCAGCGGCCCCGGCCGCTGCGCCCGCACGTTCTCGACGAACGCGATCACCGCGGCGACCGCCGCCGCGAGCAGCAGCAGGGTCGACAGGTGGTAGCCGTGCAGCGACGGCGCCTTGTCGAACCACGGCACGCCGATGCTCGAGACGAACCAGTACGCGTTCGGCCCGGTCACCGCGAGCGCGGCCACCACCAGCAGCCCGGCCGTGAACGCGGCCCGGTTGCGCTTCGACCGCAGCACCGCCGAGCTGGTGGCGAGCGCGGTGAGCGCGGCCATCGCCGAACCGACCGCCGCGAACGCGCCGAAGTGGTGCGTCCACTTGGTCGGTGTCAGCGCCAGCAGGAGGAAGAACAACGCGGTGGTACCGATCAACCGCCGGGCCGGGCCGAGCGCGGCGCCCTGGATCCGGCCGCGGCGCAGCAGCACGACCAGGCAGGTGCCGGTGCACAGGATGAGCAGCAGCACCGGGAACCGCCGCGTCAGCGAGCCGTCGGCGTTGTCGGAGAACAGCAGCTGGTACCGCGAAAGCTCGTTGTACCAGGGTTCGCTCGGGCCGACCCTGCCGCGCAACCGGGTCGCCTCCGCCACGGTGGCGAACGTCTGGTCGGCGAACACGACGACGAGCACGATGACGCCGGCCGCCGCGATCGGCGCGAGGACCGCCGCCCAGCCCGCTTCCCGCACCCGGGCGCGCAGCAGCTGGACCAGCGGGCGCGCGGCCACCAGGAAGGGCGCCACGGCGATCAGGGCGGTCGGGGTCGCGGCGAGGGCGAACGCGGCGGCCACCAGGCCGAGGCACAGCGGCAGCAAGCGCCGCGTGACGAGCGCCCGTTCGACCGCGCACAGCGCGAGCAGCGAGCCCAGCGCGGCCCACGGCTCGGGGCGCACCCCGTTGTTGAACGGCAGCCACCAGACGAGGAACACCATCGCCGCGGCCCAGCTCGCCGCCGGGCTCTGGCGGACCTGGTTGCCCAGCCGCGGGATGACCTCGCGGCTGATCAGCAGCCAGCAGATCACGCCGATGAGGAACGACGGCAGCCGGATCCACGGCGGCACCGTGGAGACCGTCGCCATCAGCTCGTAGATGTGGTCGTTCCAGCCGAACGGCGCCTCGGCGACCCCGAACCACCGGTGGTAGTTGGTCAGGTAGCCGACCTGCGACGCCACTCTGGCCATGGTCAGGATGTAGCCGTCGTCGGAGGTCACCGGCCCGATGAAGACCCAGGCGCCGAGCACCCCGACGACCGTGAAGTCTCGTTTGGTGAGCTTCCACCAGCCGACCGGCGCCCAGCGGGGCGCCCGCCGCGCGCCGCCGCGATCGAGCCGGTTCACCGCGATCAGGCAGCCGATCAGCGCGAGCACGCCGACGATGCCGACCCCGGTCTTCAACGCCGTCGGCGCGGACTGGTAGCGGGTGTCCGGGGTGATCGACACGCGCAGCCCGGCGATCGGATCGCTCGCCGACGTGATGTCGGTGTAGATCCCGACGACCCGCGGGCGCACGTCGCCGCCCGCGTCGTACACGGGCGTGCCGCCGACGGTCAGTGTGGTGTGCGTCGCCGACGAGGAGAACCGGACGTCGCACCCGGTCGCGGGCAGCGGCTGGCTGGCGACCTGCTGGCCGCGGCTGAACGCGGTCAGCACCCCGTGCTCGACCCGCAGGAACATCCCGGCACCGTTACCGGTGCGCGCGCCCGGAACGGTGGAGAACACGGTGGCGCCGCCCGGCTTGCGCGCGTCGACCGCCCGGATCGTCGGGCACGGCAGGTCGGCGCGCATGTCCTGCGCCCAGTAGCCCGTGAGCGGGGCGTTCACCGGGCGGGTGTCGGTGCCGACGGGCCAGGTGATCTCGGCGGTGTCCTGCACCACCGGGAGGAAGGGGGAGGCGAGCGCGCAGCCCGCGGCGAGAATTCCCAGCACGATCACCAGCCGGCGCCACAACCGGGTATTCGTCCGGTTCGCGGCGCCGGTGCCGGGTCGCCCTGAATGGGGCACCTCGGCGGAGATGAACGTGGATATTCCGCCGACCGTCTGCATCGGGCGGACGCTATCACGCTGTTCGAGGGTGGATCGGAACCCCTCCTAACCGATCCCGATCGACTGGCGTCGCGCGAGCGGCACTGCGGTTTCCCTTGCTGCGCCTTACAATCGCGGCCGCGCCGCTCGCCGGTTAATTCGGTGCGAACATCCGGCGACCGCGCCGGAGGATTGTGAACGGTGCGTTTCGGAATGTCCGGTACATCCGGGAATTCGAGCGTGCTAACCGCGTCCGATGAACGGCATCGTGGTCGCGGTGATGGTGAGGAACTGCACATTGGCGTCCAGCGGCAGCCCCGCCATGTACCGCACGGCATCCGCGACGTGCTCGACGTCGAACGTCGGCTCCGCCACCACCCGGCCGTCCGCCTGCGGGATGCCCGCGGCCATGCGCTCGGTCATCTCCGTGGCCGCGTTGCCGATGTCGATCTGTCCGCACGCGACGTTCCACGCGCGGCCGTCCAGGGAAATCGAGCGGGTCAACCCGGTCACGGCGTGCTTCGTCGCGGTGTAAGCGACGCTCGCCGGGCGCGGGACGTGCGCCGAAATGGATCCGTTGTTGACGATCCGCCCGCCGCGCGGGTCCTGGTCGCGCATGAGCCGGACCGCCTGCTGCGCGCAGAGGAACATCCCGGTGAGGTTGACGTCGACGGTCCGCTTCCAGTCCTCGACGGACAGATCCGCGACGGTCCCGGCGGCCCCGATACCGGCGTTGTTGAACAGCAGGTCGAGCCGCCCCCACTGCTCGCGCACCGCGGCGAACAAGGCGACAACCGAGTCCTCGTCGGCGACGTCGGTGGGCACGACGAGGGCGCCGTCGAAGCCGGCCGCGGTTTCCTCGAGAGCGGCCGCGCGCCGCCCGGCCAGGGCCACGGACCAGCCGTCGGTCAGCAGGGCGCGGGCCACCGCCCGCCCGATCCCCGACCCGGCTCCGGTCACCACCGCTGTCTTCGCCATTTCGCCTCCTAGACCGCGTCCATGGGACTTCGCGAGAGTTTCCGAGCCGGGCTCGCCCGGCAACTCGGCCACCCTAGCGGCCTGCGGGGCCGGATCGTCGGCGCGATGCTCGACCGCCGGAACCGGGCGGCGGTGGTCAAGGCGGTCGCGGCGATCGAGCTGACCGGCGGTGAAACGGCGGTGGACATCGGATTCGGCGGTGGGCTCGGCTTCCGCCTGCTGGTCAGCGCGCAGAAATAAAGAGGGCCCGGCGAAAGCACCGGGCCCTCTTCCGCGGAAAAACCTACTTCGGCTGGACACCCAGCGCGGCCAGGGCCGGGCCGGCCATGATCACGCCGTTGCCGGTCACCGTGTCGAACCCGGGCGCGCCCAGGTCGATGGCCGAGGACACCAGCGCCGACCGGATCTCGGCCGGCGTCGCCGTCGGCTTGCCCGACAGCAGCAGGGCCGCGATCGCCGCCGCGTGCGGGGCCGCCGCCGAGGTGCCGAAGAACGGCTGGAAGCCGGTCACCGACGTCGACACGCCGTCCGCCGCGGTGATATCCGGCTTGCTGCGGGTCGTGCCGCCCGTCGAGGACACGTTGCCCGGCGTGATCGCCGTGCCGTCCGCGTTGTAGAACAGGTGGCGCTTGCCGTCGGAGGAGAAGCGCTCCCACTTGCTCGACGCGCTGAACAGGCCGGGGTACGGACCCGCCGGGTTGGCCGGGTCACCCGTCTCCAGCGGGCGGCTGAACGCGCCCGCCGCCGGGGCCGCCGCCACGCTGAACGCGTTCGCCGCCGACGAGTGGCCGTTCGTGACACCGTTGGTGCTGAACGCCTTGAGCGAACCCGAAGCCACGAACCGGCCGCGGATGACGTTCAGCGCGATGAACCGGTCGGCGCCGCTGTACTTGACCACCGCGACCTTGTAGCCGGAGCCGGTGCTGGGCACGTTCGCGATCTCGTACGGGTTCTGCGTGCCGGTCTGGCTGTTCTCGCTGGAGGCCACCACGCTGCCCGACGAGTTCAGGATGAACAGGTCGTAGTCGTTGGCGGACTTGCCCCACGGGTCGGACCAGAACAGCGTCACGGGCTTGCCGAGCGAGCCGGCCGACAGCGCGTCGAAGTTCTGCGTCGTGCTGCTGGGGTCGAAGTCGTGCGGGGTGCCGGTGACACCGCTGATCTTCGACGAGGACGCGCGGAAGTCGCCCTCGTAGTAGCCGCTGGTGCCGTCGGTCGCGTTGCCCGAGTTGCCGGCCGAGGAGAAGTACAGGACGCCGGCCGCGGTGACCTCGTTGACCGCCTGCGCGACCTGCGTGTCCTGGAACGGCGACTCGTCGAAGTAGGCGACGTCGTCGACGATGATCGTGCAGTGCCCGGTGGTCCGCAGCGCGCGGATGTTCGCGGCGAAGCCGGCCTCGCTGGTGAAGGCGGTGGCGAAGCCGAGGGCGGCGTTCGGCGCGAGGTCGTGGATGATCTCCAGCATCGCGGTGCCCTCGTCGCCGCTGCCCTTCTGGCCGGACAGGACGTCCACAGTGGGCAGTTCGCCGGCGCTCTGCGACTTCGCGAGCGAGTCGACGCCGTCGGAGAGCACGCAGACCTTCACGCCGGATCCGCTGACACCGTAGGTGGCGCGGGCGGCGTCGGCACCGTGGGCCTTGTCGCCTTCGGACACCTGGGTCGCGGCAGCGGCCTGCACGGCGGCATCCCGGTTGGCCGGCTCCCGCCAGGTGGTCGCCTGCGAAGCGGGCCGGACCTCGGCGACATCGGCGCGCCCGGCGATGGCATCGACGGCGGCCAGCGGCAGGTCGGCGCGGACGGCGCCAGCCGCGGCATAGCGGACGGAGCCGCCGGCGGCCTTGACGGCGTCCGCGACGGACTGGTCACGGCTGGCGGCGATGTCGACGGAGACGGTGCCGGCGGTGCTGACCCCGACGCCGGAGCGGTAGTCGGGCAGCTTCGCGGCGAGGGACCGATCGGCCCGCAACCGCTTCTCGACGACGAGCTGGCTCGATTGCTTGCGCTCGGCAGGGGTCAAGCTCTTCTTGATGCTTTGCAGAGCGTTGATGCCCGCCTCGGTCCGCGCGGCGGCGGCGTCCACGGTGGACGGCTGAGCCACGGAAACCCCCGTGGTCAGCAGCAAGGCGCCAACCGTCAGCGGAACCGCGTGCGCGGCGACCCGGCTGAATCTCACCATCGATTTCTCCCTGAAGGCACTCGGCCGTATGACACCCAACCGGGTGTAATGGGGAGAATCTAAGGAGTGACCGCCCGGTGGTCCACCGACCAAAGTCGGGAACGTCCCGGCGCCCACATGCTGGAACGATCAGGCAAACATGAGAACGATTCCAATCGCCGGTCACCAGCTGGGCGAGGTCAAGACGGTGAGCTCGGGCCAGCGTTCCTTCCACCGGACGGCTTTGCGTTCGAAGACTTCCCGAGGCGCGAGCACGGGGTTGGGCCGGACGACCAGGCCGAAGAGATCGTCGAGGCCGTGCGGAGCGTAGAAGTGCCACGAGCCATCAAGCGCAACCCGAACCCCAACGCACGAGCAGACGGCCGGGGCAGGCAAGAAACACCGAACTTGGCTTCGTACCAGAGATGCACGCGAGCCTCGTTGCGCACTTGAACGTCAACGGGAAGCCCAAGGCAGGCATCGCCCAACGGCCCGAACGTCGACAAGAAGATCGTTGCGCAGGAGAAGACCCCGAAGCCGATCGAGGTCTGCCAGGGCAACCACGAGCCCACACCTCCCCGGCCCCGATACGAAGCCGCAGTACACGGCCGGCGAGCCGGGTCAAGGCACGCTTTCCCGCCTTGACGCGGCTCGCCGGCCGTAGTGACAATCAGGCATCGGGGCGAAGCACGAAAAGTCACATATTGATCATGTGCCCGGCAAGCCCGTGAACAGCTTCCTTGACAGCCTCACCCAAAGTCGGATGAGCATGAACGTTCCGAGAAACCTCGTGAACGGTCAAATCCCACTGCTGAGCCAAAGTCAACTCAGGAAGCAACTCAGTGACATCAGGCCCGATGAGATGCCCCCCGATCAACTCCCCATACCGAGCGTCACTGATCAGCTTGACGAACCCACCAGCGTCCCCCAGCCCCTGAGCCTTCCCATTGGCGGTGAAGGGGAACTTGGCGACGCGAACGTCAAACCCCTTCTCCCGAGCCTGAGCCTCGGTCCACCCGAAACTGGCGATCTGCGGCTGACAGTAAGTAGCCCGGGGAATCATCGGAAAGTCGAGCTCCATCGTCTCGACACCGGCGATGGTCTCCGCGGCGACAACACCCATCGACTCGGAAGCGTGCGCCAGCATCAGCTTCGCGGTCACATCACCGATGGCGAAGATGTGCGGAACGTTGGTACGCCCCCGCCCATCGATGGCGATGGCACCCCGATCGGTAAGAGCAACCCCGGTCTTGTCGAGCCCGTACCCCTCGACGCGAGGCTGGAACCCGATGGCCTGAAGAACTTTGTCGGCGGAGAGAACCTGCTGCCCGTCCTTCTCCGAAGACACGGTCACCTGCACCGAGGAACCGGAGTCATCGATCGACTCGACCCGAGTCGAAGTGAGCACCTTGATCCCCAGCTTGCGGTACCGCCGAGCGAGCTCTGCCGAAACCTCGGCATCCTCCAGCGGAACGATCCGGTCGAGGAACTCGACGATCGTGACGTCGACCCCGTAGTTGCGCAGCACGTAAGCGAACTCGACCCCGATGGCACCGGCACCGGCGATCACGATGCTCGAAGGCAGCTCACTGGACAGGATCTGCTCTTCGTAGGTGACCACCCGCGAACTACGCGACGTACCCGGAAGCAACCGGGTGGTAGCGCCCGTAGCAATGATGCAGTGGTCGAAGGTGATCTGCGAGCCGTTCACCTCGAGGGTGTGGTCGTCGACGAACGTCCCGTGCCCGTCGAACTCGGTGATCTTGTTCTTCTTCATCAAGAAGTGCACGCCCTTGACGCGTCCGTCGGCGACCTTCCGGCTCCGCTCGTAAGCGGCCGTGTAGTCCACCCGGATCGGACTGTCGGACGAGATCCCGAACGCCGACGCCTCCTGGGTCACGATGTGCGCGAGCTCGGCGTTGCGCAGCAGCGCCTTGGACGGGATGCACCCGACGTTCAGGCACACCCCACCCCAGTACTTCTCCTCGACCACGGCGGCGCTCAGCCCCAGCTGGGACGCGCGGATCGCCGCGACGTAGCCGCCCACCCCGGCCCCCAGCACGACGACATCAAAGTGTTGTGCACTCATGAGCCGAAACTACCCCCATCGAGACGCGCGGGCGGGGTGACGCGGACCTCACGCGGCGACGGGCCGCTCCTCGCCGCGGATCGTCTCCAGCAGCGACGTCACCGCGCCCATGATCCGGGCCGTCGCCTCCTCCAGCACCTCGCGGGTGAGCGGGCGGTCGCGCAGGTCCGACAGGTCGACCGGCGCCCCGGCCACGAGCTCGACGGTCTTGCGGGGGAACACGCGCGGGAACCACGCCGTCGACGGCAGCAGGCGGTGGGTGCCCCAGTTGGCCACCGGGATCACCGGCGCGCCGGTTTCGAGCGCGGCGCGCACGATGCCCGTCTTGCCGCGCATCGGCCAGCCGTCCGGGTCCGTCGAGAAGGTGCCCTCCGGGAAGACCGCGACGCACTCGCCGGCCCGCACGGACGACACCAGGTCGCGGTAGGCCTCGGCGGCCGTCGCCGCGCCGCGGTACACCGGGATGTGCCGCCCCGAGCGCATCACGCGCCCGACCACCGGCAGGTTCCACAAGGACGCCTTCGCCAGGTACCGCGGCACGCGGCCGGCGGCGAGGCAGAACGCCGTGAGCGTCGTCGGGTCGGCGAACGACAGGTGGTTCGACGCCACCAGGACGCCGCCGGTCTTCGGGATGTGTTGCGAGCCCCGCACCCGGAAGCGGGTCGTCTGGGCGAGGAACTGCCAGACGACCTCGATCGCGAAGCTGTACCAGGCGCCCCGGCCGGCGCGGGCGAAGCGCCGGCCGTAGGCGATCATCTGGCGTCGGGTGAGCAGCTCACCTTCGGTGTCCAGGGCGGTCCAGCGGTCCATGGCTGTCATTCGTAGCCGACGGACGGCCGGATCGGCCCCCGCGCCCGCGGAACGCGGCGCAGATCACAGTCGCTCGAGCACCACGACCGGGATCTCGCGGTCGGTCTTCTTGGCGTACTCGTTGTAGTCCGGCCAGACGGCGGCGAGCTTTTCCCACAGCTTCGCGCGCTCCTCGCCCTCCGCCGTGCGGGCGCGGGCCTTGAACTTGTCGGCCTTGACCTGCACGCCGACCTCGGGGGTCTCGAGGAGGTTGTAGTACCAGCCGGGGTGGTTCGGCGCGCCGCCCTTGGACGCCACGATCACCGGGTTGCCGTCGACTTCCTGGTAGATCAGGGCGAACTTGCGCTCCTGCCCGGTCTTGCGGCCCTTGGTGGTCAGCACGAGCGCCGGGACGCCGTCCTTCCAGTCGTGGCCGACCTCGCCGTCGGTCTCCTCGTAGCGGCGGACGTGCTCGTCACCGAACAGCATGCGTGGTTCCTTTCGCGGTCATCAGTGCAGTGGCATACAAACCACTTGAAGGTTCTCCTTGTTTTCAACACACCCGCGGCCCCCGATCTTCCCGCGCATTTCACTCGAACGGGTCAGGTCCCCCGGCCAGCGGCTTCTCCCGGCCCACCCCCCTCCCAGTAGATTGCACCGACCGAGCACGCCGAGACACTCGAGACCGATCTTGGAGGAGCCAGCCATGAAGGCCCGGCCGCACGTGACACTGGAAGACGTGGCACGCAGCGCGAACGTCTCGCTCGCGACGGCGTCGCGGGTGCTCAACGGCACCGCGTCCGTCCGCGCCGACCTGAGGGAGCGCGTTTCCGCCGCCGCGGCCGAGCTGGCCTACGCCCCCAACGCGCACGCGCAGGCGCTCGCCGGGGGCACCCACCGCACGGTCGGCGTGATCTGCCACGACGTCAGCGACCCGTACTTCGCCGCGATCGCCGGCGGGGTGATGCGGGTGGCCACCGACAACGGGCTGCTCGTGATGCTGGCCGGCACCTTCCGCGACCCGGACCGCGAAGTCGCCTACGTCTCGACGCTGCGCGCGCAGCGGGCCGCGGCGATCCTGCTGATCGGTTCGGCGTTCGAGGACCGCGCGTGGGAACGCGCGATGGCCGCCGAGCTCGAGCCCTACCGCCGCGGCGGCGGGCAGGTCGCGGCGGTCAGCCGCCACCGCGGGCTCAAGATCGACACCGTGCAGCCGGACAACAAGGGCGGCGCCGCGGCGCTGGCGAAGGCGCTGGTCGGGCTCGGCCACAAGCGGTTCGCCGTGCTGGCCGGACCGCGGAAGCTGAGCACCGTCATCGACCGGCTGGCCGGGTTCACCGACGCGCTCGCCGAACACGGCATCACGCTGCACGAAGACGACATCGTCGAGGCCGCGTTCACCCGCGACGGCGGCTACGAGGCGACGAAGCGGCTGCTCGCCGGCCGCAAGCGCAAGCTGCCGACCTGCGTCTTCGCCGTCACCGACGTGATGGCGATCGGCGCGATGACGGCGTTGCGCGAGGAGGGCCTGTCCGTCCCGGGCGACATTTCGGTCGCCGGCTTCGACGACATCCCGGTCGTCCGCGACCTCGCCCCGGCGCTGACCACCGTCCGGCTGCCGCTCGAAGAGCTCGGCGAACGGGCGATGGACCTGGCGATCAAGGGGGCCGGCGGCACCCGGCCGCGGACCGTCCGGCTGTCGGGCGAAGTCGTCCTGCGGGACAGCACCGCGCGCCCCAAACGCTGACCCGGTCGGGCCTTGTCGTGCTCCGGCACGGGCCCTACCGTGGAATTGAGAAAGCGCTTTCTGACTCTCGCGGAGGTCATCCGATGCTCGTGCTCCCGGTTCCCGGCGGCGGGCTCGTGAACTGGTCGCCGGCCGGCCCGCCGCGGCCCGCGCCGCCGGGCACCCCGCCGTCGTCGCGGATCGCCTACGCCGCCGTGCACGTCGTCGCGGACGCGCTCGCCGACGAACCCGGCGCGATCGACTGGGACACCACGCTGGCCTTCCGCGAGCACGTCTGGTCGTGCGGGCTCGGCGTCGCGGAGGCGATGGACACCGCGCAGCGCGGAATGGGTCTCGACTGGGCGGCCACCCGAGAGCTCGTGACGCGCACCGGCGCGGTCGCCGGGGGCCGCCGGTGGTGCGCCGGCGTCGGCACCGACCAGCTGCCCGCGGGTCCGGCCACCCCGGCGTCCATTGTGGACGCCTGGCGCGCGCAGCTGGACCTGGTCGGCGGCGCGGGCGCGGTTCCGGTCGTCATGGCGAGCCGGGCGCTCGCCGCGGCGGCCACGGGCCCGGACGACTACCACGCGGCCTACGGGAAGCTGCTGTCCGAGGCGAGCGGGCCGGTCCTGCTGCACTGGCTGGGCGAGCAGTTCGACCCGGCGCTGGCCGGCTATTGGGGCCACCACGACGTCCGCGCGGCGGCCCGGGAGCTCGCCGCGCTCTGCGCCGAGCACGCGGGCACGATCGCCGGGGTCAAGGTCTCGGTGCTGGACGCCGAGGTCGAGACCGAGTTCCGGCGCGCGCTGCCCGCCGGCGTCGCCTGCTACACCGGCGACGACTTCCACTACCCGCGGCTCATCGCGGGTGACGAGCAGGGGCACAGCGAGGCCCTGCTGGGGATCTTCGACCCGATCGCGCCGGTGGCCGCGGCGGCGCTGGCCCGTCTCGACGAAGGCGACCGGGCCGGGTTCGCGGCCCTGCTCGACCCGACCGTCCCGCTGGCGCGCGAGATCTTCCGCGCCCCGACCCGGCACTACAAGACCGGCGTCGTCTTCCTCGCCTGGTTGAACGGTCATCAAGAGCACTTCCGGATGCTCGCCGGGAGCGAGTCGGCGCGCACGATCACGCACCTGGCCACGCTGCTGCGGCTGGCCGACGAAGCGGGCGTGCTCGCCGACCCCGACCTGGCCGTCGCGCGGATGCGGCCGCTGCTGCGGGTCGCGGGGGTGGCGTGATGGACCCGCGGTTCAGCCTCAACCAGATCACCACGAAGGCGTGGTCGCTGCCGGAGGCGGTGGCGGGCTGCGCCGCGGCCGGCGTCGGCTGGATCGGGCTGTGGCGGGACAAGGTCGCGGAAACCGGCGTCGACGCGGCCGCGCGGCTGCTGAAGGACCACGGGGTGCGGGTTTCGTCGTTGTGCCGCGGCGGGTTCTTCACCGGCGTGACGCCGGACGGGTCCCCTGTGGACGGTGTGGCGCAGACGCGCGAGGCGATCGACGAGGCGGCCGCGCTGGGCGCCGGCGTGCTCGTGCTGGTCGTGGGCGGGATCGCGGGCAACGACCTCGCCGCGTCCCGGCAGCGGGTCGCGGACGCCGTGGGCGAGCTGGCGCCGTACGCGGGTGAACGCGGCGTGCGGCTCGGCTTGGAACCGCTGCACCCGATGCAGTGCGCGGACCGGTCGGTGCTGTCCACTGTGGACCAGGCGCTGGCGATCGCGGCCGAGCACCCGGCCGAGCAGGTGGGGGTGATCATCGACGAGTTCCACGTCTGGTGGGACCCGCGGATCGAGGCGTCGATCGCGGCGGCCGCCGGCCGGATCGCCGGGTTCCACGTGTGCGACGTGCTGGTGCCGCTGCCGGACCCCCTGCTGGGGCGAGCCCTGCCGGGCGACGGCCCGATCGACCACCGCCACCTGCGCGCGGCGGTCGAGGCGGCGGGGTACGCGGGCCCGATCGAGGTGGAGGTCTTCAACGCCGACCTGTGGGCCCGCCCGGGCGCGGAGGTACTGGCGGAGACCGTTGCGGCATTCGAGCGACACGTGGCCTGACCACGTCAGCACCGCCCCGGCAGGACGCCAAGGGCCGCCGGCCCGTCGCCCACTGCCCTCGCGCGGCGGTCGCGGCCGCGGGATACACCGGCCCGATCGAGGTGGAGGTCTTCAACGCCGACCTGTGGGCCCGCCCGGGCGCGGAGGTACTGGCGGAGACCGTTGCGGCGTTCGAGCGACACGTGGCCTGAACCGGTCCGCCTGGCGGTACGCTGGAACCACCAGGCGGACGGGGGTCGCTCGATGAAAGCAGACGACGACGGGTCCGTCCGCAGCGTGCTCCGCGCGTTCGACCTGCTCGCCCTCTTCACCGAACACCGGCGGACCTGGGCGGTCAAGGACCTCACCGCCGCCAGCGGCCTGGCGAAGACCACCGTGCTGCGGCTGGTCGCCACCTGTGAGCAGCGCGGCCTGCTCTGGACGCGGCCGGACGGGCGGATCACCGTCGGGCCCGGGATGCTTCGGTGGGCGCAGCTGGCGAACACCGCGTGGCAGCTGCCCGAGCCCGTTCGCCAGGTGCTGCGCGAGCTGGCGCAGGAGTGCCGCGAGACGGTCAACCTCTACGTCCGCAGCACCGGTGTGCTGGTCTGCGTGGCCCAGCAGGAAGGCCCGCTGGCCATCCGGCACGTCGGGCGCGTCGGCGACGAGCTGCCCCTCGGCTTCGGGGCCGCCGGGCGGGTGCTCGACGGTGCCGAAGGAGCCGCGGTCAGCCACGGCGAGCCGGAAGCCGGCGCGTCCAGCGTCGCCGCGCCCGTGCACGACGGTGACGGGCGCGTCTTGGCGGCGCTCGCGGTCACGGGACCGAGCAGCCGGTTCGGACCCGCCGAAGTCGCTGCGTTTACCGAAGCCGTGGCCGGTGCCGCACTGCGGATATCGCAGATCGGCCTCGGGACGCGGGCGGAATAGGCCACAGTCATCGGGAATCCGGTGGGTCGTTGGTTAGGCTCCCCGCATGCCGAACCTGCTGGTGGTGGAAGACGACGCGGCGATCGGCAGCGTGCTCGAATCGACTCTGCGACTGCACGGTTACCAGGTGTGCTGGCGCCGCGACGGCCGCACGGCCCTGCAGGCCGCCGAGGCCGGCGAATTCGACCTGGTGCTGCTCGACCTCGGCCTGCCCGACCTCGACGGCGTCGAGGTCTGCCGCCGCCTGCGGACCGCGTTGCCGGCCACCGTGCTGGTCATCCTCACCGCCCGGCAGGAGGAGATGGACGTCGTCGTCGGCCTCGACGCCGGTGCCGACGACTACCTGACCAAGCCGATCCGGCTGGGCGAGCTGCTGGCCCGGGTGCGCGCGCACCTGCGCCGCGGCGCGCCGGCCGGGGCCCGGCCGCCGGTGACCGTCGGCGGCCTGACCGTCGACATCGCGGGCCGCCGCGCCACCGTGGGCGGCCAGGAGGTCGTGCTGCGGGCGAAGGAGTTCGACCTGCTGGCGCGGCTGGCCGAGCAACCGGGCGTCGCCGTCAGCCGCGAGACGCTGATGTCCGAGGTCTGGGACGCGCACTGGTACGGCTCCACCAAGACCCTCGACGTGCACATCGCGGCGGTGCGCCGCAAGCTCGCGTCGGCGGCCGGCCCCGGGGTCGAGGTGCCCCGGATCGCCACCCTGCGGGGCCACGGGTACCGGCTGGAAGACCCGGCCCGGACCGTCGCCGAAGGGTAGCCGTGCGCCGCCGGATCATCTCCCTGACCATGCTGGCCGCGCTGGTCGCGATCGTGCTGTTCGCGCTGCCGCTGGGCATCGCGGTGATGCAGTACTACCGCGACGACACCAAGGGTGACCTGGAGCGGGCCGCGGACACCGTCGCGCTCGCCGTGTCGGGCGACCTGACCGCCGGCCGGACACCGACCCTGCCGCCGCTCGACCGGGCGGACGACGAGGTCGGCGGCGTGGTCGGGATCTACGGCCCGGACGCCCGGCTGCTCGCCGGGAACGGCCCCGCCGTCGGCGGCGCGGTCGAGCGGCAGGCGGCGAGTGCGACCGTGGACGTCGTCCTCGGCCGCGAAGCCGACGACGTGGTGCTGGCGGTGCCGGTGCTCAGCGGCACCCGGGTGACCGGCGTGGTCCGCGCGGCGCAGCCGATGGCGGAGCTGCGGATGCGGGTCGCGCTGACCTGGCTCGGCATGGTCGGGCTCGCGATCGCGGCGATCGGGGTGAGCTGGCTGCTGGCCCGGCGGTTCACGACCCGGCTGGTCCGGCCGCTGGAGGAGCTGGCCGCCGCGGCCGGGCGCCTCGGCGACGGCGACTTCACCGCCCGTGGCCCCCGGGCCGGGATCGCCGAGATCGACCGGGTCGGCGAGGCGCTGGACGCCACCGCGGAACGCATCGGCGAGACCCTCGAGCGCGAGCGCGCGTTCTCCGCGGAGGCGTCCCACCAGCTGCGGAACCCGCTGACCGGGCTGCGCCTGCAGCTCGAAGCCGCGTTGGAGACGCCGGCCGCGGACCCGTACGCGGCGATCCGCGCCGGGATCGCGTCCGCCGACCGGCTGGAACGCACCATCGAGGACCTCCTGGCGCTGGGCCGGGAGCGCCGGGCGCCGCAGGCCGAGCTCGACCTCGACGCCCTCCTGGAGGAGATCCGGCAGGCGGGCGAGGCGGTGCTCGGCCCGCAGGGACGCGCGCTGCGGATCACCCGCGAGGACCCGCCGACGGCGCGGGTGGCGGCCGCGGCGGTCCGCCAGGTCCTCGGGGTGCTGCTGGACAACGCGGCGACGCACGGCCGCGGCACCGTGACGGTGGTGGCCCGCGACGCGGGCGACGCGCTGGCCATCGACGTCGCGGACGAAGGCCCCGACCTCGGCGAAACCGACCCGTTCGCGACCGCGCCCTCCGGCCACGGCATCGGGCTGCGCCTCGCCCGGAGCCTCGCGGAGGCCGAGGGCGGCCGGTTGCGGCTGAGCCGGCCGGATCCGCCGACGTTCACGGTGCTGCTCCCGGCCGGTCACCGGAACGATTCGCCATGATTCGCACTCGCTGTGCAATGAATCACCTGTGATTCATCTGTACGCGCAATGTTCCCCTGTTTTGCGTGCCAGGAACGGCAGATACCGTCGTCGGCATGAATCTGCGGGCCGCGACGGTGCGGCGGAAACCGGTCGCCGATCTGGTCGCCGAAAGTGATCATGGCACGTTGAAGCGGTCGCTCGGGCTCGGGCAGCTCACCACGCTGAGCATCGGCGCGACGCTGGGCAGCGGGATCTTCGTCGTGCTCGGCGAAGCCGTCCCGGTGGCCGGGCCCGCGGTGGTGCTGTCGTTCGTGCTCGCCGGCGTCACCGCGCTGTTCTCCGCACTCTCCTACGCCGAGCTCGCCGGCATGATCCCGCTGTCCGGTTCGTCCTACTCCTACGCGTACGCGACGCTCGGCGAACTGGTCGCCTGGGTCTGCGGGTGGTGCCTGGTGCTCGAATACGGCGTCTCGGTCGCTTCGGTCGCCGTCGGGTGGGGGCAGTACCTGAACGAGCTGCTGCGGCTGGCCTTCGGCTTCGCCATCCCGGACGCGCTGAGCCAGCCGCCGGGGTCGGGCGGGATCGTCAACGTGCCCGCCATCGTCGTCGTGGTGCTGGCGATGTTCCTGCTGCTGTCCGGCGCCAAGGAGAGCGCGCGGGCCAACGCCGTCATGGTCGCGGTCAAGATCGGCACGCTGGTGCTGTTCTGCGCGATCGCGTTCACGGCGGTGCAGGCGCGGAACTTCTCGCCGTTCCTGCCGCTCGGGCTGGCCGGGATGAGTGCCGGCGGCGCGAAGCTGTTCTTCTCCTACATCGGGTTCGACGCCGCGTCGACCGCGGGCGAGGAGGCGAAGAACCCGCAGCGCGACCTGCCGCGGGCGATCCTGCTCTCGCTCGGCATCGTCACCGTGCTCTACTGCCTGGTCGCCGTGGCCGCCGTCGGCGCGCTGCCGTGGCAGCAGTTCGACGGCCAGGAAGCCGCGCTGTCGCACGTGCTGAGCGTCGTGTCGGGGAACCCCTTCTGGGCCGGCCTGCTCGCCGTCGGCGCGATCGTGGCGATCTCCAGCGTCGTGCTGACCGTCCTGTACGGACAGACGCGCATCCTGTTCGCGATGTCCCGCGACGGCCTGGTGCCGAAGTCGCTGTCCAAAGTGGACGCCAAGTCCGGCTCGCCGCGGATCAACACGCTGGTCGTCTCGGCCTTCGTCGCCGCCCTGGCCGCGTTCATCCCGCTCGGCAAGCTCGCCGACGCCACCAGCATCGGGACGCTGTTCGCGTTCCTGCTGGTCAACATCGCCGTCCTGCTGCTGCGCCGGCGCCAGCCCGACCGGCCGCGCTCGTTCCGCGTGCCGTTCTCGCCGGTGACACCGATCCTCGGCGTGCTTTGCTGCGGCTACATGATGTTCAGCCTCGACGGCGCCACCTGGGTCGTCTTCGGCGGCTGGATGGCCCTGGGCCTGCTGATCTACTTCGGCTACGGGATCCGGCGGTCGAGGCTGGCATGAGGGTCGCGATCCACCAGGGCCCGGTCGACGCGCTGCCGGACGCGGTCCGCGCGGCCGGCGCCGACCTCGTCGTCACGGCCGAGATGAGCACCACCGGCTACCACATCGGCGCGCGGACGCACGAACTCGCCGAGCCCGCCGACGGACCGACGGCGGCGAAGATGTCCGCTCTGGCAAAGGAAACCGGCACCGCGCTGGTGTACGGCTACCCGGAGTCCGACGGCGGGACCGTCCACAACAGCGTCCAGCTCGTCGACGCGTCCGGGCGGCGGCGCGCGAACTACCGCAAGACGCACCTGTTCGGCGACCTCGACAAGGCGTGGTTCACCGCCGGCGACGAGCCGGTCGTGCAGGCCGACGTCGCCGGTGTCCGGGTCGGGTTGCTGATCTGCTACGACGTCGAGTTCCCCGAACTGGTCCGCGCGCACGCGCTGGCCGGCACCGAACTGCTGGTCGTGCCGACCGCGCTCATGAGCCCCTACGAGCTGGTCGCGGACACGCTGGTGCCGGCGCGGGCCTACGAGAGCCAGCTGTTCGTTGCCTACGCCAACCGTTGTGACGTCGAACAGGAGCTGACCTACTGCGGCCGCTCCTGCGTCGTCGCCCCGACCGGTGAAGTGCTGACCCGCGCCGGGGCGGGTCCCGCGCTGATCACCGCTGAAGTCACCCGCGACGCGCTCACCGCGTCGCGGCTGGAGAACACCCACCTGGCCGACCGGCGGCCCGAACTGTACCGAGGAACCACCGCATGACCTCCGCCTTACCCACCGCGATCCACCACGACGAACCGGCGGGCCGCCCGATCACCATGTTCGGCCCCGACTTCCCGTTCGCCTACGACGACTACCTCGCCCACCCCGCCGGGCTCGGTGCGATCCCGGCCCACCGGCACGGCACCGAGGTCGCGGTGATCGGCGGCGGCCTGTCCGGCGTCGTCACCGCGTACGAGCTGATGAAACTGGGCTTGCGGCCGGTGGTCTACGAAATCGCCGAACTCGGCGGCCGGCTGCGCACGGTCCGGTTCCCCGGCTGCCCGGACGACGTCGTCGCCGAGATGGGCGCGATGCGCTTCCCGCCCGCGTCGACCGCGCTGTTCCACTACATCGACAAGGTCGGCCTCGAAACGACGCCGTTCCCCAACCCGCTGGCGCCGGGGACGCCGAGCACGGTCGTCGACCTCAAAGGACAGAGCCACTACGCGCGCACGCCCGAGGACCTGCCCGCGGTCTTCCGCGACGTCGCCGCGGCGTGGGACCGGACGCTGGCCGAGCACGCGTCGTTCGCCGAGATGCAGACGGCGATCCGCGACCGCGACGCGAAGACGATCAAGCGGCTGTGGAACGAGCTCGTCCCGCGGCTGGACCACCAGACGTTCTACGGGTTCCTCTGCGACTCCCCCGCGTTCGCTTCCTTCCGCCACCGCGAGATCTTCGGCCAGGTCGGCTTCGGTACCGGTGGCTGGGACACCGACTTCCCCAACTCCATCCTGGAAATCCTGCGCGTCGTCTACACCGGTGCCGACGACGAGCACCGCAGCATCGTCGGCGGCAGCCGGCAGCTCCCGTTGCGGCTGTGGGAGCACGCGCCCGCGGAGACCGCTTTCTGGCCCGCCGGAACGTCGTTGGCGTCCTTGCACGAGGGCGGCCCGCGCCCCGGCGTGACGAGGCTGCACCGGACCGCGCCGAACAACATCACGGTGACCGACTCCTCCGGCCACATCCGGACGTTCCCGGCGGCGGTGTTCACGGCACAGAGCTGGATGCTGCTGTCCAAGATCGAGTGCGACGAGGCCCTGTTCCCGATCGACCACTGGACGGCGATCGAGCGCACGCACTACATGGAGTCGTCGAAGGTGTTCGTGCCGGTGGACCGGCCGTTCTGGCTCGACCCCGACCCGGCGACCGGCCGCGACACGATGAGCATGACGCTCACCGACCGCATGCCGCGGGGGACGTACCTGCTGGGCTCCGACCCGGACTCGCCCGCGGTGATCTGCCTGTCCTACACGTGGGCCGACGACTCGCTGAAGTGGCTGCCGCTTTCCGTCGGTGAGCGCGTCGAGGTGATGTTGCAGTCGTTGCGCGAGATCTACCCGGGCGTGGACGTCCGGCGGCACATCATCGGCGACCCGGTGACGGTGTCGTGGGAAGCGGAGCCGCACTTCATGGGCGCGTTCAAGGCGAACCTGCCGGGGCACTACCGCTACCAGCACCGGCTGTTCACGCACTTCATGCAGGACTCGCTGCCGGCGCGGTACCGGGGGCTCTTCCTGGCGGGCGACGACGTGTCGTGGACGGCGGGCTGGGCGGAGGGCGCGGTCCAGACGGCGCTCAACGCGGTTTGGGGCGTGCTGCACCACTTCGGCGGGGGAACCGATCCGGTGAACCCGGGGCCCGGGGACCTCTTCGAAGACCTCGCTCCGATCACTCTCCCGGACTGAGCGTGCCCCGATCGGGGATCGGCGTCCGACATCGTGCCCACTGCCCTGCCCCGCCCCACCCCACGTGCGACGATGGGACCATGAACACCGAGCCGGCGCCGAGATGGCGAAGACTGGAACCGGACGAACGGAAGGAACAGATCTACGCTTGCGCGGCGCGGCTGTTCGGTGAACGCCCCTACTCCGAAGTGTCCACTTCGGACATCGCCGCGGCGGCCGGGGTCGCGCGGGGGTTGATCAACCACTACTTCGGCACGAAACGCGAGCTGTACCTGGAAATCATCCGCCGCGCGCTGACCGTGCCGCGGCTGGCCGTGGAGATCCTGCCCGACGGGCCGCTCGAACTGCGCGCCGACGTCGCCATCGAGTGGTTCCTCGACATGGTCACCAGCCAGGAGCGGATGTGGCTCGCCGCCATCGCGCCGGAAGGCATCGGGCGCGACCTCGAAGTCGAGCGCATCCTCGAAGAAGCCGACCGCGAATCCGCCGACCGCGTGCTCGAAGCCGTCGGGCTTTCCAGCGCGAGCGAGCACGGCCCCGAGCTCAACGCGCTCGTGCGCGCGTTCGGCGGGATGGTGAAGTCCGCCGGCCGGGAATGGCTCGTGCGCGGATCCCTGACCCGCGCCCAGGTGCACCTGCTGCTGTCCAAGTCGCTCGTCACGCTCGTCGGCGAGATCTTCCCGGCGATCCAAGCGGAACCGGCGCACCCGAACGGTCCGGAGTAGACCGAAGCCCCCGGCGCCACGAGGGGGAGGAGGGCGCCAGGGGCTCCGGGTCAGCGGGCGAACCGCCGACGCACGTCCACGGTACGCCGGGCCGCTGTCAAGTCGCTGTCAACCCCGATCCGCCCAGTTCGCCGAGGCGGCAGGCCAGCCCGTCGAGGCACCGGCCGACCGCGTAGTCGTACAGCTGTGCGTAGTAGCCCGCCGCGAGGTCGGGATCGCCCATCAGGTCGTGCATCGCCGCGCCGAGTTCGGCCATGCCCGGCAGGTCGGCTCGTTCGCGGTAGGTGGCGTACTCCTCGGTGTTGTCGATCCGCAGCGCGAGCGCGCCGTCGCGGTCGTCTTCCATCGCGACGAACTGGCACGCCGTCATCAGCAGCAGGTTGTACGCCAGCACGCTTTCGCGGCCGAAGCCCGCCTTCAGCAGCACGCCGACACCGGCGTCGATGCTGCGCGTCGCCGCTTGGACCGACGGGCCGAACAACGCGAGCCGCCGCGCGCAGCCGGGGTACGTGCGCAGCACCGCGCGCAGCGAGGCCAGCAGTTCGGTGAACCAGTCCTGCCACGGCAGGTCACCGGCCGGCAGCTCGAGCAGGCCGACCACCCGGTCGACGACGGCGTTGACCACCGCGTCCCGGTCACCGACGTGGTGGTAGATCACCGCCGGGTAGGCCTCGACGGCGCGCGCGAGCTCCCGCAGCGTCCAGTTGTCGAGGCCGCGTTCGGCGGTCAGGGTCGTCGCGGCGTCGATGATCCGGTCGGCCGTGAGCGCCGGCAGTCCCGCCGCGGCGCGCGACCGCGGACGCTGGCCCGTGCCCGAGGATGAGGTCGGCATGGGGGGTAACGGTAACCGCACGAGTGGGACCCGTGCCAGCGCCGCGGGGGTACGGCAGGATCGGGGTATGGCACGCGCACAGGCCAACGGTCTCGAGCTCGAATACGACACCTTCGGCGATCCGGACAATCCGCCGCTGGTGCTGGTGATGGGGCTCGGCGCCCAGATGATCACCTGGGAGGACGGCTTCTGCGAGCTGCTCGCCGCCCGCGGGTTCTTCGTGGTCCGCTACGACAACCGGGACGTCGGGCTCTCGACGTGGCTCGACCACCTGCCCGCGCCGGACCTGGCCGCGCTGGCCGCCGGCGACCTGGCGACGGCGCCGTACCTGCTCTCGGACCTGGCCGACGACGCCGTCGGGCTGTTCGACGCCCTCGGCATCACCCGCGCGCACGTCGTCGGCGCGTCGATGGGCGGGATGATCGTGCAGCAGCTGGCCATCGACCACCCGGACCGGCTGTTGTCGGTCACGTCGATCATGTCGACCACCGGCGACCCCGCGGTCGGGCAGGCCGAGCCGTGGGCGCTGGGGCTGCTGGCGCGCCCGCCCGCGTCGACCCGCGAGCAGGCGCTCGCCGACAGCGTCGAGGGCTACCGGAAGCTCGGCTCCCCCGGCTACCCGGACGACGAGGCGTTCCTGCTGGCCAAGGCGACGCTGCACTACGACCGCGCTCGCCACCCGGTGGGCACGCTGCGCCACGCGGCGGCGGTGGTGGCCTCCGGCGACCGCACGTCCAGGCTCCGCGACGTCCGGCTGCCGGCCCTGGTGATCCACGGCGACGCCGACCCGCTGATCGACGTGAGCGGCGGCAAGGCGACGGCGGAGGCGATCCCGGGCGCGGAGCTGCTGGTGATCCCGGGGATGGGGCACAACCTGCCGCGCGCGGTGTGGCCGGCGCTGGTCGAGGCGATCGGGCGCGTGACGGGTCAATAGCGCGTCAAGATCCGGGGGTCCGGGCGTAGGGAATGTGTCCTGGATCATGCTCGCCGGCCGGGCCGGGGCTTGGCTGGACGGCATGAGTGGTGGCTTCGGGTTCCCGTTCGGCTGTGGGGCGGCGGTGGTCGCGGTGGTGCTGGCCGACGTCGCCGGGGCGACGCGGAATCCGTGGTACGCGCTGGTCACGCTCGGGCTGGTGGTGCTCCTGACCGGCTTCTGGAGCTCGGTCACCGCCGCGATCGGGGTCGCGGTGGTGGCGTGGGCACTGGACTCGGGGTTCGTCCTGGGCCGGGCCGGGGAGCTGCGGTTCGACGCGGCTTCGGCGCTGGCAGCGGGCGTCCTCGCGGCGGCGGTGGTGGCGGGGGTGGCCGCGCGCACCGCCCGGCGCCCGGCCCGGGTCCGGATCCCGGCTCCTCGCCGCCCGGCCGCGGTCGACTCGCCGCGAACGGTCAGCCCGGTGAACTGAGGGGTGTCGTGGCGGGATCGGGAGGCTCGCCCCGAACGGTGAGCCCGGCGAACTGAGGGGTGCCTGGGCGGGATCGGGAGGCTCGCCGCGCACGGTCAGCCCAGTGAGCTGAAGGGTGTCTTCGCGGGATCGGGAGGCTCGCCGCGACCGGTCAGCCCAGTGGACTGACGGGTTTCCCACCGCGATCGAAAGGCTCGCCGCGAACGGTGAGCCCGGTGAACTGAAGGGTTCCTCACCGCGTTCGGAAGGCTCGCCGAGGCCGGTGCGCCCCGACCACTCGCGCGCGAGTGGCTCGCCGGGCCGGCAAGCGGCACCTCCGCTCCCGTCGGAACGCCGCGATGACCTGCGCGGGGCCCCGGTCACCCGCGCCGCGGCTCCGAAGCGCGCCGGGCCGCCAGCGCCGCGATGATCCGCGGCAGGCCCGCCGGGTGCAGCGGGTCGATGCCCGTCAGCTCTCGCACCCTCCGCAACCGGTAGTCGACCGTGTTGGGGTGGACGTGCAGGCGGGTCGCCGTGCGGCGGCGGTTCGTGTCCAGCTCCAGGTACGCCGCGAGCGTCTCGAGCAGCTCCGGGTGCGCGTCCAGCGGCGCGAGCACCGCCGCGAGCCGGTCGCGGGCCGCGCCCGGGCGCGTGAGCTGGTACTCCACCAGGACGTCGTCCAGCCGGTACAGCCCCGGCGGGCGCCCGAACCAGCGCAGCACCTCGAGGACCTCCCCCGTCCGCCCGGCCACGTCGCGGACCTCGGACGGCGCCGCCGTCTCGGCCGCGGCCAGCACGTCGACGCCCGCCGCGCGCCCGGCCGTGTCCAGCAGCGCCCGCCACTCCGCCACGTCGGCGAGCCGGCCGGCCAGCGGCAGCAGCACCAGCCCGCCCGGCCCGTCCAGCGACGCCAGGACGCCCTCGCCGCAGGACTGTTCGAACGCGGCCAGGAACCGCCGCAGCTTCCGGCGGATCGCGATCCCGGCGTCGACGCCCGGTGACGCCTCGTCGGCGTGCGGCCCCAGCTCGACGCTCAGCACCAGGTACCGCGCGGGCAGCGTGAGGCCGGCGCTGCGGGCGACGCCGTCGACCGGGCCGCCCTCGGCCAGCACCGAAAGCAGCGTCCGACGCGCGGTGTGCTCCTGCCCGACCTTCGTGCGCAGCTCCTCGAGGTAGCCCCGCGTGACGGCGCCGGTGATGGTGCCGACGAACGCGAGCACCCGGTCGGCGACGTCGAGGAGGTCGGCGACGTCCGCGCGGCCCGCCTCCGCCGAGCCGACGGCGAAGATCTCCCGCGCGCCGACGTGGTACGCGGTCAGCACGGCCTCCAGCGGAAAGCCCTCTTCCGCCCGGCGCACCGCGGACGCGCCGATCTGCCGCAGCTCGGCGTCGTTGAGCTGCCGGTCCTCGCGCAGGCTCCGGGCGAACGCGCGCACCGCCTGCCGGGTGATCCGCGCGATGTCGCCGGCCAGCTCCTCGACCGGCAGCCGCCGGTAGTCGGCGACCTGCTCCTGGATGCGCGTCAGCACCCGCGCGATCAGCTCCGGCTCCTCGCGGGTCAGCCGCTCGTGGACGCGCTGGCCGCCGAGGATCAGGTCGCCACCGGCTTTGTGCTCCGTCACAACCGATCCCCTCGTTCTCTGCCCGGATTCCCAGTCAATCCGGGCAGCCTCGGTGCCGATGGTGTCACGGAAGCCAACCATCAGCACTACGTCAAGGAGGACGGCGTGCGAGTGAGGACAACGGCGTTCATCACGATCCTGGTCGCGGCGCTGGCGACGACCGCGGGCACGGCGGCCGCGGCCACCGGCGGGTACGTCGCCCTGGGGGACTCGGCGGCGGCCGGTCCGCTGATCCCGCCCCCGGACCTCTCGTCCCCGGGCTGCCTGCGGTCGCTCGCGAACTACCCGCACGTCGCCGCGCAGCGGCTGGGCGTCCCGCTGAAGGACGTCACGTGCTCCGGCGCGACGACCGCGGACATGTACGCGCCGCAGTCGACGGAAACCGGCGCGGTCCCGCCGCAGCTGGACGCGCTGAGCGCGGGCACGAAGACCGTCACGGTGACCATCGGCGGCAACGACGTCGGCCTGGTCGGCGCCGCCACCAGCTGCATCAACCTCTTGCCGGGCATCAACCCGGACTGCGTCGACCGCTACACCGCCGGCGGCCACGACCAGCTGGCCGAGAAGATCGCCGCGTTCGAGCCGACGTGGGGCGCGCTGCTGGACGCGATCCACGCGAAGGCGCCGAACGCCGACGTCTTCGTCGCCGGGTACGGCACCTACCTGCCGCACAACGGGTGCTGGCCGGTCGCGCCGCTGACCCCGCGCGACGCGAACTACATCCAGGGCAGCATCGACAAGACGAACGCGGCCCTGGCCCGGCAGGCCGCCGCGCACAACGCGCGGTACGTCGACGTCCGGACGGCGTCGATCGGGCACGACGTCTGCAAGCTGCCCGGCGTCAAGTGGTTCGAGAGCGTGATCCCGACGGCGGTCGCGGCCCCGCTGCACCCCAACGCCACCGGCATGCGGCACATCGGCGCGGTCGTGGCCGCGGCGGTCAGCGGGTGAAGTCCCAGCGGGACGCGCCGTGGGGCTCGGCGCCCGCGACGCCGATCGCCCGGCTCGGCGCCAGCCGGTACAGGAACCACGGCGCGGGACCCGCGCTCGGCGCCATGAACGGCGCGTTGAAGCCGCCTTCGTACACCGTCGCGGGCCAGCCGCCCTCGCGGTAGACAGCCGCCACCCGCTCGAGGGTGGCGGGATCGGAAATCCGCTCGGCCTCGCCCTCCAGGGTGAGGTCGAGCCCCTTCAAGCGCACCGAGACGCTGCACGCCGGGTTCGCCGCCAGGTTGCGGGCCCGGCGCGTGCCGTCCCCGCTGACGAAGTAGAGGGCGTCGTCGACCCAGATCGCGCCGACGCCGGCGGCGTGCGGCCGCCCGTCGGGGCGGACGGTCCCGACGAAGAACGTCAGGTTTTCGTGCGGGGTCTGGGTCGCGAGGAGGTCGCGCGCCCGGCTCCACGGCAGCTCCGGGCGCCCGTTCTGGTCGAGGTTCTTGGTCTTCGTCGGCTCAGTCATGCCTACGCGTCGAACGAGCCGGCCGCGGATCGACACGCGGCGAGGGTTTTCGCGCCACCGGGATCGTCATCGCTGGTCGCGGGCACGATCGCCAGCTCGTCGACCCCGGCTTCCGCGTACTCCCGCACCTTCGCGGCGATGTCTTCGCGGGACCCGACGAGGCCGACCGCGGCGATGGCCTCCACCGGCACGGCCGCCAGCAGCTCGCGCGGGTGCGGACGGGTGCGCGCGAAGTCCACCAGCTCGCCGAAGCCCGCCGCGCGGAACATCTCGCCGTACCCCGGCGCCGCCAGGTAGCCGACCACCCCGCGCCGCAGCTGCTCGACCTCCGCGGGGCCCGGGTCCACCGCGCCGACCACCCACGCGGCCACCGGCGGCGGCGCCACCTCCGCCCGCGCGGCCGCGTCCCGCAGCCCCCGCACCAACGAAGCCGCGGCGGCCGGGCTGACCAGGTTGACCACCATCCGGTCGGCGTGCCGCGCGGCGACGCCGAGGGCTCGCGGGCCGAACGCGGCGATCGTCAGCGGCGACTTCGGCGCCGCCAGCCGCAGCCGGTACCCCCGCGAGCCGACCACTGATCCGTCCACAGTGGACTTCTCGCCGGCCAGCAGCTGCCGCACGGCGATGGCCGACTCCTCCAGCGCCGTCGCGGCACGAGCCCGGGACCGGCCGTGCCAGCCGCGCACCACGACGTCGCTGGACGTGCCCAGCGCGACGCCGGTGGTCCGGCCGGTCAGGGCCGCGACCGACGCGACGCCCATCGCGATCGTCGCCGGGTCCCGCACGGTCACCGCCAGCGGCCCGAACGTCAGCGAAATCCGGGAGGTCGCCGCGCCGATCGCGGTCCCCAAGGCGAACGCGTCCCAGGTCGCCATCTCGCCGATCCACAGTTCCGGGTACCCGGCGGCCTCCGCGGCGCGCGCGGTTTCGAGGGCTTCCTCCGGCGGGCGGTCCTGCCAGAGTCCCAGCGACACCGAAAGCCTCATGCGGTGACCACCATCGTGACGACCGTGGTGAACGAGCCGCCGACGTTGAGCGTCAACGCCGTCCGCGCGCCCTCGACCTGCGTTTCGCCCGCGGTCCCGGTCACCTGCCGGGCCGCGTCGCGCAGCATCCGGACACCGGTCGCGCCGACCGGGTGGCCGAGCCCGATCAGGCCGCCGCCGGGGTTGACGCCGGCCGCGTCGAGCCCGCCGCCGGCGATGAACTCGCCCCCGCCGCCGGGCGGTGCGGCGCCGAGGTGCTCCAGCGCGACGAGCCCGGTGATCGTGAAGCAGTCGTGCAGTTCGACGACGTCGAGCGCGTCCGGCCCGGGCACGCCGGCGCGGTCGTAGGCGTCGACGACCGCGCCGCGCAGGTGCGGGAACAGGTACTCGCCGTCCGCGGCCAGCTTCTCGGCCAGGCCGATGTGGGAGGTGCGGTGCCCGAAGCCCGCGATGCGCGGGAAGCCGCCGCCGAGGCGTTCGGCGAACGCCGGCGAAGCCAGCAGGACCGCGGCGGCGCCGTCGGTGATCCGGCCGCAGTCCTGCTTGCGCAGGCGGCCTTCGATCAGCGGGTTCAGCTCGTCGTCGGTTCCGAAGGCGCCGTCCGGGAAGCGCCAGTCACGGGCCTGGGCGAGCGGGTTCCGGGCCGCGCGGCCGAAAGCGTGCGCGGCGAACTGCCCGAGGTGCTCGGGATCGAGGCCGTACCGCTCGTCGTACGCGGAAGCGACGTCGGCGAACAACGCGGGCCACGGGAACTTCGCGCCGACGGCCTCGTGCCCGGCCCACGCGGCGGACCCGAGGTGCTCGGCCGCGCGCTGCCCGTCGACGTTGCGCATCAGTTCGACGCCGACGACCAGCGCCAGGTCATAGCGGCCCGCCTCGATGTCCGCGCACGCGGCGAGAACGGCGGTGCTGCCGGACGCGCACGCGGCTTCGTGCCGGGTCGACGGGACGCCGTCCAGCTCGGGCACCGCGGCAACCAGCAACCCGCCGAGCTGGGCCTGGCCGGTGAACAGTTCGGCGGCGAGGTTCCCGACGTGCGCGACTCCGACGTCTCGAGCCGACACCCCGGCGTCCGCGAGGGCGGCGGGCACGACCTCGGCGAACAGCTCGAGGATCCCGCGCCCCTCCTTCGCGAAGTTGCGCGCGAAGTCGGTCTGCGCCCCGCCCAGCACGAACACCGTCATGGCCTCACTCCAGACTTTTCCGCAGCTGCCGCTTCAGGATCTTCCCCACCGGGTTGCGGGGCAAGGCGTCGGCGTACTCGAGCCGCTCCGGCAGCTTGAACGCGGCCACCTTCTTCTCGCGCAGGTACGCGACCAGCTCGTCGAGCGACGGCTTGCGCGCGCCGGGCACGACGACCGCGCAGACCCGCTCCCCCATGACGTCGTCCGGGACGCCGATGACCCCCACGTCGGCGACGTCCGGGTGCCCGGCCAGCAGGCCTTCGACCTCGGCCGGGGAGATGTTCATGCCGCCGCGGATGACCAGGTCCTTCATCCGGTCCACGTACTTGAGGAACTGCGCGCGGTCGCCGGCGATCTCGAAGACGTCGCCGGTACCGAAGTGCCCGTCCTCGTCGAACGACGAGGTGTCCAGGGGCTCGCCCAGCCGCGTGAGGTAGCCGGCGAACACCGTCGGCCCGGCGATGTGCAGCTCGCCGGGCCGCCCGGGTTCGGTCACGTGCTCGCCGGTGACCGGGTCGTGCAGCCGCACCGACGTCCAGCCGGCGACGGGTGTCGACCAGGTGACGTCGGAGGCGTAGTTCGGGAAGAAGCTCGCGCGCTGGTCCGGGTCCGGGATGTCGGCCGGGCCGGACAGCAGCGCGGTGCCCTCGTTGGAGCCGAAGAAGTTGATGATGTCGATGCCGTACCGCTCGGCCCAGCTGCGCACGAGCCACGGCGAGAGCGGCGCCGA
The DNA here is from genome assembly GCF_044768185.1 of Amycolatopsis sp. NPDC101161. Taxonomy (NCBI): domain Bacteria; kingdom Bacillati; phylum Actinomycetota; class Actinomycetes; order Pseudonocardiales; family Pseudonocardiaceae; genus Amycolatopsis; species Amycolatopsis sp. NPDC101161. The sequence continues at coordinate 56,407 of NZ_JBIWPI010000008.1, forward strand.
GCCCGACCCGATCTTGCGCAGCGCCGAGATGTCCACTCCGGACAGGATCTTCTCGTTGTGCAGCAACATGGTCAGCAACGCCGGTGGCGCGAGCGTGTACGTCACGCGTTCGGCGGCGAGCTGGCCGAGGAACACCGGCAGGTCGAACGGGTGGTGCGGGACGAACACGGCGCCGGTCAGCAGCCAGGGCAGGAACATCCCGCCGATGCCGGCCATGTTCGTCATCGGGAACGGCGACAGCAGGACGTCGTCGCGGGTCATCCCCGCGGCCTGGACGCAGCCGCGCGCGGTCGCGAGCCAGTCGCCGTGGCAGCGCGGGACCGCCTTCGGTTCGGCTTCGGTGCCGGACGTCCAGCAGATCGTGACGCAGTCGTTCACGTCGGCTTCGGTCAGGTGCGAGTCCAAAGTGGACCGCTCCGCTTCGGAAAGCGGGTCTTCGGGCCAGGCCAGGGCGCCGGCCGGTTCGTCGTCCCCCCGGGCGACGACGAACCGGACCGACGGCGCCGCAGCGCCGATTAGCCCAAGGGCCGCCCCGGCGAGCTCGTGCTCGCCGTATCTGGATGCGGTCACCACTCCCACGGCCCCGGTGCGCCGGCACATCGGGCCGAGTTCGTGCTCCCGGTAGGACACCGGGAACGGGGTGACGATCGCGCCGATCCGCACGATCGCGAGGAACGCCTGGACCAGGGCCGAGCAGTTCGGCAGCTGCACGGCCACGACGTCGCCTGCTCGCACCCCTCTGGCGAGCAGGAACGCGGCCAGGACGTCGACGCGTTCGTCGAGCCGGTTCCAGGTCCACCGCACCGGGTCGCGTCCGACCAGTGCGGCGGTGTTCGGTGGATCGACCAGCGCGAGACCCTCCGGGTCGGCACTGACCCGCTCCTTCACGAGCCGGTCGATCGTCTCCGCACTCCACCATCCCCGCGCCCGGAAGTCCCGGGCGCGACCCTCTCGATGGCATCTCATGAACGGAGGTTTTCCAGCTGGTCCGCCCGGACCCAGGTCGCGTGAAAACCGAGCGGGACACGCTGGGGAAGCAGGACCCTGGCCACGGGTCCGGCAGCGAGATCGGCGGCGTCGAAGATGTCCAGTTCCGAGCGTCCCTCACGCTCGTCCTGCACGAACGTCACCAGATAACCGTCCGCCGAATCGGCGGCTGCTCCGTCGCGGGGTGCGAACGGGGCCTCACTGCCCCACCGGCCGGGACCGAACCGGTATTCGGTCTTGGAGCCGGCAAGATTGTCGTAGCGCACGAGCCCGTCGAACTTCAGCGTCGACTCGGGCGAGATGTGCACCGCGTAGGAGTACCGGTTCGTCCGGCCGACGGCTCGGGAGTCGACGGTCGGGAACTCGGTGTTGGCGTCGTCGAGCGGGGCCTCGCGGCACGCGCCGGTCCGCAGGTTGAAGCGGTAGCGGTGCAGCTGGGCGTCGAGACGCAGGTAGGAGAGCATCTTCGCGAGCGGCGTGTGCGCGTCGGCCCGCGGGGCGGGCTTCCGCACGCGGCAGACGTCGAGGACGACCTCTTCGCCCTGCTCCCAGGCGTTGACGACGTGGTAGATGTAGCACGGGCTCGCTTCGAACCACCGGATCTGGCTACCGTCTCCGTAGCGTGGCATGACGCCGAAGCGGCTCGGCATCGAACGGTCGAAGTGCAGCTTGTGGCGGCCCAGCTTCGCGGCTTCGGCGTCTTGGACCAGTGGCAGGTCCATCAGCACCGCGTGGTGCTCGGTGATGGCCATGTCGTGCGGCAGGCGCGGACCGGGCAGCTCGACCTCGGTCGTCTTGACGACCCGGCCGTCCGCGCTGATCACGCCGTAGCGCAGGTAGGGCGGACGCGGGCCGTAGTCGAACCAGAACAGCTCGCCGGTGGCCTCGTCCACCTTGGGGTGGGCCATCATGTCGCCGACCAGCGTGCCGAGGAAGTCTTCGGCGCCGAGCGTCTCCAGCGAGAGCGGGTCGATGCCGTACGGCGAGCCGCACAGGTACCAGGTCGCGAGGATCCGGCCGCGGTGGAAGATCACGTCGGTGTTGGCGTTGTCCTTGAGGCCCAGGCCGTGGCTGTTGCCGAAGGGGTTGCCCGCCGGGTTCTCCATGACGCCGGTCCAGAGGCCCTTGCCGGCCGCGGACTCGGCCTCGAAGGCCTTCGTGCGGACCCAGCGGTTGCGGTAGCGCGCCTTGCCGTTCTCCAGGTGGACGGCGTGGATCATGCCGTCGCCGTCGAACCAGTGGTAGCGGCCTTCCGGGGCGAACCGCGGGTTGGGGCCGTTGCGCAGGTAGACGCCGTTGAGATCCTTCGGGATCTCGCCGATGACCTGCAGGTCTTCGGCGTCGATCTCGGTGCCGACCGGGGCGTAGACGCCGAGCAGGTAGGGGTTTTCCTCGCCGGTGTCCGCCGTCCGGGCCACCATCAGCGGCTGTTCGGAGGTGCTGGTCATCGGGCTGCTCCCTGACTCTCGGGCTCACCGCGCTGGCTGATGGGGATGAGACTATGATTTGTGTACCCAGCTGTCAATAGGCTTCTTTTGGTGTAGTCAGGTGCTACTCTGAGGCCGTTAGTAACAAGGGGGATGGTTTGGTCGAGGCGACTGCACAGCGCGTCCGGCCGGCGGGGGATCCGCTCCGCCGGGCGCTCGAGCTGGTCGGCGACCAGTGGACGTTGCTGATCTTGCAGAGCCTGTTCCTGCGCTTCCGGCGGTACGAAGAGCTGCGGCTGCGGCTGGGCATCTCGCCGACGGCGTTGTCCGGGCGCCTGCGGGACATGGTGGACGCGGGCATGCTCACGCGCGTGCCGTACCGCGACGCGCGCCGCACGCGGCACGAGTACCGGCTCACCGAGCGCGGCCTGGAGCTGTGGCCGCTGCTGATTTCGATCTGGGCGTGGGAGCGCGAGTGGGTCGAAGGCCGCCGCGAGGTGCTGCCGACGCTGATCCACCTCGACTGCGAGCTGGCTACATCAGCGCCCCTCGGCTGCGGGGCGTGCGGGCGTCGCGTCGACGCGCGTGACGTGCGGGCGTCGCGGCTGGACAGCACCGGTGTCGCGGCCGCGACGGCGTCCAAGCGCTTCCGCCGCAAGGACGCGGAGTCCCTGGCCGGCGACCCGATGATGTTCTTCCCCGACACGATGGAGCTGCTGGGCGACCGCTGGTCGACGGGCCTGCTGGTGTCGGCGCTGCTCGGCTGCCGGCACTTCTCGGAGTTCGAGCGCGAGCTGGGGATCGGGCCGAGCGTGCTGTCGGCGCGGCTGAGCAAGCTGGTCGAGGTGGGCGTCCTGCGGACGGGCACGGCGGCGACGCGGACGGACGCGCGCGACTACCGGATGACGGCGAAGGGGCTGGCGTTCTTCCCGGCGCTGGCGTTCATCGCGGAGTGGTCGCGCGGGTTCGAGGTGACGGGCCAGGAGCCGGACATCACGTTGCACCACGTGGAGTGCGGCAACCGGCTGCGGCCGATCCTGCTGTGCGACCACTGCGGCCGCCCCCTGACGCGCAAGTCGGTGCAGTTCGGCGGAGTTCCGTCCCCGAAACGCTGAAATCGACTCGCCAAGCGGGTGCGCGGCTGCCAGGCTGGAGTGGTCACACGTCGTCGTTTTCGGAGGTAGTCATGAGTGAACCGACCCCGTCGCCCAGCGGCGAGGAGGACGACGTCAAGCGCAAGTTCCGCGAGGCACTCGAACGCAAGCAGGCGCACGCCCGCTCAGGAGCGTCCCACGAGAACGGCGGCGGCAAGAACCAGCACGCCCACGGGCCCGCGGCCAACAAGCGGACGTTCCGCCGCAAGAGCGGCTGAGTGTTCTTCGAAGGCCCCCACCTCGATCGGGTGGGGGCCTTCGGCGCGTCTACGGGGTGAACTCCCCCAGGTGGTCCAGGACCACGAACCCGCTCGCCGGGCTCGCTGCCGCCACCGCCTTGCGCAGCACCTCCAAGCCACCGTTGGGGTCGTGCGCCTGCCCGAGCGGCAGGTCGAAGTCGTCCCAGTGCGTCGCCGCCACGTACCTCGGGTGGCCGAGGGCCGACAGCAGCCGCGGGACGTAGCCGGTCACCTTCGAGCCGCCCACCGGCAGCAGCACCACGTCCGGGCGCAACCCCGTCAGCTCGGACTCCACGTAGTTCGAGCCGCCGAAGTTCAGCACGCTCGCCCCGCCGCCCGTGACCGCGTAGGCCAGCGTGCCGCCCTCGACCAAGTCCGCAATGACCCGCGGCCGATCCCGGCGGGACAGCGGCCGCGTCCCCGGGAAGGGCACCTGAGCCCGCGCCCCGACCGCCGAGTGCAACGACCGCAGCACTCGGATCGAGTAACCGTCGAACGTCAGGTCTTCGCCGCCGGTCGCGAGGGACAGCTGGTCCTCCGGAGCACCCAGGGCCGCCATGAGACTCAAATGGGTCTCGGTCCCCAGCACCGTCGCGCCGGTGCGTTTCGCCAGGTAGGGGACGTCGGTCAGGTGGTCGTAGTGGCCGTGCGTCACCAGGATGTGGTCCGCGCGCAGGAAGCCACGGTCCAGGTAGCCGTCGATCAACGCGCGGTTCACCGACAGCGGCGTGCGCGGGTCCGCGCCCGCCGGGGTGTACGTCCCCGTCTTGAAGCGGGTCGGCCACGGGTCGATCAGGACCGTCTTCGTCCCGATGCGGATCTCCCAGCCGTTGTTCCCCCACCACCGCAGCGTCATCCCCGACGTACCCGGGGCGGCGACCGCCGCCGGGGCGCCCGCCAGGATCGCCGCCGCCGCGGCCCCCGCGCCGAACAGTCCTCGTCTGCTGACATCCATGCCGGGCACCAGACCACGAACCCGGCGGCGCTGTCCAAGATCGGCACGTCGGCATGTCGATATGCGGACGAGTATCGTCGCAGCGTGGACCACCTCCGTTCGCTGCGGTACTTCCTCGTCGTCGCCGACGAACTGCACTTCGGGCGCGCCGCCGACCGGCTCGGGATCGCGCAGCCGCCGTTGAGCCAGCGCGTGAAACGGCTCGAAGCCGAGCTGGGCGCGAAGCTGTTCGACCGCGGCCGGCGCGTCACGCTCACCGAAGCCGGCGAAGTGCTGCGCGCGGAGGCCCGCGACCTCCTGAGCCGCTGGGACCGCATGACGACGCTCGTCGCGAAGGCAGACCGCGGCGAGCTGGACGCCCTGCGCGCGGGCGTGCCGCCGGAGCTGCCCGGCGCGGTCCTCGCCGCGATCCTGACGAAGTTCGCCGGCGAGTGCCCCGACGTCCGGCTCGACCTGCAGGAGCTGACCACGGCCGAGCAGACGCGCCTGCTCGCCGAGCGTTCGCTGGACGCGGGACTCCTGCAGCTGCCGGTGGACGTCGTCGGGCTGGAGCTCGGCCCCGCGATCGACACGCCGCTGGGCGTGGTGCTCCCCCGCGACTCACCGCTCGCGCGCCGGTCGGAGCTGGCGCTCGCCGACCTGGCCGGCGAAGGGCTGGTGCACGCGCCGCGAGCGGCCGCGCCGGGCAGCTACGACGCCCTGCTGCGCACGTGCTGGGACCACGGTTTCCGCCCGGCGGCGGTCCGGCACGCCCGCAACCCGGAGTTCGCGCTGGGCCTGGTGCTGGCCGGCCACGGCGTGGCGTTCGAGCCCGGGCCGCGCAAGGAACCACGCGTGGTGTGGCGGCCGCTGACCGGTGAGGTGCTGCGGTCCCGGATGGCTTTCGCATGGCCCCCGGCGAGCAAGCACCCGCAGGCCGCGAAGCTGGCGGAGATCGCGGCGGGTGTCCTCGAGGACGACGGGGTGTCGCGGATCGTGCCGGAACCGCAGAGCGCCCGCCCGTGGGACGTCTTCTACGACCGCAGCTGATCCACCGCCGCGCGGGCCGCGTCGCCTATCGCGCGGTCGATGTCCGGTCGTCGCAGCGTTTCCGCACCTCCCGCCGTGAACGCCGCCACCGCGTACGCCTCTCCGTCCGGGTACGTCACCACGCCGATCTCGTTGCGGATCCCCGGCATCGTCCCCGTCTTGGCCGCCACCGCCACCGTCGGCGGGAAGCCCGCCGTCAGGCGGTGCCAGCTGACCTGGGCCGACATCCACCCCAGCACCTCGGCACCCGGACCCCGGTCGCCCCACATCGCCGCCAGCAACGACGTCATCTCGCGCGGCGTGGTCGAAGATGTCCGAAGTGGATCCAACGCCCGCAACGGCACCCCGGCGGAAGTGTCCTCCATGATCGTCCGCAGCAGCTCGCGCGGAGGGCCGATGACCGACGTCCGCGACAAACCCAGTTCCGCCAGCAAGGACCGCACGTTCTCCACGCCGACCCGGTCGAACAGCAGATCCGCGGCCGTGTTGTCCGACACCGTCAACGCCAGCAGCGCCGCGTCCCGCAGGCTGTACGAGACGTCGTCCGCGAAGCCCGCCGAACCGGTGCCGCCCAGGCGGTCCGCCGCCGTCGCGCGGACGCGGTCCGCCGGGTCCAGCAGCCCCGCCGCGACCTGGCGGGCGAACTCGTACGCCAGCGGCACCTTCACCACCGACGCCAGCACCACCGGCTCGTCCGGGTCGAGGCCGACAGAGGAAGAAGAACCGAGGCGGCGGGCGTGCAGGAACCCCCGCACGCCCACCGCCTCGAACACCGCGGCAAGACTCACACAGTCATGATGGACCGCAGCCGCCCGACCTCCGCCATCCGGCGCTCCGCCAGCCGGTCGGCCGCCGTCGCCGGGGGCACGCCGTCGGCGTCCGCCAGGGCGAACACCGCCTTCGTCGTGTCGTAGATGGCTGTCGTCTTGCGCTTCGCCCGCTCGAAGTTGAAGCCGTGGCGCTCGTCGTCGACCTGGATCACGCCGCCGGCGTTGACGAGGTAGTCCGGGGCGTACAGGACGCCGCGGTCGGCGAGCTGCTTGTCGATGCCCGGGTGCGCGAGCTGGTTGTTCGCCGCGCCGCACACGATCTTCGCGCCGAGCACCGGCACCGTCGCGTCGTTCAGGACGCCGCCCAGCGCGCACGGCGCGAAGACGTCCAGCTCGGTGCGCAGCAGGGTGTCCACATCGGACACCACCTGCACGTCCGGGTAGATCGAACGGGTGCGCTCGACGGCGGGGGCGTAGACGTCGGTGATCGTCACCTGCGCGCCGGCGTCCACGAGGTGCCCGACGAGGATGTGCCCGACCTTGCCGACGCCGGCCACGCCGACGCGCTTGCCCGCGAGGTCCGGGCTGCCCCAGAGGTGCTCGGCCGAGGCACGCATGCCCTGGAAGACGCCGAACGCGGTGAGCACGGACGAGTCGCCGGCCCCGCCGTCTTCGGGCGAGCGGCCGGTGACGTACCGGGATTCGCGGGCCACGACGTCCATGTCCTGCACGTACGTGCCGACATCGCACGCCGTGATGTAACGGCCGCCCAAGGACTGCACGAAGCGCCCGTACGCGCGCAGCAGCGCTTCGGACTTGAGCGTCTTCGGGTCGCCGATGATGACGGCCTTGCCGCCGCCGAGGTCGAGCCCGGCCAGCGCGTTCTTGTACGCCATGCCCCTGGACAGCGCGAGCACGTCGTCGAGCGCGTCCGCTTCGGTGGCGTAGGGGTGGAAGCGCGTCCCGCCCAGGGCGGGCCCGAGCGCGGTGGAGTAGATGCCGATGATGGCCTTGAGGCCACTGGCCTGGTCGTGGCAGTACACGACCTGTTCGTGCCCGGTACCCCGGGCGAACACTCCTTCGGTCACGGTGGTGACTCCTTTGTCATCCGCGCCCGGTTCGTGGCCGGGACGCGCTTCACGGGTTGGCGGGAGCCCGGCGGAGGTCGTCCGCTCGGGTGCCCGGGACCAACCTAGATCCCCGATGATCGCGAGACCAGTGGAGGTCTCGCCATACGGACCGGTAATCAGCCGGTGATCACCTTGCCGAGGGTGCGCATCGCCGTCTCGAGCTGGACGTCCGACAGGTACGGCGCCGGACCGAAGCGCAAGTACGGCCCCCGGCTGTCGGTGCGGACGCCCTCCGCGGCCAGCGCCGCCTGCAGCCCGGACGCGTCGGCGCAGCGCAGGGAGAGGAACCCGCCGAGGCGCTCCAGCTCCACCGAACGGTCGCGTGTGACGACGTCCTCGGGCAACCCGAGCGAGTCGAACACCGACGCGAGCAGGCCCACCTGGTGCTGGGAAACCTCGCGCAGGAACTCCGGGGTGAGGCCCTGCTCGGCGAAGAACCGCTGGACCCGGACGCCGCGGTAGTGGCTGGCCGGGTCGTAGGTCGCGCCGGCGAAGCGGTCGCCGCCGGTGGCGTACGCGACCTGGCCCGGGTTGCGCTCGTCGGCGAGCGCGCCGAACTCGGCGTACCAGCCGGTGATCACCGGGCGCAGCTCCTGGGCGTGCGCGGGCAGCCGCAGGAAGCAGTTGCCCTCGCCGAGCTGCAGGTACTTGTAGCCGCCGCCGAGCACCCAGGCGTTGGTGAGCCCGAGGTCGTGCAGCGCGAACGGCACGACACCGAGCGCGTGGTAGGCGTCGACGACGAGCTCGATCGACCGGCCGCGGCACGAGTCGGCGAGGTGCGCCAGCCCGGGGACCAGCCTCGACGTCTCGAACAGCACCGCCGACACGAGCACGGCGGCGGTGTCGTCGGTGACTTCGGCCGCGACGCGCTCGGCGAGCGTCGTCACCGGGTCGAGCGGCACCCGCACGACCTCGACGCCCTCCTCCTCGAGGCGGGCGAGCTGGCGGCGCAGCGTGTGGAACTCGCCGTCGGTGGTGACCAGCCGCGGTCTTCGCGGCAGCTCCATCGCCGAGAGGAACCGCAGCACGAGGTCGTGCGTGCTCGCGCCCAGCGCGTACTCGCCGTGCGGGTCGCCGAGCAGCAGGCGGAAGCCCGCGCGCAGCTCGTCGGCCTTCGCGAACGCGCGCCCCCACTTCTCGTCGACGTCGCGGGCGGCGTCCGCGAAGGACTCCCGGAGGCCCTCCTCCGCGACGTCCGGCCACGCCTGGTGCGAGTGCCCGGACAGCAGCAGGCGCTCGGCGACGCCGAAGCGGGAGTAGTGCGGGGCGAGCGCGTTGTCGTCCGCGCGCAAGTCGTCCAAAGTGGTCACAGTCGGCTCCGTACGGCCCAGAGATCCGGGAACATCGGCTGGAAGAGCGTGGTACGCAGGTAGGTCGCGCCGGATGATCCTCCCGTCCCGGTCTTGTCGCCGATGGTGCGTTCGACCATCTTCACGTGCCGGTAGCGCCACTCCTGCATCCCTTCGTCGAGATCCACCAGACATTCCGCGACGACCGACGGTCCGCCGTCGTCGCTGTACACGTCCAGCAATATCGCCTGCAGGGCCGGGGACGGCTCCACCGGGAGAGTGACGTCTCGGTCACACTCCACGGAATAGCCAGAAGCCTTGAGGTACGCGAGAAAAGAGTCGAACAAGGACGGTCGCGCCATCGCGTCGGCAATGCGTTTCCGCTGCTCCCCGCCCTCGGGGTAGTGCGCGAACACGCGCTCGTCGCGCCGCCCGAGCACGGCTTCCAGCTCGCGGAACTGGGCCGACTGGAAGCCGGACGAGGCGTCCAAACGGGTGCGGAAGCTCGTGAACTGGCTGGGGGTCATGGTTTCCAGGACGTCGATCTGCGCGACGGCGACCTTGAGGATCGTCAGGATCCGCCGCAGGACGCGGATCGAGTGGGCGGTGTTGCCCGCGACGAGGTTCTCCTGGAGGAACTCGGCCTCGTGCAGGATCTGCTTGAACCACAGCTCGTACACCTGGTGGATCACGATGAACAGCAGCTCGTCGTGCTCGTCCGAACGCGTCCGCTGCGCGTTCAGCACCTCGTCCAGCGCGAGGTACGAGGTGTAGCTCAGGGCTTCTTGCGTGGCTTGGCTGGTTTCGGTCATCCCTTGGTCACCTCGTCGAAATGGCGCTGAGCGGCCGGAGCCAGCGCGGTGTACAGATCGTGGAACAGTTCGACCGCGGCCGCCCGGCGATCCGGTGCGGGCACCAGGTCGGCGGGCAGTTCCGGGTCGAGCGACGGGAACGCCCGGAAGGTGTGCACCAGGCGCGCGTGCACCTCGAACGCCTCGGCGTCCGGGGTTTCCTTCTCCGCGTACCCGCCGAACTGGGCGACGAACGCCGTGTAGCGCGCGGCGAGGTCGTCGAGGTCCCAGGCCCGGCCGGCGAAGCGGCGGACGTCCAGCGCGGCCGACGGGCGGCCGAGCAGCAGGCCGGCGTGCTCGGTGACGTCCAGCTCGCCGAGCAGGGCGACGACCTCGGCCTCGCGGTCGTGCGGGGCGATCCAGGTGCCGTCCTGGTACGGCCCGAAGCCGAGGAACCGCAGCCGCCGGACCAGGCGTTCCCGGGCCTGGCGGCGGCTCTCCGGGATGCTCTGCCAGAGCACCGTCCACTCGCCCGCGGCGCGCTCGCGGCGGCCGAGGGAGAAGATCCGGTGGTCGCCGTCGGCGAGCAGGGCGATGGTGCGGCGGGTCAGCGAGTAGTGCACAGTGCGGCCCTCGCGGTGGCGCTGGAGCAGGCCGCGGCGCACCAGGCGGGTCAGCGCGATCCGGGCCGCACCGTCGGAGAAGCCCAGCTCGGCGAGCACCGCGACCAGGCCGCCCGACCACACCCGCCGGGTCTCACGCGGGTGCACGTAGCTGCCCAGCAACGTCACGACCAGCTCCTGGGGGCTGGCGTCGAAGGCATCTCCGGGCATGCGGCAACTCTATACACCCCAGGCCGCTGCGGTGTAGCTTGATTTGCGTGACGTACTTCGCGGACCTCAGCTCACGGCAGGTCGCGGACGTGGTGAACGGCCCGCGCGTGCCGGTGCTGCTGCTCCCGCTGGGTGCGGTCGAGCCGCACGGGCCGCACGCGCCGCTGGGCACCGACCCGCTGATCTCGCGCGGGATGTGCGAGCGGGCGGCCGACCGGCTGGCCGCCGACGACGACGTCCACGTGCTGGTGCTGCCGGAGGTCCCCTACGGCGTGACGCGGTTCGCGGCCGGGTTCGCCGGCGGCGTCCACATCGGCGAGGAGACGCTGCACTCGCTGCTCGTCGACATCGGGTCGGCGCTGATCGGCCAGAGGTTCCGGCGGATCCTGCTGGTCAACAACCACTTCGAGCCCGCGCACCTGGTCACGCTGCGGCGCGCGGTGGAGACGCTGAACTTCGCCTACGACGGCCGCGTCGCGCTGCTCGACCTCGTCCGGCGGCGGCACGCGGAACGGCTGACCGAGGAGTTCCGGTCCGGCGAGTGCCACGCGGGGCGGTACGAGACGTCGCTCGTGCTCGCCGACCGGCCCGAGCTGGTCGACCAGCCGCTGATGCGGACGCTGCCGCACGTGCCCGTCAGCCTGGCTTCGGCTCCTGAGGACGGTGGCTTCCTCGCGATGGGCATGTCCGACGCGTACTGCGGGACGCCCGCCGAAGCGACGGCGGCCGAAGGTGAACAGACTTTCTCGACGTTGACCGACCTGCTGGTGGAAGCGATCCGGGAGCTGGCCCGTGAGTGAGCCGTTCAACCTCGCCACGCACTTCCTCGACCGGCACGTGGCTGACGGCCGCGGCTCGCGAGTCGCACTGTTCGTCGGGGATCGGTCAGTGACTTACGCCGAGCTGGCGCGGCTGGCCAACCGCGTCGGCAACGTCCTGCGCGACGCCGGTGTCCGAAAAGGACAGCGGGTGCTGCTGGCGTTGAGCGACGGCGACGAGTTCGTCGCGACCTGGTACGGCGCGCAGAAGATCGGCGCGGTGACCGCCGAGGTCTACCCGTTCCTGCAGCCCAAGGACTACGAGTACTACCTCGGCTACACCGAGGCCGTCGCGGTGGTCGCCGACGCCGTCACGCTGCCCGCGCTGCGCACGGCCGGAGCCAAGGGGCTTCTGGTCACCGGTGTTCCCGAAGGCGAGCTGCTGCCGGGCGAGCGTCCGTTCCGGTCCCTGGTGGACGCCGCGCCGGACACCCTCGAAGCCGCTCCGACCACTGTGGACGACGTCGGGATCTGGAAGTTCACCACCGGCAGCACCGGCGCGCCCAAGGCGTGCGTGCACACGCTGCGCAGCCCGATCGAGAGCTTCGAGCGGTACGCCGTGCGGGTGCTGGGACTGCGGGAGGACGACCGCGTGCTCGCCGTGCCCAAGCTGTTCTTCGGCTACGCGCGCGATCTGGTCGCGCTGTTCCCGTTCGGCGTCGGCGCGGCCGGGATCGCGTTCCCCGAGCGCAGCACGGCGGACCTGATGTTCGAGCTGATCGCGAAGCACCGGCCGACGGTGCTGGTCAACGTGCCGACCATGATGAGCGCGATGGTCGCGCACCCGGCCGCGGCCGAGCAGGACCTGAGCTGCCTCCGGATGACGACGTCGGCCGGCGAGGCGCTGCCGTCGGAGCTGCACCGCAAGTGGGACGCGGCCTTCGGGGTGCCGGTGGTGGACGGGATCGGCTCGTCGGAGGCGTACCACATCTACCTGTCGAACCGGCCGGGTGCGGCGCGGATCGGGACGCTCGGGACACCCGTTCCCGGCTACACCGCCGAGGTCGTCGACGAGCTCGGGAACCCGTTGCCGGACGGGGAAATCGGGCCGCTGCGCGTCACCGGGCCGACGATCGCCCTGGAGTACTACGGCGATGCGGAGAAGTCCGCGGGGACGTTCGACGGCGACACGCTGACGTCGAGTGACCTGTTCAGCCGGTCCGACGGGTTCTTCCGTCACCACGGGCGCGCCGACGCGCTGCTCAAGGTCGGCGGGGTGTTCGTGGCGCCCGGCGAAATCGAGGACTGCCTGCTCGGCCACCCCGCGGTGGTGGACTGCGCGGTCGTCGGCCAGGAGGTCGGCGGCCTGGTCGTGCCGCGCGCGTACGTCGTGGTGCGCGCCCCGGTGACCGCGGACGAGCTGAAGGACCACGCGAAAGCCCACCTGGCCAAGCACAAGTACCCCCGTGAAGTGGTGTTCATGACCGAACTTCCCCGGACCGCCAACGGAAAGCTCGACCGGCGCGCGCTGGCGGGCCGGCCGTGAGCCGGCTGGTCGTCGTCACCGGCGGCACCCGCGGAATCGGCGCGGCGATCGCGGCCCGGTTCGCCGAAGCGGGCGACAAGGTGCTCGCGCCCGGCCGGGCCGAATGCGACGTCACGGACGAGGATGCCGTCGCGGCGTACTTCGCCGCTGCCGGGCCGGTGGACGTGCTGGTGAACAACGCCGGGATCTCGTCGAGCGCACCGCTTTCGAAGACTTCGCTCGACGACTGGCGGTCGCAGATCGACGTCAACGCGACGGGTGCTTTCCTGTGCACGCGGGCGGTCCTGCCGGGGATGCGCTCCCGGGACAGCGGCCGGATCGTGACGGTGGCGTCGACGGCGTCGCACGTCGGCTACCGCTACACGGCCGCGTACACGGCGTCGAAGCACGCGGCGGCCGGGCTGATGCGGGCGGTCGCGGCCGAGCTGGCCGGCACCGGCGTCACGGCGAACGCGGTGTGCCCGGCGTTCGTTCGTACCGACATGACGGCTTCCTCGGTGGCGCGGATCCAGGAGCGCACGGGCCGCTCAGTCGATGACGCCGAATCGGCGTTGGCGGCGGCGTCTCCGCTCGGCCGGCTGCTGGAACCTTCGGAGGTGGCGTTCGCCGTCTCCTTCCTGGCGGCGCCCGAGGCCGCCGCGATCAACGGCCAGACTCTCGTACTCGACGGCGGAGGAATCCAGTCATGAGCCCGTTCCGCGCGACCGCACCGCTGACGAAGGAGTGGGAGCACTTCGAGTTCACGGTGGACGACGGCGTCGCCACGGTGACGTTCACCCGGCCGGACAAGCTGAACGCGCTGACATTCGACGTCTACGCCGACCTGCGGGACCTGGTGCTGGAGCTGCCGCAGCACGAGGACGTGCGGGTGCTGGTGATCACCGGGCAGGGCCGCGGGTTCTGCTCGGGCGGTGACGTCGAGGAGATCATCGGCGAGCTGCAGAAGTTCGAGACGGCGCGGCTGCTGGAGTTCACGCGCATGACGGGCGCGGTGGTCAAGGCGCTGCGCGAGTGTCCGCTGCCGGTGATCGCGGCGGTCAACGGCGTGGCGGCGGGCGCGGGGTCGGTGATCGCGCTGGCGAGCGACTTCCGGCTGCTGGCGGAGTCGGCGAAGTTCGCGTTCCTGTTCACGAAGGTGGGTTTGGCGGGGGCGGACATGGGTTCGGCTTATCTGTTGCCGCGACTGGTGGGCTTGGGCCGGGCGACGGAACTGCTGATGCTGGGCGACAAGCTGCCCGCCGCACGCGCTTTCGAGATCGGCTTGGCCTCCCAGGTGGTTCCGGACGCCGACCTCCCCGCGACGGCGTCGGCGCTGGCCCGCCGCTTGGCCGACGGCCCGGCGCTGGCGTATTCGACGACGAAGGTGCTGCTTACCCGCGAGCTGGACATGGACCTGGGCAGCGCGATCGAGCTGGAGGCGATGACCCAGGCACTGCTGATGACGGCGAAGGACCACAAGGAGTTCTACGCGGCGTGGACCGCGGGCCGCGAACCGCGGTGGACCGGCCGCTAGAGCCGGGTGACCGCGATCGCGTTCTCCTCCAGCGAGCCGAAGTACAGCTGACCCCGCCACTCCCGCACGCCCACCAGCATGTGGAACCCGGCGATCTCGCCGCGCAGTTCTCGTTCCACCTTGCCGTCCGGTGCCACGCCCAGGACGCCGACCTCGCGGCCCGGGCTCGGCTGCAGCCACGTCGGGAGCGCTCGGACCCCCGCCCGGAGGAACGACGGCAGGCTGCGGACCACGTCCAGCGCCGCCACGCGCGGGGACGCCTGCGTGATCCAGATCAGCCCGTCCGTGCCGGTCGAGATGTTGTCCGGGAAGCCCCACAGGTTCTCGACCAGCGCGTCCACGTGACCGTCCGAGAGCCGGACGCGGGACACGCTGAACGCGCCCGTCTCCGCCACCGCCACGAACGACTCGTCCGGGGCCAGCGCCACGCCGTTGGCGAACTGCAAGCCGTCGAGGACCAGGTCGATCGCGCCGTCCGGGGACCTGCGCAGCAAGCGGCCGCCGCCGGTCTGCTCGATCAGGTCGTCGCGCCAGTTGTCGATGCCGAAGCGGCGCGAGGAGTCCGTGAAGTAGATCGTCCCGTCGGACGCCACCGCCGCGTTGTTGCAGAACACGAAGTCCAGCCCCAGCGCGGAAGTGGCCAAGGTCTTCACCGCGCCACCGGCCAGCGGCACCACGAGCAGACCGGCCCGCGCGTCGCAGATCAGCAGCTCGTCCTCGCCGTACAGCTCCAGCCCCAGCGGACGCCCGCCCGTGTCGGCGACGACGTCGATGTGCCGTCCATCGGGCGACAGGCGCAGGATCCGCCCGTCGTCGACGCCCGCGTAGATCCGGCCCTCGCCGTCGACCACGACGTCCTCCGGGCCGTGCCCGTTCACCGGGATGACCGTGACCTCGCCGAACCGCATCGGGCGCCTCCTACCGGTAGGTGAGCAACTGGGCCGCGTCCGCCTCGAAGTGCGGGTGCTCGTTGAACGACAGCATCGTGACGCCGCCGCGGCCGGACACCAGCTTCGTGATCCCGCCGTTGACCGTGACGCGGTTGAGCTTGAGCAGCCCCACCTCGGGCGTGCCCATCAGGAGCCCGCAGAGCGTGGCGATCACGCCGCCGGAGGTGAACACGAGCGCGTGCTCGCCCTTGCCCAGGGACGCCACCAGGTCCGCCAAGGCGGACCGGCAGCGGTCGAGGAACGCCGGCCACGGCTCGGCGCACGGCCCGTCGGCGCCGGCCGTGGTCCACGCCGTCAGTGCCGCGTCCAGAACCCCTTGGTACGCCCGGGAATCCTCCTGCGGCGCGCCACCGGCGTGGTGGCGGGCGATGTCGACGTGGTCGTACTCGTTCCAGCGCGGGTCCTCGACGACCGGGACGTCGGTGCCGAGCACCTTCAGCGCCGTCGCCGCGGTGTCCCGCTGCCGCGCGAGCGTGCCGGACCGGATCTGACTGAAGGAGACGTTGCGCCGCAGCAGTTCCGCACCGACCACAGTGGACTGTTCGAAGCCGCGCGGCGACAGCGCGTCGTAGTCGGACGCGCCGAAGGACGCCTGCCCGTGCCGGACCAGGTAGATCGCGCCCACTCAGACACTCCCCTTCGCGATGATCTCGCGGCACCGCCAGTCGAGGTACCCGACGAACTGCCAGAAGTCCTTGAACGCCGGGTTGCGGGTCCCGCCGTCGTGGTAGCGGCGGTACAGCTGCTGCAGCACCGCCGCGAGCCGGAACAGGCCGTAGACCTCGTAGAACCGCCAGTCCCCGATCGCCAGCCCGGTCTTCTCCGCGTACCGCGCGACGAACTCCTCGCGCGTGAACATTCCCGGCAGGTGGGTCGGCTGGCGGCGGCTGGCCTTCATGACGTCGTCGTCGCCGGCCTCGACCCAGTAGGCGAGCATGCTGCCCAGCTCCATCAGCGGGTCGCCGAGCGTGGCCATCTCCCAGTCGAGGACGCCGGTGATGTTCAGCGTCGACGGGCCGTCCAGCACGAGGTTGTCGAGGCGGTAGTCGTTGTGGATCAGGCAGATCTTGACCTCTTCGGGCTGGTTCGCCGCCAGCCAGGCGCGGACCTCGGCGAAGTCGCCGACGTTGTCCGTGCGCGCCGCGACGTACCGGTCCGACCAGCCGCGGATCTGCCGCTCGACGTACCCGGCGCCCTTGCCCAGGTCGGCCAGCCCGGCCGCCTCGACGTCGACGGCGTGCAGGTCCACCAGCCGGTCGACGACCTTGCCGGACAGCTCACGGGCCTGCTCCGGGCTCAGCTCAAGACCGGCGGGCAGGTCGCCTCGCAGGATCAGGCCGTCCAGCTTCTCCATGACGTAGAAGTCGCCGCCGAGCACGCTCTCGTCGTCCCCGAAGGCCAGCATCCGCGGCACGTACGGGAACACCGGCTTCAGCGCGTGCTGCACGCGGTATTCGCGCCGCATGTCGTGCGCCGAGGCCGCCTTGTGCCCGGCCGGCGGGCGGCGCAGGATCAGCTCGCGGTCGGGGTAGGTGAGCAGGTACGTCAGGTTCGACGCGCCACCCGGGAACTGCCGGACGTGCGGCGGCTCGGCGCCGAGGCCCTCGACGCGCGTGGCCAGCCAGGTGTGCACCGCGGCGGCGTCGAAGGCGTCCTCTTCGCGCACTTCGATGGTGGTCATGCGAACCTCCGCAGGATCGAAGCCGGCACGACGCGCATGGCGACGCTCAGCGGCACCCACGGCCACGCCGGGACGTAGGCGCGCGCCCGCTCGGCCTCGACCGCCTTGGCCAGCGCCCGCGCGCCGCTCTCGGCCTTGGCCAGCAACGGGTTCTTGCCGATCCGGTCGTTCATCTCCGACTCGATGTAGCCGGGCCGGATGTCGGTGACGGTGATGCCCTTGCGCTTGAGCTCCAGGCGGGTGCCGTCGACGAACGCCGAGATCCCGGCCTTCGAGGCGGCGTACGCGGTGAGGTTGCCCGGCAGGCCGCGGATCGCGCTGAACGAGGAGACGACGGCGAGGTGCCCGGCGCCCTGCGCGCGGAGGATCCCGGCGGCGGCCTCGATCTGGGCGGCGGCCGCGACGAAGTTGACCTCGAGGGTCTGCCGGTTGGCGTCGAACCGGCCCTTGCCGACCGGCTGCCCCTTGCCGAGCCCGGCGTTCACGATCACCCGGTCGAGGGACCCCAGCTCGGCCCGGAACTCCTCGAAGACGGTGAAGACGCTGTCGTGGTCGGTGACGTCGAGCTTGCGCGTGACGACCTTGATCCCGGGGTGCGCGGCGGTCAGCTCGCCGGCCAGCTTTTCGAGCCGGTCGGTGCGGCGCGCGCAGAGGGCGAGGTTGCGCCCCTTGGCGGCGAACTGGCGGGCCATACCTTCGCCCAACCCGCTGCTCGCACCGGTGATCAGGATGTTCTTCCGGACCGTCATGGCTCGGAGCCTACCCGCTGGTAATAAGACCGGTGGCCCGGCGCTGGGGGCGTCGCCGGGCCACCGGTCATCGCGCGGCCACCCCGGCCGGTCGCACAACGCGGCCGGGTGAGCCGGAGCCGTTCGTCCACGGCTGCGGCCCGCACGCGGATGGGCCGTGAGGGGGAGGCGGAGCCACCGGCGCGGGCAAGTCATACAAGCGCGTCCGCCCAGGCCGGGGCAATGGTTCACAGTTGCCAGTACTAGCCCGTTCGCCCGAGTGGCGGCGCGTTCCGGGTCACCGGCTGCCCGGCGATGGGGGGTGGCGCGTCCTGCTAACGTGCACCGTGTCGGGGATCGTCGGGGGGACGTTACGGGGCGGGTCGGCCATGGCGGGCAGCACTGCGGGCGGTCAGCAGGGTGAGCGCACCGCGTTCGCCACCCACCTGCGCGCGGCCATCGCGACCAGCGGGCTCTCGCTCGACCGGATCCAGGCGCGGCTGCGCGCCCGCGGGGTCGTCGTCAGCGTCACCGCCCTCAGCTACTGGCAGTCCGGCAAGCGCCAGCCCGAGCGGCAGAGCTCGCTGTCGGCCGTCCGCACGCTGGAAGAAATCCTCGACGTCCCCGCCGGGTCCCTGCTCGGGCTGCTGCCCCCGCCGCGGCCCCGGGGCGGGGCGGGGAAGCGCCAGGCGGGCGGCGAGCCCCTGACGTTCCCCCGCGAGGTCCTGCAGCCGCTGCTGGACAAGGTCGGCGCGCCGGACGCGCTGGAGCGCCAGCACCCGCTGAAGCTGGTGGGGCTGCACGACCTGTGCGAGATCGCCGCGGACGGCGGCCAGCGGGCGGTCACCGCGCGGGCGGTGTTCCAGGCGGCCGCGGACGGCCAGGACCGCTGGCTGCTGGTGTACACCCAGGACGACCCGGCGGCTGGCCCGCCGGACCTGCACGCGGTGCGCAACTGCCGGATCGGCCGCGCCGAGGTCGACGTCGCGCACGGGCTCCTCGTCGCGGAGCTGGTGTTCGACCGGCCGATCGACCGGGGCGAGACGCACTTGATCGAGTACACGCTGACCAACGGCGGGCCGCCGTACCCGGAGTGCCGCAACACGTACTACCGCGAGTTCCGCCGCCCGGTGCGCGAGTACCTGCTGGAGGTCCGGTTCGCCCCGGGCACGGCCCCGGACCGCTGCTGGCAGTACGCCCGCAACGGAACAACGGCCACCCGCCGCCCGTTGAAGCTCGACGGCGGCGACGGGGTGCACGCGGTGGCGTTGGACTTCGGACCGGGCGTGTTCGGCATCGACTGGGACTGAGCCTCACGCCAGGTGGGCGGCCGCCGGCTCCGCGAGGTGCCCACCGGGCGGCTGCCCTGCTCTCAACGCGGCTCGAATGACCGGTTAGCTGGCCACGTGCGTCCTGGAACGATCTTGTGGTCGGACACCCACGTACCGGATCACGAGCCGGAAGCTCGCCGCTTGTCACCCCAGTGCTCCGAGACCATCTCCTTGCCGTGTGCGAGCCATTCAAGCTCCCACAGACACTCATGCCACGCTCTCCCGGCTTCCACGACGGCAGGGGAACCGAGCGCGAGAACAGATTCCCACTTCGCTGAACGATCGAGCTCGGCATCACCGACCTGCTGGGATCCGGAACTGTGTTCAAGCAGTCCCGACTTCCGTCTCCGCTTCCCGTCGCCCAACTTGTTCGTCGGCAGATCAATTCGAGAATTCGATGTTCACCCAACTACGCGAGCGGACCGCCCACTTGGCCTCAAGTCAAGTGGGCGGCCGCCACGGTCGCCAGTTCCGTGCGGTTCGCGATACCCAGCTTCGCGTACACGTGCGCCAGATGCGTCTTCACCGTCCCCCGGCTCATGAACAGCTTCGCGCCGATCTCCGGGTTCGTGCTGCCCTCGGCCGCCAGCTTGACCACCTCCAGCTCCGTCGGCGTCAAGCTTCCCCAGCCGCTCGACGGGCGGCCGCGCGCGCCTCGCGTGCGGCGGACGAACGCCACCACGTCGTCGAGGCTCATCGGCTCTTCCTCGGTCGTGATCTCCAGCTCGGGCTGCTCGGCCGGCCGGCGGGGGAAACCCAGCTCCGCGCGCGCCCGGGTGGCCGAGACGAACACCCTCACGGCGTCGGCCGGGCGGCCGGTGCGGGCGAGGAGCGTCGTCAGCGCGTCCAGGCTGTCCAGGACGCCCAAGCGGAGGCCGTGGTCGAGCCGCAGCGTCAGCGCCTCGTGGTGCAGCTCGGCGGCCCGCTCCGGCTCGGCCAGGTACCCCTGCTGGTCCAGCGCGTCGGCCAGCGCCGACCGCAGTCCCCACCGCCGGGTCAGCTCGACGGCGGTGGCCAGCACCTCCTCGGCTTCCGATGTCCGGCCCAGCGCGCGCAGCACGGCCCCGCGTTCGGCGAGGCCCTGCGACGCCATGTACGTCCCGGGTATGGCCTCGCGGGCGAACCACCGCTCGGCCTCCTCGAACGAGCCGCGACGCCGGTGCAGCTCGCCCATCACCCCCGCCATGCCGGGCACGAAGACGTCCCCCGCCGTCTCGACGAGCCGCAGGAACGGCTCCATCACGCGGAACCCCGCGTCGACCTCGCCGGCCAGGCAGTGCACCAGCGCCAGCCGGCACAAGGTCGTGTTGACGCGGTGAAAGTCCCCGAGCGGCGCCGCGACCTCGACGGCGTGCTCGGCCAGCTCCCGCGCCCGCGGCAGGTCCGCCGACGCGAGCGCGATCGCGGACCGGGTACTGAGGACGGTCGACGCGAGCCCCCGGTCGCCCCGGCGAAGCAACCCTTCGGCCGCTTCGGCGAGCAACGGCTCGGCTTCGCCGTGGCGGTCCCGCGCGTGGAGGATGATTCCGCGCAGCATCAACGCGCTGTCGCGCGCGAACCCGTCGGCTCCCGCGGCCTTTTCGGCTTCGAGAGCGACGTCCCAAGCGGCGTCGAAGTCCGTGTACAGGTGCCCGAGGGCGGTCAGCGCCAGGCATCGCGCGCGGAGGCTCGCTTCGCCGAGTTCGGTGGCGATCTCCAAGCCCAGCCGCGCGGCTTCGAGGTCGAACGGCGCCGTCGTGTCCGCGACCAGGCCCATCCCGGTGAGCAGCCGCGCCTGCAGCGTCGACCGCTCGTCCGGGCACCGGGCGACCGCGCGCTTCAGGTACGCGAGCCCCTCATGACCGCGCCCCCGCAGGTTCCACAGCCACGCGACGGCGGCGGCGAGCCGGCGCCCGCGCGTGGGATCTTCCTGTGCCAGCCCCCATTCCAGGGCCGCGCGCAGGTTGTCGCGCTCGGGTTCCATCCGTGCGCGCCAGGCGTCCTTGTCGCGGTCGAGGTCGGGTTCGGCGGCCTCGGCGAGCGCGAGGAAGTGGTCGAGGTGGCGGTCGCGCTCGACGTCGGTCTCCCCCGCCTCGGCCAGCCGGGCCGCCGCGTACTCGCGGATGGTCTCCAGCATGCGGTAGCGGCCGTTTTCAGCCAGTACCAAGGACTTGTCGACGAGCCGGCCGAGCGCGGCCGGGCCGCCCGCCGCGTCCAACGTGAAGCCGCCGGCGAAGACGGCGAGCCGGCGGAACACCGCGCGGTCCTCGTCGTCGAGCTGGTCGTGGCTCCACGCGATCGACGCCGCGAGGGTCTGCTGCCGCGCCGGCACCCCACGCGGCCCGCGGGTCAGGAGGGCGAACCGGTCGTCGAGCCCGGCGTCGATCTGGTGCGGGGTAAGGGTTCCGAGCCACGCGGCGGCGAGCTCGACGGCCAGGGGGATGCCGTCGAGCCGGGTGCACACCGACCGGACGGCGGCCGCGCTGGAACTGTCCACAGTGAACAGTGGGCGGACCGCGCCGGCCCGTTCGGCGAACAGCGCGACGGCCTCCTCGACCGCGAGCGGCGGCACCCGCCAGACCGTCTCCCCCGGCACGCCGACGGGCTCGCGGCTGGTCGCCAGCAGCGCGACCTCGGGACAGGACCGGAGCAGTTCGACGGCGAGGTCCGCGACGGCGTCGAGCGCTTGTTCGCAGTTGTCGAGGCAGAGCAGGACGCGCCGGTCGCGCAGGTGGGTCACCACCGACCGGACGGCGCCGACGTGCGGCTCGACGGGCACCCCGAGGGTCGCGGCGACCAGCTCGGCGACCTCGGCGGGCTCGGTGTCGAGTTCGACCCACCACACGCCGCCGGGCCACCGCCCGGCCCCGGCGGCGGCGACCTGCGCCGCCAGCCGGGTCTTGCCGCTGCCACCGGTCCCGGCCAGCGTGACGAGCTGTCCCCCGGCGAGGCGCCGCTCGAGTTCGGCGGTTTCGGTTCCGCGGCCGACGAAGCCGGTCAGCTGCACGGGGAGGTTGTTCGGGGTCGTGTCGAGCGAGCGCAGGGGGCCGGGGCGGCCGCCCAGCTGGAAGATCCGTTCGGGCCCGGTGAGATCGGGCAGCCGGTGGACGCCGAGGTCGTGCAGCGGCCGGCCCGGCAGTTCGGCGGCGGTGCGCGCGGAGACGAGCGTGCAGCCGTCGGCCAGCTCGCGCAGGTGCCGGCAGCGCCGGACGGCGGGACCGGTGGGAGCGCCGTCGTCGCGGAGCAGCACGTCGCCGGTGTGGAGAGCGGCGGGTCCGCCGGTCAAGGCCGCGAGCGCCTCTTCGGGCGTCGCGAAAACCGCCGGGGGTTCGTCGCCGGCGCACAGGATCGTGACCGTGCCCGCGGGCACCAGGTTCGTCTCGCTCATCGCCCGGCCAGTCTGCCAGCGAATCTCGGCCAGGTGGCAGATGTCCGCACGCCCGCCGCCTGCGACCTTCGACCGGTGAACACGTTCGAAGACCTGCTGGCCCGCTGGCGTGACGCCGAAACCCGCGGCGACGGCGCCGCGTCGTTGCTGGCCGCCGACTTCCGCGGCGACGGCCCCGATGGGCTGGTGCTCGACCGCGACCACTGGCCCGGCCGGGCGCCGACGGCGGCGTTCCGGTGGACGCAGCTGCGGGTGACGCCCTCGGTCGGCGTGGCGACCGGGCACCGCGACGGCGCGGGCTGCACCGTCGTGGCGGCCGTGCGGGAGGGACGCTGGCTGATCGTCAACGTCCAGCGCGGGTCATGACAGCTTGTTCCGCAGCACCTTCCCGGTCGCGTTGCGGGGCAGCTCGTCCAGGAATTCGACGTCGCGCGGCACCTTGTACCGCGCCAGGTTCGCCTTGACGTACTCGCGGACGCCGTCGACGTCGAGCTTCGAGTCCTCCGTGCGCACGATGAACGCCTTGAGCCGCTGGCCGAACTCCGGGTCCTCGATGCCGATCACCGCCGCTTCCAGCACGTCCTCGCGCTCGACCAGGAGGTTCTCCACCTCGATCGGGAACACGTTCTCGCCGCCGGAGACGATCATCTCGTCGTCGCGGCCGTCGATGAAGAGGAGGCCGTCGTCGTCGAAGTGGCCGACGTCGCCGCTGGACAGCAGGCCGTCGATGATCTCCTTGTGGCGGCCGTCGGTGTAGCCGCCGAAGCTGAGGCCGCTGCCGACGAACACCCGGCCGGTGACGTGGGGCTCGGTGATCTTGCGGCCCTTTTCGTCGTAGAGCGCCACCTTGCAGCCGACCGGCGCGCGGCCGACCGTGCCCGGGGCCTTCGCCCAGTCCTCCGGCGTCGCGACCGTCGCCACGGCGACCTCGGTCGATCCGTAGAGGTTGTGCACGACCGGGCCGAACGCCTCGTTCGCGCGGTTGCCGAGGTCCGGCGACAGCGCCGAGCCCGCGACGAAGATGATCCGCAGCGACGACGTGTCGTACTTCTCCCGGACGTCCTTCGGCAGGTCGACGATCCGCTGCAGCATGGTCGGCACCAGCACGAGCGCGGTGCACTTGTGCTCGGCGACGCCGCGCAGCGCCTCCTCCGGCGTGAACTTGCGGCGCATCACGACCTTCGAGCCGAGCGCGAAGGAGAGGATGAACTGCGAAAGGCCGGTGCCGTGGAACAGCGGCGCGCCCATGTAGGTGGCCTCGTTCGAGCGCAGCGGGATCCGGTCGAGGAACTGCGCCGACGCCAGCGCCGACGTGTGCGGCCGCGGCGCGCCCTTCGGCGTGCCGGTGGTGCCGCTGGTGAGCAGCACGAACCCGCCCGGCTTGGCCGGCGCGGGCCACGGCCGGTCGTCGGTGCTGGCGATGATCTCCGACAGCACCGGGGTGTCCCGGTCGGTGAGGTCGGTGTCCGGGTCGACCCAGGCCAGGTAGCGGTCGACGCCCTCCGGGATGGCGTCGAGCAGGCCGGTGAACTCCTGGTCGTACACCAGCGCGGTGACGCCTTCGCGCTTGGCGACGTCGGCCAGCTGCGGCTTCGCGAACCCGGTGTTCATCAGCAGCAGGCGGACGCCGAGCTTGCCCGACGCGGCCATCGTGATCACCAGGCCGCGGTGGTCGCGGCAGAGCGCGGCGACGACCTGGCCGGGCTGGATCCCGCGCTCGGACCAGGCGCGGGCCAGCGCGTTCGACTGGTCGTCGAGCTGCTTGTAGGTCAGCGGGCCGAGCTCGTCGACGATGCCGACGGCGGTCGGGTCGCGGCGCGCGGAGATGTGGTTCGCGCCGGCGAACGGGCCGAACTTCCGGAGCGCGACCAGTGAGCGGACCCCCTCGTCGAGCCGGGGGAAGGGTACGAGTCCCGCCCGCCGCATCACGTCGACGCTGCGGGCCGTCTCGGCCACCTTGTCCGCCACCTGCGTGGCGAGCTCGACCAGGCTCATCCAAGCACCTCCATTGCTGCGGGAAGAGTGCCCACGCCGACGGCGGGCGTACCGGCGGTATGGGGGCTACTGGAGAGTAAACCAACCGCGCCGCGAGTGCACCAGCCATGCGCGTGGTCCGGTTTTGTCGGTGGTGACCGTCATGATGTCTTCGTGCAGGTGATCGCCGGGCGGGAGGAGGACGGGAGCTTCACCGTGCAGTCGGCGTCGTCGACGGCGAAAGGCCTGGACGAGGCCGGTTTCGCGGCGGTGGCGCGGGAGCTCGAGACGTCGGTGCGGCCGCGCTGGGTGTTCCCGTCGGTGGAGGGCGTGTACCCGGTGCTCGTGGCGGCCGGGCTGCGGGTCGAACGCTGCTACGACCTCGCGCTGGCGGAGGGGCTGCTGCTGGCGTACGAGGGCGCCGACGGGCAGTCGCGGAGCCTGCGCGCGGCCTGGGCCAGGGCGAACGGTGAGGAACCGCCGCCCGATTCGGCGGCGGTGGAGCTGGCGCAGCCGACGTTGTTCGACACGCGGGTGCCGACGCTGCCCGACGGCGTGACGGTCGTCACGGCGGTCCGGCGCGTGCTCGCGGAGCAGGAGCGGCGGGTGGCCGCGGGCGAGCACCCGGACCGGCTGCGGCTGCTGCTCGCCGCGGAGTCGGCGAGCGCGCTGGCCGCGGCGGAGATGTCGGCCGACGGCCTGCCGTGGCGCGCCGACCTGCACGAGGAGCTGCTGACGTCGCGGTTGGGCCCGCGGGTCCGGCCCGGTGAGCGGCCCAAGGTGCTGGTCGAGCTGGCGGCGAAGATCAGCGAGGCGTTCGGCGGCCGGCCGGTCAACCCGGACTCGCCGCCGAGCGTGGTGCGGGCGCTGGCCCGGGCCGGCATCGAGGTCCCCGCGGCGCGGAAGTACCTGCTGAAGGGGATCGACCACCCCGCGGTCGGGCCGCTGCTGGAGTACAAGGAGCTGTCGCGGCTGTACGCGGCGAACGGCTGGGCGTGGCTCGACGAGTGGGTCAGCGACGGCCGGTTCCGCCCGCACTACGTCGTCGGCGGCGTGGTGTCCGGGCGCTGGGCCAGCCGCGGCGGCGGGGCGCTGCAGATCCCGAAGGTGCTGCGCACGTGCGTCCGCGCGGACCCGGGCTGGAAGCTGGTGGTGGCCGACGCGGCCCAGCTGGAGCCCCGGGTGCTGACGGCGCTGTCGGGCGACCGGCGGCTGGCCGACGTCGCGGCGGCGACGGACCTGTACGCGCGCCTCGGCGAGGCGTTGTTCTCGGGCGCCCGCTGGGTCCCGGCCGCCGACGACGACCGCGACGACCGGGCGCGCGCGAAGATCGCGATGCTGTCGGCGATGTACGGCGGGACGTCCGGCGAAGCGGGACCGCTGCTGGGGTTGCTGCGCCAGCGGTTCCCGGACGCGGTGTCCTATGTGGAGCGTGCGGCCCAGGCGGGCGAGCGCGGCGAACGGGTCCGCTCCCGGCTAGGCCGGACGTCACCGGCCCCCTCGGCGGCGTGGCGGGCGCTGACCGGCGGTCTGGCGTCGGACGAGGCGGGCGAGCTGAAGGCCCGCCGGGCATCGAGGGGCTGGGGCCGGTTCACGCGCAACTTCGTCGTCCAGGCGAGCGCGGCCGACATGACGGCGGTGATGCTGGCAACGCTGCGCCGCCGCTTGCCCCCGCCGGCGCACTTGGTGTTCTTCCAGCACGACGAGGTCATCGTCCACACCCCGGCCGAGCTGGCAACGGAGGTGTCGGAGGCGATCACGGACGCGGTGACGGAGGCGGCGAGGATGCTGTTCGGCCCGGCGTGCCCGGTGCGGTTCCCGATGCAGGTCGCGGTAGCGGACACCTACGCCGACGCGAAGTGAGCCGTGCCGGGCGGCGTACCGACCGGCACGGCTCCAGCCGCTACGGGAACATCGCCAGCGTCTGCGTTCCGACGTCCTGGTTCGGTAGCGTCCGGCCCGGGTTGCCGCGGAAGTCGGTCCAGCACGGGTGCAGGCGGAAGTCCGCGCCCACCGCCGCTGCCGTGTAGTCGCCGATGAACACCCCCTGCAGCTCCTTGCCCGTCACCGCTCCCGTTCCGACGAACTGGACCTGCGGGTTCGCCGTCTGCGTCGTGATGCGGCGGAGCGGGGACAAGCCGTCGCCCCAGCCGGTCGCGTACGCGTAGTCGAGCCCTATGCCCTGCGGGTCGTACGCGCGCGTGTAGAACGTCACCGCCACCCGGCCGGCCAGGGCCGCGACCGCCGGGAACACCTCGTCCGCGCCGCTGCCGATCTTCACCGGCTTCGACCAGCCGTGTCGGCCGTCGGATCCGCTCAGGAACGCGTCGCCGTTCGTCTTGACCGACTCGCCGTCGCGGTACGTGCCGTTGCGGTCGTCGGCCCAGGTCACCCACAGGTGGTCGGTCACGCGGTCGTAGGTCAGCTGCGGGAAGCTGTTGACGCGGAAGTTCTCGCCGGTCAGCGCGTTGTTGGCGACGTCTTCGTTCACCGGGAAGTCGAAGTCGAGACCGACCTCGGCGTGCCGGAACGTGCGGCCGCCGTCGCGGGAGGTCGCCACGACGACCGCGTCGTGGTCGGCGGGCTGGTCGCACGCGGCCGTCGCGCACACCGACGTCTCGTAGGCGACCTGGAGCGTCCCGTCGCGGGTGACCACCGGGTTCGAGCCGCTGCCGAACGGCGTGATCCCGCCGTGGAACCCGGTCAGCGACGGCGAAATCCGGCTCATCGGCGACCACGTCCGCCCGAAGTCGCGGGACTTCGACAGCACGATCGGCGACTCGACGAACGCGCCGGTCGCGTCGTAGGTGAACTGCGTCCAGGTCACGTAGACGTCGCCGGTGACCGGGTCGGCGGCGATCCACTCCTTGTCGTTGAAGATGTTCGTCGGGGTCGGCGTGCCGGCCGGCGTGACGCCGTCGAGGTGAAGGATCGCCGGGTCGCCGAAGCTGCGGCCGCCGTCGTGCGACACCGACACGGCGATGCCGCTGGCGAGCTGCTGGTCGTCCGGCACCGCGGCGCGGCTGAACACGAGCGTCGCGTAGTAGACGGTGCCGTGCGGCCCGAACGCGATGGCCGGGTCACCCGCGGCGTCCATGTAGGACAGCGGGGCCGCCGCGCCGGTCGGGAAGTCGAGGTGCGGCAGCTGGACGTTCGCCCAGGTGCGGCCGCCGTCGAACGACGTGTAGGCGAAGCCGCCGGAGTCGTTGCGGGACTCGCGCGTGTTGTAGAGCCGGTAGTCGTTCGCGCCGGCGACGATGTTGCGCGGGTTCTCCGGGTTGACCGCGATCGTCGTCTCGTTCTGGGCGGTGCTGCAGCCGGTCTGGCTGCCGGTCGGCACGATGGTGTCGCCGTCGATGACGTCGTTGTTCGGCGCGAGCGGCCGGTAGGGGTTCGGCTTCCCGATGTAGGTCTGGCAGAGCGCGGACAGCGCGGGATCGTCGCCGTCCTGCTCTTCCCCTTCGGCGAACTGCTCCTTGAGCAGCGGGTTCGGCACGTCGTGGTGCGCCTCGGCGATCTTGTGCTTGCTGTGCGCGGCTTCGCCGGGCAGCGGCGGCCCGCCGGCGGCGTGCGCGGCGGGCGCGAGCACGACGGCGAGCGGCAACACGAGCGCGGTGAGCGTGGCGAAGATTCTTCGTTTGGCGGACTTTTCGCCCAAGGACATCGGAAGGTCCCTTCCCAGGAGGTCTTCAGCCGTCCCAGGCTTGACGCCCGCGCGGGCACGGTCAACCGACGGAAGTCCGGATCCGGACATACCGTTTTTTCGGTAGCCTGGCCCGGTGATCGACTACGGCCTCGACCTGTCCGCGGTGGAGCGTGCTCTCGCGCTGCCCGACCTGGTGGCCGAAGGGGACGAACTCGACGCCCTCGTCGCGGCGGAGCCCGACTGGAGCCGCCCGACCCCGGCCGCGGGGTGGACGATCGCCCACCAGATCGCGCACCTCGCCGCGGCCGACGCGAACGTGCTCGTCGCCGTCCGGACCCCGGAGGCCTTCGCCCCCGAGCCGGAGGACGCAGACGTCGTAGCCGCGGCGGGAGCGGCACTCCCGCGCGCGGAACTGCTGAAACGCTGGCGTACCGGCCGCGGCGTGGTGGCGGCGGCGCTGCGTGACCTGCCGCTGGACCAGCCGTTCCCGTGGCACGGCTCGGAGGTGACCGCGACGCTGATGGTCCCGCTCCGGCTGATGGAGACGTGGGCGCACGGGCAGGACGTCTACGACGCACTCGGCGCGCCGCACCGGCCGACCGGCCGCCTCCGGCACGTGGCTTCGCTCGGCGTGGAAGGGCGGACGCTGTCGTTCTACGCGGCCCAGCTGCCGATTCCGCAGGAGCCGTTCCGCGTCGAACTCACCGGCCCCGACGGGGAAACCTGGACGTGGGTCCCGGACGACGCCGCGCAACGCATCCGTGGCAGCGCGTTCGACTTCTGCCTCCGCGTCACCCAGCGCCGTCCGCTGGCGGAAACCGGCCTCACGGCGGTGGGCGAAGACGCGCGGAAGTGGCTGGAGGTCGCGCGCGTCTTCCTCTAGGCCAACGCGTCGTCGATGGCCTTGGTGAGCCGTTTCAGCGAAACCGGGTGCGCCGTGCCGAGGGTCTGCGCGAAGAACGACACGCGCAGTTCCTCGATCATCCACCGCACCTCGTTCAACGCGGGTGACGACGTCCCCGGCGGCAGCGCGGCCACGGCGTCGGCGTACTCGCCCTGGATCCACGCGATGTCGGCGGTCCGCTGCAGGTCGCGCGTCGGCTCGGTCGGCAGTTTCTCCAGCCGCCGCAAGATCCCTTGCAGGTAGCGGACGACGTGACGCAGCCGCGAAGCACCGGTCGCCGTCACGAAACCCGGGTACACCAAGCCGGCCAGCTGGGCGCGGATGTCGGACAGCGACTCCGCCGGACCACGAGACGAAGGCAGCGCCACCTCGACGTCGTTCGCCGCGCGGAGGATCTTCTCGACGTCCGTCAGGACCGCCAGCACCTCCGGGTGCAGGCCCGCCCGCACGCGTTCCAGCAGCACCTTGAACCCGGTCTCGTCGAACACCGGGCCGCCGCCGGCCGCCATCAAGGCGTCCACCGCGCAGTCGACGCAGTCTTCGAGCAGCGCCGCCACGCTGCCGTGCGGATTCCGGTTGAGCACCAGCTTCGAGGAGTTGGACAGCGACCGCGTGATGAACTTCATCGGCGAGTTCAGGTTCAGCCGCAGCATCCGCCGCGTGCCCGCCCACATCGCGTGTTCCTGCTGGCCCGGCGTGTCGAGCAGCCGGACGGCCACCGACGCGCCCTCGTCCACCAACGCCGGGTACGCCTTGACGTCGTGACCGCGCTGCGTCGACTCGAACACCTTCGGCAGCGACCCGAACGCCGGTTTCGTCAGCCCCGCCTTCTCGATGCTGTTGGCGGCCCGGGAGATCGTGGCCCGGACCTTCGGGGCCAGCTTCCGCTGCAGCTCCTCGATGTCCTTGCCCTCGGCGACACGCTTGCCGCGCTCGTCGACCACCCGGAACGTCATCTTCAGGTGCTCCGGCACCGAGGAAAGGTCCCAGTCCGCGTAGGGAACCGTGATGCCGCGCAAGGAACGCAGCTCGCGGCCGAGCACCTCCAGCAGCGGACCGTCCGAAGGCGACACTCGCGATAGGACATACGCC
Source organism: Amycolatopsis sp. NPDC101161 (assembly GCF_044768185.1). Taxonomy (NCBI): domain Bacteria; kingdom Bacillati; phylum Actinomycetota; class Actinomycetes; order Pseudonocardiales; family Pseudonocardiaceae; genus Amycolatopsis; species Amycolatopsis sp. NPDC101161. The sequence goes on from NZ_JBIWPI010000008.1 coordinate 86,501, forward strand.
GCGGTGTCCGGCGCCGGGACGAAGTTGCGCCGCAACGCCTTCGGCAGCGACTTGATCAGCTGCGTCACCAGCTCCGCTCGCAGGCCCGGCACCTGCCAGTCGAAGCCGTCCGGCGTCACCTGGTTCAGCACCGGCAGCGGGATGTGCACGGTGACGCCGTCGGCGTCCGCGCCCGGCTCGAACTGGTAGGTCAGCGTGAAGACCTGCGTGCCCTGCGTCCACGAGTCCGGGTAGTCGCCCTCGCGGACGCCGCCCGCGGTCTCGTTGATGAGCATGGACTTCTCGAACGAGAGCAGGTCCGGCTGCTCGTGGCGCGTCTTCTTCCACCAGGTGTCGAAGTGGCGCACCGAAACGACGTCCGCCGGGACGCGGGCGTCGTAGAACTCGTAGAGCGTCTGGTCGTCGACGAGGATGTCGCGCCGCCGCGCCCGGTTCTCGAGGTCCTCGACTTCTTCCAGCAGGGCCCGGTTTTCGGCGAAGAAGTGGTGGCGCGTCTGCCAGTCGCCCTCGACGAGCGCGTGCCGGAGGAACAGCGCCCGCGACATCTCGGGGTCGATCCGGCCGTAGTTGACGCGGCGGTCGGCGATCAGCGGCACGCCGTACAGCGTGACGCGTTCGGTCGCCATCACCGCGCCCTGCTTGCGTTCCCAGTGCGGCTCGGAGTAGGTGCGCTTGACGACGTGCTGCGCGAGCGGCTCGACCCACTCGGGCTCGATGCGCGCGTTGACCCGCGCCCAGAGCCGCGACGTCTCGACCAGCTCCGCCGACATCACCCAGCGCGGCTGCTTCTTGAACAGCGCCGACCCGGGGAAGATGCCGAACCGGGCGCCACGCGCGCCCAGGTAGTCGCCCTTCGCCGGGTCCTTGAGCCCGATGTGCGACAGCAGCCCGGCGATCAACGACGTGTGCACGCGCTGCGGGTCGGCCGGGGCCGTGTTCGTGTTCAGGGAGATGCCGAGCGGCTTGGCCAGCTGACGCAGCTGGCTGAAGATGTCCTGCCACTCGCGCAGCCGCAGGTAGTTCAGGTACTCGGTGCGGCACATGCGCCGGAACTGGTTGCCCGACAACGCCTTCTGCTGCTCGGCGACGTACTCCCAGAGGTTGAGGTAGGCGAGGAAGTCCGACGTCGGGTCGGCGAAGCGCGCGTGCTGGGCGTCGGCCGCCTGCTGCTTCTCCGCCGGGCGCTCGCGCGGGTCCTGGATGGACAGTCCCGCCGCGATGATCATGACCTCGCGGACGCAGCCGTTCTTCGCGGCCTCCAGCACCATCCGGCCCATCCGCGGGTCGACGGGCAGCTGCGCGAGCTTGCGGCCGATGTCGGTGAGGGTGCGGTCGGACCCGGTCGAGGAGAACGCGCCCAGCTCCTGCAGCAGCCCGATGCCGTCGGTCACCTGTCGGCGGTCCGGCGGCTCGACGAACGGGAACGCCGCGATGTCGCCGAGGCCGAGCGAGGTCATCTGCAGGATGACCGACGCGAGGTTGGTCCGCAGGATCTCCGGATCGGTGAACTCCGGCCGGCTCTCGAAGTCCTCTTCGGAGTAGAGCCGGATGCAGATGCCGTCGGACGTCCGGCCGCAGCGGCCCTTGCGCTGGTTCGCCGACGCCTGCGACACCGGTTCGATCGGCAGCCGCTGCACCTTCGTGCGGTGGCTGTAGCGCGAGATCCGCGCGGTGCCCGGGTCGACGACGTACTTGATGCCCGGCACGGTCAGCGACGTCTCGGCGACGTTCGTCGCGAGCACGACCCGGCGTCCGGTGTGGGCTTGGAAGATGCGGTGCTGCTCGGCCGCCGACAGCCGCGCGTACAGCGGCAGCACCTCGGTATTGCGCAGGTTCGCGCGGTTGAGCACGTCGGCGGTGTCGCGGATTTCGCGTTCGCCGGAGAGGAACACCAGGATGTCGCCCGGGCCCTCGGCGCACAGCTCCTCGACGGCCTCGAGGATGCCTTGGGTCTGGTCGCGCTCGTCGTCGCCTTCGGGGTCGTCCGGGTCGACCAGCGGCCGGTAGCGCGTCTCGACCGGGTACGTCCGGCCGGAGACCTCGACGATCGGGGCGTCGTCGAAGTGCTTCGAGAAGCGCTCGGGGTCGATGGTCGCCGAGGTGATGATGACCTTGAGGTCGGGCCGGCGCGGCAGCAGCTGCTTGAGGTAGCCGAGGATGAAGTCGATGTTGAGGCTGCGCTCGTGGGCCTCGTCGATGATGAGGGTGTCGTACTGGCGCAGCGAGCGGTCGGTCTGGATCTCGGCCAGCAGGATGCCGTCGGTCATCAGCTTGACCAGCGTGTCCTGCCCGGACTGGTCGGTGAACCGCACCTTGTACCCGACGGCGTCGCCGAGCTCGGTATTCAGCTCGCTGGCGATCCGGTCGGCGACCGTGCGCGCGGCGAGGCGCCGCGGCTGGGTGTGCCCGATCTGGCCGCGGATGCCGCGGCCGAGCTCGAGGCAGATCTTCGGCAGCTGGGTGGTCTTGCCCGAGCCGGTCTCCCCCGCGACGATCACGACCTGGTGCTTCTCGATCGCCGCGCCGATCTCGTCCTTGAGCTTGCTGACCGGCAGCTCTTCGGGGTATTCGATCTTGGGCACGCTCGCGCGGCGCGACGCGAGGCGCAGCTCGGCCTTTTCGACGTCGGCGGAGATCCGCGCGAGGGCGGCATCGCGGTCGCGAGCCTTGCGGGCGCCGTCGAGCCGCCGGCGCAGCCGCTGCTCGTCGCGCGGCATCAGCTCGGGCAGGCGCGCACGCAGCGCTTCGAAGGGGGATGACGTGGACATGCTTGGACCAAGGATAGCCGTGGGTGACGAACCGGGCTTCCGAATATCCCCGCCGCGTGACCGGGCGCACGCTCGAAGCGCCCCGAGGTGGCCTCGGGGCGCTTCGGGCCGGGTCAGCCCTGCTGGTTCGGGTACTGCTGCTGCGGGTACTGCTGGTTCGGGTACTGCTGCTGCGGCGCCTGGGCCGGGTACGGCTGCTGGCCGGGGTAGGCCTGCGGGGCGGGCGGCTGCTGGGCGAACTGCTGCTGCGGCTTGGCGGCCTTGCTCCGGCCGAGCAGCAGCCCGGCCGCGATCAGCACCAGACCGCCCACGCCGAGCGCGATGCCGAACCCCGGCTGCATGTCGTCGGCCCACTCGATCAGGATGAACGTCCGGCCGAGCTGTCTGAGGACGAGCGAGCCGAAGCCGAGGAACGTGAACAGCGCACCGACGCGCACCAAAATGGACATGGAAACCCCCAGGGGAAAGGCGAGCGGGAACCGGGCGGCCCGCGATGGGCCTCGAACGGTAGCCACCGGTCCCGCGGCTGTCCCCTGCTTTCCCGATTCGTTACCTCACGTCCGCCGGAGCGAGTCCGGGCCCAGGTCGGCGAGGGTGCGGTGACCGGAAAGCCCCATGGTCAGGTCGAAGTCCGCCAGCAGGCTCCGCAGCACGTGCCGCACGCCCTCCTCGCCCGCGTGCGCCAGGCCGTACACCCACGGGCGGCCGACCAGCACCGCCCGAGCGCCCAGCGCGATCGCCTTCAGCACGTCCGCGCCCGTGCGCACGCCCGAGTCGAACAGCACCTCCATGCGGTCGCCCACCGCCGCGACGATGCCCGGCAGCGCCTCCAGCGCCCCGATCGCGCCGTCGACCTGGCGGCCGCCGTGGTTGGAGACGACGATGCCGTCCATCCCGGCCTCGGCCGCGCGGCGCGCGTCGGCGACGTGCTGGATGCCCTTGAGCACGATCGGGCCGTCCCAGTGCTCGCGCAGGAACGGCAGCTGGTCCCACGTCCGGTCGGTGCCGGTGATCATCCCGATCCACGTCAGGATCGCCGTGCCGCGGTCCTCCTCCGGCGTCTTCTGCAGCCGCGAGAGGAACACCGGGTCGGTGAACGGGACGGCGAGCCCCTCGCCCTGCAGGAACGGCAGGTACGACTGGTCCAGATCGGACGGTCGCCAGGCCAGCGTCCACGTGTCGAGCGTGACGACCAGCGCCGTGTAGCCGGCCGCCTTCGCCCGGGCCAGCAGGCTCGCGCAGACGTCCGGGTCGCCGGGCCAGTACAGCTGGAACCAGCGCGGGCCGTCGCCGTTGGCCTCGGCGGCGTCCTCGATGCCGGTCGACGACGCCGTCGACAAGGTGAACGGCAGGCCCACCGAAGCCGCCGCGCGGGCGGTCGCGGACTCCGCGTCCGGGTGCACGATCGACTGGACGCCGACGGGCGCGACGGCCACCGGCGCGGCCAGCCGGGTGCCGAGCACCGTCGTCGAGAGGTCGCGGTCGGTCGCGCCGGTCAGCATCCGCGGCACGACGCGCCAGCGGTCGAACGCCTCGCGGTTGGCGCGGGCGGTCGCGCCCGAGCCCGCCGAACCCGCGACGTAGGAGAAGGGGCCGGGCGCCATGAGCTCGCGGGCCGACGCTTCGAGCTTGGTCGCGTCCGTCGAGCACGGCGGCAGCTGCCCACCGAGTCCCTGCAGGTAGAGCTCGTTCTGGTAGCTGCCGAAGCGTTCGGTCACGGCTTTCCTCCTCGCGTTCGAGGGGGCACTGTACTCGCCGGTAACGGGCTCAGGCCGGGGCGCGCCACATCGGCTGCATGGGCGGTCCGCCGGGTGGCCGGAACGCGGGCCCGTGGTCGCGGAACCCGAGCCGGCGGTAGAGCCGCGTGCTGTCCGGCGAGCTGGCCTCCAGGTAGGTGGGGACGCCCTCGGCGTCGTAGCGGGCGAGGCCGTGACGCAGCAGCCGCGCGCCGATGCCCCGGCGTTGCCGGCCGGGCCGGACGCCGATGAACTGCGCGTGCCAGTGCGGTTCAGCGGGCTCGCGACCGGCCATGAGGGCGAGCAGGACGTCCAGCCGCTCCTGCTCGTCCGGGTCGAGCCCGGCGACCGGCTCGTCGTCACCGGCGCTCCCGGGCAGCCAGATCACCGCCGCCGAGTGATCCTCGGTGACGTCTACGCTGCCCACGGCGAACCCGGCCTGGATGAGCTCGCGGAAGAACGCCGGGTGCGCGACGTCCCGGCGGCGCTCGTCGCCCGGGAACACCCAGCGGCTCATCGGGTCGTCCTGGAACGCGGCGACCAGGGTCGCGAGCACCGCGTCCAGTTCGGCCGGCTGCGCGGCGCGGACGTCGCTCACCGCGTCTCCACGAGCTCGTCTTCGCGCAGCGGGCCGCCGATCGCCGCGTAGACCTCCGGCCGCCGGGTGCGCAGCGCCTCGGCCCGCAGGAACCCGGCGAGGCCGGCGAGCACCAGCAGTCCCGGCAGGCCCCAGCGCAGCCACGGGATCGAGCCCGCCGGGCCGAGCAGGACGTCGAAGTTGACGACGATCAGCACCAGGATCGCGGTCAGCGTCACCGCCGCCAGCGCGGGCGCGCCCGCGCGCCGCCACCACGTCTTGCGGCCGGGGCGGCGGCGGAAGAACCCGATGACCGACAGCGAAACCGCGACCATGATGATCGTGACGCCGGTCGACGCGGTGACGCCGGTCCAGGTGAAGAGGTCGGTGAACGGGTCGCGGCCGGCCAGCGCGAACACCGAGACCACGACCAAGCCGATGGTGGTCTGGACCAGTGAGCCACCGATCGGCGCGCCGGTGCGCTTGCTGGTGCGGCTGACGCCGTCCGGCAGCAACCCTTCGCGGCCCAGCGCGAAGAAGTACCGCGCGACGGCGTTGTGGAGGCTCAGCAGCGCGGCGCACTGGCTGGTCAGGAAGAGCACGTACGCGGTGTCGGCGAAGGCCGTGCCGAAGTACCGGCCGCCGAGCCCGAACAGCAGGCCCGGTCCTTCGGCGGCGGCGCGCTCGACGATGTGGTCCGGACCGGTCGCGACCGCCATCCCGAGTGAGGACGCGATGTACAGCACGGCCGTCAGCCCGATCGCGATGTAGGTCGCCCGGCCGACGGTCTTGCGCGGGTCGCGGCTCTCCTCGCCGTAGGTGGCGGCGCCCTCGAAACCGAGGAAAACCGCGATGGAGAAAGCGAAAACGGCCCCGACCCCCGCCGTGAAGAGGCTCGACGGCTCCAGCGGCGTGAGCGCGCTGCCCGCGGGGTGGCTGAACATCGCCGCGTTCAGCACGACGAGCACCGCGACTTCGAGGCCGAGCGCGACGCCGAGCACCTTCGCGTTGAGGTCGATCCGCAGCACGCCGCCCGCGCCGACGACGAGCACCATCAGCAGCGCGATCGGCCACCACGGCAGGTCCGTCCCGAACGTCGTGTTCAGCCAGGTGGACACCGAGAGCCCGAACAGGCCGAAGACGCCGGTCTGGATGGAGCTGTAGGCGAGCACGGTCACGTACGCGACGGCGGTGCCCGCGGAGCGCCCGATCCCGTGCGCCACATAGGGGTAGAACGCGCCGGCGTTCGTGATGTACCGGCTCATCGCGGCGTACCCGACGCCGAACAGCGCGAGCACCGGGGCCAGCAGCACGAACGACAACGGCACGCCGACGCTGCCGGTGACCGCGTACGTCGCCGAGACACCGCCGGCGATCGCGTACAGCGGACCCGCCGCCGCGACGACGAAGAAGACGATCTGGGCGGCGCCGAGCCGCCTGGTGCCGAGGCCGCGCCCCGGCGTGTGGGTTCCCATGGACCTTTCCCCCGCGCCTAGGTGATCTTGGCGGCGGCGACCCAGAGTAGGGGGTTTTTGTGGTGCGACGGTACGTCCGTTCGGGGTAAACGTGACGGCACCGAAAGCGGCTCGAGGCCGAACCGCTATCTTCGGCATCCTCACCGCGACCGCCCAGGGGGCCGTTTTCCGTCATGCGCCGGCTCACCTTGGTGGATTCCTTCTTCTTCCTCGGCCACGACGAGTTCACCGGCCGCCCCGTGCTCAGCCGGACGTCGTTGGGCATCGGCCTGGCGGGCTCGGCGTTGTGCGACTTGCTGTTCACCGACCGGATCACGGTCGAGGACCGGAAGGTGCGCGTGATCGCCGCGCGGCCGCCGGGTATTCCGACCGCCGATCACGTGTTTTCCGAAATCGTTTCGGAAACGGGGACGCACAGCGTCCGTGACTGGGTGGATCACCTGCGCGCGGAACTGCCGTCGGTGGCGGCGGACAATCTGGTCGCGCTCGGCCTGGTCCGGCGGACGCCGGCGTTGTTGCGCCGATCCCGCTACCCACCGGCGGACCTGCTGGTCTCGACGGCGGCCCGCAGCAAGGCCCGGGCGGCGGTGTTCGGCATCGACCGCCCGGACCCGCACGCGGCGTGCCTGGCGCTGCTGGCGTGGACGGCGGGAGTGGACGACCTGTGCGAGCCGGAGCTGGACCGGGCGCGGGTGCGGGCGTGGATGGAGGACACGCACCACGCCCTGCCGCGCCGGATAGCGGACGTGATCGCGGGAGTGGCCGCGGTCGCGGCGGCGGTGGTGTACACGGGGGACCGGAAGTAGGTCGCACGGTGAGGAAGGGGTGGGCGCTGGTCGCTTGCTCCGGTGGGCTCCGAGGCAACCACCGCGCGGCGGCCGGCATCGCGCACCGGCAACCCGGCGCGACCAGCCTGCGATGGTTCCCACGCCGGCAACAACCACCCGCGACCCGGCGACCAGCCGGCGGGACTCACCCGCACCGGCGGCCCCAAGGTAACCGCCGCGACCGAGCGCACCCCGCGAACGACACCCGGCACCCTTCCGTACCCGCGGGTAACCTGACCCCATCCGCCGTCGACGTCCCCTGGAGGAGACATGCGCGCGCATGACGTGGTCCTTTTCGGCGCCACCGGGTTCACCGGGGGTCTCACCGCCGAATACCTCGCCCGGCACGCGCCCGCGGACCTGCGGTGGGCCCTTGCCGGACGCAGCCGAAGCAAGCTCGAAGCCGTCCGCGCGCGGCTTGCCACCGTCGACGACCGCCTCTCCGCCCTCGACCTGCTCGTCGCCGACTCCGGTGACCCCGCCTCGCTCAAGGCCGTCGCCGAGGCGACCAAGGTCGTCATCACCACCGTCGGCCCCTACCTCACCCGAGGCGAGCCGCTCGTGGCCGCGTGCGCCGCGGCCGGGACCGACTACGTCGACCTCACCGGCGAACCCGAGTTCGTCGACCGGATGTACCTCGCCCACGACCGCCGCGCCCGCGAAACCGGCGCGCGGCTCGTGCACGCCTGCGGCTTCGACTCCATCCCGCACGACCTCGGCGCCTACTTCACCGTCAAGCAGCTGCCCGAAGGCGTGCCGCTCAAGGTGGACGGCTACGTCCGGGCCAGCGGGATGCCGTCGGGCGGCACGTTCCTCAGCGCGCTGACCATCATGTCCCGCCTCCCGGCCGGCGCCCGCGTCGCGAAGGAACGCGCGGCCGCCGAACCGCGACCCGCCGGGCGCTTCACCCACGCGCCGCTCGGCCGTCCGCACCGGGTCGCCGACGCCGGCTGGTGGGCGGTGCCGCTGCCGACGATCGATCCCGAGGTCGTCCGCCGGTCGGCCGCCGCGTCCGAGCGCTACGGTCCCGACTTCACCTACCGGCACTTCGCCGCCGTCAAACACCTCCCGGTGCTGGCGGGCGGCGTGCTCGGCGCCGGCGCGCTGCTCGCCGCCGCTCAGGTCCCGCCCGCGCGGCGCGGGCTCTCCCGGTTGCTGGCCCCCGGCAACGGCCCCAGCCCGGAACGCCGGGCGCGCTCGTGGTTTTCCGTGCGGTTCATCGGCGAGGGTGGTGGCGAGCGCGTCGTCACCGAGGTCTCCGGCGGCGACCCCGGCTACGACGAAACGGCGAAGATGCTCGCGGAATCGGCGTTGTGCCTCGCCACGGACGAACTCCCGGAAACCGCGGGCCAGGTGACCACCGCGACCGCGATGGGCGACGCCCTCATCGACCGCCTCACCAAAGCCGGCCTGCGCTTCCACACCCTCTGAGCGATTTCACACCGCCGCGGCGTGAAAGTTCGCCGCTGTGATGAACCTTCTGCCGCTCCCGCAGCGCGCTTAACGTCGATCGGGTTCTCCCTTCCCCCATCGCGTTTTCGCAAGGAGCGTCATGAGATTGCCCCAACGGTTCGCCGCGCTCGGCGGGGCGACGGCGGCGGGCATGGTGGTGGTCGGCATCGCCGTCGCCGCGCCCGCCCAGCCCGTCCCCGAACCGCCTCCGTCCGCCGCGCAGGCCCAGGCCAATGCCACCAGCGCCGCCGCGAACCTGGTCAACGCCCGGGTCGCCGCCCTCCACCCCGGCGCGCACGACGAGTTCGTCCAGCGGGACGTGCGGTCGGCCAACGGCCTGTCGTACGTCGTCTACGACCGCACCTACGACGGCCTGCCCGTGATCGGCGGCGACCTCGTCATCGCCACCGACTCCGCCGGCACCGTCAAGACCACGTCCGTCGCGCAGCAGCAGGCGCTCGGCGACCTCGACGTCCGCGGCGCGAAGCTCACGGCCGCGCAGGCCGGAACCGTGGCGCGCAAGCAGGTCCGCGGGCCGAAGAGCCTGCCTGGCGGGAAGCTCGTCGTGGTCGCCGACGGCGCCGGGCGGCTCGCGTACGAGAGCAACGTCGAAGGCACCGACGAACACGGCGAGCCGAGCAGCCTGAGCGTCTACGTCGACGCGGTGGACGGGCGCGTGCTGCGGACCGTCCAGCACGTCGCCGCGGGCACCGGCACCGGCAAGTGGAACGGCCCGGCGCCGCTGCCGCTGAACACGACGAAGTCCGGCAGCACGTACTCGATGGCCGACCCGAACACGCCGAACCTCGACTGCCGCGACTACGGCAGCGACTCCGTCCTCACCGGACCGGACGACAGCTGGGGCAACGGCACCGGCACGAACATCGAAACCGGCTGCGCGGACGCGCTGTTCGTCGCCCAGACCGAGAAGAAGATGCTCTCGGAGTGGGTGGGCCGCAACGGGTTCACCGGCAACGGCGGCGCGTGGAAGATCCGCGTGGGCCTCGACGACGAGAACGCGTACTACTACAACTCGCGGCCCGCGTACGTGAACCTCGGCCACAACCCGAGCGGCGAGTGGGTCGGCTCGCTCGACATCCTCGGCCACGAGATGGGCCACGGCGTCGACGACTACTCCGGGTCCGGCGGGTTCTCCGGCGGCGGCACGCAGGAGTTCATCGCGGACACGTTCGGCACGGCGACGGAGTTCTACGCGAACGAGCCGTCCCAGTACGACCCGCCGGACTACGCGATCGGCGAAGAGGTCAACCTGGTCGGCACCGGCGCGATCCGGTACATGTACGACCCGTCGAAGGTCGGCGACCCGAGCTGCTACTCCAGCTCGACGCCGAACGCGGAGGTGCACAAAGCGGCCGGGCCCGGCGACCACTGGTTCTACCTGCTCGCCGAGGGCAGCAACCCGACCGACGGGCAGCCGACGAGCTCGACGTGCAACAACAGCACGGTGGCCGGCATCGGCATCCGCAAGGCGATCAACATCATGCACGGCGCCCTGCAGCTGAAGACGTCCGGCAGCAACTACCTGCGCTACCGGACGTGGACGCTGCAGGCCGCGAAGAACCTGTACCCGGACAGCTGCGCCGAGTTCGACGCCGTGAAGGCGGCGTGGAACGCGGTGAGCGTCCCGGCGCAGTCCGGCGACCCGACGTGCACCGGCACGCCGCCGACCACGACGACCCCGCCCACGACCACTCCGCCGACGACCACCACGACTCCGCCGGGCGGGTGCGGCGGGCAGCTGGTGCAGAACCCGGGCTTCGAGTCCGGCAAGGCGTCGTGGACCGACCCGAACACCACCATCGGCCAGTGGGGCGGCCAGGCGCCCGCGCGCTCGGGCACCTGGGACTCGTGGCTCGGCGGCTGGGGTTCGGCGCACACCGACACGCTCACGCAGTCCGTCACGATCCCGGCCGGCTGCCGGGCGAGCCTGACGTTCTGGCTGCGCGTGTGGACGGCCGAAACCGAGAACGTCGCGTACGACAACCTCGTCGTGTCCGCCGGTTCGACGACGCTGGCGACGTACTCCAACCTCGACCGGAACTCCGCCTACGTCCAGAAGACGCTCGACTTGTCTTCGTACGCGGGCCAGACGATCACGCTGAAGTTCGCCGGGACGGAGGACCAGTCGCTGCAGACGTCGTTCGCCGTCGACGACACCGGGGTCACCGTCAGCTGACCCCCACGGGGCCTGCCACCTACTTTGGTGGCAGGCCTCGTTGCGTCCGGTGCGTCCGGTATTCATGCTTACCCGAATGGATGCGTTCCCCGAGAACGACACGGACGACACCGGAGTCGTCGACGCGGTCCGGGAAGGACCGTTCGACGTGGCCTTCGACCTGGCGATCCGGCACCGCGGGCTGAGCCTGGAGGCGCTGCAGCGGCGGATGGCGATCCGGGGCGCCCAGGTCAGCCTGGCCACGCTGAGCTACTGGCGCCGGGGCCGGCGGCATCCCGAAGGACCGCGTTCGCTGCACGCGGTGGGCGTCGCCGAAGGGTGCCTCGGCCTGCCCGCGGCCGCGTTGACCAGCCTGGTGGCGCGGCCCCGGGTGCGCCGGGCGGAACCGTGGCCGGGCGGGGTCAGCCTGGCCAGCGCGCTCGGGTCCGAGCCGACGGAACTGGCCTCGTGCGACGGCATCGACCTCGACGGCAACGCCCGGCTGGCGCTGGCGTCGGTGCACCAGCGGGCGACGCTGGGCGCGGACCGCACCGAGCGGTCGGTGCGCACGGAGCTGGTGGTGACCAGCCGCGAGGACGGCGTCGACCGCTGGGTGTCGTTCTTCCGGCCGCAGACGGGCGGCGGCCACCAGCCCGTGCTGCGGTCGGCGCGCTGCTGCCGCCCGGGCCGCGTCCGCCGCGACGCCGCGTCCGAGCTGGTGGCGCTGGAGCTGCGGTTCGACTACCCGCTGCGGGCGGGCGAGACGTACGTGTTCGACTTCGAGTTCGCTTACGACGGCCCGCCGCCGGAGACGACCTACCTGCAGTTCGGGGTGCGGGCGCCGGCCCGCCAGATCGTGCTGCAGGCGTGCTTCGACCCGGCGGCGGTGCCGGTGCGGTGTTACCGCTACGACGGGGAGGCCTCGGCCGAGCGGCCGGAGCTGCCGGTGGGTCCGAGCGGGACGAGCCACATCGCGGTGCTGGACGCGCGGCCGGGCGTCTACGGCCTGTGCTGGGAGTGGGACTGAACCTGTTTCTCCACGCGGCTCACGTACCCGGCACGGCCTTCCGGGTCGAGTTCCTTCAGGGCGCGGTCGTCGCCGACCAGGCCGCGCGCCCACGCCAGCACCGGCTCGGGCGTCACCGCGGCCAGGAGGTCCCAGCCGGCGAGCCACCGGGGGACGGCCGTCTCGGCGCGGCGGGTCCGGAGCGTGCCGGCGATCGCGCGGGCGACGTCCTCGGGGTCCACTGTGGGCAGTGCCCCGCCCAGCCGGACCCCGGACACCAGCTCGGTGCGGACCGCGCCCGGCAGCACCGCGCTGACGCTGACCCCGGTCGCGGCGTACTCGCGCCGCACCGCCGCGGTGAGCCCGACCGCGGCGAACTTGCTCGCGTTGTAGACGGCCATGCCGGGCAGCGGGATCTTCCCCGCCATCGAAGCGACGTTCACGACGTGGCCCCGCCCGCGCGCGATCATCCCCGGCAGCACCGAGCGCAGCCCGTGGACCAGCCCCTCCACGTTGACGGCCAGGGTCGTGCGGCCGACGTCGTCCGGTTCTTCGAGGAAGTCGCCGAGCGGCATCACGCCCGCGTTGTTGACCAGGACGTCGATCCGCCCGAACCGCTCGGTGACCGCCGCGGTGAACGCGTCGAACGACTCCCGGTTCGTGACGTCGAGCGGTAACGACGGCACTCCCGAGGCAGCATCGAGGTCGCCGACGCACACTGTGGCGCCCCGAGCAGCGAATTCGGCGGCCGTCGCGCGGCCGATTCCCCGGGCCCCGCCGGTGATCGCGACCACTGCACCCCGGACCTCAATCGCCGGATACCGCACGGACCCTCCCGATCTCGTAGTCCGCCTCGTCGAACGCGCCCACCCGCGACCGCAGCCGCCCGGTCGAGAACGGCCAGCTGAAGCTGTTGCGCCCGTTGACATCCGTGTAGTAGCTCGAGCACCCGCCCGACTGGTACACCGTCCCCGGCAGCGCGGCCTGGACCTCCGCGTTGAACGCGTCCTGCACCGATGGCCGCACGGACACCGACGACCACCCCGAACGCAACGTCCGCGTCACAGCCGAAACCGTGTGCCGCAGCTGGGCCTCCAGGATCATGAACGCGGACGAGTGCCCGGTCCCCAGGCTCGGGCCCAGCAGCAGGTAGAGGTTCGGGAACCCGGCCACCGTCGTCCCCGCGTAGGCCCGCGGGCTCCCCTTCCAATGGTCGTCCAGGCTCCGGCCGTCGCCGTCGAAGACCCGCGACGACACCGGCATGTCGAGGATGTGGAAGCCCGTGCCGAAGATGATCGCGTCCACGTCGGCGGACGAACCGTCCGCGCCGAGCACCCGGCTGCCGGACACCGCGCGCACGGCCGTCGGATGAACGTCCACATGCGACCGCGTCAGCGACCGGTAGTACGTGTTCGACATCAGCAGCCGCTTGCAGCCCAGCGTGTAGTCCGGCGTCAACGCCCGGCGCAACGCGGGATCCCGCACCGCCAGCCGCAGGTGCGCGAGCCCGACCTTCTGCACCTGCCGCAGCAGCCACGGGTGCCGGAACCCGAAGCCGAGGGTCTCCAACGCCCCGTACTCCGCGCTGCGCAACGCCCTCTGCAGCGCGGGAAACCGCCGCAGCAGGAACCGTTCGACGCCGGGGACGGCGTGGTCCGGCTTCGGCAGCACCCACTGCGCCGTGCGCTGGAACAGGTGCAACCGGCCGACGGAAGGCACGATCCGCGGGACGAACTGGACCGCCGACGCGCCCGTGCCGATCACCGCGACCCGCTTGCCCGCGAGGTCGTAGCCGTGGTTCCACCGCGCGGAGTGGAAGACCTCGCCCGGGAAGCCGCCGAGCCCCGGCAGGTCCGGGACCAGCGGCTCGTGCCACGGCCCGGTGCCGGCGACCAGGACCCGCGCCGAGTAGGGGCCGCGGGTGGTCTCCAGTTCCCAAATGGACTCACGCGCGTTCCACTGCGCCCGCGTCACCTCCACGCCGTAGCGGATCTTCGGCGTGACGCCGAACCGCGACGCCGTGTCCGCCAGGTACGCGCGGATCTCGGCCTGCCCGGCGAAGGCCCGTGTCCACCCGGGATTCGGCGCGAACGAGTACGAGTACAGCGCGGACGGGACGTCGCACGCGCAGCCGGGATACGTGTTGTCGCGCCAGGTTCCGCCGAGCGAACCGGCCTTCTCCAGCACGGCGAGGTCGTCGACGCCGGCCTGGCCGAGCCGGATGGCGGCCCCCAGCCCGGACGCCCCGGCGCCGACGACGAGGACCGCGAAGTGGCGTTGCTCCATTTTCGGAGACTAGCAGTATCTCAATACTGGCGGTACCCCGATTCCGGGCCTGGCTAGAGTGGCGCCATGGCCCGACTCACCCGCGCGGAAAGCCAGGCGCGCACCCGCGAGCAGCTGATCGAGACCGCCAAGCTGCTCTTCCTGCGCGACGGCTACTCGGTGACGTCGCTGGAGAAGGTCGCGGACGAGGCCGGCTACTCGAAGGGCGCGGTGTACTCGAACTTCCGCAACAAGGACGAGCTCTGCCTCGCCGTTCTCGACCGGATCCACGACGAGCAGGTCGCGCTGATCGCGGAAGCGCTGGTCGGCGCCGAGGGGGTGGACGACCTGCTGGCCGCGTTCCAGACCTGGGCCGAGCGCAGCATCGGCGACGAGGCCTGGACGGCCCTGGAGGTCGAGTTCGCCACGAACGCGCGGCGCAACCCGCACGTGCGCGCCGAACTGGCCGCGCGGGACAAGGCGATCCGCGACACCATCGCCGGCCTGCTGAGCGGGTACGCCGAGCGGTTCGGGATCACGCTCCCGATGCCGGCCGACGACGCCGCGACGGCGTTGCTCAGCCTCGGCATCGGCCTCGGCGTGCAGCGGGCGATCGACCCGACGATCCCGGTGAACGTGCTGCCGGACGTCATCCGCATCTTCACCGGGACGCGCTGACCGTCCTCAGAGGACCCGCGGGGTGGTCTGGACCGTTCACGAACATGAACGATTTCCGCCTCTTGTGGTGCGTGCTGACTCTTCGCTACCGTGTCGCTACGCCGCAGCTCCACCTCATCACCCGTACCCGCCGTGATCCCCCACGGCGCACCCCGCGGAAAGGGTCTCCACCCATGAGCAAGAAGTTGCGGCCGGTCGTCATCGGCGCGCTCGGCGCGGCCTCCGTCGCCGCCCTCGTGATCACCACCCCCGCGCTCTCCTCGGCGGCACCCGCGCCCCTGGCCGCGAACAGCGCCACCAGCGCGACCGCTCTCGCCGTCGGCGACCTGTCGGCCCCGGCGAAGAAGGAGATCGCGATGAAGCTGGTCTCCAGCGCGGAAAACTCCTCGCTGGACTGGAAAGCCCAGTACAAGTACATCGAGGACATCGGCGACGGCCGCGGGTACACCGCCGGCATCATCGGGTTCTGCTCCGGCACGGGCGACATGCTCGAGCTCGTCGAGGCCTACACGAACTCCGTCCCGGACAACCCCCTCGCCAAGTACCTTCCCGCGCTGCGCAAGGTGAACGGCACCGACTCGCACGCCGGCCTCGGCTCGGCGTTCGAAAGCGCCTGGAAGCAGGCCGCGGCCACCACGGCGTTCCAGACCGCGCAGAACAACGAGCGCGACCGCGTGTACTTCGACCCCGCGGTGAGCCAGGGCAAGTCCGACGGCCTCAGCAACCTCGGCCAGTTCGCCTACTACGACGCCATCGTCATGCACGGCCCCGGCGACAGCTCCGACAGCTTCGGCGGCATCCGCAAGGCCGCGATGAAGAAGGCGAAGACCCCCGCCCAGGGTGGCGACGAGGCGACCTACCTCAAGGCGTTCTTCGCCGCCCGCAAGGTGATCATGAAACAGGAAGAGGCGCACGCCGACACCTCGCGCGTCGACACCGAGCAGGTGGTGTTCCTCAACGCGGGCAACTTCGACCTGCACACCCCGCTGAAGTGGAAGGTCTACGGGGACTCCTACACGATCAACTGACGCGTCCGGCGTGGCACCGTTAGGCTCTCCGGCATGCGCAGGAGATCCCTCGGTGCCACGCTGGCCGCGGCCGCGCTGCTCTCCGGGGCAGCCGCCGCGCCGGGGCCGACGGGCCCGGAGCAGCGCGTCACCGTCGCCGCCGGCTCGGCCGACGCGACCACCGCCGTGCTCACCGCCTGGCAGCGCACCGGCGACGACTGGACGAAGGCGTACGGCCCGGTCGAGGCGTTCGTCGGCGCGGACGGCGTCGGCAAGGCGAGCGAAACCGTCTCCCGCACCCCGGCCGGGACGTGGCCGCTGACCGAGGCCTTCGGCCACCGGCCCGCCACCACCCGGCTGCCCTACCGGCAGGTCACCACCGCGGACTGGTGGGTCTCGGACGTGAAGTCCCCGTACTACAACACGCACTTCTCGTGCGCTCCCGGCACCTGCCCGTTCGACGAGGCCGCCGGGGAGAACCTCGGGCAGGCGGGCCCGGTCTACGACCACGCCGTCGTCATCGACTACAACCGCGCGCCCGTGGTGCCGGGCGCGGGCTCGGCGTTCTTCCTGCACGTCACCAACGGGAAGCCGACGGCGGGCTGCGTCGCGATCCCGGCGCCCGACCTCGACGCCCTCCTGCGCTGGCTCGACCCGGCGAAGCACCCCGTCATCGAGATCAGCGGCTGAGCAGCTCCTCCGCCGTGCGGGTGTTGATGATCCGCTCCGGCCCGATGCCCGCCTTGACCGCGCGTTCGCAGCCGTAGGGCTGCCAATCGAGCTGGCCCGGCGCGTGCGCGTCGCTGTCGATGGCGAACTCGCAGCCGATCTCCGCGGCCAGCTTCAGCAGCCGCATCGGCGGGTCGAGCCGTTCGGGGCGCGAGTTGATTTCGACCGCGACGCCGTTCTCGCGGCACGCCGTGAACACCGCCTCGGCGTCGAACTCCGATTCGGGACGGCCCCGGCCGACGACGAGCCGTCCGGTGCAGTGCCCCAGCACCCGGACGTGCGGGTTCCGGACCGCGGCGAGCATGCGCCGGGTCATGTCCTTCGCGGGCATCCGCAGCTTCGAGTGCACGCTCGCGACGACGAGGTCCAGCTGCCCCAGCAGCTCCTCTTCCTGGTCGAGGGCGCCGTCGTCGAGGATGTCGACCTCGATGCCGTGCAGCAGCCGGAAGGGCGCCATCAGCTCGTTGGCCTTCGCCACGATCTGCATCTGCGTCCGCAGCCGGTCCGGGGAAAGCCCGTTCGCGACGGTCAGCCGCGGCGAGTGGTCGGTCAGCACCATCCACTCGTGGCCGATGTCCCGGCCCGCGACGGCCATCTCCCCGATCGAGCTGCCGCCGTCGGACCAGTCCGAATGCGTGTGGCAGTCCCCGCGAAGCGCCGAGCGCAGCGGTTCGCCGTCCGGCAGCTTCTTCTCGACGATCTTCGACCGGTACGCGGGATCACGGCCGGCCAGCGCGTCCTCGATGACGCCGGCGGTGGCCTTCCCGATGCCGGGCAACGAGGTCAGCGTGCCGTTCTCCGCCATCGAGGCCAGTTGCGAAGCTTCGGTCTTGTCGACGGTCGCGGCCGCGTTGCGGAACGCGCGGACGCGGTAGGTCGGTTCCCCCGCGCGTTCGAGCTGGAACGCGATCTCCCGCAACGCCCATGCCGGATCCATGGACTCTTCCTACCCCCTCCGGGGCAGTTCATGCAGCTCGACGCCCGTCAGCGTGCCGTTCTCGACGCGGGCGGTCTGGTACGTGCAGAACGGCTGACGGCGGCGGTCGGTCGGCGAACCGGGGTTGAGCAGCCGCAACCCGGCCGGCGTCGTGGTGTCCCAGGGGATGTGGCTGTGCCCGAACACGAGCACGTCGGTGTCCGGGAACCGCGCGTCGCACCGCTGTTCGCGGCCCTGCTTCGAGCCCGTTTCGTGGATGACGGCCAGCCGGACGCCGTCGAGGTCCGCCCGCGCGACCTCGGGCAGCCGCGCCCGCAGGTCCGCGCCGTCGTTGTTGCCGTGGACGCCGATCAGGCGCTTGCTGCGCTTCTCCAGTTCGTCGAGCAGGCCGACCTCGACCCAGTCGCCGGCGTGCACCACGACGTCCGCCGCCTCGACCTCGGCCCACACCCGCTCCGGCAGCACGCGGGCGCGGGCGGGAAGGTGGGTGTCCGAGATGAGCAGCAACCTCATCCGATGGCCTTGAGGACCCGCTCGAGGAAGCCGCCGATGTGGTCTTTGAGCAAGGCCGCGGCGCCCTCGGCGTCGCCCTTCTTGGCCGCCGCGAGGACCGCCTTGTGCTCGGTCCACTCCTTCTTCCAGCTGGGGTTGGCTTCCCAGCCGACGACGCTGATCAGGGCCGCGCGGTCCTTGAGGTCGTCGAGGATGCTGACCAGCAGCGGGTTGCCGCAGCCCGAGTAGAGGGCGCGGTGGAACCGGCGGTTGAGCAGGCTCAGCGCGGCCTGGTCCTTGTCCGCGATGGCCGTCGATGCTTCCTTCAGCGCTTCGGCGGCGTCTTCCAGCAGTTCGGGGTCGCGCCGCTCGACGGTCCGCCGGACGGCTTCCGGTTCCAGCACCATCCGGACGTCGTAGACGGACTTCGCGAGCTCGGCGTCGACCGTGACGACCGAAGCGCCCTTGTACGGGCTGAAGGTCACCAAGCCCGAGTTGGACAGCACCTTGAGCGCCTCGCGCACCGGCGTCTTCGACACGCCGAGCCGCGCGGCCAGCTCCGCTTCGACGAGCGGCTGGCCGGGCACCAGTTCCCGGGTGAGGATGCCGCGACGGATCTCCTCCAGGACCACTTCGGTCCGGGAGGCGGGCAGGCTGAACGTCCCGGTCATGGTCGCTCCCTCGCATCGTGTCGGAACCCATTCAACCAGGCCCGCGAGATCATATATCAGATGCCATACTGGATCGCATGAAAACACCCGAGGAGCTCCGCAGCCACCGGTGGTTCGGCGGCGACGAACTGCGCAACTTCAGCCACCGCGCCCGCAGCCGCCAGCTCGGCTACAACCCGGAAGAGCACCTCGGCAAGCCGGTCATCGGCATCCTCAACACGTGGTCGGACATCAACCCGTGCCACATGCACCTGCGCGAACGCGCCGAGCAGGTCAAGCGCGGCGTCTGGCAGGCCGGCGGCTTCCCGCTGGAGTTCCCGGTCGCGACGCTGTCGGAGACCTACCAGAAGCCGACACCGATGCTCTACCGCAACCTCCTCGCGATGGAGACCGAGGAGATCCTGCGGTCCTACCCGATCGACGGCGCCGTCCTGATGGGCGGCTGCGACAAGACGACGCCGGCATTGCTGATGGGCGCGGCGAGCGCGGACCTGCCCGCGATCTTCGTGCCGGCCGGGCCGATGCTGCGCGGCCACTGGCGCAACGAGGTCCTCGGCAGCGGCACCGACATGTGGAAGTACTGGGACGACAAGCGGGCCGGCCTGATCGGCGACGCCGAAATGTCCGAACTGGAACGCGGCCTGGCCCGCTCGCCGGGCCACTGCATGACGATGGGGACGGCGTCGACGATGACGTCCGCCGCCGAGGTGCTCGGCATGACGCTGCCGGGCGCGGCGTCGATCCCGGCCGTCGACTCGGCCCACCACCGGATGGCCGCGGCGAGCGGCGCGCGGATCGTCGGCATGGTCTGGGAAGACCTGACGGTGGGCCGGATCCTGGACAAGACCGCCTACGAAGACGCGATCACCACGGTGCTGGCACTGGGCGGGTCGACCAACGCCGTGATCCACCTGATCGCGATGGCCGGGCGCAGCGGGATCCCGGTGAGCCTGGCCGACTTCGACGCGATCGCGCGGCGCGTGCCGGTATTGGCGAACATCCGCCCGGGCGGCGACTGGCTGATGGAGGACTTCTACTACGCGGGCGGCCTGCCCGGCCTGTTGTCGCGGCTGACCGACCTGCTGCACACCGACCGGGTCACCGTCACCGGCCGCACGCTCGGCGCCGACCTCGAGGCCGCGCCGGTGCACAACGACGACGTCATCCGGCCGCGCGACAACCCGGTGGCGGCCGAGGGCGGAGTCGCCGTGCTGCACGGCAACCTGGCGCCCTCGGGCGCGGTGATCAAGCACATCGCCGCCGAGGAGCACCTGCTGACCCACACGGGCCCGGCCGTCGTGTTCGAGAACTACGCGGACCTCAAGAAGCGGATCGAAGACCCGTCGATCACCGCGGACTCGGTGCTGGTGCTGCGCGGTTCCGGCCCGCTCGGCGGCCCCGGCATGCCCGAGTACGGCATGCTGCCGATCCCGGCCCACCTGCTCGAACAGGGCGTGCGCGACATGGTCCGGATCTCCGACGCCCGGATGAGCGGGACGAGCTACGGCGCGTGCGTGCTGCACGTGGCGCCGGAGTCCCACGTCGGCGGCCCGCTGGCGCTGGTCCGCGACGGCGACCCGATCACCCTCGACGTGCCGGCGCGCGTGCTGCGGCTCGAGGTGTCCGATGAGGAGCTCGCGCGGCGGGGTTCCGAGTGGACGGCGCCGGCGCCGCGGTTCGAGCGGGGCTACGGCGCGCTCTACAGCGAACACATCACGCAGGCGGATGAAGGCTGCGACTTCGACTTCCTGGCGCGAGCCGGGCACAACCCGGAACCGGACGCGCGGTGACCGGTTCATCCCCCGTTAGGGCGAGTCGTACTGCTTGTCCGGGTGCCCCGTACGCTGATCCCCGTCACGCGTTGAAGGGGTGGAGAGTTGCCGTACGAACCGCGCTGGCCCGAGTCACACGGTGAGCAGACGGACGTCCTGCCGGTCGTCCGGCCCGAGCCGGACCCGGAACCTCCGAAGAAGCGCGATCTGCGCAAGGCCGGCTGGATCGCGGGCGGGGTCTTCGGCCTGCTCGTCGTGGTCTACGGCGTCGACCTGCTGGTCAGCCAGGGCAGCGTCCCGCGCGGCGTGACCGTGGCCGGCGTCGACGTCGGCGGGATGGACCGCGCCGCGGCCGAGCAGGAGCTGCGCGGGCAGATCGAGCCGCGGCTGACGCGTCCGGTCGCCGTCACCGCGGGCGACGTCCGGGGCACCCTCTCGCCGACGGCCGCCGGGCTGGGCCTCGACTGGCCGAAGACCCTCGACCAGGCCGGCGAGCAGCCGCTGAACCCGTTCACGCGGCTCGCGTCGCTGTTCTCCAGCCGCGAGGTCGGCGTCGTCAGCCACGCCGACGACGCCAAGCTCGCCGCCGCGCTCGACGGCCTCCGCGGCCAGATCGACCGCGAGCCGGCCGAAGGCACCGTGAAGTTCGAGGGCGTCAACCCGGTCGCCGTGCCGCCGAAGCCCGGGCAGAAGCTCGACGTCGACGCCGCCAAGGCCGCGGTGGTCGAGAAGTGGGCGAGCGGCACGCCGCTGGCCCTGCCGGTGACCGGCACGCCGGTCCGGACCACCCCCGAAGGCGTCCAGGCCGCGCTGGACCAGTTCGCGCGCCCCGCCGTTTCGGGCCCGCTGGTCGTCAAGGGCGAAGGCAAGAGCGCCACCGTGAAGCCGGAGGCGATCGCCGCGGCGATCACGTTCGAGCCGGCCGAGGGCGGCGGGCTCACGCCGAAGATCGACAACGCCAAGATCGCCGAAGCCGCCGGGCCGCAGCTGAAGTCCACCGAGAAGGAGGGCAAGGAGGCGACCATCGTCTTCGAGGGCGGCAAGCCCGCGGTCGACCCCTCCACCGACGGCCGGACCATCGACTGGGACCCGAGCCTCAAGCCGCTGCCCGAGGTGCTGAAGAAGACCGACGGCCGCGAGGTGCCGGCCATCTACAAGGACGCCCCGGCGAAGGTGACGACCGAGCAGGCGAACCAGCTGGGCGTCAAGGAGGTCGTCGGCGAGTTCACCACCGGCGGCTTCGCACCCGACTCCGGCACCAACATCCGCGTCGTCGCGCAGAAGGTGAACGGCGCCATCGTCAAGCCCGGGGAAACCTTCAGCCTCAACGGGTTCACCGGCCCGCGAGGCAAGCCGCAGGGGTACGTCGAGGCGGGCGTGATCAAGGACGGCGCCCCGGGCCGCGAGGTCGGCGGCGGCATCTCCCAGTTCGCGACGACGCTGTACAACGCGTCCTACTTCGCGGGCATGAAGGACGCGGGGCACAAGGAGCACAGCTACTACATCAGCCGCTACCCCGCCGCGCGCGAGGCGACGGTGTTCCAGAACCCCGACGGCTCCAGCGTCATCGACCTCAAGTTCACCAACGACTCCCCGACCGGCATCGCGATCCAGGCGATCTGGACGCCGTCGTCGATCACCGTGAAGCTGTGGGGCACCAAGCGCTACACCGTCGAGTCCATCCCCGGCGGCCGCTCGAACCCGAGCGACCCGCAGCCCAAGCCGGGCCCGGCGGAGAACTGCCACGCGTCGAACGGCGCGCCGGGGTTCACCACGAGCGACACGCGCGTGCTCAAGGACGCCGCGTCCGGCCGCGAGGTGAGCCGGTCGACCCGGACGGTCCACTACAACCCGCAGCCGAAAATCACGTGCGGCGAAGGGCAATGACCTCCTAACGGCCGTTCACGCTGGGCGTCCGCGCCGGTACCCTGAGTGCCCATGACGGTACGCGCGGTCGGGTTCCGGGACGTCCTCGGCGTGACCGAGTTCCGGGCGCTGTTCTCCGCGCAGCTGGTCTCGGTCACCGGTGACCAGCTCGCGCGGGTCGCGTTGTCGATCCTGGTCTACGACCGCACGAACTCGCCGGGCTGGGCCGCGCTGACGTACGCGCTGACCTTCCTGCCGGACCTCGTGGGCGGGCCGCTGCTGTCCGGGCTGGCCGACCGGTACCCGCCGCGGACGGTGCTGGTCCTGGCCGACGTGCTGCGCGCGCCGGCGGTCGCCGTGATGGCGTGGCCGGGCCTGCCGCTGCCGGTGGTCGCGGCCCTGCTGATCGGCGTCCAGCTGGTCAACCCGGTGTGGAACTCCGCGCGCGCGGCGCTGCTGCCGCAGGTGCTGCCGGGCGAGCGGTTCGTGCCCGGGATGGGCCTGCTGATGATGCTGGTGCAGGCGGGCCAGGTCGCCGGGTTCGCCCTCGGCGGGCTCCTGGTGGCCGCGGCCGGCACCGGCGGCGCGCTGCTCGCGGACGCGGCGAGTTTCGCGGTGTCGGCGCTGTTCCTGGTCAGCGGCGTCCGCCCCCGGCCGCCGCGCGAGACGTCCGGCGTCCGCTGGTGGCCGCACGTGCGGGCGGGCTGGACGGTGGTCGTCGGCGACCGGCGCCGGCTCGCGCTGGTGGCGCTGGGGTGCGTGTCCGGGATCTACATCGCGGGCGAGGCGATCGCGGCGCCGTACGCGGCGGAGCTGGGCGGAGGCGCGGTGGTCGTCGGGCTGCTGCTGGGGGCGTACGCGCTGGGGAACGTGCTCGGGATGGCCGCGCTGTCGCGGATCCCGCCGTCCCGGCGGGGCCGCCTGCTCGGGCCACTGGCGGTGCTGGCGTGCGCGGCGCTGCTGGGCTGCGCGCTGCGGCCGGACCTCGAGGCGACGCTGGCGCTGCTGACGCTGTCCGGGGTGGCCAGTTCGTACAACCTGATCGCCAACACGACGTTCGTCCAGCTGACCCCGGACGCCCAGCGCGCGCAGGCGTTCGGGTTCGCGCTGACGGCGTTGCGGGTGTCGCAGGGGCTGGGTGTGGTGCTGGCGGGGGTCGCGGCCGAACGCGCCGCCCCGCACGGGGTGGTCGCCGGGGCGGGCGCGATCGGCGTCGTCGCGGCTTTCGGCGCGGCGATGTTGTGGCGCCGGGCGCAACCGGAGTCCCGGTGACCGGCTTTGGCGGCCGGTCACCGGGGACTGGTCAGCGCTGCGTCCAGTCGGTCGGGCACTGCGGCAGCGCTGGCGAGACGCCGGGGCGGGTCCAATCGGTCGGGAGCTCGCGGACGGTCCAGTCGGTGGGCAGTTCGCGGGCGGTCCAGTCGGTCGGCAGCTGCCGCGGGGTCCAGTCCGTCGGGATCGCGCGGGTCCAGTCGGTGGGGAGCTGCCGCGTCCAGTCGGTCGGCCGCTGCGCGCGACGCCGGGACGGGACGATGTTCGCGTTGGGCAGGAAGTGCGACATGACTTCTCCTGTTCGTGAGGGATCTTGCACGGTGCGTGACCGGACGGTAGCCCGACCAGCCTAGTGACACACCGCGTTCATTCGATTACAGTGACGATTTCCGCGAAGAGATCCGTCCTGAGAAGAGGGGCGTTTCGTGGGATTGTCCGGGTCCCAAGGGCGAAAGCCCAGCTCAGAACGTCCACGATCGGGTTTCCGTACGTGGGCGATGTGGAAGCTGGCCACTCCGGTGCTCGGCTACGTCCTCATCGTCGACGCGCTGGCGTTGGTCGCGGTCGTCGCCACGGCCGCGCTCGTGCCGGTCACCACCCAGGCGGTGCTCTGGTGTGGCTTGATCCTCGCGGGCGAGATCGTGCACCTCGAAGCGGCGCAACGCATCGAGCGCATCCGCGAGCTCGCCGCCGACGGCCGGCCGCACATGCACCTGCAGTCGATCTGGATCTTCGCCGGGCTGCTCCTGCTGCCGCCGCCGCTGGCCACGCTCGTCATCGTCGTCAGCTACGCCCACTCCTGGGTCCGCGTGTACAAACGACGCGGCGTGGTTCACCGGAAAGTGTTCTCCGGGGCCACGGTCATCCTCGCTTGTTTCGCCGCGGGAGCCGTGCTGTCGGCCGGCACCGGGCACCTCGCGCCGTACGTGCCCTACCTGGACGGCTTCGGCGGGATGACCGCGCTGCTGCTGTCCGGGATCGTCTACTTCGGACTCAACTACGTGCTGGTGATCCTGGCGATCCTGATGAGCAACCCGGGCAAGCCGCCGCGGCAGGCGTTCGGGAACCCGTCGGACGTGCTGATCGTGCTGGCCGCGGTCGGCGTCGGCTGCGGGATCGCGCTGGTGATGACGGTCCGGCCGTGGCTGCTGCCGGTGCTCATGGTGACGCCGGTGGCGCTGCACATCGGCCTGCTGCTGCCGCAGTTCCAGGCGGCCGCGCGCACGGACTCCAAGACGGCGCTGCTCGCGCCGGAGTTCTGGGTGCAGCTGGCGCGCAACGAGCTGGCCCGCGCCGCCGAGCTGGCGTCGACGGCGGGCGTGCTGATGATCGACATCGACCACTTCAAGGCCATCGACGACGGCAACGGCCACCTGGCGGGCGACGAGGTCCTGCGCGCGATCGCGGCGGCGATCCAGGGCGCGGTCCGCGGCGGCGACTACGTCGGGCGCTTCGGCGGCGACGAGTTCGTGGTGCTGCTGCCGGGCGCGACGAGCGCGGAGATCGTGTCCATCGCGGACCGCGTCCGCGCGGCGATCGCCCGCGTCGAGGTGCCGGTCCCCGTGGTCCGCCCGGGCAAGCCCGAGGTGATCGACGGCCTGACGGCGTCGATCGGCGCGGCGGTGTACCCGGAAACGGCGACGGAGTACACGATCCTGCTGCAGGCGGCGGACGACGCGGTGTTCACGGCGAAGGCCGCGGGCCGCGACCGGGTTGTCTTGGCGCAGAAGCGGACCGAGCTGGCCCGCCCGGAGATCCCGGACGTCCTCTGATCTCCGGGCGAGCCGGGCTTCACGGCAGCGTCGCCAGCGAATGCTCGAGCGTCGCCGCGGACAGCTCGTTGTCCACCATGTCGCCCGCGAGATAAGCGCCGTACGCGGGCAGGTCCAGGTGCGCATGGCCGCAGAGCGCCGTGAGGATCACCTTCTCCTCACCGGTTTCCTTGCACCGCAACGCTTCCTGGATGCACGCCGCCAGCGCGTGCGTCGGCTCGGGGGCCGGGATGATGCCCTCGGACCGCGCGAACCGGACGCCCGCGGCGAAGCACTCCTGCTGCCCGATCGCGATCGCCTCGATCAGGCCGAGCTCGTAGATGTGCGAGATCAGCGGCGACATCCCGTGGTAGCGCAGGCCGCCCGCGTGGATCGGGTCCGGGATGAACTCGTGGCCGAGCGTGTGCATCTTGAGCAGCGGCGTGAGCCCGGCCGTGTCGCCGAAGTCGTAGGCGTACTTCCCGCGCGTCAGCGACGGGCACGCGGCCGGCTCGACCGCGCGGATCACCGGGTCCATCCGGCCGGCCAGCTTCTCCCGCAGGAACGGGAACGCCAGCCCGCCGAAGTTCGAGCCGCCGCCGGTGCAGCCGACCAGCACGTCCGGGGTGTCGCCGGCCAGTTCGAACTGCTTGAGCGCTTCCTCGCCGATGATCGTCTGGTGCAGCAGCACGTGGTTGAGCACGCTGCCCAGCGCGTACCGCGCGTCCGGGTCCTGCGCGGCCTGCTCGACCGCCTCGCTGATCGCGATGCCGAGGCTGCCCGTCGAATCCGGGTGGTCCTTCAGGATCGCCCGGCCGGACTCGGTCAGCTCGGACGGGCTCGGGTGGACCGTCGCGCCGAACGTCTCCATCATCAGCTTGCGGTAGGGCTTCTGGTCGTACGACGCGCGGACCTGCCAGACTTCGCACTCCAGGCCGTACTGGGCGCAGGCGAACGCGAGCGCGCTGCCCCACTGGCCGGCGCCGGTCTCGGTGGTCAGCCGGCTGACGCCCTCCTGCGCGTTGTAGAACGCCTGCGGCACGGCGGTGTTCGGCTTGTGCGAGCCGACCGGGCTGACGCCTTCGTACTTGTAGTAGATCCGCGCCGGCGTGCCGAGCGCCTTCTCCAGCCGCCGCGCCCGGTACAGCGGCGACGGCCGCCAGAGCCGGTAGACCTCCCGGACCTCCTCCGGGATGTCGACATAGCGATCAGTCGTCACTTCCTGGGCGATGAGCGCCTGCGGGAAGAGCGGGGCGAGGTCGTCCGGCCCGACGGGCTCCCGGGTGCCCGGGTGCAGCGGGGGCGGAGGCGGCTCCGGCAGGTCGGGGATGACGTTGTACCACTGGGTCGGCAGCTCGTCTTCGTCGAGGACGTACTTGGTCTTCTCAGCCATCGAGCCTCCTTGGTCGGCACCTCAACTTAGGACGCCTCCGGCCGCGGAGCCAGTACGGTGACCGGGTGGGGAACTACGTCGTGATCGACGCACCGTCCAACTTGGGCCTCCGGCCGCCGGCCGAGGGCGCCGTGCCCGGGTGCTACAAGACGCCCGGCGTGCTGCGCGACCTCGGGATCCTCGACCGCCTGGGGGCGTCCGACGGCGGCGTCGTGACGCCGGGGCGGTACGTCGGGACGTGGTCCCCGGGCGACGGCGTGCGCAACTCCGCGGCCATCGCTTCCTACACGCCTGCCCTGGCCGCGCGAGTGGCTTCGGTCCGCGCTTCGGGCGGGTTCCCGGTGGTGCTGGGCGGCGACTGTTCGATTTCGCTGGGCGCGATGCTGGCGTTGCGCCGCACCGGCCGTTACGGGATCGCGTACCTGGACGGCCACGACGACTTCCGCCACCTGGGCATCGCTCCCCACGTGGGCGCGGCGGCGGGCGAGGACCTGGCGATCATGACCGGGCGAGGCGCCGACGACCTGGCCGACATCGACGGGCTGCGCCCGTACGTCCGCGACGACGACGTGCGGGTGCTCGGGGTGCGCGAGGCGGAGTCGTCCCAGCTGCGCGCGGCGGGAATTTCCCACGTGACTTCGGAAGAGCTGATGACCTCCGGCGTTTCCCTGCCGTCGTTCGCGGACGTGGACGGGTTCTGGGTCCACGTGGACATCGACGTCCTCGACCCGGCGTACGTGTCCGCAGTGGACAGTCCCGACCCGGGCGGCCTCGACCCGGACACGCTGGTTTCGTTGCTGCGCGGGCTGTTGGCGATGCCGGGCGCGGCGGGGTTCGAGCTGACAGTGTTCGACCCGGACCTCGACCCGGACGGCCGCCAGGCCGAGCTGGTCGCCGGCATCCTGGAAAGGACCTTCCGATGAAGAGCGTGCTGACGGACCTCCCGGTGGGGCTCCCGCCGTCCGGTCGGGGTCCGGGTCTGGTGCTGGTCCAGGAGATCTTCGGCTTGGACGACTACCTCCGTTCGGTGGCGGCGGACCTCGCGGCGGCGGGGTACGTGGTGGCGATCCCGGAGCTGTTCTGGAGGACGGCGCCCGGCTGGTCGTCGACGCACGACGAGGCCGGAGTGGCGGCGTCGATGGAGGTGGCATCGGCGTTCGACCCGGCTCTGGGACTGTCGGACGTGCTGGAAACGGTGGCCCACCTGCGTTCTTCGCCGTCGGTGACGGGCGGAGTGGGCGTACTGGGCTTCTGCCTGGGCGGCTCACTGGCGTTCGCGGCGGCGGCCGCGGGCGACCCCGACGTGGCCGTGTCGTTCTACGGATCGACGGTGGCGCAGCAGATCGCGGACTTGAGCGGCGTGACGTGCCCGATCCAGTTCCACTTCGGCGGCAAGGACCCGTACATCCCGCGCACGGACGTGGCGATCGTCGAGGCGGCGGTGGCCGGGCACGAGGGCGCGGAGATCCACGTGCAGGAGGAGGCGGGGCACGCGTTCCACAACAACGTGGCCCCGATGTTCCACCACCCGCAAGCGGCAGCCCGCGCGTGGGACCTGACAATGGAGTTCCTGCGGCGCACCCTGCCGGCGTGACCTCCGGCGGGCGACGTGCGATGGTCGTCGAGCTGGTTTTCCTGGTGCTGTGGTTCGTGGTGTTCGCGCGGCTCACCGCTCTGCTGGGAACGGACGTCGTGGCCGCCAACGCCGCTGCGTCGGCCGTTCAGTCCGCGGAACACGCGGTGCACATCGACATCGAGCTGAGCGCGAACCGTTGGCTGGCCGGGAATCCGGTCATCGCCCGGCTGGCGGTGTACGTGTACCGGTTGTACTACGTGGCGGTCGCGGGCGTGCTGGTGTGGGTGTTCTTCCGGCACGCGGAGGTGTACCGCAAGGTCCGCCGGACGATGGTCGCGATGATGGTCCTCGTGCTGCCGGTGTACTGGGCGGTGCCGCTGTCACCGCCGCGGCTGGCGTTGGCCGGTGCCGTGGACATCGTTGCCCGGTATGACATTTTCCGTCAGGAGAGCTGGTCGAACCCCAGCCATTTCACGGCGATGCCGAGCATGCACGTGGGCTGGGCACTGTGGTGCGCGTATGCGGCGTGGTCGGCGCTCCGGGGCACGCGCTGGGCGCTGGCGCCGTGGGTGTTCCCGCTGCTCATGGTGGCGGTCGTGATCACGACGGCGAACCACTACGTGTTGGACGTCGTGGGGAGCGTGGCATTGCTGGCCGCGGCGATCGCCGCGGCATGGGCGTGGGGCCGGGTAGTCGCGCCCCGGCTACCGGCCCCGACGTTGCCCGTATGACTGCCTCGAAGGGCAAACGCAGATGTCGGCTCCGCGCGCATACTGTTTTGATGCGACGCGCCCTTCGGCTCAGGACCCGGTGATGCACCGCGAGGACGACCAAGTGCGTACCTCGGTGGTCCGCGCGGGTTCTCCCCCTGTTCGAAGCGCCGGCAACGCGCACACACCAGCCCTGATCGCACTGCAGCAGGCCGCCGGAAATCAGGCGGTGTCGAGCCTGATGCCGGCGGTACAGCGTTGCGGCGGCGAAGTCCACCCTGGTTGCTCCTGCGCCGACGAGAAGCAGGACAAGCCGGAAGATCCGGCAATGCTCCAGCGCAAACAACACGGACACGGTGCACCGGCAGGCAGGCATCCAGGTCCGCCGCGACCCGCCCTCGGCGCGTGTCATCCGGTGCAGGACGACTTACGACCCACGGCACCGTGGAACGACCTGCAACGGGGGTATCGGTCACGTTGCGAATCAACGGTCGGCAGCGCGGTGAACGACGTCCTGCACGGCCGCGTCCCGCACCCTGACGCGCGGTCCACGGTGGACTGCGCGTGCGCGGCAGGACCGCCTCGGGCCGTCGCGATCGCCGCCATGGCGAGAGTCCTCGCCGCGGGTCCGCTGGCCGCCCGGCTGTTCTGGCACTTCCTGGACGGGAGCGGAACCGACGTCGCCATCGACGTCGCGGACATGATCAGCCGGTCCGCCGGGGTCCGCGAAAAGATCCGCCGTTCGATCGCTCACGGCGGCCTGGCCGGCACGACCAGGCTCGAGCAGAGCGACTACGGCGACTCCGACCTCCAGTTCGCCTATGGCGCCATCGACTGCGTGCAATGGATCGCGCAACCGCCCGCCGGGAGGCACTGGCGGTCCGACGCCAGAACCCGCGTCGAAGTCAAGATGCTCGATTACTACGAGTTCCACCCGGCGCGCCCGGGCGTCAGCCAGTGCGCGCACGCAGCGTGTGTCGAACTGGTCGCCAGAGGCGAAGCGAAGAACTTCTGGACCCGCGGAGACGCCGTCGTCACCTGGGGACAGTTGCGCGTTTGACGACGCTTCGTCAGCCAGGTACTTGGTTGACCATCACCCCAATATGGTGCTAATAATACTAGCACCATGAGATGGACAGTGGATCATTCGTCGCGGGAGGCATTGCCTCTCCAGATCGTCGCCTGCGTACGCCGCGGCGTCGCTTCAGGCGAGCTCGCCGTCGGGGAGCAACTCCCTCCCGCGGCCGAACTCGCCGGCGCGCTCTCGGTCGACCGCAACACCGTTCTGGCCGCCTACCGGCAACTGCGCGAAGAAGGCGTCCTGGAGTTCCGGCGCGGCCGCGGTGCCCGGGTCGCGTCCGCCGTCACCGAACCCGCCCCCGTCACCGAGGCGGCGCAAGCCCTCGTGACCCTCGCCCGCCGGCACGGCGTCGGGCGCCATGACCTCCTTCGGCTCATCGAGAAGCTGACCCCTCGAGAGGACGGTGCCCGATGACGGCATCCGCGCGGTACTCGATCTACACCGGACGCTCGACCAACTGGCCGCTGGTGGTGACCCTCGCCGTCGCCCTGGTCCTGCCGCTCGTGCTGCTCGGCTCGCTGTCGCCCGGCAGCTGGCTCGACCCCGCCGGTCCCGCGATCCCGCTGCTGGTGGCCGCGGCCGTGGTGCTCGTCGCCGTCCTCACCGGACTCAGCGTCCGGACGGCGGCCGGACCCAACGGCATCTCCGTCCACTGTGGAATGTTCGGGTGGCCGCACCGCACCTACCGCCTGGAAGACATCGAACGCGCCGAGGTGACCGACCTGGCGCCGTCGCTGTGGCGCGTCTCCCTCGGCTACTGGTGGACCCCGCGCCACACCTACTTCACGGTCCGCACCGGCACCGCCCTGCGGCTCACCCTGCGCACCGGCCGGAGCGTGACGATCACCGTGCCGGACCCGCGCGCCGCGGTCGCGATCATCCGCGAAGCCGGGTCCGCCTGACTATAGTCACCACCAGCGCACCCGCCGAGTTCGTCCTCCGGGAGGAATGCACCATGCCCCACACCGTGGACTTCACCACCGTGTCCACCGAAGGCCTCGAGTCCTCGCCGGTCGCGGCCGCGCTCGCCGGCCTGCGGGCGAACGAGGCCCGGTACTTCAAGAACAAGTACGACCACGTCTTCACGGTCGAGCCCGCGGCCGACGCGCAGCCGACGATCGACTGGGTGCACCGGATCCTCGAAGAGGAACGCGGGATCGTCATCGCGTCCCGCCCGCTCGAGGCGACGGCGTTCCAGGTCGAGAACATCCGGATGGCATACGTGTTCTACGAAAGCGGCCTGTCGATCAACGTGATGTACACAGTGGACGACGGCGGCAAGCGCGCGGTCGGCTTCAAGCTCTCCGACGGGATGGAGGTGCCGGCCGAACTGGGGTCGTTCAAGTTCGCCCGCCAGAAGTCCAAGCTGGCCGGCACCATCCGCGGCTCCTACTTCGTCATCAAGGGCGAGTACTAGCCGATCAGCTGCGTGGTCAGGGTGCGCGCGAGCCACGACTCGTACTCGTCGTCGGTCCACCCGCGCCCGCCGACCAGCAGTTGGTAGACCTGCGGTGAGTTGAGCATCCACACGATGTCCCGGGCCTGGTCGACGCCGAGCCCGGCCCGCAGCCCGCCGATTTCGGCGAGCGCCCGGACCACCGCGCCGGCGCCCACGAGCCGTTCTCCCTCGATCGTGTCGGCGAACGCGGCCAGCTCGGGGTTTCCCGAGCGTGCTGCCGACAGCAGCAGCGCCAGCAGCGGGCTGAGCCGGCCCGACAGCATCCGGCACACCGCCGCGTACCTGTGCAGCTTTTCGACGGCCGACGTCTCGGCGGCGAACTCGCGCCAGACCGGACGCTCCATGAGCGGCGTCGGCTCGTCGTCGCCCGCGAGCACCACGTCGTAGACGCCCTTGATCAGGTTTCCCTTGGTGCCGAAGGCCTTGTACACGGTGTCGATCGACACCCCGGCTTCCCCCGCGACGGCTTTGATCGTGGTCGCCGCGTAGCCGTTCTCGAGCAGCAGGCGGTAGGTCGCGTCGAGGATCCGCCGCCGGGTGGCTCTCGCCTGCTCGGCCCGCGTCGAGTTGTCGTAGCGGCGAGGCTCCGCCGGCTTCTTGACGCCCTCTCGTGGCATTGCTTATAGTCTCCCTAGATTCAATCTATCTCTACTATAACCAAGGAGAGGTGTCATGGACACCACGACCCGAGGTTCCGCCGAAAGACCCGGCACAGCGAACGACGAAGCCATCGCGCTCTGCGTGCGCGCGATGCACCTCATGGGCACCGGCAGCCTCGCCGACCTCCGCACCGTCATCCACCCCGACGCCACCAACCGGGAAGGCAAGGACGAACCCGCGGCTTGCCGCGGGCGCGGTGCCGAAGCGTTCTACGCGACGGCTTTGTGGCTGCGCGCCGCCTATTCCGACCTGCACTGGGAAATCCACGACGCCGTCCACGACGGCGACCTGGTGGTGCTCCACACCACCATGGCCGGCCGGCAGTCCGGGCCGTTCGTCACCTACGACGAGCGCGCCGCGGTCAAGCAAGCCATGCCGCCCAAGGGAAACGCCTTCAGCGTGACGCAGTCCCACTGGTTCCGGGTGGCGGACGGCCAGGTCGTCGAGCACTGGGCGAACCGCGACGACCTGGGCCTGGCCGAGCAGCTGGGCTGGATCCCGCCCACGCCGAAGTACCTGGTCCGCATGGCGCTGGCCAAACGGCGGGCCGCGCGGGCCGCCGGCTAGCGCCCGCGGCAACCGATCAGGAATCGAGAAGCGCTGGTCACGGCGCCGGACCTAGCGTTACCGGCATGACCAACATCGACGCCATCACCCTCGAAGTAACCGACACCGCCGCCGCCGAGCGCTTCTACTCCGACGCCTTCGGCCTCACCAGCCAGCTCCGCTTCCGGACCGCTCAGCAGCCCTCCAGCGGGTTCCGCGGCTTCACCCTCTCCCTCACCGTCGCCCAGCCGGGTGACGTCGACTCGCTCATGGCCAGCGCCGTCGAAGCCGGGGCCACCGTGCTCAAGCCCGCCGCGAAGAACATGTGGGGCTACGGTGGCGGCGTCCAGGCTCCCGACGGCGCGATCTGGACCGTCGCCACCTCGAACAAGAAGGACACCGGCCCCGTCACGCGGGCGTTCGACGCCCTCGTGCTGCTGCTCGGCGTCGCCGACGTCGCCGCCAGCAAGAAGTTCTACGTCGGCCACGGGCTCGCCGTCGCGAAGAGCTTCGGCCGGATGTACGTCGAGTTCGAGGGCGGCGAGAGCGCCATCAAGCTGGCGCTCTACCGGCGCAAGGCGCTCGCCAAGCAGGCCGGGGTCGCCCCCGAGGGCAGTGGCTCGCACCGGATCGCCGTCAATCACCCCGCCGGGGCGTTCACGGACCCGGACGGGTTCGCCTGGGAAGTCACCACGTCCCAGTCACTCGACGCCTGACAGCAGGTCCGCGATGGCGGCGATCCCCGCTTCGATCGAGCGCTGCGGCGTGTCGCCGAAGCCCAGGACGAGCCGCGGTGGCGTCGCCGACGGCGTCGCGTGCATCCGGGCCAGGCCGTGCAGCCCGACGCCGCGCTCGGCCGCGCGGGCGATCACCCGCTCCTCGTCGGCGCCCGGGGGCAGGTGCAGGATCGCGTGGAACCCCGCCGCGAGCCCGGTGACGCGGATGCCCGGCGCGTGGGCGGCCAGCGCGGCGAGCAGGGTTTCGCGCCGGGCCGCGTACTCGGCGCGGGCGCGGCGCAGGTGCCGGTCGTAGCGCCCGGATTCGATGAGCAGCGCCAGCGCCAGCTGGTCGAGGCCGGGGCTCCCGCGGTCGGTGACGTGCTTGCCGCGCGCCAAGGCGTCGAGCAGCCGGGCGGGCGCGACCAGCCAGCCCAGCCGCAACGCCGGCGCCAGCGACTTGCTGACCGTCCCCAGTGAGACGACGCGGTCGGGGTCGAGACCCTGCAGCGAGCCGACCGGGTCGCGGTCGTAGCGGAATTCCGCGTCGTAGTCGTCCTCGATGACGACGCCGTCGTGCCGCCGCGCCCACGCGAGCAGCTCCTGGCGGCGGTGCCCGGCGAGCACCACGCCGGTGGGCCACTGGTGGGCCGGGGTCACCAGCACGGCCCGCGCGCCACTGCGTTCCAGGGCGCCGACGTCGACGCCGTCCTCGTCGACCGGGACGGGCACGGCGGTCAGCCCGGCGGCGTTCGCCTGCTCGGTCGTCGTCCGGACGACGCCGGGGTCCTCGACGGCGATCGTGCCGATGCCGTCGGCGGCCAGCGCGCGCAGCACCAGCCCGAGAGCCTGGGCCATGCCGGTGCACACGACGAGCTGGTCGGCCGTGGCCACGACCGCCCGCACCCGCCGCAGGTACGCCGCGAGCACCTCCCGCAGCGGCCGGGCGCCGGCCGGGTCGCCGTAGTCGAACGCGCTGTTGGGCGCGGTGCGGCAGACCTCGCGCACCGCCCACGCCCAGTCTTCGCGCGGCGCGAGGCGCAGGTCGGGGACGCCGTGGCGGAAGTCGGCGACCTCGTGCCGCGGCCGCTCCGGCGCGCTCACCCGCGGCGGCTCCGCGGGCCGGACGACCGACGCCACCCGCGTCGCCGAGCCCGCGCGGCTGGTCAGGTAGCCCTCGGCCTGCAGCTGGGCGTAGCAGTCCTGCACCAGCCCCCGCGACAAGCCGAGCCCGCGGGCGAGCTCGCGTGACGACGGCAGCTTCTCCCCGCCCGCCAGGCGGCCGCCGCGGATCGCGTCGCGCAGCTGGTCCTCCAGCTGCGTGCGCAGGCCCGCGCCGCTCTCGCGGTCGATCGTGAACAGCAGCTCCGGACTCAAACCGGCCCACTCCACAGCCATGGAACTGGACCTTACCGGTGACCCAGTTCGCTTCTACCGTTTCAGTCATGACCGCTGACCTGCAAATCCGGCCGAGGCTGGTATCCCGCGCCCTGCTCATCCGCTTCGTCTCGATCTTCGGGTCGTCGATCGGCTTCTACCTGCCGCTTTCGGTGGTGCCGCTGTTCGCGAAGCAGGCGGGCTCGGACAGCGGCGCCGGGCTGGCGACGGTCGCGCTGCTGCTGGCCACCGTCGCCGCCGAGCTGGTGACGCCGCGGCTGGTCGCCCGGGTCGGGTACCGGTGGGCGCTGGCCGTCGGGCTGGTCCTGCTCGGCGCGCCGACGCTGCTGCTCACGGTCAGTTCGGACGTCTGGGTGATCGTCGGGGTCAGCGTGGTGCGCGGGATCGGGTTCGCCATCGCCGTCGTGGCCGGTGGCGCCGTCACCGCCCTGCTGATCCCGGCGGACCGGCGCGGCGAGGGCCTGGCGCTGGTCGGGATCGTCGGCGGGATCCCCGGTCTGCTGGCGCTGCCCGCCGGTGTCTGGGCGGCGGCGCACTGGGGCTTCACGCCGGTGTTCGTGGCGACGACCGTGGCCACCCTGCTCGCCCTGGTGTCGGTGCCCGGCCTGCCGCGCTACGCCGCGACGCCCAAGGAAGACGGCGGCCACGGCGTCCTCGCCGGCCTGCGCAACCCGGTGCTGACCCGCCCCGCGACAGTCTTCGCCGTGGCCGCCGCCGCGGTGGGCGTCCTGGTCACGTTCCTCCCGCTCGCCGCCGCCGACCAGCCCGCGTGGGTCGCCGCGAGCGCGTTGCTCGCCCAGCCCGCGGCGGCCACCGCCGCCCGCTGGGTCGCCGGCCGGCTCGGCGACCGCCACGGCCCGGCCGTCCTGCTGGTGCCCGGCGTGGTGCTGTCCGCCGTGGGCATGGCGGCCATCGCGGCCACCGGTACGCCGTCGCTGGTGATCGGCGGGGCGGTCGTGCTGGGCGCGGGGTTCGGCGCGCTGCAGAACGCGACGCTGACGCTGATGTACGCCCGCGTTCCGGCGGGCGGCGAGAGCGCGGTGAGCGCGATCTGGAACGCGGCCTACGACCTGGGCATGGCCGCCGGCGCGCTGGGCGCGGGGCTGGTCATCGGCTCGGTGGGCTACCCGGTGACGTTCGTCCTCGCCGCCGTGGTCGTCGTCCCGGCGCTGGCCCTGGTCCGCCGGGACCGCCGCCCCTGACCGGCGGCCGCCGCGGTGGTCTCGTCACGACGCGGCGGCCGTCCTCCAGCCGGGTCACCCGCCCGGCAGCTCGATCACCGTGCCGTGCCCGACCGGGACCGCGTCCCCCGGTCCGGGCCCGGCTTTCGGGCTGCCCACGCAGAGGTACCCGCAGTACGTCCGGCCCTTCACGTGTTCGGTCACCAGCCGGAACCGGTCGGGACGCAGGCCGCGGAACCGCGTGGCGACGACGTCTTCGTACAACCGGTCCGAAACGACGACCACGACGTCTTCGCCGGCGTGCCGGGCCAGCGTTTCGCGCGCGGACTCCGCGTCGAGCAACCGGCAGGCGACGATCAGGGCGTCCCCGATCGGGCCGAACACGCCCGCGGTCAAGGCGCCGTGGTGCATCGAAATCCGCAAGCGCAGCCGGGGCCGGCTCCCCCGCCGCAGTTCTTCCACGACCTCGTGGACGAAATCCGCGAGCACGCGGGAAAGGTCGGAATCGGCGGGCAGCACCGCCAGTTCCCCGTCGCCCCGCGGTTGCCTGATCCATTCGGCGCGGGCGAGCCCGGCCCGTCCGGCGGCGCGGTCGAGCACTTCCTCGAGCCGGAAAAGCACCGCGGTCTGGTCGAGGATCCCCATGCGCGAGAACCCTTCGACGTCGACCGCGACGATGAGTCCGTAAACGAGCTGACCTTCGTGAAGCATTGTCCGTCCCCTCGGCAGAGCCGATGTCCCTGAGACGATTGAACAGTCGCGCGCGGTTTCCGCACCACGTCCGCGGACACACGAAGACGAACGCGAAGGCGTGAGACGATGTGGGACAAAACCGGCCGCGATGGGACACGATGTCACCATGCCGCTTTCCCGACCCGGACCATTCGGTGACCTTGACCCGTCCGGGGTCACGACGCTCACCCAGCTGGCCGCGCTGCTCCGGCAATGCCGGGTGCGCGCCGGGAATCCGTCTCTGCGCGACATCGAGCGGCTCGGCGAGAAACGGGGACACGTGCTGCCCCGCTCGACCGTGAACGGGGTCCTGACCGGCCGGCGCGGGCCGCGGCGAGACCTGCTTTTGGCGCTGCTGGACGCGTTCGGGGTGCCGGACGGGGACCGGGCGGCGTGGACGAACGCGTGGGAAAGAGCCGTCGCCGGGCAGCCCGCGGAGGTCATCGCCGATCCGGAGGAAGCGCCGGACATCTGGCGGTTCCCGCCGGACGAGCCGGTGATGATCACCTGCGGGCGGATCCCGGAATCGGCGGCCGGCAATTTCGGGCCGAGCGATCCGCGGGATCCCGACTACGTCGATTTGCTGACCTACGCCGATCCGGACGCCCTGGTCCACCTCTTCGGCCACATCCGCGCGCTGAACCCGGAAAACGACGTGCGGTTCGCGCGGACGGACGAGCTCCAAACCGCCGACTACACCAGTCACCTCGTGGTGGTCGGCGGGTCGGACTTCAATGAGCTGACCCGCGACATGTTTTCCGCCTTGCACCTGCCCGCGAAAATATCGGTCCGCATGGACGAAACGGATTGGCTCGGCGTGGAGGTCCTCGATGGGGACGAACCGCGGCGGTTCAGCCCCGTCCGCGACGACGCGTACGGGACCGGGAAGCAGATTCTCCACGAAGACGTCATCCTGTTCTTCCGCGGGGTCAACCCGCTCGACCGGCGGCGCACGATCACGATCTGCGCGGGCGGGTACGCCCGCGGAACGCTCGCCGCGGCGCGGTGCCTGACCGATCCGGTGCTCGGTCCCGCGAACCAGGCGTACCTCCGCGGCCGGGTCGGCGACAACCAGCACTTCGGGTTCGTCGCGCGGGCGTTCGTCATCGACCGGGTGGTGGCGCCGCCGGACCTGACCAACCCCGAGCACCGGCTGTACGAATGGACGCGGCCGGAGTGATCTGCGGCCGGGCGCCGGAGTCGGCAGACTGGTCGGCGTGCCGGAACTGCCCGAAGTGGAGCTCGCCCGCCAGGTCCTCGCCGACGCGCTCGGCCGGGAGATCCGGGACGTCGACGACCACGACGACTGGGTCTGCCGTCCGCACGCGCGCGGGGACATCGCCGCCGCGTTGCGGGGCGGGCGGCTCACCGAGGCGCACCGGCGGGGCAAGACGCTGTGGTGCGAAACCGAAAACCGCGCCGGCGAGCCCGGCCCGACCCTCGGCCTGCACCTGGGCATGGCCGGGCAGCTGCGGTTCGCCGGCCGCAGCGGACCGCCCGGGCCGCGGCGGTTTCGCGGCCGCGACGAGAAGCCGGAGTGGTTCCGGTTCGGGCTCACCTTCGCCGACGGCGAACAGCTGCGTCTCTTCGACACCCGGCGGCTCAGCCGGGTGCGGCTCGACCCCGATCTCGACGCGCTGGGCCCGGACGCCGGCGAGGTGTCGCGTGCGGACTTCCGCTCACGCGTGGGCCGGGGGCGGGCGCCGGTGAAGGCGCGGCTGCTGGACCAGTCCGTGCTGGCCGGGATCGGGAACCTGCTGGCCGACGAAACGCTGTGGCAGGCGGCGGTGAGCCCGGCCCGCCCGGTCAACGAGCTGTCCGGCGACGAGCTGACCGAGCTGCACAAGGCGCTGCGGAAGTCGTTGCGCGCGGCGATCAAGCACGGCGGCGTGCACACCGGCGAGATCATCGGGCACCGCCGGGCCGGCGACCACTGCCCGCGCTGCGGCGCCGAGATGGCGCACGGCACGGTCGGCGGCCGGTCGACCTGGTGGTGCGCCAAGGAACAGGCCTAGCGCGGCCCGAGGCCGGTGCGCCCGTCGAGCAGCTCGCGGACGACGTCGAGGTGCCCGGCGTGGCGGGCCGTCTCTTCGATCATGTGCAGGACCACCCCGCGCAGGTCGGCGGTCAGCGGGGTGGGCGTCTTCGGCGGCGCGGACAACGGCGTCGCGGCGAAGGCTCGTGGTCGTCGTCCGGCCAGGACACCGGGTCCGCGGCGCCGGTGACGACCTCCTGGAACCAGTGCCGCTCGGCGTACCCGAGGTGCTCGACCATGCCCAGCGGGGTCCAGCCGGACGGCAGGACGCGGTGCTCAGCGCGTCTTCGCCGAGGCCGTCGAGGATCGCCAGGACCACGGCGCGCTGGGCGTGCAGGAAGGACAGCAGGGTGCTCTTCTCGTCGGCCACGACCGGGGACCTCAACGGCGGGAGCGCACCTTGGCGGGCGGTTTTTGTCGGTGGTGTTCGGTAGCTTGGCGGACATGGCAACACTGGTCACCTTCCACGCCCACCCCGACGACGAATGCCTGCGCACCGCCGGGGTGATGGCGAAGGCCGTCGCCGAGGGGCACCGCGTCGTGCTCGTCGTCGCCACGAAGGGCGAGGTCGGCGAGGTCCCCGAGGGCTTCCTCGCCGACGGCGAACAACTGTGGGAGCGGCGTGTGCGGGAGTCGCACGCGGCCGCGGAGATCCTCGGCGTGGCCCGCGTCGAGTTCCTGGGCTACCGCGACTCGGGGATGATGGGCGAGCCGACGAACGACGACCCGGCGTGCTTCTGGCGCGCGGACGTCGAAAAGGCGGCCGAGCAGCTGGCGGAGATCCTGCGCGCGGAGTCGGCCGACGTGCTGACGGTCTACGACGACAACGGCGACTACGGCCACCCGGACCACATCCAGGTCCACCGGGTCGGCATGCGCGCGGCCGAGCTGGCCGGCACTCCGAGGGTGTTCCAGGCGACGTTCAACCGCGAGTTCATGCAGCGCGGCTTCGAGGCGGCGGTGGAGCAGGGGCTGATGCCCGAGGAGGCGGCGCCGAAGCCCCCGGAGAACGTGGAGTTCGGGAAGCCGGAGGCCGAGATCACGGCGGCGGTGGACGTGTCGAAGTACGTGGGCGTGAAGCGGGCGGCCATGCGGGCTCATCCGAGTCAGATCAGTGAGGAAATGTTCATGCTGGCCATGCCGGATGATGCTTTCGCTTTTGCTTTCGGGACCGAGTGGTTCATTCGGGTGGGGCAGGGGCCGGGGATCACGGAGACGGATTTGATGGCCGGGTTGTAGGCGGCCGGGGCCGGGGCCGGGGCCGGGGCCGGGGCCGGGGCCGGGGCCGGGGAGAGGATGGCTGGCCGGATGCGTTGTCGAGTGGCCGGCTGTCTGTTTCGCTCTGCCTGGCCGCCGCCCACTCAGTCCAGTGCTGCCGTTACGTCCAGCTCCACCAGCTGGCCCTCGAACCCCAGCTTGGCCACCCCCAACAGCGTGCTCGCCGAGGTGAACGCCTCGCCGATCTCCGAACTCGTCAGCCGGTCCCACACCTCCGACAACACCTCGCGGTCCTCCGTCACCACGTAAATCACCGTGCGCACCACGTCCTTCGGCGAGGCTCCCGCGAACTTCAACGCCGCC
Organism: Amycolatopsis sp. NPDC101161; assembly: GCF_044768185.1. Lineage (NCBI taxonomy): Bacteria > Bacillati > Actinomycetota > Actinomycetes > Pseudonocardiales > Pseudonocardiaceae > Amycolatopsis > Amycolatopsis sp. NPDC101161. The sequence continues at coordinate 127,026 of NZ_JBIWPI010000008.1, forward strand.
GCCGTGTTGGCCACCACCTGGTCGACCTGGGCCGACACCCCCTCGGGCACCGATCCCCCGGCCGTAAGCGGGCACTGGCCCGCCAAGTACACCGTGCGTCCCGCCGATACCGACACCACGTGGTGGTAGCCCGGTGGTGTGTGCAAGCCGGGCGGGTTCTGCCGTTCAATGGTCACCGTCGCATCTTCGCCGGGCGCGCAACCCGATAACCCCTGGGAGGGCACGTGCGCAGGACCATCGACTGGGACGATGGCGCCGTCGTCGTCATCGATCAGACCGCCTTGCCCGGGGAGTTCCGGCTGCTGCACCTGCGGACCGTCGGTGAGCTCGTCGACGCCATCAAACGGCTCGCCGTCCGCGGGGCACCCGCCCTCGGGGCCGCCGGTGCTCTCGGGGTCGCCCTTGCCGCCCGGACCAGTCACGACGTCGAGGCCGATGCCCGGCTGATCGCCACCGCCCGGCCCACCGCCGTCAACCTCGCCTGGGGCGTCGAGCGCGCCATGACCAAACTCGCCCAAGGTCCGGACGCCGTCCTCGAAGAGGCAAAAGCCCTTCTCGACGAGGACGAAGAACTCAACAAAGCCGCCTCGAAGCACGCCGCCGAGGTCGTGCTGCAGGAGTGCTCGCGACGGCCGTTGAGGCTGCTCACCCACTGCAACGCCGGGCGCCTCGCCACCGTCGGGTGGGGCAGCGCCCTCGGTGTCGTCTGGCACCTGCACGCACGCGGGCTCGTCGAAGAAGTCCTCGTCGACGAGACCCGCCCGCTCCTCCAAGGCGCCCGCCTGACCGCGTGGGAACTCGCCCAGGAGGGCGTCCCCTACCGGGTGCAACCCGATGGCGCGGCCGCCGCCGCGATGGCGAACGGGATGGTCGACTGCGTGCTCGTCGGGGCCGATCGGATCGCCGCCAACGGCGATGTCGCCAACAAGATCGGCACCTACGGCCTCGCCATCGCCGCGCGGCACCACCGGGTGCCGTTCGTCGTCGTCGCGCCTTCGTCCACTGTGGACAGGACTCTCGAGACCGGGGCGGGCATCGCCATCGAAGAACGCGATGCCCGCGAACTCACCGAATACGCCGGCACGACGGTCACGCCACCGGACACCCGGGTCTTCAACCCCGCGTTCGACGTCACCCCGTACGAGCTCGTCACGGCCGTGGTCACCGAGCACGGCCGCCTCGAACCCTAGGGGCGCGGGCCGATCTCGCGGCCGCCGTCGGTCACCGTGATCGCCATCGCCGGGCACGAGTCCGCCGCGTCCAGCACCGTCTCGTCGGCTTCCACCTCCGGCGCCGCCGTCTGCGCGACCGCGCCGTCCAGGACGAACACCTCGGGCATCAGCGCGGCGCACATCCCCGAGCCGATGCAGGTGTGTTCGTCGACTTCCACGTGCCAGGTCATGCTCACCATCCGATCGGCATCGACCGCGGTCCGCGGACGAGCATCTGCGTCTTCCACACGATATCGCCGGCCAGGTGCAGGCCCGGCAGCTCGGTGACCAACGCGCGCAGCGCCTCCTGCAGCTCGAGCCGGGCCAAGGGCGCGCCCAGGCAGTGGTGGACGCCGTGGCCGAAGCCGAGGTGGTGGGTGTCGCCGCGGTCGAAGCGCAGCTGATCGGCGTCGTCGAACTGCAGCCGGTCGCGGTTGGCCGCGCCGACCGCCACCAGCACCGGCTCCCCCGCCTTCACCAGCACGCCGCCGACCTCGACGTCTTCGGTGGCGTAGCGCGCGAACCCGGCGCCCGCGCCCAGCGGGACGAACCGCAGCAGCTCCTCGACGGCCGCCGGGATCAGGTCCGGGTCGTCGACCAGCCGCTGCCACTGCCCGGGCTGGTCGAGCAGCGCGTAGACGAAGTTGGGGATCTGGCTGGCGGTGGTCTCGTGGCCGGCGACGAGGATGCCGACGCACAGGTCGACCAGCTCCAGCTCGGTCAGCCGGTCGCGGGTGTCGCGCGCCTCGATCAGCGCCGTCATCAGGTCGTCCTGGGGCTGCGCCCGGTGCTCGGCGATCAGCCCGCGCATGTAGTCGCGCAGCTCCTCGCGGTTGCGCTCGAACTCCTCCGGCGTCAACCCGCTGGTCGACAGCGCGGCGTCGCTCCAGACGCGGAACTTCGGCCGGTCGGCGACCGGGACGCCGAGCAGCTCGCAGATCACCGCGACCGGGATCGGCAGCGCGTAGAGGTCGACGAGGTCGGCGGGCGGACCGGCGGCCTTCATGTCCGCGATCAGCTCCGCCGCCAGGGAAGCGACGCGCGGGCGGAGCAGCTCGACGCGGCGCATGGTGAACGCCTTCGCCACCAGCGTCCGCAGCCGCGTGTGGTCCGGCGGGTCCATCTGCAGGATGCCGCCCTCGCGCTGCACGGGCGAGCGGCGCGGCGCGTCCTTCTCCTTCTCCATCGCCCGCGAGAACCGGCGGTCACCGAGCACGAGCCGGGCGTCGGCGTAGCGGGTGGCCAGCCACGCCGGCTCCCCGTACGTCATCTTGACCCGGACCATGCCCTCGGCTTCGCGGGCCGCCGCGTAGGCCTCGTTGAGGTCGAGCCCGGCCTCCTCGTTGAAGGGGTACGAGAGCGGCTCGGTGTGGGTGACGGTCATTCGGAACCCCCGTGCTCGGTTGTAAGCAGCTGCTTACAAAGCTACACAGTTTCTCCCCACCTGTCACGATCCGCCATTGCTCAGTCACGGATCACTAGGTTACGGTGACCTAGGTGTGGATCGAGATCCTCTTGCTGTCGAGGCTGGACCGCGAGCCGATGCACGGCTACGAGCTGCGCAAGGCCGTCGAAGCCTCGACCGGGCACACCCTGTCGAACAACTCGCTCTACCCGACCCTGCGGCGCTTCGTCGACGCGGGCGCGGTGAGCCGCAGCGCGGAGGAACAGGAGGCCAAACCGCCGCGGCACGTCTACACGATCACCGACGTCGGCCGGGAGCTGCTGCACGACATGCTCGCGGACTTCCCGGCCGAGCTGGCGCTCAGCCAGGAGGAGTTCCTCGCGCGCGTCGGGAGCTTCAGCCGGCTCCGGGAAGAAGAACGCGCCCGGGTCCTCGACGTGCGAAAACACGCCCTGACCACCGAGCACGCCCGGCTCACCGCGCTCGCGGCCGGGCAGGCCGACCCGTGGGGCCGGGCGGCGCTGCGGCACGTCCTCGGCAAGCTCGACGCCGAGCTCCGCTGGCTCGCCGACCTCGAAACCGAACTGAGGAGAGACGCATGACCACCACCGAAGAGACGCCTCGCCTCCCCTTCACCCGGGCGAACGCGCTCGCCATCGCCCCGGACTACGAAGCCCTCCGCAGCCGCTCGCCGATCAGCCGGGTGCTGACCCCGGCCGGCGACCCGGCGTGGCTCGTGACGTCGTACGAAGAGGCCAAGGAAGTCTTCCGCGACAAGCGCTTCGGCCGTTCGCACCCCGCGCCGGAGCAGGCGTCGCGCATCTCGAACGCCGCGATCCAGGACGGCCCGAGCGGGGACTTCGAAACCGAAGAAGCCGAGCACAAGCGGATGCGCCGGATGCTCGCGCCCGCGTTCTCCGCGCCGCGCATGCGGGCGCTGGGCGACCGGATCGCCGAGCTGACCGACCGCTGCCTCGACGACCTCCAGGCCGCTCACGACGCGAACCCCGGCGAGCCGGTCGACCTCACCGACTTCCTCGCCTTCCCGTTGCCGGTACTGGTGATCTGCGAGCTGCTCGGCGTCCCGTACGCCGACCGCGAGCACTTCCGCGGCTTGTCCGAGCGGATCGCGAGGATGGACGGCGGCGAGGACGCGCAGGCGGCGATGGCCGAGTTCAAGGCCTACATGCTGAAGCTCGCCGAGGCGAAGCGCGCGGACCAGCAGCCCGACGTCATCTCCGACATGGTCGCCGCCCAGGCTGACGACCCGACCTTCACCGACGACGACCTCTCCCGGATGGCGACCGGCCTGCTGTTCGCCGGCCACGAGACGACGTCGACGCGCATCGCGATGGGCACGCTGTTCCTGCTCAGCGACACCGCCCGGCGCGACCGCTTCGCCGCCGATCCCGACGGCGAGGTGAACCAGACCGTCGAGGAGATCCTGCGGCTGACCGCGACCAGCGGCACCGGCCTGCTGCGCTACGCCCACGAGGACGTCGAGATCGCCGGCACGCGGATCCGGCGCGGCGACGCGGTGCTCGTCTCCAGCGACGCGGCCAACCGCGACGCCGCGGTGTTCGCCGACCCCGACGAGTTCGACCCGAGCCGCACGCCGAACGTCCACCTGGCCTTCGGCACCGGCGCGCACGTCTGCATCGGCGCCAACCTCGCCCGCACCGAGCTGCGGACGGTGTTCCCCAAGCTGTTCCGCCGGTTCCCCGGTCTGCGGCTGGCGGCCGGGATCGAGGACATCCCGGTGCGCGTCAACCGCGTCGCCGGCGGGGTCGACGCCGTTCCGGTGACGTGGTGAGCCCGGTGAAGATCACCGCCGACACCGAAGCCTGCGTCGCGTCCGGACAGTGCGTCCTGCTCGCGCCGGGGACGTTCGACCAGGACGAGGAGGCCGGCACGGTCGTCCTCCTCGCCGACGAACCGGCGTCCGGAGAGGACGACGCGGTCCGCCAGGCCGAGCTGACCTGCCCGGCCGCGGCGATCCGGCTCACCGGGTAGCAGCGCGCGTGTCCCGTTTGCCGGTTAGCCTGCTCCAGTGACCGAACAGGCCGGCCGGCGACGGGACGCGGCGGCGACGCAGCAGGCGTTGCTGGACGCCGCGGCGAAGCTGTTCGCCGAGCGCGGCTTCGACCGGACCACCGTGCGCGACATCGCGGGTGAGGCCGGGGTCAACCAGGCGCTGCTGTTCCGCTACTTCGGCAGCAAGGAAGCGCTGTTCGAAGCGGTGATCGCCCGTGACGGCCGCGAGCAGCTGGCCAGCACGCCGCCCGAGCGGCTGTTCAGCGCCTCCCTGCGCAGCATGCTGGCCCCCGAGGGGCCGCGGAACCGGACGCTCGAGACCTACCTGCGCTCCTCGGGCAGCGACGGCGTCGCGGCCGCCATCCGCCAGGAGATCGGCGAGGAGTACGCGCGGGTGCTGGCCACGCTGACCGACGCCCCGGACGCCGAGCTGCGCGCGGACCTCGCGCTCGCCTGGCTGATGGGGATCGCGCTGGTCCGCGAGGTCAGCGGGAAGGAACCCCTGGCCAGCGCGGACCCCGACGACATCTGCCGGCTGGTGGTCACCGCGACCAGGACGCTGCTGGAGCGCACGGAATAACCGCTCGACACCCGCCGTACGGTCGGGATCATGGCGACCTTCCCGTCCGCGGCGACCGAAGCCGAGTTCGCCGCGCTCACCCGCGCGGCGCTGCTCCCCGCGGTCACGACCCTGCTGGGCCGGGACGACGTCGTCCCGTTCACCGAGGGCTCGCTGCCGGTGTACGCGGTCGGCGACGACCTGGTGCTCAAGCTCTACCCGCCGCTGCACCTCGCCGAGAGCACGACCGAGCGCACCGTCCTCGAAGTACTGCACGGCACCCTGCCGACACCGGCGGTGAAGGACGCGGGCGAGCGCGACGGCTGGGGCTGGCTGCTCATGGAACGCCTGCCCGGGCGGACGCTCGCCGAGACCTGGCCGGAACTGTCCACGGAGGACAGAGGGCGGCTGGTGCGCGAGCTGGGCGGGCTCCTGGCCACCCTGCACGCGGTCGACGACCCGCGGCTGGCCGTCCTCGAACCCGCGGACTGGGCGGAGTTCGTGGCGGCGCAACGCGCGAAGGTCGTCGAGCACCACCGGAAGACCGACCTGGACGACACGTGGATCGCGCAGATCCCGGCGTTCCTCGACGCGGTCGACCTCGGGACGCCGCCGGTCGTGCCGCTGCACACGGAGTTCATGCGCGAGCACGTCATGGTCGCCGACGGCCGCATCACCGGCGTGTTCGACTTCGAGCCCGCGATGCGCGGCGCGGCCGAGTACGACTTCGTCGCGGTGGGCCTGTTCGTCTCACGCGGGGACAGCGACCTGCTGCGCCGCTTCCTGGACGGCTACGGGCAGCCGATCGACCCACGCCGGTGTCTGGCGTACGCGTTGCTGCACGTCTACAGCAACTTCCCCTGGTACTTCGACGTCCTGCCGGCGCCGCCGGAGCCCACGCTGGACGCCCTGGCGACCGCCTGGTGGGGCTCAGGGCAACGCGCGGCGCAGTAGTTCCGCGAGGTGCACCGGACGGCGGCCGGACTCCTGCTCGATCTGGGTCCGGCAGCTGAAGCCGTCCGACACCACCACCGTGTCCGCCGACGCCGCGCGGATCGCCGGGAGCATCCGGTCCTCCGCCACCGCCTTCGACACCTCGTAGTGCCCGCGCTCGAAGCCGAAGTTGCCCGCCAGGCCGCAGCACCCCGAGTCCAACGTCGTGTTGCGGACGCCCGCCGCCGCGAGGGCCGACTCGTCGGCGCCGAAGCCGAGGACCGCGTGCTGGTGGCAGTGCACCTGCGTGATCGCGTCGACGTCCAAGGCGGCGAACGGGATCGGCGCCCGCTCCAGCAGCTCCGCGAACGTGAACGTCCGGGACGCCAGCAGTTCCGCGCGCGCGTCGCCGGGCATGAGCGCGGGCAGGTCGCCGCGGAACAGCGCCGTGCAGCTCGGTTCCAGCCCGGCCACCTCGTAGCCGTCTTCCAGGTAGGGCGCCAGCACGGAAAGCGTCCGGTCCAGGACGCGGCGCGCGATGCCGAGCTGGCCCGTCGACACCCACGTCAGTCCACAACAGACTCCGCGGTCGGGCAGCACGACGTCGTAACCCGCCGCGGTGAGCACCTCGTGGGCGGCCTCCAGCACCGACGGCGTCAGGTAGTTGTTGAACGAATCCGGCCACAGGACGACCCGACGCTCCCCCGCCGCCCGGCGCCGGAGATCCGCCCGCGACGACGTGAACGGCGAAGGGGCGAACGAAGGCAGCGAACGCTCCGGCGCGATCCCGCCGAGCCGTTTCACCAGACCCGCCAAGCGGGACCGCCCCACGAGATTGGCCAGCCGCGGCATCCGCGCGCTGACCCGGAGCCACAGCGGCAGCCAGCCCATCGAGTAGTGCGACGCCGGCCGCAGCCGCCGCCGGTAGTGGTGGTGCAGGAACTCCGCCTTGTACGTCGCCATGTCGACGTCGACCGGGCAGTCCGACAGACATCCCTTGCAGGACAAGCACAAGTCCAGGGCGTCGTGCACTTCGGACGACCGCCAGCCGTCGGTGATGACCTCGCCGTTGATCATCTCGGCGAGCAAGTGCGCGCGTCCCCGCGTCGAGTGCTGCTCTTCGCGGGTGGCCCGGTAGCTCGGGCACATCACGCCGCCGCCGCTGGTGTTGCGGCACTTCCCGACGCCGACGCAGCGCCGCATCGCCTGCCCGAAACTCCCCCGGTCCTCCGGGTAGCCGAGGAAGACACTGTCCTCGAAGGACGGTGAGGTGGCCCGTACGCGCAGGTCCGCGTCGATCACCCGCGGCGCCACCAGGATGCCGGGGTTCATCCGGCCGGCCGGGTCGAAGATCGCCTTGAACCGGGCGAAGACGTCCAGCATCTCCGGGCTGTACATCCGGGACAGCAGCTCGGACCGCGCCTGGCCGTCGCCGTGCTCGCCGGACAGCGATCCGCCGTGCGCGGCGACGAGGTCCGCGGCCTCCTCCAGGAAGCGCCGGAAGTCCGCGATGCCGCCCGAAGACAGCAGATCGAAGTCCAGCCGCATGTGCAGGCAGCCCTCGCCGTAGTGGCCGTAGACGACGCTGCGCCGCCCGTGCGCCCGCATGAGGTCCTTGAACTCGCGCAGGTACGCGCCGAGCCGCTCGGGCGGGACGGCCGCGTCCTCCCAGCCCGGCCAGGCTTCCGAGCCGTCCGCGAGCCGGGTCGCGAGCCCCGCGCCCTCCTCGCGGATGCGCCACAGCCCGCGTTGCGCGGCCGGGTCGTCGACGATCGCGAACCCGGTCAGGTCGAGCGACGCGGCCAGTGCCCGGGCCCGCGAAGCCGGGTCGTCCCCCGCCAGCTCGACGAACAGCCACGCGCCGCCCGGCGGCAGGTCGCCCGCGCGACCCGGCAGCATCGCGACCAGCTCGGCGTCCACGCCTTCGACGGTCAGCGGCGACCACGGCAGGATCGCCGGCACGGCGTCGGCCGCGGCGATGTCGGACGGGAAGCCCAGCACGGCCAGCACGCGACGAGCAGGCAGCTCGGCCAGCTCGACCGTCGCTTCGAGGATCGTGACGCAGGTGCCTTCCGAGCCGACGAGCGCCTTCGCGACGTCGAACCCGTTCTCCGGCAGCAGGTGTTCGAGCCCGTAGCCGGACACCCGCCGCGGCCACGTCGAAAGTTCCTTGCGCAGCAACGCCAGGTTGTCGCGCACGAGCGCGCGCAGCTCGTCGAAGATCGGGCCCTCGGTGGGCTCGTCCCGGCCCACCCGCAGCCGCGTGCCGTCGTAGAGCAGCACGTCCAGCGAGCGGACGACGTCGACCGTGCGCCCCCACGCCACCGAGTGCGAGCCGCACGCGTTGTTGCCGATCATGCCGCCGAGGGTGCAGCGGCTGTGCGTCGACGGGTCCGGCCCGAACCGCAGCCCGTGCGGCGCCGCGACCGCCTGCAGGTCGTCGAGCACCGTGCCGGGCAGCACCCGCGCGAGCCGGGTCTCGGGGTCCAGGGAGAGCACGCCGCCGACGTGGCGCGAGGTGTCGATCACCAGGCCCGGCCCGCACGCGTTGCCGGCGACGCTCGTCCCGCCGCCGCGGGCGATCACCGGCAGGTCACGATCGCGGGCGGCGGCGACCGCCGCGACGACGTCGTCGACGGACTCCGGCAGCACCACCCCGCGGGGCACGTGGCGGTAGTTGGACGCGTCGGTCGTGTACAGCGCGAGCGTGGCGGCGTCGGTGAGGATCTCCACGCCCCCATTCAAGTCGACCGGACGCTCCCGTACCTCTCCAGCCGGGTATGTCCGAAACCACAGTCCGTGTGCGATCGTGGGCGCGTGACGGCACAGGAGCACGTCGCCGAGTACAGCGCCGTGCTGGGCGAGCTGCTGCGCGAGCGGGAAAAGCTGCTCGGCACGCTCGACCGCGTCGCCGCGCTGCACGGGACCGCGCGCCTGGTCCGGGACGCCGTCGGCGCGAAAGCCGGGTTCGTCGGCGAGCTCACCGAGCCGGGACTGGCCGTGATCCGCTGGATGTCGGGCAACCGGACCGACGCGCTGCAGGACCTCGAGGTGCCGACCGGTCAGGGCGTCGGCGGGCGGGTGCTGGCGCTGGGCCGGCCGGTGAAGGTCACCGACTACGTCAGCGCGCCGACGATCACCCACCACTTCGACGTCCAGGTCCGCGGGGAGGGCCTGGCCGCGCTGCTCGCCGTCCCGATCGTCGCGCGCGGCGAGACAGTCGCCATCGCCTACGCGGCCATGCGAGAGCCCGCCGACTTCGGTGACGACGCCGTCCGGCGGATGGAGGAGGTCGCCTGCCAGGCCGGCGCGGCCCTGCACCTGGCGAAAGTGGCCGAGACCGACCGCACCGCCGCGGTGGCCGGCGAACGCCTGCGCATGCAGAGCGCGCTGCACGACTCCGTCGGGGCGCTGCTGTTCTCCATCGGCGTCCAGGTGCGCGACCTGCACGCGGACCTGCGCGAGCTCCCCGGGCTGGAGGCGCGGCTGCGCCGGCTGGAGGGCGACGTCTCGGCGGCGGCCGGCGCACTGCGGGAGTCGCTGCTGGCGCTGTCGGAGTCGAGCCCGGAACGCGCGCTGCCGGTCGAGCTGGCCGAGCACTGCCGCTCGTTCCAGGCCCGCTGCGGCGTCCCGGCGCGGTTCGTGCAGCTCGCGGCGGTGCCGCCGCTGGACGCCGAACGGACCGCGCTGCTGGTCGCCGCGGTCCGCGAAGGGCTGCTCAACGTCGAGAAGCACGCCGGGGCGTCCTCGGTGATCGTCAGCCTGCTGCCCAGCGACGACGGGGTCCAGGTGGTCGTCGCCGACGACGGCAGCGGCGGCGAGCCCGTCCCCGGCACCGGGATGGGCCTGCGGACGCTGAGCGGACGCGCGCTGCGGCTCGGCGGGCGGATCAGCCTGGTCCGGGACGACGATGACGGCTGCACGCTGCGCGCGTGGGTGCCGCTGGTGCGCCGGTGACCCCCACGACGCCCGCGACCGTGTTCGTCGTCGACGACCACCCGGTGGTCCGCGACGGCGTGACGCTGCTGCTGCGCTCGGACCCCTGCCTGAGCGTGGTCGGCTCCGCGGAGTCCGGGCGGCTGGCGATCGAGCGGGTCGCGGCGCTGGCGCCGGACCTGATCCTGCTCGACCTGCGCCTGCCGGACATGCTCGCGCCGGAGGTAGTCACCGAGCTGCGGCGGGTGCACCCGGACGGCAAGATCGTCGTGTTCACCGCGCACGGCGACCACCAGGGCGTGCTGGCCGCGCTGGAGTCGGGGGCGCACGGCTGCCTGCTCAAGGACGCCGCCGGCGCGCAGCTGGTGACCGAGCTGCGGCGCGTGCTGCGCGGCGAGCGCGTCGTCGACCCGCGGATCCTGCCCGACGCCGGGCAGCGGTCGGACGCGCTGGCCCGCAGCGGCCTGACCCGCCGCGAGTACGAGGTGCTGCGGCTGGCCGCGCAGGGCCAGACGAACCCCGAGATCGCGGAGTCGACGGGGCTGGCGCGCAACACGGTCAAGACCTACCTGCAGTCGGCGCTGCACAAGCTGGGCGCGCGCAACCGCGTCGAGGCGATCGGGAAGGCCAGTGAGGCCGGGCTGCTGTGAGATCCTCGGCCGGGTGACGATCGACCTGCACGCGCACAGCACCGCCTCCGACGGGACGACGCCGCCCGCGCAGCTGCCCCGGCTGGCCGCCGAAGCCGGGCTGACCGTGCTGGCCCTCACCGACCACGACACGTTCGCCGGCCTGGCCGCGGCTTCCGCCGCTTCGGACGTCGAGCTGGTCCCCGGCGTCGAGATCTCGTGCCGGCTCGACGACGCGGAGGTGCACCTGCTCGGCCTCTTCGTCGATCCGGGGCACGCGGAGCTGGGCGGTGAGCTGGAGCTGATCCGCACCGACCGGGAGCGGCGCGCGGTGCGGATGGTCGAACGCTGCCAGGAGCTGGGCGCGCCGATCAGTCTGGCGCAGGTCCGCGAGATCGCCGCCGGTGCGCCGCTGGGACGTCCGCACATCGCCGCGGCGCTGGCCGCGGCGGGCATCACCGACGCCTTCACCTCGGACTGGATCGCCGACGGCGGCCGGGCGGACGTCCCGAAGCACGTCTTGTCCACTGTGGAGGCGATCTCGCTCGTGCGCGCGGCCGGGGGTGTCGCGGTGCTGGCGCATCCGCGGTCGGTCAAGCGACGCGCATCGGTCTCCGACGCGCAGCTGGCCGCGTTGGCCGAAGCCGGGCTCGCCGGAGTCGAGGTCGACCACCCGGAGCAGTCGCCGGAGGTGCGGGCCCGGCTGCGTGCGGTGGCCGCGGGCCTGGGGCTGCTCACCACGGGGTCGAGTGACTTCCACGGCGACCGCAAGCCGGTCCGCCTCGGCGAGTGCACGACCTCGCCCGAGGTGTTCGCCGCGCTCCGGCAGTCCGCCGTGTCCGTTTCGTAGCCCGCGGGGTCTCCACGTGGGGGTGTCCGAGAGCCGCGCGTGATCGCAGGATGGCCGCCACCGACCGTGACACACGTCACACGAGTGGAGGAGGCCTCTTGCGTCCTGGAGTGAGTCCGTGCTGACCGTGCGTGGTCTGCGGGTGCGCTACGGCCGGTCGACACCCGCCCTGCACGGCGTCGACCTCGACGTCTCCGCCGACGGCGTCCTCGCCGTGCTCGGCAGCAACGGCGCCGGGAAGTCCACCCTGCTGCGGGCCGTCTCGGGCACGCTCCGGATGCACCGGGGCGCCGTCGACGCCGGCGAGATCCGCTACGACGGCCACGCGCTCGGCAAGCTCGACCCCGCCCGGATCGTCCGGCTGGGCGTCGTCGGTGTGCCCGAGGGGCGGCAGGTCTTCGCGCGGATGACCGTCGAGGAGAACCTGCGGGCCGGTGGCATCGGCGCCCGGACCGCCGCCGAACGGACCGAAGCGCGCGAGCGGGTCGACGCCTTGTTCCCGGTGCTCACCGAACGCGCCAAGCAGCGCGCCGGCCTGCTGTCCGGCGGCGAACAGCAGATGCTCGCGATCGGCCGGGCGCTGATGTCCGCGCCGAAGCTGCTGCTGCTCGACGAGCCGTCGCTGGGCCTCGCGCCGAAGATCGTCGAGCAGATCGGGACGACCATCCGCGAGATCCACGAACAGGGCACGGCCGTGGTGCTGGTCGAGCAGAACGCCGTGATGGCGCTGGCCGTCGCCGACCACGCCGTGGTGCTGGAGGTCGGCCGGATCGCCCTCTCCGGGACGGCCGCCGAGCTGGCCGCCAGCCAAGACGTCCGGCGGCTCTACCTCGGCGGGCACGCCGAGTCGCAGGAGACCGCCGACGCCGAAGCCGAGCAGGCGCGCAAGCAGCTGGCCGGCCGGACGCTGTCGAGGTGGGCCGGATGACGCCGCCGGAACTGCGTGTCCAGGACGTCTCGCTGCGGTTCGGCGGGATCCGCGCCCTCGACGAGGTGAGCTTCACCGTCGCGCCGGGGTCGCTGCACGCGCTGATCGGGCCCAACGGCGCCGGGAAGTCCAGCTGCTTCAACGTGATCAGCGGCCTCTACCGGGCCGACGCCGGCCGCGTGCGGCTCGGGGACACCGACCTCACCGGGCTCGCGCCGCACAAGCTCGCCCGCCTCGGCGTCGGGCGGTCGTTCCAGAACGCCGCGCTGTCGGCCGGCTCGACCGTGCTGGACAACGTCATGCTCGGCCGGCACGCGCTCACCCGCGGCGGGTTCCTCGAAGTCGGGCTGCGGCTGCCGTGGACGGTCCGCGCCGAACGCCGGCACGCCGCACGGGCCCGCGAGATCTGCGCGTTCCTCGGGCTCGGCGCGGTCGTCGACGCCCCCGTGGGCGCGCTGCCCTACGGCGTCGTCAAGCGCGTCGACCTCGCCCGCGCGCTCGCCGTCGAACCGGTGCTGCTCCTGCTCGACGAGCCCGCGGCCGGGATGAACGCGGCGGAGACCGCGGAGCTGGCCGGCACGATCAGCGGGATCCGGGCCGAGCTGGGCATCTCGATCCTGCTCGTGGAACACGACATGGGCCTGGTGATGGGCATTGCCGACCGGGTCACGGTGCTCGACTTCGGCCGCCGCATCGCCGACGGCACGCCGGCGGAGGTCCAGTCCGACCCGGACGTCATCAAGGCCTACCTGGGCACGGAGGCGGCGTGAACACCTTCTTGCAGCTCACGGTCAACGGCCTCGGCAAGGGCGCGGTGTTCGCGCTGCTCGCGCTGGGGTTCGTGATCATCTTCAAGGCCACCGAGGTGGTCAACTTCGCGCACGGCTCGCTCGTGCTCTTCGGCGGCTACCTCGTCGTCGTGACGCGGGACGCGCTGGGCTGGGTGGGCGCGTCGCTGGTCGGCATCGTCTCGGCCGGGCTGCTCGGCCTGGCCGTCGAGCGCCTGCTGCTGTCGCGCTCCCGGCACGCCGACGCGAACAGCCTGGCGCTGCTCACCATCGGCGTCGACGTGATCGTCACCGAGGAGATCGTGCGCCGCCTCGGCGTCACGCTGCCGTTCCTCGGCGGCGCCTGGGACGCGAAGCCGTTCCAGGTCGGCGGGATCACGCTGTTCCGCACCCACCTGGTCGCGCTGGTCGTCGCCGCGGTGCTCATCACGGCGTTCTGGCTGGCCTTCAAGTTCTCGAACTGGGGCGTGGCCATGCGCGCCCAGGCGGAGAACCGGGAAGCCGCGGCGCTGATGGGCATCCGCAGTTCGCGGGTCACCGCGACCGCGTGGCTCGTCGCCGGGCTGCTGGCCGGCGTGGCCGTGCTGTTCATCGCCACGCAGGACTTCTCCGGCGCCGGGCTTTCGCGGGGAACGCACTCGATCGCGCTGGCCGCGTTCCCCGCGGCGATCCTCGGCGGTCTCGACTCGACGGCGGGCGCGGTGGTCGGCGGCCTGGTCGTGGGGATCGTGGAAGCGCTGTCCGCGCAGTACGTCTCGTTCGACTTCTCGAAGAGCGCGGTGTTCCTGGTGATGCTGGTGGTCCTGGTGGTGCGGCCCTCCGGGCTGTTCGGCACGAGGGAGAGAACCCGTGTCTGACAGCGCTGTGTCCGAAGTGGACTCCCCACCGGCCGTCGAAGCGACGCCGCCGTCGCGCCGCGACTGGCGGAAGCTCGTGCGCACCGCGGCCTGGCTCGCCCTGCTGGTCGTCCTGCTCGCGCTGCCGCTCTACCTCGACGCAGCCTGGCTTAAGGCCGGGCAGTACATGATGATCGGCGCGGTCGGCGCGATCGGGCTGACGCTGGTGGTCGGGCAGGCCGGGCAGCTTTCCCTGGCCCACGCGTTCTTCCTGCTCGCGGGGGCCACCGCCTACACCGTGCTGTCCGGGCCGACGGGCGACGACCGCGTCGTCGGCTTCGGCCTCGACCCGGGCCTGTCGCTGCTCGGCGCGGTGGTCGTCACGGCCCTGCTCGGCCTGGCCTTCGCGCCGGTCGCCGGGCGGCTGCGCGGGATCTACCTCGGCGTCGCCTCGCTGGCCCTGGTGTTCCTCGGCCTCTACTTCGGGCAGTCCGCCGAGGAGCTCACCGGCGGGACGTCGACCGGGCGCGCGCCGACGCCGTTCTCGCTCTTCGGCTTCCCGTTCACCAACGACGGGCCCGAAATCACCGTGCTCGGCGTGCCGATCCGGCAGGCCGAACGCACGTGGTACCTGTTCCTGCTGCTGACGGTGCTGGCGTTCGTGATCGCGCGCGGCGCCGTCCGCGGCCGCGTCGGACACTCGTGGCGGGCGGTGCGCGACAACGAGGCCGCGGCCGCGGTGATGGGCGTCAGCGTGCTGCGTGCGAAGGCGGGCGCGTTCGCCGTGTCGTCGGCCTACGGCGGCCTCGCCGGCGCGATGACCGTGCTGTGGTTCGACATCCTCAAGCCGGACGAGAGCGAATACGGCACGTACGGCATCAACGTGTCCATCGCCTACCTCGCGATGGTCATCATCGGCGGGCTCGGCTCGGTCTGCGGCGCGCTGGTCGGCGCGCTCATCGTCAACGGGCTGCCGCAGGTGCTCGCCCTGTACTCGGCCGACCTGGGCTGGTTCGCCGGCACCGGCGACGGCGCGCTGACCCCGGTCCTGGTCAGCTCGTTCGTCTACGGCGCCGCGATCATCCTCGTCGTGCTGTTCGAGCCGGGCGGGCTCGCCGCGATCGGCCGCCGCCTCACCCGTTCTCGCCGTCAACCCCCGGAGGAACCATGAAACGCACACACCTGGCGGCGGCGCTGGCGGCCGCCCTCGTCCTCTCCGCGTGCAGCACGAAAGCGGGCGACTCGGGCTCGTCGGGCTCGGACAGCTCCGGCGTCAAGACCGGCAAGGGGGTCACGGCGAGCGAGGTGACGCTCGGCGTGATGACCGACAAGTCCGGCGTCTTCAAGAACCTCGGCCTCGGCGTCACCCAGGGCAACGAGCTGTGGGCCAAGGACTTCAACGCCGCCGGCGGCGTCTGCGGCCGGCAGGTCAAGCTCGAAGAGGTCGACCACGGCTACAAGGCCGACACGGCGAAGACGCTGTACCCGCAGATCGAGCCGAAGGTGCTCGGGTTCGTGCAGCTGCTCGGCTCGCCGGTGGTGGCCGCGCTGAAGCAGAACCTGGCGTCCGACAAGGCCGTCGCCGCGCCCGCGTCGTGGTCCTCGGAGCTGCTCGACAACCCGTACGTGATGATCGTCGGCACCACCTACGACGTCGAGATGATCGACGGCCTCTCGTACCTGCAGGAGCAGGGGCTGCTCAAGGACGGCGACACGATCGGGCACGTCTACATCGACGGCGAGTACGGCAAGAACGGCCTGCGCGGCTCGCAGTTCTACGCGAAGAAGCACAACCTGACGGTCAAGGAAGTCAAGATCACCTCGACCGACAGCGACCTCACGAACGTCGTCACCGGGCTGAAGGGCGCCGGGGTCAAGCTGATCGCGCTGACCACCACCCCCGCCCAGACCGGGTCGGCGGTCGCGGCGAACAAGGCGCTCGGGCTGAACGTGCCGGTGCTGGGCAACAACCCGACGTTCGACCCGGCGCTGCTGAAGAGCCCCGCCGCGGGCGCGCTGGACAAGCTCACGGTCGTCGCGAGCAGCGTGCCGTTCTCGGCCGACCTGCCCAAGGCCAAGGACGTCGCCGCGAAGTACAAGGCCGCGTACAAGGAGACGCCGAACGGCGGCGTCCCCTACGGCTACGCGGTCGGCGAAGTGTGGGGCGCGGTGCTGAAGAAGGCGTGCGACAACAAGGACCTCACGCGCGACGGCATCTCCGCGGCCTTGAAGCAGACGACGTCGGCGAACACGGACAACCTGGTCGCGGCGCTCGACTTCTCCAAGCCGGGGACGCCGGCGACGCGCCAGGTGTACGCGGCCACCCCGGACGCTTCGGCCGAGGGCGGCGTCAAGTACGTCAAGCCGCTGTTCGAGGCACCGGAGGCCAAGGAGTACGTGGCGCCGCACCAGAAGTGAGCCGGCGTCCGGCCAGCGCGGCCGCCTCCTGCAGCGGGGTGGTCGCGTTGGCCTTCGCGGCGCTCAGGAGGTCCCTGACGGTCTGCTCGATCGTCTCGACGCGGGCGAGCGCGGCGGCGTGGTCCAGGCCCTCCGCTTCGCGTGAGAGCGTGTAGAGGATCCCTCCCGCGCTCGCCACGTAGTCCGGGACCCACAGGATGCCGCGCGCCGCGAGCTCACCGGCGACGCTGTCGTCGGTGAGCTGGTTGTTGGCCGGGCCGACGACGAGCGGCGTGTCGAGCCGGGCCACCGTCTCGGGGCTCAGCACGCCGCCGACCGCCGCCGGGATCAGCACGTCGGCCGTCAGGGTGAGCGCTTTCTCCGGTTCCACCCAGGTCAAGCCCTGGTTCTCGGCCTCGGCCCGCTTGGCCGGGTCGATGTCGGAGACGACGACGTCGGCGCCGCCGGCGTGCAGGCTCGCCGCGAGGTGGGCGCCGACCGAGCCGTAGCCGCTGATCACCACCCGGCGCCCGGTCAGGTCCGCCGCGCCGGTCGCCGCCCGCAGGGCAGCGAGCACGCCGACCGCCGTCGGGCCGCTGGAGGACCCGGTTCCGCCCGCGGACTCGGGGGTGCAGAACGCGAACGCCGAGACCTCGCGCAGCACCAGCATGTCGGCCGGGCCGGTGCCCACGTCCGGGCCGGCCAGGTAGGTGCCGCCGAAGTCGGCGACGAGGTCGGCGTGGTCGAGCAGGACGTCCCGGCGCTCCTCGGGGGACAGGACGCGTCCTGGTTCCGGCGCGATGACGCTCTTGCCGCCGCCGAACGCGAGCCCGGCGACGGCGCACTTCGCCGTCATGGCTTCGGAGAGGCGGAGGACGTCGCCGACGGCTTCTTCGAGCGTGCCGTACGGCTTGAAGCGGCAGCCGCCGACGGCGGGGCCGAGGGCGGTCGAATGGATCGCGACCATGGTGGTGACGCCGGATCGACGGCCCCGGCGGGCCACGAGCTGCTCATGTGCGGTCATGCCGACTGAAGTTAGAGTGAACATCGGCGGTGCCGGGGCACTACCGAACGAAATTCGGCGGCGATGCGGAGGACGGCGTGCTGGACGAACTTGATTCGGCGATCGTGCGCCACCTGCAGGAGGACGCGCGGCAGACCAACCGCGACATCGCCCGGAAGGTCGGCATCGCGCCCTCGACGTGCCTCGAACGCATCCGGTTGCTGCGCGAACGCGGCGTCATCCGCGGCTACCACGCCGACATCGACCTGCCGAGCCTCAACCGCGGCGTCCGGGCGCTCGTAGCGGCGCAGGTGCGGCCGTTGAGCCGGGCGGTCATCGACGAGTTCCAGCGTTCGATCGCGGAGCTGCCGGAGGTGCTCTCGGTGTACGTGACCGCGGGGAGTGACGATTTCCTGATCGAAGTGACGACACCGGACATCGACGCGCTCCACGCGTTCCTCGCCGACCGGCTGGCGTTGCGCCGGGAGATCGTCGGCTTCCGCACGTCGATCGTTTTCCGCCACCTGCGCAAGACCACGATTGAACCGCTCGCGTAGGGGTATCCGGGGATCACCCGGAAAGGACGCGACACACCCCTAAGTGAAACCCTCGAAATACCCCTGTTCGCACGCTGAGAGGCGAAAACTGTCGGTGGTGGGCGGTCTAATGGGTCACGACGGGAAGGAGGCTCCGCCATGATCACCGAATTGAACCACCGTGAGCGGGCCACGTTGAGAGCCGTGGCCGAGGGCCACGCCGAGATCAGCTGTAGCTGCGAGCCCGACCTGTTCATCGACGGCCTGAGCTGCTGCGACCAGTCCACCGTGCACCGCCTCGCGCGGCTCGGCCTGATCGCACCCGCACACCCCGGCAAGTGCGGCGAGCGCGTGGCCGCCGTGCTCACCGAAGCCGGCTCGCTGGCGCTGGGCGAGGTCTTCGCCGCCGCCGCCGCGTAATCGCGTTGCCACCCACTGGGGTTCCTGCCAGCATCACCCGATGCACGTATTCCTCGAAACCGAGCGGCTGATCTTCCGCCGGTTCACCGAGAACGACGCCGACGCACTCTTCGAGCTCTACGACGACCCGGCCGTGATGAAGTACCTCAATGGGGGCCGGCCGGCGGACCGCACCGAGATCGTCACTCTCGACCTCCCCGCGTTCCTCGGTTACTACGAGCGTTTCCCCGGTTACGGGTTCTGGGCGGCGATCGAGAAGAGCACCGGCGATTTCCTGGGGTGGTTCCATTTCCGCCCGCGCCCGCAAGACCCGCCGGACGAGCCGGAGCTGGGGTACCGGCTGCACCGGAAGGCGTGGGGCAAGGGCTACGGAACCGAAGGCTCGGCGGCCCTGCTCGAGAAGGGCTTCACCGAACTGGGGGTCACCCGCGTGACGGCGTGCACCATGACGGTGAACAAGCGGTCGCGCCGGGTGATGGAGAAATTGGGGATGACGTTCGTCCGCGCGTACTTCGAGGAGTTCCCGGAGCACGAACGCGCTCCGGGCAGCGAACACGGCGAAGTCGAGTACGCCATCACCCGCGACGAGTGGTCTGCCGCCGCCGGGTCGTGAGTGGGCAAACCCGGGCGAACACCGGGTTCCACACCACACCCCCCGCGCGACGGGCGTACACGCGAACAGATAATCACCCCCCGC
>NZ_JBIWPI010000008.1:146197-413913 GCF_044768185.1 Amycolatopsis sp. NPDC101161
CCCGGGCCCCCCAACCGGCCTCTGGCTTACCCCCCACCCCCCGCTCGGTGGGGGCGCCCCCCGCGGGGGCGGGTGTGCTAACCGGCTATATCCCCCCCCCCCCCCCCCCCCCCCGGCGGGTCAGCGGTAGACCTCGAACTCGTAGATCCGCGCCGCGCCGTCGCCGTTGTTGGTCGGCGTCGTGAGGTTGAGCTTCACGTACCGGGCCGACCGCGTCGTGATCGGGTGGTACGTGCGGCTGGCCCGCGACCCGCTCACCGACGCGACCGTCGTCCACGTGCTGCCGTCGGTCGACGTCTGGATCGTGAAGGCGCCGGTGTTCCAGCCGGTCGTCTCACCGCCCAGCCCGGCGTGCTTGACCACGAACGACGACACGTTCTGCGCCGACCCGAGGTCGACCTGGAGGAACTTCGTCGCCGCGGTGCTGCAGAACTTGCTGTTGTTCGCGAGGCTGCCGTCGACGGCCTTGGCGGGAGTCTCGGCCGAGTTGCAGGTCGCCGAGCCCGTGGCCGCCTTGCCCTGGGCCAGGTTCGTGCCCAGCTCTGGCGCGGCGGCCGGCGGCGTGAACCCGTCGTTGTACGACGGCGGGACGTCCGCGGTGCTCGTGCCCCACGCGCTCGGCGACGAGCCCATCGTGTAGTTCAGCGTCGACGCGCCCGCGATGTCGCCGTAGCGGATCCACGACTTGGTCGTCGCGGTCCCGTTGACGCTCAGGCTCTGGACGTACTGCGAGCCCTGGCCCGCCCCGGAACCGGTGATCTGGATCGTCCCGCTCGGCCGGACGATCGACGCGGACGGGAACAGCGGGCCGTGCAGGGCCAGGACGTCCGCGCCCGGCGTCGCCGGGTACATCCCCAGCGCCGCGAAGACGTACCACGCCGACGTCGCGCCGAGGTCGTCGTTGCCCGGCAGGCCGCCCGGCCCGGTGGTGAACGACTCGGTCATCACGCGCCGCACCGCCGAGCTGGCGCCCTGCGGGTGGGCCGCGTAGTTGTACGCCCACGGCACGCCGTGCTCGGGCTCGTTGCCGATGTAGAAGTACGGCTGGGTGAGGCCGCCGTTGAGCTGGGTGAAGTGGTGGTCCAGCCGCTGGACGGCGGTCTGGCGGCCGCCCATCAGGTTGATCAGGCCCTGGTAGTTGTAGGGCACCATCCACGTGTACTGCGACGGGTTGCCCTCGGTGTAGCCGCTGTTGCTCGACGGCACGACCGGCCACGCCCAGGTCCCGTCGCTGCCGCGCGGCTGGATGTAGCCCGAGTCGGTGCCGAACACGTTCTGCCACCACTGGGCGCGCTGCATGTACGTGGTGTACTTCGCCGTGTCGCCCACGGCTTTCGCGAACTGCGCCACCGCGAAGTCCGACGCCGAGTACTCGAGCGAGTCGGACGGGTCTTCGTAGATGTAGTGCCGGCTGAGGTAGCCGCTTTCGCGGCCGCGGATCGCCTGGCCCTGCGCGGTGCCACCGTTGGAGCTCTTGTCCATCAACGTCAGCGCCGCCGCGGTGTCGAAGCCGCGGACCCCGAAGGCGTACATGCTGCCCACGATGATCGGCCCGGGGTCACCGGTCATCACGAAGTGCTCGTTGCTGTTGTGCGACCACTTGGGCAGCAGCCCGCCCTGCTGGCCGTCGAGCACCATCGACTTCGCGATGTCGCTCGCCTCGTTCGGGGCGACCAGCCCGATCAACGCGGACCACGACCGGTAGATGTCCCAGCCGGAGTAGTTCTGGTAGACGGTGTGCGACGCGGTGTGGACCGCTTGGTCGAACCCGCGGTACTGGCCGTTCGTGTCGCTGGCGATGTTCGGGTTCTGGAAGACGTGGTACAGCGCCGTGTAGAACTTCTGCAGGTCCGCGGTCGCGCCGCCGGTCACCTGGACGCGGTTGAGGACGCCGTTCCAGCTCGAGTCGGCCGCGCCGCGGATCCCGGCGAAGTCGAAGCCGGGGTTTTCGGCGGCGAGGTTCGCCTGCGCGTTGGCCAGGCTGACGAACGAGATGCCGACCTTCGCCTGCACCGTCGTGTTGCTCGAGGTGTCGAAGGTGACGTAGCCGCCGGAGTTCGTGCCGCTGGTGCTCGCGGATCCGGCGGTCACCGTGCCGCCGAGCCAGGTGCCGAACCCGCTGGGGGCGCGGTCGAACTGGATCACGTAGAAGATCTGGTAGGTCTTCGAGGAGCCGCAGAAACCGCCGCCGGTCACCGATCCGGTGAGCTGGCTGCCGTTGATGGCGATCGACCCGCTGCGGCTGCCGGTGGCGCTGCGGCTGGTGTTGACGAGCAGCCGCGCGGACGTCGTGTTCGGGTACGTCAGCTTCATCGAGCCGGTCCGCTTGGTGGCCGACAGCTCGACGGTCGTGTTGTAGTTGTCCAGCTTGTTCTTGTAATAGCCGGGCGCGGCCGACTCGTTGGCCTTCGTGTAGCTGCCCGCGTAGCCGGTCCAGCCGGTGCCCGGCGAAGTCCCGATCGCGCCGGTGATCGGCAGCAGGCCGAGGTCTTCGTTGTTGGCGCAGCCGGCGCCGTTGAAGTGGGTGAGGCTGAACTCTTCGATGCTCGTGTCGCCGTAGCGGTACCCGGACGGCGACGCGGTCGGGGTGTCCGGGCTGAACTGGACCATGCCGAACGGCACGACGGCACCGGGGTAGGTGCTGCCGCCGGCCCCGCCGGGAACGGGGTTGGGGGAGTTGCTGTTGTCCGTGCCGATGAA
The DNA here is from genome assembly GCF_044768185.1 of Amycolatopsis sp. NPDC101161. Classification (NCBI taxonomy): domain Bacteria; kingdom Bacillati; phylum Actinomycetota; class Actinomycetes; order Pseudonocardiales; family Pseudonocardiaceae; genus Amycolatopsis; species Amycolatopsis sp. NPDC101161. The sequence goes on from NZ_JBIWPI010000008.1 coordinate 148,898, forward strand.
GGGGTTCACGTACTGCGTAAGGGCGAGCGTGTCCGCCGCGGCGTGGGTGGCGGGCAGCGCGACGAGCCCCGCTCCCCCGACGAACGCGGCGACCACGGCGGTGCGCAGCCGTCTGGCGAATGGTCCGGGCATGAACCTTTCCTCTCCTTGCCGCACGCGCTTTCCGCTGGGCGACAACGTTGTCGGGCGGGCGAAGCAGGTGGTGACAACGTTGTCAGCGCAGCTCGCGCGGCGGCGGCAACGTTCTGGTGATCGAGGTGGGGCCGGAACTGGAGTGGCACGACATGGTGCCACGGAAGAACCCTCGGGCGGAAGCGCCGAAAATCCGTTGCGCGCCAAGCGGTTCCGCAACCGGACCACGCGGCCGCGGTGGACCACCCGGCATCGCTCAGGAACCCCCGGTGACCCAGTGGTCGCCGAGCTCGGTCGTCGTCGCTTCGCCGTTCGTCAGGTCCGCCAGCCACCCCTCGAAGGCCGGCCCCTCCCCCGGCGCCAGGCCGACCTCGAACCGGGCCAGCTCGTCGAAGCGGGTCGCGCGCACCGGGTACGGCGACGCGCGCAGGTCGTTCTCCAGCCGGCCCGCGCGGTCGTAACCCACCGCCACCTCCACCAGCCTGAGACGCCGGTGTTCTAGTACACCAACCACTTCCAGTGCGTCCGAAACGGACTGACCGTACGCGCGGATCAGCCCGCCCGCCCCCAGCAGCACCCCGCCGAAGTAGCGCGTGACGACCGCGACCGTGTCGGTCAGCTCACGCCGCCGCAACACCTCCAGCATCGGCGTGCCCGCGGTGCCGGCCGGCTCACCGTCGTCACTGGACCGCCGGGTTCGCCCGTCAGCGCCCAAAACGAACGCGTGGCAGTGGTGCCGCGCGCCCGGATCGGCCCGGCGGCGGGCCGCGATGAACTCGCGCGCCGCCTCCTCCGACGTCACCGGGGCGACCGCGCAGAGGAACCGGGAGCGCTTGATCTCGAGCTCGTGGACGCCGGAGCGAGCCACGGAGAGATAACGATCAGTCATCGGACGAGTCCGCCATGCAGCCAGCTTGCCACCCCGGCACGGCATCGCAGCAGGTGCCCCAGACCACTTGAGACAGACGTTTTCGCAGGTCAGAGGCAATACTGACCGTTCTTCGGGAGGAACAGCCCGGCATATGGGACTACCCTGGGTCCCGTCAACGCAACCGTGGCATTTCCCACCCGGGCGCAACGACGTATGTCGATAACAGCGAATTCACACTATCGTCATAAGACCCGGCGAACCCGGGAGTAACACCGCGCGCTCCGACTGGCCCCCACCACAGTGGCCGGTCTGTGCGCGCACGCAGCACCCGACATGTTCGGCTGCCCAGTGTTGTGCGGCCTCCCGGATGACCCGCGGCCGGTTTCCGAGCATCGCCGCTCGGCCGGTACCCCGCGGCATCTTGCACTGCCGACGTCCACGACGCCGGCACCACCAACGCCGACAACAGCAACTGTTCTCGACTGACCATCGCGGTCCCGGACCACTTCGTTAACCGGTTCAGCTCGAACCACTCGATGAGGTGAGTACCGGTCGCGCCAACGCCTTGGGAGGCGGCCAGCCGTGACCCACCGTGCCCGTTCCCTGCCCCCCGCAGGGCAGCAGCTCAGCAACGCCGAGGCCGAGGGCCTCTACCGGAGCGACTACGAACACGACGCCTGCGGTGTCGCCTTCGTCGCCGACCTGACCGGCCGCCGAGATCATGCGATCGTCGCCAAGGCCCTGGTCGCGTTGCGCAACCTGGAACACCGCGGGGCGCGGGGCGCCGAACCGGACACCGGCGACGGCGCCGGGCTGCTGATCCAGATCCCGGACGAGTTCTACCGGGAGGTCGTGGACTTCGAGCTCCCCGAGCCCGGCACCTACGCCGTCGGCACGGCTTTCCTGCCGCAGGACGAAAAGCGCCGCGGCCGGGCCATGACGACCATCGAGCGCATCGCCGCCGAGGAGGACATGCGCGTCCTCGGCTGGCGCGAGCTGCCGGTGCACACCGAGCACTGCGGGCCGACCGCGGCCGAGACCATGCCGCACTTCACGCAGCTGTTCCTCACCGCGCGCCGGCCGAAGCCGGAGCATTCGGACCCGCTGCACATCGAGCGCAGCGCGTTCTGCGTCCGCAAGCGCGCCGAGCACGAGCTCGTCGACGACGACGTGTACTTCCCGTCGCTGTCCTCGCGCACGATCGTCTACAAAGGAATGCTCACCGAGCCGCAGGTCGAGCGCTTCTTCGCCGACCTCACCGACGAGCGCGTCACCAGCGCCATCGGCCTGGTGCACTCGCGCTTCTCCACCAACACCTTCCCGTCGTGGCCGCTCGCGCACCCGTACCGCTACGTCGCGCACAACGGCGAGATCAACACCCTGCGCGGCAACCGCAACTGGATGGACGCCCGCGAAGCCCTCCTCGAGACCGACCTCGTCCCAGGCGACCTCAAGCGGATCTACCCGGTGATCACGCGCGGCGCCAGCGACTCGGCCTCCTTCGACGAGGTCCTGGAACTGCTGCACCTCGGCGGCCGTTCGCTGCCCCACGCGGTGCTCATGATGATCCCCGAAGCCTGGGAGAACCACCAGGAGATGGACCCGGCGCGACGCGCCTTCTACGAGTTCCACTCGACGTTGATGGAACCGTGGGACGGCCCGGCGCTCGTCGCGTTCACCGACGGCAGCCAGATCGGCGCGGTGCTCGACCGCAACGGCCTGCGCCCCGGCCGCTACTGGGTGACCGACGACGGCCTCGTCGTGCTCGCCTCCGAGGTCGGCGTGCTCGACATCGACCCGGCGACGATCGTCCGGAAGGGACGCCTCGAGCCCGGACGGATGTTCCTCGTCGACACCGCCGAGGGCCGGATCATCGAGGACGAGGAGATCAAGACCGAGCTGGCCACCGCGCACCCGTACGACGAGTGGGTCGAGGCCGGTCTCCTGCACCTGGAGGACCTGCCCGAGCGCGACCGCGAAGTGCCGCTGCACGCCGCGCTCGTCCGCCGCCAGCAGGCGTTCGGCTACACCGAGGAAGAGCTCGAAGCCCTCCTCGAGCCGATGGCCCGCACCGGCGCGGAGCCGATCGGCTCGATGGGCAACGACTCGCCGATCGCGACGCTGTCCAGCCGGCCGCGGCTGATCTTCGACTACTTCATCCAGCTCTTCGCCCAGGTGACGAACCCGCCGCTGGACGCCATCCGCGAGGAGCTCGTCACCGCGCTCGGCACGCAGATCGGCGCCGAGCCGAACCTGCTGACCGGCAACGCCGCCAGCTGCCGCCGGATCGTGCTGCCGTTCCCGGTGCTCGACAACGACCAGCTCGCCAAGCTGGTGCACGTCAACGACGACGGCGACCTGCCCGAGTTCCAGGCCGTCACCGTCCTGGGCCGCTACAACGTCCACGGCGGCGGCGAGGCGCTGGTCAAGCGGCTCGACGAGATCCGCGCCGAGGTGTCCGAGGCGATCGAGGACGGCGCGCGGCTGATCGTGCTGTCCGACCGCGGGGTCGACGAAGACCACGCACCGATTCCCTCGCTGCTGCTGACCGGCGCGGTGCACCACCACCTCGTCCGCGAGAAGACGCGCACGCAGGTCGGCCTCATCGTCGAGGCCGGCGACGCGCGCGAGGTGCACCACATCGCGCTGCTCATCGGCTACGGCGTCGCCGCGGTGAACCCGTACCTGGCGATGGCGACCGTCGAGGAGATGGCCCACCAGGGCCTGATCCCGGGCGTCACGCCGAAGGAAGCGACCCACAACCTGATCAAGGCGCTCGGCAAGGGCGTGCGGAAGACGATGTCCAAGATGGGCGTCTCGACCGTCGCGTCCTACACCGGCGCGCAGATCTTCGAGGCGATCGGGCTCGGCGAAGAGGTCATCGACAACTGCTTCACCGGCACGACGTCCCGCCTCGGCGGCGTCGGCTTCGAGACCCTCGCCGACGAGGTCGCGAAGCGGCACAAGTACGCGTTCCCGGCCGACGGCTTCCGCGCGGCCCACCGCGAGCTGGAGACCGGCGCGGACTACCAGTGGCGCCGCGAAGGCGAGCCCCACCTGTTCAACCCGCAGACCGTGTTCAAGCTCCAGCACTCCACGCGGTCCGGCAAGTACGAGATCTTCAAGGAGTACACGAAGGCCGTCGACGACCAGGCCGAGAAGCTGCTGACGCTGCGCGGGCTGTTCGACTTCAAGTACGGCAAGCGCGCGCCGGTGCCGATCGAGGAGGTCGAGCCGGTCTCGGAGATCGTCAAGCGGTTCGCCACCGGCGCCATCTCCTACGGCTCGATCTCGATGGAGATGCACCAGACGCTCGCCATCGCGATGAACCGCCTCGGCGGCAAGTCGAACACCGGCGAGGGCGGCGAAGACGCGGAGCGGCTCTACGACCCTGAGCGCCGGTCCGCGGTCAAGCAGGTCGCGTCCGGCCGGTTCGGCGTCACGAGCGAGTACCTCGTCAACGCCGACGACATCCAGATCAAGATGGCGCAGGGCGCGAAGCCCGGCGAAGGCGGGCAGCTGCCCGGCGCGAAGGTGTACCCGTGGATCGCGAAGACGCGGTTCTCGACGCCGGGCGTCGGGTTGATTTCGCCGCCGCCGCACCACGACATCTACTCGATCGAGGACCTCGCCCAGCTGATCCACGACCTCAAGAACGCCAACCCGAACGCGCGCATCCACGTGAAGCTCGTGTCCGAGGTCGGCGTCGGCACGGTCGCCGCGGGGGTGTCCAAGGCGCACGCCGACGTCGTGCTCATCTCGGGCCACGACGGCGGGACGGGCGCGTCGCCGCTGTCGTCCATCAAGCACGCGGGCGGCCCGTGGGAGCTCGGCCTGGCCGAGACCCAGCAGACGCTGCTGGCCAACCGGCTGCGCGACCGGATCGTCGTGCAGACCGACGGCCAGCTCAAGACCGGCCGGGACGTCGTCGTCGCGGCGCTGCTGGGCGCCGAGGAGTTCGGCTTCGCGACCGCGCCGCTGGTGGTGTCGGGCTGCATCATGATGCGCGTCTGCCACCTCGACACGTGCCCGGTGGGCGTCGCGACGCAGAACCCGAAGCTGCGCGAGAAGTTCAGCGGCAAGGCCGAGTACGTCGTCAACTTCTTCGAGTTCATCGCCCAGGAAGTGCGCGAGTACCTGGCGGAGCTGGGCTTCCGGTCGATCGCCGAGGCGGTCGGGCACGCCGAGTTCCTCGACAAGCGCAAGGCGATCGACCACTGGAAGGCGGCCGGGCTGGACCTGTCGCCGATCTTCCACGTGCCCGACATGGCCCCGGCCGGCCTGCGCCTGCAGCAGACGCTGCAGGACCACGGCCTGGAGAAGGCCCTGGACAACACGCTGATCCAGCTGGCCGAGGGCGCGTTGAACTCCGGTGACAAGGTGCGGCTGGAACTGCCGGTCCGCAACGTGAACCGGACCGTCGGCACCATGCTCGGCTCGGAGCTGACCAAGCGGTGGGGCGGCGAAGGCCTGCCCGACGACACCATCGACGTCACCTTCACCGGGACCGCGGGCCAGTCGTTCGGCGCGTTCGTGCCCAAGGGCATCACGCTGCGGCTCTACGGCGACGGCAACGACTACGTGGGCAAGGGCCTCTCCGGCGGCCGGCTGATCGTGCGCCCGCCGAAGGAGGCGCGGATCGCCGCGGAGGACCACATCATCGCCGGCAACGTCATCGCCTACGGCGCCACGAGCGGGGAGATCTTCATCCGCGGCAAGGTCGGCGAGCGGTTCTGCGTGCGCAACTCGGGCGCGCTGGCCGTCGTCGAAGGCGTCGGCGACCACGGCGGCGAGTACATGACCGGCGGCCGGATGGTCGTGCTCGGCCCGATCGGGCGCAACTTCGCGGCCGGCATGTCCGGCGGCATCGCCTACGTGCTGGACCTGCCCGCGCACCGCGTCAACCCGGAGATGGTCGACCTCGACCCGCTCGACTCCGAGGACGCGGACTTCCTGCGCGAGACGCTGGAAAAGCACTACGACGAAACGGAATCCGCCGTCGCGCGGGAGCTGCTGGCCGACTGGGACGCGGGTGTCGACCGCTTCGGGAAGGTCATGCCGAAGGACTACAAGCGCGTGCTCGCGGCCCAGGTCCAGGCCGAACGGGACGGGCGCGACGTGAACGAGGCGATCATGGAGGCCGCACATGGCTGACCCCAAGGGCTTTCTGACCACCACCCGCGAAGAGCCGAAGCGCCGTCCGGTCGACCTGCGGCTGATGGACTGGCGAGAGGTCTACGAAGACTTCGCCACGACGAAGCTGCAGAAGCAGGCCGGCCGGTGCATGGACTGCGGGATCCCGTTCTGCCACCAGGGCTGCCCGCTCGGGAACCTCATCCCCGAGTGGAACACGCTGACGTGGCGCGAGGACTGGCAGCAGGCGATCGAGCGGCTGCACGCGACGAACAACTTCCCGGAGTTCACCGGCACGCTGTGCCCGGCGCCGTGCGAAACCGCGTGCGTGCTCGGCATCAACGACGACCCGGTGACGATCAAGCGCGTCGAGATCTCCATCGTCGACCGCGCCTTCGACGAGGGCTGGGTGACGCCGCAGCCGCCCACCACGAAGACCGGGAAGAAGGTCGCGGTCGTGGGCTCCGGCCCGTCGGGACTCGCCGCGGCGCAGCAGCTCACGCGCGCGGGCCACAGCGTCGTGGTCCTCGAGCGGGCCGACAAGATCGGCGGGCTGCTGCGCTACGGCATCCCCGAATTCAAGATGGAGAAGTCCCGCCTCGACCGGCGCCTGGCGCAGATGGAGGCCGAGGGCACGGAGTTCCGGACGTCGGTGAACGTCGGCGTGGACCTGCCGGTCTCCGAGCTTTTGGCCCACGACGCCGTGGTGCTCGCCGGCGGGGCCACCGACTGGCGCGACCTGCCGATCCCCGGCCGCGAGCTCGACGGCATCCACCAGGCCATGGAGTTCCTGCCGCCGGCCAACCGGGTCGCTTCGGGCGAGCTTGCCGAGTCGCCGTACTCCGCCGCGGGCCTGGACGTCGTCGTCATCGGCGGCGGCGACACCGGCGCGGACTGCGTCGGGACGTCGCACCGCCAGGGCGCTCGTTCGGTGACGCAGCTGGAGATCATGCCGAAGCCGCCGGAGTCGCGTTCGGACGCCCACCCGTGGCCGACGTACCCGATGATCTACCGGGTCTCCTCCGCGCACGAAGAGGGCGGCGAGCGGCTGTACGCGGTGAACACGCAGGAGTTCCTGGGTGACGCGGACGGCCGAGTGCGGGCGCTCAAGCTGGTCGAGGTGCGCAACGAGGGCGGCAAGTTCGTCCCGGTCGAAGGCTCCGAGCGCGAGCTGCCCGCGCAGCTCGTCCTGCTCGCGATGGGCTTCCTCGGACCGCAGAAGAAGGGCCTGATCGAGGACCTGGGCGTCGAGCTGGACGCGCGCGGCAACGTCGCCCGCGACAAGGCGTTCAAGACGAGCCTGGACAACGTGTTCGTGGCCGGCGACATGGGCCGCGGCCAGTCCCTGATCGTGTGGGCGATCGCGGAGGGCCGCAGCGCCGCGGCCGGCGTGGACGCCTACCTGACCGGGCGGGACGTCCTGCCCGCCCCGATCGCGCCGACGGACCGGCCGATCGCGTAAGACCCGGCGCCGGCGGGGGTGTCACTGTCGCCACCTCCGCCGGCGCTGTCCCACTTTCAGCCGTAGTAACCCTTTTCGAGGTCGTCCAGCAGTCCCGGGTGGGTGGGCTGCCAGCCGAGCAGCGCTTGCGTCTTTTCGCTGGACGCGGGCTGGTCGATCGCCAGGATCGCGCCCAGGAAGCCCAGCTCGTCGGCCTCGACCGACGTCGCGGGCAGGCCCAGGCGGCGTCCGACGACTTCGGCGACGTCGCGGATGGCCACGCCCTCGTCGCCCACCGCGTGCAGCACCGAACCGGCCGGGGCCTGCTCCAGCGCCAGGTGGGCCAGGCGCGCCGCGTCGGCGACGTGCACCGCGGGCCAGCGCTGCGTTCCGTCGCCGACGTAGGCCGCGATGCCCTTCTCGCGGCCGGCCTGGACGAGGCGCGCGATGAGCCCGTGCGCGTCCCCTTCGCCGTGCACGGAGCGCGGGAGCCGCAGGACGGACGCGCGGACGCCGCGTTCGGCCGTCTTCAGCACGGCACGGGCGACCTCCATCCGCCCCGCCACCGGGCCGAACCCGGCGGGGTCGTCCTCCTCGGTCGCCGCCCTGCCGGGCACCGACGGCGTCCCGGACGCGGCGACGAACGGCTTGCCGTCCAGCACCGCGCCCAGAGTCTCCACGAGTGCCGCGTCGGTGCGGATCGCTTCTTCCATCCGGCCGAAGTCGTGGCCGAACGCGAGGTGGACGACCCCGTCGGCGCGGTCCGCGGCCGTCTTGAGCGTCTCGAGATCGGTCAGGTCGCCGCGCTGCACCTCGGCGCCCATCTTCGCGACGGCCTGAGCCGAGGCGTCCGACCGAGCGAGGCCGACGACCTCGTGGCCGGCTTCGAGGAGCAGGGGCACGAGGGCCGAGCCGATCCAGCCCGACGCCCCGGTGACGAAGACACGCATGAGAACCTCCCTGTGATGACACCTGGTGCCATCACTGTAGCACGTCTGACGACACCGGGTGTCATAACTTAGACTGGGAGCATGAGCCGCTGGGAACCGAACGCCCGCGAGCGCCTGGTGCGCGCCGCGGTGGAGTCGTTCCTCGAGCGCGGCTACGACGACGTCACGGTCGCGGAGATCACCGAACGCGCGGGACTGACCAAGCGGACGTTCTTCCGGCACTTCCAGGACAAGCGCGAGGTGCTGTTCGCGGGCCAGGACATCCTGAGCGGCCTCCTCGCGGACGCGATCGCCGCGGCCCCCGAATCGGCGACCCCGATCGAGGCGATCTCGGCGGCGCTGACGGCCACGGAAGCGGCGATGGACGCGGACCGCCGGGAGTGGGCGGCGAAGGTCCAGCGGGTGGTCGCGGGCCAGCCGGACCTCCGCGAGCGAGAGCTGCTGAAGCGCGCGAAGCTCAGGGGCGCGATGGCTTCGGCGTTGCGCGCGAGAGGCGTCCCGGACCCGGCGGCGACCCTGGCGGCGGAAATCGGCGGCTTGGCGTTCACAACGGCCTTCGCCCGCTGGGTGGAACCGGCGAACGAACGGGCTTTCGGCGAACTGGCCCAGGAAGCGTTGGAGGAACTGGTCAAAGCCGCCGGCGCGCTGGGTTGACGGATCGCCTCACGAAGCCTGGTCGTCGTTCTGCCGATCGTCGCTCTCGCGGCTCCTCGAGACGGCCTGCACCACGAGGTAACCCGCCGCGACGAAGGGGATCACGAAGATGATCCACGGGAAGTAGAAGGTCCCGCTCGTCTGGTTGGCGACGTAGATCGCGTAGCCGATGAGGAAGGCGCCGCTGACGACGGCCCAGAACCGTTCGGACGCCTTGACCTTGGGCGCGAAGGCGACCCCGACCATGACGACGCCGCTGATCAAGCTGAAGACCTCGTAAGCACTCCAGTTCATGACATTTCCTTTCTCGATTGGTTCAGCGGGGCAGCGTGCTGCCCTTCGGTCCGTGGCTGTGCGAAATGAGCTTGGCGAAGCAGTGGTCGGCATCGAGGTGCTCGGCGACGCACCAAGCGTTCGCCTCGGCGCCGCTGCCGAACGACGTGCTCGCGACCGTCACCCAGAAGTCGCCCTTGGTGTAGCTCGTGTAGTCGCCCGACCAGAGCAGCAGCGCCGACGGGTAGGAATGCCTGTTCGAGGTGAAGTCGGCCCAGATCGCGCGGTAGTCGTAGGTCGTCCCGTCGGCCACCAGGCCGTAGTTCTTCGACGACAGCTGCGGCACCCATCGGTCGCCCAGCGCATCGACCTGCGCACGATCGGTGTCGACCTGCTGCCGGAGCGTGGCCTGCGCGGACGCCTCGTCCGACGGCGCACCACCGGCCGATGTGGCCGGCGACGTCGTCGTGTCCGGCACGTACGTCGGGTCCGGCACGGACGCCGTCGACGGCGTGGGCGTCGAATAGCCGCCGTAATTCCCGTAGCCGCCGTAACTCCCGTAGCCGCCGTCCGCCCGCGTGCTCCCGCCCCCGCTGTTGGTTCCCGCGTAGCTCGTCGTGCCGATGCCGAGCGGGTGCCCGCAGACTTCCGCGATCCCCGATGTGGCGTTCATCAGCGCCATGCCGCTCGTCGAGTCGGAGTCCGCGATCCCCGCGAGCGCGTCGGCGTCCTGGCTCAGCCCGCCGCCCTGGTACCGCCGGGCCAGATCGGAAAGGTCGTCCGCGCCGGAGAAGACCGAATTGTCAAAGAAACCGTGTGCCGACATCAGGTCGTTTCCCAGTTCGTCGAACTGGGTGCACAGTGCCTTCCGGTCCACCGGGCCGGTGGCGCAGCCCGCCACGCCCACCAGTCCGATGACGACCGCGGTGGCCAGCGCCGGCCACCTCGAAATCAGTTGTTTCATCTCCGCCTCCCGCGTTCTCGGAGCGGATGTCGGCGGCCTCGGAAGTTCCGCTACCGGTCCGGGCGAACTGTCGCGGAATTGGCCGGTAACCACATTCCCGGAACCTCGGCGAAAGGTGATTCGCCCTCGGTCAGCTGTCGAGGAGAGCACTTCCCAGCGGGGTCAGCGAATGCAGCACCGTGTTCCGCTCCCGGTGCGTCGTGATCAGCCCGGCCCGGCGCAGCACTGTCGTGTGCTTGCTGACCGCCGACGGTGTCACGCCCAGCCGCGCCGCCAGCTCGGACGTCGAACAGCCCACCGCCAGTACCGCCAGCGCCGCTGCGCGGGTCGGGCCCAGCAGGTCCGCCAGCGCCTTTTCCGTCGCCTTGTGGCCGCCGCGGCCGAAGCCCGCCGGCGGCGCGGCCTGGCGGACGCACGGGTAGTGCAGCCGCGGCGTGCCGCCCGGGGCCGCCGGGACCAGCGCCGGGCACACCGAGAAGTACGTCGGGACCAGCAGCAGGCCGGTGCCCTCCGACGGGACCGTGCCGGGGATGCGGTCGTCGGTCTCCAGCACCGGTGCGTCCCAGCGCACCAGCGGGCGGAGACCGGTCAGCAGCGCGTCGACGCCGCCGTGGAGCAGCAGCTGCGTGCGCATCCCGAGGTCGGCGTCCACCTGGCCGGACACCGTCTCCCAGCCGGGGGCGAGCGCGACGTCGTGGTAGTCGCGCATGGCCTGGACCAGTCGCGGCAGGCCCGCGGGGTCGCCGTCGGCGAGCGCGGCGGCCCACGACGGCAGGTCGCGGCCGGGCGGCGCCGTGCGCAAGGTCGTCTTCAGGCTCAGCGGGTCCGTCTTGAGCACCGCCGCCAGCCCGGACTCCAGTTCGTAGCGCCCCGCGGCGGGCAGCAGGAACCCCGGGAGCGGCGCGTCCGGCCGGCACAGCCACATCAGCACGGCCGCCGAGTCGGGCAGGCTCTGCCACACGCGGTGCCGCCACCGCGTGAACGCCGCCGAAGCCGCGGTGCGGCCGCCGTCGCGGCGTTGCAGCACCTGCAGGCTCCCGGCGAGCTCCCCCATCGGGTCGGCCGCGGCGGCGAGCCCGACGCGGACGAGGTCGGGCAACGTCAGCTCGATGCGCACGCCTCTCCCCCCGTGTCTGCCCGTCTATCGGCGCCGGTTCCGTTCCGTTACACGCCTGACGTGCGTTTTGGCCCCTCGCGGAAATGACCTCGACGACGACGTGAGCGCGATGAATGATGGTCCGAGAGATCGCTTTCGGGGGTTTGACGGTCTCGACGAGGGGGATTCGCCGGCACGACCACGCGCCGGGTCCACGCGGACCCGGAGTCGGCTGGCGCCCTTTCGTCACCACGGGTGAACCGACGACAAGGGGAAAGCATGACGAAGATGAAGCGGCTGATGGTGACGGTCGCCGCGGCGGCCGGCCTGTTCGGCCTGGTCGCCGTTCCGCAGGCCGGCGCGGCGCCCGCCGACGGCAAGGGCACCGCGGTCTCGGCGCTCGCCGGCGGGATCAAGCTGCGGCCGGCGAAGGTCGGTGCCGCTCACCGGTCCACCCCCGGGGTCGCGGGCGCGCAGGTCGCCCAGGCCGACGCCTACCTGATCGAGTCCGCCGCCTTCGGCCGCTGCTGGGACGCGGACCTCGGCACGATCGGCGCCAACGGCACGAAGATGCAGCTGTGGGACTGCAACGAGTACGCCGCGAACCAGGCGTTCTACATCACCAGCATCCCGGAGGGCTACCTGCGCTTCCAGAACGTGCAGAGCGGCCGGTACCTCGACGCCGACCTCGGCACGGCCGGCGCCAACGGCACCAAGGTCCAGCTGTGGGACTACCGGGCCGGTGCCAAGAACCAGTGGTGGGCCGACACCGTGAACCCGGAGGGCTACCTGCGCCTGCAGAGCCCGCAGAACAACCGGTACCTGACCGGTGAGGGTTCGGTCGGTTCCAACGGCACGCGCCTGCAGCTGTGGGACTACATCGCGGGCGGCAAGTCGCAGTGGTGGTACTGACCATTTCCTGACGGAAACGCGGGTCCCGCTCCGGGGCCCGCGTTTTCGTTGCGGGCGAACGGTTCTACGTTCAACTTAATCTTTCGTGTGAATGCCGGGGAATGGGTGGCACGCGGCCCCGGGGCGACGGCAGCCTGGTACCAGGGGCACGACCGGCGAGGGGGAGCTTCGGTCGGTCGTGCGCCCGTTCACACGGGAGGGGAGCCCGCAAATGAGTGTCGATCTGTCCACCACGCTGTCCTGGACCACCGCGACCGGGGACGCCGGGGTGATGCTCGGCGAACTGCAGCCGAACATCCTCAAGGCCCACGTCCGGGACCATCTTTCCGCGCTGCTGCTGGGATTCGGCGACGCCGCGGAGGCGCGGGCGTTCCTGGTCTCGGTCACCGGGAAGATGAAGTCCGCCAAGGAACACCTCGAGGAAGTCGGCGCGTTCAAGGAAGGCGGCGCGGCGGGCACGCCGTACGTCGGCGTCGGGCTCACGGCGGCGGGTTACGGGGTTCTCGGCGTCGAGAACTTCCCGGATGACGAGGCTTTCCGGCGCGGGATGGCGGCGCCGGCGACCCGGCGGAAGCTGAACGACCCGCCGCGCTCGACGTTCGATCCGGGGTACCACAACGAAATCCACGCGGTCGTGCTGATCGGCGACGCGACGGACAAGGCGATGACCGCGCGGCGCAACGAAATCCTCGGCCTGCTGCCGGATTCGGTGACGGTGCTGGCGGAGGAAACGGGCCTCGGCCGCGTCAACGCGCGCGGCGAGGGCATCGAGCACTTCGGGTACGTCGACGGCCGCAGCCAGCCGCTGTTCCTCACGGAGGACGTGGACGCGGAGAAGAACAACACGGACGGCATCAACGTGTGGAACCCGGCGGCGCCGCTGTCCCAGGTGCTGGTCCCGGACCCCGCGGCCCCGGATCCGGGCGTGCACTTCGGCAGCTATTTCGTGTTCCGCAAGCTGGAGCAGAACGTCCGGCGGTTCAAGCAGGCCGAGGCGGACTTGGCGGACACGCTCGGCTTGACGGGCGACGACCGCGAGCGAGCGGGAGCGATGCTGATCGGCCGGTTCGAGGACGGAACCCCGTTGACGACGCAACGGGAGGACGGCGCGGAGAGCCCGGTATCGAACAACTTCACGTACGACAGCGACCGAGCGGCGCTGAAGTGCCCGTTCCAGGCGCACATCCGCAAGACGAACCCACGTGGTTCGGGAGGAGCGGAAGACCCGTCCGCCGAGCGCCTGCACTTGATGGCCCGCCGGGGTGTGACGTACGGCGAGCGCCCGGACGACCCGAACGCGGAGGTCCCCCCTTCGGCGCGGCCGAGCGGTGGCGTGGGGTTGTTGTTCATGGCGTTCAATTCGGTGCTGGGGAACCAGTTCGAGTTCACGCAGGCGCTGTGGGCGGACAACCCCGGCTTCCCGATAGCCGAGGGCGTGACCCCGGGGCTGGACCCGGTGATCGGGCAGGGAGTGCGTGGCGAGTCGGAGTACACGGTGGAGTGGGGAGGGTCGACCCAGCGGACGGCTGAGCCGGTGCCGCAGGCGGTGACGTTGCGAGGTGGGGAGTACTTCTTCATGCCGTCGCTGGCGTTCTTGCGGGCACTTTAGGGCTTAGGCCTGGGGGCCGGGCGGGTTGGGGGCCCGGGGTTGGGTACCGGCCGGGGCCGGGGGGTGGCGGGCGGGGCCGGTGGGGTGGGCCGGGAGGTGGGGGTTGGCCGGGGGGCGGTGAAGCCTTGACCATCTGGCTTTCCGCCGCCCACCGACCCGCCCGGCTTACTCCCCGGCCGGTGGCCTTCCCTTCATTCCTTCAGCAAGTCCAGCGCCAGCAGGCCCGCGCCCAGGCGGCCGGCCTCGTCGCCCAGTTTTGCGATTCTCAACTCCGGCATCCGCTGGAACGTCAAATGCGCCGCCAGCCAGTCGCGGACCGGCTCCAGTACGTAGTCCGCCGCCGTGAACAAACCGCCGCCCAGGACGATCACCTCCGGACCCAGCAACGTCAGCAGCGTTCGGATTCCGTGCCCCAAGCCGTCCAAAGCGTCCTGGACCACCGCTACCGCCACCTCGTCGCCGTGGCGGGCCAGGTCCACCACCTCGCGCGCTCCGTCGGCCGGGCGGCCCGTTCGCTCCCGGTACCTCCGCGCGATCGCCGCCGCCGACGAGATTGCCTCCAAGCAGCCCGTTGCTCCGCAGCCGCACTTGCCCGGGTGGCCGACGTCGATGTGCCCTACCTCGCCCGCCTGCCCGTGCGCCCGGTGGATGCGGCCGTCGAGCAGGAGCGCTGCCGCTATGCCCGTTCCGACCGGGATGAACGCCGCGTTCGTCGCTCCCTGGCCCGCTCCTACGCGGAACTCGGCGATGCCGCCCGCCGTCACGTCGTGGCCGAACGCCACCGGCAGGCCCAGCCGGCTCTCCAGCAGCTCGCCGAACGGGACCTCGCGCCAGTCCAGGTTGGCCGAGAAGTGGCAGACGCGGGTCTCCTCGTCGACGATCCCGGGCACCACCACGCCCACCGCCGCCGGCCGGCCGGTGCCCGCCTGCTCCGCCAGCGCCGTCACGATCTCCGCGACCTGGGCCGCCAGCGCCGTGCCGTCCGCGCTGCGTGCCGTCTCCGCCCGCAGCGTCGCCTTGGGCTGGAGCTGCTCGTCGAGCAACGCCGCCTTGATCGTCGTCCCGCCCACATCGAGGGCCGCCACCATTCGAGTCACCGCGGCATTGTCACATTGACGCAGCCCAAACGGCGGACCTACGCTCAACCGGCCAGACGACGGATTCCGGAACGCGGTGCAAGTCCGCGCGGTCGCGCCACTGTGACCCCCACCAGGGGGAAGCCAGACCCGGACCGTCGTGACCGACCCCGATGAGGCCGCGAAAGCCCGAGGAGGCCACGCTCATGTCCCACACGGCAGCTCCCGCCGTCCCGCTCCCGATCCGCATCCCGATCCGTGAGATCGTGCCGTGGGCGGTGTTCGTGGTGCTCCTCGCCCTGATCGCGCTGTACTTCGTCAGCGCCGAACAGGGCGCCACCGCGGTGTTCGCGAACATGTACGTCCACGAGTTCGTGCACGACGGCCGGCACCTGCTGGCCTTCCCCTGCCACTGATCGGCGGCACGTACTCCCATGATGAAGACCCTGCTGGTCCGCGGCATGCTCGCGGGCCTGATAGCCGGCGTGCTCGCGTTCGGGTTCGCCTACGCCTTCGGTGAGCCGTCGGTCAACACCGCCATCGGCCTCGAAGACTCCGGCGGTCACTCCCATTCCCACGACGCCGGCGCCACGCCCGCACCGGCCGAGCAACACGAGGAAGAGCTCGTCCCCCGGGACATCCAGAGCACCGTCGGGCTGCTGACCGGCGTCCTGGTCTACGGCGTCGCGATCGGTGGCCTGCTCTCGCTCGCCTTCGCGTTCGCCCAAGGCCGCCTCGGCAACCTCCGCCCCCGCGTGACGGCGCTGCTGCTCACCGGCGGCGCGTTCGCGGTGGTTTTCCTGGTGCCGTTCCTCAAGTACCCGGCCAACCCGCCGGCGGTGGGCCAGCCGGGCACGATCGACTCCCGCACCGAGCTGTACTTCGGGTTCGTCGCGGTGTCGCTGCTGGTCGGCATCCTCGCGACGGTCTTCGGCCGCAAGCTCGCGGACCGCTTCGGAGCGTGGAACGGCTTCCTCCTGGCCGCGGCGGGCTACCTCGTCGTGGTCGGCGTGGTGGCCTGGCTGATGCCGGTGGTCGACGAGGTCCCGGCGGACTTCCCGGCCTCGACGCTGTGGAGCTTCCGCACGGCGTCGGTCGGCACGCAGGTGACGCTCTGGCTGGCCCTCGGCCTCGCCTTCGGCGCCTTCGCGGAGAAGACGCTCACCAAGAAGACCGCCACCGTCGCCGCATCGTGATCATGGGGTCCTAGAGTTCTCCCGGCCGGGTCGGGGGATTCCGGAGGGGACCCTGTTGTTCGACGACACACGCTCCACGCTGTCCAATCACGCCCAGACGACCGTCCGCGGACCCGTCGAGTCCCCCGGGACCGACGGGTTCGCGATCACGGCGTTCGTCATGGGGCTGCTCGGCGTGGTCCCGCTCGCCCTCGGCTTCGGGACCCGTGCCCTGATCCGGATCGGCCGCAACGGCCGGGACGGCACCGGCCTGGCGATCGCCGGGCTGGTGCTCAGCGTGCTCTGGATCGGCGCCGGCTTGGTGGCGATCACGCCGCAGCACGCCACGGGCGCGGCGACCGCCCCGGACTCCATCAATGCCATGGCGATCGGCGACTGCCTCGACTCCGGCGCGGACGGCGCGCAGGTGAGCCCGGTCGCCTGCGACCTGCCGCACGACGAGCAGATCGCCGCGCGGGTCGACGTCGGCAACGGGTACGAGACGTACCCTGGGCGCACCGAGCTGCAGGAGCCGGCGCAGGCCTTGTGCCGGATCGCGGCGGCCGCGTTCTTCACCGAGGGCACCCCGCCGCCCAGCATCGGGTTCGCCGCGCACGTCCCGACCGAGTCGTCCTGGAAAGCCGGGGGCCGGGAGGCGGTCTGCACCTTGCGGCAGGTCAGCGGGAAGCTCACCGCGCCCGTGCGGCCCTGACCGTCAGGGCGCGCCGGGCGGGACGAACGGCAGGTCCTTCGGTGCGCCCAGCTCCAGCAGGGTGCGCAGCGCCGCCGTGTCCAGGTGCTCGTCGACCGCGTCGGCCAGCTTGTCCAGCATCTCCTCCCGCAGGGTGCCGAAGCCGGGGGCGTCCGGCGCCGGGGTCCATTCGATGCCGGCCTGGGCCGCCGCTTCCGTGAGCCACGCCCGGCGGAACTCGTCGTTCTCGAAGGCTCCGTGCCACATCGTGCCCCAGACCGAGCCGTGCCGGACGCCGTCCAAAAAGGACTCCAGGGGCGCTTCGACCGTGACCGAACCGTGGTGGATCTCGTACGCCTCGACGGGGGCGCCGCGCCACGTTCCGGTCGGCCGGGCGAGCACCTTCTCCTCGGCGAACGTCACCCGGGCCGGGAGCAGGCCGAGCCCGGGCACCTCACCCGCCCCGGACTCGACCTCGTCCACAATGGACTCGGTGAGCATCTGGTAGCCGCCGCAGATGCCGAGCACCGGGCGCCCGGCGGCGGCGCGGGCCGCGACCGCCGTGTCGAGGCCGCGGTCGCGCAGCCACGCGAGATCGGTGACCGTGGCGCGCGACCCGGGCAGCACGACGACGTCGGCGTCCGCGACGGTGTCCGGGTCGGCGGTGAGCGTGACGGTGACGCCGGGTTCGGCGGCGAGCGCGTCGACGTCCGTGGCGTTGGACGCGCGCGGGAACCGCGCGACGGCCACCCGCAGGCCCCGGCCCTGGGCCTCCCGGCGCCAGCCCGCGGCGGCGAGGGCGTCCTCGGAGTCGATCCAGACGCGGTCGAGCCACGGGAGCACGCCCAGCACCGGCCGCCCGGTCACCTTCTCCAGGCTGTCGAGGCCGGGCCGCAGCAGCCCGACGTCGCCGCGGAACTTGTTGACCACCCAGCCGGCGACGAGCGCCTGGTCCTCGGCCGACAGCAGGGCGAGCGTGCCGAACATCGCGGCGAGGACGCCGCCGCGGTCGATGTCGCCGACGACGAGCACCGGCAGCCCGAACCGCCGGGCGAGGCCCATGTTGACGTAGTCCCCGCCGCGCAGGTTGATCTCGGCGGGACTCCCGGCCCCTTCGCAGACGACGACGTCGTAGCGGTCGCTCAGGTCCTGGAACGCGCCGAAGGCGATCTCGGCCAGCCCGGCGCGCCCGGTGGCGTACTCGCCGGCTTCGAGGGTGCCGAAGGGCTTCCCGAGCGCGACGACGTGACTGCGCCGGTCGCTGCCGGGCTTGAGCAGGACGGGGTTCATGGCCGCTTCGGGTTCGACGCGCGCGGCCCGGGCCTGCAGCCACTGGGCGCGCCCGATCTCGGCCCCGTCGGCGCAGACCATGGAGTTGTTGGACATGTTCTGCGCCTTGAAGGGTGCGACGCGCACGCCGCGGCGGGCCAGCCACCGGCAGACCCCGGCGGTGACGAGGCTCTTGCCGGCGTCGGACGTCGTGCCGGCGATGAGGAGACCGCTCATCGGGCGGCTCCCGCTGCTGCGGAAGCCGCGACGGCCGCGACGGCGGCTGAGGCCGCCCCTACCCAGCGCGACAGCCGCACCGCCCGGCGCAGGTCGACCGGCTCGGGGTCGCGGCCATCTCCCAGCCGGGCGCGGCTCTCCACCTCACCCCCGTAGCTGTTCGTTCCGCCCAGCCGGATGTCCAGCGCTCCGGCGAACGCCGCCTCGACCTGGCCCGCGTTCGGGCTCGGGTGCCGGCCGCCGTCGCGGCGCCAGATCCGCCACGCCTCCCGCGCGCGTCCGCCCGCCAGCGGCGCGCACAACGCCGTGAGCAGCGCGCCGGCCCGGGACGGCACCAGGTTGGCCACGTCGTCGGCCCGGGCCGCGGCCCAGCCGAACCGCCGGTACCGCGGCGACCGGTAGCCGACCATCGCGTCGAGCGTGTTCAGCGCCCGGTACCCGAGCAGGCCCGGCAGCCCGGCGACCGCGCCCCAGAACAATGGCGCGACCACGGCGTCCGACGTGTTCTCGGCGATCGACTCGGTCGCCGCGCGGGTGAGCTCGGCGGAGTCGAGCGCCGTCGCGTCGCGCGCGCAGAGGTGCGAGAGCCTCGCACGCGCCGAAGGCACTTCGCCCCTTTCGAGCAGTCTGGCCATTTCGGCGCCTTCGGCGGCGAGGCCGCGACCGCCGAGCACGACCCACGTACACACGGCCGTGACGGAGAAGCGAGCGAAGGGGCTTCGCCGCGTCGCCGTCTGAAGCGCGACCCCGAGGCCGACAGCACCGAAGGAACACAACCCCGCGTACACGGCTCCGCGCGGCTTCGAGTCCGCCCACAGGAGGCGTTCGAGGCGCGCGGCGGCCGACCCGAACAGCGCGACCGGGTGCCCCCGTCGAGGGTCGCCGAACAGGGTGTCGGCGGCGTATCCGGTAACGAGTCCGGCAGCGGTTGTCCCTAGACGGAGTGGCACGTGGCGCACGGTAGCGCGTGCACCACAATGCCGGGTATGACTGCGCCCACCGCCTCCGCGGGGAAGAAGACGTCGGCGAGGCTGACGGCCCGCCTCGCGGGCTACCTCGAGACCCTGGCCCGCGCCCTGCGCCGGTACGGCCGCGACGAAGACAAGGTGCTGGTCCTCGGCGGCGTGCGCTCGGGTAAGTCGCGGCACGCCGAACGGCTCGTCGCCGGCCACTCGCACCTCGTCTACGTCGCACCGGGCCTGCCCGCCGGCGAAGACGACCCCGAATGGGCCGCGCGGGTGGCCGCGCACCAGGCGCGGCGGCCGTCGCACTGGAAGACCGTCGAGACCACCGACCTCGCGGGCACCCTCCGGAAGGCGACCGAGCCGCTGCTGATCGACTGCCTCGGCACGTGGCTGTCCCGCGTGCTGGACGACGTCGGCGCGTGGAAGCAGCAGCCCGGCTGGGAGCACCGGCTGGACGACCGGCTCGAGGACTTCCTGGCCGCCTGGGCCGCGGCGCGGGTGCCCGTGGTCGCGGTCAGCAACGAGGTCGGCAGCGGTGTGGTGCCCGCAACGTCGTCCGGACGGCTGTTCCGTGATGTGCTGGGCGCACTCAACAACCGGGTGTCCGCCGACGCCGACCGGGTCGTGCTGGTCGTCGCGGGCCGGGCGCTCGACCTGTAGCCAGGAGGCGCCCGTGTTCGAAGTTCCCGTCCCCGACCCCACCGCCCGCGCCGCCGCGCAGGAGCGGCTCGACGGCCTGGTCAAGCCGCTCGGCTCGCTCGGCAGGCTCGAGGAGATCGCCGCCTGGCTGTCCGCCGCCCACGGGAGCGTGCCGCCGCGCCCGCTGGACGACGTCCGGGTGGTCGTCTTCGCGGGCGACCACGGCGTGTCCGCGCTGTCGGCGTACCCGCGCGAGGTGACCGCGGCGATGGTGCGGGTGTTCCTGGCCGGCAAGAGCGGCGTCAACGTGCTGGCCGCGCAGGTCGGCGCGAAGGTGCGCGTGGCCGACCTGGGCGTCGACTGGGACGGCGCGGACGTACCGCCCGAGGTCACCGCGCACAAGATCCGCCGCGGCTCGGGCTCGATCGACGTCGAGGACGCCCTGCTGCCGGGTGAAGCGCAGGCCGCCTTCGAGGCCGGCCGGGCCATCGCCGGCGAGGAAGCGGACGCGGACGTGCTGATCCCGGGCGACATGGGGATCGGCAACACGGCGATGTGCGCGGCCTTGGTAGCGGCCTCGCTGGGGCTGCCGGCCGCCGAGGTGGTCGGCACCGGCACCGGAGTCGACGCGGACGGCCTCGAGCGCAAGACGGCGGCGGTCGCGGCGGCACTGACGCGGACGGCGGGCCGGACGGAGGACCCGTTCGAGCGGCTGACGGCCCTGGGCAGCGCGTGCGTCGCGGCGACGGCCGGGTTCCTGGTCGAGGCGGCCATACGGGGCATCCCGGTGCTGCTGGACGGCGTGTTCTCGGGCGCGGCGGCCCTGGTCGCACGGGACATCGCGCCGGGCGCGGAGCAGTGGTGGCTGGCCGGGCACCGGTCGACCGAACCTTCGCAAGCGTTCGCGCTGAAGGCGCTGGGCCTGGAGCCGATCTTGGACTTCGGGCTGCGGCTCGGCGAAGGCAGCGGCGCGGTGCAGGCCGTCCCGACGCTCCGGGCGGCGCGCGCGATCCTGGCGGACATGGGTCTGCTGGCCGACTTGACGTGAGCCGCTGGACCGACTCCGCGCGGATGGCCGTCGGGACGTTGACCACCGTTCCCGTCCCGGCGCCCCGCGTCATCGACCGGCGGGTGGCCGGCGGAGCCATGCTGCTGGCTCCCCTGGCCGCCCTTCCGCTCGCCGTGGCCGCCGGTCTGGTCGTCGCCGCCGGACAAGCTGTTCACCTCCCCTCTCTCGCTACTGCCGCTCTCGCACTCGGCGCCGTCGCCCTCGGCAGCCGGGGGCTGCACCTCGACGGGCTCGCCGACACCGCGGACGGCCTCGGTGCTTCCTACGACCGCGCCAAGGCCCTCGACGTCATGCGCCGCGGCGACTCCGGGCCCACTGGGGTCGCGACGCTCGTGTTCGTCCTCCTCGTCCAGGTCGGCGCGCTGACCGCCGCCGGCCCGGTCACCGCGGCCGCGGCAGTCCTCGTCGGCCGGTGCACGCTCTCGCTCGCGTGCGCCCGTGGCGTCCCGTCGGCCCGGCCGGAGGGCCTCGGCGCCACCGTCGCGGGCTCGGTTCCCCGCACCGCGGCGATCGCCGTCGGCCTCGCTGCCGCCGGCCTCGCCACCCTGCTGCCCGGGCTGCCGTGGTGGCGCGGACCACTCGCGGTAGTCCTCGCCTACGCCGTCACCGGGGCGCTGCTGTGGCGGTGCACCCGGCGCCTCGGCGGCGTCACCGGCGACGTCCTCGGTGCGGGCGTCGAGGTCGCCGTCGCGGCCGCCCTGCTCGCGCTCGCCTGAAACTGTCGTACCCCCTTCCTAGAGTGCGACGCGTGAACCGAACCGATCGGCTGTACGCGCTCGTCGAAGAGCTCCGTGTCGTCGCCCCTCGTCCCCGCAGCGCGCGCTGGCTCGCGTCCCGGTTCGAGGTGAGCGTCCGCACCGTCGAACGGGACATCAGCGCGCTGCAGCAGTCCGGCGTGCCCATCTACGCCGAGACGGGCCGCACCGGCGGGTACTGCCTCGACAAGGCGCACACGATGCCGCCGGTCAACCTGACGCCCGGCGAGGCCGTCGCCATGGCGCTCGCGCTGAGGCACCTCGACGGCACCCCCTTCCAGGCGGACGGGCGCTCGGCGCTGCGCAAGCTCGTCGCGGCGATGCGGCGGGAGGACGTCGAGGCCGCGCAGAACCTCGCCACCTGTGTCCACCTGCTCGGCAGCGGGCCCATCCCGCCGATGCCGCCCGTGCTCGGCGTCCGCCGCGTCCTGCGCCTCCGCTACACCGACCGGGGCGGCGCCGTCAGCCGGCGAGACGTCGAGCCGCTCGGCTACGTCGGCAAGCCCGAGCACTGGTACCTCATCGCCTGGTGCCGGCTGCGGAAGGAGATCCGGGCCTTCCGCACCGACCGGATCGCCTCCTTCTCCGTGCTGGCCGAGGTTCCGCCGCTGCGCCGGCTGCGGCCCGAGGACCTCGACATCCCCTACGGCGACGTCGAGCAGCTCACTTTGGCGGGGTGAACACGGAGAAGTGGTTGCCGGCCGGGTCGAGCACGTGCGCGAACGTCACGCCGACCGGGTTGACGCTCGGCGGCCGTTGCACCCGCCCGCCGGCTTCCTCGACCTGGCGGCAGGTGGCCTCGACGTCCTCGACCAGCACGGTGAAGATCGCGTAGTTCTCCTCGCCGGTGAACAGCCCGCCGCGCGAGCCGCCGGTGTCGATGACGCGGTAGGCGGTGTCGGTGCTCGCCGCGTCGTCCTGCGCGACCTTCCAGCCGAAGACGTCGCCGTAGAACCGTTCGGCGGCCGCCGGGTCGTCGGTGCCGATCTCGAACCAGGCGACGTCGTTGAATCGGGGCATGTCGTTCCTTCCGCTGCCACACCGGGCGTTTCCCGGCTCCGCCCACTTTCGGCCGCGGTGGCGACAACCCCCTGTCGGTGTTTACAAAAGTTTCCGCAACGCGGTCAAGAACGCGTCCGTCGTCGCGCGGTCGCGGACCGCCAAGCGCAGGTGGTCCGGGCCGAGGCCGGGGAACGTGTCCCCTCGCCGCACCGCGTAACCCGCTTCGCGCAGACGCGTGCGCAGGGAAGCACCATCGGGAACACGCACCAGCACGAACGGGCCGCGCGGGTCGCCCAGCACCGGCACCCCCGCCGCCGTCAGGCCGGACGCCAGGTACTCGCGGTCCGACTCCGCCGCGATCGCCAGCTTTTCCGCTTCCTCCAGGGCGGACGGGCGGCAGCACGCCACGGTCGCCACCCCGGCCAACGTGGACACCGACCACGGCACCTGCACCGCCCGCAGCCGCTGGATGACGTCCGGCGAAGCGAGCACGTACCCGGCCCGCAGCCCGGCCAGCCCCCACGTCTTCGTCAGGCTGCGCAGCACGACGACGCCGGGGACACCGGACGCCACGCTCTCGGCCTCGCCCGGGATCGCGTCCAGGAAAGCCTCGTCCACCACGAGCAGCCGCCCAGGTCGGACCAGGGAAAGCAGCGACGACGCCGGGTGCAGGACCGACGTCGGGTTTGTCGGATTGCCGACGAAGACCAGGTCGGCGTCGGCCGGGACCAGCGCCGGATCGAGGACGAAACCGTCCTTTTCGGACAGAATTACCCGCGAAACCGCATGACCCGCCACCCGCAACGCCGCTTCCGGCTCGGTGAACTGCGGGTGCACGACCACCGCGTGCCGCGGCCGAAACGCGGACGCCAGCAGCGTGAACGCCTCCGCCGCACCCGCGGTGACCAGTACTTCCGGCAACGGACGGCCGTGGCGGGCAGCGACGGTCGCAGCCGCGTCCACAGTGGACGGATAAGCCGCCAAAGAGTCCAAAGCGGAGACCAGTTCGTCCCGCAGCCAGGCCGGAGGCCGCGGCAACCGGACGTTGACGGCGAGGTCGACCAGCCCCGGCCCGACTTCGCGATCGCCGTGGTGGCGCAGGTCGTACTCAGGCATGAGCCCGGACCCGCGCCGCGAACCGGTGGGCCAGCTCCGGGTACCCGGCCCAGTGGACGTGCAGGTAGGACGCGTGCAGCGTCGGCGACGCGAATCCGTCCAGCTGCCGGTCCCAGCCCCACGCCGCCGAAGTCCCGTGCGACGGCGTCACTTCGGTGCGGTGGAACTCGTGCCCGGTGACGCGCTGGCCGGCCGACGCCAGGAGGTTGTCCTCGACGGCGACCGCGCGGCGATAGCCGAGCTTGCCGCGCGCGGTCATCTTCGCGTCCGCGGGCACCGCGCCGACCATCGGCACGCCGTCCAGCGACTGGCACAGGTACAGCAGGCCCGCGCACTCCGCACTCACCGGCATCCCGCGTGCGATGGCCGAAGCCACTGCACGCAGCAACGGCGTGTTCGCCGACAGCTCCGCCGCGTGCACCTCGGGGAAGCCGCCGCCGAAGTACAGCCCGGCACACCCGTCGGGCAACGCCTTGTCCCGCAACGGATCGATGTCCACGACGTCGACGCCGCACGCGGCCAGCAGCTCGACGTTCTCGGTGTAGCGGAAGGTGAACGCCGGTCCCCCGGCGGCCGCGACCGTCACCCGCGGGCCGTCCACTCCGGACGGTTCCCAGGCCGGCGCGGAAAGCGGCGGTGCCGCGGCCGCGATCCGGACGATCGCTTCGAGGTCCACGCCGTCCCGCACCCACGCGGCCAGCGCCGGCAGCACGTGCTGCGCCTCGGCCGCGCGTTCCGCCGCCGGCACGAGGCCCAGGTGCCGGCTCGGCGCGTGGATCTCTTCGTTGCGGTACAACGCTCCCAGCAGCGGGACGCCGGTCGCTTCGAGCGCCGACGCGATCTCGTCGAGGTGCCGCTGCGAGCCCAGCTTGTTGAGGATCACCCCGGCGAGCCGCACGCGGTTGTCGTAGTGGGCGAAGCCGAGCACGGTCGCCGCGACGCTGCGGGACGCCGCCGACGCGTCCACCACCAGCACCACCGGCGCGTCCAGCACCCGGGCGACGTGCGCGGTCGAGGCGTAGCCCTCGGTCCCGAGAGCGCCGTCGAAGAGTCCCATCACGCCTTCGATGACCGCGATGTCCGCGCCGAGAGAACCGTGGCGCAGCAACGGGATCAGCCGGTCTTCGCCCTGCAGGAACGGGTCCAGGTTCCGCGCCGGCCGCCCGGTGGCCAGGGCGTGGTAGCTCGGGTCGATGAAGTCGGGGCCGACCTTGTGCCCCGAGACGCGGTGCCCGGCCTCGCGCAGCGCCGCCATCAGCCCCGCGGCGATGGTCGTCTTGCCGTGCCCGGACCCGGGCGCGGCGACGACCACGCGCGCTACCACTCGATCCCCCGCTGGCCCTTCTGGCCGGCGTCCATCGGGTGCTTGACCTTGGTCATCTCGGCGACCAGGTCGGCGGCCTCGACCAGCTCCGGCGGCGCGTACCGGCCGGTGATGACGACGTGCTGGTGCCCGGGCCGGCCGATCAGGGTGGACACGACGTCGTCGACGTCGAGCCAGCCCCACTTGAGCAGGTAGGAGAACTCGTCGAGGACGTAGAAGTCGTGCGTCTCGGCGGCGAGGCGGCGCTTGATCTCCGCCCAGCCCTCACGCGCGTTTTCGGCGTGGTCCTCGTCGGTGCCGGCCTTGCGCGCCCAGCTCCAGCCCTCGCCCATCTTGTGCCACTCGACCGGCCCGCCCTGGCCGGTGTCGTCGTGCAGCTTCCCCAGCGCCTTGAACGCGGCTTCCTCGCCGACGCGCCACTTCGCCGACTTGACGAACTGGAACACGCCGATCGACCAGCCCTGGTTCCACGCGCGCAACGCCATCCCGAACGCGGCGGTCGACTTGCCCTTCATCTCGCCGGTGTGCACGGCGAGCAGCGGCCGGTTGCGGCGCTGGCGGGTGGTCAAGCCGTCTTCCGGCACCACTGACGGTTTTCCCTGCGGCATCAGGCGGCCTTTCCGGTCCGGGCGCGGACGGCGCTCGCCAGCGATTCGGCGGCGACGTCGGCGAGGGGAACGTGCTCCGCGCCCAGGTGGGCGGCCAGATCGGCGGCCAGGCCGAGCCGCATCTTGCCGCTCTCGCAGTCCATGACGATCGTCGTGACGCCGGTGAGGAACCCGGCCGCGGCCTGGGCGCGCGCGACGGCGTCGGGCCCGCTGGTCGCGCGGCCGTCGGTGACGACGACCAGCAGCGGACGGCGCCGCGGATCGCGGATCTCCTCGACGCGCAGCACCCGCGCGGCCTCCAGGAGGCCCTCGGCGAGGGGCGTCCGGCCGCCGGTCGGGAGGCCTTCGAGGCGGGACGCGGCGGCGTCGACGCTGATCGTCGGCGGCAGCGCGAGCTCGGCGGCGTTGCCGCGGAACGTCACGAGCCCGACCTTGTCGCGGCGCTGGTAGGCGTCGAGCAGCAGCGAGAGGACCGCGGACTTGACCTCGCGCATACGGGCCTTCGCGCCCATCGAGCCGGACGCGTCGACGCAGAACAGCACGAGGTTGCCTTCGCGCCCTTCGCGCAGCGCGTACCGCAGGTCCTCCGGACGCAGCTTGAGCGCGGCGCCGTCGCGGCCGCGGGACTTCTGGTGCGGTGCCGCGGCTTTCACAGTCGCGACCAAGTGCGGACGACCGTCGCGGACGCTCGGGGGCTGGACGCCGATGGTGCGGCCGCTGTCGGTGATCGCGCGCGACCGGCGTCCGCGCTCGCCTTCACCCATGCCCTTGACGCGGAACACGCGCGCCTTGAACGTCTCGCCGGCGCCGACGGTCTTCTGCTGCCCACCATTTTGGCTCTGCTGCGGCTGTCCCTGCGGCGCGTCCCCCTGCGGAACTTCCTGCGGGGCTTCCTCGGGCGTCGACCCCGAGCCGGGGCCGTCGTCCTCGGGACCCGGGTCCGGTTGGGCGTCCTGGAGAGCCTGCTCCAGCTGCTCTTCCGAGATCCCGGGCGCGTCGAACGGGTTGCGGCGACGGCGGTGCGGCAACGCGAGCCGCGCGGCGACGCGGACGTCCTCGGTGGTCACCTCGTCGCGGCCGGCCCAGGCCGCGTGCGCGACGGCCGTGCGCGCGGTGACGATGTCCGCGCGCATGCCGTCGACTTCGAAGGAGGCGCAGATCTCGGCGATCTGGCGCAGGGCGTCGTCGGGCAGCTTGACGGCGGGCAGAAGCCGTTGCGCCGCTTCGATGTCCGCGGCGAGCTGCGCGTCTTCGCCGGCGTACTGCGCGGCGAAGGCGTCCGGATCCGCTTCGTAGGCGAGACGGCGCCGGACGACCTCGACGCGCTGCTCCGGGTCACGGCTGGAAGCGACCTCGACGGTCAGCCCGAACCGGTCGAGCAGCTGCGGCCGCAGCTCGCCTTCCTCGGGGTTCATGGTGCCGATCAGCACGAACCGGGCCGCGTGCGACACCGAGACGCCCTCGCGTTCGACGGTCGCGCGGCCCATCGCGGCGGCGTCGAGCAGGGTGTCGACGAGGTGGTCGTGGAGCAGGTTGACCTCGTCGACGTAGAGCAGGCCGCGGTGCGCGGCGGCGAGGAGGCCGGGCTGGAAGTCCGTGACGCCTTCGGCGAGCGCGCGTTCGAGGTGCAGCGAGCCGATGACGCGGTCTTCGGCGGCGCCGACCGGCAGTTCGACCAGCTTCGCCGGGCGGCGGTGGCTCGTCGCGCCGTCGTGCGGGCCGTCCGGGCAGAGCGGGTCGGGAGCCGCGGGATCACAGGAAAAGCGGCACCCGTCCACGACGTCCACGCCCGGGAGCAGGCCCGCGAGCGCGCGGACCATGGTCGACTTCGCGGTGCCCTTCTCGCCGCGCACCAGCACGCCGCCGACCGCGGGCGAGATCGAGGAGAGGACCAGCGCCAGGCGCAGGTCCGGCAGCCCGACGACGGCGGTGAACGGGTACGGCTTCAACAGCACTCCTCCGGGTCGGCGACCGGCCGATCATCGCACAGCGCCCGGCTCGCTTAGGGTGGGAAATCGTGCGCGAAAAATCACGGTTGACGGTGGTGGGGATCGGGGCGGACGGGTGGTCCGGCCTGTCCGAGCAAGCCCAGGCCCTGGTGCTCGGCGCCGACGTCGTGATCGGGGCGCCGCGGCAGCTGGCGTACCTGCCCGAAGACGTCGTGCGCGAGCCGTGGCCGTCGCCGCTGCTGCCCGGGCTCGACGCGTTGCTGGCCGAGCACGAAGGGGAGCGGATTTGCGTCCTGGCCAGCGGTGATCCGTTTTTGTCGGGGGTCGGCACTACGCTCGTGGCACATGGATATGAGGTCGAGGCGCTGCCCGCGGTCTCGTCGGTGACACTGGCCCGGGCCCGGCTGGGCTGGTCCGCCGAGGAGACCGAGGTGGTGACCCTCGTCGGCCGGTCGTCGGCCCGCGTCGCCCGGGTGCTGGCGCCGGGGCGGCGGGTGCTGGTCCTGGGGGCCGACGCGGCGGCGTTGCGCTCCCTGCTGACCGTGCGCGGGTACGCCGAGAGCGAGCTGTTCGCGCTGGAGAACCTGGGCGGGCCCGACGAGCGCATCTCCGACGGCTGGTCCGGCGACCCCGGCCCGCTGACGGTGTTCGGGCTGAGGTGCGCGGGCCCGGCGCTGCCGCTGATCGGCATCCCGGACGACGTGTACTCCCACGACGGCCAGCTGACCAAGCGCGACCTGCGGGTGTCGGCGCTGGCCCGGCTCGCGCCGAGCCCCGGCGAGCTGCTGTGGGACGTCGGGGCGGGCGCGGGCAGCGTCGGCATCGAGTGGTCACGCCTGCACGGGCTGAACCGCGCGATCGCGATCGAGCGCGACCCCGCGCGGGCGGAGCGGATCGGGCGGAACGCGCTCGACCTGGGGGTACCGGAACTGGAGGTGGTGACGGGCGAGGCGCCGGACGCGCTGAGCGCGCTGCCGGCGCCGGACGCGGTGTTCATCGGCGGCGGGGTGACGGTGCCGGGCGTGCTGGACGCGTGCCTGGCGACGGAGGCGCGAGTGGTCGCGCACGGAGTGACGTTGGAGGCGGAGCAGGTGCTGGCGCGAGCGTATGCGCAGCACGGTGGTGAGCTGGTGCGGATCGGGGTGGAGCGGGCCGGGACGCTCGGCGGGTTCACCGGGTGGACGCCGGCTCGCGTCGTGACGCAGTGGAGCAGCCGATGACCGTGCACTTCGTCGGGGCCGGGCCCGGTGCCGCGGACCTCATCACCGTGCGGGGCCGCGACTTGCTCGCCCGCTGCGATGTCTGCCTCTACCCCGGCAGCATGACGCCGACCGACCTGCTGGCGCACTGCCGTCCGGAGGCCGTTCTCGTCGACACGGCGAACCTCGCGCTGGAGGCGATCGTCGCGCGGATGGCCGAGGCTCACCACGCGGGTCAGGACGTGGTCCGGCTGACCTCCGGCGATCCCTCGCTCTACAGCGCCGTCGCCGAGCAGATGCGCCGCCTCGACGCGCTGGACGTGCCCTACGACGTCGTTCCCGGCGTGCCCGCCTTCGCCGCCTCCGCGGCCGTGCTGAACCGCGAGCTCACCGTGCCCGAAGTCGGGCAGAGCCTGGTGATCACGCGCGTCCAGGCCCGGTCCACGAAGATGCCGCCGAAGGAGACCCTCGCCGCCTTCGCCGCCACCGAGGCCACCCTCGCGCTGCACCTGGCCGTCAACCACGTCGAGCGCGTCGCCGACGAGCTGACTCCGCACTACGGCGCCGACTGTCCCGTCGCCGTCGTCGCGCTCGCCACGCAACCCGGCGAGACCGTCGTGCGGGGTGTGCTCGGTGAGCTGCCGAAACTCGTCCGGGAAGCCGGGATGACCCGCGCCGCCACCATCTTCGTCGGCCGGGTGCTCGCCGCCGCGGACTTCCCCGACAGCTTCCTCTATTCCAGTGCCCGCGACCGGGCGAACCAACCGGAGTCGTTGTGACCGAACTGCGTTGGGGCCTGCTGGCCGCCGGGACCATCGCCGCCCACTTCGCCGCGGGCGTCGACGAAAGCAAGCACGGCACGCTCACCGCCGTCGCGGCCCGGGACGGCGGGCGCGCCCGCGAGTTCGCGACCCGCTTCGAGATCCCGAAGGCCTACGGCAGCTACGAAGACCTCCTCGCCGACCCCGACGTCGACGCCGTGTACGTCTCGACGCCGCACGCGCTGCACAAGCAGTGGGCCATCGCGGCGGCCGAAGCGGGCAAGCACGTGCTGTGCGAGAAGCCCCTGACGATCACCGCCGCCGACGCCGAGGAGGTCATCACCGCCGCGCGCAAGCACGACGTCTTCCTCATGGAGGCGTTCATGTACCGCCTGCACCCGCAGACGCGGCGGCTGGTCGAGCTCATCGCGAGCGGCGCGATCGGCGAGGTCCGCGCGGTCGACACGACCTTCTCCTTCGACAGCAACCCGGAGGAGACCGCCCGCCTGTCCGACCCCGCGCTCGGCGGCGGCGGGATCCTCGACGTCGGCTGCTACTGCACGTCGCTGGCCCGGCTGGTCGCCCAGGCCGCGACCGGGCAGGACGTCGTGGAGCCGACCGAGGTCAGCGGGATGGCGCACCTGAGCGCGAGCGGCGTCGACGAGTACGCCACCGGCCTGCTGCGCCTCCCCGGCGACATCCTCGCGACGATCTCCTGCGGCATCCGGCTCACCCGCGAGGACGGCATCCGCGTCTACGGGTCAAGCGGGCAGCTCTACGTGCCGCAACCCGCGTGGATCCATCCGCTGCGCAAACCCGGCATCTCGCAGATCATCCTCACGCCGGCCGACGGCGAGCCGGAGGTCATCGAGGTCGAAGCGACGCAGGGCGTCTTCGCGCGCGAAGCGGATCACGTCGCCGCGCACATCGACGACCGGCAGGCACCGGAGCTGACCTGGGCGGAGACCCTGGCCAACCTGCGGACCCTCGACCGGTGGCGTGAGGCCGTCGGCTACGGACGTCCGCGGTGATCCTCATCCTCGGCGGGACCGGCGAAGCGCGGCACCTCGCCGAAGAGCTCGTGAAGAACGACGTCAGCGTCATGTCTTCGCTGGCCGGACGCGTCGCTCGCCCGCGGCTCCCGGTCGGCGAAGTGCGCGTAGGCGGCTTCGGTGGCCCGGACGGGCTCGCGGCCTGGTTGAGCGAGAACGAGGTGAAGGCCGTCGTGGACGCGACGCACCCCTTCGCCGAGCGCATCGGCGCGAACGCGGCGAAAGCGGCCGAACGCACCGGAATCCCCCTTCTCCGGCTCGCCCGGCCGGGGTGGCAGCCGGGCCCCGGCGACGTCTGGCACTGGGCGGACGACCTCGACGACGCCGCCCGGCAACTTCCCGGCCTGGGCGAACGCGTCTTCCTCACCAGCGGCCGCCAAGGTCTCCCGGCCTTCGCGCACCTCGACGACCTGTGGTTCCTGATCCGCTGCGTCGACCCGCCGGAGCCGCCGCTGCCGCGGCACCACGAGCTGATCCTCGCCCGCGGCCCGTACGAGGTGGCCGCCGAACGCGCTCTGCTCGAAAAGGTCGACGTCCTGGTGACCAAGGACTCCGGCGGCCCGCAGACCGAAGCGAAGCTGACGGCGGCCCGTGAACTCGGCAAGCCCGTCGTCGTCGTCCGGCGGCCGCCGAGGCCGCGCACGGAGACCGCCGAAACCGTGACCGAAGCCGTCGAATGGGTGCTCAACCGATGATCGAAGAGTTCTACGAAGTCCTTCGCAAGCGCCGGGACGTCCGCGGCGAGTTCACCGGCGAGCCGATCCCCGAAGCGACGCTCATGCGGATCCTCCAGGCCGCGCACGCCGCGCCGAGCGTCGGGCTGACCCAGCCGTGGGACTTCGTGCTGGTCGACGACTTCGCGACGCGCGAGACGTTCGCGAAGCACGTCCACGAGGAGCGCGAGGTCTTCGCCGCGCAGCTCGACGGCGACCGCGCGAGCACCTTCGCGAACATCAAGATCGAGGGCATCCTCGAGTCGAGCCTCGGCATCGTCGTCACCTACGACCCGGCGCGCGGCGCGCCCGACGTCCTCGGCCGGCACGCCATCGCCGACGCCGGCCTGTACTCGGTGTGCCTGGCGATCCAGAACCTCTGGCTCGCCGCGACCGCCGAAGGCCTCGGCGTCGGCTGGGTCAGCTTCTACCGCGAACCGTTCCTCGGCGAGCTGCTCGGCGTCCCGGACGGCATCCGGCCGGTGGCCTGGCTCTGCGTGGGGCCGGTCAGCAAGCTGGAAACCGTGCCCGACCTGGAGCGCCACGGCTGGCGCAGCCGCCGTCCCCTGAACGAGGCCCTCCACCATGGCCGCTTCACCCCGCGTGACCCGGGGGTTGCGTCAGCCGCCGACGTCTGACCCGTTAGCGTTGCGCCGATGCGTCTGATTGCCGTAGCGCTGGGGTTGCTCTCGGCCTTGTGCGCGCTGGCTTTCCCCTTCCTGCCGGTGGTGCAGGACACGGCGGAGGTCGTCTGGCCGACCGGCAGCGACACCCGCTCCGTCAACGCGCCCTTGACCGGGTACTGGGCCCAGGATCTGCGCGCCGAGCTGCCGTGCGCGGCCATCCGCTCGGTCGACGCCCGCACGAACGGCCCGGGCCTGCTCTTCGCCACCGTGCCGGACGGCCGCACCGACCCGAACGCCGGCAAGGGCGTCGGCCTGCAGCTGCGCGTCGACAACGGCGTGCTGATCGCCTCCAGCCAAGGCCAGCAGATCGCCCAGCAGCCGCTGCCGGCCGAGAAGTGCGACGTCGAGCTGGACGTCGACGCGACGCAGATGACCCTGGCCGTGGCCGGGACGCCGATCTTCCACGCGAACGGCGACGTCCGGCCCCGCGTGATCGGCATCTACTCCTCGATCAACTCGAGCAAGGACCCGATCGCCGGCCTGCACGTCTCGGTCGTGCCGGACACGCGCTACCAGACGTCGCCGACCGCGCTGAAGATCGGCGTCGGCGTGGTCGCCGTGCTGTCGCTGATCGGCTGCATGATCGCGGTCTGGCGCCGCGACTCCGGCTCCGCGAGACGCGCGCCGCGCTGGGCGCCAGTCGGCTGGTGGCGCCTGACCATGCGCGACGCCACGGTGATCGCCGCGCTCGGCGCGTGGGTCTTCATCGGGCCGGTGACCTCGGACGACGGCTACATCCTCACGATGGCCCGGGTCACCGAGCAGACCGGGTTCCTCACGAACTACCACCGCTGGTTCGGCGTCGCCGAGGCGCCGTTCGGCTGGTTCTACCACGTCTTCGAGCTGATGGCGCACGTCAGCGTGGTGCCGCCGTGGATCCGGCTGCCGTCGTTCCTGCTCGGCGTGCTCAGCTGGCTGCTGATCAGCCGCGAGGTGATGCCGCGCCTGGGCACCCAGATCCGCACCAGCCGCCCGGCCAGCTGGGCCGCCGCGACGGTGTTCCTGATCTGGTGGATGCCCTACAACAACGGCGTCCGCCCGGAGCCGGTGGCCGCGCTCGGCTCGCTGCTGGCGATCTGCGCGGTCGAGCGCACGCTGGTGACCCGCCGGCTGCTGCCGCTGTGCCTCGGCCTGACCGCGGCCGGCTTCACCCTCGCCGCGACGCCGACCGGCCTGATCGCGGTGGCGCCGTACCTGGTCGCCGCGCGCCCGCTGTTCAAGCTGATCCGCCAGCGCGCGAACGAAAACGGCTGGCTGCCGGTGCTCGCACCGATCGCCGCGGCCGGGCTGCTGGTGCTGGTCGTCGTGTTCGCCGACCAGACGTTCGCGACCGTCCAGGAGGCCACCCGGATCCGGACCCAGGTGGGCCCGAACCTGTCGTGGTTCCAGGAACTTTCGCGCTACCAGCTGCTGTTCGAAAGCCTGCCGGACGGCTCGGCGCCACGCCGGTTCCCGGTGCTGCTGGTCGTGCTCTGCACGGCCACCTGCCTGGTGGTGCTGCTGCGCCGCGGCCGCATCCCCGGCGCGTCGCTCGGCCCGGCCCGCCGCCTGATCGGCACGACGGCGCTGTTCTTCCTGCTGCTGGCCCTGACGCCGACGAAGTGGACGCACCACTTCGGCGCGTTCGCCGCGGTCGGCGCGTCGATGGCCGCCCTCGCCGCGCTCGCGACCAGTTCGACGGTGCTGCGGTCCAAACGCAACCGCGCGGCCTTCCTCGCGGCGCTGCTGGTGGTCGCCGCGCTCGCCGCGACCGGGCCGAACACCTACTGGTTCGTCTCCCGCCTCGGCGTCCAGTGGACGAACGTGGCGCCCTCGGTCGGCGGCATCCCGCTGTCGACGCTCCTGCTGATCGCGGCCGCGGTCGCCGGGATCTACGCGTTCGTCGAGAACGTCCGCGCGCACCGGCCGGGGCTGCCGACCCAGCCCCAGGAAGGCCGGCTGCGCGCGCTGCGGCTCGGGTCGCTGTCGCTGGTGGTGGTCTGCGGCCTGGTGGCGGCGGGCGAGTTCGTCACGATGGCGTGGGCGATCCACAACCAGTCCGGCAGCTACAGCCTGGGCGCGGCGAACGTCGGGCACCTGTTCGGCAAGAGCTGCAACCTGTCCGACCACGTGATGGTCGAGCGCGACGCGGCGACGAGCATCCTGCGCCCGCAGTCCGAGCAGCGGACGGTCGCGGAGAAGCCGAAGGAGCCGCAGAACTCGCCGCTGCCGAACCCCGACCAGGACAACGGCCGCGTCCAGACCGGCTTCCACACCCGCTCGGTCGACGACAAGGACCCGCTGGCCGAGCCGCCGCACGGGTTCACCCCGGAGACCGTGCCGATGTGGTCGAGCTACCTCGACCCGGAGACGCGCGCGGGTCGCCTGCGCAGCGACTGGTACGCGCTGACGGAGAAGCCGGCGGACGGCCAGATCGTGGTGGCGACGGCGGGTGCGCCCCGCCGCCCGACGTCGGTGAGCCTCGACTACGGCGTCAACACGCCGGAGGGCGTGAAGATCCTGCGCAGCCAGTTCATGCTGCCGCCGGGCTCGGGCACGGGCGGCTGGAACGACACCCGCATCAACCTGCGCGACCTGCCGCCGGAGACGAACGCGGTCCGCATCAACATCGTCGACAACGACCTGACGGAGGACGGCTGGATCGCGGCGTCCGCCCCGCGCGTCCCGACGTTCACGACGCTGACGGACAAGATCGGCTCGAAGCCGGTGTACGTCGACTGGCCGGCGTCGTTCGTGTACCCGTGCGTCCAGCCGGTGACGTCCCACGACGGGATCTCCCAGGTCCCGGAGTACCGCATCACGGCGGGCGGCTTGGCGGACGAGGCCCAGTGGGCGTCGTCGACGAACGGCGGGCCGATCGGGTGGCTGGAGGAGCTGGCCGAGGAGCCCGAGGTGCCGAGCTACCTGATCGGGCAGCCGAGCCAGTCGTGGGGCCAGCTGCTGCAGATCGAGCCGTTCACGGAGGGCATCGCGCCGACCGTGGTGCACGGGGAGAAGACCGTGCCGGGGTGGTGGTCGCCGGGACCGGGACCGAGCCAGCCCAACGGCAAGGACCCGACTCGCTGAGTTGTCTGCTTCTTGGGGCGGGCGGCAACTACGGCCCCCGCCTCAAGACCGCAGGCGAACGTACTCATCGCGCAGACGTTCCATGAGCTCCTGCTCGAGGTCGGTCAGCGCGTAGCGAGCCCCTCCGGAGACGGACAACCCCGTGTCCTCGGCGGAATTGACGATCAGCTGCTGGGATTCCAACGAATTCAGGAGCATTCGCACCACTGGTGCGAGGTCGGGCAAACTGGCGATGAGGTTGTCGCGGTTGCAGTCATCGCTGCCCTTGTCCTCCTGAGTGGCTTCCTCACTGAGCTGGCCGGCTGGCCACTCCTCGATCTTGACCAGCACCTCTATGTGTTCCTCCTCGATCGACTCGAGGACTTGGGTCAGCATGCGCTCTTTGACACGTTCGTTCTTCGGCGCGTCGACTGATTTCGCGACGATGGCAGCCAGGACGGCGATCTTTCCTCGAATCTCGCTTTCGCCGCGGCGTCCATCCCGCGCATGACAAGATCGGCCAGGCCTTCGTCGCTGTCGAACTGGATTCCGTTGACTACTTCGACGACAGCGCCGCCCCCCGGAAGGAAGCTGAGTAGCGCCTTGCCCGCAGTCCAAGCGGCGATCCTGTCTTCCTCGGCAACGTTTCCCTTGGCGAGTACCTCGGCCGCTTCGTCGTCGCCGGAGGTCTCAAGAGGGTTCTGACCGGCGTCGGACATCGGTACCTCCCGAAGGCAAGCCGAACGCAGAATGCGACCTCACAGTCGAGCGTCCAGCTGTGGGCGTTACGACGAACGACACACGCCCGCTAGGTCAGGGTCGGGTCCACGCCTGACGGCGGTGGAGGCGGAACCCGGCCCGCTCCAGGTTCGCCACGCTCGGTGAGCCGGGGCGGGCCGTCGCCACCGCCAGGGTGCAGCCCTCCGCCGCGGCCGCTTCGAGGCGGCGGCGCAGCAACGTCGGCTGCGCTCCCCGGCCGCGGAACTCCGGGAGAGTCGATGCCGCGCCGAGGATCGCGACCCCGGCGTCGATCGTCATGCCCGCGGCCGCGATGTCCTCCAGCAGGAACCGGCGCATGATCGGGAGCCGGTGTTCCGCGGCCATGTACGCGGCCACCGCTCCCCTCGCCTCGAAGCCGGCCAGCAGGACGCGCAGGAAGACCTCCTCGTCGGCCTCGTCCGGCGGCCGCGACGGCGCAGGCTCGAGGCGACGCACAGCCAGGAACCGCTCGCCCGCCGGTACCAGGCCCGGTACCCGCAGACCCGCCGGCGCGACGACCGCCGGGTCGACGCCGTCCCAGTCCGGTGCACTCAGCAGCTCCGGGAGCGCGGGCAGCGTCTCCGGTGTCACCCCGGTCACCGTCGACAGGTACGCCAGCGCCGGGTCGGTCGCCAGCACCGCCAGCAACCCCGCGTGCTCCCACGCGCGGAAGCGGCCGGGTACTCCCGCGGCCGACGCCGCCCGGCCCGCCAGGGCCGCCCGGCGGTGCAACGCGAGCTCAGCCGTCAGTAGCTGCGCGGGGTCCACACCACCCCGTTCTCCGCGCGGGTCTTCGACGAGCCCACGATCAGCAGGCAGCGCATGTCCACAGTGGACGGATCGAGGTCGCCCAGGGTGGTGATCCGGATGTCCTCCTCCGGACCGCCGACGTCCCGCGCCACCACCGCCGGCGTCGCCGGAGCGCGGTGCCGCAGCAGGACTTCACGAGCGGACGCCAGCTGCGTCGTCCGGGACCGCGACGCCGGGTTGTACAGCGCCAGCACCAGGTCCGCCGCGGCCGCCGCGTCGAGACGCTTCTCGATGATTTCCCACGGCTTCAGCCGATCCGACAGCGAGAGCACGCAGTAGTCGTGCCCCAGCGGCGCGCCGACCCGGGACGCCGCCGCCTGCGCCGCCGTCACGCCCGGGACGATCCGGACGCGCACCCCCGCGCCGTGGCCGGCGGACACCTGCTCCAGCACCGCCGACGCCATCGCGAAGACCCCCGGGTCGCCCGAGGAAACGACCGCCACCCGCGCGCCGCCGGCCGCCAGTTCCAGCGCCTCGCGAGCCCGGTCGGCCTCCACGCGGTTGCCCGACGCGTGCCGCTGCTGGCCCGCCTTCTGCGGCACCCGCGCGACGTACGGCCCGTACCCGACGACGTGCTCGGCCGCGGAAAGCTCCGACGCGGCCTCGGGCGTCAGCCACTCCGGCCCGGCCGGACCCAGGCCGACGACCACGACCTCGCCGCCGGAAGCCGGTGCCGGAGAACCAGCGGGAGCGGGCGACACGCGAGACGCGTACGCCGGGGAAGGCAGCAGCGCCAAGGAGAAGTACGGCACCGAAGCGGGATCCACCGAACCGAGGGGCTCGACCCGCTGCTGTTCCCAGGTCGCGCGCTCGACGAAAACGGCGTCGTCGAGCTTCCCGGCTTCTTCGAAGGCCTCCCGCACCGAGCCGAACGTCCGGCCCAGCTTCAGGACGGCCGCCGCGTCGGTGTCCGCGAGCCGCCGGGCCAGTTCCGGCGCCGGCAGCGTGCCCGGCAGCACCGTCAGGACCTCGTCCCGCTGGACCAGCGGCCGGCCGAGCACCGACGACGCCGCGCTCACCGACGTCACGCCGGGCACGACGACCGCCTCGAACCGGCCGGAAAGCCGTTCGTGCATGTACATGTACGAGCCGTAGAAGAACGGGTCGCCCTCGCAGAGCAGGACGACGTCGCGGCCGGCGTCGAGGTGCTCGGCGAGCCGCTTCGCGCTCAGCTCGTAGAAGTCCGCGATCGCGCCTTCGTACCCGCCGGGGTGGTCGGTCGTCTCGGTCGTGACCGGGTAGACGAGCTTCTCCTCGATCTGCCCTTCGCGCAGGTACGGCTCGGCGACCGACCGCGCGATGCTGCGCCCGTGCCGCGCGCAGTGGTACGCGATCACCGACGCCTCGGAGATCAGCCGCGCGGCCTTGACCGTCATCAGTTCCGGGTCGCCGGGGCCGAGCCCGACGCCGTACAACGTGCCCGTCATTCTTCGACGCTCGCGAGGGCGTTGATCGCGGCGACGGCCATCGCGCTGCCGCCCCGCCGTCCGTGCACGACCAGGTAGGGCGCCGGGGCGCGCTTGGCGAGCTCCACTTTGGACTCGGCCGCGCCGACGAACCCGACCGGCACGCCGATGATCGCCGCGGGCGCGCCGACGCCTTCGTCGAGGATCTCCAGCAGGCGGAAGAGCGCGGTCGGCGCGTTGCCGATCGCCACGACCGAGCCGGGCAGCTTGTCGCGCCACAGTTCCAGCGCCGCCGCCGAACGCGTGGTGCCCATCCGCTCCGCCAGCGAAGGAACGCTGGGATCCGACAGCGTGCAGAGGACTTCGTTTTCCGCGGGCAGCCGGCGCCGGGTGACGCCGCTGGCGATCATCTGCGCGTCGCACAGGATCGGCGCGCCGGCCTCCAGGGCCGCGCGGCCGGACTCGACGACGTCGAGCGTGTAGCGCAGGTCGTCGACCAGATCGACCATGCCGCAGGCGTGGATCATGCGGACCGCCAGGCCCGCCACGTCGTCGGGCAGGATCGCCAGGTCCGCCTCTTCGCGGATCGTGGCGAACGAGTGCCGGTAGATCTCGGCACCGTCCCGCAGGTAGTCGATCACAGGTTCCCCTTCAGCTCGTCGAACGGCACCCAGCGGCCGTCGACCCGATATCCGTCCGCTTCGGCGACCACGTCCACATGGGACTGCGAGGGCTTTCCGCACCGCCGTTCGCAGCCCGAGAAGTGCGCGCGCAGGCCCGGCCGGAAGACGGCGTCGGCCCGGACGTCGGCGCGGGACTTCGCGCAGCCCGGCCGTCCGATGCACGCGGTGGTCCCCAAGGCGACGCCGCCGAAGCCGAGCCGCTCGAAGACGTCGGCGGGGACGTCCGGCAGGACCACGGACTTCCACGGCGTGACCAGCGCCGGGCCGAACTCCGCCAGGGCGCGGGCCTGGCGGGCGGTCAGCTGCCCGAAGCGCGGCACGACACCCGCGGCCCGGCCGCCGTCCCGCTCGATCAGCCCGGCCGGGACTTCGACGTCGGTTCGCGGCACGGGGGTTCCGCGCCAGGCCGGGTCGTCGAGTTCGGCGACGCGCCAAGCGGATCCGCGGATCCGGCCGAACTCCAGCGCGACCTCGACGAGCGTCGCCACGGCGTCGGCACGCGCCACCCGGCGTCCGGTGTCACCGCCGGCGAGCAGGAGCGTTCCGGTGTCGGCGTCGAGAGCGCGCCAGCAGACGTCGGCGCCTTCGCCGGCGACGTCACCGCGTCCGTCGTCGAAGGCGAAGAGGAAACGGCCCGGCAGCGAAGCCAGCTCCGGCGTGGCGCACACCTGGACGTCGAGCGAGGCAGCCAGACCGCGGACGTCGGCGAGCCCGCCGCGCACCCCGCTCAACGGCGACGCGAGGACGTTCCGGACCCGCTCGTGCGACGGCGAAGGCAGCAGGCCCGCGTCGGTCAGCCGCGCCGCGAGGCCGGGCCGGGTGACGCCGCGCAGCTGGACGTTGCCGCGCGAGGTGAGATGGAGGTCGCCGTCGCCGCACTCTTCGGCGCACTCGGCCAGCGCGCGCAGCTGCGCCGCGGAAACCGCACCGCCGGGCAGCCGGACGCGGGCCAATGGGCCGTCGGCGGCGTCGTGGGGTGCGAAAACACCCGGGCACGCGTCGGCTCGCACACGCGCTGGGGTCGGCATGGGAGTCACTGTAGCTGGCGGTTTTCCGGCTCCGGCGGGTCGGAACGCGGCCGGATCCGGGCGATCCCGGCCTCGAGGTCCACGTCACGCAGGGGCGGCGCGCCGTCGGCGTCCTGCTCGACGAGCATCGACATCGTTTCCCGGTGTTCCAGCTCACGCCGCTTGGTGCCGTAGAGGAACGCGGTGGTCTCTTCGAGGTACGTCGCGGACATCCGCGCCTTGAAGCGCGAGCCGTTCTTGCGCGGCCGCAGTTCGATCGCGGCCATGACCAGCAGGATCACGACGCCGCCCGGAAGAGCCAGCCCCAGCCAGGTACCCATGCCCGGCGAACCGGGTGACCGCGGGTCAAGTTCCCGGCGCAGCAGAACTCTGATCAAATGTAGTAGGTGTGCTACATTCGATCGCATCAGTCCGATGGGGGTTGGCGAGATGAGAGATCCAGCTGTTCCCGCGGTCCGCGTGCGCGGGCTGCGGATGCGCTACGGCGCGAACGACGTGC
This sequence comes from Amycolatopsis sp. NPDC101161, assembly GCF_044768185.1. Classification (NCBI taxonomy): domain Bacteria; kingdom Bacillati; phylum Actinomycetota; class Actinomycetes; order Pseudonocardiales; family Pseudonocardiaceae; genus Amycolatopsis; species Amycolatopsis sp. NPDC101161. The sequence continues at coordinate 189,449 of NZ_JBIWPI010000008.1, forward strand.
TCCACGGCGTCGAGTTCGAGGCGCACCGGGGGGAGGTCGTGTGCTTGCTCGGGCCGAACGGCGCGGGCAAGACGACGACGATCGAGATCCTCGAGGGGTTCCGGATGCGGTCGGCGGGCGAGGTCGACGTCCTGGGCGTCGACCCGGCGCACGGCGGTGAAGACTGGCGGGCGCGGCTGGGGGTCGTGCTGCAATCCTGGCGTGACCACGGGAAGTGGCGCGTGCGGGAGCTGCTCGCGCACCTCGGCCGGTACTACGCGCCGTACTCGACGGCGTCCCACCCGCGGCCGTGGGACACCGCCGAGCTGATCGCGGCCGTCGGGCTGACCGAGCACGGGCAGAAGAAGATCAAAACCCTCTCCGGGGGCCAGCGGCGCCGGCTCGACGTCGCGATCGGCATCGTCGGGCGGCCCGAGCTGCTGTTCCTCGACGAGCCGACCGCGGGCTTCGACCCGGAGGCGCGGCGGGAGTTCCACGACCTGGTGCACCGGCTGTCCGACGAGCTGGACACGACGATCCTGCTGACCACGCACGACCTCGACGAGGCCGAGAAGCTGGCCGACCGGATCCTCATCCTCAACGGCGGCCGCATCGTCGCCGACGGCTCGGCCGACGCGCTGTCGCGGCAGATCTCCGGCGAGGCCGAGGTGCGCTGGACGATCGACGGCCAGCGGTTCGTGCACCTGACGACCGAAGCGACGAAGTACGTCCACGACCTGTTCAAGCAGCACGGCGAGGCCGTCGCGGACCTCGAGGTCCGGCGGGCGTCGCTGGAAGACACGTACATGGCGCTGGTCCACCGCGCGGAAGCCGGCGGCGAAACCGAGATCAGCCTCCAGGAAGCGAGTGCGCGATGAACGCCGTCGCCGTGCGGGCCGGGGTGGCCCGCGGCTGGATCGAGTTCAAGCAGACGTGGACCAACCTCGACGACGTGATCGGGCAGGTCGTCTTCGTGCTGCTCTTCCTCGGTACGTTGTTCTTCATGCGCAACGCCACGCTGCCTGGCACGTCGCTCTCGCTCGGCGCGGCGACCGTACCCGGCGTGCTCGGCGCCGGCATCGTGTTCCAGGGCCTGACCGGCGCGGCCGGCTACCTGGCCATCGACCGCGAGGACGGCACGCTGCTGCGCGCCAAGTCGACCCCGAACGGGATGCTCGGCTACCTGGTCGGGAAGACGACAGCGCTGACGCTCGCCCAGCTCACGTCCATCTCCGCGGTCCTGATCCCGTGTCTGTTCGCCTTCTCCGCGCTGGCGCCGGACGGCGGCTGGTCGTACCTGCACCTGCTCGGCGTGCTGCTGCTCGGCATGGCCGCGACGATGCCGATCGGTGCGGCGCTCGGGTCGCTGACCAACAGTGCCCGGTCGATCGGGCTGATCACCCTGCCGGTCATGGCCATGGGTGCGATCTCGGGGATCTTCTACCCGATCACCGCGCTACCGGTGTGGGTGCAGGGCATCGCGCAGGTGTTCCCGATGTACTGGCTCGGCCTCGGGATGCGTTCGGCCCTGCTGCCGGAAGGCGCGGTCGTCGTCGAGATCGGCCAGTCGTGGCGGCCGGTGGCGACGGTCGCGGTGCTCCTCGCCTGGGCGGTGCTCGGCTTCGCGCTGGCCCCGGTCCTGCTCCGCCGCATGGCCCGGCGCGAGGCGGGATCGTCGGTGGCCGAACGGCGGCAGAAGGCCATGCAGCGTGTGGGGTAGTGATGAGTGAGGTCGTCTACAACCGGATCGCGATGCTGCGCGCGGAGCGGTCGATCTCGCGCCGCCAGCTGGCGGAGGCGCTGGGGGTGCACTACCAGACGATCGGCTACCTGGAACGCGGCGAGTACAGCCCGAGCCTGTTCGTGGCGCTGCGGATCGCGGAGTTCTTCGAGGTCCCGGTGGAGGTCCTGTTCTCGACGAAACCCTTCCCCCGCCTGGGAGAGCAGTCCGCCTAGGGCTTGGTGAGCTCGGCCTCGGCGAGCGCCCGGACGACGCCCGCGCGTCGTTCGGGCGACTCGCGGACCGTCCGGCTCATCTCCACGTGCAGGAACACCGTGTCGTCCGCCGCCGCCTGCTTGCCCTGGACGTTCTTCGTCCCTTCGAGCGCTCCGCAGCGCTCCTCCCAGGCGCGGCACACCGCGAAGCCGTCCGCCGTCAAGCGCGTCGCCGTGCGGCGGGCCGCGTCGCCGGCCACCGAAGCTCCCGAGGACAGCACGATGTCCGTCGACGGCAGGTTTTCGTCGTGGAAGCCGTGCAGCTGGACCTGGGCCAGGCCTCGCCCGGCCAGCGCCGAAGCCACGACGTGGAACACCGAGTCCTCTTCGTGCGCGACGTCGGCCTTGCTGTCGTCGGCCTTCCGGTGCGCGCCCGCCACCAGCAGCACCGCGCCCGGCGTGCGGCGGAACAGGTCGACGCCGAACAGCTCCGTCCGCAGGTCGAACGCCGGGTGCGGCACCTCGACCGCCAGCGACGGCGGGGCCGACCGGTCGATCACGTACATCCCCCACGCCCGCTCGGTGCCGGGTTCGTTGACGGCGATCGTGTACGGCCGCCCGGTCGCCGGGTCGACGCCGTCGTGCACCGAGAACCCGAGCTTTTCGAGGTCCGCCGAGCCGCGGCGGTCCAGCACCGCCGCGAAACCGGCCGCCGCCGTCCGACGTTCGTCGGATTTCGGTGAGCGGTACTCCTGGTCCGCGGACAGCTTCGAGGTGAAGTCGGTCACCAGGGAATCCAAACCGGCCTCCGGCGCGGGTTTCGGCGGTGCGTCGTCACCGAGGGTCAGCACCAGGGTGAGCACCAGGGCCAGTGCGACGGCCACGCCGGCCACGCTGAGCAACATCCGCGGTCGGCTCATCACCACCCGGAGTGTACTGATGTCACCCGTTCGTTAGCGTTAGCCACCATTTGTCCCCCGATGGGGGCAGTTGTAACGTCACCGAAGACGTCATTGATACCTTCACGTAACCCGATCGGGTGGGCTGCGGTGGCCGGAAGGGCCTGGGGAGACCCTCTTGAAACAGCACGAAGTTCGAACAGCGCGGCTGCGCGCCCAGATCCCGGAAGCGGGGTTCCCCCGCGGCGCCGGGGTCGCCTCGGCGACCGCGTTCGTCCTGTTGCTGCTCATCGCCGCCTTCACCGCGCTGTACCTGTCCACCGCGGGCCCGCTGTCCCTGATCCGCGCGAACGCCGCCGCCGGCCGCGTCCCCGACGAGGTGACGGCGGGCCAGCAGCGCGGCGCCGCCGGTCTCGCGCAGAGCGTCGCCACGTCGGCGACGACCGCCGCCGGCGACCTCCAGGTCGCGTCCGGCTCCGGGGTGTTCGACACCGCGGACGACACGGCGCTGCTCACCCGCCTGGGTGAGACTTACGAAGACTGGCGCGGCGTCGTCGTCTACGACCCCACCGCGCAGAAGGTCCTGACCACCCGCGGCGAGCCGGTGCCGGTCGAGACGCTGCGCGGGGTCGCCGTCGCGAACCTCACCGTCCGGCCGGTCGCCCGCCCGGGTGACACCCCGCTCGTGCTGACCGCGCTCCCGCTCACCGGGACCCGCGCCGGCCGGCTCCTCGTCGTCTCGACGGCCCTGCGCACCACCGCCGGCGACCTCGACAAGGACACCCAGCAGCAGGTCCGCCTGGTCACCGCGGACGGCGCGGTCCTGTACTCGCACGGCTACGACGTCGCCGCGACCGACACCCACGCCCAGGAGCTGCTGTCGCGCGCCGCCACGGCGGCCGCCGCCGGGCAGGCCGGCGTGCTGACCGGCCCGGCCGCCGCCGAGAAGGGCAAGGAGCGAGCCCCGGTCGTCTCCTACGCGCCGGTCTCCCCCGCCGGCATCGGCGGCAGCCTCGGCCTGTCCGTCGTGACGTTCAGCCGCTTCCCGGTCGAGGCCGTGCCGGTGCGCTGGCCCGGCCTGATCCCCGCCGCCGCGCTGCTCGCGCTGGCCGTGGTCGGCTTCTTCCTGCTGCGGCGCACGGTCGTCGCGCCGATCCGGCGGCTGCGCACCGACGCCCTCGCGGTCGCCGCCGGGGTGCTCGGCAAGCCGGTCCGGCAGTCGCGGATCCGCGAGGTCAACCGCGTGACGGCGGCGCTCGAACGGTCGCGCGCCAAGCTGCGTCGCCGCAAGCCCGCGCCGAACGTGCGCGCGGTCGTCTCCGCCCAGCTCGTCATCGCGGCCGTCGCGCTGGCCCTGCTCGGCTGGTCGGGCGCGGTCGCCGCGACGCTCGGCCGGCAGCACGCCGAGGTGTCGCCGACCATGCTCAGTGAGCACGGCGTCCGCGTCACGCGCTCGGCCGACACCCTGCGCCGCAGCCTCGCCGAAGGCCTCAGCGACCTGCAGTCCGTCGCCCGGCTCGGCAAGGGCAAGGAGCCGGAGCAGCTGCGCGGGATGCTCGACCGGCTCGCCGGCACCGAGAGCCGGTTCCGCAGCGTCTACGTCACCGACGGCGAGGGCGCGGTCCGGCTGCTGGCCGGGCGTGAGTCGCTGCGCGACCCCGGGAAGCTGCCCGACGGCGAAGGCCTGCGCCAGCACAACACGAGCGGGCGCGTCCCGATCGTCTACGCCTTCACGCCGCTGCCGGACTCGAAGAACGTCCTGGTCGGCGAGTACGACGTGCCGCGGATGGCCGGGCTGCTCGGCTCCGCGAGCGGCCGCGTCCGGGTCGTCGACGAGGGCAAGCGCACGATCGCCGACACCGAGGGCTACCTCGCGTTCTCCCCGCTGTCCGACGCGACGCTGATCAAGAACGTCGACGCGGCGCAGTCCGGCAAGGACGCCCGCGAGACGACGTCGTCCGCGCTCGTCGCGGCGCAGCGCCTGGCCGAGAAGGGCACCGCCGCGACGCTGAAGTGGGTCGTCGTCGCCGAGCAGCCGATCGGCTCGCTCGGGGTCGCGGACAACACCGTGCGCTCGGGCGCGCGGGTCGCCGCGCTGCTCACCGCCGTCGTCGCGCTGATGCTGTTCGCCTGGCACCTCCTGGTGGTCGTGCGGCCGCTGCGGCGGGTCGGCGACGAGGCGCGGCGGATCGCGGCCGGCGACACCGGCGCCGTCGTCTACCCGCAGCGCCAGGACGAGATCGGCACCGTCGCCTCCTGCGTCGAGATCTGCCGCCAGGCCCTGACCGACGGGCGCGACCGGCTCGGCGAGGTCCGGCGGCCGACGGGGGCGGCGACCGACGAGACCGAGCTGCTCCAGAAGATCGTCGACGAGCCGGAACCCGCGCCGGAGCCGAAGCCGCGGCCGCCGGCGAAGCCACAGCCCCCGGCGAAGCCGCAACCCCCGCGCGCGGCCCGGCCGGCGCGTCCCCGGCCGCAGACGCCGCCGCGGCTGCCCGCCCGGACGCCCGAGGAGAAGGCGAAGAACGACTACCTCAGCTGGCTGGACGGGGCCGGGGTCTGACGTGACGTTCCTCTACGTCGTGCTGCTCACAGCGTCGGCGGCGATGCTGGCCGCCGGGATCGCCGAACAGCGCCAGCACTACAAGCACCTGCACAGCATCCCGACGCGCGTGCTGGTCAACGGCATCCGCGGCAAGTCGTCGATCACCCGGCTCTGCGCGGGCGCCCTGCGCGGCGGCGGCCTGGTCACCACCGCGAAGACCACCGGCACCGCGGCCCGGTTCATCCACCCGGACGGCAGCGAAGAACCCGTCTACCGCAAGTTCGGCATCGCCAACGTCGTCGAACAGATCGGCATCGTCCGGCGCGCCGCCGCCTACCGGCCCGACGCGCTCGTCATCGAATGCATGGCCGTCATGCCGGACCTGCAGGAGATCAACCAGAGCAAGCTGATCCGCTCCACCATCGGCGTGCTGTGCAACGTCCGCGAAGACCACCTCGCCGAGATGGGACCCACCCTCGACGACGTCGCCCGCTCGCTCTCCCGCTCGATGCCGGTCGGCGGAATCTGCCTCACCGCGGAGAAGGACCGGCTGCACATCCTGCAGGAGGAGGCCGACAAGCGGGACTGCGAGCTCATCGCCGTCGACCCCGAATCGGTCACCGACGCGGAGATGCGCCGCTTCAGCTGGATCACGTTCAAGGAGAACGTCGCCATCGCGCTGGCCGTGGCGGACCTGCTCAACGTCAACCGGCAGCTCGCGCTCGAAGGCATGTGGGCCGCGCCGCCCGACCCGGGCGTGCTGCAGGTCCACCAGTACCGCGCCGGCCGCCGTCACCTGCGGTTCGCCAACGTCTTCGCCGCGAACGACCCCGAATCGACGTTGATGAACATCGACCAGCTCCGCCGCCAGGGCGCGATCACCGACCCGCTGCACGTGATCATCAACTGCCGCCCCGACCGCGTCGAGCGCAACGGCCAGATGGGCGCGCTCATCCCGAAGATCGCCCCGGAACGCGTGGTGCTGATCGGCGAGCCGACGCGCAGCGCCCGCGCCGCGATCCCGAGCGAGTGGCACGACCGGGTCGTCGACCTGGGCGGGTCGCGGTCGCCGCGGGACCTGCTGCGCGGGATCGTCGGCGGCGTCGGGCGGCACGCGTCGCTGATCGCCATCGGCAACATCCACGGCCAGGGGGAACTGCTCATCGAGGAACTCGCCAAACTGGAACCGGTCGCCTGATGCTCACCACGTCCCTCGCCCCCGAGGTCGCCACCGTCGGCCTGGCCATCGGCCTGCTGCTGTCGCTGGTCTGCTACCTGACGACGAACCTGTCTCCCGGCGGCATGATCACGCCCGGCTGGATCGCGCTGACCATGGTCGAGGACTACCGCCGCGCGGCGATCATCGTGCTGATGACGGCGCTGACGTTCGGCGGCACGAAGCTGTTGCAGCGCCTGGTGATCCTCTACGGCAAGCGGCTGTTCGCGGCGGTCGTGCTGCTGGGCGTCGTGCTGCAGACGACGTTGCTGATCGTCCTGCAGGCCGACTTCCCGCTGCTGTTCGTGCACCAGACGCTCGGGTTCGTCGTGCCGGGCCTGGTCGCCTACCAGCTAGTGCGGCAGAAGCCGGTGGCCACGATGCTCGCCACCGGCGGGGTGAGCCTGGCCAGCTACGCGATCCTGATCAGCGGCGTGCTGGTCGGGCTGGTCCCGACGGTGTGAGGTGACGATGCGCAAGTCGGTCCGGATCGGCGTGCTGGCCGCGGTCATCGGCGTGTCCGGCACGGCGGCGGTCTACGTCGCCACGCAGGACCAGCAGGGCATCACGGCCATCTCGGCGTCGGCGGCGCCCTCGGGCGCGGCGGTCACCGGCGGCTACACCTACGAACGGCTGGAGAACCCGCCCCGGACGGTGGTCCGCGACGCCGCGGGCGCGCAGCTCGCGTCCTTCACCGACGGCGCCCGCACGGCGATGCTGACCGGCCGCTCGCGGACGTTCACCGAACCGAAGTTCACCAAGGTCAGCATCACCTCGACGGCCTGGATCCGGCTCGCGCCGCAGACCTGGCACGCCGGCGCGGAGAAGGAGAAGTGGTTCACCGACTGGCTGCCGAAGGCGATCGGCGACACCGATCCGGACGTCCTGGCCATCGCGTTGCAGTACACCGACGGCGCGGCCGACCAGACCGCGAAGAAGCTGCGGATCGCCGGGGACGCCAACTTCGGCCCGGACAGCGCCGAGGGCCGGCTCGAGAAGTCGGATTTCTACGACTACCTGGGCGTCGGCTGGGACTTCCCGGGCGGTGTCCACGAGGCGGCGGAGCCGGCGCGGGCGCGGTCGCTGGACTGCTCCGGGTTCGTGCGGATGGTGTACGGCTACCGGTCGGGCTACCCGCTGCTCGGGACGAACACGAAGGGCCCGGGCCTGCCGCGCCGGGCGTGGGCGCTGTCGGAGCTGGGCCCGGGCGCCGAGGTCATCCACGACGAGAAGAAGCAGGCGACGGACTACAGCACGCTCCAACCGGGTGACCTGCTGTTCTTCAACCTCGAGCCCCAGCTGGGGACGCAGGTGTCGCACACGGGCATCTACCTGGGCATCGACAGCGACGGCCACCACCGCGTGCTGTCCAGCCGGAAGGTGGCGAACGGGCCGACCTTCGGCGACGCCGGCGGGGTGTCGCTGATCGACGGCTCCGGGACGTACGCGAAGGCCTTCCGCGCGGCGAAGCGGCTCTGAGCCGCGTACGTCACCTTGACGCGCCCGCACCGGCACCGGAGAGTGAGGGCGATACCCACGCGTCGGCAGGTGGAGGAACCCGGTGAGAGTCCGGGGCGGTCCCGCCACTGTCATCGGGGAATGATCCCCGGGAGCCAGGAACTCCGGCCGACGCGCCCGTCTACCCGGGGCGCGGACCCCGAGGAGGAACCTCGTGATCCTGCTGCTGTCCACTTCGGACACCGACCTGCTCAGCGCCCGTTCGGCCGACGCGGAGTTCCGGCTGGCGAACCCGTCGCGCCTCGACGTCGCCGAACTGCCGGGCCTGCTCGAGGGCGTGCGCATCGTCGTCGTCCGCATCCTCGGCACCCCGCGGACCTGGCAGGACGGCCTGGACACGCTGCTCGCGTCGGGCGCGCACATCGTCGTCCTGGGCGGGGAGCAGACGCCGGACGCCGAGCTGATGAAGCTCTCGACCGTCCCGGCCGGCATCGCCGCCGAGGCCCACGCCTACCTCGCGCAGGGCGGCCCGGCGAACCTCACCCAGCTGCACCGGTTCCTCTCCGACACGCTCCTGCTCACCGGCGACGGCTTCGAGCCGCCCGCCCGTCAGCCCGAATGGGGCGTCCTCGAGCGTCCTTCGCGGGGTGACGGCCCGGTCATCGGGATCCTGTACTACCGGGCGCACCACCTGTCCGGGAACACGCACTTCGTCCACGCGCTCGCCGACGAGATCGAAGCGGCGGGCGGGCGCGCGTTGCCGATCTACTGTGCTTCGCTGCGTACGCGCGCGCCGGAGATGATGGCCGAGCTGGGCAAGGTCGACGCCCTGCTGGTCACCGTGCTCGCGGCGGGCGGCACGCGGCCGTCCGAGGTGGGCGCCGGGGGCGACGACGAGGCGTGGGACGTCGCCGAGATGGCGGCGCTCGACGTCCCGATCCTGCAGGCGCTGTGCCTGACCAGCGACCGCGAGACGTGGGCGGCCAACGACGACGGCCTCTCGCCGCTCGACGCCGGGAACCAGATGGCCGTCCCGGAGTTCGACGGGCGGCTGATCACGGTGCCGTTCTCGTTCAAGGAGCTGGACGAGGACGGTCTCCCCCGGTACGTGCCGGACGCCGAGCGCGCGTCCCGCGTCGCCCGCATCGCGCTGGCGCACGCCCGGCTGCGGCACACGCCCGCGTCGGAGCGGCGGATCGCGTTGATGCTGTCCGCGTACCCGACGAAACACTCTCGCGTCGGCAACGCGGTCGGGCTGGACACGCCCGCGTCGGCGATCGAGCTGCTGCGGCGGATGCGCGCCCAGGGCTACGACCTGGGCCCGGACGCCTTCCCGGGCGTCGACCCGACCGGCACCGACCAGCCCGACGGTGACGCGCTGATCCACGCGCTGATCGCCGCCGGCGGCCAGGACCCGGAGTGGCTGACCGAGGAACAGCTGTCCGGGAACCCGATCCGCGTCCCGGCCGCGCGGTACCAGGAGTGGTTCGACGCGCTGCCCGCCGAACTGCGTGAGGGCGTCGAGGAGCATTGGGGCCCGGCGCCGGGCGAGCTGTACGTCGACAACGGCGACATCGTGCTGGCGTCGCTGCAGAGCGGCAACGTCATCATCATGATCCAGCCGCCGCGCGGGTTCGGCGAGAACCCCGTCGCGATCTACCACAACCCGGACCTGCCGCCGAGCCACCACTACCTGGCCGCGTACCGCTGGCTGGAGGAGGAGTTCGGCGCGCACGCCGTCGTCCACCTGGGCAAGCACGGGTCGCTGGAGTGGCTGCCGGGCAAGACGGCCGGGCTGTCGGCGTCGTGCGCGCCCGACGCCGTCCTCGGGAACCTGCCGCTGGTGTACCCGTTCCTGATCAACGACCCGGGCGAGGGCGCGCAGGCGAAGCGGCGGGCGCACGCGACGATCGTCGACCACCTGATCCCGCCGATGGCGCGCGCGGAGTCCTACGGCGACATGGCGCGGCTCGAGCAGCTCATGGACGAGCACGCGAACATCGCGGCGATGGACCCGGCGAAGCTGCCGGCGATCCGCGCCCAGATCTGGACGCTGATCCAGGCCGCCAAGCTGGACCACGACCTCGGCGTCGACGAGCGGCCGCACGACGCGGAGTTCGACGACTTCCTGCTGCACATCGACGGCTGGCTGTGCGAGGTCAAGGACGCCCAGATCCGCGACGGATTGCACATCCTGGGCGCGGCTCCGGTCGGCGAGGCGCGCGTCAACCTGGTGCTGGCGATGCTGCGCGCGTCCCAGATGTGGGGCGGCAAGCAGGGCGCGGTACCGGGGCTGCGGTCCGCGCTGGGGCTGAAGGAAGACGCTCCGATGTCCGAAGTGGACGCTGCCGAGAAGACGGCGCGCGAGCTCGTCCAGACGATGGAGATGCGGGGCTGGGACGCCACCGCGGTCGCGTCGGTGGCGCCGGACCCCGAGGTCGCCCGCGTGCTTTCGTTCGCGGCCGAGGAGATCGTCCCGCGGCTCGCGGGGACCACGGCCGAGCTGGACGCGGTCCTGCACGCGCTCGACGGCGGGTACATCCCGGCGGGGCCGAGCGGGTCGCCGTTGCGCGGGCTGGTGAACGTCCTCCCGACGGGCCGCAACTTCTACACGGTCGACCCGAAGGCCATCCCGAGCCGGCTGGCCTGGGAGACCGGGCAGGCGCTGGCGGACTCGCTGGTGAAGCGGTACCGCGAGGACACCGGCGACTGGCCGCGCTCGGTCGGGCTCTCGGTGTGGGGGACGTCGGCGATGCGCACGTCCGGCGACGACGCGGCGGAAGTCCTGGCGCTGCTGGGCGTCCAGCCGGTGTGGGACGAAGCTTCGCGGCGGGTGACGGGCATCGAAGCGATCCCGCTCGCGGAGCTGGGCCGGCCCCGCATCGACGTGACGATCCGGATCAGCGGCTTCTTCCGCGACGCGTTCCCCCACGTCATCACGTTGCTGGACGACGCGGTGCGCCTGGTGTCCTCTTTGGACGAATCGCTGTCGGAGAACTTCGTCCGGGCGCACGTTTCCGCGGACCTGGCCACGCACGGCGATTCCCGCCGCGCGACCACGCGCATCTTCGGGTCGAAGCCGGGCGCGTACGGCGCGGGCCTGCTGCCCCTGATGGACAGCGGGAACTGGCGCGACGACAAGGACCTGGCGGAGGTGTACGCGGTCTGGGGCGGCTTCGCGTACGGCCGCGACCTGGACGGCCGCCCGGCGCGCGAGGACATGGAGAACTCGTACAAGCGCATCGTGGTGGCGGCGAAGAACACGGACACGCGCGAGCACGACATCGCGGACTCGGACGACTACTTCCAGTACCACGGCGGGATGATCGCGACGGTCCGCGCGCTGACGGGCACGGCCCCGGCGTCCTACGTGGGCGACAGCACGTCACCGGACGCGGTCCGCACGCGAACGCTGGGCGAGGAGACGGCCCGGGTGTTCCGCGCCCGGGTGGTCAACCCGCGCTGGCTGGCGGCGATGCGCCGGCACGGCTACAAGGGAGCGTTCGAGCTGGCGGCCACAGTGGACTACCTGTTCGGCTTCGACGCCACGGCCGGCGTGGTCGGGGACTGGATGTACGAGAAGCTGACCGAGTCGTACGTGCTGGACGAGGTCAACCAGGAGTTCCTGCGGCAGGCGAACCCGTGGGCGTTGCGCGGGATCGTGGAGCGGCTGAACGAGGCCGCGGACCGCGGGCTGTGGGAGGAGCCGGACCCGGAGCTGCTCGCGAAGATGCGCGAGGTGTACCTGTCCCTGGAGGGCGACCTCGAGTCGGAGTAGAAACGCCCGGGAAACGCGGGCCGGAGTTGGGTGGCGGTCATGATCACCGCCGCACCAACGAAGACCCGCTCCTGGGCGCTTCCGCTCGTCTGCCTCGCCGCCGCCCTCCTCTACGCCTGGAAGATCGGCGACGGCCAGTTCGGGAACACCTACTACTCCGCCGCCGTCAAGTCGATGACGGGCAGCTTCACCAACTTCCTCTTCGGCTCCTTCGACCCCTACGGCGTCGTCACGGTCGACAAACCGCCAATGGCCCTCTGGCCGCAAGCGCTTTCCGTCCTGATCTTCGGCTTCCACGGCTGGGCCTTGCTGCTCCCCCAAGTCCTCGAAGGCGTCGCCGCGGTGTTCCTCCTGCACCGGACCGTCCGGATCTGGGCCGGCGAGAACGTCGCCCTCCTGGCCGCCGCCATCCTCGCGCTGACGCCCGTCACCGTCATCATCAACCGTGACAACAACCCCGACACCCTGCTCGTCCTCTTCCTCGTCGCCGCCGCGTACGCCCTCACGCGCTCGCTGCGCGACGGCCGGAAGTGGTTGTGGTGGTGCGCTTTCTTCGTCGGCTGCGGCTTCCTGACCAAGATGCTGCAGGCGTGGATCATCGTGCCCGCCCTCGTCGCCGCCTACCTCGCCGGGACGAGCGGGCCGCTCCGAAGGCGGCTGCTCGACGTCCTCGCCGCCGGTCTCGTGCTCGTCGTCTCGTCGTTCTGGTGGATCGCGCTGTACGACTGGTGGCCCGGCGCCAAGCCCTACATGGGCGGCAGCGAAGACGGCTCCGCGTGGGACCTCGTCTTCGGCTACAACGGCTTCGGCCGCCTCTCCGGCGACGGCGAGAGCGGCGGCATGATGATCATGCGCGACGGGCAGCAGACCACGACCTCGTTCGGCGGCGACCCCGGCCCGGGCCGGATGTTCAACGACCTCGTCGGCGGCCAGATCTCGTGGCTGCTTCCGCTGTCCCTCGTCGTCCTGCTCGTCCTCGGCCGCCGGTGGCGCGACGCCGGCTGGCTGCTCTGGGGCGGCTGGCTGCTCGTGACCACCGTCGTCTTCAGCTTCGCCGGCGGCATCTGGCACCCGTACTACACGACGGCGCTGGCCCCCGCCGTCGCCGCGGTCTCCGCCGCCGGCCTGGCGCTGCTGTGGCGGCAGCACCGGCGGACCCTGCTCCCCGCGGTCGTCGCGCTGAGCGCGGCCTGGGCGTTCGTCCTGACCTCGCGCGACACGGCGTTCCACGACTGGACGCGCTGGGCCGTCATCGGCACCGCCGTCGCCGCGATCGCGTGGCTGGTCGTCGCGCCGGACCGACGTGCGCTCGTCGCCGCGCTCGTGCCCCTGCTGCTCACGCCCGCCGTGTGGTCGTACGCCGCCGCGCAGAGCACCTCGGCCGGGACGCTGCCCGCCGCCGGCCCCGCCACCGGTCCCGCCGCGCCGCCGCCGCTGCCACCCGGTGGTCCCCGGCCACGGATCATGCTGTCCGGCGGCGACGGCACCGCCACGCTGTCGGACGAGCAGCGGCGCATCCTCGACTACGCCCGCCGCAGCGGCACCGAGATCACCCTGGCCGTGAACGCCGAGGCCGGCGCGGTGGCGCCGTACCTGATCGACTCGGACGCGACCGTGATCGGCATGGGCGGCTTCGGCGGCCGTGACGACGCGCCGTCGGTCGCGCAGCTCGACCGCTGGCTCGCCGAGGGCAAGCTGCGGTTCGTGCTGAGCAACACCGCGCCCCGGCCAGGACCGCCGCGCAGCCCGGCTCAGGCCGAACGTCAACGCTGGATCGAAGAGCACTGCGCGGCCGTCGACCCCGCGGCGTACGGCGGTGGCGGGGCGGACACGCTCTACCGGTGCCGCTAACGGCGAGGAAACACGGCCGCGGCGATCATCGGGGCATGCGGGTGCTGGTGGTGGAGGACGAGCCGATGCTCGCGGACGCGATCGCGGAGTGGCTGCGCGACGAGTCGCACGCGGTCGACATCGTCCACGACGGCGGCGCCGCGCTCGACCGGCTCGCCGTGCACGACTACGACGTCGTCGTGCTCGACCGGGACCTGCCGGTCGTGCACGGCGACGACGTCTGCCGGCGGGTGGTCGCGTCCGAGGTCGCGACGCGGGTGCTGATGCTCACCGCGGCCGTCGAGGTCACCGACCGCGTCGCCGGGCTGTCCCTCGGCGCCGACGACTACCTGACGAAGCCGTTCGCGTTCCCCGAGCTGGCCGCGCGCATCCAGTCGCTGGGGCGGCGCTGCCGGCCGGCCGCGCCGCCGGTCCTGCGCCGCTCCGGTGTCACGCTCGACCCGGCGCGGCACGAGGTGTTCCGCGACGGGCGGTACCTGCCGCTGTCCAAAAAGGAGTTCGCCGTGCTCGCCGAGCTGCTGCGCGCGGACGGCGCCGCCGTGTCCGCCGAACACCTGCTGGAGAAGGCGTGGGACGAGCACGCGGACCCGTTCACCGGCGCCGTCCGGCTCACCATCCTCAAGCTGCGCCGCAAGCTCGGCGACCCGCCGCTGGTGGAGACGGTCACCGGCGTCGGCTACCGGCTCCGGTGAGCCTCCGGCTGCGGCTGACCGTCCTGTACGGCGGCCTGTTCCTGCTGGCGGGCGGCGTGCTGCTGGGCGTGACGTACCTGCTGTTCACCCAGCAGGTCGGCCGGCGGGTCACGATCATCTCGGGCAGTCCGTCGCCCGGACTGCCCACGCTGCCTTCGCTCGAAGCGCTCGACGAGCAGGCGCGGCAGCTGCGTGCGGCGGCGGTGACGTCACTGCTGACGCAGGGGGCGATCGCGCTCGGCGCGGTGGCGGTGCTGGCGGCCGGGCTGGGCTGGCTGGTGGCGGGCCGCGCGCTGGCGCCGTTGCGGCAGGTCACGGACACCGCGCGCGGCATCGCGGCGGCGGCCGACCCGGGCGGCCACGCGCGGATCGCGCTGCGCGGCCCGGACGACGAGGTGAAGGACCTCGCCGACGCGTTCGACGTGATGGTCGAGCGCCTGGACCGCTCGTTCGACGCGCAACGCCGGTTCGTCGCGAACGCGTCGCACGAGCTGCGCACGCCGTTGACGCTGAACCGGTCCCTGGTCGAGGTGGCGATGCACCGCCGCACGGCCTCCGACGACGTCCGGCAGCTCGGCGGCAAGCTACTGGAGATCAACGCGCGGCACGAGAAGCTGATCAGCGGGTTGCTGCTGCTGGCCCGGTCGGAGAGCGCGCTGACCGAGCGCTGCCCGGTCGACCTGGCGGCGGTGGTCGCGCACGTCGTCCCGCCGGGGGTTCTCGCGGAGCTCGGCGAGGCGACGGCGCTGGGCGACGCGCTGATGCTGGAACGGCTGGCGCACAACCTGGTGGAGAACGGGATCCGCCACAACGTGCCGGACGGCTGGGTGCGCGTGACGACGCGGGCGTTGCCGGGGCGGGTGGAGCTGGAGGTGGCGAACAGCGGGCCGGTGATCGCGCCGGACGAGGTGCCGGCGCTGTTCGACCCGTTCCACCGGCGGGCGCGCGTCGCGGCGGAAGGCGCGGGGCTGGGGTTGTCGATCGTGCGCTCGGTGGCGCACGCGCACGGCGGTGAGGTCGTGGCGACGGCACGGCCGGAGGGCGGACTGGTCGTGGTCGTGTCGCTGCCCGCGGGGTGAGGACTCGCGGGCAGCACAACCGGATGAGCGGGCAACGAACCGCGTCTCGGCGCGCGCGAAGCCGCACACCGATTTACTCTCCCGGTCCTCTGCCGCACCCATCCGTCGCGCCCTCACCCCCGCGTTGCCTTTTCCCGGACCAATATCGGATATTGCGGCGCTTTTCGCCCGTCGTTTCCCCCTATCCGACCTTCGTGTCTTGACTTCGTTAATGGTCTAGTCCAATAGTTTGTCCACCCTCGAACCCCACCGGGAGGACAGATCATGCGCAGGAGCAGACTGGCCGCCATCGGGCTCGCCGCCGCCACTTTCGCCGCCACCGCCGTGAGCCTCGTGCTCGGTGCGCCGTCGGCCACCGCGGCGTTGAGCAACAACTGGTACGCCGCAGCGCCCTACCTGATGCCCGTGAGCAACAACCCACCCGATCCGATCACCGTGATGAACGCGACCGGGCTCAAGGCGTTCCAGCTGGCGTTCATCCTGGCGCCCAACGGCGGCGGCTGCAGCCCGACCTGGGACGGCACCAACGCGGTCTCGTCGGACACCACCGTCGCGAACGTGATCTCGCGGATCCGGTCGAACGGCGGCGACGTCTCGGTGTCCGTCGGCGGCTACGGCGGCACGAAGCTCGGCCAGACCTGCGGCACCGCCGCGGCGACCGCCGACGCCTACCAGCAGGTCATCGCCAAGTACTCGCTCAAGGCGATCGACTTCGACCTCGAAGAGCCGGAGTACGAGAACACCGCGGCCATCGCGAACGAGCTCGGCGCGGCGAAGACGTTGCAGGCCAACAACCCCGGCCTGTTCGTGTCGGTGACCATGCCGGGCACCGCGGCCGGCACCGGCTGGTTCGGCACGCAGCTGCTCGACCAGGCGAAGTCGATCGGCTTCAGCCCCAACAACTTCTCGATCATGCCGTTCGACGGTGGCTTCAACGGCGGCTCGTCGCAGGTGTCGGCGCTCGAGGCGTTCCACGGCCTCCTGACGTCGCACATGGGCTGGGACAGCGCGACCGCGTACTCGCACGAGGGCTTCTCGGGCATGAACGGCAAGTCGGACGCCGCGGAGATGTTCTACACGGCGGACTTCCAGACGGTCTACGACTACGCGACCAGCCACGGCCTCGGCCGCTTCACGTTCTGGTCGGTCAACCGCGACCGCGCCTGCGTCGGGACGACCGACAACGGCGTCTGCAGCAACGTCCCGCAGAACGACTGGGACTTCACGAAGTTCAGCGTCCGGTTCGCCGGCGCGACCCCGCCGCAGACGACGCCGACCCAGCCGACGACGACCCCGACCACCCCGGGCGGCGGCTCCTGCACCGCGGCGGAATGGGATCGCACCAAGGTCTACGTGAAGGACGACGTCGTCTCGCACAACAGCCACAAGTTCACCGCGAAGTGGTGGACCCAGGGCGAAGAGCCGGGCACGACCGGCGAATGGGGCGTCTGGGTCGACAACGGCGCCTGCTGAGGTTTCGGCCTTCAGAATTCGAGGTGGGTGTTCTCGCGCTGGACCTCCGGGGTCAGCGCGGGAACCTCGACCACGTGCCGCCCGGCTTCGCGCAACAGCTCGGTACCCCGGGCGTCGACGAAGACGGGCGGCTCGCGCCACGCGAAGACGACCCGCGGGATCCCGGCATCGAGGATCAGCCGCGTGCAGCTGCGCGGGTGGGAGCTGCGGTGGCTGCACGGCTCGAGTGAGCTGTACATCGTCGCGCCGGCCAGCCGCGGATCGCCGGCGCACTTGGCGAGCGCGGCTTCCTCGGCGTGGTTCAGCGGATCGCCCTCGCCGGAATGCCCGGTCGCGACGACTTCGCCCTCGGCATCGGTGATGACGGCGCCGACCCGGAAGGTGTGGCTCGGCGGGCATTCGGCGGCGAGCGCGATGGCTTCCCGCAGGCGCGCGATGTCCCGGCCGGTCGGTTCGCCGGCCGCGCGGTACCGGAGGATCGCCATCCCCTGCAGTTCCTCCACACCGGTGAGAACCAGCGGACGCGGGTAGAGGCCGGGGCCCACGAACCGCGGCGCGTCGGGCTGCCCGACGAAGAACGGCGCGATCGCGAGCCGCAGCTCGTCGGCGAGACCGTCGGCGAGGAACCGGGTGTGGATCCCACCGCCGCCTTCGACCAGCAGGTTTGCGATGCCGCGCGCGCCGAGATCGTCCAGGACGCGCCCGAAGTCGGGCGGATTCCCGGCATCGACGACGGTGGCGACGTGCTTGAGCGCGTCGGCGGCCCCGGGCGGGGCGTAGACGATCTTTTCGGTGTCCCCGACGGTGAAGAACTGCGCGTCCGGGTCGAGGCCGCGGGTGGTCACCGTGACTTTGACGGGTTGTTCGGGCTTCCCGCGCGCGAGCCGCTGTCGCCGCAGGTCCGGGGACCGCACGAGCAGCCGCGGGTTGTCGGCCCGCACGGTCCCGGCACCGACGAAGATCGCGTCGGCCTCGGCCCGCAACCGGTCCACGACGGCGAAGTCGTCCTCAGTGGACAGCACGAGCCGCTCGGGCGAGGTGTCGTCGAGGAAGCCGTCGAGCGACTGCGCGGCGGACAGCAGGACGTGCGGCCGGGTGATCACCCGGCCCAGTATGCCGTAACGCCTTCGGCGATCCGGGCGTCTCACGACGTATCCCTGTCGAGCCCATCCCCCGGAGCTTTCTGAAGATGACAACGCGAGGCTGGTACAAGGAGCGGACGCTGACCACGGTCGACACGGTCGGCCGGGAGGTGTCGGTGACGACCGGACTCACCCGAGACCCGGAGGGCCGCCTGGTGGCAGCCATAGCGATCAGCGACGGCCCGACGGCGATCTACCGCTACGCGGGGGAGGTAGGAGAGGGAACGGAGCTGGTGACGAACACGGCGGACACGGTGAAGGAACTCCGCCGGCTGGCAAGCATGGGGCCGACGATCTAGCCGGGAGGCGGCAGCGTTCGCGGCGCCGAGGCTACCCGGCTCACTCCACCCGGGTAGCCGGCCGCCGGAGCTCGTCCCCGGGTAGTCGGCCGCCGGGGCTCGTCCCCGGCTGGCCGGCCGCGGGGCTCCGGCCGCGGGGCTCCGGCCGCGGAGCGCAGGCCGCGGAGCGCAGGCCGAGCTGGGTCGCATTGAGCCGGCCGCCCGCCGGTCACTGCCCGGCCGGTTCCCTTCGGGCGGTCTGACCTCAGGCCGCAGGCCGAGCCGCCTCCAACCGGCCGGCTGCGGCTCGCCGCTTCACCGGGCCCTTCGCTCCGCCCGGCCGCAGGTCGCCAACCGAGCCGCGCCGCCTCCGGCTACCCAGCCGCCGGCCCCGCGCCCGGGCGCGCGGGTCAGGCGGGCAGGACCGCGTACTGCCGGACGTACAGGTCCGTGTACGTCACCGGGCCGCGGGGGCCGGGAACCTTGTCCAGGTTGATGCCGGTTTCCGGGACCGCGAGCAGCTTGAAGCCGTCGAGGAGGCGGGTCGGGGCGTTCCAGAACACGCCCGTGCCGGTGTAGCCGTCGAAGAACGCGTCGGCGGCCGAGGTGTCCTCGGTCGCGATGCCCGCCGCCAGGCCCGATGTCCGCTCGTTGGCGATCTCGACCGCGTCGGCGAGCGCGCCGACCTTGGCCACCGTCACCGTCGCCTCGCGGTCCGAGTCCAGCGCCCACTCGTAGCCGATCGCGTGCTCGTGCGGGGCCAGCGACGGCGTGACCCCGCGCTCGGCCAGCGCGTCGGCGATGCCGGGCCAGACCTCGTCGTGGATGCCCTCGTGGATGAGCAGCAGGTTCAGCCGGTTGCACACACCCAGCCGGTCGAGGCTCGCGAACACGAGGTCACGCACCTTTTCGGCGTCCGCGCCGCGGTCGACGTACAGGACGCCGCCGCCGTCGGCGTGGGCCAGCGTGCGCACGCCGTGGACGGCCGCCTCGGTGGCCAGCGCCCGGGTGCTGTCGCCGCTGCCGCGCAGGATCACCAGCGGGACCAGGTTCGGCAGCCGCACCAGCGCGGACGCCGCCTCGCGCTCCACCCGCGGCACCAGCTGGACGCAGTCGGCGTCGATGCCCGCCTCGGTCAGCGCCGGGGCGATGACGACCTCGCGCAGCCGCTGCGCCGAGCCGAGCGCGGCCGAGCCGGTGCGCAGCACGCCCGCGTTCCGCGACTTGACCAGCTGCGACGCCACGTCGACGGTCACGTTCGGCCGCGCCTCGTAGTTCGCGCCGATGACGCCGACCGGGCGTCGCCGCTCGACCAGCTTGAGCCCGCCGTCCAGCGTGGACACGTCGACCGAGCGCTCCTGGTGCGGGGCGCCGGCGAGCAGCCGCAGCTGCTCGGCCATGCCGGTCAGGCGTTCCGGGGTGATGGTGAGCCGGTCGAGCAGACCGGCGCTCATCCCGTCGGCCTTCGCGCGCTCGACGTCGGCCTGGTTCGCGTCGAGGATCTCGTCGCGGTGCGCGAGCAGCCGCTCGGCCATCCCGGTCAGCGCGGCGTCGACGGCTTCGGCGGAAGCGGCGGCGAGCGACGGCGCGGCCAGCTTCGCCGCCCGTGCGCACTCCTCCACGGCCTTGGCGACCTCGTCCATCGTTCGTCTCCCTCCGCGCGGACCAGCGAGAGACCAGTTTGCCGCATGGGCGTGGCTAGGCGGCCACGGGCTCCAGCAGCCACAGCCCACCGGCGATCAGGCAGCTGATCGTCGCGACGGCGAAGACCAGCACCCACAGCACCGGCGGCACCGCGGTGAGCCGGCCCAGCTGGTCGGCATCGGAGTCGCGGGCCTGGCCGCGCCGCCGCTTGACCTGCAGCTCGACCACCGGCCGCACGCCGCCGAACAGCAGGAACCACGTCACGAGGTAGCTGAACGGAGCCTGCACCTCGACCGGCGCGACGAACGCCACCAGCGCGAGCACGACGGCGCTGACGACCACGGTGAACACCCCGTAGGCGTTGCGCACCATCACCAGCACGCCGAGCAGCAGCAGCGCGATCAGGACGAGGACCGTACCGACCAGGTCGGCGCCCAACAGGCTGGCGAACAGCAGCCCCAGTACGGACGGCGCCATGTACCCGGCCAGCGCGGTGAAGGCCATGCCCGGCCCTTCGGGCTTGCCGCGCGAGACGGTGACGCCCGAGGTGTCCGAGTGCAGCTTGATGCCCTGCAGCCGCCGCCCGACCAGCACGGCGGCCAGCGCGTGGCCGGCCTCGTGCACGATGGTGACGCCGTTGCGCGCCGTCCGCCACAGCCTGCCGCCGACGAGCACGACCAGCAGCGCCACCCCACCGGCGACCAGTGTGATCACGGCGGGCGTCTGGGCCTGCTCGAGCAGCGACGGAGTGGTGGCGGCCGCACGGAGGGCAGCACCGGCGCGGGCCGGGTCACCGAGAGCGAGTTGAACGGGCGAGCTCACCCGAACACCTCACCACAGGCGACATCTGGCTACTGTGAGTCCCCACGGCTCGCGGTTCCGCGGCTTCGGGTAAGGGGTCGATACGGTCTCCTTCCTCGGGGGTGGTTGACGCGACGGGTTTCCGCGGTGCGCGGACGGCGGGCTCTGCTCCCCGGCGACTGAGCGACGGCCCTCGCGGACACGGAGCTCGGGCTCCCTCGACAACGCCGAGGCGCCGCCCTGCCGAGCGCAGGCTGTAGGCGGGCGCAGGCCGGTGGCCGCCACTGGTTCGCGGCCCACTCGACCGGCTTGAGCCTGCCCGGTCACCGAGGCACCCAGCCGGGCGACTCCCTGATTCAGCGCCGCCGGGCGGGGCGGCCGCTCATCGGGACTCCCTCAGCCGGGCCTCTCCCTCCACCCTGAACAGGAACGACGCCCAGCTCCGGAACGGCGCCCACGTCTCGGCGATCGCCGTCAGCTCCTCCACTCCCGCGTCCGGGAGGTGGTACGCCTCGCGCATGATCTCGTGCAGGCGCGTCTCCGCCCTCGGGAACACGTCCGGATGACCGGCTCCGCGGATCAAGATCAGCTCCGCGCTGAACCTGCCCACTCCCGGCAGGACCTGCAGCTGTTTCAATGCCTCGTCCGCCGGCATCGAGCGCAGGGATGCCGCGTCGAGGAGGCCGTCGGCCGCCGCTTCCGCGATCGCTCGCAAGCGCTGCATCTTCGCGCCCGACAAGCCCGGCAGATACTCCAGCTTCGCCAGCACCGCGGGCGCCGGTAACGACGTCAGGACGCTGCCGCCGACCTCGACCTCCGTTCCGTGGCGCTCGGCCAGGCGACGGCGCAAGCGGACCGCCTGCGTCATCCAGATGCGATGACTCAGCACCGCCCAGCACGCCGCTTCGTACGGGGACGCGAACAGCACCGGGCGCAACCCCGGGTGCAGCCCCTGCAGCAGGGACACCACCGGGTCGCGGTCGGCGACCTCGCCGAAGCCGGTGCCGTCGACGTCCAGTGAGCACATCCTCCGCACCTGCGCCACCACCGCCTCCGCCGACGACGGCGGGCCGTGGACCTCGACCGCCACCTCTCCCGGCGATCTCTGGCGCAGCACCGCTCCCACCTGTGTCCACTCGCCGTCGAGCGGGAACGCCACCCGGAGCGCGCCGGGTTCCGCGTCCGGCCGCCCGGCGGGCGCGAAGCCGGTCAGGAACCTCGCCGCCGCGGCCAGGTCGAACTCGCCCTGCACCGTGATCTCGTTGGCCAGCATGGAAATCGTCATCTCTCCTCCTCGGATCGGGACCTCGCCTGCGACGCTAGGCCGGGGCACCGACAATTCCGGGGCTCGAACGCCTGAGCCCGCGCAGTGTTCACTCGATCGAGTGCAGCGGATTTGACATACTGCCGGTATCCGAGAGGAGACCCATGCCGACGAAGACCGCCACCGAACGCCTCGAAGCCCTGCTCGAAACGCCCGCGAAGACCAGCGACGGCTACCTCGACCTGCTGGGCACCGCGTCCCAAGCCGGTCCGCCGACCGGCCTCACCCAGCGGCTGATGCGCACCACCCTCCTGCCGCAGGTCTACGAGCGGTACTGGCGCCCCGCGCTCGGCCGCGCGCTCAAGGGCCCGCTCGGCCCGAGCATGGCGGGCGAAGTACGGCTCGCGACGAAACTCCTCGCCCTGCGACCCGGCGACACCGCGCTCGACGTCGCTTGCGGAACCGGCCGGTTCACCCGCGCGTTCGGCACGGCCGTCGGCCCGAATGGACTCGCCGTCGGCCTCGACGGCGCGCGCACGATGCTCGACAAGGCCGTCGCCGAGGGCGGCCCGGACTCCGTCGCCTACCTGCGCGCGGACGCCGTGCGCCTCCCGCTCAAAGAGTCCACTGTGGACGGCGTCTGCTGCTTCGCCGCCCTCCACATGTTCGCCGAGCCCGAGACCGCATTGGACTCCTTCACGCGTGTGCTGAAGCCCGGTGGCCGGATCGTGCTGCTCACCAGCGCCCGGCGCGGCTGGCAACCCGCGCGAGTCGCGGAGTCCATCGGCGGGATCCTGAGCGGGCAGCGGATGTTCGACCGCGGCAAGATCGCGGCGGGCCTGCGCGCCCGCGGCTTCACCGGGATCACCGAGCGGTACGCGGGCGTCACGCAGATCGTGGCGGGCCGGCTGAGCTGAGCACCGCGGATTGTCGGTACCGCCGGTTAGCATCGCCCCATGACCCACCACGAGCCCGTCCCGCCCGACGACAGCTACCTGCGTTCCCTGGTCGAGGCCACCGCCGACGCCGTCGCGGCCGCCGAACCGCTGTCCTCGCCGCACACCGGCGCGGACGAGCCGACGCGGGCCGAAGTGACCGCCGCCGTCGAGCGCAGTTCACCCGATCTGGTGGCGTTGAGCCAAGATCTGCACGCCCATCCCGAGGAAGGGTTCGCCGAGCACCGGTCGGTACAAGCCCTGGCGGACCTCCTGAAGCGCCACGGCCACGAAGCGACAGTCGGCGTCGGCGGGCTCGACACCGCGTTGCGCGTCAGCACGCCGGAGCGAGACGGCCCGCACATCGCCGTCCTCGCCGAGTACGACGCGCTGCCCGGGCTCGGCCACGCCTGCGGCCACAACGTCATCTGCACCACCGCCGCGGGCGGCTTCCTCGGCGCCGCCACCGTCGCCGAGCGGCTCGGCGGCCGCGTCAGCCTGATCGGCACGCCGGCCGAAGAAGGCGGGGGCGGCAAGGAGATCCTCGCCCGCGCGGGCGTGTTCGACGACGTCGACGCCGTGATCATGCTGCACCCGTTCAGCCACGACATCGCGCTGCACCCGTTCCTCGGGCGCCGCCAGCTGGAAATGGTCTTCCACGGCGTCGGCGCCCACGCGAGCGCCCAGCCGTTCATGGGCCGCAACGCGCTCGACGCCGCCGTCGCGGCCTACCAGGGCGTTTCCGCGCTGCGCCAGCAACTCCCGCAGAGCGACCGCGTCCACGGCGTGTTCACCGACGGCGGCGCGCGGCCGAACGTCATCCCGGCGCGCGCGGCGCTGCTGTTCTACCTGCGCTCCCAGTCCCCCGACACCCTGCGCGACCTCGCCGCCCGCATGACGTCGATCGCCGAAGGCGCGGCGGCGATGACCGGCTGCGGGGTCGAGCTGATCTGGGACGCCCAAGCCGCCTACCTGCCGATCCGGTTCAACACCGCGCTCGCCGGGCGCTGGTCGGTCAACCAGGCGGGCACCGGCCGCAAGCCGCTCCCGCCGGGCATCGTGCCGGAGTCGCTCACCGGCTCGACGGACCTGGGCAACCTGTCCTACCGGATGCCCGCGCTGCACCCGATGCTCGCCGTCTCCGGGCCGACGGTCGCGTTGCACACCAAGGAGTTCGCGGCCGCGGCCGGTTCGGAGACCGGCGACGCCGGCGTCCGGGACGGCGCCCTGGGCCTGGCCCTGACCGCCGCCGACTACCTGGGCGACGCCGAGCTGCGGCAAGCGGTGCACGACGAGTTCGAGGCGGCGGGAGGAGCGCTGGACGTACCGTCGTTCTTCGCCTGACGCCTAAGAATCAGCTGAGTTTTCTCAGCTGATTCTTCTCAGCAAAGCCTGAGGTATTTCCACAGGTTGCTCACAAGCGGGCGCGCGAATCTAGTGCCATGACCGAGAACGAGAGTCGGCCCGGCCCCGCCTCACCCGGTGGGCACCAGCCGCACCAGAGCACCCAGCAGTACGGGCCGTACGCGCAGCAGCCGCCGCACTACGGCTACCAGCACCAGGCCGCGCCGAACCCTCTCTTCACGCACCAGCCGCCGACGGGGCAGGCGCCCACGGCGCTGAAGACCAAGCCGCGCAAGGGCGGCCGCGTCGCGATGATCGTCAGCGCGACCGCCCTCGGCGCCGCGCTGGTCGGCGGCGTCGGCGGCGCCGCGATCGTCGGGCTCACCACGAACTCGGCCGACGGCGCGACGACGTCGGTCAGCACGCCGGCCGCGAGCGGCCAGACGGTCGCGAACTCGACCGCCTCCGGCGACGTCAGCGGCGTCGCGGCGAAGGTGACGCCCAGCGTCGTCCAGATCAACGTGACCACCGGCCAGGGCGAGGCCATCGGCTCGGGCGTCATCCTCACCTCGAACGGCCGGATCCTGACGAACGCGCACGTCGTGGACGGTGCGCACAACGTCGTGATCACGACGTCCGACGGCAAGAAGTACCAGGCCGGCGTGGTCGGCGCGGACACCAAGGCGGACATCGCCGTGGTCCAGGCCCAGAACGCCAGCGGCTTGACCGCGGCGACGCTGGGCGACTCGAGCAAGCTGGTCGTCGGCCAGCAGGTGATCGCGATCGGCTCGCCGGGCGGCCTGCAGAACACCGTCACCACCGGCATCGTCAGCGCGCTCAACCGGAACCTCTCCGACATCGGCCAGGGCCAGCAGCAACAGCAGTCGCCCTTCAGCCGCACGTCGAACCAGTCCGAGAGCTCGCCCAGCTACACCGCGATCCAGACGGACGCCTCGATCAACCAGGGCAACTCCGGCGGCGCGCTGGTCGACGCCCAGGGCAACGTCATCGGCATCAACTCCGCCCTCTACAGCCCGACGGCCTCGGCCAACGGCTCGGCGGGCAGCGTCGGGATCGGCTTCGCCATCCCGATCAACGACGCCAAGAAGATCGTCGACCAGATCGTGAACAACTAGGACGCGATGGGCCGTGGTCGGGGCGGTCCATCCCGGTCCACCCGCTTTCGGGGAGCGGTGGACACCGTGAAGGCCGTTTCGAGAGTCAATCGGGGGCTCTCGAAACGGCCTTCGCGCTGTCTACAGGTCGTAGCTGAGGACCAGCGTGTGGTTCTGCTCGGCGTCCATTTCGATGTTCGCCGTGCCGGAGATCCCAGCCAGTTCGCCGAAGCCCGAGCCGGTGAGGATCTTGAGCGTCAGGCCCGAGTCGTCGGCGGTGTGGTGCAGGACGAACCCGCCCTTGCGGCCCTCGACCGAGACCTCGAGACGCTCGAAGGCGACGTACGCGCGCGAAGTCGCGTTGGACGCCGAGAGCAGCTCGACGGTGCTGGTCCCCTCGACCGCCCCGGTGAACGTCTTGGCGATGGCCACCCGGGCGAACTCGGTGCCGCCGGCCTCGTCGGTCGCCTGCGGCTCCCACTTGTCGAGGACGAACGACGCGGTCGCGGTGCTGGTCATGGCTTTCCCCTGTCTCGTTGGTGGCGCCAGCTTGGCAGCCATACCTGACAGGTTGCGTCAGGTTTTGTCAGCGCCTCCGGTTGCCGAACAGCCCCCGTGTGATCTCCCGGCCCAGCGCGCTCGCCGCGGACCGCATGAACGACTTCACGGCCGGGTTCTTCATCGCCGACTCGATGAACCCGGGCTCGTCCTTGTCGGGAGCCGGAGCCGGCGCCGGCGCGGCGGGAGCGTCGGGCGCAGGGGCGGGAGCGTCGGCAACCTTGGCCGCCAGCTTCTCGTAGGCGGACTCCCGGTCGATCGTCTCGGCGTACTTCGCGTGCAGGTCGGACGAAGAAACCGAAGCGGCGACGGCCTCGTCGCCGATCGAGCCCATCTTCGACCGCGGCGCCCGCAGCCGCGTCCACGCCACCGGTGTCGGCGCGCCCCGCTCGGACAACACCGTGACGATCGCTTCGCCGATGCCCAGCGACGTCAACGCCGTGTCGAGCTCGTAGAACTTCGTCTTCGGGTAGGTCTTCACGGTCTTGGCCAGCGCCGCTTGGTCGTCCGGGGTGAACGCCCGCAGCGCGTGCTGGATCCGCGCGCCGAGCTGCGAAAGCACGTTGTTCGGGATGTCCGTGGGCAGCTGCGTGCAGAAGAACACGCCGACGCCCTTCGAGCGGATCAGCTTCACGGTCTGCTCGATGCGCTCGAGGAACGCCTTCGACGCGTCGTTGAACAGCAGGTGCGCCTCGTCGAAGAAGAACACGAGCTTCGGCTTGTCGAGGTCGCCTTCCTCCGGCAGCTCCTCGAACAGCTCGGCGAGCAGCCACATCAGGAACGTCGAGAACAGGGCCGGTTTCGACTGCAGGTTGTCCAGCTCCAGCAGCGTGACGACGCCCTTGCCGTCGTTCTGCCGCATGAGGTCGTGGACGTCCAGCTCGGGCTCGCCGAAGAAGTCTTCGCCGCCCTGAGCCTCCAAGTTGGACAGCGAACGCAGGATCACGCCGGCCGTCGCGGCCGAGACCCCGCCGATGCCCTTGAGGTCCGCCTTGCCCTCGTCGCTGGTCAGGTGCGTGATCACCGACCGGAGGTCCTTGGTGTCCAGCAGCGCGAGGCCGCGCTGGTCGGCCCAGTGGAAGATCAGCCCGAGCGTCGACTCCTGCGTCTCGTTCAGCCCGAGCACCTTCGACAGCAGCACCGGCCCGAAGCTCGTGATCGTCGCGCGGATCGGCGAGCCCTTCCCGCCGGTCCCCAGCGACAGGAACTGCACGGGGAACGCCGCGCCGGCCCAGTCGTCGCCCAGCTCCTGCGAGCGTTTCGCGACCTTGTCGTTCGCCTCGCCGGCCGCGGCCAGCCCGGACAGATCACCCTTCACGTCGGCGAGCACCACCGGCACGCCGGCTGCCGACAGTTGCTCCGCGACCAGCTGCAACGTCTTCGTCTTGCCCGTCCCGGTCGCGCCGGCCACCAGGCCGTGCCGGTTCAGCGTCGCCAACGGCAGCCGCACCGCGGCCGCGGCGTCGACCTGGCCGTCGATCACCACCGCGCCCAGCTCCAGCGCGGCACCCTCACTCGCATAACCGGCGGCGATCTCACTCGCCGGCGACCCCTGTTCGGTCACTCGCAGCTCCCCGATCGTGTGTCCTGCACCACAGTCGGAGCGTAACGCGCCGTACGCACAGGTAACGCCCCTCATATCCCCGTGTCGGGTTAGGGTCACCAGGTGACCGACCGCCTAGTCTGGATCGACTGCGAGATGACGGGGCTCGACCTCGGCAAGGAAGCGTTGATCGAAATCGCCGCCCTCGTCACCGACGCGGAGCTGAACGTGCTCGGCGACGGAGTCGACATCGTCATCCACGCCGACGAGGAAAAACTCGCCGGCATGCCCGACGTCGTCCGCGAGATGCACGCCCACTCCGGCCTCACCGAAGAGGTCCGGCGCTCGACCGTGACCCTCGAAGAAGCCGAACGCCGCGTCCTCGAGTACATCCGCGAGCACGTCCCCGAGTCGGGCACCGCGCCGCTCGCCGGCAACTCGATCGCCACCGACCGCGGCTTCATCGCCCGCGACATGCCGGCCCTCGACGCCCACCTGCACTACCGGATGGTCGACGTCTCCTCCGTCAAGGAGCTCGTCCGCCGCTGGTACCCGCGGATCTACTACGCCAAGCCGGAGAAGGGCCTCGCCCACCGGGCCCTCGCCGACATCCGGGAATCCATCGGCGAACTCGACTACTACCGGCGCGTCGCGTTCGTGCCCCAACCCGGCCCGACCAGCGACGAAGCCAAGGCCGCGGCCGCTGAAGTGCAGGAACAGCACCAGAGGTAACCCCCTGCAATCCGCTCGAGGGCACCCGCTACGATTGCTGACAGCAAGGTGATCGCAAGTGGATCCCCTTGGCGATGGTGGGCGTAGCTCAGCTGGTAGAGCACCTGGTTGTGGTCCAGGAGGTCGCGGGTTCGAAACCCGTCGCTCACCCCATCACCCCGGCACGGTCAGGGCCTTGCGGCCCTTCCCCGATGTCGGGGTTTCGCCTTTTTGTGGGGGCCGAGCCCCCACGCCCCCGCCGGGGGCTCGCCCCCGGACCCCCGTCCCGTGTGGTCCGTCCGTGGCAACGCTCACGACCGGATGGCTCAGCGTGCGAGCCGCCGAATGCCGGTGCACCGTGTCCTGGTGGCACGTTCAGGACCGAAACTCAGGCGCAAGAAGAAACTGCGGTACGAGGACATCACTGTCGTCGACCAGTCGCTGCTCAAGCGCGCGGTGGGGGCCGCCGCGCTCGGCAACGCCATGGAGTGGTTCGACTTCGGCGTCTACGCCTACATCGCCGACACCATCGCCGAGGTCTTCTTCCCGACCACCGTGTCGCCCGGCGTGCGGCTGATCGGGACCTTCGGGGCCTTCACAGCCGCGTTCCTCATGCGCCCCCTCGGCGGCCTGGTCTTCGGACCCCTCGGCGACCGGATCGGACGGCAGAAGGTCCTCGCCGTCACGATGATCATGATGGCCATCGGGACGCTCTGCATCGGGCTGATCCCGTCCTACTCGAGCATCGGCGTCTGGTCGCCGATCCTGCTCGTGGTCGCGCGGATGGTGCAGGGCTTCTCCACCGGCGGCGAATACGGCGGCGCCACCACGTTCATCGCCGAGTACTCGCCGGACAAACGGCGCGGGTTCATGGGGTCCTGGCTCGAGTTCGGGACGCTGTCCGGGTACGTGCTCGGCGCGTCGGTCGTCACCGGCATGAAGGCGTGGGTCCCGCACGAGACGCTGCTCGACTGGGGCTGGCGGATCCCGTTCCTGGTCGCCGGGCCGCTCGGGATCATCGGCCTCTACCTGCGGCTCAAGCTCGAGGAGACCCCCGCGTTCCAGAAGCACGCCGAGGAGGCGGAGAAGCGCGGCCGGGCCGGCGAGCCGTTCTGGAAGATGTTCACCGAGTACTGGTCCGCGCTGCTGATCTGCGTCGGCCTGGTGCTCGTGTTCAACGTCACCGACTACATGCTGCTGTCGTACATGCCGACGTACCTGTCCGAGCAGCTGCACCTCGACGCCACCCACGGCCTGCTGCTGATCATCGTCGTCATGGTCGTGATGATGCTGATCATCCTCGTCGGCGGGCGGATCACCGACCTCGTCGGCCGCAAGCCCGTCATGATGGCCGGCTGCATCGGGTTCGTCGTCTTCTCGTGGCCGCTCATGCTGCTGGTGCACGACGGCGGCCTCGTGCTCACGTTCCTCGGCCTGATGGGCCTCGGCCTGCTGTTGCTCTGCTTCGAGGTGTCGATGCCCGCGGCGCTGCCGGCGCTCTTCCCGACGGCGATCCGCTACGGCGCGCTGTCGATCGCGTTCAACATCTCGGTATCGCTGTTCGGCGGCACGACCCCGCTGGTGATGCAGGCGCTGATCTCGTCGACCAAGCACGACTTCTGGCCCGCCTGGTACATGATGGCGGCCGGCGTGATCGGCGCCGTCGCGGTGTACTTCAGCCGCGAGACCGCGAATCAGCCCCTGTGGGGCTCGGGCCCGTCGGTCGCGACGGAGGCCGAGGCGCGGGAGCTGGTCCGCGAGTCGGGTTAGTTGGCCGCCGTCCGCCACTCGTCCCAGGACAGCTGCCAGACGCTCCAGCCGTCGGTGGGCTCGAGCTTCGGGCCGCCGCTGTTCCGGACGGTCACGATGTCGCCCTTCTTGGACGTGTCCATGAGCCACTTCGTGTTGTCGGTCGAGAGGTTGAGGCAGCCGTGGCTGACGTTGCTGTGGCCCTGCTGCCGCACCGACCACGGCGCAGAGTGGTAGAAGATGCCGCTGTAGGACAGGCGCACCGCGTACTGCACGAAGGTGCTGTACCCACCGGGCGCGTCCTCGGGGACGCCGTAGGTGGCGGAGTTCATGGTGTAGCCGGTGTGCTCGCTCATGACGGTGTAGGTGCCGGCCGGGGTGTTGTGGCCGGCTTTGCCCATGGAGGTCGGCATGGTCTTGACCTCCTTGTCGTTGATCGAGACGGTCATCTGGTGGGTCTGGCCGTCGGCGACCGCGACGAGCTTGTCACCGACCGCGGCGGTGATCGTCTTGTCTTCGCGGCCGTAGCTGCCCTTGCCGAGCGCCTTGCCGTAGACGGCGGCGTCGACCTTGATCTTGGTGCCGCTCTTCCAGTAGTCCTTCGGCCGCCAGGTCACCTGCTTGTCGCCGGACCAGCGGAAAGCGCCTTCGGTGGCCGGCTCGGCGGTGACCTTGAGCGCCTTTTCGGCGGCGGCCTTGTCCGCGACGTTCCCGCTGAAGGTGAAGATCAGCGGCATCCCGACGCCGACGGTCTCGCCTTCGTCGA
The DNA here is from genome assembly GCF_044768185.1 of Amycolatopsis sp. NPDC101161. Classification (NCBI taxonomy): domain Bacteria; kingdom Bacillati; phylum Actinomycetota; class Actinomycetes; order Pseudonocardiales; family Pseudonocardiaceae; genus Amycolatopsis; species Amycolatopsis sp. NPDC101161. The sequence goes on from NZ_JBIWPI010000008.1 coordinate 220,204, forward strand.
GGTTCACCGAGACGCCCAGCTGGCGCGCTGGTTTGACGGTGCTGAAGGACGACTCCTGCGTCACGGGCTTGCCGTCGGTGCCGGTGGCGGTCGCGGTCAGCTTGTAGGTCTTGTTGTAACCGAGCGGCTCGGCGGAGTCCCACCCGGAGCCATCGGCACGCGCCTTCCCGGCGACGACCTTGCCGTCGGCCCCGGTGAGCGTCACGGCCCCGACCTTCCCATCGGCAACGGCAACACTGACGGGCTCCCCGGGCGCGACGTCCTTGGCGTCCTTGGCGGGGGTCAGCGTGAGCGCGGCCGGCTTCCCCGGGACAGACGTCTCGCTTCGAGAGGACGCCGGCGGTTCACTCGAAGGGCTAGTGCTGCAGCCGGCCACCGTGAGGCCGATCACCCCCGCGGCCACGAGCAGCCGCACCCCCGAACTCGTCATGCCCACCTGCCTGTTTCGCCGTCGATGTCCGACTACAGTGTGCCCGACCAGCCCGGACAGGGGTGCGGCAACGCCCGAACCCGGGTTGGGGACCCCCCGTGAAACGGGCTCTGAACCGGGTGCTAATCTTTTCCACGTCGCCGAGGGAAACCTCCGGCAGACACCGGCGCCATTAGCTCAATTGGCAGAGCAGCTGGCTCTTAACCAGCGGGTTCGGGGTTCGAGTCCCTGATGGCGCACCCTCACCCCAGGTCTGATTCTCTTCGGCCTGGGGTTTTGTGGCATCTGGACGCGTTTCGTCCGCTTCCTCTCTGTCCACTGTGGTCTCCTGCGAGCCCGAGAGCGCAGTCCGGGTGCAGCGCCTTCGCGGGATCGCTCCAGCCCGCCTCCGGGCCGCGTCGGCGCTCACCGCCAGGGTCGCCGCACCGTGCCGGAGATCGTGCAGTGTGATCAGGGGCCGGCCGGCCAGCTTGACCAGCCAGCCGAACTCGTCCGACTCCACCCAGCCGCGCCTTCGCCTCGTCTTGACGAGCCAAGTGCGCGATCAGCACCAGCACGGTGTCCGGGTCCAGCGAAACGATCCCCTCAGATCGAGTCCAGGAACTGCCCGGTCTGCTCCCCCGTCCACACCATGACCGGGAAAGGAACCTCCCCGGTCTACCGCCACTTCGCGACCCGCTCCGGAGTCCACAACTTCGGCTTCGGCCGCACCCGCGAATGGCAACTCGACCAGCTTCGCGACGAACGGACGCAGAACCTCGCGCAGCGTCTCCTTGATCCGGTGCAGCGACGTCGGCCCGACCGGCCGCTGCCATTTCACCGCCGCGACCTTCCGCGGGTCACCACTGGCCCGGTACTCGCCGATCAGCTCGTTGCGCTCCACGATCGCCTCGAACATGACGTCCAGATGCTCGACCCGCAACCGATCACGACGAAGCGCCCCGAGATGCGAACGCAGGTACAGAGGGACATGCGACTCGTACGAGCGGTACATGTTCCGGCTCACCGTGCGCTTCTTCCGCGCCAGGAAACCCTCGAGTCTCGGGCAGGGGCTCCCTCCCTGAGATCACTCTCGCGAGCAGGTCCCCGATCTTGCCCAAAGTCTCGGCATCCCCCTCCTCGGCGATCCCGAGCAAGTCCCAGACACGCTGCAGCCACCGCCGGTAGGCCGACCCATCGGCCATTGAGGACTTCCCCTTCGTTCGTCACGCACCCTCCAGGGGCTCCTCGCCGACCGATACTCGCGCTGCGACCACCACTCGGGGAAGCCCCGAGCCCAGGAAAGAGTTGGCGGTGCAGTTCAGCTTGACGCCGGGCGAGCAGGCGACCACTGGCTCGTAAGCACCATCCGCCCGATCCTCGAGAATCCCTGGTAGCGCTCGATACCCCGGGGTGGCAATGCGCCGGACAATCGCGGGTGAGCGTGCCCGCGGATCATTCTCCGGGCTGACAATTGAAAACCGGCAGCCGGGCGAATCCCGGCTGCCGGTTTCGATTTCACTGGATCAGGGGTGGTAGATCTCCTTGACCGTCGTGATCTGGTCGTCGCCGTTCACGGTGATCTGCGCGAGGATGGAATTCCCGTCCTTCAGGTGCTGGAGCAGCTCATTCTGGCCGCACGGCCCGTTGCCGTAGCCCTGACCGTCGATGGTGACCGATTCGCCGGGGCACAGGGTGGCCGCGCTGAACACCTTGCCGCCCTTCTGCAGCGGGAGGCGATAGGTCTTGTCGTCGAGCGGCACCCAGTGGCTGTTGTCCGGACCGCCCTTCTGGCGGGTGACCAGCTGGAAGCGGACCATCTGCACACCGGCGTCGTACCCGGTGAACTGCACCTCCTGGGTGGTGTTCGGGAACTTGCGGACAGTCGCGGCCGAAAGCCTGGTCTCCAGCTGCAGCGAGCTGTTGGGCACCCCGCAGACGACGGCGCCCTGGTTGCCGGCGAACCCCGCCTGGCGGGCGCACGTCCACTTCCCCTGGACGTCGAGCACCCGCTCGCCCGGGCCTTCGGCCTGTGGCAGCTTCCCGTAGTACTCGGTGATCACGTTGAACGCCTCGGTGCAGCCCGGCGTGGTGCCGTCGGTGGCGGCCACCGCGATCAGGTCCATCTTCGTCCGCCCGGGTGCGCCGACCTGGCCGCCGTACTTGCTGCAGTCGACGTCGCCGGCACCGGAACCCCCAGCACCGGAACCTCCGGTGGCAGCCCCCTGGCCGCCGCCTTCCGGCACCTGCTCCGCGGCCGCCGTCGACGTCTCGTTTTTGGCGGGCGAACCATTGCCCGCGACACTGTTCCCGCTGCACGCGGAAAGCAGAACGGTAGCGGCGAATGCCCCCGCCACCATGGCCGTTTTGATTGTCTTCTTCGCGGTGAATTCCATCTCGGCGCCCCTCCTGCAGCCTTTTTTGAAGCTTTGTCTACGAAGACGCCGGAAACGGAATCAGGTTGTTCATGGGTGCCGCAGGACCGCAGCCTTGCCCGAAAGTCCGGTCTGCTCTGTCCCCACGGGCACAACCCCGGTCAGCTTCGCAACCCCTCCCACCGATGCGGGAAACCCCGACCCGCGAGCGGACGCTCGCGAGATCGCGACGCTGGCCGAGAAACCGGCCGAGCGCTCGGGATCCACCACCGGATTCGGCACCGGAGTCCTCGAGTGCGCCGCGGGGCGCGGCTCTACGCCTTGGCGCTCGCGCAGAACTCGACGAGGCGCTCACCGACCTCGCCGGGCTGTTCGAGAGTGGCCGAGTGGCTCTCGCCCTCGACAGCGACGTAGGAGCCGCCGCTCACGTCGGCGATGGTGGCGCCCGGGATCGGCTGCGGTTTCACCGGATCAGCCATTGAGGCGCCGGATCCCAGCTCAGCAGGTGTGCCTCGGGACCGGCCGTTCGATCAGCGGCAGAACCGGATGTTCAATCGATGTCCGCGTAGAAGGAGTGGAGGGTGGCCGCGAGCTGGTCGGGGGCTTCCATCGCCACGTAGTGGCCGATCCGTTCGATGTGGACGGCCGTCACGTCGGTGGCGACCTGCCGCAGCGTGTCGGGCGTGAAGTTCGCCGAGCGGCCTGCCACCGCGAGGACGGGCACGTCCAGTTTGCGGGCCGCGAGCGTGCGGAGTTCTTCGCCCTCGGAGAGAAATGACCGGTACAGGCCGGCGGCGCCAGCGAAGGCGTCGGGTCGGGCGTAGGAGCGGACGAGCTCGTCGATGTCGGCGTCGGTGAACGCGTCCGGGCTCGCGCTGAGCGAGGGGATCGCGTAGTCGGCGAGGAACTCCCGCTCACGTCCGGTCAGGAGCATTTCCGGAATGCCGGGGGCGGTGAGAACGCCGATGTGCCAGGCACCGCCGTGGGTGACGTCGGCGAGCATCTCGGCGCCGAATCCCGGGAGCCCGGTCTCGATTCCGGTGTAGCTGCGGACGAGTTCGGGGTGGGTCGCGGCGACCCGGAACGTCGTGGCGCCGCTGATGTCCTGGCCGGTGAGGTGGACGGGGCCGACGTCCAGGGAGGCGATCAGGTCGCTGAGGTCTTTCGCCGCGGTCGCGCTGTCGTGCTCGCGGGTGGCGGTGGCGGAGTCGCCGAATCCGCGAAGGTCGACAGCGAACACTCTGTGGTGCTCGCCGAGCAGGGGGATCAGTTTGTGGAACACCCACCAGGTCTCGGGGAAGCCGTGCACCAGCAGGACAGGAGATCCGGCGGTGCCGGCGGCGACGTAGTGCAGTTCGGTGCCGTTGAGGCTGACCCGGCGGTGGTCGATACCGGGGATGGTGGCGGCGAAGCGGCTCATGAGAGGTCCTTTCGAGCCGATAGACAAGTCACTTGTCGAACTCTACAGGATAGACAAGTCACTTGTCTATATGGTCGGGCCTCGTATGATCGGCCGCATGGCGCAGTCCAGTGGTGCCGAGCTCGCGCTTCTGCTGCTCGGCGGGTTCCACTCCATGGTCGACGAGGTGAACGTGGAGCTCGCGAAACGCGGCCACGAAGGCGTCCGCCCCGTGCACGAGTTCGCCTTGCGCGCCGTGGACGCGGGTGCGGACACCGCTTCGGAGCTCGGTCGCCGACTGTCGGTCACCAAGCAGGCGGCCGCGCAGACCATCGCCGTACTGGAGGGGTTCGGCTACGTCGACCGCGAGCCCGACCCGAGCGACGCGCGCCGCAAGCGCGTGCGGGTCACCCCACGAGGCCACGAGCTGATGGCCATCGGCGGCGCCCTGTTCGACGACGTGCGCAGCCGCTGGGCGGCCCGAATCGGACCCGAGCAGCTCGAGACACTGGAAGCACACCTGGCCCAGCTCACCGAACGCCGCTCGTTCACTGCCGAAGACTTGCAGGACTGATCCCCGAAGATCTCGCCTGAACCACCCTCGCCCCCATCCGCTCACGCCGCCGACCGTGGCAGGCAAGCGTTCTCCTTGATCGTCGGACGGGACGCGCTCAGCGCGGGTCGCCGAACCAGGTGGACAGGGCGTCGCGGAGGGATGTCGCGTTGAGAGTTTCGTCCGCGGCCCAAGCGACGTAGCCGTCCGGGCGGACCAGCAGCGCGGTCACGCCGGGTGTCTCGGCCAGCGGATGCACGTCGACGCGGTCGCTCCATTCGGCCGCGATGGCGCGCAACTCGGGCGAGCCAGTCCGATCGGCCAGGACCGGCCGGGGCAGCCGCATGGCGTCCACCAAGCCGGGGAGGTCGGGCAGGTGGCGCCCGGCCAGGGGGTGGGTCCGCGGGCCCACGTCGTAGCGGATGTCGAGACCTTGCAGCCGGGCTCCCAGCAGGTCGGTCAGAGTCGCGTCGGCGTCGAGCAGCTGGCCGAACAGCGCGCGCATCGCGCGGCTGTGCGGGTCCGGGCGCATGATCGCGATCTGCGCTCGGGTGTTCCCCAGCACCCGCTCGCCCACCGGGTGACGTTCGGCCGTGTAGCTGTCCAGCAGCCCGCCGGGTGCCCAGCCGCGCACGGTCGCGGCCAGTTTCCACCCCAGGTTGACGGCATCCTGCAGACCGGTGTTCAGCCCTTGGCCACCGAATGGCGGGTGCACGTGCGCGGCGTCGCCGGCCAGCAGCACCCGGCCCATCCGGTACGTCGCCGCCTGGCGGGTGTTGTCGGTGAACCGGGCCGCCGACTCGACGTCGGTGACGAGCACGTCTGTGCCACTGACGCGGCGCAGGGCGTCCTGCACCTCGGCGGGGGTGACCGGCGCGTCGCGGTCGGCGGGCGGTCCGGCGAATTCCACGGTGAGGATCCGGCCGGGTTTCGGCCCGTGGGCGTACAGCCCGGCGTCGGTGGCGTGCCATCCGGTGGGCAGCGGCGCGGCGGGGTCCAGGGTGAGCATCGCCTGGTAGCCGGTGGTCAACGGGTCGGTGCCGGGGAACGCGAACCCGGCCAGCTTGCGGACGGTGCTGCGGCCGCCGTCACAGCCGACGAGGTAGGCGCACCGCATGGTCGTCGCGCCGTCGCCGGTGCGCACGTGCACGGTCACGCCGTCCGCTTCCTGGACGAGGCCGGTGACCTCGTGGCCGGTCAGCACCGGCACGCCGAGCTCGGCCACCCACGCGCCGAGCAGCCGCTCCAGCGCCTGCTGCGGCAGGACCGTGCCGGGCGGGACCTCGGCCGACGATTCGGTGTTCAGCACCAAGCCCGCGAAGTGCCCGCCGAAGCGGGCTCGGGGCCGGCCGTCGGCACCCGGCGTCGGGCCCTGGCGGACAAACGCGGCGAACCCCTCGCCGTGCTCCGCGCTCTCCTCGGCGAGCCGCGCGCCCAGGCCGCGCCGGACGAGCAGCTGCGTGCTGCGCCCGTCGATCCCGCCCGCTTTGAGGGCCTGGTTCTGCTCGACCAGGCGCTCCAGGACGACCACGGAGACACCGGCAAGTCTCAGCTCGGCCGCGAGCAGGAGTCCGACCGGACCACCACCGGCCACCACCACGTCAGTGTTCATGAAACTTAGCATCGTCCTAAATTTAGTACCGTGTCAAGTTTGGTACTGGTATAACTCTGTCATGCGCGAGGGACTGCGGGACCGCAAGAAGCGGGAGGCACGGCAGCACATCTCCGATACCGCGACACGCCTGTTCGCCCAGCGTGGGTTCGAGGCCGTCACCGTCGCGGAGATCGCCGAGGCGGCCGGCGTCGCCAAGGCCACGGTCACCAACTACTTCCCGCGCAAGGAAGACCTGCTCCTGGATCTGCAGCCGGAGGCCGAACAACTGCTCGTCGACGCCCTCCGGGGACGTCCCCCCGGTCAGAGTGCGGTCGAGGCGGTCCGGGCGCTGATGCACCGACTGCTGGCCCAGAAGCATCCGCTGTCCGGCGTCGCGCCGGGCACGGCACGGTTCGGACGCCTGATGGCGGAAAGCCCCGCGCTGCTCTCGCGAGCCCGGGAACAACGGGAGTCCCTGGAATCCGCCGTGGCCCGCCTGCTGGTCGAGGAAACCGGCGACCCGGTCCGCGCCGACCTGGTCGCCCGGCTGCTCCTGGCCACGGCGACCACCGTCGTGGTCACCGCGATCCGCCGCCTCATCGCCGGAGATCCGGCCGTCACCGTCGCCACGGATCAGAAAAGGGTGATAGACGAGGCATTCGACCTGCTGGCCGCGGGGATCCACACCTTCGGCGGGGATTCCTGATCAGGCCATCGACCGCGGCCCGAACATGGCCTGGCGACAAAGTCGGTGGGCCGGAGTGGGGGTCAGCGCGGCGGGCCGACGATGACGTTCCCGAACTTCTCCGCCGCCTCGGCCATCCGGGCCGGAGAGATCTCGAAACCGTCCGGCCGGGGCTCGGCCCGGTCGCGGCCGGCGTGGCGGAACATGCCCTCGATGCCCGCCGGGGTGTTGATCATCAGCAGGTCCGCCGTCGCGGACGTGATGCGGTAGGCGTGCGGGATGTTCTTGGGCAGGAAGACGATGCCGCCCTCCGCCAGCTCCATCTCCTCCTCACCCACCCAGACCAGCGCGGTGCCCTTGATGAGCATGAAGACTTCGTCTTCCTTGGTGTGCAGGTGGAACGGCGGCGCCTCGCCCTTGGCGACGTCGAACCGGCCTACCATCAGCTGGCCGTCGGTAGCGGCGCCGTCGAGCAGGATCGACAGCGTGCCGCCGTCGAGCCACTCCAGCTTCTGCTGCTGGTCGGGCTGGGCGAGGTAGGCCATGCTCATGGGGTCGCTCCGTTCGAAGTGGACGGTCAGAGGGAACCGAGGACACGCAAGCGATCGGCGACCGCGCGACGGGCGACGTCGGTGTCCCAGGCGAACGTTTCGAACTCGTGCGGCACCCCGGGGTGCAGGTGGAACTCCACGTCGACCCCGGCCGCCCCGAGCCGCCGGGCGTAGTCGAGGTCTTCGTCGCGGAAGATGTCCAGCTGGCCCACCTCGAGGTACGTCGGCGGCAGGCCCGACAGGTCGGTCGCCCGCGCCGCGGCGGCGTACGGCGAGACGTCGGGGCCGCCGGCCCGGTCACCGAGCAGCGCCGACCACCCGGTGACGTTGTCCTCGTAGGTCCAGGTCGCGAACGGGACCAGCTCCGGGTCCGGCGTCGTCGTGCGGTCGTCGAGCATGGGGAAGACCAGGATCTGACGCGCCACCGCCGGCCCGCCGCGGTCGCGGGCCAGCAGCGTCACCCCGGCGGCCAGGCCGCCACCGGCGCTGTCCCCCATCACGGCGATCCGGGCCGGGTCGACGCCAAGGTCGACGGCGTGGCCGTGGAGCCACTTCAGTCCGGTGTAGACGTCCTCGACCGGCGTGGGGTCGGGGTGTTCGGGCGCGAGCCGGTAGTCGACGGCCAGCATCGGCACGCCGCTCGCGGACACGTACCGGGCGATCGGCGCGTCGTAGAGCGCGACGCTGCCCAGGATCATCCCGCCGCCGTGCAGGTACAACGCGGCCGAGCCCGGGGCGGCGCCGTCCTTGGCGTACCAACGAAGCAGTACCTTCGCGCCGTCGCCGGCCACCGCGTGGAAGTCGGTGACCGTCACGTCGGCCGGGGTGGGCTGCAGCGCCGCCGTCTCGGCCATCATCGCTTCCAACGCGACGCGCCGCGTCGCGATGTCGCCCACCGCGGGGTGCGGCGCGGCAGCCATGGCTTCGGCCATCGGGGCCAGGATCGCGGCGACCTGAGGATCGACGGTGAACGTCACAACGGTCCTACTTTCCGGGGATTCGCACGGACTGGATCGACGGCGATCGGGGCCAGGACACGCGACTCGGCGACGCTCAGGCGCGATAAACGGACGATATCGTCCGTCTAATCGGCTGTCAACGAGAACTGCGATGATCGGAGCCGTGAGCGAGCGCAAAGGCGGACCTGAGCGGCGGCGGGAGCTGCGGCGGGACGCGATCGACAACCGCGACCGGGTCCTGGCGGCCGCCGCCGTCGCGGTCCGCCGGGAAGGGACCGCGGTCCCGATGGCCACCATCGCGGCGGACGCCGGGGTCGGCGTCGGGACCGTGTATCGGCACTACCCCTCGCGGGACGCGCTGCTCGGCGCGTTGACGCACCGGTCCTTCCAGCTGGTGCTGGAGACCGCCCGCCGGGCCGCGGCCCTCGACGGACCACCGATCGAGAAGATCCGCTTCTTCCTCGAACGCACCATCGAGCACGGATCGGACCTCGTGCTCCCGATGCACGGTGGCCCGACACCCGGCGACGAGGCCACCGTCGCGCTCCGGGACGAAGCCCACCGGACACTGGGCTCGATCCTCGAACAAGGCCGAGACGACGGCACGATCCGCGCCGACGTGACCAGGGCTGACATCGTCAGCTTCGGCGCGTTGCTGGCGCAGGGTCTCCCCCACGTCCCGGATTGGAAACCCACTGCCCGCCGCCAAGCCGACATCTACCTCGCGGGCCTCCTGAATCGCACCGGCCGCTGAACGGTTGCCGACCCTCGCTGCTTGCTTGCACCGAAGTCTTGGGCACCCGCCCGACGTACGTCCGCCGCTGCTCGACGTAGCCGTCTTTCTCAAGCGTGGCCAGCTGTTTGGACAGCGCGGAGTCCGAAAGGGACACCGCGTCCCGCAAAAAGGCGAAATCGCACCACTGTGCGGCGCACAGCACCGACATGATCGCCAGCCGCGTGGGGTCCGACAGCAGGCGGTCCAGCCCGGCCACGGTGTCGGGGTACCCGGGCAGCCCGACAGCGTCGGCGAGGTCATGGGTGACATCGGTGCCGTAGCGGGAGATCAGCCACGCGCCCAGAGCCACGACACCGAAAACCCACGGGACGAACGACTGACGGCGCTGCACCCCACGCACGCTACCCAGCGGCGCGGGCCCGTTGACGCGACTGGTCGCGAACACCACGGCCAGCACCACCAGAACCAGGGCGGCGACGAGTTTCGAGCCGCTGAGACTGATGACGTCGTTCAGTGCCATTCCCCCGGCGGCCAGCACGAAGACCGCCGCATAAACCGGACAGGCAAGTAGTCGACGGCGGACTGGCCCGAGTTCTCTGCGTCGCCGCCACCAGCCCGGCCGGTCCGAGACGGCGACGGCTGGGCGGTGGCCGGTGTCGGCGGCGGCCGGGCGGTGGCCAGGCTGTCAACCGTTGAACTTCAGGTACGCCGATGTAGGTAGGAGTCGGCTGCTCCGTAGTTGCCGTGTGTCCGGCGCCGCGTCCTGAGGGAGGAAGAGATCATGAAACGCAGGTTCTTCGCTGCGCTGTTGATGATTGCCCTGGCGATCGTGGCCCAACCGGCCTCGGCGAACGCCGCCACGGTCGGCAGCACCGGTACCGGAAGCTTCTGCAACACCAGCCTGACCAGGCACACCACGGTCTGCTTCGACTCGATGTCGAAGCTGCAGGCACATCGATCGGCCGCCGCCGACTACGACTTGGTGGCGGTGTACGACTGGGTCAACTACAACCAGGGCGGCGGATACAACATCCTGTCCGGCGATCACGTGTGCACCCCTTCCTACAGCAACAACGACTATGAGCTGTACGACCTGAGCATCTACTCGTACAACAACGGCATCACCATGAACAACACGTTCACTTCGGTCAGCACCTACACCAGCAACCCGAGCAAATGTGACATCAAGCTCTACGACGGGTTCAACCTTCTCAGCTAGACGATCGCCGCGCACGGAGCGCCCGGCCCGGCCCGGCGCGCCGCGGTCGGACGGGCGATCGACCGAGCCGTCGGCGACCGAGATCACGGCCCGGTCCTGCTCAACCGACGAGGCATACGCATGGACCGTGACCCGCCGCGCCTCGTCGGCTCCGGTGGCGGGCGCCCGTGTGTGGGCCCGGGCGCCCGTGGTGAGTCCGGTCAGCTCTCGGTGGGTTCGAGCAGGATCAGCGGCACCTCGCGGTTGCCGGCCTCGGCGGCCCGGGCGCGCAGGCCGGCGAAAAACGGGTAGAGCTCGTCGGTGTAGGCCAGCCAGTTCTCCCGCTCCGCGCCTTCGGCTACCCGCGCGGTCATCAGCCGGCGGTCGGGACCGTCCTGCAGCTGCACCGTCGGGTTCGCCACGAGGTTGTGGAACCAGCTCGGGTTGCGAGCCTGGCCGCCGGCCGACGCGCCGATGGCGTAGACGCCGTCACGCTCGATGCGCATCAGGGCGACCTTGCGCAGCTTGCCCGAACGGGCGCCGCGCATGGTCAGCACGACCACCGGGCCACCCCCCATCGTCGCGCCTTCGCGGCCGTCGGTGCGCTCGTAGAGTTCGACGTGATCGCGGGTTGTCGCGTCGGCGCTGGGGACGTACTCACCGTCGAGCAGATTCGTTGTCATGTCAGGAAATTCCTTTCGTCGAGGGCGGCTTTCACGCGCCGCCGTGGTTCACCGGCTTCAGCCGGTTATCTGGATCACGGTCTTTCCGATGGTCCGGCCGCTTTCGGCGAGGGCGTGCGCCGTCTTCATGGTCTCGGCGGTCAGGCCCTCGAGAGTGGTGGTGACGATCGGGCGGAGCCGGCCCGCCGCGACGTCGTCCGCCGCCCGGGCGAGGATCCGGCCCTGGCTGCCGACGTCACCGCCGGCCACGATCTTGCTGAACACCATCTCGCTGTGCAGTGACAGCGATTTGCCCGTCAAGGCCCCCGGGTCGAAGGGGCCGGTGAGATCGATGGCGGCCAGGTGACCGAAGGGGCGCAGCACCTCGGCGATCGTCCCCAAGTGGCCGCTGGTGCCCGAGGTCGAGAACACCAGGTCGACGTGGTCGATCCCCGCCGTGCGGAGCTGTCCGGCCAGGTCGCCGCGGTGGTCGACGACCAGGTCGGCCCCCATCGCCGTCGCCCACTTCCGTGATTCGGGCCGCGAGGCCGTGCTGATCACGAAGGCCGATGTCTTGGCCTTGAGCAGTTGCGTGGCCATCGATCCGACTCCGCCGGCTCCGCCGACGACGAGCACTCGGCCGACGCCGGGAGGCAGCGCGTCCTGGTCGCGAAACAGCGACTCCCAGGCCGTGAGGACTCCGATGGGCAGCGATGCGGCGTCGGTGAACGCGAGCCGGTCCGGGATCTTGGCCACCACCCGGTGGTCGACCGCGACGCGCTCGGCCCAGCTGCCGTCGCGGGTGAAGTCGCCCGTGCCCATCACCCGGTCCCCGGCCGCGAATCCGGTGGCCGCGGGCCCGGCCGCGGCTACGACCCCGGCGAACTCCCAGCCGAGGACGACCCGTCCGCCGCGCTCGGCGCTGCGCGTCTGCCGGATCGCGGCTTCGCCCGGGTTGATGCCGATCGCACGGACTTCGACCAGCAGGTCACCGTCCCGGAGCCGAGGTTCGGCGACTTCGGTCAGGGTGATGGCGAATGCGTCCAGCGCGTGGGCCTTCTCATAGGCGAGTGCCTTCACGGCTTCAGTCCTGCTTCAGGGCGTGCAGCGCCGAGAGCGGGCCGCCGATCTGCATCAGGCGGCCGCCCTCGCGCAACGTCCCGGCGTCGACCGGCGCGAATCCGAGGGCGTCGGCGACGGTGTGGAAATCCGCCTTGGCGGCCTCGTCGTCACCGGCGTAGAACAGCAGTTGCCGCCCTTCCGCGTGCCGGGGATCGGCGGCGATGTACTGGGCGTAGAGGGTGTTGAAGGCCTTGACCACGCGCGCGCCCGGCGCACGATCGGCTACGAACTCACTCGCCGTCTCCACCCCGAGATCGGCGACGGCCGGCCGCATCGACTCCAGGTTGTTGGTGGTATCGACCAGGATGCGGCCGCCCCACTCGGGCAACCCGGCCAGCGCGTCACCGACCTGCGGCCACATCACGGTGAGGAAGACCATGTCGGCGGCGGCCGCTTCCGCAGGTGTCCCCGCGCTCGCGAGCGGCCCCAGCCGGGTCACGACGTCGAGCAGCGTGTCCGGGCCGCGGCTGTTGCTGAGCGTCACCTTGTGGCCGGCCGCCACCAGGTGGCCCGCGATCGCCCGCGCCACCGTCCCGGCGCCGATGGTTCCGAAGTTCATGCCGGTCCCTCCGTCTTCGATGACGTCCGTCATCATAATTTATGATTGCGGTCGTCATCATTAAATGTCAAGCAGGACTCCTCCGTGGACACTCAGTTTGATGATGGGTATCATCGGAAGCGGTAGCCCGCTTGGAAGGTGGTCGACGTGCCCCGCATCACGCAAGAGCAGAAGCGGCTCAACCACGAGAAGATCGTCAACGCGGCCGGTGTGGGCTTTCGGCTGCGCGGCATCGACGGCGTCGGCATCGAGGAGCTGATGAAGTCGGCCGGCATGACGCACGGCGGGTTCTACAACCACTTCGCCTCGAAGGACGACCTCGCTCTCGAAGTCCTCCACCAGGGCTTCACCGACTCGCTCGAGGCGCTCGACGTCATCCGCGAAGCGCATCCCCGCTCGGCGCGCGCGGCCCTGCACGACATGGTCGATGAGTACCTCAACGCCGAGCACCGCGACCACCCCGAGGTCGGCTGCGCCTCGGCCGCCCTCGTCTCCGACGCCGGCCGCCACGGAGCCGCCGCTCAGGCCGAGTACCGGCGCGGGCTCGACGGCTATTTCGCCACCATCACCGACATGCTGCTCGACCGCGCCCGCCAGTCCGGCACCGAACTCACTCTCGCCGAAGCCCGCGAGCGCGCGGTGGCGCTGTTCAGCCAGATGGTCGGCGCGCTGCTCCTCTCCCGGGCGATCGCCGACGCCGCCCCGGACCTGTCGGACGAGGTACTGACGGTCAACCGCCGGCGGCTCAAGAAGCTGTGACCGACGTCGTCCTCGCCGCCCCGGCAGCCGAAGACTCGCTGCCCGGTGGGACCTCGCGCTCGGTGAACCGTTCGCGAGTGGCGCGTCTTCGGTCGTTCTGCGATGTCGGTGGCCGGACGGTACGCCGGCGGTGCTCTAGCTCGGTCCCGATCGAGATCTGCTGACCGGGGTGCCAGCCACGCGGTCGAGGGTGACGTGCCAAACCGTTGCCAACGCTCGCCGCCTCGGAGAGCCGAGGTTCTGCAGCTACGCAGGGAGTGGCGCCGCGTCCTATGCGGATGACTCCGCTGACCGCAGGATCGCGGATGATCAGCCGGGTCACGCCGCTGTCCTCGGCGAACGCCGTCACCGCGGCGAGGTAGGCGGCCTCCATCGGACCGTGGTCGCTCGACACGTCCTCGGACCCGCGGTACGCGCCGCCAGTGGTTGCACCCTTCATCGCCGCCGTCGACCACTGTCGCGGCGCCTACGACCAATGTTCGAAAGCTCTGAGCATTTCCCCTTTTTCGGGTAGGAAGCGCGAACCACGGTGTGTAACCCCGGCGCGTATTGCGTGACGACGCCTTGACATCAATATCGAGGGAGGGTTTCGATGCGCAAGCTGTCACAGGTGACCGTCTTGACCGCAGCCGCGTTGATCACGGGAATCGGCACAGCCGCGCCCGGCACGGCCGCCGCGCCCGCTCCGCAGTACAGACTCGTGCTCGGCGCTGCGGACACCTTGGAATACCGCGGGATCAACGCGCGCGGCGACATCATCGGTGTCGGTCTCGACGCGGCGCGCTTCGGGCGAGAGGAGGGCTTCGTCCTCAAGGCCGGTACGACGACGCCCCTATTCCTGGCCGACCCCGGCACGAACAACCAGGACTCCAGGCCGCGGTCCATCAACGACCAGGGCATGGTGGTGGGGAACTACCAAAAGAACGTGGTGAGCCCCGGTGGGGCACAAGAGATCACCCGCCCGGCGATCTGGCCGGGGCCCGGCGGCGCCGGATCGGATCTCGGCCTGAACCCCACCGGGTCGGCGGACGCGTTCGGCATCAACGATCACCAGCAGATCGTGGGCTGGCAGGGCGGCCGCAACTCGATCACGCCGTGGCTCCGGAACGGCACCACGGTGACCAACTTGCCGCCGCTCGGTGGCTCCGACGACACCGAGGCACTCGGTGAGAACAGCAACGGAGTGGTCGTCGGCGAGGCCGCGGTCCCGGGCGGCACCTTGCCAGGCGGCAACCAGGTGGCCCTGGAGTGGTCCAACGGAAAGCTCAGCACGCTCGGCCAGCTCAACGGCGGCGCCTGGAGCGAGGCGCTGGCCATCAACACCGCCGGCCAGGCGGTGGGTTCGGCCTCACCCGCCGGGCACTCGCTCCTCGACTCCCACGCGGTGCTGTTCAGCGGCGGCAAGGCGGTCGACCTGAACGTGCCGCGTGGCGTCAACCAGGGCACCGCGCACGCCACCGCGATCAACACCGGCGGCGTGATCGTCGGCGACGACGCCGTCTTCCCCGATGTGTCGGGCATCGGCAACGGCTTCGTCTACCGCGACGGCCACGCGACCGAGCTCAACTCGCTGATCGCACCTACCGCGAACGTGCGGCTGGGAGGCGCCACCGGCATCAACGACGGTGGAGACATCGTCGGCACCGCCGTGCTCACCGCACCGGATGGAACGGTGTCCACCGTCGGCTATGAACTGCTGCCGATCTCGACCACCTAGTACGGCGCTGAACCTCGATCCACCGATCGAGGTTCCTGGCCGAGTCCGCGCGCTTGCCGCGCGGACTCGGCCGGGCGGCGATCAGGTGGTCGCCCGGGATGTCCGCGCAGTCACCGCCCCCTGAGCCTGTCCACGAGCAGCGCATCTCCCCACCGACTGCCCCCATTGAGGTTCGAGCGGATGATCCTGACTATGGGGGTGGTCGGGTCCCATCACCCGCTCGCGGTCGGCGTCGCGGCGCAGCTCGTCGCGAACCCGGTCCACCAGAATACTCCGACGAGACAGGACGCAGCCTCACTTGTACGGCGACGGAGCCTTGCTCGCGAGGTAGTTGAACGTCTTGACCATGTACGGCCAGAAGGTGCTGTTCACGCACGAGTAACTCGGCGTGAAGCCGTCGCACGCGCCGGGGCCTTCGAGTTCGATGGTGAACGACGCGATGCCGAGCTTGCCGTAGGCGTAGTCGTCCGAGCCGCCGGCGGCGTTGTAGAGGAGGTCGCCGGCCTGGCCGTACGGGTAGCCGGAGAACGCCGACATCGCCTTGCCCATCGCGCGGAACTGGGTATCGCTGGGAGTGTGAACGGTGTTCGAGTACTCCCACGGCAGGATGATGATGCCGGCGTAGCTGTGCAGCATCAGCGCCGTGCCACGAGCGGTCGCGTCGGGCCGGTCGGACGCGCCGTCCGCGCGGTGGTCACCGAAAAGCTGGCTCCAGAGTTGTTCCAGCGCCTTGTTCTCCGGCTCCGAATCGGCGGAGCCGGTGGACGTCGACGTCGTCTGATCGCACTTGCTGGTGTTGCTCTGCCAGTGGTAGCCGAAGTTCCGGTTGTTGTCGACGCCCGGCTGGCTACCCGCCGAATCGCCGCAGCGCGCGAGGTCCGCACTGGTGAAGTCGGCGTTCTTCCGGTGCAGCACCGGGTTGTTGCCACCCTGCTGGACGATGTTGACGCCGTCCGGGTTGACAATCGGGACGATCCAGATTTCGTTGGTGTTCAACAGGTTCGTCACGGTGCTGTCGGTGCCGTAGCCGCTGACGAGGTAGTTGACGTACTTGTAGGCGAGCTCGCCGGTGGCGATCTCCCGCGCGTGGATCTGCGCCTGCAGGAGGAACCGCGGTTTGGCCGAGTTCGGGTTCAGCGCGCAGTCGCCGCTGACCTTTTTCGTTATGCAGATGGCCTTCAGGTCGTAGCCGCCGCGCCCCTGCTGCTTCAGCCACGACTGACCGTAGTTGACGACGGTGGCCAGGTCGGGGTGCGCGGCCGCGGCGGCGGTCAGGTTCGCGTAGTGCGCGTTCACCGTGTGGTAGCCGCCGTCGTAGGTCTCGTCCTGCGGTGCCGCGCCGGGTGCCAGCCGCGGGGACGCCCAGGTGGCCGCGGGGTAACGCTTGCTCACCTCGGTGACGAAGCCGAGCTGGGACAGTTCGGCACCGGTGGTCTCGTCACCGACGACGAACAGGTCGCCGCCCTGGCGCTTGACGATGTCGAGACCGACGGCGTCCAGCGTCCGAGCTCTGGCCAGCGCGTCGTGGACGCGGTACTCGACCGGGCCGTGACCGGACGGCGGGGTGTTCGCCTGGGCGCTCGTGCCCGTGGCCAGGCCCACCGCCGCGAGCAGCAGCGCGGCGGCGACCGTGGTGACGACGCGGGAGTTCCGCATGGTGCCTCCTTGAAGTGGCCAGCTAGGCCCGAAGAGTAGACGCCGCGGAGTCACCCGGTTACCGACTGGAGTAGGGAATCGGCAGAGGACGCGCCGCGCTTGCCGGCACAAAGGAATCGACGCGTTTCACGGCACATCCTTACGCGGCAACGACTGCACCAGGAGAAGCAGGACCAAGAACGTCCCGGTGCCGGCGAGAACGAAGGTGGCACGGGCGCCGACCACACCGACGAGGAAACTGCCCAGCGCGTAGGCGAAAGCGGCTCCCAGCTGTGCGGCAGTGCCGATGGTGCCGAACACCCGGCCGAGGAACG
Organism: Amycolatopsis sp. NPDC101161; assembly: GCF_044768185.1. NCBI lineage: Bacteria > Bacillati > Actinomycetota > Actinomycetes > Pseudonocardiales > Pseudonocardiaceae > Amycolatopsis > Amycolatopsis sp. NPDC101161. Next base: position 237,452 of record NZ_JBIWPI010000008.1, read on the forward strand.
GGCGGGGTACGAGATCCTGCACGACAGTGTCGTACCCGATGTTCTCGACGGCATTGCCGGCACCCGCCACCAGCTGTGCCGCGACGACCACCTCGAGAAGCGGGGCCAGTCCGTTGACGACCGTGCCGGCGCCGGTGGCCACCACGGCGACGATGAGCAGGGCGGTCGGTCTGCGCCCGCGGGCCAGCCGGCTACAGGCGAGCGAGGCCAGGACCATTCCGACGCCGAACGCGCTGGCAGCGACGCCGTACCCGGCTGGGCCGGCGTGGATCACGTCCCCGGTGAGGAAAACCAGCGCCACGTTGTCCACCGCGGCGAAGGCGACGAGCAGGAAGAGACTCAGAACCAGGACCGAGATCTGCCGATCCGCAACGACATACCGCAACCCTTCGCCCGCTTCGGCCCACACTCCCGTGACCGCACCAGGGTCCCGGGCCGGCTCGATGGCCGGGAGTCCGCGCAGCAGCAAGGCCGACGCGAGAAAGGTGGCCGCGTCGACGGCCAGCGCGGTGTGGGCGCCTCCGGGAGCTGCTCCCAGCAGGCCTCCCAAGCCCGGCCCGACGGTGAGCGTCAGGGTTCGGCCCAGCCCGAAGAGGGCGTTGGCCGGTGCCCGGTCGGCCGCGTCGACCAGGACCGGGACCAGGCTGCGACCGGCCGGGTTCCGGATGGTCGCCAGGATCCCGGCGACCGCCACGAGTGCGGTCAGCACCGGCGAGGGCGGCAGCGTGATCGCGGTCAGTCCGATCACCAGCGCCGAGGCCAGTTCGCACCGCATCATCAACCGGCGTGCCGGGACTCGGTCGGCGAGGACTCCGGCCAGCGGTCCGCCGAGCCGGGGCAGCGCGTTCGCCGCCAACAGCAAACCCACACCCGTGGGGCCGTCTCGCGGGGCGACCAGCAGTACGAGCGCGGTCGTGGTGATCCCGTCACCGACGAACGACACCGCTCGCGACGCGCACAACGACCGGAACGCGGGATTGCCGGAAAGGAGGCGAGTCTTGGGCACCGGGGCCGAAGGTGATGGTTCGAGCATGGGCACGAGGGTGCGGGAACCGCGCCGGGGGCCGCTGAGGTTCGGTGCAGGCCGAATCCTCGTGTAGCGTTTTCGTGAAATGGCTCTTGTGCTGAGGTTCGGACGCGGGGACGCCGCCCGGTGCCGGTTCGCGATCTCACCGCTGCAGGAAACGATGTCGGCACTTCTGGTGCTCAAGAAGCCGGGTCGCCACGGCTGGTACCTGCCGTGGTTGCGCGATGTCCGGCCCGCCATCGCCCGGCTTGATCTGGGACTGCTGGACGCCGCCGCCCCGAGCAACGGGTACGGGCCGGATTTTCTTTGGCCTAGCCCGACCGGCGCGCTCACCACCATCGAGGACGACCTCGCTCAGGTCCGGGCCACCGATCCCGCCGTCGTCGCCGCCGAACTCGCCGAGCACCTTCGTCGCATCGATCGCCACGCCCTGCGCGACGATCTCCGCCGAGTCCTCACCGGCGACCCCGTCCTCGCCAGGAACACCTTGGTCACCCAGCAACGGCTGGCCTGGCAGGCACTGGTCGAGCCACTGTGGGACCGGATCCGCGGCCTGCTCGACGCCGACATCACCACCCGGGCACGGCAGCTGGCCGACGGCGGCCTGGCAGGACTGTTCGCCGACCTGCACCGGCGAGCGACCTGGAAGAACGAAGAGCTGCACCTCACGGGCTTCCGGCACGGCACGGTGGATCTGCGCGGCCGCGGCCTCATTCTCGTGCCCACGGCCTTCGGGTGGCCGAACCTCGGGATCGGGCCCACCGACGACACCTCCGTCACTCCTCCCGCGCTGGTTTACCCGATGCTCGGCGCGGCACGGCTGTGGGAACCGGCCACGCGATCACCCGCCATCGCGCGGCTCCTCGGCTCCGGCCGCGCATCCGTGCTGGCCGAGACCCTGGTCCCGAGTACCACCAGCAGCCTGGCCCATCGAGTCGGCCTCGCTCCGGCAACGGTCTCCGAGCACCTCACGGTGCTTCGCGAGGCCGGTCTGGTCACCGCCGCACGACGCGGTCGTGAAGTGCTCTACCAGCAGACACCGCTCGCCGCAGCACTCCTCCGCGCCGATCCGTTGTGATCGACCGGGCGCGGAACGACTGCCGTACGACTGCGCCCCGTGCGAACTCGGGCATCTCGCACCCCCGGGGCAGGATTTCACCGAAGGTCGCCGGCACCGCCAACTGCCGGAATTCGCGGCCACCGTCGAGGAGCTACACACGGTGCGAAGCCGACTCGCACCGAGCCGAGGCCGGAGATCTCGCTGTGGAAGACGTCGCCCGGGGCGACCGCTACCATCGGGCCGAGGGCGCCCGTCAGCACGATGTCCCCCGCTCGCAGGGGATCCCCTCGGCGGGCCAATGTGGACGCCAGCCACCGGGCGGCCGCGAGCGGGCTGCCGAGGCAGTCGGCGCCGGTGCCCTGGGAGACCACCGAATCGTTGCGGGACAACGTCATCCGAACCGTTCGCAGGTCTACGCGGTCGAGCGGCACGCGGGTGCCGCCCAGTACGAACAGGCCGGATGACGCGTTGTCCGCGACCGTGTCGACGATCGTGATGTCCCAGTCGGCGATCCGGCTGTCCACGATCTCCAGCGCCGCCGCCGCGAAGCCGGTGGCGCGCACCACGTCCGCCGCCGTGCTGTCGGGGTTCGGCAGGTCGTCGGTCAGCACCAGGGCGACCTCGGCCTCGATCTTCGGCTGCAGCAGCCGGTGGGCGGGCACGGTGGCGCCGTCGGCGATGGCCATGTCGGTGAACAGCGCGCCGAAATCGGGCTGGGCGACACCCAGCTGGCGCTGGACGGCCGGCGACGTCAGGCCGATCTTGCGGCCGGCCGGCCGCCGGCCCGTGGCCAGCGCGTGCTCGGTGTTCAGCCGTTGCACCGCATACGCGGCTTCGATGTCGCCGAAGGTGAACCGGTCGCGGATCGGCAGGCACGGCTTGCCTGCGTCGGCGGCGTTCCGCAGCAGGTCCGCGGCTTCACGGACGGCGGCAGCCACCGGATGGGGCGGGGGCATGGGTTACCTCCGATTTCAGGGGCCGGCAGAGGGACCGAACGGATCCAGGCAGAAGCCGGACCAGGCGTCGGAGTACTCCGAGTCCGCCGCGGGGCTGAGCAGGTGGCGGTAGCGGCCGGCGTGGAACACCAGTGGCTCGCCCGCGGCGTCGGCGAGGTGGCGCACCTCGCCGACGAACAACGTGTGGTCACCGGCGGGGTGGGCGTCGACGATCTCCGCGGCCACCTGCGCCAGCGCCCCGGCCACGAGCGGAACTCCGACGTGGTCGTCGAAGCGTGGGAGCAGGTCCGGGTCCGGGCGGCCGCTGAAGTGCTTGCTGACGGGTTCCTGGTCCGCGGCGAGGACGCTGACGCCGTAGACGCCGCTGGCCAGGAGGAAGCCGTGCATCTTGGCGCGACGGGCGATGGACACCACGACGAGGGCGGGCTCGAGGGACACCGACATGAAGCCGTTCGCGGTCATGTGGTGCGGTCCCGCCGGGGTCGGCGTGCTGATGATCGTGATGCCGGTGGCGAACCGGCCCATGGCGTCGCGAAACCGCCGAGGGTCGACGTTCGCCGCCGGCGCGGCGGTACTCATGGGTCCTCCTTGGGTTTCCGGGTGCTCAGCTGGCGACCGCGCCCGCCGTCGCCAGCAACAGGTCCAGCAGGACGCCCTCGACATTCGCGGTGACGACGGTGTCGGCCAGTCCGGTGAAGGCGTCGAGCCAGGCACCCGGGTCGACGACGACCACGCGGCCGGCGCCCTTGACCGCCTGAAGCGTGCCGAGGTCGTGGCGCCCGAACCCGAGGTAGACCACGGGCGCGATGCTGCGCGCGAGCGGCCCGATCTCGAGCTGCGGCGGCGCCTCCCCCGCGGCGACCGCGGCGGCCGTCGCGACGAGCGCGATCCCCGGTGTCGCGGCGACGCGTTCGGCGACGCGGCGGGCACCGGTGCCCAGCCCCGGCCCGAGCCCGATGACCAGCCGCGCCGCGGCGAGCCTCGGGGCGTCCGGACGCTCGACCCGGCGCTCGACGGCGGTGCACGCACCGTCGCCGGTCGCGGTGCCACCGGCGAACTCGACGTCCGGCTCCCGCTGATCGCGAACGGCTCGCGCCGTGAAGGACCCGGGTCGCAGCGTGCCCATCGACGGGGTGGAGTGCGCGATCACCGGCGCGACCACGTCCGCCGACAGCGCCGGTTTGAGCCACAGCAGGTCCGGCTCGTCGGTGTCCGCGTCACGGACCTCCAGGGCGGTGAAGTCGCCGGTCAACCCGAGCCCGAGCCGCGCGGCGACGCGCGGGGCGTAGTCGCGGCCACGGGCGCTGAACGGCGCGATCACCGCGAACGGCGCGTGCGCGGCGATCGCCGTGCTCAGTGCGTCGGTGACCAGGTCCGTGCGGTAGTCGGCCGGCTCGGTTCCCCGCAGCACCAGCACCCGGTCGGCCCCGTGGGCGTAGAGCACGCGCGGGAGGTCGTGCGGCTGGTCGCACGGCAGCACCGCCACGATCGTGGCCCGCAGGTCGCCGGCGACCGAGCGGGCGCAGGCCAGCGCTTCGAGACTCGTCGGGTGGAGGCCACCGCCGGGCAGCGGCTCGGCGACCGCCCAGATCTCGCGCGACGGGCCGGCTACGACGACGTCGGCCTCGGGCTCAAGCGGCCCGAAGGCCTCCCGCAGCAGTGCGGCGGTGTCGAACCCGGCCCCGACGTACTCGGCCTTGCGTTCGCGGGCGTCGTGCCGGATCTCGGCCACGAAGGTCGGCGAACCCCGGGTGCCGAAGTCGCGCGGTCCGCCGCCGAGCTCCTCGGCGGTGAGCGTTTCGACGGCTGAGGGATCGGCTGCGGTCACGAAGGGCGGTTCGGCGCCCCGCCCGACGGAGACCACCGCGGGCAACGCGACGGTCCAGGCTTCCCGGCCGACGTCGGTTTCGACGTCGGCGGCGAGGACGCCGTCGCCGACCCGCAGGTTCGTGGCCTGGGTCAGCTGCGGGAACCCGGCCAGCTCCGCGACCTGCGGGCCGACCTGCGCGGTGCCGCCGTCCAGCGTCCACCGGCCGGTCAGCACCAGGTCCGGACGCTCCCGTTCGACGAGCCGGGCGAGCGCGCGGGCCGTCGCCAGGGTGTCGGCACCGGCGAACCGGCGGTCGACGAGGTGCACGGCCCGGTCGGCGCCCCGGCTCAGCGCGTCGAGCAGGGCCGACGCGGCGGCCGGCGGCCCCATCGTCACGGCCACCACCTCCCAGCCGGTCTCCGCCCGCAGGGTCAGCGCCTGCGCCAGCGCGTGCAGGTCCGGCGGGTTGGTGACGACCTGGTCGTCGTCCCGGCGGATCCGTTTCGTGCGTTCGTCGAAGGCGCCCCGCCCCGGCACCGGGACCTGCTTGAGGCAGACGAGAACGCGGCCCGGCGTGCTCACCCCTGCGCTCCCGCGTAGGCGTCGTCCTCGACGTCGTACTCGTCGCCCGGCGCGAGCATCCGGAACTCCTTCTTGCGCGCCCCGCACACGGGGCAGACCCAGTCGTCCGGGATGTCGGCGAACGACGTGCCGGGCTCGATCCCGCCTTCGGGGTCGCCGAGGCGGGGGTCGTACACGTCCTGGCAGACATCACAGATCCACAGCGCGGTGGCGGGATCGGCCTGGGTTTCTTCGGTGGCCACCAGCGTCTTCATCGACGCCTCCTTTCGAGGGTGGAAAAGGAGACGGCCCCGGAACTCGGGGTTTCCGAGGCCGTCTCCCCGCTTGGGTGCGGCGGGCGGATCAGGGCTCGAGCCCCGCCATGCGCGTCATCCCGCGCACGCCCAGCCCGCCGTCGCTGTGGATGATCGTGCCGGTGACCGCGGGGGCGCGTTCCTTGGCGGCGAGGAACGCGTAGGCCCAGGAGTGGTCCTCCGGCTGGGCGACGACACCCAGCGGGTTGATCCCCTTGATCAGGCCTTCGATGTCCGGGACGTCCTTCAGCGACTGGCCTTCGTTCGCCAGCGCGGGAATCCCCCGCAGGTCCGTGATCGTGCCGCCGGGCGCCACTCCGTTGACCCGCACGTGCGGCGACAGCTCGTACGCGAGCTCGGTCACCAGGCCGCGGACGGCGAACTTGGACGCCACGTAGAGCGGACCGCCGCCGCCGGGGTAGAACCCGGCGTTGGAAATGGTCAGGATCACCTGGCCCCGGTTCTCGATCAGCTGCTCCAGCGCGGCTTTCACGCTCAGCAGGTTGCTCTTCACGTTGACGCCGAAGAGCTGGTCGAACGCCTCGCCGATCTTGTCCTTCGGCAGCTGCGGGATCTCGGTGAAGTAGTCGAACACGCCCACCGCGCACACCAGCGTGGTCAGCGACCCGAACGCCTTCGTCACGTCCGCGACGGCGCGCTCGTTGTCCCACATGGAAGTCGCGTCGCCCTGCGTCACGACCACGGCGTCCGCGGGCAGTTTCTCCCGCAGGTCCCGCGCCTTCTCGGGCGAGATCTCGAGGATGCCGACCTTCGCGCCCTCTCGCACGTAGAGATCGACCACGGCCCGGCCGATACCCGATCCCCCGCCGGTGACGAGGGCGACCTTCCCGTCCAGGAAACCCATGGGAATCAGTCCTTTCCGAGCAGAGCCGACAGCGGGCGCGCGTTGAGCTCCGTGCCGGGGCCGTACGGGGTGTCGAGCAGCTTCGAAAACGTTTCGGGCGGCTGCCAGGTGAGGCTTTCCAGCTGCAGCGGGTCGAGCAGGGTCTGGAACCCGAGCCGGGGCGAGCTGACCAGGAGGCGCTCACGCTGGCCGGTACTGGTGTAGCTGACCTGGATCACCGTGAACTCGTTGGCGATCTGGATGATCGGGTCCTGGCCCTCGTTGTGGATGATGGTCACCGAACTGCCTCCGTCACATGATCAGGGCGAGGTTGTGCGTCATGACGGTGGTCTGGTCGAGCACGACCACCCGCTTGGCGAGCCGGTAGCCGCCGGCCACCCGGCGGAGCACGTCGTGGCGCTCGCCGGAGAGGATGTCGAACGTCGCGACGTCACCGCGGGTGCGGTAGAGCAGCAGGTTCGACTTGACGGCCAGCTCGCCCTCCGCCTCGCCGGCGGCGACCCGGACGTTGGTCACGAAGTGCCGCGATCGCGACGGCGGGTCCTCCGCCCACGCGTACTCGGTTTCCAGTCGCAGGACGCGCATTTCCATCGAGTCCCAGTCATCGTCCATCAGGGTCATCCCCTCGACGATGTCCGTGTCGGCCTCGCGTTCGCGCGTCACCCGCAGCGGCACGACGTACGACAGGTCCTCGGCCACCAGGTCGAGCCACTCGCGGTACTTGCCCGTGTCGAGCAGTTCGGCCTCGCCGAAGAGCCACTCGCTGACTTCGCGGACCGTGGCGTCGGTGATTTCCGTTGCTGTGGTCATGTTCGCTACGCCTCCGCCCGCGTGAGCGCTTCGGCCGCGGCGTCGGAGACCTTGCCGTTCCCGCTGTGCGAAGCCGGGTCCGTGACCATCAGCTGCATCCAGTACTCCATGAAGTTGCGCTGGTTGGCTTCGGCGTAGTCCATCGGGAACGCCTTGCCGGGACCGGGCCAGTCGGGGTCGGGCTCGTAGACGCCGCGGCCCATCTGGTAGTTGAGCTCCATGGTCTTGGCGTACTGGGCGCCCAGGACCCGGGTGATGCTGCGCCAGTTCTCGGCGTCGTCCTGCTCGAAGGCCCCGGAGATGCCGAACGTGCGCACGTAGGCCTGGTAGCTCTCTTCCTTGTACCAGTCCGGCGCTTCCTTCTCGACGAGGAAGAAGGACATGATCTCCATCTTGTCCGGGCCGATCGGGTGCCACAGCCGCAACGTCAGGAACGACGTCGGCGGCGAGACGTGGTCCTTCGACATCAGGAAGTTGCCGATCGACAGGTTCGGGAACACGGTGCCGTGGATGAACGCCACCGGCCGGAACACCTCGACCTGCTCCGGCGAAAGCCGGCGCTGCAGCTGCTCGACGATGTTCTCGGGCATACCCAGGAACTCGGGCAGCGGGATGCCCGGCGGCGGGCCGATGATGCCGAGGCCGTGGCCGTGCTCGGTGTGCACGTGCTCGCCGTAGAGCGCGAACTTCGGGTCCGGCGGGGCGAGCCCGAGCTCCACCATGGACCGGTGGGTCATCATCGTGTGGTAGGCGTCGCCGATGAAGTTGTCGGCACCGAGCTTCCAGTTCGCGTCGACGATCCAGCGTTGGGGGGCGCCGACGACCTGCAGGCCGGCGTCACTGCGGTCCAGCACGAGGTCGAGGTAGAACTTCATGTCCCCGAGGTAGTCGTCGAGGGACTGGGCGTCCGGGTCGAGGCAGCCGAAGATCAAACCCTTGTAGGTGTCCAGCTTGGGGACCGGCTTGAGCTGCCACAGGGACTTGTCGAGCTTGTTGCCGTACGCCTCGCGTCCGGCCGGGACGCCGACGAGGCTGCCTTTGTTGTTGTAGGTCCAGCCGTGGTACGGGCAGCGGAAATGGGACGCGTTCCCCATTTCGGCGCGGCACACCTGCATGCCGCGGTGGCGGCAGCTGTTCAGGTGGCCGCGGACTTCGCCGTCTTCGTCCCGGCAGACGATGAATTGATCTTCCGAGATGTACCGGACGACGTAGTCGCCGCGCTCCGGGATTTCGCTCTCGTGGGCGAGGAAAACCCAGGAGCGGCCGAAGACGCGCTCACGCTCGGCGTCGTGCATCTCCGGGTCGTTGATGATCGCGGCCGGAACGGTCCAGTCGGCCTCTACGTCACGCAAACCCTTCTCGAGGATCTGCCGGAGTTCATCCCTCAACATGTGACCGCCTTGGCGTCGGACATCTTTGTCTCCTCCGAAGAATCGCGAGCCCGGAATGGTCAGGGCCGCGTCAACAGCTTGACTGGCTTTCTAAGATACTAGTATCTTCAGCGTCGTTGTCAAACCCCAGTTATCCGCCGCGGAGGCGAACCGAAGGAGAGCGCACCATGGGAACACCCGTCCTGTCGCCGGAGTGGATGAAGTCCTACGCCGAGCTCTGGAACACCACGGACGCGACGCGCGAGGGCCTGAAGAAGCTGAGCATGGTCGTCGAGTACCGGCTCGCCGAGGACGAGAGCCGCGCGGGCCAGATCGAGGTCAACGCGGGCGAGGTCGTGCGCGCCGGCGCCCCGGCCGAAGGCGTGAAGCCGGACTTCCTGCTGACCGCGAAGGTCGAGACCTGGCAGCGTCTCGGCGATGGCGAGCTGCCCGCCGCCAAGGCGATGGTCACCCGGAAGGTCAAGTTCCGCGGGTCCATGTCGGTGGCGCTCGCCAACCTGCCCGGCCTCGAAGCCGCGATGAAGATGTTCGGCCAGATCGACGACACCGACTGGTCGGTGGGCTGACCGGGGTCGCGGGCGGCCGCCTCGACCTGCCCGAAGCCGGAGCGGGCGCCCGCTCCGGCTTCGGCACTGCCGACCAGACGGCGGGAGCCCCTGCTCCACCCGGCCCAATGAGCCGATCAGTGCACCCGGTACTCCCGTTTCGGCGCACCCCGCGCGCCATTGACACGCTAGAATCTCGGCGTGATCGACATACGCCCAACGCCGACCTTCCGCACCGAAGGGCCGGATAGTCCATGCCCATGATCGCGTCAGTCACCAAAACGGACCAGATCTACCAAGCACTCCTCACCCAGCTGCTCGAGGGCCGTCACCAGTTCGGCGAGATCCTCAGCACCTACGACCTCGCGACGGAGTTCGGCGTGAGCCGCCGGCCGGTCATGGACGCGGTGATGCGACTGGCCGCCGCCGGGTTCATCTCGGTCATCCCGCAGGTCGGCTGCCAGGTGACGGTCCCGGACGAACGCAAGGTGCGCGACCACTTCGCGGTGGCGGGCATCCTCGAGGGAGCGGGTGCCCGGCTCGCGGCACTCACCGCCACCGACGCCCAGCTGGCCGAGATCGACGACATGCTGGTGCGGGGCACCGGCCCGGCCAAGCGGAACGACGCCCTCGCCTTCGCCGGGGCCAACCGGGACTTCCACTCCGCCGTTCTGGCCGCCGGCGGCAACCAGCGCCTGGCCGACCTGGCGATGGACACCTGGGACCTCAACGACTTCTACCTGCAGAAGAACCGGTTGAGCACGGACCTGAAGCAGGCGCAGAGCGAGCACACCGAGATCGCGGAAGCGATCGAGCAGCGGGACGCGGAACGCGCCGGCAAGCTCATGGAGGAGCACGTTTCGCGGTTCTGGAAGTTCGTGGAAGTGTAGCTACATTCACCTGAACGGGTGTCATGCCTCCGGCCGTGACACCCGTTTTTCTTTTTCCCATCGGTGGCGGCGATTTCGCCGCCACCACGGCTTGCCTCTGAGATTCTAGTATGCCAACATGGGACGACGTCGTGACAGGAAGGAACGCTGTGGAGCAGCACGTAAGCATCTGGGGCGATTTGGCGGGCGTCGAGCTGCGCCAGCGGACCGTGGACGCGGCCGGCATCGCCACCCGGGTGGTGGAAGCGGGAAGCGGGCCCGCCCTCGTCATGGTGCACGGCACCGGCGGCCACCTGGAAGCCTACTCCCGCAACATCCGCGACCTGGCGAAAGAATTCCGGATCGTCGTCTACGACATGGCGGGACACGGACATTCGGCCAAGCCCGACCGGCCTTACACGATCGATTTCCTCAGCGACCACCTGATCGCGGTCCTGGACGCGCTGGGCATCGAAAAAGCCCACCTCTCCGGTGAGTCGCTCGGTGGCTGGGTGGCGGCGTGGACCGCGGCGCACCACCCCGGTCGCGTGGACCGGCTGGTGCTCAACACCCCGGGCAACATCACGAACAAGCCGGAGGTGATGGCCGGGCTGAAGGAATCGAGCATGAAGGCGGTCCGCGAGGCGAGCCGGCAGAGCGTGCGCACCAGGGTCGAGTGGCTCTTCCACGACAAGAGCCTCGTCACCGACGAGCTCGTCGACCTGCGGCTGCGGATCTACACCCAGCCGGGGTTCGAAGACGCGATGCGCAACATCCTCGCGGTGCAGGACTGGGAACACCGGCGGCCGTACGTCTGGTCGTCGCAGTGGTGCGGCCGCATCGTCTCGCCGACCCTGCTGCTGTGGACCGACCACGACCCGACGGCTTCGGTCGAAGAAGCCGCGCTGCTGGAAGAGCTGATCCCCGGGAGCCGCCTCGAGGTCATCGAGGGCGCGGGCCACTGGCCGCAGTGGGAGAAGCCGGACCAGTTCAACGAGACCCACATCAGGTTCTTGAAAGGAAAGTGATGACCGCACGAAACGGCGCCGCGTACCTCGACCGGCTGCGCACCCACAGCCCCGAGCTGTGGGTCGGGGCCGAGAAGATCACCGACGTGGCCGGGCACCGGGCGACGTCCGGCGCCGCGGCCGAGATCGCCCGCCTCTACGACCTGCAGTCCAAAAGCGACAGCATGCTCTTCTCCCCCGAAGACGGCGACGGCAAGGCGGGCGTGCAGTTCCTGATGCCCCGCACGGCCGAAGACCTCGAACTCCGCCGCGTCATGCACAAGCAGTGGGCGGACTCCAGCCTCGGCATGATGGGGCGCAGCACGGACTTCGTCAGCGCGATGCTGGTGGCGTGGAACGCCAACGCCGAGTTCTTCGGCGAAGGCGCCGACCGGGTGCGCGCTTACTACAAGTACGTGCGGGACAACGACCTCTTCCTGTCGCACGCCCTGGCGGACCCGCCGGTCGACCGGTCGAAGCCGCCGTCGCAGCAGCCCGACCCCTTCACCTACCTCGGCGTGAAGCGCGAAACCCCGGACGGCATCATCGTGAGCGGTGCGAAGATGCTGGCGACGGCCGCGCCCTACTCGGACGAGATCCTCGTCTGGCCCTTCTCGCTCCGGAAGTACGCGGCCGACGAAAAGCCCTACGCCATCGCGTTCGCCATCCCGGCCGACGCCCCGGGCGTCCGGCTGATCTGCCGCGAACCGTTCGGCGGCGGGAACAGCTTCGACCACCCGCTCTCCAGCCGGTTCGACGAGATGGACGCCGTGGTCGTGTTCGACGACGTGCTCGTCCCCTGGGAACGGGTCTTCATCAACCAGGACTTCGAGCGGGTCAACAACATCTGGGCGATCAACTCCAACGCCTTCACCGGCGTCCAGACCTCGGTCCGGCTGCTGGCGAAGCTCCAGTTCGTCGCGGGCATCGCCAAGCGGGCGACCGAGATCGTCAAGACCGACCAGTTCCCCCAGGTCCGCGACGCGCTCGGCGAGATCACCACCTACATCGAGCTGACCCGCGCCGCCGTCCTCGCCGCCGAAGCCGGCGCGCAGCGCAACGACGACGGCATCCTGTTCCCCGACGTCCGGCCCCTGTACGCGGTCCGCAACTCCGCGAACCGCTGGTACCCGCGCGTCCGCGAGATCCTGCAGCAGATCCTCGCCGGCGGCCTGCTCTACCAGCCGGCCGACGTGAGCGCGTTCGACTCGCCGATCGCCGCGGACATCGCCCGGTTCTACCGCGGGCCCGACACGAACAGCCTGGACCGCATCGCGATCTACAAGGTCGCCGCCGATCTCGCGGTCTCCGCCTTCGGCGGCCGACACGAGCTCTACGAACGGTTCTACGCGGGCGATCCCCTGTTCCTCCGCATCAACACCCAGTTCAACCAGTACGACTGGACCGAGCCGCTGGGCCTGATCGACGGGCTGCTGGCCACCTCGATCAAGGAGTCCGGGCTCCTGCCCGGCGGTACCGGGGAGGGTGCGGCAGCATGACGGTGCACGGGCGGCGGGCGCTGGTGACCGCCGGGTCGAGCGGGCTCGGCACGGCGATCGCGACGGCGCTGCGCGCGGACGGCGCCGAGGTGTTCATCACCGGGACCGGACCGCACACCGGCGAGGTCGCCCGGAAGATCGGGGCGGCGGGGTGGGCGGTCGCGGACTTCACCCAGCCCGGCGCCGCGGCCGCGGCGGCCGATGCCGCGCGCGAAACGCTCGGGGACATCGACATCCTGGTGTCCAACACCGGCGGCACCCGCGCGGCGAAGGCCACCGAACTCTCGGCGCAAGACTGGGATTCGGCCTACCGGCTCGTGCTGGACAGTGCGATCTCGCTGACCAACGCGGTGCTGCCGGGGATGTCCGCGGCCGGGTGGGGACGGCTGATCTACGTCACCTCGGTCGGCGTGGTGAAGCCGTTGCCCCTGTTGCACTTGTCCAACGTGATGCGGGCCGGGGTGGCGGCACTGGCGCGGTCGCTGGCCGCGGAGGTGGCGCCGCACGGCGTCACCACGCACGTCATCGCCCCCGCGCACATCGACACGCCGCGACGGCGCTCGCTCGCCGCGGCGCGCGCGGCCGCCGCGGGAGTCCCGACCGAAGAGCTGGAACGACGGCAGCTCGCGACCGAGCTGCCCGTCGGCCGGTGGGGCCGTCCCGAGGAGATCGCCGACCTCGTGACCCACCTCTGCTCGGAGTTCGCCGGCTTCCAGACCGGGCAGACCCACGTCGTCGACGGCGGGATGACCTCGACCTAGCGGGAGAACCATGACGAATTTCAGCCAGTGGATGCACAAGCTCCACGAAATGAAGGACTACGACCCGGAGCGGTCGATGCCGGAGCACCTGGTCACCCGCTCGGCAAGTGCCCGGTGGCTCGAGGAGGACGTGACCGGCAACCCCAGCCGGGTCGGCGTGCTGGCCGACGTGCCGGCGAAGTCGATGGAGTTCTACCTCCAGGAGATCCCGGCCGGCACGGCCACCGACCTCCAGCGCCACCTGCACGAGTCCGTCCATTGTGTACTCGAAGGCGACGGCTACTCCGAAATCGGGCCGGAAACCCTGCGGTGGTCGGCCGGGGACTTCGTCTACACCCCGCCGTGGGTCTGGCACCGGCACTACAACGACGGCACCGGACGCGTCCGCATGATCCTCGTCGAGAACTCGCGACAGCTCGACGCCCTCGGCATCAACCGGCGGGAAAGCGCCGGGAACATCCCCTACGACAAGATGGACAGGAGCTGACCCACCGATGGGTATTTCTCAGGTGGCCCACGCCGAACTCGCCGTGGCCGATCTCGACGAGGCGATCGGCTTCCACACCGACGTGCTGGGCATGCGGGAGCTCGGCCGCGCCGACGGCGCGGTGCGGCTCTCCGTCGGCATCGACGGCGGCTGCGACCTCGTGCTGACCGCCGGCGGGACCGGCGTCCGCAAGTTCGCCCTGCGGGTCGACGACGTCGACGACCTCGACCACTACGCGAAGCGGCTGGCCGAAGCCGGTGTCGTGACCGAGACCCGCACCGACGAACACCCCGGCGTGGTCCGGTCCCTGCAGTTCGCGGCGCCGTCCGGGCACGTCATGGAGCTCGCGGTGCTCTCGACCGGGCCGCAGTACATCCACCCGGCCAAGGCCCCCGCCCGCGGCGGGATCCGCGCGCTGGACTTCGACCACATCACCGTGCAGGCGCAGGACCCCAAGCCGCTGGTCGACTTCCTGGTCGAGCTGCTGGACTTCCAGGTGTCCGACATCTTCGCCCCGGCCCCCGGGGTGATCGGCGCGGCCTGGTGCCGGGCCAGCACGCTGCACCACGACATCGCGATCATCTCCACCCCGGAGGCCGGGAAGTCGCTGCACCACTACGCGCTCGGGATGGAGTCGTTCGACCACCTCAAGGTGGCCGCCGACGAGCTCGGCCGGCACGGCGTGCCGATCGAGGTCGGGCCGGGGCGCCACGGCGTGGGCGGCAACGTCTACACCTACTTCTGGGCCGCGGGCAACCGCTACGAGCTCTCGGCCGAGATGCCGCGAGTCCGGCGCAACGACCCGGTGGTGTGGGACGACTTCCCGAAGGCGTTCAGCCCGTGGGGCCTGCAGCCGCCGGAGTCGTTCGGCCACGCTTCCTGAAGATCCCCCGAACCGGTCCGCCCGGCAGGCAGGGCAGCCCCCCACCTGGGCTGCCGGGCGGACCGCCCCTTCCCGGTGCACGCGAGGAGACCCATGGCGCAGAAGTTCGGTGTCGACGACCTGCGCGGCGTCATCGCCGTGACGCCCACCCCGGCCCTGCCCGGCGCGGCCGCGCTCACCGCACGCGACACCGTGGACCTCGCCGAATCCGATCGCATGATCCGCGCGCTCGTCGCCGACGGTGTCGACGGGATCATCACCAACGGCACGCTCGGCGAGATGGCGACCCTCACGCTCGCCGAATGGCAGGCCTTCGCCGCGTGCGTCGCCGACGCCGTCGCGGACACCGCCCCGGACCTCCCGCTGTTCGTCGGGGCCACCACCCCCAACACGCGGGACACGGTCGACCGGATCCGCTTCCTGCGGGACCTCGGCGTGCGCGGCGTCATCCTCGGCCGTCCGATGTGGAGCGAACTCGGCGCCGACACGCTGCTCGCGTTCTACCGCGGCGTCGCCGGCCTGTTCCCGGACATGGCGATCGTCCTCTACGACAACCCCGAGGCGTTCAAGGGCCCGATCCCGTCGGCTGCCTACGCCGCGCTGTCGGAGGTCCCCCAGATCATCGGCGCGAAGTACATCGCGATCACGCCGAAGTTCGGCGCGGACATGGCTGCGGTCGGCAGCCGGCTCCGGTTGCTGCCGCTGGAGAGCGACTGGCTCGCGGCGCACACGCTGCACCCGGAGACGGCGCTCGGCTGCTGGAGCAGCAGCGCCCTGTGCGGCCCGGAGCCCGTGCTCGCCCTGCGTGACGCGATCCGGGCCGGCGACGTCGACGCGGCGCGCCACCTCACCCGGCGCATCGAGTGGACGTACGAGCCGTTCCTCGCCCGGACGAACTTCCCCGAGTTCTCGAAGTACAACATCACCCTCGAGAAGCTTCGCTTCGACGAAGCCGGCTACGTCACCGCCGGCCCCGCGCGCCCGCCATACCACGTCGTTCCCGGCCTTTACGCCGAAGGCGCGCGGGAAAACGGGCGGCGCTGGCGCGGGCTCGTCGGCGAAGTCCGTGGCCGAGACGCCTGAAACCCGCCCGGCACCGTGCTTGTGTGTGGCACGTCCGGGACCGCGGGAAACTGATGGCGCCGCCCCAGCCAGCCGGGGCGGCGCCATCAGTCGTCACCGGGGTTCAGTGCGTGCCGAGCGGCCCGAGCAGCCCACCCACCACCTGCCCCGCGGTCGCGACGACGCCGTCCAGCGGTGCGGGCACGCTGATCGGCAACCCGGCGATCGGTGCCGGTGCAGGCACCGGCGCAGGCGCGGGTGCCGGTGCCGGGGCGGGTCGCGCGGGTGGGCCGGCCGGCGCGGGGGCCGGCTTGGCCGGTGCGGGCGGGGCCGGCACGGCACCCGCGGCCGGTGGGCGCGGTGCCGCCGGCGGGGCCGGAACGGACGCCACGCTTTCGTCGTAAGTCGGATCTTCGCCGGCGTAACCGGGCTCGTCCGGTACGGCGAACGAACCCGCGGAATAGGTTCGCATCCACGCCATGACCTTGTTCAGGTAATCCTCGGAGTTGTTGTAACCGAGAATGGCACTCCGCAGTCCGGCGCCGGTGTTCAGATCGCGATCGGCGGCGCAGAGATACCGGCCGGCCGACTCGGTGGAATCGTAGACGTTCTGCACGTCCGCTTGGCCGTCACCGGATCCGTCCGTCCCCCATTTCTGCCAGGTCGAGGGGATGAACTGCATCGGGCCGGCGGCACGCGCCCATTGCCCGCTCCCCGCGTCGACCATCCTGGCGAAGCCCGGCGAACCGTCCAAGGCCGGACCGTAGACCGGCCGGACCATCGTCCCCTGCGCGTCCACATCGCCGTGGCGGGCGTGGTTCGACTCGATCTTGCCGATCCCCGCGAGCAGCGCCCAGCTCAGGTGACACCCCGGGTTCGCGCGACCGAGCGAGGCTTCGGCGCGGCGGTAGGCGTCGAGCACCGTGGCCGGAATGCCCGTGCTCGCACCGGATCCGGCGGCGGCGCCGAGCCGGTAGCCGGCCGGGACCGCGAGCGGCGGCAGCACCGGCACGCTGGGCAGCGTCGCTGGGAGCTCCACCCCCGGCACGGCCGGCGAGACCGGTTTCCCTTGCGCCGGCGGCCTGGTCGCGGCGGCCAGGGGAAAGGGCCGCCCGTCGGCCACGGGTTCGACCAGCAGCACCCCACCACCGACCACGAGCGCACTCGTGAGCGCGACCGCGGTACGGGCCCGGTGACGTTTCCCCGTCCTCCTGCGCGCTGCTCGGTGACTGCCTTCGCTGCGATTGCCGATCGGCACTGTCATGCCAGGTCCCTTTCCGTCGCGTCATCGAAACCGAGGACTGGTATGCTAAGATTCTAGCATGTTTCTTACCGGAAGAACGCCCGCAAAGAAAGGGTGGTGGGTCGATGCCCGTTGCCGTGTGCGCCCTGTCCCATTCGCCGCTGATCGGTTTCAACCAACCGGCTAAAGCCGTTGAGGAGCGGGTCGAGAAGGCTTTCGACCACGCGCGGCGCTTCATCGCCGGATTCGAGCCCGACCTCGTGGTGCTCTTCGCGCCCGACCACTACAACGGGTTCTTCTACGACATGATGCCGCCGTTCTGCATCGGGACGCAGGCGACCGCGCTCGGGGACTACGACACCCCGGCCGGCGAGCTCTCGGTCGCCGAGTCCGCGCGGACGCTGGCCAAAGACGTGCTGGCGGCCGGGATCGATGTCGCGCTATCCGAGCGGATGTACGTCGACCACGGGTTCTCCCAGCCGCTGCAGCTCCTGTTCGGCGGGCTCGACCGCGTTCCCGTCGTCCCCGTCTTCATCAACTCGGTCGCCGCGCCGCTCTGCCCCGTCGGCCGCGTCCGGCAGCTCGGCACGGCGATCGGCCACGCGAGCGCCCACCTCGACGAGCAGCGCGTGCTGTTCCTCGGCTCGGGCGGCCTCTCGCACGACCCGCCGGTGCCCCAGCTGGAAAACGCGACCGCGGAGGTCGCCGCGCGGCTGATCGACGGGCGCAACCCGACGCCCGAAGAGCGCGCCCGGCGACAGGCCCGCGTGATCGCCTCCGGCCTCGACCTGGCCGCGGGCACGTCGTCGATGCAGCCGATCAACCCCGAGTGGGACCAGCAGTTCCTCGATGTGGTTTCGGCGGGCGAACTCCGGCTCGTCGACGGCTGGAGCACCGAGTGGTTCGCCGAGCAGGCCGGCCACTCCTCGCACGAGGTGCGGACCTGGATCGCCGCGTACGCCGCGATGGCGGCCCGCGGGAAGTACGTGATGAACTACCGGTTCTACGAGCCGGTGCCCGAGTGGGTGGCGGGTTTCGCCGTCACCACCGCCGTTTCCGCCGACGCCTGATCCTCCGGACGCGGCGCCGGACCCGGCCGACGAGCGGGTCCGGCGCCGCGCGTTCCCGCCCGGCTTGAGAGGAAACCATGAAGTCAACGCTGACTCCGCCCCGGAACGGCCGCGGGCACCCTGTTCCCCACGCCGTCCTGCGCGAGGTCCGGGCGGTCACCACCCGCGCCCGGTCCGTGCTCGGCGATGCCCCGGGCCCGGACGTGCCGGACGAGTTCCCGGCCGCGGAAGCGGCGCTGGCCGAGCTCGCCGAACGGGTCGGCGAACTCGCCACCGCCGGCCACGCCGGCGCCGTCCTCGACCTGTTCATCGAGCTCTCCGACGTCCGCGAACGGCTGCGTCAGGCCCAGCTGGACCTCCGGATGCGCGTCCACGCCCAGGTCCAGGAGGCGCTGACCCGGCTGCAGGACGCCCGCTCGGTGGCCCGGCTCGCCGAATGCGTGCCGGACGCGGTGTGCCGGCTCGGTTTCGACCGCGCCCTGTTCTCGGAGATCCGGGAGTCGGTGTGGGTACCCCAGTCCTGCACCGTGCTGGGTGACGCCGCCTGGGCGGCGGAGATCCTGCGGATCGGGCGGGCGGAGTCCCCGGTCCTGGACCGCACGGTCGTCGAAACCGAAGCCGTGCGCAGGCGGCGCGCGCTGCTCGTCACGGACGCACAGCGCGAAGCGCGGGGGCTCGCCTGCCTGGTCGAGGCCGCCCGGCTGGAGTCCTATGTGGTCGCTCCCGTGGTCGGCGACGAAGGCGTGCTCGGGCTGGTGCACGCGGACCGGCACGGCCAGGGGCGTCAGGTCGACGAGTTCGACCGCGAGGTGTTCGGCACCTTCGCGCAGGGGCTGGGCATCGCGTTCCGGCGGACGGTGCTGGTCGAGCGCCTGCACTCGCTGCGGACCGAGGTCGGCCGGTTCACGATGAACCTCGCCGACGCCATGGACCGGATCCTGAGCACCGGCCACCCCGCGGCACCGGTCATCGGAGATCCCGTGGTCCCTCCGCCCGGGCCGGTGCCGGCCCGGTCCTTTGTGGAGTCGGAGCTGACCCCGCGGCAGCTGGAAGTACTGCGGCTCATGGGCGACGGCCGGACCAACGCCGCCATCGCGAGCCGGTTGACGATTTCCGAGGACACGGCCAAGTCCCACGTCAAGCAGATCCTGCGCAAGCTCGGCGCCGCGAACCGCGCGGAAGCGGTCTCGCTGTTCCTGCGGACCCAGCGGGGCCGGGAAACCGCCGAGCCCGCCTGACTCCTCACCAGAACTCGCTGTTCCTGCGGACCCAGCAGGCCGCAGCATCCCCGACCCCGCCTGACTCTCACCAGAGGCTCCACACCGCGGCGAGCACGAACACGACGCCCACGACCTGGAGCGCGTGTCCGCTCCCCCGCAGTTTCCCGATGCGCCGCAGGCGTTCGGGCTCCGGCAGGGCCGGGCTGACCCGCCCGGCCGCCGCGCGGCCGCCCCACCGGCCGACCGCCACCAGCGCGGCGCCCGCCACCGCGAGCGCCGCAAAGTCGGCGATCACCGCGACGGCCGGGGCGGCGCGGGCACCTGGCCCGGCACCGGTTGCGCGGGCACTTGGCCCGGCGCCTGGCCCGGCACCGGTTGTGCGGGCACCTGGCCCGGCGCCGGTTGCCCGGCCGCTTGGCCCGGCACCGCTTGCCCGGGCACCTGGCCCGGCGCTTGCCCCGGCACCGGCGACCACCCCGGTGCCTGCTGCGGCGGCGCGGCCGGATCGGCCGGGCGGTAGGCATCCGCGTACCGGACGTTCGCGTCCGCGAGCTGCGTCCCGAGCCACCCGCGCCACGTGGCAAGGGCCTTCTCCAGGGTCAGCTGCTGCTTGAGCTGGTCCTTCACCTGGTCGAAGACCGCCGGCTGCGGGGGCAGGATCTGGCGGACCCGGCCGACGTTCCAGCCGTGGCTGGTCTGCACAGGACCGAACAGCCCGCCGACGGGGGTCGCGAAGGCCGCCTTGGCGTAGCCGTCCTCGAGCTGGGCCGCGGTCACCTGGCCGAGGTCACCGCCCTTGTCCCGCGTCGCGCCGTCCAGGCTGCGCTGGGCCACCAGGGTTTCGAACGGGGTCCCGGCCTGGAGGTCGGCGAGCGCCCGGTCGGCGTCCTCCTTGGTCTTGACGACGATGTTGGTGAGCTGCCGCCGTTCCGGCGTGTCCAGCTGCGCCTTCCGCTTCGCGAACGCGTCCGCGACCTCGGCGTCGCCGACCGCGCTTCCCGCGGTGACCGAGTCGAACAGCTGCGAGACCGCGAGCTGGCGCTTGATCTCGTCCAGCACCGCGTCTTCGGACGTCCCGGTTGTGCCGAGCGCCTGGACGAACTTGCTCCGGGCGTCCGGCCCTTCGCCGATCTGCTGCGAGATGAACCGGGTCAGCACATCGCGGGCCGCCTTGTCGGCGATGACGATGTCGCGGTCGCGCGCCGCCTGGTCGAGCACCATCCCGACGGCGACCGCCTTCGCGGTGTCCCGGCGGAACGCGTCGGACTTGGCGGTGTCCTGCTGGTCCGGTGGCTGCACGCCGTAGAGCGCCTTCAACGTCTGGATGCGCTCCTGCAGCTGCGTGACGGTCTCGGTCTGGCCGCCGTAGGCGAACACCGCGTCGCCGGGCAGGTCGTCGGCACGCGCCGACCACCACGCCAGTCCGGTCCCGCCGAGCAGCACGACGAGGACGAGCAAGGTGACGATCCGCCCACGGCGGCTGCGGGGCAGCCGGACTTTTCCGGGCCATGCGGTGATCTTCATGAGGGAACTCCTACGAGTGCTTCGGGCGCCGGGCTGGGTTCCGGAGCGGGGGCGGGGTGGCCCGGCGCGAGCCAGACGACGAGCCGGGCGGCGGCCATCGACAGGACGACGGCCGCGGCGAGCAGCAGGCCGAACTGCCGGATGGCGTCGAGCCGCGAAAGGGCCAGTGCGAGGTAGCCGACGGTCGACACCGCGCCGACCAGCAGCACGGATCTGCGCAACGCGTGATCGCGACGGCGTCCGGCTTCCGCCAGCAGCACCGCGAACTCGCAGCCGACGGCGGCGATGAGGGACCCGAGCGCCATGGTGATCGGCGTCAGCGAAATCCCGGCCAGCCAGACGGCGAGCAGGCCCGTCCCGGTCGCGACGAGGGCGGTGGCGACCGCGCGGAGCGCGTCCTTCCGCCGGGCGAGCACGACGGCGAGCACGAGCCCGGCCACGGCGATGCCGACGCCGTTGGTCCAGAACCGGTTGCCCGAGACCAGTTCGTACCCGCGGGCCGCGACGATCGGCAGCCCGGTCAGCTCGGCGCGGTAGCCCGGCGGCGCCGGCGGAAGCTGGTTCAGCAGGTCGTCGCGCAGGCCGACCAAGCTCTCGACGTCGTCCAGCCGCACCCCGAACGAGAGCACGGACTCCTGCCCGTCGGCGCGTAGGACCGACCCGGTCAGGTAGGGCGGCAACAGGCGTACGGCCGCGGTGATCTCGTCCTTCGTGGGCGTGGAGCCGAGGAAGTTCAGCAGTGTCGGGAGCGACACGACCGGGCGGAGCCGGTCACCGTGCCGGGAGACGGTGACGTCCTGGGCTTGCCGCGACCACGCCAGCGCCTGCGGAGACGTGACGTCCGGGCCGTGCAGGACGACGTCGACCTCGCCGGAGGAGCCGATGACCTGCTCGACGTGCTTCGCGTCGTCGAACGCGGGCAGGCCGTGCACGAAGCTCTCGATGTCGCTCTGCAGGGGAAGCCCCGGCAACGTCGCCCAGCCACCGGCCGCCAGCGCCGCCACGGCCAGTCCGACACCCAGCCGCACGGGCAGGCTCGCCTTGTGTCCACTGTAGACCTTCACGGGCGCGGGCTCCGCCACGGCCGGCCGGAACAGCAGGCCGACGGCGAAGGCGACCAGCACCCCGATCCCGAGCGCGATCCCGAGGTCCCGCACGAACGGCAACGGCGCGAACGCCAACGCGCCGAACGCGGCCGCGGTCGCGGCGGCGACCGCGAACACGACCCGCCGGTCCGCCCGGCGCGCCAGGTAGGTCGGGAAGTCGCTGCCGACGCCGAGCAGCACCGGCAGGAAGGCCACCACCCCGAGCGACAGCGGCCGGCCGAGCCAGCCGAACAGGCCGACCGTCACCGCGGTGGCCACCAGCGAACCGGCCAGCGGCAGCAGCCGGTGCCGGCGGCGGTGCCACGGCACCAGCAGGAAGCACAGGGCCACCGCGAGCAACGCGGCGCCGCCGAGCAGGGGAAGTTCGGCGCGAACCTCGTCGGCGAGGGCACCCGCGATCGCGGGGACGCCGGACACGGTCACCTTCGCCCCATCGACGGCGGCCGCGCCGACCGCGTCCCGCACGCCCCGGACGAGCCGCTCGGTCGCGGACTGGTCGAGGTTCTGCCGCGGCCGGACCAGGATCGCGACCGCGTTCGCCGACGGCACGACGAAGTGCCACTGCGGCCGGGGACTTCCGTCCGCACCGAAGACGACCGCGTTGACGAACGCCTGGTTCTTCAGCGTCGGCAGGCCCGCAGGCAGGGCCTGGACGAGCAGCTTGCCGTACCGCTGGTCGAACGCGGCCACCGCGGCGTCGGCGGCGTGACCGGCCGCCCGGTCGGACGCGCCACGCTGCTTGGCTTCGGCCTGGGCCTGCGAGCGCAGGCGGTCGCGGCGGCCGGAGAGCTCGGCCATCAGGTCCTGCGCCCGGCCGGCGGCCTGGTTCAGCACGGTCCCCGGCCCGTACACGGCGGCGACGTCGGGCAGCTTCGCGAACTCGCCCTCCAG
Organism: Amycolatopsis sp. NPDC101161; assembly: GCF_044768185.1. NCBI lineage: Bacteria > Bacillati > Actinomycetota > Actinomycetes > Pseudonocardiales > Pseudonocardiaceae > Amycolatopsis > Amycolatopsis sp. NPDC101161. Next base: position 260,413 of record NZ_JBIWPI010000008.1, read on the forward strand.
CTTCACCAGCGACGGCAGGTGCGGCTGGTCGAGCAACAGCCCCGGGTGCGCCGATTCGAGCAGCACGACGACGGGGTCACCGCCGAACGACCGGCTCAGCTCGTCGAACCGCGCCACCGCGGGATCGTCGCCCGGCAGGAACGAGCTGACGCCGGTCTCGATGCGCGTCCTGGCGATACCGGTGCCGACGAACCCGGCGAGGACGACGAGGACCGCCGTCATCGCCAGGACCTTCGGGGACGGCCGCTTGATGCCCCTCACTTCGGCGGGTCCTGGACGACCCGCGGGTAGGACCCGCTGAACGGCCCCGGGTTCGCCGACTGCCCCGGCGCCGGATAGGGGTTGTTCTTCTTCAGCGGGCCGACGTCGATGTTGAGGGGCAAGCCCTTCACGCTCTGCTCGTTGAAGACCATGAACAGCCGGATCGCGTTGCCGTTGGCGTCACCGCGCGCCGTCACCTGCCCGATGTTGGTGAAGAACGCGGCGACGTCGCGGCCGTAGGGCACCAGGTAGGACAGCATGGGGTTCACGTCGCCCAGTGCCACGTTCAGCGTCGGCAGGAACTTCGACGCGTCCGCGGACACCGCGGGCACCCGCTGCAGCGTGCCGGGCGCCGCGTCGAGCACGCCGTTCAACGACGGCAGCAGGCCACGCAGATCGGCCGACGTGGCCGGCAGCTCCTGCAACGCCGCATCGAGGTCGGGCGCGGCCGCGTTCAGCCCGCCCGCGACCGGGCCCAGCGCGGGCGAAAGCCGGCTCAGCCCGCCACTGGCGTTCTTGGCGGTGTCCATCAGGCCGGGCAGCCGCCGCAGGACCTCCCGCAGCTCGGTGTCGCTGCCCGCGGTCGCCTGGGTGAGCTTGTCGGCGTCGGTCACCAGGTCGGCGATCTGACCCTGCCGGGTGTCGAGCGCCGCCAGCAGTTTCGCGGTGTTGCCGGTCAGCTGCTGCAGGTCCCCGGACTGGGCCGAGAGGGCCGCCAGCGCGCCGTGCCCCTCCCGGCCGAGGTCGCCGAGTCCTTGCAGAGCTTGGGAAACACCCTGCTTGGTGTCTTTCGTCCCGGCGCCGAGCGAGCGGACCAGCGTGCCCAGCGACTCCTTGGTCGGCCGGTCGAGGCTCGTGAGCACGTCGTCGAGTTCGACGGCCTCCTTGCCCGCCGACGGCGGCAGCACGGTGCCGCTGGGCAGCGCCGGGCCGTGGCCGTCGGTGATCTCGAGGTAGGTCTCCTCGATCAGGGTCTTGTTCCGGACCTGGACGGTCGCGCCCTCGTGCAGCGGCGCGTTCCGGTCGAGCCGCATCGTGACGTGCGCGAGGTCGCCTTCGGTGCGCAGCGCTTCGACCTTGCCGACCTTGACGCCGGCGATGGTGATGTCCGAGTCGTAGACCAGGTTCGACGCGGTGTGGAACCGCACCTCGGCGGTGTAACCCGCCTGGGAGATCCCGGGCAGCCGGCCGCCGGAGTTCAGCCACAGGTACCCGAACAGGCCGGCGCAGGCGGCGATGAACACGGCCAGCACCAGGGTCCGGATGTGCGGGACGAGCCCACTGGGAATCCTCATTGGACACTCCCTCTACCGCGCGGCGGCGGCTTGCAGGGCGGGCAGCAGCGGCAGCAGGCCCGTGACGCTTTCCGGCGAGAGCTGGGCGATGGCGCGGTACGCCCCACCGGTTCCGTCGCGCAGGCTCGTGATCGACCGCGAGTTCGTGACGAACGCGGCCAGGTCGTTCAGGTACGGCAGCACCGCGGTGGTGATCGGGCCCAGCCGTCCGGTCACGTCGTGCAGGTCGCCGAGTGAGGCGTTCAGGTCGCCGACGAACGGACGCAGGTCGTGCACCACGGGACCGGCCTTGTCGACCACCGGCCGGGCGGTGTCGACGGTCTCCCCGAGCTTGTCGACCGTGCCGGTGAACTTCTCCAGCGAGCCGGGCAGGGTCCCGCTCGCCTCGCGTAGCTTGTCGAGGACCGGGTCGAGCTGGGCGCTCAGCGCGCCGATGCTGCCGGTGGCCTGTTCGAGCTGGTGGGTGAAGTCCGGCAGCTGCGCGAGCGCGGCGTCGAAGTCGCCGTTGCGCTGCCCCACCGTCGCGAGGGTCTTCTGGAGGGAGTCGGCCAGCGCGCCGAGTCGTTGATCGTCGTCGCCGGTCGCCGACGCGATCTGCCCCAGCGCGGTGACGAGCTTCTGCAGCGTCTCCTTGCGGGTCTGCAAGGCGGTCGCCACGGGACGCAGGTCCCGCACCACCTGGTCGGTCGCCTCGAGTCCCTTCGGCAGGTTGGCCGGCGCTCCGGCCAGCGCGACGTCCGATTCGGACAGCAGCGTGGTCAGCGCTTCCCGGGTGTTGGCGTCCAGGTGCCCGAGCGCTTCGTCGACCTGCACCGGCCGCACCGAGTTGGTGACGGACAGGACCCCGTCCTCGGGCAGCGGCTTCCCCGGCGGGCCGCCGGGGTTCAGCTCGACGTACATCTCGTTCAGCGGGCTCTTCGGGCGCAGCAGGACCCGGGCGTTGTCGTAGACCTGGTGCCCGTTGTCGATCGCCAGCTCGAGCCGCGCGTGCCCGCGGTCGTCGACACTCGCCGCTCGGATGTCGCCGACGGCCACGCCCGCGATCCGCACCTCCTGCCGGCTCGACGGGTTGATCGCCGGCGCGGACTCGAAGGTGACCGAGAAGTGGGTCTTGCCGTCCCACGGCACGCGGACCTGCTGCATCGTCAGGATGTAGCCACCGGCCACCAGCCCCGCGGTCACGAGCGCGGCCACGGCGAGGACGTTGCGCTTGAGCCGCGGTTCGCTGGAGATCCGCTGCCAGGTCCGCCGGACCCGGCCCGGGTGCGCGTTCATCGTCCGCTCCTGTTCTCCGGGGTGGCGCCCTGCAGGTGGGCGAGCGTGTTCATCAGCTGCTCGAAGTTGATCGGGGTGCCGGCGATGCTGCCGCCGCCGAGGCCCGGCTGAAGGCCCACGGCCACGCCGTTCGGGTCGGTGAGCGAGGACGCGCGGTCCATGGTCGCGAACATGTAGCCGACCTCTTTGTAGAACGGCTGGTCCGAGCCGCCCCCGGCGTAGATGCCGGTGCCCTTGAAGGGCGAGAGCACCATGTTCAGGATCGGGCCGTTGACGCGGTCCAGCACCGGCCCGCGGACGTCGTCGAAGACCTTCGTGGTGCCTTGCGCGGCCGGGACGAGCTGTTCGACCAGGGGCTGTGCGTCGGTGAGCAGGCCGCGCACGTCGGTCAGCAGCGGCCGGGTCTTGGTGAGCACCGGATCGGCGTGCGCCAGGAACGCGTCGAGCTGACGCGCGACCGGCCGCGCGGGATCCGCGGTGTCCCGCAGCTTGCCGAGCGTGACGCCGAGGTGGGTCAGCCCGTCGTCCGCGTTGTCCAGGGTCCGGGGCAGGTCGGCGATCGCGGTGGCGATGTCGGCGCGCCGGTTGTCGAGCGTCGAGGTGACCTGCTGCAGGTTCTGCACGATCGAGTCGAGCTGCCCCGGCTCCTCGGTCAGCACGCGCGCGGTCGACTCGAACCCGTGCACCAGGTTCGGCAGGTCGGTACGCGGGTCCTGCCCCTGCAGGCCCTGCAGGACCGGCGTCGTCGCGTCGAGCGTGTCCGGCGCGTCGGCGAGCAGGTCCTCGATCGCCGACTTGCCGCCGGCGCGCAGGGTGTCGTCGAAGTTCTGCGTCGCCGAGCGGATGCCTTTCACCGCGTCCGGTTGCAGGGCGTCCGCGAGCTGCTGCAGCTCCACCGGGGTCTTGGTCCGCTCGACCGGGATGGTGCCGGCGAAGGTGGTCCGCCCGCCGCCCGGGACGAGCTCCACGTAGTACTTGCCGCCGAGGATCGTGGTCGGGCGCAGGGCGGCACTCGGCGCGGCGCCGAGCTTGCCGGTGATGCCGTCGTCCACCTTCAGCTCGACCAGGGCCGAGCCGTCGGCGGATCGGTCCACTGAGGACACCACGCCCACCGGCACCCCGGCGACCTTCACCTGGGAGACGAACGGCTGGAGGTGGTAGTCCTGCGCGAACTGGACGCGGACGATGTCGCCGGGCCGCAACGCCGTCGCGACCCGGTCCTTCTCGAGCAGCGCGAAGCCGGCCAGCAAGGTCACGACGAGGATGACGACGCCGAGCTTGAACGCCGACACCGGCTGCCGGTGCCGGGTGCGGGAACGAAGCGCCTTCACCGGTTGCCTCCTGGGATCTTCCGGGCGTCGTGGGCCGCCTCACCCGGTGCGGGATAGGGGTTCCTGGCGACCAGCGGATCCCGCAGACCGCCTTGCCCGAGCACGGACTCCTCGCTGAACAGCAGGTAGAGCCGCAGGAAGTGGCCGTTGGCGTCGCCGTGCGAGAGCGCGGCGGCCCAGTTCGTGAACCACCCGCTGACTTCCGGCGCGTACGGCGCGAGCACCCGCAGGAACTGGTCGGCGCTCGCGAACGTCTGCGTCAGCCGCGGCGCCAGCGGCCGCGCGTCGTCGACGGTCTGCGTCAAGTCGGTCAGCGCGGGCTCGGCCTGCCGGCCGACGTCCGGGACCTTCCCCAGCGGCGGCACGGCTTCCCGCAGCACGCCCCGGAGGTCGGGCGTCGCCTGGCCGAGCGCACGCGCTCCGGGCACGAGCTGCGCCATGCCGGCGTGCAGGTCCTTGAGCGGGGCCTGCAGCGACTGCAGGCCGGCTCGCGCGGCCCGCAGCGTGCCGGGGGCGCGCTGCACGACGTCGTCGAGCGGCTTCCCGTCGTCCACCGCGACGGCTCGCATCGTGGTGTCCAGCCGGCCGAGCAGCTCCGACAGCTGGTCCTGGCGCCCGGCGAACCGGGCCGACAGCCGGTCGGCCGTGGTCAGCAACGCGGTCAGGTCGGCGCCGTCGTTCGCGGACAGGGCCTTCGAGACGGTCGCGAGGTCGGGCAGCATCCGCGGCGCGGCCTTGAGCGCGTCCTGCAGGTCCTGCGCGTGCCCGCCGGCGCCGCCGCCCACTTCCCGGACGGTCGAGCCGAGTGCCTCCCGGGTGGGCGCGTCGAGCACGTCCAGCAGGTCGCTCAGCTCCTGGGAGCCGGCGGTCCGCTTGGGTGGGATCACCTCCGCCGGGCCGAGCTTCCCCGCCTCGGGCGTGCCCGGCGTCAGCGCGATGTACTTCTGCCCCAGCGCGGACCGCGAGGCCACCGTGACGGCCTTGGCCTCCGCGGCCGCGTTCCGGTAGACCTCCCGCGTGCCGTCGAGCTGCAGCGTCACCCGCGGGGCCCCGTCGACCAGCCGGATGTCCTTGACGCGGCCGACCCGGACGCTGGCGACGCGGACGTCGTCACCGGGGCGGAGCGCACCGACGTCCGAGACGTCGGCGTCGACCAGGGTGTACGTCGCCCCGGGCAGCCCTTTGTCCGCCGTGAGCGCGAGCTGCAGCGCGAGAGCGAACACCACCAGCACCACGGCGCCCGTGGACACCGAGCGGAACTTGCGCGACCGGCGCTTGGCCATCAGGAACCTCCGAGCAGGAACTGGAGAACGCCGCTCTCCTGGCGCTCGTTGAGCCCGGTCACGCCGCCGTCCGGCGCGACGAGGGACTTCGTGTCGAGCAGGCCCGACGAGCCGAGCGCGCCGGGGAGCCCGGGAATCGGCGACGGAGTGGCCTGCTTGCCCGGGAGCGTGGGCGGCGGCGGGGTTCCGGTCAGCGACGGCAGCAACCCGGTGATCTCCTCGGGGTGGATGATCGCCTGGCCGCGGAAGTAGTGCGAAAGCCCGTCCCAGCCGTTGGTCGACATCGCCCAGAACCGGAAGAAGTTCAGGACGTTTTCGAGGTTGCCGGTCAGCTGCGCGGTGAGCGGGTTCGCCGCGGCGACGGTGCCGCGCAGGCCCGGGCCCGCCTTCCGGAGCTCCTCGACGACCGGGCGCGCCGCGTCCATCAGCTTCTCGGCGCGCTCGAGGACGGGCTTCGCGCTCGTCAGCGCCGGGTCCGCCGACTCACTGAACTTGCGCAGTTCGTCGCTGACGGCGGTGAGGTTGTCGGTCGTCGGCCGCATGCCCTCGAGCACGGGCGTGGTGGCCTTGGCCGTGCCGGTGAGCTCGGCGAGGGTGTCGCGCGCGGCGGAGAGGGTTCCCGGCAGTTCGGCGAGCGAGGCGTCGAGGCCCTGCTGGTTCTTGGCCGTCACGTCGAGCACCTGCCGGGAGGAGTCGACCAGGTCGCCCAGGGTCTTGCCGTTGTCGGCGGCCAGTGCGCCCGCGACCGGCTGCACGTGGTCGACGAGGTCGGTCAGCAGCTGGTTCTGCTGGCCGAGCAGCTTCACCAGCCCGTCGGTGTCCTGCATGGACGATGCCAGCGCCTTGATCGAGGCCTGCGCGTTGGCGCCGTTGCCCTGCATGCCTTGGCCCAGCATCGTGACCAGCGCGGCGAGCGACTGCCCGGTCGGGTCGTCGATCGTGTTGAGCACCTGGTCGAGGTCGGTCGCCTGGCCGGTCTGCTTGATCGGCAGCACGTCGCCGTCGTGCAGCAGCGGCGCGGAGGCCGTGCCGCGATCGAGGTCGACGAAACGCTCACCCAGCAGGCTGACCGGCTTCACGGTCGCCCTGGCGTCCTTGTGCAGCGGCAGCGCCGTGCCGTCGACTTTGAGGGTGACGATCGCTTTGGCGTCGTGCACGCTCATGCCGGCCACCTCGCCGACGGTGACGCCGTTGACCTTGACGTCGTTGCCGACGACCAGCGGGCTCGCGTCGGCGAACTCCGCGGCGATGGTCAGCTTGTCCGGCTGCTCGCCGGAGCCGGTGTTCGTGACCGCGGCGCCCGCCACGGCCGCCGCCACCGCGGTGGTGGCCAGCACGGCCTGGATCTTCCGCCGTGTCCTCATCGGACTCCACTCCCGAACGCGTCGGTCCACGGCTGCCCGGCGATCGCGCCGGGGGCCGGGAACGGGTCGCTGGCCATCCCGGGCGGCATGACCCCCGGGTTGTTGTCGAAACTCGTGAGGCCGGCCGGGATGTTGACGCGCATGTAGTGGCCGTTGCTGTCGTAGTTGGCGGCCGAGGAGCCCCAGTTCGACAACCACCCGACCACTTCGGGTGTGTAGGGCCGCAAGAAGCTCAGCGCGGGCGTCAGCGAGTTCACCGCCGAATCCGAGCCGGGCAGGGCACCGTGGGCGCTGTCGAGCAGGCCCGGGGTGAACTGCAGCAGCGTGCCGAGCGAACCCAGGGTGGGCCGCAGCTGCGCCACGGTCGGGCGGAGGTCCGCGAGCACCGGGCGCAGGGTCCGGGCCACGGCGGGCAGGCGGTCGGTCGCCGGGCGGAGGTCGTTGAGCAGCGGTACCGCTTTGTCGACCGTGCCGGGCACGTCGGCCAGCGTCCGGTCCGCGGTCCCGAGGGTGCCGGGCAGCTTCCGCAGCGCCGCGCGCAGCTGGTCGCGCTGCTGCGCGGCCGCTTCGGTCGCGCCGGACAGCCCGGAAACGATGGCGCGCACCTGCTGATCCCGGTTCACCAGCGTGGTGACCATGCCGTTCAGCTGGCCGGCCAGCTGTTTGATCGCCGGCCCGTCCGAGCCGACGGCGCGCAGCACCCCGCCGAGCGCTTCCACCGTCGGGCCCGCCTTCTGGAGGGTCTGCCGGAGGTCGGTCTGGTTGCCCTGCACGGTTTGGTCGAGTCCCTGGACCAGGGAGCTGAGGTGGGCGCGGGTGGCGGGGTCGAGCGCGGCCAGGACCTTGTCCATCTCGACCGGGTCGGACACCTTGCCGTCCAGGGTGCCGCCCGGCGGGATGACCGGATTGGCCTTCGGGCCGTCCCGGACGTCGAGCTGCCGCTCACCGAGCACGGCCTTCCACACGATGCCCGCCGAGGCGCCGGAGTGCAGTGGCGCGAAGTCCTTGGTCAGCCTCATGGTGACCTGCGCGCGTCCGTCCTTGATGGACACGTCGTCGACCTGCCCGGCGTCGAAACCGTTCACGAGGACCTTGCTGCCGGCGATCAGGCCGGTCGCCGACGGCAGCACCACGTTCGCCGGGTAGTCGTCGTCGCCCGGGGCGATCAGCAGCGCGGCGGCGGCCACCGCGGCCACCCCCAGCACGAGGAGGGGAATTCTGCGCATGGGTTCAGTCCATTCCCAGCGGTCCGGCGGAGTCGCCGGAGAGGAACTGGCGGACGAACGGATCCGGGGAGTTGAAGGCTTCCTCGGTCGGTCCGTAGTGGACGACCTGGCCCTTCCAGATGACCCCGACGTAGTCGCTGACCTTGCGCGCGGTGCGGATGTCGTGCGTCACCAGCAGGTAGGTCCCGCGGTACTCCTGGTGCATGTCGAGGATCAGGTCGTTGAGCAGGCTGGTGCGGACCGGGTCGAGGCCCGAGTCGGGCTCGTCGAACAGCACGATGTCGGGGTTCATCACCAGCGCCCGCGCGAAGCCGGCCCGCTTGCGCATGCCGCCGGAGACCTCGTTGGGGTACTTGTAGGACGACCGTTCGAGACCGACTTCCTTGAGCCGCTGGTTGACGATCGCCTCGATCTCGTCCTCGCCCATGTCGGTGTGCTTGCGCAGGGGGAACGCCGTGTTGTCGAAGATGTTCATCGACCCGAACAGCGCGCCGTCCTGGAAGAGGACGCCGAACCGCTTGCGCAGTTCGTAGCGCTCTCGTTCGCCGATCTTCCAGATGTCGCGGCCGAAGATCCGCACCTCGCCCTGGTCCGGCTCGAGCAGGCCGACGAGGTGCTTGATCAGCACGCTCTTGCCCGTACCGGACGGGCCGAGAATGGTGGTGATCGCGTTGTCGGCGAACTCCAGGTTGAGCCCCTTCAGCACGTCGAAGCTGCCGAAGGACTTGTGGACGTCGCGCACCTCCATGGTGTGCACGCGCTCCGGTGAGCCGATCGTCTCGACGCCCGGCCCGTTCACCCCGGTGACCATGAGTTCTCCTTGTCGGTCAGTTGCCGATCGGCATGTTCGGGTAGGAGCCCCAGAAGAACCACGTGCCGAGCAACCCGACGACGTGGATGAGGACCATGTTGAGCATCATCGATTTCGCCGTGTTCCTCCCGACGCCAACCGGCCCGCCGGACGCGTTGTACCCGTAGTAGCAACCGACGAAGATGATGATCGTGCCCATCGCGATCATCTTCGAGATGGCGGCCATCAGGTCGTAGGGGTTCTGGAACAGCCAGAAGACGAAGGAATAGCCACCGCTGGAGACCGTGCCCAATTGGTAGACCGTGACCAGGTGCATCGAAATGAACATCAGGCCGAGCCCGACGATGTACAGGAAGGGCATGCAGAGCCAGGCGGCGGCGATCCGGGTGCCGACGAGGTAGCTGCGGGATTTGATGCCCAGCACTTCGAGCGCGTCGATCTCCTCGGCGATGCGCATCGACCCGATTTCCGCGACGAGCCCGCAACCGACTTTCGCCGCGAAGATGTAGGCCCACATGTAGACCGACATCTCCCGCAGGCCGCAGACGTCGTTGAACACCGCCGAATAGATCGGGGCACCGACCTGCTTGAGCGTGTAACTGGCTTCGGTGGCGCACATCGTGCCGACGACGAACTGCATCAGCCAGACGATGATCCCGCTCGACAGGATCAGGATTCCGGCCTGGGCGAACACTTCCGTGACGTGGTGGCGCAGGTCCGGCAGGCTGCGCACCGTGCGGCCGGCGAACTTCATGATGTCGCCACCGGCCGCGACGGCGTCCCGCAGTTTCCCCGCCATCCCGCCGAAGGTGATGACGACGTCCGGTGTCTTCGTACGGCCCGTCGGTGTGGTCATTCCGCTTCCCTCACTTGAAGACCTGCATGTCGGGGTTCAGCCCGAGCAGCGCGGACGTGTAGACGTAGTTGAAGATCCAGATCGACGCGAAGGAGATGACCACGGCCTGGTTGACCGCGCGGCCGACGCCGATCGGGCCGCCTTGGGCGTTCAACCCCTTGTAGCAGCAGACGACCGAGAGGATCAGTCCGAACGCGAGGGTCTTCACGATGCTGCCCCACATGTCCGTGGTGGTCGCGTTGGACCAGAAGTTCCCGATGAAGGCCGCACCGGTCGCCCCGAAGATCGGCACCGCCGCGATGTAGCCGCCGATCACGCCGCAAACCAACGCGAACACTTCGAGCAGGCCGGTCATCAGCGTGACCGCGATGATCCGCGGCAGCACCAGGGTCCGGACGGGATCGACGCCGAGGACCTCCATGGCGTCGATCTCCTCGCGGATCCGCCGCGCGCCGAGGTCGGCGGTGATGGCCGTGCCCATCACCCCGGCGACGATCATCGCGTCGATCCACGGCGCGAATTCGCGGACACTGGCCATCAACAGGAAGGAGCCGAGGCGGTCGGGAATGCCGAGCACGCTGTAGAGGCTGCCGCCCTGCATTCCCGGGCCGGCGAACCCGAGCGCGGTCGTGGAAATGATGACCGGCAGCCAGCAGCGGCGCAGCGTCTCGAACATCAGGTCGCGGACTTCGCCCCAGTACCCGAACGGGTGGCGGATCGCGAGCCAGAGCACGCGACCGAGCAGGTGGACGATCTCCCCGGCTTCGACCAGCGGCCGCTGCGCACCGGTGCTCCACCGGTGCGAGGGAGCGGGTTTCGTTGCGGTCACGCCTTTTCGCCTCGCTTACCGCGAGCGCGGACGACGTGGCCGGTGAAGCCGGCCAGCCCACCGACGGCGACGGCGACCGCCGCGGTGGCCAGCACCTGCTGCGGTCCGGCCGACGCCGAGGTGAGGAAACTCAAGGGCAGCACCAAAACGTAGCTCCCGACCGCGGTCACGGCCCCCTGGAGGATCGGGCGGTGCGTGTCACCCGTGCGGAAACCGGCGAAGCCGAAGGCCGCGACGGCGGTGATCAGCAGGAAGACCGCACCGACCGGAGGGGCGACCGCCGCGGCGACCGGCTGCAGCAAGGCGCCGATCACCAAAACGGCGAAGCCACGCCAAATACCCCGCCCGCACGCCTTGGTGTCGATTCCCCGGGACATCGTCACGCGGGTGCCGGCCCGGGCGACCGGCCCGGCTCCTGATCGGCTCACCATTCCACCCAACTCCTTCTCCGGGCGTGACCGTGCTTCCGGTCAAGCCGCATCGCGGAACTGCGATGGTCGGTAATGATGCGGCGCGCGGAACGGCGCGCGCATCACCACCCGGCGGCAAAAGGATGACTCGTTGGGGTAGCGGCGCCCCGCCGTCCACAACGGCCTGTCAACGTTGTCGGCGTGCCGGCGCCGTCCAAGCCGGACTCTCTACTGTGGACGGTCCGCGGGGTCGTGGTCGAGCAGGCCGTAGGCCCCGGCCAGCCCGGCGGCTTCGACCCGGTTGGCGGCGCCGATCCGGTTCAGCAACGAGGCGACCATGCGCTTGGCCGTGCGCTCGGACACCAGCATCCGGTTCGCGATGTCCTGGGTCTCCAGGCCGCGGGCGAGCAGCGCCCACAGCCGCAGGTCCTGGGAGTCGAGGGTGTCCAGCAGCGCTTCCGGCGGCTTGCGGGTCGTGGTCAGCAGGACGTCGAGCAGCTCGCCTTCGAGGACCCGGAACCCGGCGGCCACGGTCAGCAACGGCGCGACGAGGACCTCCGGGTCCGCCGACTTGGTGAGGTAGCCGTCCGCCCCCGCGCGCAGGGCTTGCTCGGCGAGCTCCAGATCGTCCGATCCGGACAGCGCGAGCACGCGGGTGGCCGGGTGGCGCCGCTTGATCTGGCGGATCGCGGCCGCTCCGCCCAGCGGTGGCATGGCCAGGTCGACGAGCGCGAGATCGGCGGCGCAGGATTCGACCAGCGCGGGCGCCTCTTCGACGTGCGTGGTGGTGCCGCCCACCTCGAAGCGGTCACCGGCGTTGGTCGTCAGCAGCAGCGCCAGCCCCCGGGCGAACAGCTCGTGGTCGTCCACGACCACGACCACCAGGCGCCGATCATTCACGGGCTTAGTATGGCAGGTACGTTCCGCCACCAAACCGGCCGCGGCGATCACAGCGAGTCATGAGGAGGGCCGACGTGCCGACCGTGCCGGGTGCGCTGCCGGTCGCCCGGGTGATGGTCACCGTGCGGCTCGCGGTCGCGCTGTCGATGGTCCTGCTGCTGGTCACCGGCGGCGACGACGTCCGGCGGCACCTCCCGTGGGTCATCGTGACGCTGGCCGTCGCGTCCGGCTACGCCGCCGTCGTCGCGGCGAACCCGCGCTGGGAGCTGTACACCCGGCCGGCCGCCTGGCTGCTCACCGTCCTCGACGCGACCTTCACCCTGCTCACGATCGCCATGACCGGCGCGGCGACCAGCCCGGCGGTCGCGATCCTCGTGCTCGTCGTCACCGCCGCGGCCATCCGGCTGCCCCTCGGCCCGACGATGGCGCTGGCCCTCGGGCTCGGCGTCGCCTACCTGGCCGTGGTGCTCTTCGTCGACCCGGAGTTCACGTCGTGGCGGGAACGCTGGCTCGAAGGCCTCTGGTGGACGGGCTACCTGCTGCTCACCGGCCTGCTCGGCGCGAGCCTGTCCCGGCTGGTCGACCGCGAGCGGGAGGCCGGGATCGCCGCCCGGGTCGAGGCGATGGCCGAGCACGCCGCGGCCGAGGAGGAACGCGACCTGCGGCGGCGGCTCCTCGAGTCCTACCAGTCCCAGCAGGACGGCCTCGCTGTCGTGCTGCACGAGTTCCGCACCCCCGTGACGTCGCTGCGCGCGCTGGCCCGGGGGCTCGCCGAGGACGGCGCGCTCACCCCGGCCGACCGCGAAACGGGCAACCGGCTGATCGCCGAGCACGCGAACCACCTCTCCGACATGCTCGACGCCCTGGGCGACGTGGCGGCGAGCCGCCGTCCGGCGTTCGGCACCGGCCGGCCCCGGCCGGTGCAGCTGCGGGCCCTGGTGCTGGCCTCCGCGGACGCGGCCGGCCTCCAGCCACCGCGGCTGCGGTGGCACTTCGACGACGCCCTGACCGTCAAAACCGACCCCCAGCGGTTCCGCCGCGTGCTCACGAACCTGCTCGAGAACGCGGCCCGCCACGGTGAAGGCAAGCCCGTCGACGTCGAGGCCGAAGTCGCAGCCGGCCGGCTGCGGCTGCGGGTGCTCGACCGCGGCTCCGGGGTGGACGCCGGCAACCTCGCGAAGCTGACCGGCAAGTTCACCGCGGCCGGGTCGAACCGCGGCACGGCCGGCCTCGGCCTGTGGATCGTCGAACAGATCGTGCAGGCGCTCGGTGGCCGGGTCGGCTTCCGGAACCGCCCGGGCGGTGGGCTCGTCGCCGAGGTCGAGATCCCGGCCGACTGAGCGGGCCGGAAGTTTGGCCCGCGCGGGCCAGCCGTGGCGCGCGCGGACCATTCCCCCACCGCGCCCGCCGGGTGATCCTGGCGGCCAGAGCACCCGGACACCTGGAGTGGCCATGTCCCTCATCCGCGCCATCGAGCCCAGCCGCCACCCCGGGTTCGGCGGCGAAGCCCGCACCGGGCGGCGGCCAGACCCAGTCCCCCGGCAGCTGTTCCGCGACGGCAACGCGACGTTCTGGAACCCCGACGACATCGACCTCACCGACGACGCAGCCGATTTCGCCACGCTGTCCCCCCGCGAGCGGCGGCTGACCTGCCTGTTCGTGGCGAACCTCATCTCGATCGGCGAGTCGGCGCCCCAGGACCTGCAGCCGCTCGTGACGGCGATGGCCACCGAGAACCGGCGGCACGACGAGACGTACCTGACGCAGCTCGTGTTCGAAGAGGCGAAGCACACCCTGGCGCTGCGCTCGTGGTTCGACGCGGTCGGGATGAGCGACTCCCTGCCGTGGTTCACCGAGACCGGGGACGTCCGCCGCCGGGCCTTCCTGGAAGAGCTGTCCTGGGCGCTGTACGCCCTCACCGACGACCACTCGCCGGCCGCGCAGATCCGGGCCGCGGTGACCCACAACCACATCGTCGAAGGCTGCCTCGCCTTGACGTGCTACACCGCCGCGGCGCGCATCTGCCGCAGCCGCGCCATCTTCCCCGGCCTCGTCCGCATCGTCGAGAACATCGCCGCCGACGAACGCCGCCACACCGCGTGGGGCACGTTCACGTGCCGCCGGCACGTCGCGGCCGACGACGCGAACTGGGCGATCGTCCTGCAACGCACGCAGGAGCTGCTGCCGCTCGTCACCGAGATGATCGGCGAACTGCTGGCGCCGTTCGGACCGGGAGCGCCGTTCGGGATCAGCGTGCAAGGGTTGATGGGTTCGGCGCTGAGCGACGTCGGCCGCCGCCTGGACGCGGTCTCGCAGGCCCGCGGTCGCCGCGTGGAGGAGATCGACCGCGACCCCACGCCGATGCGCCTGGAGCGCGAGATAGAGCGGGAAGGGAGCCACTCGGACGGCCATCGGGCCGTCGTGGCGTTCAAGCGCCCGGTGTGACCCGCTGGGCGACCGTCATGCTGCCCGACGAGGCCCACCTCGTCGGGCAGCGAGCTGTGCACCAGCCAGCAGGTTGGGGGCGGCGAGCGGGCGGGGGTGCCCCGGGCGATCGGCCCGCTGAGCACGATCCGCGCCAGGTCGGCGATCACCCGGCACTTCGCGCAGCCGGAGTCGCTCACGTCGAGCTGCGCCGCGACGGCCCCGGTCGAGGCGATGGCTTCGGGATTGCCGCGGGTTTCCGCTGCGGCACAAACGCAGGGCAGCTCGGGCACGGGGATGTGCCCGAGCTGCCCTCGGCGGTGCTGTGCAGCAGTCTGCCGGTCTCGCAGCCGAAGCCGCCGTCAGGTGCGGGTGGCGTCGTCGGCGACAGTCCGAACGCTGCGGTCGCGGTCCAGCGCGCCTCGGGTTTCCGGGCCGGACAGCAGCGCGATGACGAACACCAAAGCCGCTCCCACCAAGAAGATCGCCAGCCGTGAAGGAACGTCCGACAGCTGCGGGCTGAGCAGGCTGACCAGCGTCGGCATCAAGCCGCCCAGCATGAAGCCGAGGTTCCAGCTCACCGCCGTGCCCCGGGCGCGCAGCTCGGTCGGGTACTGCTCGTTGAGGAAGATCATCAGCGGCGCGTACGCGGCGTTCGACAGCATCACCATGACCACGCACAACAGCGCCACGACCGCGCCGCGGCCACTCCCGGCGGCGGCGATTCCCCAGGTGAGCAACGGCAACGCGATGAGGTTGCCCACGCCGAACCCGAGCATGGTCCGGCGGCGGCCGAGCCGTTCGCTCAGGTGGCCCGCGGCGATCGCGGCCCCGATCACCAGGACGCTGCTGACCAGCAGGATGGTGCCGCGCCGGCCGGCCGGGACCCCGACCACCTCGCTGAGCAGCGTGGGCAGGTACCCCGACGTCAGGTAGTACTGCGCACCACCACCGGCGGCCACCGCGATGTTGCGGGCGAGGATCTTCTTGCCCCGGCCGCGGACCAGCTCCCGGAACGCCACCGGCGCGCGCCGTTTCGCTTGGAACTCCGGGGACTCCTCGACCTTGCGCAGCACGAACAGGCTCAGCAACGCGCTGAGCAAGCCGCAGAAGAACAGCACCCGCCAGCCCCACTGGTCGAACGCCGGGCCGGGGAAGATCGCCGTGACCACGATGTACGCCACGCTGGCCAGCGCCGCACCGAGACCCGCTCCGCCGGCCCCGATCAGCCCACTCATCAGGCCGCGCCAGCGCGCGCCGATGCTCTCCGTGCCGAGCGTGTGCGTGGTCGCGGTGACGCCGCCGACGAACAGCCCCTGCGCGACGCGCAGCGCCAGGAACAGGATCGGCGCGAGCACGCCCACCGCGGCGTGGGACGGGACCAGCCCCATCGCGGCCGTGGTGACGCCGACGCCGCCCATCACGAGCACCATGGTTCCCTTGCGTCCCTTGCGGTCCGCCAGCTCGCCGAAGATCGCGGCGCCCGCCGGGCGCATCACGACGGTGACCGCGAACGAACCGAACACCGCGGCGATGCCCAGGGTGGGGCTGGTGCTGGGGAAGATGTTCTTGCTGATCGGTCCGGCCACGTACAGCAGCAGGAACAGGTCGAACAGGTCGAAGGACCAGCCGGCGACGGAAGCGAATACCGCGGCACGAGGCGACTTCGGCCGTGGTGCGATATCGGGTGCCAAGGTTTTCCCCTTACGGGATAAGGACCGGGATCAGCGGGACTTGCGGCGCAGGACGGCCCGGAGCCGGTCGATCAGCGGGGCGAACAGGAGTTTCAGCGCGCTCGGCGCCTTGACCGGGCCGCTGGGTGCCTGCCCGGACGTCGCGGCTTCGCGCAGCGCGTCCGCGAACTGCTCGAACATGCGCCGGCTGACGTCCCCGGCCAGCGCCCGGCCGAACTGCGCGATGCGGCCGGTGAGGTACACCTTCGCTTCGGCTCGCATCGCGGTGCCGGTGGCCGTGGCTTCGGTGCGCAGCACGATGTCGGCCTGGGTCTGCGCGCCACCGGTGTCCTGCCCTTGCGCGAGGACGCGCAGGCGCTGACCGGCGCGGTCGTGCTCGACGACGTGCGCGACGCCCTTGAAGGCGAGCTTGATCGGGCCGACCGACACGCGCGCGCGGCCGGCGTAGTGGTCCTCGCCCAGGTCTTCGGTGAGCTCCGCGCCGGGCAGGCAGCGGGCGAGCAGCGAGACGTCGTCGAACACGCGCCACACCGCGTCCACCGGCACGCCGATCTCGGTCGTGATGTCGACGGCGATCGTCGGCTCCCCGTCCGGCAGCACGATGTCGATCCGGCGGGTGTCCTCGGTGTGCTCGGCGGCCTCGCGGCCGTCGGTGCTGCCGCCCGCCTGACCGGTGGCCCGGCCGACGAGCGCGCGGTGCGCGCAGTTGCCCGGGGCGGGAAGGCCGTCGGGGTACGCATCGTGCGTTTCCTTGACGGCGGTGAGGATGTTGCGGTAGCCGGTGCAGCGGCAGATGACCCCGGACAGTTCTTCGGGCAGTTCTTCCGAGGTCACCTCGGGCTTGTTGCTGAGCAGGTCGTAGGAGCTCATCAGGAAGCCCGGCGTGCAGAAACCGCACTGCAGCGCGTGGTTGCGGCCGAAGGCCTCCTGCAGCGGGTGCAGGTCGTCCGGCCGGCCGAGGCCCTCGACGGTGACGATGTCCGTCCCGTCGAGCTGGACCGCGAACAGCAGGCAGGCCCGGGCCGCCTCGCCGTCCACGAGCACCGTGCACATCCCGCACACGCCGTGCTCGCAGCCCACGTGCGTGCCGGTGAGCCCGAGGTGGTCCCGCAGCGCGTCGGCGAGCGTGACCCGCGCGGGCAGGCTGAGCACGGCGGGCGTGCCGTTGACCGTCATCCTGACCTCGACGAGGTCGTCCGCCGCGGCCTTGACGGCCCGGGGTTTTCCGTTCTGTGCCACCACTTCGGTCGTCACGAGTCCACCTCACCGGCGCTCCGGCGAGCGCGCTCGTATGCCTTGCCCAGTTCCCGGACCGCCAGCGTGCGGAACAGCCGGCGGCGGTAGTCGCGCGACGCGTGGGCGTCGCCTTCGGTGTCGACCAGCTCCTCCGCCACCGCGGTGAGCGGGTCGGCCAGCGCGCTCGCCAGACGGCTCACGTCGCCGCCGCTCTCACTCAGCGCGGCGGTGAGCTCGCCCCGGACCGAGCGGGTGACCGGCCGGTCGGACACGCCGAACCCGGTCAGCTCCGCGTCCGTCTCCGCGCCGCGCACCCGGACCCGGGCGACGACGCCGGCGAGCGCGAAGTCGCCGTGCCGGCGCGCGATCTCGGCGAACCCGAAACCCTCGCCCGTCCCCGCGACCGGGAACCGCACCGCGGTCAGGATGTCGTCGGCCCCGAGCGCGGTCGTCATCGCGCCGGAGAAGAACTCCCGCGCCGGCACCCGGCGGGCGCCGCCGGGTCCGGTCACGGTCAGTTCGGCGTTCAGGCAGCACGCCACGGCCGGCAGCTCGGCGGCCGGGTCGGCGTGCGCGAGGCTCCCGCACACGGTGCCGCGGCTGCGCAGTTCCCGGTGCCCGACCCACGGCAAAGCCATACCCAGCAAGGGAACCACGGCGGCGACCGGGTCCCGCTCGACCCGGCGCTGGCGCACCGTGGCGCCGATCTCCAGGTACCCGCCCGCGGTGGCGATCCGGTCGAGCTCCGCGACGGAGTTGATGTCCACCAGGGTTTCCGGGCGGGCGAGCCGCATGGCCAGTACCGGCACCAGCGACTGCCCACCGGCGATGACCTTGCCGCCGCCGCCCGCGCCCGCCAGTTCGGCGATCGCGTCGGGCAGACTCGACGGCCGGACGTAAGCGAACGGTGCGGCCTTCATGGTTTCACCTCACCGCCCCTGGAACTTCGGCGCGCGCTTGTCGGCGAACGCGGCGACGCCCTCGGCGAAGTCCTTGCTGGAGCGCAGCATCGAGTACGCCTTGCGCTCCAGCTCGATCCCGGAGTACAGCGGCGCGTCGACGCCCTTGTCGAGCACCTCCTTGGCGGTGCGGGCGGCCAGCGGGGAGAACCCGAGCAGCACGCCCACGATCCGCTCCACCTCGGCGTCCAGCGCGGCGCGGTCCTCGACCACGTTCGCCACCAGGCCCCAGTCGCCGGCCTGCTGCGCGTTGATCCGCGACGCGGTCATCACGTGGTACTTCGCGCGGGAAAGGCCGATCAGCCGGGCGAGGCGCTGCGTGCCGCCGGAGCCGGGGATCATGCCCAGCCGCATCTCCGGCAGCGCGAACTCGGCGCGCTTGGTCGCCACCCGGATGTCGGTGGACAGCGCGAGTTCGAGCCCGACACCGAAGCAGTAGCCGTCGACCGCGGTGATCACCGGCTTGGGGCTGCGCGCCGCGGCGGTGACGTTCTGGCCCAGGTCGGTGAAGTCGATCGGGTCGACCTCCATGAACCCGGCGATGTCGCCGCCGGAGGAGAAGTGCTCCCCCTCGGCCTGGACGACGACGACCTTGATCTCGTCGTCGGCGTCGATCTCGGCGAACCGGTCGGCCATCACCTGGCGGGTCTCCCAGGTGATGATGTTGTACTTGCCGTGATCGAGGGTCAGGTAGGCGACCTGGCCGTCGTGGCCGCGGTCGAGCCTGATCTCGCCTCCGGTGAGTGCCATCGTCAGTGGTTCCTTTCCGTGGTGCTGCCGCTCAGCAGCTCGTGGAGCACGTTTCCGTGCAGGGGCAGGCTCGTGATGTCGACGCCGGCCGGGGCGAGCGCGTCCGCGACCGCGTTGGCGATCGCGACCGGCAGGCTCATGCAGCTGCCTTCGCCACAGCCCTTCGCGCCGAGCCGGGTCAGCGGCGACGGCGTTTCCAGGTGGTCGCTGTTCAGCTCGAACGTGGTTTCGGCGGTGGTCGGGCACAGGTAGTCCATGAAGGTGGCGGTGGGCTGCCCGGCGTCGGTGTAGCGCATCTCCTCGAACAGCGCCCCGCCCAGTGCGTGCGCGAGCGCGCCGTGCACCTGGCCTTCGAGCAGGGTCGGGTTGAGGATCGTGCCGGCGTCGTGCACGGTGACCACCTGCTCGAGCTTCACCTCCCGGGTCTCCGGGTCGATCCGGACGACGGCGAGTTCGGCGACGAAGCCGTAGCACAGGCTCGAGTTGATCTGGTCCGAGCGGCTGGCCGCCTTCGACTGCGGCGGGGTGAACGCGGCCTCCTCGTACAGGCGGGCGGAGGTGCCGTCCGGCAGCGCGCCGGGGTCCCAGTGCACCAGCCCGGCCGCGTGCTTGAACGAGACCGCCCGGCCCGGCTCGGCGCGCTGCCGGATCCGGCCCTCGGCCAGCTCCACCTCATCGGCGGCGACACCGAGCAAGGTGGCACCGGCGATCTTGATCGTCTCCGCGAGCTTTTCCGCGGCTTCCACCAGCGCGCTGGTCAGCAGCGGCGCGAACCGCGAGGAGTAGCTGCCCGAGCTGATCGTCCACGGCGTGGTGGCGGTGTCCATCTCGACGAGCGGGCGCACCTGGTCCAGCGGCAGGCCGAGCTGGTCGGCGACCACCTGCTGGGCGACGGTGGCGTGGCCCTGGCCCTGCGGCACGGTCCCCAGCAGCACCGAGACCAGCCCGTTGGGGTCGACGCTGATCCGGACGTGCTCGGTGGAGCCGGACTTGCCGCGCCCGGACGCCCGCTGCTCGGCCGGGGTGGCCAGGCCGACGTAGCCGATGTTGGTCGCGGACGGGTCCACGATGGTGGCCACGCCCAGGCCGAAGTACTCACCCCGGGCCCGCGCTTCCCGCTGCTTTTCGCGCAGGGCCTGGTAGTTCGCGTTCTTCACGACCAGGTCCAGCGCGCGGTCGTAGTCGCCGGAGTCGTAGATGCCGCCGGTCGGGGTGGCGTACGGGAAGTCTTCGTGGCGCACGAAGTTCCGCTTGCGCAGCTCGACGGGGTCCAGGCCGCAGGTCTCGGCGACCTTGTCCATCAGCCGTTCCAGGCCGAAGTACAGCTGCTGGCCACCGAAGCCGCGGTTGAGCCCGGTGGGCGTCTTGTTCGTGACCACCGCGCGCGAGCGGATTTCGACGGCGTCGATCTTGTAGGCGCCGGTGATGTTGCCGAAGCAGCGGTAGAGCGTGCTGGGTTCCGGCGGCCGCAGGTAGGCACCCACGTTGTCCACCAGGTCGGCGCGCAGCGCCTGCACCGTGCCGTCGGCCGAGACGGCGGCCTCGAACCACATCGCCCGGTCCGAGCCGGCCGAGCTGGCCAGCAGGTGCTCGATGCGGTCCTCGGTCCAGCGCACCGGCCGGCCCGCGTGCTTGCTGGCCAGCGCCATCAGCGCGACGTAGGGGTAGATGCCCGCCTTGATGCCGAAGCTGCCGCCGTTGTCGGCCGGGATCATCAGCCGGATCCGCGACGTCGGCAGGCCGAACGCGCCGGCCAGCACCGCGACCATGGAGAACGGGCCGTGGAAGTTCGCCCACGCCTGGATGGCCGGGCCGTCTCCTTCGTCCTGCCACTCGGCGACGACCGAGTAGCACTCCATCGGCGTGGACGAGTAGCGCGGGAAGTCGTACTTGCCCTTCACCACGTGGTCCGCCCGCGCGAACACGCCGTCCACGTCACCGAAGCTGAAGGTCCGGTCGGTGGCGACGTTGCCGTCCGCGTCCTCGTGCAGCCGCGGCGCGTCCGGCAGGAGGGCCTTCTCCACGTCGACCACCGGCGGCAGCGGCTCGTAGTCGATTTCGACGAGCTCCGCGGCGTCCTCGGCCAGGTACCGGTCGTTGGCGACGACCACCGCGACCGGTTCGCCGACGAAGCGCACCTTGTCCGTCGCCGTCGGGTAGTACGGCATGGGTGCCTTGAGCGCCAAGGGGAACGGGCGCAGGGTCGCCTTGACCTCGTCGGGGCCGATCACCGCGGCGACGCCGGGGTGCCGGCGGGCCCGCTCGAGGTCGACGCTCCGGATCCGGGCGTGCGGGTGCGGGCTGCGCACCACGGCCGCGGTCAGCGTGCCGGGCAACGGGTCCAGGTCGTCGAGGAACCGGCCGCGGCCGGTGAGCAGCGCGGGGTCTTCGATCCGCGCGGTCCTCCGGGCCGGTTTGTCGGCGACTGCGGTCATGCGGCTCACCTGCCTGCTTCTGCGGCGCTGTCGGACAGCGCGCGGTAGTTACCGGAGCTCAGTTCGCGGCGCAGGATCTTGCCCACGCCGGACTTGGGGATGGTGTCGACGGCGACGAACCGCTTGGGGCGCTTCAACGACGGCAGCCCGGACTGCTCGCGGACGAAGGCCTCCAGCACCTCCGTCGCGTGCTCGGGGGTCATGCCTTCGGCGGGGACGAAGAACGCGGTCGCGGCCTGGCCCCACCGGTCGTCGGCCATGCCGACCACGACCACCTCGCGCACCGCCGCGCAGCGGATCAGCGCGTCCTCGATCTCGTCGGGGTAGATGTTCTCGCCGCCGGAGTTGATCATGTCGTCGACGCGGCCGGCGACCCAGAGGTCCCCGTCCTCGTCGGCGCTCGCCAGGTCGCCGGGGAAGTACCAGCCGTCGCGGATGGACTTGGCGTTGGCGTCCGCCCGGTGCCAGTACCCGGCGAACGCCTCGGGGCTGGCCATCGAGATGGCGATCTGGCCCTGCTCCCCCGGCCGCACCTCGGCGTCCGGCGGCGCGGCGGGGTCCGGGTCCACCAGCCGGACCCGGGAGAAGATCCCGGCGCGGCCGGCCGACCCCGGCTTCGCGAGCACGTCCGGGCCGATGGTGAAGGTGTAGATCTCGGTGCTGCCGAAGTGGTTGACGAAGGACTCCGGGTCCAGCGCGCCGGCGAGCTGCTCGGCCAGCGCCGGGGTCATCGACGAGCCCGCGTAGGCCAGCCGGCGCACGGTCCGCGCCTCGGCGAGCCGGCCGGTGCGCACCAGCGACCAGTAGATCGTCGGCACCAGGTACAGCGAGCCGATCCCCTCCGCGGTGATCAGTTCCAGTGCCTCGTCCGCGTCGAACTTCACCTGCGGCACCCAGGTTCCCGCGCCGACCAGGGTGGCCAGCAGGGTGCGCAGCCCCATGGTGTGGAACAGCGGCATCACGCCGAGGGTGGCGTCGAAGCGGGACTGTCCACTTTGGATCAGGTGCGCGATCGCCGCGTGGTGCTCGGCGGAGTGCGTGCGCGGCACGCCCTTCGGTTTCCCGGTGGTGCCCGAGGTGTAGAGCATCACGCTGATGTCCGTGTCGGCCACCCGGACGTCCGGGGCGCCGCTCGGCTGCCGCAGCGCCAGGCGCTCGATGGTGTCCTCGTCCGGCGGCCCGGAGGCGATCCGGGGCACCGGGGGCAGGCCGGCCAGCGCTTCGTCCGCGAGAGCCTCGGTCGAAGCGTCGGTGATCACCAGGGCGGGCAAGGCGTCGGCGACGCAGTAGGCGAGCTCGGGGGGCGCGAACCGGTACGACAGCGGCACCGAGACGGCACCGAGCTTCTGCGCGGCCAGGTGCAGGCTGGCCAGCGGTTCCCCGCCGGCCAGCGAGAGCACCACCCGGTCGCGGGGCCGGACGCCGAGCTCGGCCAGGGCCCGGGCCAGGCGATCGGTGTGCGCGTCCCACTCGGCGTAGGTCATGGGACGTCCGCCACCCACCGCGCGACGCCGGGGATAACGCTCCGCCGTCCAGCGCAGAACCGTGCCCAGATCCATGACCGTCCCTCCATCGCGACAGTGGTCGACCGCCTGCACCTAACAGTACGATACAGACCATCTGTTTCGGATTGTTGCGAACCTACGATATGGTTCGGAGCATGTCAACGGTTCGGTTGTCGACGACGTCGTACGTGGTGCTCGGGATGATCGCCCTGCGCGGGCCGTCCACGTCCTACGACCTCAAGCGCGCGATCGGCCGGTCGGTGGGGTACTTCTGGAACTTCCCGCACGCGCAGCTGTACTCGGAGCCCAAGCGGCTCGAGGAGGCCGGCCTCCTGGAGCTCGACGAGGAGGACTCCGGACGCCGGCGCAAGACGTTCTCGATCACCGAAGCCGGCCGCAAGGTGCTGCGCGACTGGGTGGCCGAGCCGGTGAACGAGCACTTCGAGCTGCGCGACGTGGCGGAGATCAAGCTCTTCTTCAGCGAGCTGGCCGGCCCGGACGACGTCGCACGGCTCGCGAAGGGGCAGGTCGAGCAGCACGAGCGCCGGATCGCCGAGTACGAGGAGATGCAGCGCCGCTTCGGTCACATCGAAGAGGTGGCCGGCCGGATGATCACGCTGGAACTCGGGCTGGGCATGGAGTACGCGGCCCTCGAGTTCTGGCGCGGCGTGTGCGACCGCGCCGCCCGCGGCGACTTCGAGATCGGAAAGCACTCGCTCCAGGAATAAGGTGCCCTGCCCGCGGCTCGAAGTCCCGCTTTACGCGACGCGCAGGACGAGCTTGCCGCGGGTGCGGTTGGACTCGCCGCGGGTGTGCACCTCGGCGACCCGCTCGAGCGGGAACACCTCTTCGACCTCCACCACGACCTCGCCGGAGTCGATCAGCGCTCCGATGGTGGTGAGCGCGGGGCCGTCCGGCTCGACCAGGAACGGGGACACCCGCACGCCCTTCGCCTCGGCCGCGGCGGCCAGCTCGGGCGACACCCCGGCCGGGACGGCGACCAGCAGCCCACCCGGGCGCAGCACCTCCAGCGACCGCGTACTGGTGTTGTCGTGGTGGTCGCCGACCAGGTCGAGCACGACGTCGACGTCGGAGACCGCGTCCTCGAACCGGACGGCGGTGTAGTCGATCAGCTCGTCCGCGCCGAGCTTGGTGAGCCAGTCGTGGCCGCCGGCCCGCGCGGTGCCGAGCACGTGGGCGCCGAGGTGCTTGGCGAACTGGACCGCCAGGTGCCCGACCCCGCCGGCGGCCGCGTGCACCAGCACGCGCTGCCCCGGCTGTACGTGCGCGGTGTCCACCAAGGCCTGCCACGCGGTGAGCGCGGCGAGCGGCACCGCCGCGGCCTGCTCGTGGCTGACGCTCGAGGGCTTGCGGGCGAACTGCCGCGCCGGTGCGGTGACGTATTCGGCGTAGCCGCCGGCCGCGCGCGGGAACCAGGGCATGCCGTAGACCTCGTCCCCTTCCCGCAGGGTCGTGACACCGAAGCCGACCTTCTCCACCACACCCGAGACGTCCCAGCCCAGGATGAACGGAGGCGCACCGAGCACGCCGGCCATTCCGGCCCCGGCCCGCGTCTTCCAGTCCACCGGGTTGACGCCGGCCGCGTGCACCTTCACCCGGACTTCGGTGGGCAACGGTTCCGGGCGGGCTACTTCCTGCACCGAAAGCACGTCGGGACCGCCGAGGGCGTGCTGGACGACGGCGCGCATCGATGTGTCGGACACTGGTTCTCTCCTCGGATCAGCTACGGGGAAAGAGCACGAGGTGATCTTTCCCTGGACCCGGACAACGTAGGTCCGGGGATATAGTTACCCGCAAGGGATACAACTTCCCAACGGGAAGTATCGAGGTGAGAGGCTTGCCATGACCACCGTCTGCCTGACGGGACAGCATTCCGACCACGACGTCTACGCGGCTCAGTGCCCGTGCCGGGCGATGCTGGACCTGCTGGCGAACAAGTGGTCCGCGTTGGCCATCGGCGCGCTCGAAGACGGTCCGCAGCGGTTCGGCCGGCTCCAGCGGCACCTGCAGGGAGTCAGCCCGAAAGTGCTGACCCAGACTTTGCGGCGCCTGGAGGAGTCCGGCCTGGTCGATCGCACCGTCTACCCCGCCGTGCCACCCCACGTCGAATACTCGCTCACCGAGCTCGGACGCAGCGCGGCCGTACCCCTGGGCATGCTGCGCAGCTGGGTCGAAGACAACATCGACAACGCCGCCCGCGCCGGCGCGTCCGCGGCATCCTGCGTCGGCGAGAACACCGCGCAAGCCTGAACGCGCCACGGCCCGGACGAGTCCACTGTGGACTCCACGCCGGGTCCGGGTGGCACGGGATTGTCCCTTATGGACGGTCCCGGAAGGCCGCCACCGCGCATTCGGCCGCGCTGCCCGCGTCTTCGGCCACAACGACGCCGCCGGCGATCGTGATCGCCGGTTCGAGCGGGATCGCCCGGACGCGGGTCGAGTGGATCTCGGCGACCTGGTCGGCGGGCAGCACCGTCCAGCTTCGGGAGTCCGAGCCGACTTCGACGATCGTGTCCTGGAGCGTTCCGGTCGGGCGGCCCGCCGGCGGGCACAGGCCGGTGTCGCGCAGCGCCAGGACCACCGCGTCGTACAACGCCGGGTCGTGCTCCCGGGCGGGCAAGCGCAGCGTGTCGCCGGCCAGCTCGGTCAGGCCGACGGCACCGCCGTCGGCGGCCGGGTGGTGCTTGGACACCACCGCCAGCAAGTTCTCCTCCCAGGCCGGCAGCACCGTGAGCCCGGGTACGGTGCCCACGCCGCGCGTCAGCGCCAAGTCGAGGTCACCCTGCCGGAGAGCGTTGAGCCGGGCCTCGACCGGCAGGTCGACCAGCACCACGTCGAACTCCGGCGCCCGCTCGCGCAGGGCGTCGATACCGCGTTCCAGGCGGGCGGTCAGGCCGGCGGCGGTGCCGATGCGGACCGTCGTCGGGACCTGCTTCGCCGCCAGCTGCACCTGGCCGGCCGCGGCGAGCGTGCCGCGCGCCGCGTCGAGCACGCGCTGCCCGGCCGCGGTGAGCCGGACCCGGCGGGGCGACCGGTCGAGCAGCCGGACCCCGAGCTCCCGCTCCAGCCGGGCGATCTGCTGGCTGACCGCGGGCTGGGCGACGTGCAGCCGCTCGGCGGCCCGCCCGAAGTGCAGCTCGTCGGCGACGGCGACGAAATAGCGCAGCGCCCGCAGCTCCATGCTTCCCGCCCCAGTCCGGATCGACGATAAGATCAGCTTATCGCAGCACGTAGTGGTTGACGCTGGTTCGCGCCGCCGTCCGGTGTTGTAGTCGTGATCATGACCATCGAACTCGGGCCGCTCGGCGCCTACCTGACCGCTGCCGGGGCGACCGCGACGGACGCCGTAGCGCTGGAAGAAGCCGGCTACGGCGCGATCTGGCTGGCGGCGTCGCCGGCCGCCGATCTCCTCGCGGCGGAGCGCCTGCTCGACGCCACCAGCCGGATCGTGGTGGGCACCAGCGTGCTCAACGTGTGGCAGGCCGACGCGGGAACCGTCGCGGACTCCTACCACCGGATCGCCGGCAAGCACCCCGATCGCCTGCTCATCGGCATCGGCGCCGGCCACCGGGAAGTCGACACCGGGTACACGTCGCCGGTGGCGAAGATCGCCGGCTACCTGGACACCCTGGCCGCCGCCGGCGTCCCCGCCGAGCACGTTCTGCTGGCCGCACTCGGCCCGAAGATGCTCCGGCTGGCCGCCGAGCGCGCTGCGGGCACGCTCACGCTCCAGGTGACGCCCGAACACACCCGCCGCGCCCGGGAGGCCCTGGGACCGGCCAAGCTTGTGGTGCCCGGCCACGGCGTGCTGCTGGACACCGACGTCTCCCGGGCCCGGGAGACCAGCCGGGCCGGGCTGCGCCCCATGCTCGGGATCGCCAACTACGCCAACAACCTCCGGCGAATCGGCTACACCGACCAGGACCTGATCGAACCGTTCAGCGACCGGTTGATCGACGCGCTCGTGCTCCACGGCGACGCGACGGCCATCGTGGCCGGCATCCGCGCGGAAATCGACGCGGGGGCGAACCACGTGGGCCTGCACGCGATGGGCGCGGATCCGATCGAAGACCTGCGCGCGATCGAGACGGCAGCGCGTGACCTGGAAGCGTTGCGGGCGTAGCGATTCGGCCACTGCCCGGAACGGTAGTGCGGGGCGACGCGCCGGCGTCGCCCCGCACCGTGCTACTGGATCACGAAGGGCGCCGACACGTCGACCGCGTACGGCGTCGTACCGTTCTTGTCCAGCTGCAGCACATAACCGCCCGGCACCACGGCGGGCGGGCCGGACGCGTTGATGTCCGGCGCGCTTTCGGCCAGCGTGGCCGCCGGGAAGGAGACGCGCACCACCTGGGACCGGCCCGGGTCGAGCGTCACCCGCGCGAAGCCGACCAGCCGCTGCGGCGGGACGACCACCGGGCTCACCGGCTGGGCCACGTACACCGGCACGATGTCGGTGCCGGCGCGGGTTCCGGTGTTGGTGACCGTGAACGTCGCGGTGGCCGTGCCGTCGCGCGCGGCCTTCGGCGTCACCGCCAGGTTCGTGTGGGTGAACGTCGTGTACGACAGGCCGTACCCGAACGGGAACTGCGGGTTGTACGCGTTGCCCGGACCGGACGCGGTGCTGGGCAGCTGGTCGAAGAACTTCGGCTGGTCCCCCAGCGGGGACGGGGCCGTGCCGGCGAAGTCGGGGCCGACGGCCGGCGCGTCGGACGGCCAGCTGATCGGCAGCTTGCCCGCCGGGTTCGTCTTGCCGAACAGCACATCCGCCACCGCCGTGCCGGCTTCCGTGCTTCCCTGGTAGGCCATCAGCACCGCGTTCGCCTTCTCCGCCGGGCCCAGCCCGACCGGCCGGCCGGCGACGACCACGACGATCACCGGTTTGCCGGTCGCCTCCAGGGCCGAGATGAGGGCCTGCTGGTCGGGCGCCAGGGCCGGTGCCGGGTTGTCGCCCAGCCCTTCCGCGTAGGCCTTCTCCCCCACCACCGCCACGTAGGCGCTGGTGCCCGCCGCGGCCGCGACGGCGCTGGCCTGGTCCGGCGCGTAGACCGCGCCCGGGTCCGCGGCCCGGATGCCGCCCAGCACGGTGGTGCCCGGCGGGATCTGGTTGTCGGGGCCCATGCAGCACACGTGCCCGGCACCCGCCACGCCCTGCCAGCTCACGCTCCAGCCGCCGAGCTGGTTGGTCATCGAGTCCGCGCTCGGACCGGTCACCACGACCTTCGCGCCGGCCGGCAAGGGCAGCGCGTTGTTCTCGTTGCGCAGCAGGGTGATCGACTCCCGCGCGGCCTTCGCCGTCTGATCGCGGCCCGCGGTGACGGCGGCGTCGGCGGCGTTCGCGTCGACGCACGGTTTCGCCGGGTCGGCCACGCACGGCTGGTCGAACAGGCCGAGCTGGAACTTCAGCGTGAGGATGCGGCGCACGGCCTGGTCGATCCGCGCGTGCGAGATCTTGCCCGTGTCGACGGCCTGCAGGATCGCGGTCTGCCACCCCGCCGGGTCGGAGACCTGCATGCTCATGTCGACGCCCGCGTTCACGGCGGCGGCGATGGCACCCGAAAGGTCCGGCGCGATGTGGTAGGCGGTCTGCAACGCGGTGACGTCCTGGTAGTCGCTGATCACGACCCCCTGGAAGCGCAGCTGGCCGCGCAGGACGTCGGTCAGCAGGTAGTGCGACGAGGTGGCGGGAACGCCGTTGATCGAACCGGAGTTGACCATCACGGTCCCGGCGCCCGCGTCGATCCCGGCCGCGTACGACGGCAGGATCGTCGTCTGGAGGTAGTTCATGGGCAGCAGCGCCTCGGCCCGGTCGTGGCCGTTGATCGACTGCGAGTAGCCGGCGAAGTGCTTGACCGTCGCGCTGACGTTCAGCTCACCGCGCTTGCCGGGCGTCTGCATGCCCTTGATGTTCGCGGCGCCCATCGCGGCCGCCAGGACCGGCTGCTCGGCCCACGTCTCGTAGGTGCGGCCCCACCGGTTGTCGCGCGCGATGTCCTGGACCGGCGCGAAGTCCCAGTTCCAGCCGGTGGCGCGCAGGGCGTCCGCGGTCGCCTTGCCACCGGCCTGCGCGAGCGCGGGGTCCCAGGTGGCGCCCATGCCGATGGACTGCGGGTACAGCGGCGCCTGCCACGGGTGGCCGAAGCCGTGCACCGCGTCGACGCCGAACACCACCGGCAGGTGCAGGCGCGAGTTCTTGATCGCGAACTGCTGGATGATGTTGTACTCGTTCGCCCAGTCGTAGCCGGTGTTGCCCACGCCGCCCTTGCCCGTGGTGTCGACCGGGTTGTCGGTACCGCCCGCGAGGATCGAGCCGACGTGGGCGTCGACCAGGATTTTCCGCATGCACTCGGGATTGGGCAGGTTGAAACCGTTGTTGCCGCACGTCGCGCTGTTCGCGTCGGTCAGCGTGCCGACCAGCTGCTGGTCCATCTGGCCGACCTTCTCGGGCAGCGTCATCGCGTGCAGCAGCGCCTCCACCCGCGCCGGCACCGGGCGATGGGTGTCCAGCCAGGGCGCGGCGCCCAGGTCGATGGCGGCACTGCTACTGGCGGTGAACGCGGGAACCGCGAGTAGCGCCGCCGCCGCGAACACCGTGACGGTGGCGCGGGTACTGCGTCTGTGGTTGCGGAACACTTGACCTCCTTCAGCCGTGGTCGGTACGGACCGGCCGCATTGGGGCGAGCGCACCCTAGGCACCTTCCGCCTGGGCTGTAAAGCGCCGAACGGCGGCCGCACGCCCGTTCGTCCACACCTTGAAGTAAGAGGTGACCCGGGTCGGCGAGCCCCGTTGTACGTTGGCCAAGAGCCGTCGACGCCGATGGGAAGCAGTTGGCCGCGTGGCTAGGAGGCAGTGTGCTGGAAGCGCTGGGCATGACTCCCGGGGAAGAGCGGGTCTACCGCGTGATCGTCGGCGGGTACCGGACCACGCCCGACGAGATCGCGGGCCGGATCGGCGTGGGCCGCGACGAGCTGGAGCCGATCCTGGAGGCCCTGCTGGCGAAGGGCCTCGTCAGCAGGACCGAGGGGCACTACGTGTCCGCGCCACCGGACGTCTCCCTCGGCCCGCTGCTGGTGCACGGCCAGGAGAAGCTGGAGGCCGCCCGGGCCGCGGTGTCCCAGCTCGCCGAGGAGTACCGCGGCAGCGCGCGGCGGCGCGACTCCGCGCAGCTCGTCGAGGTCATCACCGGGGTCGACGCGATCCGCCGGCAGGCGCTGGCCATCCAGCGCGGCGCCCGCGAAGAGTCCCTGTGGTTCTGCCTGGAGGGCAACGTCGCGATGGCGGCGTCGGAGAACGTCGAGGAGGCGCTGGCGCAGGCCCGCGGCGTGCAGTACCGCGTGATCTACGAGACCGGCCTGCTCGAGGAACCCGGCCGGATCGTCAACGTCCTGGAGGGGATCGAAGGCGGCGAGATCGCCCGCTCGATCTCGAAACTACCGGTGCGCCTGGCCATCTCCGACCGCCGGGTGGCGCTGTGCCCGCTGGTCACCCGCGACAGCACGGGCGAACCCACCGCCGCGCTCGTCCGGGAGAGCAGCCTGCTGTCCGCACTGGTCGCGTTGTTCGAGGTCTACTGGGAACGCGCGTCGCCGCTGCGGATCGGCGACACCGCGCCCACCCCCCACCTCGACCCCGACGAGCGGCGGCTGCTGTCCCTGCTCATCGGCGGGGTCAGCGACAAGTCGATCGCGACCCAGCTCAACGTCAGCTACCGGACCGTCCAGCGGCGCCTGCAGGACCTCATGCGCCGGGTCGACGCCCGCACCCGGATGCAGCTGGCCTGGCAGGCCAGCAAGCTCGGCTGGCTGGACGAGCCGAGCCCCGGGTACCTCCTGCCGCGCGACGGCGGAAGGCACCCGGAGCCGGTGGACGACGCTATTTCGAGCTGAGCCCGTACGCCCGGAGCACCGTCTGGTCGACGGCGTTGCCCGCGTTGTCGGTGGCCTGCACCCGCAACGCGACGTAGGAGTTCGTGGCCCCGAGCGCCGGGTGGTCGATCGTGGCCTCATAGGCCTTCCCGGCGCGCTTGACGTCGACCGTGCGCCAGGTCTTGCCGTCGTCGTAGGACGCCCAGGCCTTCATCGACCGCACGTCCGGCGCGGCCATCCCGTCCTGGAACCGCGCGGTCAGGCCGATCCTGGCCCGGCGACCGGCCGGGAGCCGGTTGCCGGCGTCCGCGTCGACCGCGTAGTCCAGCTGCAGCAACGGAAGCAGCGCGGGGGCCGCTGCCCGGGCCGAGCGGAACGTCCACGACGTCTGCGTGCTGGTGCCGAACAGCCACTCCGGCGAATCACGCCGCACCGACTCCTCGAGCCGGTAGGTCGCCGGGTCCGCGCCGGCGGGGAAGGTGCCGTACGCGTAGGGCTGTTCCGACACGAGCTTCCCGTCGCGGAACAGTTTCGCCGACGTGACGGCGGGCCCGGCCTGGTCGTCGCCTTCGTTGAAGCCGTAGTGCCCGGCCTGGCTGTCGACGAACTCCGGGATCCGGATCTGCAGCTTGTCGCCTTCGCGGGTCGACTCCAGGCCCGGCACGCCCCGCGGGATGGCGGGCCGGACGACCGGCGCGAACCAGTCCTCGGTGATGTTCTCCTTCCCCGTGTAGGTGCGCGGCGCCGCGGTCATGCCGCCCTGGAGCGGGGACATCTCGTCCCAGATCAGGCCGTGCTTGACCCGGTGCTGCCACAGGACGTCCCCGGAGCTGACGTACTCCACCCGCGTCGACGGCGTCGTCACGTACCGCTGGTATTCGTTGACGGCGAAGTCCTGCCACGGCTTCCACGCGAACCGCTGTTCCTTGGCCTCACCGCCGCTGCCGGTCTGGCGGTAGTGGGTGGTGACGGTCGCGGTGTTCGCGGCGGTGACCTGGTGGACGATCTTTTCCGGGATCCGGTCGTGCTCGGTCTGCACGACGTCGTAGAGGTACGGGCTGACCGCGATCCCCTGCAGGCTCAGGAAAGTGGGGAGGCGCTTGATCTTGGCGAGGAGTGCCAAGCCCTCGTCCCGGTCGAGCTGGACGGTCGGGATCGTCAGGAACGGCGCCGCGCTGATCGAGGGCACCGAGGCGGTGCCCCAGCCGTCGGGCACGACGATGAAGACGATCGCCGCCCCGGCTTCCGCGGCGGCCCGGGAGACCTCGTCGCGGTTGTAGTCGGCCGGGTCCGGGTCGACGATCGCGGCCTTGCCCCGCGCGTTCTCGAAGTCCGCCGGCTTTCCCCGTCCGGCGGAGACGGCCTGCAGCAGCCGCCACCCGTCCAGCTTGGGCGACCCGGCGAGGTAGCGGTTCGTGAGCGGGTCGCGGCCGCCCAGGACGTTCACCGTCAACGGCGGCGCGATCCTCGACCAGCGGGAGCCGAACTCGAAGGCCCCGGTCGTCACCTTCGGCGTCGGGGTGACCCGGAGCTCGCGGGTGTAGTCGAACTGCATGGCGTAGTTCGCGATCTTGCGAGGGCCGAGCTCCCGGTAGGTGTAGTAGCTCCAGATCCCGGCCTGTTCGGACGGTTGCGGGGTCCGGATGTCCACCTTCACCGCCTTGCGGGCGTCCAGCACGACGGTCGTGTCGCCGGTGATCCGCAGCTCCGGCAGGACGACCTGGGACACGGTGAGGCCGTCCCGGGTCCCGTCGACCTCGGCGGTCAGGTAGTACACGCCGTCGCCGACCTCGACCGTCAGGCTTCCGCCGCCCAGCCAGGTGTTGACGTCGAAGCGGTAGTCCTCGCCGTACATCAGCAGCCACGGCGCGACCGTCGGCTTGCCCTGCAGGTCGAGGGCGGTGAGGGTGACCTTGTGCTTGGGCGCGGTCTTGTCCGCGCCGAGCGAGGTGTGGACGACCACGCCGTCCGCGGTCGCGGTGAGCCGTCCGCTGTAGGTGCCCGGCGCGAGTTTCGCCGGGTCGCCGGTGATCGTCACCGTCGTGCTTCCGCCGGCCGGAACGTCCACAGTGGACTTGCCGAGCCGGATCCCGTCGGCGGCGGGGACGCCGGCCAGGGACTTGGCGTCGAGGGCGAGCTTCAGCGAGACCGGCGTGGTGCCGGCGTTGGTGTAAGTGACCTGCTTGGACACCGGTGCCTTGCCGTCCTCGACCGCGCCGAGGTCGAGCGTGCCGGTGGCGAAGACCTTCTGCTTCACCGCGCGGGCCACGTCGACCCGGCCGCCGCCCTGCTCGAACACCGAACGTCCGGGGGCGGTCAGGGACGTGCTGGCCAGCGCGTCCTTGAGCTGACTGCCCGTCCAGTCGGGGTGCTGCTGGGCGAGGATCGCCACCGCGCCGGCGACGTGCGGCGTGGCCATCGAGGTGCCGGAAGCGGCGGTGTAGTGGTCGTCGACGACGTCGCCCATGGCGGTCCCCGCGGCACGGGCGGCGACGATGCCGACGCCGGGTGCGGTGATGTCGGGCTTGACGGCGTTGTCGCCCAGCCGCGGTCCGCGGCTGGAGAACGACGCCAGTTTCTCGTCACGGCCGACGGCGCCGACGGTCAGCGCGGCTTCGGCGGTGCCCGGCGAGCCGACGGTGTAGGCACCTTGTTCGCCGTCGTTGCCGGCGGCCACCACGAAGAGCGTGCCGGTCTGTTCGCTGAGCGCGTCGAGGCCGACGCTGAGCGCGTCGGTGCCGTCGGTCGGGCCGCCGCCGAGGCTCATGTTGACCGCCTTGGCGCCGGAGTGCGCCGCCCACTCCATCCCGGCGAGGACCCAGGACTCGTAACCGAAGCCGTCGTCGTCGAGCACCTTGCCGACGAGCAGTTTCGCGCCCGGCGCGGCGCCCTTGAGCCGGCCGCCCGAGGCGGCGCCGGAGCCCGCGATCGTCGAGGCGACGTGCGTGCCGTGGCCGAAGTGGTCGGTCGTGTCGGGGCTGGTCGTGAAGTTGACCGCCTCGCTCACGCGGCCGGCCAGGTCGGGGTGGGTCGGGTCGTAGCCGGTGTCGAGCACGGCGACCGTGGTGCCGGTGCCGTCGTAGCCCGCGGCCCACGCCTCGGGGGCGCCGATCTGCGGGACGCTGCGATCGAGGGAGACGCGGACCTTGCGGTCCAGGGAGATCCGCTCGATGTTTCCCGACGAGGCCCAGAACGCGGTGGCGTTCGCCTTGGCGGCCCGTGCGGACCGGCCGTTGACGCTGGTCAGCGTCGCGCCGAGGTCGGCTGCCGCCGTGGTTTTCCGGAGGTCCGTGCCCTTGCGGTAGGCGAGGATCAGCGGCAGGGTCGCCGACTGCTCGTCGGCGTACCCCTCGGCGATCAGCTCGGTGACGTCGAAGAGGATCCGGTCGACCTGCTTCGCGGCCAGCCGCGGGGTGACGTCTTCGGGGAAGACGCTGAGGTGGCCGTCGACCTCCTGCTGGTGGAACCGGATCTTCTCCCGGCCCGGCGCGGGCTGGACGGTGGCGGCCTGCTTGCCGCCGGGCTGCCGTTCGACCTGGACGACGTCCCCGGTGAGCAGGGTGACCGAGTGGCGTTCGACGCCCGCGGGTGACGGTGCCGCCTGCGGGCCGGGCGCCGCGTTCGCGACTCCGGCGGTGCCCGCGGCGAGGGTGCCGACGCAGGCCACGACCAGAACAGATGATCTCCAGTGCATCGCACCAGGCTCGCGCCGCCGCCGGCATCCGTCACTAGGGCGGACGCGTCCGAATCACGACACGTCGCATCTTCGTCAGCGGCCGGCTACCGGCGGAACGCCGCGACGAGGAGCCGCCGGAGCTCGCGCCGGCCGTGGTCGTCGAGCCCGGCCAGGACCCGGTCCTCGGCCTCGGCCACTTCGGGATCGATGCGCGCGAGCAAGGTCATGCCCTCGCGCGTCAGCGTGGCGGGCAACGACCTCCCGGACGGCACCGTGGCGGGTCGCGTCACCAGGCCGCGCTCCTGCAGCTCGCGAACCACCTTGTTCATCGCTTGCGGCGACACCTGCGCCTCGCGGGCCAATTCGGCGTTGGACTTCGGCGACTGAGCCAGCATCCGCAGGCAGAGGTACTCGGGCGCCGCCAGCTCCGCCGGCTCGAGCACGGTGGCGGCCACCTCGGCGCGCAAGGCCGCGGTGACCCGGTGCAGCAGGTAGCCGAGCGGCTCGTCGCGAGGGCTTTCCATGTCAACCATGTTGACATATATCAACCCAGTTGACACTCTGAGGTGCATGACGAATCCATCATTGTTCGATTCCGCATACCGCGGTCAGGCTCCCGAGATGGGGCCGGGCCTGCGTCCGCCTTGGAGCCTCGGCGAACCGCAACCCGAGATCGCCGCGCTCATCGACGCGGGCGCGTTCCACGGCGAGGTCCTCGACGCCGGCTGCGGCGAGGGCGCGACGTCGCTCCACCTCGCCGAGCGGGGCTTCACGACCGTCGGCCTGGACCAGTCGCGGACCGCGATCGAGCTGGCGCGCGCGGAAGCCGCCCGGCGCGGCTTGGCCGACGCCACCTTCGCGGTCGCCGACATCAGCACGTTCACCGGCTACGACGGCCGGTTCGGCACCATCGTCGACAGCACGTTGTTCCACTCGATGCCGGTCGAGCTGCGCCGGCCCTACCAGGAATCCATCGTGCGCGCCGCATCGCCGGGCGCGTCCTATTACGTGCTGGTGTTCGACAGCGCCACCGTGCCTTCGGACCGGGTCAACCCGGTCTCCGCGGAGGAACTGCGCGAGGTGGTGGGCGCGTACTGGACGATCGACGAGATCCGGCCGGCCCGCATCCACGCCAACGTCCCCGAAAACTTCCCGGACTTCGAGGACTTCGCGGGCAGCGACGTCCGGGACGAGGGGAACGGCCGCAAGTCGACTCCCGCGTGGCTGCTGTCGGCGCACTTGGCCTGACCGGGACCTGATGCCGCCGCGGTTCAGCTGCTGATGATCCCCGCGACCAGGTTGATGGTGGCCGCCAGGATCACCGTTCCGAAGACGTACGACAACAGCGTGTGGCGCAGCACCACCGCGCGGATCACCGAACTGGAGACGCCGGTGTCGGACACCTGGTAGGTCATGCCGAGGTTGTAGCTGAAGTAGAAGAAATCCCGATACGACGGGGGGTCATCCGAATTGAAATCGATCCCGCCGTCGGATGTTTCGTAGTACAGGTACGCGTAGCGGGTGGCGTACATCAGGTGCAAACCCGCCCACGACAGGAACACCCCGCCCAAGGCGATCGCCGCGGCCACGGGGGCCGCTCCGGAGTTGCCGACGACCAGCAGCACCACGATGCCGACCAATCCGCCGAGCGCGGCCGCGACCACCGCGACCTCGTCGGTCGCCGGGCGGAAATCCTCACGCTGGGCGTTGCCGCGAGTCGCGGCGGCGTCCATTGGCCAGAGGGCGATCCAGCCCGCTACGACGAATATTCCCGCTGTTGTGGCGATACCGGCGAGAATGCCCAGGGCCGCGTCGACGAAGACACCGATCGCCGCGCCGATCAGCAACCCGATGACGGCGGCGGTGACGAGCCGGGCGACCGCGGACGTCGGGTTCACAGCCGGGCTGGGACTGGTCGTCAGGACTGACTTGAGTCGGCGTTCAGCACGACGCTGGCTTCCGCCGTGTACGCGAGGAAGGTGAACGACTCCTGGAGGTAGAGCTCGATGTGGTCGTCGTCGTGGGACTGGTAACCGATGGACAGGTCCTGGCCCAGGTGCAGCTCGTAGTCACCGCCGCGGGCCGAAAGCAGGAGCGCGCCGTCGAGGGCGGGTGCCCAGATCGGCTCGTCGTGCAGCAGCCGGGCCAGGTGGTCGAGAATCGGGTAGCCGTGGTCGGTCGTCTCGGCGACCTCGGTGTACGCCGCGGCCGAGAGCAGCAGGCGGTAGGGCCCGTCGACGCCGGCCAGCCGCAGCCGGCTGAGCGCTTCGGCGGCCGCTCGGGGGACTTCGCGCACGTCCGCGGGCAGCCGGACCGACGGGTTGGAGCTGCCGGGCGCGATGCCGGCGATCCCGGCCGCGGGGAAACCGCGGAAGATCGCCTGGTCCTCGGCGAGGGCGATGCGCTGGGCAGCGTCCTTCACCGGCTGCCAGTCGGAGTCCTTCGCGCCGCGCTCGACGTCGTCGACGGCCTGCCTGGTCACGGTGAACGGCACGCGCAGTTCGATCACCGGCTGGACTTCGCGCCGGCGGACGACCACGCCCTCGGCCGGTGCTTCGAGGGCGCGCAGGTGCCCGGTGCCCACCGCCGACAGTTCCGGGCCGGCCGGGCCGGCGACGTCCACGACCCGGCGGCCCGCGAGGGTGCGGGTGGCCGTGCGGCGGGCCTCGGCCTCGATTTCGGCCCAGGCGGCGGCCGGGATGGGGGCGAGTTCGCGGTGCAGGTTGTTCATGGTGTGCCGCTCCTTTTCAGGTCGCCGATGCCCAGGGAACCGTCCGGCGGCGGCTCCGCGGCCGTGGTCGCGGGGACCGGGTCGTCGAGGAAGTCCGCGCTGGGCACGAAGAACAGCCCGCCGGTGACCGCCGTGGAGAAGTCCAGGATCCGGTCGTGGTTGCCGGGTGGGTCGCCGATGAACATGTTCCGCAGCATCCGTTCGACCACGTCGGGGCTGGCGGCGTACCCGATGAAGTAGGTCCCGAACTCCCCGGTCCCGATCGTGCCGAACGGCATGTTTTCCCGGACGATCTGCCGTTCCGTCCCGTCGGCGTCGACGATCGTGTTCAGCGCGACGTGGGAGTTCGGCGCCTTGGCCTCGTCGGGGATCTCGATGTCGCTCAGCTTCCGGCGGCCGATCGCCCGCTCCTGCTCCTCGACCGGCAACGCGTCCCAGCTGCCGAGGTCGTGCAGGTACTTCTGGACCACGACGTAGCTGCCGCCGGCGTACGCGGGGTCCTCGTCCCCGACGAACACGGCGGCGGCCGCGACCGCCCCGGTGGGGTTCTCGGTGCCGTCGACGAAACCGAGCAGGTCCCGTTCGTCGAAGTACCGGAAGCCGTGGACCTCGTCGGCGACGTCGGCGTACCCGGCGAGCCGGTCCATCAGCCGGCGGGCCAGCTCGAAGCACAGGTCCGGACGCCGCGCCCGCACGTGGAACAGCAGGTCGCCCGGGGTGGACACGGCACGGTGGGTCGCGCCGGCCAGTTCGCGGAACGGGTGCAGGCCGACCGGCCGGGGCAAGCCGAAGAGCCGGTCCCACAGCGCGGCCCCGATCCCGACCACGCAGGCGGTGCCGTCCTCCGGCGCCCGGAAGCCCACCGCGCGGACGATCCCGGCCACGTCGGGCAGAAAGTCCCGGACGACGCTTTCGGCACCCTCGCGCACCGTGACGACGAGGAAGATCGCTGCGCGGGCAGGGGGCATCAGCACGTCCTGCGGCCGTCCGGGCGGTGCCGTCACGTCAGCTCGCTCCTCCCGTCCGGGCCGTTCCCGGCGTCAGCGTGGCACACGTGATCGCCGGCCGCACCCGCGCGGCGGAGCGTTGTGCGGGGCGACAACATCGGTTGACGGGTCCGACAAGGACCGCCCGCCGATCCGGGCCCGAGGCTAGCCTAGCGGCATGAACGTGGCCGGCTCCGCACACTGACCGGACCCGAGTGGACAGCACCGGAAGCCGGGACCGCGTCCGGCCGTGGGTCGAGCACCTCTCCCGCGCCGCCCGTTCGTTCGGCGAGCACTACGGCTCCTACTACGCGGCCGCGATCACGTACTTCAGCCTGCTGTCCCTGGTGCCGGTCGCGATGGTGGCGTTCGCGGTCGCGGGGTTCGTGCTCGCCGGCGACCACGCCTTGCTGGACCGGCTCACGGCCGCGATCGGCGCGCAGGCCCCGGACGCGCTCGCCGCGCCCATCGACAAGCTCGTCCGCGACGCCGTCGACGCTCGCGCCACCGTCGGCACGATCGGGCTGGTCATCGCGCTCTGCTCCGGCGTGGGCTGGATGCGGCACCTGCGTTCGGCGCTGACCGAGCAGTGGCGGCTGGAGAGGCAGGCGACGCCGCTGCTGGCGACCCTCGTAGGTGACCTGCTCGCGTTGCTCGGTCTCGGCGCCGCCCTCGCGGTCTCGTTCGCCGTCACCGCGGCCGGGACCATCGCGGGCGACGTGCTGCCGGCCGTGGTCAGCGCGCTGCTCGCCCTCGTCGTGAACGCGGTGCTGTTCCTGTGGGTGATCGCCCGGCTGCCCCGGCGCCGCGTGAGCGTGCGGGCCGCGTGGCCCGGAGCGCTGCTCGCGGCGGCCGGGTTCGAAGTGCTGAAGCAGCTGGCCGGCCTGCTGCTCGCCAGGACCGGCCATTCGCCGTCCGGCGCGGTGTTCGGCCCGGTGCTCGGCTTGCTCGTGTTCACGAACCTGACCGCCCGGCTGCTGCTGTTCGCCACCGCGTGGACGGCGACCTCGGCCGGCCCGTCGCCGCGCCCCTGACGCGGGCGCGGGGTCAGCCGCCGTCCCAGTCGCGGTCGGCCCGGTCGGCCGCCTCGGTGCGGCCGCGGGCGATCTCCAGGGCCCGGCGCGCCGTCGCCTCGTCGGGGTAGGGACCGAGCCGGTCGACCGACCGCGACAGGTCGCCGTGCTCGACCTCGTGGGTCCGGGTGTTGTAGTACCAGCCGGGATCCGGCTCGGGGTCGCGGGTCATCGGGATTCCTCGTTTCTTCTCGGGCCGGCTCGTTCAGGAGCCGTCGGGCAGCCAGGGCGGCTGCCAGCCGGGGTGGCCGGCCAGCAGCGTGCCGGACTCGGGCGGTCCCCACGAGCCGGGCGGGTACCCGTGCACCGGTGGCGGGTAGGCCACCAGCGGCTGGAGGATCCGCCAGCTCTCTTCGACGGCCGCCTGCCACGCGAACAGGCGGTCGTCGCCGGCGAGAGCGTCGCGCAGGAGGCGTTCGTAGGGCCCTGGGGAGACACCCAGGTCGCGTTCGAAGGTCGTGTCGAGCCGGACCGGGCGCCACGTGTCGTCGCGCCCCAGCCCGGACAGCTGCAGCCGCAGGCCCGGGTCCGGGGAGATGCGCAGGATGATCTGGTTGGCGGCCACCCGCGCCGCGTCGGGCAGGAACCGCAGCCGCGGGGTGTGGCGCAGGATCAGGCGCACCTCGGTGGCGTTGACCGGCAGGTGCTTGCCCGCCCGGATGAACACGGGCACGCCGGCCCAGCGCCAGCTGTCGATCGCCAGGCGGAGCGCTACGAAGGTCTCCGTGTCCGATCCCGGGGCCGCGTCGGGCACCGACCGGTAGCCGTCGTACTGGCCCCGCACGCACTCCCGCACGTCCACGGGCGGGATGGCCTTGAGCACCTCGAGCTTCTTGGCCCGCAGTTCGCCGGCCGAGGACCCGACGGGGGCGTCCATCGCCACCAGCGCCAGGACCTGCAGCAGGTGGTTCTGCACGACGTCGCGCAGCGCGCCGACCGCGTCGTAGAACCGGCCGCGCCCGGCGACGCTGTGCTTCTCCGCCATGGTGATCTGGATGAGCTCGACGCTGTTGCGGTGCCACAGCTCGGCCATCGCGAAGTTCGCGAACCGCAGGTACTCGATTTCGATGACCGGCTCCTTGCCCAGGAAGTGGTCCACGAGCAGGAGCTGCCGATCGTCGAGGAGCTGCCGCAGCCGATCGCGCAGCTCCCCGGCGCTCGCCAGGTCGGAGCCGAACGGCTTCTCGAGCGCGACGTGGGCGTCCACCAGCAGGCCCGCCGCCCCGAGCCGCTCGGCGATCGGCGCGAACAGCGCGGGTGGGGTGGCCAGGTAGTACAGCGGACGCCGTCGCGGCCCGGCCAGCTTCGCGGCCAGCGACTCGTACAGGTGCGGAACCGTCGCGTCGCCGCCGAGGTAGGTCAGCCGCCGGGCCAGGCGGGCGAACACCGCTTCGTCGAGGGGGTCGCCGGACTTCTCGATCGCCCGGCGGGCCTGGTCGACGAGGTCTTCGGTGGTCAGGGCACCGGAGGCGATGCCGGTGACCGGGCAGTTCAGCGCGCCCCGCCGTTCCAGCCGGTAGAGCGCGGGCCAGGTCATCTTCTGCGCGAGGTCGCCGGTGATCCCGAAGATCACCAGGTCGGTCGCGGCCCAGTCCGGTCCCGGCACGTCGTTCACCCCTTCCCGGTGAGAAAAGCC
Organism: Amycolatopsis sp. NPDC101161; assembly: GCF_044768185.1. Lineage (NCBI taxonomy): Bacteria > Bacillati > Actinomycetota > Actinomycetes > Pseudonocardiales > Pseudonocardiaceae > Amycolatopsis > Amycolatopsis sp. NPDC101161. Next base: position 301,246 of record NZ_JBIWPI010000008.1, read on the forward strand.
ATGGGCGGCACGAAGTAGAGCGCGCCGGTGACCACTGTGGACACTTCGAGCGGCCGGTCGGCCAGCCCGGTCGCCGCCGGGTCCGCGGCGTAGGTGACCACCAAGGCGCCGTACTCGCCGTCGGTGATCGACGCGAACGGCATCCGGTCCCGGACGACTCCGGGTTCGGGCTCGGACGCGACGGAATCGAGCGTCCGGCCGCCGGCCAGCCGGTCCCGCTCGGCGGCCGGCAGCGCACGCCACCGGTCGGGGTCGTGGACGTGTTTGCGCACGTGCAGGTACGAGCCGCCGGCGAACCGGGGATCGTCGGCGGGGCCGACGAGAGCCGCGTCCGCCGGTTGCGGGTTCCGTGGGCAGCCATAGCGGAAGCCGTTCACCCGGTCGACGACGGCGACCGCGTCACCGAGCACTTCGGACACCAGTCGCGCCAGCTCGAAGCAGCTGAACGGCAACTGCGCGCGAAGGTGCAGGAACAGGTCGCCTTGAGCCGCCGTCACGCCGGCGCTCTCCCGGAAGGGACGCAGGCGCGCGGGCCGCGGGCCGGGCAGCAGCCGGTCCCAGGCCGCGGACCCGATGCCCAGCACGCCCGCCGACGCGCCGGGCCCGGCCGGGCGGATGATTCCGGCGAGGTGCGGCAACGCTTCGCGCACCACGGCCGCACCGCCCGGACGCCGGATCGCGAGGGTCACGAACAACGCGCTGTCGGTGCGCGGACCGAGGATGTCCTGGGGCTCCGGCGTTCCCGATCGTGCGGGCGGGTCCGGGACCGCGTGCACCATCAGACGAGCCGCGGGTCGTCCGGCAGGACTTCGCACGTGGGATCGACCTGAAAGCCCTTCGCCGCCGCACGCACGACCGTCCCGGTGCCGCAGCCGACCCAGCGGACGGTGATGCCCTGCGGCCGGACGTCGTCGGGGCCGACCACGCCCTCGCGCGCGGACTCGGCGGGAGCGAGGTGGTAGGTCCGCACGTCTTCGACGTCTTGGTCCACTTCGGTCACTTCGAACGCGAAGATGGCGACGCGCTCGCCGACCGCGGGGTGGTCGGGCGCCCACGGGTTGGCGAACTGCCCGCCGTCCGGGTTGCCGAGGGTCTTGGCCGTGATGGTGCGCTGTTCGTCCACAGTGGTCCCCAAAGGAAGGTGCCGGGTTTCCCCGGGCCGGGTCGGTCAGTCGGCCGTGGTGGAGGCGGGCCCCGATCCCGGGTGGCGACGCCCGGGGTTCAGGTGCAGGGCCTGGGCGGCGGTCACGAGTTCGGCGATCGCGCGCGGGTCGCTCAGCGAGCGGCCGGTCAGCTCACGGACCCGGCGCAGCCGGTACCGGACGGTGTTGGCGTGGCAGTGCAGGACCTGCGCGGCGCGATCGGACGACCCGCCGTGCGTGAGGTAGGCGTGCAGGGTCTCCAGCAGGATGTCGCGTTCCTCGGCGGGCTGGTCGAGGACGGCGCCGAGGACTTCCTCGGCCAGCCGCTGACCCTCGTCGGGGTCGTAGGCGAGGAACGCCGTCAGCGGGCTGGAACTGAACGCGTGGACCTCCGGCTTGCCGGGCGGGAGACCGGCGAGCGCCGTACGCGCCAGGTGCAGGGCGCGGGGGGTGTCGACGAGCGACCGGTACAGGGGGCTCACCCCGGCGCGGGCGACCGCCACGTCGCGCAGGACGGCCAGCATCGGGTCGCGCTGCTCGTCGCGCAGGGACACCACGCCCGCCTGCAAGGTCGGGGTGAGCCGCCACGCCGAGACGATCCCGACTTCGGCCAGCCGCCGCTCGATGCCGACCAGGCTCTCTTCGGCCAGGCCGCGGGTCTCGGCCGCGACCACGGCCAGCTTCCCGTCGAGGGACAGGCCGAGCAGCTTGCCGGCCTCCCACGGACCGGCGTCGAAGACGCGCTGGCCGGTGAACAGCGCCTCGGCCAGCGCCGAGCGGCGCCGTTGCTGCGCGACCAGCAGTTCCGCGCTCGCGGACCGGTAGGCCTCGGTGAGCCTCGACGCGTGGTCGTCGGTGACCTGCCAGAGCAGGCCGGCCACATCGACCAGCGCGTCCATGGCGCCGGGCCGGGCCTGGGTGCGGGCGTGGTCCACCAGCAGCTCCCAGAGCATCGCGCAGCCGATCCGGTAGACCTGGAGGACCTCCGGGAGCGGCGCGCCCTGCAAGGCGCGCCGGTGACCGGTCTCGTGCGGACCGGTCGCGTCGGCGGCGGTGACGGTGCCGGCGAGCGCGCTGACCATGAAGCGCAGGTTGACCGCGATGGAGCGGTGCAGGTCGTCGCGCGGCACGATCTTCTCGTCCCGGTAGAGCTCGATGCGGTCGCAGGTGGCCGCGTAGACGTCGTCGATCAGCCGGGACAGGCGCGGCTCGATCCAGGCGACGAGTTCGGCGAGGGCGGCGTTCTTCACCCGCCCTCCTGCCCCGTCACCGGACGGCCGGGGCGGTGGAGTTCGTCCACGCCAGACACGACCGGCATGCTACGCGCGACCGCGGGAACAGCGCAGGTTTCGCCCGGCGTCCTCATGCGGCCTCCTCGGAACCCGGGTTCTCGTAGGTGACGGCGAGCCGGCCCGCGTCGAGCCCGACCAGGACCACCGCGTCGTCCCGGGCCTCCCCCGCCAGCAGCGCCCGGCCGATGCGGGTCTCCACCTCGCGGGCGATGAAGCGCCGGAGCGGGCGGGCGCCGTAGACCGGGTCGTAGCCCTGTTCGGCGAGGTACCGGCGGGCGTCGCCGGTGACCTCCAGGGTGATCCGCTGCTCGGCGAGCCGGGCCCGCAGGCCCTCGAGCATCAGGTCGACGATCCGCTCGATCTCCGGTTCGGTGAGCGGTTTGAACAGGACGATGTCGTCGATCCGGTTGAGGAACTCCGGCCGGAAGTGCCGGCGCAGCTCCGCCAGCACCGCTTCGCGCGCGTCGGCCTTGATCTCCCCGTCGGCGGTCACCCCGTCCACGAGGTACGGGGCGCCGATGTTGGAGGTCATGATGATCACGGTGTTGCGGAAGTCGACCGTGCGGCCCTGCGCGTCGGTCATCCGGCCGTCGTCGAGCACCTGCAGCAGCGTGTTGAACACATCGGCGTGCGCCTTCTCGATCTCGTCGAACAGCACCACCGAGTACGGCTTTCGGCGCACCGCCTCGGTCAGCTGGCCGCCTTCGTCGTAGCCGACGTAGCCCGGCGGCGCGCCGACGAGGCGCGAGACCGTGTGCCGCTCCTGGTACTCGCTCATGTCGATCCGGACGATGTTGTCCTCGCTGTCGAACAGGCTCGCCGCCAGCGCCTTCGCCAGCTCGGTCTTGCCCACGCCGGTGGGGCCGAGGAAGAGGAACGACCCGATGGGGCGGCGTGGGTCCTTGATCCCCGAGCGGGCCCGGACGATCGCGTCGGCCACCAGCTGGACGGCCTCGTCCTGGCCGATCACCCGGTCGTGCAGCAGTTCGTCCAGGCGCAGCACCTTCGCGCGCTCGCCCTCCTGGAGCCTGCTGACCGGGATGCCGGTCCACCGCGCGACGATGGCGGCGATCTCCTCGTCGGTGACGACTTCGCGCAAGAGCCGGTTGCCGCCCTGGCGGGTCGTGAGCCGCTCCTCCTCCCCCTCCAGCCGCCGCTGCAGCTCCGGGAGCTTCCCGTGCCGCAGCTGCGCGGCGCGGTCGAGGTCGTAGGCGTGCTCGGCCTGCTCCGCTTCGCGGCGGACCTGCTCGATCTCGCCGCGCAGGGCCTGGACCTTGTGGAGGACGGCGCGCTCGGCCTCCCACTGGGTCCGCATGACGCCGGTCTCGGCCCGCAGGTCCGCCAGTTCCCGGCTCAGGTCCGCCAGCCGCGCCCGGCTGGCGGTGTCGGTCTCCTTGGCCAGCGCGGCTTCCTCGATCTCCGTCCTGGTCAGCCGGCGGGAGAGCTCGTCCAGCTGCGCGGGCATCGAGTCGATCTCCGTGCGGAGCATCGCGCAGGCCTCGTCCACCAGGTCGATGGCCTTGTCCGGCAGGAAGCGGTCGGTGATGTAGCGGTGGCTGAGGACCACGGCCGACACCAGGGCGCCGTCCTGGATCGTCACGCCGTGGAACACCTCGAGGCGCTCCCGCAGCCCACGCAGGATCGAGATCGCGTCCTCGACCGATGGCTCGTCGACCACGACGGGCTGGAAGCGCCGTTCGAGCGCCGCGTCCTTCTCGATGTGCTTGCGGTATTCGTCGAGCGTGGTCGCGCCGATCAGGTGCAGCTCGCCGCGGGCGAGCATCGGCTTCAGCATGTTGCCGGCGTCCATCGCGCCTTCGGTGGCCCCGGCGCCGACGACGGTGTGCAGTTCGTCGACGAAGAGCAGGATCCGGCCCGCGGCGGCCTTGACCTCGTTGAGGACGGCCTTGAGCCGCTCCTCGAACTCGCCCCGGTACTTCGCGCCGGCGACCAGCGCGCCCATGTCGAGGGCGAAGACCGTCTTGTCCTTGAGCCCCTCCGGCACGTCGCCGCGGGTGATGCGCTGGGCCAGCCCCTCGACGATGGCCGTCTTCCCGACGCCGGGTTCGCCGATGAGGACCGGGTTGTTCTTCGTCTTGCGCGAGAGGATCTGGACCACCCGCCGGATCTCGGCGTCCCGGCCGATCACCGGGTCGAGCAGGCCGTTCCGCGCGTCGGCCACCAGGTCCCGGCCGTACTTTTCCAGGGCTTCGTAGGTGACCTCCGGCATCGCCGAGGTCACCCGCTGGTTGCCGCGGATCGCCCGCAGCGCGTGGAGGAACCCGTCGCGGGTCAGCCCCGCGTCGCGCAGCACCCGGCCGGCGGCGCTCTCGCTGCCTTCGTCGAGGAGCGCCACGACCAGGTGCTCGACGGAGACGTAGTCGTCCTTGAGCCGGGCGGCCTCCTGGTCCGCCGCGTCCAGCAGCCGGGACACGCGCTGGGTCACGAACGCCTGGCCGGGGGCCGCCCCCGGGCCGCCGACGCGGGGGCGGCGGCCGAGCTCGTCCTCGAGCGCGGCCCGGATCCGGCCGGGGTCGGCGCCCGCCTGGGTGACCAGGCGGGGCACCAGGCCGTCGGGCTGCTCGAGCAGGGCCAGCAGCAGGTGCTCGCCGTCGACCTCGGGGTGCCCGTGCCGCAGGGCCTTCGTCTGCGCGTCGTGCAGCGCTTCCTGGCACTTCTGCGTGAGCCGCTGGGGATCCATCGTCATCCTCCGCTGCGTCGGGAGTGCGTCCGGGACGCCGCCTCCAGGTCGGCGATCCGGTCGAGCAGGTCGGCCACCAGCCCGAGGGCGGCGTAGTTGAGGCAGAAGCCGGTGCGCAGGCGCTGCAGCCGCGCCACGGCGGCGAGCTGGGACGGCGGGAACCAGAGGACGCCGCCGGGGTGCCGGCGGACGAGGGCGTAGGTCATCACCGCCTCCTGGGGTCGTAGGTGGAGGTCGCGGCCAGTTGCTCGAACAGCCGCCGGTCGTCGTCGGTGAGCTCGGGCGGCACGACGATCCGGGCCTCGGCGTAGAGGTCGCCCGGCTTCCCGCGGCGGTTGGGCAGGCCCCGGTCCCGCAGCCGGAGCCGTCGTCCGCTCGACGTCCCGGCCGGCACCTTGATCTTGGCTTCGCCGCCGGGGATGTCGAGCGTGACGGCCGTGCCCAGCGCGGCCTCCCACGGCGTCAGCGGGAGGTCGACGGAGAGGTCGCGGCCGTCGACCCGGTACCGGGGGTGCGGGGCGAGGTGCACGACGAGGTAGAGGTCGCCCGGCGGTGCCCCGTCGCTGCCCTGGCCGCCCTGTCCCGCCAGCCGGATCCGCTGGCCGTCGGCGACGCCGGCCGGGACGTCGACCTGGACCGTGCGCGGGCCACCGGGCCGGGGCAGCGTCAGCGAGTGCCGCCCGCCCCGGTAGGCCTCCTCGACCGTGAGCTCCAGCGCGGCCTCCTGGTCGGCGCCGGGCACCGGTCCCCGGCGCCGCCCGCCGCGGCCGCCGAACAGGCCGCCCAGCAGCTCGTCCAGGTCGATGTCGTCGCCCATGCCGCCGTAGGCGAACCGCACGTCCTGCTCCCCCGACGGCGCGCCCGCGGCCTGGTAGGCCTGGGCCCGGGCCCAGGTCGCCGGGTCCATCCCGTCGGGCACCTGGCGGAAGCCGGCGCCGAACGCGTCGTAGCGCTGCCGCGTTTCCGGGTCCGACAGCACGTCGTAGGCCTCGGAGACGGCCTTGAACCGGTCCTCCGCCGCCGGGTCCTTGTTGACGTCGGGGTGGTACTTCGCGGCCAGCTTCCGGTAGGCGCGCTTGATTTCCGCCGGTTCCGCGGTCCGGGACACCCCGAGCACGGTGTAGAAGTCTTCGGCCATCAGTCCGCCCTCGAGGCCACCATGACGGCGGCCGGACGCAGCTGGTGCTCCCCGCCGCCGTAACCCGACCGCACGACTTCGACGATCGTCCCCGGCGCGAAACCCGCTGCCGGGACCGCGCCGACGGCCTCGTGGGCGGCCGGGTCGAACGGCGTGCCGGCCTCGTCCTCGCGGCGGGGGAAGCCCAGCCGCGCCATGACGTCGTCGGCCTGGTTCCGGACCGCCCGGACGCCGGCGACGATCGTCGCCGGGTCGGCCCGCGCGTGGTCGAGCGCCATGTCGAGGTTGTCGAGCACGGGCAGCCAGGCGGCCGCGACCCGGGCTCGCTCGAGCACGCCGGCCTGCTCGGCGTCCCGTGCCGTGCGCTTGCGGAAGTTGTCGAAGTCCGCCGCCGTGCTCCGCCACCGGTTCTCCAGGTCCGCGACGCGGGCCCGCAGTGCGTCGATCTCGTCCCGCTCGCCGGTTTCGTCCCCGGCGTCCGGCGGGTCGGCTGGATGCGTCGTCATCGCGGTCAGGAGGTCGTGAACTCGGCGTCGATGACGTCGCCGTCGTCACCGGGCCGGCCGGCGTCGGGCTGCGGCCCGGCGTCGCCCCCGGCCGCGGCGAGCCCGTGGTAGAGCTGCTGCAGTTCGCCGGTCAGGGAACGCAACCGGTCGAGGGCGGGCTCCCGGTCGTCCTTCAGCAGGGCCCGCGCGTCACCGATGAGTGCCTCCGCCCGGGCTTTGTCGTGCACCGCCGCTTCGGAGCCGAGCTCGGCCAGCCGCCGTTCCACCTGGTAGGCGGCGGTGTCCAGGGTGTTGCGGGCGTCGACCAGCTCGCGCAGGCGGACGTCTTCGCTCCGGTGCCGTTCCGCGTCCCGCACCATCCGGTCGACCTCGGCGGCGTCGAGGTTGGAGCTCTCACTGATCGTGATGCGCTGCTCGGCGCCGGTTTCCTTGTCCTGGGCGGAAACGTCGAGGATGCCGTTGGCGTCGATGTCGTAGACGACCTCGATCTGGGGCACGCCCCGCGGCGCGGGCCGGATGTTCTCCAGCCGGAAGCGCCCCAGCACGCGGTTGTCGGCGGCCTGCTCCCGCTCGCCCTGCAGGACGACCACGTCGACCGCGGGCTGGTTGTCCTCCGCCGTGCTGAAGGTCTCCTTGCGCCGGGCCGGGATCGTCGTGTTGCGTTCGATGACGCGGGTCATCAGCCCGCCGAGGGTTTCGATGCCCAGCGACAGCGGCGTGACGTCGAGCAGCAGGACGTCCTTGGCCTCGCCCTTGATGATCGCCGCCTGGACTGCCGCGCCGAGCGCGACCACCTCGTCCGGGTTGACGGTCATGTTCGGGTCCTTGCCCCCGGCGAGCCGGCGGACCAGGTTCTGCACGGCGGGGATGCGGGTGGAGCCGCCGACGAGGATGACCTCGTCGATGTCGTGCGGGGTGAGCTTCGCGTCGGCGATGGCCTGGCGCACCGGCGCCTGGCACCGCTCGACGAGGTCGGCGGTGATCCGGTCGAACGTCGAGCGCATGAGCGTCGTGTTCAGGTGCTTCGGGCCGGTCGCGTCGGCGGTGATGAACGGCAGGTTGATCGTGGTCCGGGTGACCGTCGAGAGCTCCTCCTTGGCCTTCGCCGCCGCTTCGAACAGGCGCTGCAGCGCCTGGGGGTCGGCGCGCAGGTCGATCCCGGTCTCCCCGAGGAACTCGCCCGCGAGGTGGTCGACGATGCGGCGGTCGAAGTCGTCGCCGCCCAGGTGGGTGTCGCCCGCGGTGGAGCGGACTTCGACGACCCCGTCACCGATGTCGAGGACGCTGACGTCGAACGTCCCGCCGCCCAGGTCGAAGACCAGCACGGTCTCGCTCTGCTTCTTGTCCAGGCCGTAGGCCAGCGCCGCGGCGGTCGGCTCGTTGATGATCCGCAGGACCTCGAGGCCGGCGATCCGGCCGGCGTCCTTGGTGGCCTGGCGCTGGGCGTCGTTGAAGTACGCGGGGACGGTGATGACCGCTTCGGTCACCTTCTCCCCGAGGTACTTCGAAGCGTCCTCGACGAGCTTGCGCAGCACCAGCGCCGAGACCTCTTCCGGGGCGTACAGCTTGCCGCGGACGTCGAAGCGCACGGCGTCGTCCGGACCGGCGACGACGTCGTAGGCCACCGCGTCCAGTTCGCTCGTGACCTCGTCGTACCTGCGTCCGATGAACCGCTTCGCGGACGAGATCGTGCCCTTCGGGTTGAGGATCGCCTGGCGCCGGGCCAGCTGACCGACGAGCCGCTCGCCGGAGTCGGTGTAGGCGACCACCGACGGCGTCGTGCGCGCGCCGTCGGCGTTGGCGACCACCGTCGGCTGGCCGCCCTCCATCACCGCGATCACCGAATTGGTCGTACCCAGGTCGATGCCCACTGCTTTCGCCATGGCGGTCCCTCCGGACGATTCAGCGAGTTTTCGGAAGAGATCCGATTCGCCGATCGGTCTACTGGACGCCATTGGTGGTGTCAAGGCGGAACGGGCGGCACCGAAACGCGTGCTGGGCCATTGTTGACGGCGACAAAGAACTTTGTGGAGCCCCACAGCCGGCGCACGCAAACCGCGAAACCCCGGCTCCCGATGGGGCCGCGCCACACGAATGTGTGTTTTCATCGACACCGGCCGGGATTCGTGATCGGATGGACCGCACCCCAGGGTGCGACAGCGCGGGAGCAGGCGATGGACGAGCAGGGCAACGCACCGGAGTTCAAGCCGTACCACCACCCGGCCGCGGGGTGGGGCGCGGCGAAGAGCGTCACGGAGTTCCTGGTCCGCGAGGGCGAACTCGTGGACGGGCCGCGCGCGATCATGCGGATGAACCACGAAAACGGCGGGTTCGACTGCCCGGGGTGCGCGTGGCCCGACGACACCAAGGGCCTGCACCTCGACATTTGCGAAAACGGCATCAAACACGTCGCCTGGGAAATGACGCGCAAACGAGTCGGCCGCGAATTCTTCGCCGCGCACACGGTCAGCGAATTGGCGCGGTGGAATGACGCGGACCTCGAAAGGCAGGGCAGGCTCACCGAGCCCATGCGGTACGACGCGGACAGCGACCGCTACGTCCCGATCCCCTGGCCCGACGCCTTCGCCCTCATCGGCCGCACCTTGCGGGAATTGGACGATCCGGGCCGGGCGGCGTTCTACACCTCGGGCCGCCTGGGCAACGAAGCGACGTTCCTGTACCAGTTGATGGCCCGGGAACTGGGCACGAACAACCTCCCCGACTGCTCGAACATGTGCCACGAAGCGAGCGGGCGGGCGTTGCAAGCGGCGTTGGGAACCGGGAAGGGCACCGTCGACCTCAAGGACTGGGAGCTCACCGACGCGCTGTTCATCCTGGGCGTCAACGCCGCGTCCAACGCGCCGCGCATGCTCACCTCGCTGGCGGAGGCCTACCGCCGCGGCGCGCAGATCGTGCACGTCAACCCGCTCGTCGAAGCGGCCGCGACCCGGACGATCATCCCGCACGAGTTCGCGAAGATGGCCACGTTCCGCGCCACCCGCACCGGCACCATGAACCTGCAGCCGCGCATCGGCGGTGACCTGGCCCTGCTCCGGGGCATGGCCAAGGCGATCCTGGAGCTGGCGCGCACCGACCCGAAAGCCCTCGACACGGAGTTCATCGAGCGCCACACCACCGGCTTCGCCGAATACCGCTCCCTCTGCGAAACCACGCCGTGGGCGGACCTCGAGCGCCAGTCGGGCGTCGACGAGGCCGCCATGCGGGCCGCGGCCCGGGTCTACCGCGAGGCCGACCGGAGCATCATCAGCTGGTGCCTGGGCGTCACCCAGCACGAGCACGGCGTCGACACGGTCCGCGAGATCGTCAACCTGTTGCTGCTGCGGGGAAATCTTGGCCGGGAGGGCGCCGGGCCGTCGCCGGTGCGCGGGCACAGCAACGTCCAGGGCAACCGGACCTGCGGCATCGACCACCGCCCTTCGGCGTCCTTCCTGGACCGGCTCGGCGAGGTCTGCGGCATCACCCCGCCCCGGGCCGACGGCCTCGACACCGTCGGCACGATCGAGGCCATGCACCGCGGCGAGGTGACCGTGTTCGTCGGCATGGGCGGCAACTTCGCCCTCGCTGCGCCCGACACCCCTTACACCGCAGCCGGTCTGCGGAAGTGCGAACTGACCGTGCAGGTCAGCACCAAGCTCAACCGCAGCCACCTCGTCCACGGCAGGCAGGCGCTGATCCTGCCCTGCCTCGGCCGGACCGAGAAGGACCACCAGGCCGGCGGGGTGCAGTCGACGTCCGTCGAGGACGCGATGAGCATGGTCCACCTGTCCACCGGGATGAAGGCGCCCGCCTCCCCGCACCTGCTCTCCGAACCGGCGATCATCGCCGGGATGGCCCGCGCCGCCCTGCCGCACAGCACCACGCCGTGGGAAAGCTACGTCGAAGACTACGACCGGATCCGCGACACCATGGCCCGGGTTCTCGACGGCTTCGAGGACTTCAACCGGCGGGTCCGGCTGCCGCTGGGGTTCCGCATCCGCCAGCCGGCCCGCGAACTGGTCTTCGAGACGCCTTCGGGTCGTGCGGAGTTCTCCGCGACCGGTCTGCCCGACGTCGTTCCCGCCGAGGGCACCCTCGCGCTGGGGACGATGCGCTCCCACGACCAGTGGAACACCACGATCTACTCGGACAACGACCGCTACCGCGGGATCAAGAACCTGCGCACGCTGATCTTCATGAACGCCGCCGACATGCGCGACCGCGGCCTCGGCGAGTTCGACGAGGTGGACATCACGAGCACCGCCAAGGACGGCAGCACGCGTTGCCTGCGCCGGTACAAGGTGGTTCCGTACGACATCCCGCGCGGGTGCGCGGCCGGCTACATGCCCGAGATGAACGTCCTGTGCGCCATCGGCGACTACAGCACCCAAAGCGACCAGCCGATCATGAAGCACCTCAAGGTCACGGTGCGAGCCTCGGACGGCTCCTAGCCGTCGCGGCAAGGGCCGCGCACGATGATCGCCGCCGCTATGCCGGCGGACACACCGAGCACCGTGTCGAGCACGCGGTCGGTGAGCAGCGTCATCGGCTCGGCCGGCGCGGCGAACTCGGTCATCACCATGATGAGCGGGGTGAAGAAGCCGAGGGCCAGTCCGTAGTGGCGGGACATGAACAGCTCCGTCGGGAACAGCAACGCGATCACCACCAGCGCGAGCGGCGTCTCGCCGAGGTCCGGCAGGAGCAGCACCGCCGTGACGCCGAGGCCGGCGAGCGTGCCCAGCACCCGGTGCAGGCTGCGGTGCAGGACGCTGCGGATCGCCGGATGGAGCCGGTTTCGTGCGTCGGCGGCCAGGGGCACCGCGGCGGAGGCCATGGCCCAGTTCGCGTGCTCGACGCCCAGCAGCAGACCGAGCGAGCCGGCGGCCGAGATCGCCAGCGCGTAGCGCAGTGCGTGGACCAGGGCACAAGACCGTCGCCGATCTCGAGCGCACAGCCCCGACCCGCAGGCGGTCCGAGGTAAGACCGCGGCCGGGGTTCGCGCCGCCCCGGCGAATCCGATGACGACGCAGAACGCGATCGTCACCACGCAGACCGACAACCCCGCCCAGGGCGCCACCTGCCCGGCCGGGACCATCGCGATCGCGCCGAGCGCGAAAATCCCGAAGAACGGCCCGCGCGGGGTGAGGCCGAGCCGGTTCGTCAGCGGCGCCGCAGCGAACGCGAAACCGGCTTCGGCCGCCACCAGAACCCACGGCCGGGCGTGACAGCCGGACAGCAGAACCCCGGCGGCGACGCCGGTCAGCAGGATCCCGCCCGCCTGCAGTTGGTGCCGGAGGCGGAGCCCGCGCGCTTCGGCCCGTCCGTACATGCCGGTGAACGAACCGAATGCCGCGAAGATGATCAGCTCGGGACGCCCCGCCGACAGCAGCGCCAGCCCCGGGACCAGCAGGCCCACGGCAACGCGGCACGCGTGGAACCAGTCGTTTCCCGCCAGGCGGCCCCCGGCCGGCCGACGCGCCGACGGCCGGGCTACCCGCACGGGAAGGTCTCCGATCGTGGATCAGAAGTCGTTTCGAAACTGCCGACGATTCTGCCAGAGGGAATACCTTTGCGTCCGAACAGAAGATTGTCGGATGTGCCAATCTTCGTTGTGTTTCGACAGCCGGGCGCGCACTACGCGTCGGACGCCGGGACTTGGTCCGGCGACCCGGCGAGGCGGCGGTGGAGGTCGAGGACCGCCTTGGCCCTGGCGAACTCCGCCGGGGTGAACGGCAGCAGCGCCCGGGTCACCACCAGGCCACCGCCGGGGCCGGCCAGCCGCAGCTTCGTTCCGTCGATGCCTTCAGCGGCCCCCTTTCCGCGGCGCCCCGCGGGCTTCGGCGCGATTTCGCAATCGCCCAGTACCGCCAGCAGCAGCTGGTCCAGATCCGGTTCCGGCGCGGCCGCCATCGTCAGCACGCGGGTCGGCAGGTCGACGAACTCGTGCACGTCCGCGGGTACGACGTGCACGTCCCGGCCGCCGCCGAGCTCGGTGACCGTGGCGATGTCCGCCGCGGTCGCGCCGGCCGGCGCGCGGACGAGGAACTCGTCCACCACGCCGTCCGGTACCGCCAGCACCTGCAGCGAGACGATGTCGTAGCGGTGCGCCGCCAGTGCGGCTGTCACCCCCGCCAAGCTTCCCGGCACGTCACGCACGGTGGCGCGCACCCGCCACGCCACCCCGGTCCGCGGCGGGTGTTCGCCCGTGGTGCCGCGCGCCGGGGCCGGTAGCGGGCGGTGCGTCCACCACCGGCGCCACGCGGCGGTGGCGATCAGGAGCCCGCCCAGCGCGAACAGCACGACCGGCCCCACGCGGTTGTGCGACAACGTGCTGACGAACAGATCGGCGACCCCGGTCGCGATGAACAGGGCCGCGAGCTCGACCAGCTCACGGCTCATCGAGGTCCTCGCTCGCCTGACGGTCTTCGGCTGTGCCTCGGCTTCGGTCATGCGGCCAGCATCCGCGTCCTCTCTTACCCCGCACGCGCCGAGCTGTCACGATCCAGTTAACCCGAAGGGCGCACCGGGCCCGCCCGGGCAAACCAGCTGTTACCCGGCCGAGGTCGCCGGCGATTCGCACGCTCGTCACTGAAATCGCGGATCCGTTCATCACCCGGCACACAGTTCCCCGCCCGCGTTCCCCGTTCCTCCGCTCCGGCCGATCGCGAATACGTAATTCTTCCGACGCGCGGCAGCCCGGCCGATCGCTATACCTGGGCCTCCCGTGGTCGACGGGCAGGATTGCCGAGAGGACGTTCGCAATGTCGCGGAAAGCACGATGGAAGTCATGGGTTGCCGGCGCGCTGGGCGCTGTTCTGCTCGGTACTTCGGGCGCAACCGGCGCGAGCGCGGCGGCGGCGTCGCCGGACCTCGCCGGCGACAACCCGTTCGCGCGGGGACCGGCCCCCACCCAAGCCTCCGTCGAAGCGGAGCACGGCCCCTTCGCGGTCGACACCGAAAAGGTCGGCGCCGGCGCGGGCTTCGGTGGCGGAACGATCTACTTCCCGACCGACACCAGCCAGGGCACGTTCGGCGCCGTCGCGGTCGCGCCGGGTTTCCTCGAAACCGAAGCCGCGATCGCCTGGTACGGCCCACGACTCGCCTCGCAGGGTTTCGTCGTCATCACGATCGGCACGAACAGCGTGTGGGACTACCCGGACGCCCGCTCGGAAGAGCTGCTCGCGGCGCTGCGCTACGTCACCGATTCGAGTCAGGCCAAGGGGCGCGTGGACCGCAACCGGCTGGCCGTGATGGGGCACTCGATGGGCGGCGGCGGGACGCTGATCGCCGCGCGGAAGGCGCCCACGCTGAAGGCGGCGATCCCGCTCGCCGGCTGGAGCCCGAACACGACGTTTTCCGACGTCCAGGTGCCGACTTTCGTCGTGAGCGCCCAGAACGACCTGATCGCCCCGGACGGGGTGTTCTCGCGCCCGTTCTACCGGAGCTTGCCGTCCACTTTGGACAAGGCGTACCTGCTGCTCGCCGGCGCCGGGCACCTGGCGCCGACCAAGCCGAACACGACGATCGCGGAGTACAGCATCTCCTGGCTGAAGCGCTTCGTCGACGAGGACACCCGGTACGAGCGGTTCCTCTGCCCGCTGCCCACGGGTGACCCGGCGATCGCCACGTACCAGGGCACCTGTCCGCTGAGCTGATCACCACCGCGCCGTCATCGCCCGGCCACGAGGTGCAGCAGGTCGTGGGCCGCGGACAGGCTGTCCGGCAGGTGGTACCAGCAGACCTTCGGCGGAGCGGCGGTGACCAGCTGCGGATCGCCGCGGAGCCGATCGGTGATCCGGCATCGCAGGTTCCTGACGCGGTGCTCCATCCCGGTACCGCGCTCGGCGAGGACGACCGCCGTCGACCGGCCGAGCGCGGCGGCGGTCTCCCCGCTGTCGAAGACCCGGCGCAGGACGTCGGCGACGAGGACCATCGCCAAGGGGCTCGACCAACTGTCCACTCGGGACAGATCGACACCGATCACCACCAGCACCGGCCGGTCCGCCGCGGTGCGCCCGGTCCGTGAGACGCGCCGGTACACCTCGCCCAACCGCACTCGCAGGTACCCTTCGGTCGCCAAGCCGCTGAACGACTCGGTCGCCGCGCCGCCGGGGGCCTCGCCGGCGAGCTCGGCCCACCCCAGCGCGGCGGCGCGAAGCATGGCGAACGGCGCGGCGTCGGGGTGGGCGGAGATCAGCCCGTCGGGGTCCGAGTCGCGGTCCAGCACCGCGTGCAACGCGGCGACGTCGTACAACGTCTCGTCCAGCCCGGCGCCGGTCCACGCTCGCGACCGGCCCAGCCCGCTCAACGCGCCGGCCACGTCCCCCTCGGACAGCACGGCTCTGCACACCACGTCCACTTGGGGCACAGCCCAGTCGGCCGGGAACCGCCACCCGCTGGCGATGCTCGCGATCCGCCACCGGCCGCGGAGGTCCCGCACCACATCCCGATCGGTCACCGCTCACCCCCGTTGGTCGAATATTCGACGGACGCGGTCGCCGGCGGTGACGCAAGGAGGGCGATAGATCCTTCGGATGAGCTAACCCTCAGGGGCGTTCCGGTCGGCGGGTGACGCAGCGGCAGCGCAGCTCGCGGCGTCGCTCTCCATGTCCGTCCAGGACAGGCCGACCTCGGCGATCAGCATGTCGAAGATGGGGGTCGCCGGACCACGCTGGGTCGTGTCCACTTTGTCCATCAGCGGTCAGCGCCGATGAAGACATCGAGGGCGGACAACCCCTCGCGAGCTGATCCCGGAACGGCCTGCCGGCACGACGCGCACGCGGTCACGTGCGCCGCGACCGTCGCGGCGCAGGCGTGGTACCGACCTCTTCGCAACCAGATTTCCAGCTGGCGCAAAGCTTCCTGGCACGCCTGAGGCCTGGGCGCGGGGACCTGCTCGGCTTGCCGGTAGGCCAGCCGCAGCCCCGCGCGGGCGCGGCTGGCCAGCGCGGCGACGCCGTTCGGTGAGATCCCCATGACCGACGCCAGGTCGGCCGGGGTGTGGCCTTCGGCGACGATGTTCCACAGCACGGTCCGCCAGCGCACCGGCAGGGTGTGGAAAGCGGACCTGACCAGCTCGTCGGTCGAGCGCCGGAGCACCAGCTCCTCGGGGCCTTCCGCGACGTCGGTGCCCGGCACCACCGCGTGGGGCTCGACGCGCTCCCGGTGACGGTTCCAGCGGACGGCGAGGTTCCGCATCGTCACGACCAGATACGGGCGGAGGTCCTCCCGCGGCCCACCGCCGGCGCGGACCACGGCGAGTGCGCACGTGAACGCCTCGGCCACCAGGTCGTCCCGCTCCGCGGGCTGCCTGGCCCAGCGCGCGGCGATCCGGCGCAGGGGCTCGGCGTGGCGGCGGAAGAGCTGTTCGCCCGCGGCGAGGTTCCCCGCGCGCAGGTCGGCGAGCAGCCTCCGATCCGGCAGGCGGTCATCGTCCGTGGGTTCGTCCATCGCAAACTCCGATTCAGCCGCTTCTTGACTTCGTGCAGCGACGCCTCGATCAGGGAGCCGTTCGCGCCGCATGCACTCTCGGTAATTCGATGGTGCACAAAGTAACAGTTACACATGTGTAGCCCTTACCGGCCACCCGGTACGCTGCGTGAAGTGACGTCACCCAGACCCGGCGACGGCCGCGCGGCGCGGTGGGCCGGGCAGCGCGAGCGTCGGCGCAGTGAGTTCGTCGACGCCGCTCTGCGAGCGATCGCCGAACACGGTCCGCTCGTGTCGGCCGCCCACATCGCCGACACCGCCGGCGTCGCGCGCCCGCAGCTGTACCGGCAGTTCGACGACGCGGCCGACCTGACGCGAGCCATCGCCGACCGGGCCACCGAGCAGATCATCGTGTCGCTCCGGCCGGTGTGGGAGCCCCGGGGCAGCGCCATGCAGATGATCTCCGCCGCGGTCGACGCCCACACCGGCTGGCTCGCCGAACACGGCAACCTGTACCGCTACCTGACCTTGCACTCCCAGATCGGCCGTCGCGAGGGCGCGATCGCCGACGTCAAAACGGTGATCGCGCGCCGGCTGACCCAGGTGTTCGAGTACTACCTGACGACGTTCCGGCTCGACACCCGCATCGCGCCCGTCCTCTCCTTCGGTGTCGTCGGTCTCGTCGACTCCTGCGCCGCGCAATGGCTCGAGGCGCCGCACGCGCTCACGAAGGCGCGACTCGCGGGCATGCTCACCCGCTGGGTCTGGCACCTCCTCGACGACACGCTTCGCGCCGCCGGAATCGAAGTCGACCCGGATCTGCCGCTGCCGCCGGGCGGCCCGGTTCATCAGTGACGGGAAGCGCTGACCGCCAGACCGGTCGCGCCGACCGGGATCCGGGCAATTGTCCTACACATGAAATTAAAGACTCCTTTTATGTCTCTGCGAGCCGGATGACGCCTGGGATATGAACACGGTCCCGCAGAATCGGCAACCACACCCCGGGTGCTCGCGCGCACATTTTCGTCATCCACCAGCCGGTTGCAGCACCGCAGATCCACCCGCGTGAGGGAGCGGAAGCGCTTGGCCGGGGCGAAAACCGCGACAGCGTAACGTCCACCGCGCCCAGAACCTACCGCCGGCGCCGCTCTTCACCCAGCCACCCGGATCAAGTTGCGGGCCGGTGCCGAACAGCTTTGATGAAACCCGTCAGCCGCACTCCGCTCACTTATCCGGGAGACGCATCAATGGGCATCGACTTCGACAGCCTGAAGAACATCGCGAACGATGACGTCGTCGACCGCGCCGCCGAGTTCACGACGTCGCGTTTCGGCGAACACGCCGACGAGATCGCCGCGGTCGCCGGCCGGGCAAAGGATTTCCTCGCCGGTGAGTCGTGCGGTGAACCCGCCTCGAACGAAGGCGGCGGCGTCACCCACACCGTCCCGGTCAAGAACTTCTTCTTCGACGACCGATCGCTCGACGACTGACACCGGACCATGCCTGCCATACCGCACACGTGCGGTAGCCCCGGCTACCCCCCGCCCGGGGGGTTCCGGCGCGTCGAAGTCGTAACCGGCTGTCCCAGCATGTCACCCTGAGTCACATGTCTCCCGATCCCCGCGCTCGCGACTCGAACGCAGGACCCTTCAGCGAATTCCACCGGACCCTCGACGAACTGACCCAGCAAGTCATCGCCGCCCGCCGCCTCGGCCGCAACGCGAACGACGCCGCCCTCGACCTGTTGCAGGTGCTGCACCGCGAAGACGGGAACTGGGCGGTAGTACACCTCGCGTTCGCCATCACCGCCTTGGCGCACCTCCGCACCGTCACCGAAGCAGCAACAACCGCATCCGAGTAGTTTCCGGACACGACTTCCCAAGCCGCCGAGAAGTCAGTTGCCGGGTCCGGCGTTCAGCGGAAAGACGGCGAGGCCGTCTTCGATCAGGCGGGCGGCGCGGCGGACCTCGCCGGCGACCGCTTCGACCGCCTCCGCGAGGGGGCGGCCGGGGCGCAGCTGGGCCCGCAACGCGCGGAACTGGACCCGCCACAGTCCCAGCAGCGCGGCCGCGGCGATCTGGGGTTCGGGGTCGTCGGACGCGAACCCGGCCCGGGCGGCCAGCGCTTCTGCGGCGACGTCGACGAACCGGTCGGTGACGTCGTTCTGGTAGGCCCGCAGAGACGGGTTCTCGCGGATGAGCTCCCCGAACTTCCGGTAGCCGGCCAGCGCCGCGTCCGCGTCCGCGGCTTCCGCCAAGGCCGTGACCAGATCACGCACCTCTTGGTCGAGGATCTTCACCATCGCGGCCACGGGCGGCAGCGCGGGATCCGCCAGCCGGGTCCGGAGCGCTTCGGCCATCGGCTCGAGCCGGTCCAGGACCAGCGCCTCCTTGCTCGGGAAGTAGTTGAAGACCGTCTTCTCCGAGACCCCGCAGGCCTCCGCCACGTCGGCCACGCGGACCGCGTCGAAGCCGCGCTCGAGGAACATCCGCGCGGCGGTGTCGGACAGCTGCCGCCGCATCGCGCGCTTCTTCCGCTCGCGCAACCCTTCCCCGTCAGCTCGCCCGAGCGCCGATCCCCGCATGCCAGGAGACTACTACAGCCACACGAAAAGTTCTGCTACTGTATTTTTATAGTCACTGAACCAACCCGGGAAGGACCGGCCATGGCCGAAATCGAGATCACGCGCGACTACCCCCACTCACCCCTGAAGGTCTGGCGGGCGATGACCGACCCGGACCTGATCCCCTACTGGACGTCGACCGGACAGGGCGCTCGCGCGGTCGGCTTCGAACCCGTGGTCGGCAACCGGTTCCGGTTCGTCGCCAAGCCGATGCCCGGCTGGCGCGGGATCGTCGACTGCGAGGTCCTGGAAGTCCGGGAACGCGAGTTCCTGCACTACACCTGGGTCGGCGCGGAAGGGGAGACCCCCAGTCACGTCCGCTACCAGCTGGAGCCGACGCCCGGGGGCACCCGGTTCACCTACCACCACACCGGGTTCACCGGCGTCGGCGGCTTCGCCATGGCCAAGCTGCTCGGCTCGGTCCGCAAGAAGATGCTCACGGTCGGCGTGCCCGCGCTCCTCGCCGAACTGGACGAGACCGGTGCGCTGCGCCCGGGAAGCACGGTGCGGCCGGGGGACGATCGGTGAACGTCTTCGCTCAGGGATTCGCCGTCGCCGCGGCGCTCATGCACCTGTGGATCTTCGGGCAGGAAAGCGTTTTCTTCCGCCGCACCGCGGTGCACGGCATGTTCGACGTACGCGCCGCGGACGTCGAGGCGGTCCGCCCCTGGGCGTTCCACCAGGGCTGCTACAACGCCTTCCTGGCGCTCCAGGCGCTGACCGGCGTGGTCGTCGTGCACCTGAGCGGCGGAACCGCCGGTGGCCGGGCCCTCGTCCTGGCCGCCGGTGCGTCGATGCTGGCCGCGAGCGTGGCCCTGTTCGCCTTCGACCCGCGCCGGTCCCGGGTGCGGGGCCTGGTCGGCCAGGGTGTTCCCGCACTGGCCACCCTCGTCGCGACGCTGGTCTGACAGCGTCACCGGCCGACGCGGTTGCGAGGCACCAGGCCCTGGTAGAAGTTCCGGTGCGCTTCGGCGGCCGCCGTCCACGTGTAGCGCCGGGCCAGCGCCCGGCCCGGTGCCGGGTCGGCGCCGTCGAGCGCGGCCCGCAGCTCGCGCGCGAAGCCGGGCGGCCCGTCGGCGAACCGCGCGGCCCCGCCGAAGACCTCGCGCAGCACCGGCAGGTCGCGGGTGACCACCGGCACGCCGGCGGCGAGGGCCTCCATCGCGGCCAGCCCGAAGCCTTCCTTCGTGGACGGGAAAGCGAACACCGCCGCCGAGGCCACGAGGGACGGCAGTTCGTCGTGGGCGACCGGGCCCAGCACGACCGGCTCGACGCCCAGCTCGGCGGCCCGCTTCTCCCAGCGGGTCCGGTAGTCGCGGTAGTCGAAGAGCGTTTCGCCGCCGGCGATGAGCAGCCGCAGGTCCGGGTCGGCCAGCAACGCGTACGCCTCGAGGAGGTCGAGTGACCCCTTCCGCGGCTCGATCCCGCCGACCGCCAGCACGTACCGGCCCCGCTGCGCCGTCCGCGGTGCCGTCGCGAACCGGTCGTAGTCGACGCCGTTGGGGATCACCGCCGCCTCGATGCCCCAGCCGGCCCGGACCTCGGCCGCGACCGACGCCGACACGCAGAGGTGCGCGTACGGCCGGACGATCGCGCGTTCGTGGCAGGCCGCCAGTTCCGGGGTGGTGAAGGTGTCCAGGTGGTGGATCGTGCGGACGCAGCGGTCGACGGCGTTGGCGCTGATGCAGTCCTGCGCGTGCACGACGTCGTACTCCGCCGGGGTGAACGCCGCCCGCAGCACCGCGATCGAGCGCAGGATCCGTTCCCCCACCGACTCGCCGGGGACGTCCGGGAAGGGCACGATCGACAGCCGCACCCGCGGGTCGACCGGCCGGAAGAACCCCGCGTCGCCGCCGCGGCCGAGCGTCCACACCGTGACGTC
The DNA here is from genome assembly GCF_044768185.1 of Amycolatopsis sp. NPDC101161. Classification (NCBI taxonomy): domain Bacteria; kingdom Bacillati; phylum Actinomycetota; class Actinomycetes; order Pseudonocardiales; family Pseudonocardiaceae; genus Amycolatopsis; species Amycolatopsis sp. NPDC101161. The sequence continues at coordinate 321,956 of NZ_JBIWPI010000008.1, forward strand.
CTCGCCCAGCTCGGCGAGGGCCTCGGCCAGGGCGAGCGTGTGCACCACGCCGCCGCGGGGTTTCGTGGAGTAGCTCAGCAGGGCGATGCGCATCAAGCCTCCCGGTACACCGACGGTTTCCGTTCCCCCAGGTGGTGCAGCACGCGGCGGGCGTTGGCGAGCTCCTGCTCGACGTCGAGCTCGGCCACCGCGATCCCGGCTTTCGACCAGGTGCGGGCGAGGATCTCGCCGCCGGGTCCGACGACCTTCGCCTGGCCGAGGAACCGCATGCCGCCCATCGCGCCGGTCTGGTTGGACGAGACGAGCACCACCTGGTTCTCCGCCGCCCGCGCCTGGTCGTAGAGGTCGAACAGGCGGGACTGCCGGTCCTGTGCCATCCGCGGCGCGCGGTTGGTGATGCTGGTCGGCCACGCGCTCAGGCAGGCGACGACGTCGGCGCCGTCGACCGCGAGCGAGCGCGCCGACTCGGGGAACGTCTTGTCGTAGTCGATCAGCATGCCCAGCCGCCCGACCGGGGTGTCGAACGCGGCGAACTCCGCACCGGGCGCGTAGGCGACCCGCTCCCCCGGCGGCTGGTGGACCTTGCGGTGCCGGCCGAGCACGCCGTCACCGGTGACGCACACCGCGGAGTTGTAGCGCCGCGGCCCGTCGGCCTCGCAGTAGCCCACGCAGACGACCATTTCCGCGGCGAGCGAGGCGATGGTCTTCAGCTGCGGGCAGTCCGGGTCGAGCGCGGGCGGCAGTGCGTCCGGGTCCGGATGGCGCAGGTCGGCGAGGTACCCGCCGAGGGCCGCGTCCGGCAGCACCAGCAAAGCGACGCCGGACGAGCGCGCGTGGTCGATCAGCGTCGCGATGCGCTGGAGGTCGAAGTCGAGGTCGCGGCCGAAGTGCGCGGCTACGGCGGCGATGCGGATCTGCCCCATTCACGGGACACTAACCGGGTAGGCGTCGGGCCGTCTGTCCGCCAGGTGTCCCATCGACCGCCGCGCCGTGGCCAGCGCCTGCGGGACGTCGAGCTCGGCGATCGCCATCCCCTCGGCGACGCCGGTGTCGGCGAGCACCTCGCCGCCGGGTTCGACGACCTTCGCGCTCGCGACGAACCGCAGGTCGCCGAAGGTGCCGGACTGGTTGGCCGAGAGCCAGACGATCTGGTTCTCCAGCGCGCGGGCCCGGTCGAACAGGTCGAACCGGCGCTTCCAGCGGTCCTGCTCGAGATCGGGCGCCGCGTGGGTGCGGCTGCCGGGCCAGGCGCTCATGCAGACGACGATCTCGGCGCCGTCCAGCGCCAGGGCCCGCGCGGATTCGGGGAACGCCTTGTCGTAGCAGATCATCATGCCGAGGCGCCCGACCGGCGTGTCGAACGCGGCGAACCCGCGGCCGGCGCCGTAGCTGGCGTTTTCGGCGAGGGGCTGGTGCACCTTGCGGTGGTGGCCGAGGACGCCGTCGCCGGAGACGCACACCGCGGAGTTGTAGCGGCGGCCGCCGGCGATCTCGCAGTACCCGGCCGTGACGACGAGGTCGCCCGCCAGCGCGGCCAGCCGGGTTATCTCCGGACCGTCGACGGCCAGCGCGGGCGGTCCTTCGGCGCCGCCGTCGAGGTTGGCGAGGTACCCGCCGAGGGCCGCTTCCGGCAGCGCCAGCAGCCGCACTCCTTCCGCCTTCGCCTGCCCGATCAGCTTCTCGATGCGGGCGAAGTCGCCTTCGAGGTCGCGGTCGAACGGCGCCGCCACCGCGGCCATCCTGAGCGTGGTCATGAGTTCCCCAATCCGGTGACGCCGCCGTCGATGGCGGGCGTCGTTTCGCCGTCGGGCCAGCGCAGCGTGACGCCGCGGCCCGCGACCAGTTCGCCGCACTCCGCGGTGACCGCCGGGCCCGCGGGCGCGGGGGTGCCGGTGGTGAGCATCGCGAAGCCGGGGAAGCAGGTCAGCCAGTCCCCTGTGGACGCTCCGCGGGGCCGCGGGACGCGTTCGACGTCCAGGACCGCACCGCATCCGGACGCCTCGGCGAGCATGCCGAGGGTGCCCGCGATCCCCGCCATCGAGACGTCCTTGGCCGCGGCCGGTCTCGCCTTCGCCACCGAGCCGAGCAGCTCGCGCAGCTCGGGCGTACGCCGGAAGCTCGTCGAGTCCCACTGGCGGCCGGTGTAGCCGGGGCGCCAGCCGCCGGCCAGGTCCGCGGTCAGCCAGACGCGCTGGCCCGGTTTTCCGCCACCGCCGGGCACCGGGTCGGCGGTCCGGCCCAGTGCCGTGACCGACAGCGAAGCCGGCACCCCGAACTGCGTGTGGCCGCCGAGCACCGGCACGCCGTACGCTTCGCTCGCCTTGCGCAGTCCACTCAGGACACGGGCGGCGAAGGACGCGTCCCGGGCGCCCAGCGCGTCGAGCAACCCGGTCGGCGTGGCTCCCATCGCGGCCAGGTCGTTGAGGTTGACCAGCACCGAGCACCAGCCCGCCCATTCCGGGTCGCGTTCGACCATGGCCGGGATGATCGCGTCGCAGGCGGCGACGACGTCGGTGCCGGGCAGCGGGACGCCGTCGTCGCCGACGAAGCCGGGTACGCCGGTCATCCCGCGCAGCAGCGGGCCGAGCGCGGCCTTGGTCGAGCGGGCCAGCGCGGCGATCCGGCCGATCGGCCAGCGCATCAGCACGTGGTCGTGGCCGGCGACGGTGACCGGCCGCACCCGGTGCCAGCCGAGCCGGGTGAACAGCTTTTCGGTGCGGGTCTGCACGGTCGCTTCGAACCGCAGCGCCCCTTCGGCTTCGGCCCGCGCGCACGCCGCGCGGACCAGCGCCGAGCCGATCCCGGCCGGCGAGCCGGGCGCGACGACCAAGCGCCCGCCCCGCCACCAGCCGAGGTCCGGGCCGTCCGTGGCCGGACCGAGCCGGACCCCGCCGAGCAGGTCTCCGGCGGTGTTCCGCGCGACCAGCACGATCGTGCGCGGGTCGGTGTCGTGGTCGTCGAGGTCGTGCCCGGCGAAAAGCCCTTGCCGCGACACGAAAGCCTCGTGGCGCAACGCGCGGTAAGCCGTCAGTCCACTGTGGTCGGCGGGTTCGAGGTGGAACGCCGGGCGGGCCGCGACACTGCGGACGTCACCCAGCAGCGCGAGGATGTCGTGGTCCACGTCAGCCTCCCGCCGCGCTGAGCAGACCGCACGCGCCGCACGCGGCGCAGCCCGCGCCCTGGTCCGCCCCGGTCATCCCGGCCGCCCGCAGCAACGCCGCGATCCGGCTCGTGACGTCGGCGACCAGCGACGGCGAAGGCGCGGTGGCCCCGTCCCGACGGGCGAGAGTGCCGGCCATCGGCCGCATCGGCACGGCGAACGGGTAGACGCCCAGGTCGATCAGCCGGCCGGCACCCTCCACAAGGGAGTCCGGGTCCTCGCCGAGCCCGATCAGCAGGTACGTCGAGACGCGGTTGCGCCCGAACACCCGGACCGCTTCCGCCCACGCGGCTTCGTACTCCGCCATGGACACCGTGGACTTGCCGGGCATCCAGCGCCGCCGGACGTCGTCGTCGAGGGACTCGACGTGGATGCCGATCGACGTCGCTCCGGCGTCGCGCAGCTCGGTGAGCACGGCGAGGTCGCCCGGCGGCTCGATCTGCACCTGGACGGGCAGGCCGGGCACGGCGTCGAGCACGGCGCGGACGCACCGGACGAGGTGCCGGGCCCCGCGGTCGGGCCCGGCGGTCGTGCCGGTCGTCATCACCATCTGCCGGACGCCGTCGAGGCGTACGGCCGCTTCGGCGACCTCGGCGAGCTGCGCCGGTGTCTTGGCGGCCACCGTGGACCCGGCCCGCAGCGACTCTTCGATGGTGCAGAACCGGCACCGCTGGTCCTCGGCGTACCGGATGCACGTCTGCACGGCGGTCGTCGCGAGAACGTCCTTGCCGTGCAGCAACGCGATCTTCCGGTACGGGACGCCGTCCGAAGTGGACAGATCGTAGAACCGCGGCCGCGCCACCGGCGTCACGCTCAGGCCGAGATCGACGGTTCCCCGGTGGATCCGGCCGTCGCGGACCTCGTAGGGGCTCTCGGGGTTCAGCGGCAGCGTGGCGTTGGCACCGTCGACGACCAGGTGGCCGTCGTCGCTCGGCCCGGCGCCCTTGCTGCGTTGTACGGGTGCGTCCACGCGCACCCCGCGGACGGCGATGTCGGCGCGGGTGTCCAGATCTTCTTCGATGCCAACGCGCACAGACCGCTCCTAGAACATGTAGGTGGAGTTGATGATGGCGCCCTTGCGCGCGTAGTGGATCAGCGCGTCCTGGACGTCCAGGGGGTGCGTCGGGATGACGCCCTCGATGAGGTCCTCCTCGCGCGCGCCGTGCAGCGACAGGCCGAACCGGCAGCAGTAGGCCTTGCCGCCCTCGCTGATGAACGTCTTGAGCTGGTCGTTGATGTTCAGCTCACCCGGGAACGCGGCGTTGCCGGTGGTCGGGAAGCCGCGCGTGGCCAGGCAGTTCAGCGAACCGGGGCCGTAGAAGTAGATCGCGGCTTCGAAGCCCTTCCGCAGCGCGCGGGTGGCCTGCAGGATCGCGACGAAGCTCACCGACGACTCGTGCGCGATGCCGTGCACGAGCGTGAAGTAGCTCTGGCCGGGTTCGGCCTGGTAGTCCGGGAAGACCTTGGTCCCGCCGTACAGGTTGGACCCCTGCGGCAGCGACGGGTGCGGGATCTCGTCGAGGCTGGTCTTCTCGGTTTCGGTCAGCTCTGCCATCGGTCTATTTCCCTTTCTTCGATCCGTACAGCACGTCGAACGTGCCGCGGAAAACCAGGTCGGCGAGCTCGCCGTCGCCGGCCGCGGCGGCCAGCTTGGCGAGTTCGCCCTCGTGATCGCCCCACGGCTGGTCGGAGGCGAACAGCACGCGGTCGTGGCCGAGGCCCCGGTGCGAGATCTCGTCGACGAGCCAGCGCGGGGTGAAGCCGATCGCCCAGGACAGGTCGGTGTAGACCTGCTTGCCGGCGGCGATCCAGTCGAAGAAGCGGCCGCCGACGAGCTTGATGTGCCCGCTCATCCCGCCGCCGAAGTGGACGAGGTGCAGCTTGACGTCGTCGGCGTAGACGTCGACGAGCTTGCCGACCTCGTCGATGTCCGACGCCGCTCCGGGCGAGGTGTGGACGTGCACGACGAGGTCGTGTTCCCTCGCCGTGGCGAAGATCTTGTCGAGCTGCGGCTTGCACGCGGGGTCGGACGCCTTGCCGCCCAGCAGGAAGCTGAGTTTCAGGGCTCGCACGCCGTCCTCACCCGCCAGCTTCAGCGCGTCATCGGTCCGGTCGACGTCTTCGGTCCTCGGGGACACCCACAGCGCGGCGCTGATCCGGTCGTCCTTGCCCGCCGCCTCGACGCAGAGTTCGTTGAACGAGAACGCGATCGCCGGGTCCGGGACGCCGTAGTTCGGGATCACCAGCGCGCGTTCGGTACCCTCACGGTCCAAATCGGACAGCAGTTCGCCGATCGTCGCGCGGCTGCCGATCGCGGGCGCGACCGGCGGGCCACCGTAGAACGGGTACGCCGGCAGCACGCCCAGGTGCCGGTGGGCGTCGTTCGTCCAGCGCATCACGCCACCGTCCGTGGGGCGACCCAGTCGTCGTCGGCCGGGTAGGTGCTCACCGGCGTGCCGGAGAGCCATCGGACGTCCCCGCGGCCGCCGCCGGTGATCCGCCGGGCCAGGTACTCCGCGTCCGCCGCGACGCCGCAGAACCGGCCGGAGCCCCAGGTGTGCTGCCACGGCAGGCCGAGGAAGTACAGGCCGGGACAGCTGGTGACGCCGCGGTGGTGCGTCGGGTAGCCCTTGCCGTCGAACACCGGGACGTCGATCCACCGGTGGTCCCGGCCGAACCCGGTGCTCCAGACGACGGCCGAAAGCGCTTCCACGTCGAGGGTGCGAGGCCCGTCCGGCGGTTCCCAAACCGGCTTGTACCGCTCCTCGCGAGGCGCCGCGATCCCGCGCTGGGCGATGAAGGCGTCGATCGAGTCCTTGATGCCTTCGGACACCGTGTCGGCCGCGTCGAGGTTGCGACGCAGGTCGTCGGCGAACTCCAGCTGTCCACTTCGGACGTTCTTGAGCCGGCCGTAGAGCTGCATCCCTTCGGTGGCGAAGGCGCGCAGGTCGATGTCGTGTCCGCCGTCGCGGCCGGTCACGTAGTGGTTGGCGCGGAACCGGACGGCGTCCGCGTCGGCGAACTCGTCGATTCCCCTTGCGTAGTAACCCATCTCGTCGAGCCACGCGACGACGTCCCGGCCGCGGTAGCGCCGGGCCACCCGCGGCGCCGACCCGACGGCGAGGTGCACGCGACGCCCGGCCAGGTGCAGGTCCTCGGCGATCTGGCAGCCGGACTGCCCGGTGCCGACGACGAGGACGTCCCCCTCGGGCAGCTGAGCGGGGTTGCGGTACTCGGCCGAGTGCAGCTGGACGACGTGCTCGGGCAGCCGCTCGGCCAGCCGCGGCTTCAGCGGCACCTGGTACGGGCCGGTGGCCAGCACGACGTGGTCGGCGGTCAGCTCCCCGGCCGACGTCGTCAGCCGGAAGCCGCCGCCGGGCAGCTGCCGCAGCCGCGTCGCCTCGACGCCCTCGTGCAGCGGGACGTCGAAGTCCTTCACGTACGACTCGAGGTAGGCGACGATCTCGTCGCGGACCATGAACCCGTCCGGATCGTCGCCCGCGTAGGGGAACCCGGGCAGCCGGCATTGCCAGTTCGGCGTGACCAGGCAGAAACTGTCCCAGCGGCGGGTCCGCCATTCGTGCCCCGCGCGCTCGCGTTCGAGCACCAGGTGCCCGACTCCGGCGGTGGTGAGGCAGTGGGACATCGACAGTCCCGCCTGGCCACCGCCGACCACGATCACCGGCCGGTGCAGGCCGTCGAGCTCGAAGTTCATGCCGATCAGTGCACCGGCGAACGATTTCCGGACGGTTTCACCCGGAACACGGGCGCGTTACCAGAACCGCGTGGAGTTACGCTTCTCCCGGCGTGCGCTTAACAGCGCGCCTTCGACATCGCTTGCGGTGGGGGCGAGAGCCGGAACACCGGCCAGCCGATCTCGGTCCGCCAGGTCGCCGGGTCCGGGTCGTCGCGCGGGCCGGCGAGGTACGTCTCGTGCACGGGGCCGGCCACGGTGAGGGCGTGCTCGACCACCCAGGCGCCGAGCCGGCCGTAGGTGACGTCGATGTCGTCGTGCGGCCCGGGGTGGACGACGACGGCGAGTTCGGCGGCCGGGAGGTGCACGGGCCGCACCCGGCCGCGCGACGGCGGGTCGCCGACGGGCCGGTGGACCAGGACCGCGCCCCGGCCACCGGTGAACAGCTCGTTGGCGTAGCGGCCACCCGGCGGGCCGAGCGACGGCAGGCCGGCGACCGCGGCGTCGAGCTCGGCCATCGCCTCGGCGTACCAGTCCAGCACGTCGTCGTGGTCGACGACCCCTTCGACGGCGGCGACCGTCTTCGCCGGCACCGAGCGGAGCTCGACGTGAAGCTCGTCGTCGCCGGGACGCAGCAACCGCCGCAGCGAGACCACCGCGGCCCGGGTCCGTTCCAGTTCCGCCTCCAGCCGCCGCAGGTGCCCGCCGGCCAGGTCCGCGCGCTCCGCCGCGTCCTCGGTCGCGAGGATCTTGGCCACGTCGGCCAGCGGCACGTCCAGCTCCCGCAGCCGGTGGATGACCTGGGCGGTGGGGATCTGGTCGACGGTGTAGTACCGGTAGCCGCTGGCGGGGTCGACGGAGGCGGGCTCCAGCAACCCGGACTCGTGGTACCGGCGCAGGGTCCGCACGCTCAGGTGCGTCAGCTGCGCGAAGTCGCCGATCGTCAGTCCACGGAACACTCCCCCACTGTGCACCGCTTGACCCTCTCCCCGGGAGAGACCCCACGGTGGTGGTCATGAGTGAAGCGATCGACACCCACCAGCTGCCCGCGGTGGTCACCGGCTACCTGACCGCCCACCAGGCCCGCGACCTGGACCCGGCCTTGGCTTGCTACACCGAGGACGCCGTCGTCACCGACGAGGGCCGGACCCACCGCGGCAAGCGGGAGATCCGCGACTGGCTCGCCCGGGCCGCGAGCGAGTACACCTACACCACGACGCTCGTCGCGGCCCACCGCGTCGACGACGAGCACTACGTGGCCGTGCACCACCTCGAAGGCGACTTCCCCGGCGGAGTCGTCGATCTGCGGTTCCGGTTCACCCTGGAGGGTGATTGCATCGCCGAGCTGGTGATCGAGCCGTGACCACCTGACGTCAGCTGCTTCCGCCCGACGGATCGGCCAGCCCGAGGATCCACCCGCTCCACGCCGTGTCGGCGCGGCGGCCGGGCAGGTCCAGCGCTGCCGACACCGTCTGGACGAGGCCCGTGGCGAAGAACGTCCGCACCTGCAACGCGTCCGCCCCCGTCAGCCGGGCGACCGAGTCCAGGAGAGCGAGATGACGTCGCCGCACCGCCTCCCGGACGGCCTCGTCGGCCGCCGCCGCGTAGCCCTGCAGCACGACCAGCCCGACGGTCCGATCACGCTGCAGGAGGCGCACGTAAGCGGCACCGAGCGCCACCAGCGTCGGCTCGGCACCCTCGAACGCGGCCTCGATCCGGTCGAACGCCGCGTGGACGACGTCGAGGAACAGCTTCTGCTTGGAGCCGAACATCTGCACGATCCGCGGGTGCGAGATCCCGGCCCGGCCGGCGATGGCTTCCAGCCGCGTACCCGCCAGGCCGTTCACGGCGAACTCCGCGTCGGCGGCCTCGATGATCCCCGCCCGGCGCGCCGCGGCCGGCAAGCGAGCGCGGCCTCCGTCGCTCACCCCTGCTCCGCTCCGCCGAGCTGGCTCAGCACGAACTTGTTGTCGTACAGGCAGCGATAGGCGTGGATCAGCCCGTCCTCACCCAGTTCGAGGCGGTCGTCACCGTGGAACTCGACGCGGCGGCCCGTCTTGGCGAACGTGCCGGTGAAGCGCCACGCGACCAGCACCGCCCTCCGCGTCACCTCGGCGTACAACCCCATGAGCGTGAAGGAGTAGTCCGGGTAGCCGCGCGCCATGCGCGTCACGAACTCGCGGATCGCATCCGGGCCGTGGACCGTGCGGCCGACCGCGGGTTCGTCGTAGACGAGGTCGTCCGCGCACATCGCGGCGACCGCGTCGGCATCGTGGTCGTTCCACGCCTTCGCCCACCGGTCGCTGAACGCCCGGACCGCGGCCAGGTCGGTCGCGGCCACGTCAGCCTCGAATGTCGTCATGGAGCTAACTTACAAGTAAGTAAGCTCGCCGACAAGGCCGGTCGACGGGATGTCGGTGGATTGTCGACGGCGGTCGCCATCGTCAGCGACTGCGTCGAACACCGACGTGGAAGCCGGCCTTCGACTGTCCGGCTTCCGAAATCCACGGGAGGTCCCAGATGAGAAAACGGATCGTCACGGCCGGGCTCGCTTTGGCGGCGGCCTCGATGCTGACCGTCGGCGCTGCCGCGCCCGCTTTCGCCGACGACCACTTCGACGTCACCGTGCGGAACACCGCCAGCGGGAAGTGCCTGGCGCCGCAAGGCGACTCTTCGGCCGACGGCGTGCCGATCGTGCAGGTCACCTGCAACGGCGACGCCTTCCAGCGGTGGGACTTCGTCGACCACGACAACCACGTCTTCCAGATCCGCAACGCCGTCACGCTCAAGTGCATGGACGCCGCGGGGCTCAACACCAACCAGGTTCCGGTCATCCAATGGCCGTGCTCCGGCATCAGCAACCAGCGGTTCCAGGCGAGCCGCGACCTGCCGGACTTCGTGTCCCTCCGGTCGCGTGTCGCGGGTACGAGCACGCACTGCCTGGACGACCCGGGCGGGCTGGCCACCGAGGGCGCCGCGATGCAGCTCTGGGTCTGCAACGGCACGCCCGCGCAGGCCTTCGGCGTGTTCCCCGTCTGACCAGCAGGCTGCGACGGCTCGCGCGGCCGTCGCAGCCGGGGTCGGTCGCCAGTCGGCCGCGGGTGACTCGAGAAGCCGTCGCCGCACCCGGCATGCTCGGGTCTTCGTAGATCCGGAGTGCGGCCGACCAGAGCCGGCGGGCCGCCGCCGACTTCGAACGGTCCCGGCACCCGGATGTCGATGTCCGGGACCTGCCGACCCGCCGTCCGAACGGCGTTCGTAGCGGCAAAACCGGGAAGGCCGGCCCGGAACCGCGTCAGCCGAAGACGCGTCGCTGGATTTCGCGGCGGTAGTCCTCCAGTGTGTTGTCCAGGTGCACCGCGGCGGCCTCCGCCGCCGCTTCCGGGTCGCCGTCCCGGATGGCCGCGTAGATCGCCGCGTGCTCTTCGACCGCCTCCGCCGCGTGGCCGCCCACGGTGCCGTGGAGGCCGATCGTGCTGGACTGGTGCTGCAGGCGCCGGACTTCGCGGACGGCCGCCAAGAGGAACTGGTTGTGGGACGCCGCGGCGATCCCGAGGTGGAAGTCTTCGTCCCCGCGGTCGAACAGCGGTGCTTCGCCGGTCAAGTGCCCCTGGCGGCAGGTCTCCGCGGCCGCCTCGATCGCGCGGAGCTCGACCGGGGTGGCCCGGGTGGCGGCCAGCCTGCTCGCGGTCATCTCCTGGACGCGGCGGAACTCGAACAGCATGTAGACGTGGTCCAGATCGGTCGGCAGGAAGAAGCCCGACCACCGGGCCGAGCCGAGCATCCCCTCGTCGTCGGCCACGTAGAGACCACGCCCCTTCTGGGCGCGCACCCGTCCGATGGCGGAGAGGATCTTGATCGCCTCGCGCACCACGGTCCGCGAGGCACCGAGCCGGGCGGCGAGCTCGTTCTCCGTCGGCATGCGGTCACCGGCCCGCAGCCGCAGCTCGGCGATCAGCGTGAGGATCTGCTCGGCGACGCGTTCGTACCCCGGCCGGTAGGCGGCCTCCTGGGGCGGCCCGGGCTCGCCGGCTGCGCGCGTCTCGTCCACCCGGTCGTCTCCTTCGTCCGCGGCTCGGTGCCGTGAACCCTACATCTGCGCGACCCGAGCAACAATGTGTAGTACTTATTTTCCCGAAGCAGAACTCTTGACGAAGACGCGTCGGCCAGCTGTGATGGGTCCCGATAGAGGCCGCTCGCAGCAATGTGTACGACACATACGACGTGTCGTCGCCTCATCAGGTGCGACCTGCGGGTGCCACGATGAAGTGGAGTTCCTCATGACAGTTCATGTGCGAGCCACCGGAGTCAGCGGATCGTCGGGGCGCCGCAAGCGGTACGCCGGGCTGGTCCTCGGCGTCGCGGCCGTCCTCGCCGCGGTCACGGCCTGCGGCAACGGCGGGAGCGGCAGCGGCGCTCAGGGCGGGTTCCAGCCGGTGCCGCAGACGGGCGGGAAGATCACCGTCTGGGTCGATTCCACGCGGCTGCCCGCGGCCCAGCTCTACCAGAAGCAGCACCCGTCCGTGCCGCTGGACATCGTCACCTACGACGGGGACGCCAACGGCTCGAACTACCTGCAGACCAAGGTGAGCCTGTTCAACCGCACCCGCAGCGGCTGGCCGGACGTCGTGTTCAGCTCGCAGAACAACGAGGTCAGCTGGGCGGTGCCGGCCGGGTTCACGGCGCCGCTGAACAAGGGGCAGATCCCCGACGCCACCCTGAGCGGCTGGACCGCCGGGGCCAACGACCCGTGCACGGTCGAGGGCACGCTCTACTGCCTGCGCAACGACCTCGCCCAGACCGTCCTCTGGTACGACGCGCCGCTGATGCAGTCGTGGGGCTACCAGGTGCCGAAGACCTGGGAGGAGTACCAGGCGCTGGGGCAACGGGTAGCCACCGAGCACCCCGGCTACCTCGTGGGCACGGCCGGCGACAACTTCACCCCGGAGATCTACCTCTGGGCCTCCAAGTGCGGCGCCAACCAGATCACCGGCCCGAAGTCGGTCAAGGTGAACACCACCAGCCCGGAGTGCACCCGGATGGCGGCCCTGCTCGACACGCTCGTCGCGAACAAGACGATGTCCACCAGCAGCGTGTTCAGCTCCGACTTCGCCAAGAACTCCGCGGACAAGGTCCTCATGATGCCCGGGCCGTCCTGGTTCGGCGGCTCGGTGTTCCAGGAGTCGTTCAAGACGCCGGCCGGCAAGATCGCCGCGGCCCCGCTGCCGCAGTGGGCCGGGGACGCGTCCCCGTCCGTCGGCAACGTCGGCGGCGGCACCTGGCTGCTGTCCGCCCACAGCGCCAACCTCAAGGACGCCACCGACTTCCTCACCTGGGTCACCACCTCGGACGACTACCAGGGCAACGTCGCACCGGGGTACCCCGCCTACAAGGCGGCGGCGAAGACGTGGCTGGCGAAGCAGTCTTCGAACAAGTACTACGCGAACGACATCGCGGGCCCGCTGCAGACGGCCGCCCCGCAGGTCTGGCCGGGCTGGGGTTACGGCCAGTTCAGCCAGGAGGCGATCTGGGCGGCGACCGTGACCCCGGGCCTGACCGCGGGCAAGACGATCGTCTCGCTGCTCCCCGAGTGGCAGAAAGCGATCACGAACTACGCGAAGTCCACCGGGTACGAGGTCAGCCAATGACCACCGTCCGCCCGGCCGGGAACCCGTCGCGACGGCGGGGGTTCTGGCCGGGCCGGGCCGGGCACCTGTTCGTCGCCGCCTACGTCGTGCTGCTGATCGCGTTCGGTGTCGTTCCCACGGTGTACGCGGTGTACTTCGCCTTCACCGATGCGGGCGACACCTTCGCCGGACTGTCGAACTTCGTCGACGCGGCCAGCGACTTCCGGTACGTCGACGCCGTCGGGCACGTCGCGCTCTACCTGGTGTTCTGGCTGGTTTCCCTCGTCGTGTTCGTCGTCGGGCTGGCGCTGCTGCTGCACCGTCTGACCTCGAGCGCGGCGAGCAAAGCCCTGCGCTTCCTGTACTACATCCCGGGAGCGCTCGCCGGGGCCGCGAGCGTCATGGTGTGGCTGTTCCTGCTGGACCCGTCGGTGAGCCCGGTGAGCGCGCTGCTGCGCGTGTTCGGGTTCGACACCTTCGGCCAGGTCGTCGCGCCGGAGCACCTCCCGGTCCTGTTCACGCTGATCGCCTTCTGGACCGGGGCGGGTGGCTGGATCGTGGTGGTGTACGGCGCGCTGAACAACATTTCGCCCGATCTGCTGGAGGCGGCCCGGATCGACGGCGCGGGCGCGTGGCAGACGGCCTGGCGCATCCAGATCCCGTTGTTGCGCAAGTGGATCGTCTACATGGTCATCCTGGCGTTCGCCGGCGGGACCCAGCTGTTCGTCGAACCGCAGCTGCTGTCGCAGGCGAGCGTCGGCGTCGCGGGCCGCGACTACTCCCTCAACCAGCTGTCCTACGACTTCGCCTTCCAGAACAACAACGTGAACACCGCCGCGGCGATCTCGGTGGAGCTGCTGGTGGTCGGGCTGGTCGTCGCCGGCGTGTTCGTGGCCCGATCGGGGTTCTTCGATGCCGACTGACATCCGCGTACCCGCGCAAGTGGACGAGCCGGTGCGCCGCGCGGCTCCCCGGCAGCGTCGCGGCCGGTGGCGGCTGCCGAACCCGCTCGTGGCCCTGGTGCTCGTGCTGTTCCTCGTCTTCTTCGTGCTCCCGGTGGTTTGGCTCCTGCTGGCGGCCACGAAGACCGACGACCAGCTCGTGCACGGCAACCCCCTGTCCTTCGGGTCGTGGCCCGCGCTGGCGGACAACTGGCACTCGCTGACGTCCTTCCAGGACAACGCGATCTTCCAGTGGCTGGGCAACTCCGCGGTGTACTCGTTCGTCGCGCTCGCGATCACGTTGTGCGTGGCGATCCCGGCCGGCTACGCCCTCGCGATGACCGAGTTCCGCGGCCGGCGCACGCTGCTGGTCGCGACGCTCGTGGTGATGCTGATGCCGAACGCGACCCTCGTGGTGCCGTTGTTCCTCGAGGTGAACGCGGTGCACCTGATCGGCTCGATGTGGTCGATCATCCTGCCGTACTCGTTCTACCCCTTCGGCGTCTACCTCACCTACATCTACTTCAGCACCGCCGTGCCGCGGGACCTGATCGACGCGGCGAAGCTCGACGGCTGCTCGCAGTTCGGCGTGTTCCGCCACGTCGCGCTGCCGCTGGCCGCGCCGATCGTCGCCCTCGTCGGCTTCTTCAGCTTCGTCGCCAACTGGACCAACTACTTCCTGCCTTACGTCCTGTTGCCGGAAAGCGACCAGTTCCCGGTCCAGGTGGGCCTGGGCACCCTGCTGAACTCGGTGCCGCAGTTCAACCCGACGGTCGGCACCGCGGCGGTGCAGCGGCCGGAACTGGCGCTGGCCACCCTGCTGGCGATCACGCCCGTCCTCGTGGTCTTCCTGTTCTCCCAGCGTTTCCTGGTCGCGGGGATGCTGGCCGGCGCGACCAAGGAGTAGCCGATGTACCCCGCCATCACCGCCTCGGTCCCCCTGCTCGAACCACCGGGCTGGGCGATCGCGCAACGCGAGCTGTTCGAGCTGCTCGACCAGGCGTGGCGCCGGTTCGCCCGCGACTTCACCGGCCCGGACGGACGGCTCACCTACGACGACGGGCTCACCAGCCGCGACGGCGTCGACGACTTCTACGAGACGTTCTTCAACTGGCCTCAGCTGTACCTGCTCGGCGGCGCCGACGACCTGCTCCCCGAGTCCGAGCGGCACTGGGAAGGCGTCACCCGGCAGCTGACCGAGCTGGGCATGCTGCACGAGGAGTACGAACGCGGCTACGACTGGTTCCACCAGGGCGAAAGCCTGCTGCTGCTGTACTTCCTGTGCATGGCCGCGCCCGGGCGGTGGCGGGAGCGCGCGCTGCGGTTCGCCGAGCTCTACGTCGACCCGGCGCACGGCAACTACGACCCCGGGCACCGCATCATCCGCCGTCCGCACAACGGCAGCGATCCGGAGCGCGAAGGACTCTTCGACGGCGGCTCGTACCCGTGGCTGCCCCGCGAAGCCGCGACGTACGGCTTCCCGCTGGAGTGGCTGCTGCCCGCGGACGCCGAGGAGCCCCCGCGCGACCGCGACCCGCGGCTGGGCGAGCAGATGCGGCGGCGAACGGGAACCGGGGACACCGCGGTCAACCTGGCCGCCGCCGGGCTCGTCTTCAACGCCCTGCTGCTCTCCGGCGAGCAGCGCTACCGCGACTGGCTCGCCGAGTACGTCGGCGCCTGGCGGGACCGCGCGGTGGCCAACGACGGCATCCTCCCCGACAACGTCGCTCCCGACGGGACCGTGGGCGGGCTGCTGGAGGGCCGCTGGTACGGCGGGCACTACGGCTGGTCCTGGCCGCACGGCTGGTACAGCGTCGGGCACGCCGCCGTCGTCGCCGCCCTCTCCGCCGCGCTCGCCACCGGCGACGACACGTTCACCGACCTGGTGCGCCCGGCGCTGGACGAGATGATCGCCCACGGCAAGGTCATGGCGTTCACCGAAGCCGACTCCAGCCTCGCCACGAAGTGGACCGTGCAGCTGCGTGAAGACGTCGACACGCCGACATTGCACGTCCCCTTCCGCTACGACGACCGCGGCTGGTTCGACTACAACCCGATGCTGATGGGCGTCCCGGCCGCGTTGTGGCACCACACGGCCGCGCCGGAGGACCGCGAACGCCTCGAGCGGCTGCGCGCGGCGGGCGGCCACGACTGGCGGACCGTGCGGCCGTTCCGCAGCAAGGAAGAGGCCGGGCACGAGGAGCCGTGGTTCGCCTACCTCGCGGGCGACAACCCGGACTACCCCGAACGCATCCTGGCCGCGGCCCAGGCCCAGGTGCGGCACCGGCTGACCCGCATGGAGCGCTACCGCGGCCGGGCCGTTCCGGAAGCCGACATCCACCTGTGGCAGCAGTCCAACCCCGTGGTCACCGAAGCTCTCGTCCAGCTCACGTGGGGCGCTCCGCAGGTCGTCTACAACGGCGGCCTGCAGCAGGCCCGCGTCCGCTACTACGACGCCCAGGCGCGTCGGCCGGGCCTGCCGCCGTCCGTGGCGGCGCTGGTTTCCGGCATCGACCCCGAGGCGACCGTCGTCGAGCTGGTCAACCTCGACCCGCAGGAGCCGCGGTCGGTGGTCGTGCAGGCCGGCGCGTTCGCCGAGCACCACCTCCGCCGCGTCGAGTACAGCGTGTGCGAGGACCCGTCGTGGGTCGGCGGCCTCTACGACTACGGCCACGGCGAACCGGTCGTGACGTCGGCGTCGGCCGACCTCGACGGCCCGTGGCTGCGGGTGGACCTGCCCCGGTCCAGCCGGATCCGGTTGACGCTGCGGATGGTCCTGCGCGCCGGCACGCCGTCCTACGCCACCCCGTTCGACGACGGTGACGCAGGCCGCTGACCGAACTCCCCGATTCCCCGCACGATCCTCAAGGAGGACGATCATGCGCCACCTCGTCAAGAAAGTGCTGACCGCGCTGGCCGTCGCCGCCGGCGTCACGGCGCTGACCGCCGTCCCGGCTGACGCAGCCGGGATCCCCGCGTTCACGATCGTGGTGGCGCCCCACGGCGGAGAAACCTTGCAGCACGCGCAAAAGCTCGCCCGCACGCTGTCCTCGCTCGCGGACGTCCACGTCGAACTCGCGGGCGGCACCTACCGGCTGAGCACCCCGCTGAAGTTCACCGCCGAGGACTCCGGCCGCAACGGCCACACCATCACCTGGCAGGGCCGTCCCGGCCAGACCCCGGTGCTCTCCGGCGGCCAGCCCGTGACCGGGTGGAAGCTGCACGACCCGGCGGCGAACATCTTCGTCGCCGACGTGCCGAAGGGCGCCGATTCGCGGCAGCTCTACGTCGACGGCGCTTCGGCTCCCCGGGCGGCGATCACCATCGCACGGACCGACGTCCAGGTCACCGCCACCGGCCTGACCATCGTCAACCCGGCGCTGGGCTACCTGGCTTCCCTGCCCGCCCAGAACCGGATCGAGGTGGAGAGCCAGAACTCCTTCACCGACCGGTACTCCCCGGTGCAGAGCATCGCCGGCACGACGATCACCATGCAGCAACCGGCGTGGAACAACAACAACTGGGGCTACGACACGCTCGCCCGTCCCTTCGCGGGCGGGACGCTGCTGCTGGAGAACTCGTACTCCTTCCTGCAGACCGGGCAGTGGTACCTCGACCCGGCCGCCGGGAAGCTGTTCTACAAGGCCGCGCCGGGACAGTCCCCGGTGGGCAAGGACGTGGAACTGCCGCGCCTGACGTCGCTGGTCCAGGTGAGCGGAACCCCCGGCCGGCCGGTCCGCGACCTCGCCTTCCGGGGGCTCGGCTTCGAGCACACCACCTGGCTGGAGCCCGGGACGTCGATCGGCTACGCCGACCAGCAGAGCGGCGCGTTCCTCGCCGCCGCCTTCCCGCAGCCCGCCGACTTCCTGACGTCGTGCCAGGTCGGCTGCCCCTGTTCGAGGCGGCGCGCAACAGCTGGCACCAGGTTCCCGCCGCCGTCCAGGTCTCCGCGGCGGACAGCATCGCGTTCGAGGGCAACACGTTCGCCCACCTGGGCCAGGTCGCCCTCGGCATCGGCAACGACGCCGACGCGCACGCGAGCGGCGTCGGCCTCGGCGCGTCCGGCATCTCGGTGCGGCGCAACACCTTCACCGACGACGCCGGTTCCGGCATCGTCGTCGGCGGGGTGCAGCCCGACGCGCACCACCCGGGCAACCCCGCGCTGGCCGACCGGAACGTCACCATCACCGACAACCTGGTCACGAACGTGGCTCGGGACTACAAGGACATGGCCGGGATCCTGAGCACCTACGTCACCCACGCCGTCATCGAGCACAACGAAGTGTCCGACCTGGCCTACGACGGCATCGACGTCGGCTGGGGCTGGGGCGCCAACGACCCCGGCGGCAGCCAGGACTACCGCGACCGCGGCCTGTACGCCTACCAGCCCGTGTACACCACGCCGACCACGCTGAAGGACACCGTGGTCCGCTACAACCTCGTGCACGGCACGAAGAAGGTCTTCCACGACGGCGGCAGCATCTACAACCTCTCCGCCAACCCCGGCGCGGTCATCGACCGGAACTACATCTACGACAACCACAACACCGTGGGCCTGTACCTGGACGAAGGATCGCGATACGTGAGCCTCGCGAACAACGTCATCCAGGACGCCGGGGTCTGGGCGTTCACCAACGCGAGCAGCACCAACAACACCGACGACAGCACCTTCACCGTCAACTGGTACAACACGGGCATCGCGCGGGTCGCGACCGGCGCGCCGCACCACAACGTCCTCGACGGCAACGTCCAGGTCGCCGACGGGAACTGGCCGGCCGCCGCGCAGGATGTGATGCGCAACGCGGGCATCGAGACATCACACGTCTCGCCCTGAAATCAGGGGAGAACGCGCACGCCGATCGGTTCGTTCGAGAGAGACATCATACGAATGCTAGGCTGACCTCGTTGAGTCCGAGCAACGAGGAGTGCGATGGCGAGGTCGCTGACCGACGAAGCGATCGACCGGATCCGGGAGTTCGTCCGGTCCGGCCGGTTCCCGGCGGGTGCCAAGCTTCCTCCCGAACACGAGCTGGCCACCGAGCTGGGGATCTCGCGCAGCCCCACGCGGGAGGCGGTGAAGGCGCTCGCGCTGGCGCGGGTGCTCGAAGTCCGCCGCGGCGACGGCACGTACGTCACCAGCCTCGCGCCGAGCCTGCTCCTGGAAGGCCTCGGCAACGCGGTGGCGCTGATGCGGGACGGCAGCGTCCTGGAGCTGACCGAGGTGCGCCGGCTCCTGGAACCCGCGGCGACCGGGCTGGCCGCCACTCGGATCACCGACGCGCAGCTGCGGGACGTGGGCGAGCTGCTCGACGCGATGCACGACGCGATCGAGGACGTCGAGCGCCTCACGGTGCTCGACGCCGCCTTCCACCGCGCGGTCGTCAGCGCCGCGGGCAACGAGACGCTCACGGCGTTGCTGGACGGGATCTCGTCGCGGACCCTGCGCGCACGGGTCTGGCGCGGCACGGTCGAGCGCGGCGCGACGCACATCACGCTGTCGCAACACAAAGCGATCTACGACGCCCTGGCCGACCGCGACCCGGCGGTCGCCACCGCGGCCGCGCTGATGCACGTGGACACCTCGGAACGCTGGCTGCGCGCGCACCTGGCCGACCTCCGCGATCTCGACGGCCGGCCAGGCACGTAAGTGCCGTCGGAGCGGCACCGCGGTCAGGTCTGCCGCTTGCCGCTGGTGATGCGGGACATCACCAGTGCGATGAGGATGATCGCGCCGTTCAGCGCGCCGATCCACTGGGCCGGGACGCCGGCCAGGGTCAGCACGTTCTGGATCATGTACAGCAGCAGAATGCCCGTGAACGCCCCGAACAGCGTGCCCCGGCCGCCGTTCAGGCTCACGCCGCCGATCACCGCCGCGGCGAACACCGTGAAGATGTAGCCGTTGCCCTGCGCCGCGGCCACCGAGGCGAGCCGGCCGGACAGCAGCAGCCCGCCGAGCGCGGCCAGCACACTGGCCCCGATCAGCACGATCCACACGATCCGGTCGGTCCGGATACCGGCGGCCTTCGCCGCGTCCTCGTTCCCGCCGATCGCGTACAGGCTGCGACCGAACCGCGTGTAGCCGAGCAGGACGATCCCGCCCGCGAACAGCAGCACGCAGACCCAGATCGACGCCGGGATCCCCGCCCACAGCGTGGTGCCGAGGTAGAGCAGCGAATCGGGCAGGCCGAAGAACGTCTGGCCGCCGGAGATCCCGGTCAGCAGGCCGCGCAGCACGATCAGCATGCCGAGGGTGACGACGAACCCGCTCAGCCCGAACCGGACGATCAGCAGCGCGTTGAGCGCCCCGACCACCACGCCCACGGCCAGCACCACGGGCACCGCGGTCCAGGACGGCAGCAGCCCGAGGGAATGCCCGCCGCCGACCGTCAGCCAGGCCGCCACGCCGGGCGCGAGCCCGAACGTGGACTCCAGCGAGAGGTCCATCTTGCCGACGACCAGGACCATCGTCTGGGCCAGCACCAGCAGGGCGATCTCCGACATGGTCTGCAGGATGTTGATCACGTTGTCGTACTGGAGGAACACCGGGTTCACCAGCTGGCCGACGACGGCGATCGCGATGATCCCCGGCACGAGCGCGAAGTCGCGCAGGCGGGCCAGGGCGATGCGCCGGGGCGGCCGGGCGGTGCCGGGTCCGGTCCGCGGCGGGACGTCCACCGCGACGGGGCTTTCAGGCATCGAGGTCGACTCCTTCCATGGCGGCCACGACCTCGCGGTCCTGCCAGCCGGCGGGGATTTCGGTGGTGAGCCGGCCGTGCACCACGACCAGGAGCCGGTCGCACAGGCGCAGGTCGTCGAGTTCGTCCGAGGCGATCAGCACCGCGGTGCCCGCCGCGGCGGCCTCCGCGACCTTGCCCAGGAGGAACTCCTTCGACCGCACGTCGACCCCGGCCGTCGGGGTGATCAGCACGAGCAGGCGGGGGTCGCCGGCCAGCGCCCGGGCCATGACGACCTTCTGCTGGTTGCCGCCGGACAGCGCCGACACCGGCAGTTGCGGCCCGGGGGTCTTCACCGCCAGCCGCGTGATCAGCTTCCCGGCGACCCGGTCGCGCAGGCCGGACCGGACGAAGATGCCCGGGCCGAGCCGGTCCATGACGCTCATCGTGGTGTTGTCCGCAATGGACATCTCCGGCACGAAACCCTGGTGGTGGCGGTCTTCCGGGACGAAGCCGACCCCCGCGGCCAGCGCGGCCGGGACGTCGCCGGGCCGCGGCCGCCGGTCTCCGACGAAGACCGTGCCGGAGGTGGGTTTGCGCAGCCCCACCAGGGATTCGGCCAGCTCGGTCTTGCCGCTGCCGCCCGACCCGGCCAGCCCGACGATCTCCCCGGGCGCGACGTCGAACGACACGCCGTCGTAGAACGGCGCCAGGCTCAGGTCGGCCACGCGCAGCACGGGTTCGAGGCCGGACCGGGCCGACGACGTCCGTTCCTGCACCGTGACGGCGTTCTCACCGGTCATCGCCGCGATGAGGTCCGCCTTCGGCAGCTCGGCGACCGGCGCGGTGAGGACGTGCCGGGCGTCCCGGTACACCGTGACCGTGTCGCAGATTTCGTACACCTCCTGCAGGTGGTGGCTGATGAACAGGAACGTGACGCCCTGGCGCTGCAGCTCGGCGATGTGGCCGAACAGCCGGGTGATGGCGGCCCCGTCGAGCTGCGCGGTCGGCTCGTCGAGGATGACGAACCGGGCGCCGAACGACAGCGCCCGCGCGATCTCGACGAACTGCCGCTGCTCCACGCTCAGCTCGCGGGCCGGCCGGTGCACGTCGACGTCCACCGACCAGCGGTCGAGCAGCTCGGTGGCGGAGCGGCGCAGCGCGGCCCAGCGGACGAACCCGCCGCGGGTCTCCTGCCGGTTCAGGAACAGGTTCTCCGCCACCGACAGGTCGGGGATGATCGTCGACCGCTGGTACACGCACGCCACCCGCGTCCGCCAGCCGTCCCGGTCGGACAGCGCCGGTGCCGGTTCCCCGTTCAGCCCCACGGTTCCGGCGTCCGGCTCGGTCAGTCCGGTGAGGACGGACACCAGGGTCGACTTGCCGGCCCCGTTGCGGCCGACGAGCGCGTGCGTCTGTCCGGGTAGGACGGTCAGTTCGGCGTGGTCCAGTGCGACCGTGGCGCCGTAGCGTTTGACCACCTGACGGGCCTCGACGACCGGCACGGTGTTCATGTTCGGTTCCTCTCCGCGGCGCTTCAGCTCTTGCTGTTGCCCCACAGGGACTGGTCGTCGACCTTGACGCTGCTCACCGGCCCGAACGTGGCACCGTCCGCGGTGACCAGCGGCGCGGCCAGCTGGTCCTCCATCAGGCCGTCGCGGACCTGGATGATCGTGCTGTCGTGGTCGGTCTTGCCCACCGCCGGTGTCTTGCCGGCGATCGCGTCCTTGACGTACTGCAGGGCGTACTTGGCGAACAGGTCCGCGGGCTGGGACACGGTCGCGTCCATCTCCCCCGCCCGGATCTTGGCCAGCTCCTCGGGGATGCCGTCGTTGGACACGATGAACACGTGCTTCGGGTCGCTCGCCGGGACCGCCAGGCCGCGCTGCTTCAGCAGCTGCAGCGTGCCGGACAGCGCGAAACTGGACTGCATGTAGACGCCCTTGATGTCCGGGTTCGCCGTCAGCCGCGTCTGGAGCTTCTGGGCCGCGGTGTTGGCGTCCCAGTTGGTGGCCTCGCCGAAGACCGTGACGCCCGGGAAGTTCTTCTTCATGCAGTCGTTGAAGGCTTCGGTGCGGTCGCGGCCGTTGATCGACGCGAGGTCGCCCTGCAGCATGACGACCTTGCCCTTGCCGCCGAGCTTGGTGCCGAGGAACTGGCAGGCCTTCTCGCCGTAGGCTCGGTTGTCGGCCCGCACGACCATGTAGACGTTGCCCTGGTCGGGGCGGGTGTCGACGGACACGACCGGGATCTTCTTCCCCGCGAGCTGCTGCAGGGTCGGGATGATCGCCGCGGTGTCCTGCGGCGCCATGACCACGCCCTTGACGCCCTGGCTGATCATCGTCTGCACGTTGGCCGTCAGGTTGGCGACGTCGTTCTGCGAGTTGGTGGTCTTGAGGTCGAGGCCGAACTGCCCGGCGAACTGGGGCACGTACTTGATGTAGGCGTTCCAGAAGTCGGTGTCCGAGCGCGGGTAGTCGACCCCCACGACGGTCTTGCCCCCCGAAGCGGCGGTCGAGCCGCCGCCGCTGCAGCCGGCCAGTGCGGCCGCGGTCAGGACGCCGGCGGTGACGACAGCGGCGGCGCGCAGGTGCTGGAACTTCATGACCTCTCCTCGTTGACAGGTTTCGGGCGGAGCCGCAGGCCGGACATACCGCCGTCCACGGCGAGATCGGTGCCGGTGGTGGCCCCGGAGTCCGGGCCGGCCAGGTAGCAGATCGCCGCGGCGACCTCGTCGGCGGTGACGAGCCGGCCGGAGGGCTGGCGCGCGGCGAGTGCGGCCAGCTCGGCTTCGGGGTCGTCGGCGGTGGCCAGCAGCCGGTCGATCCACGGGGTGTGCGCGGTGCCGGGATTCACGCAGCAGACGCGGATCCCTTCGGCCAAGTGGTCGGCGGCCAGCGCGCGGGTAAGCGCGAGGACCGCGCCTTTCGTGGCGCTGTAGAGCGCCCGTTGCGGCAGCCCGGCGGTCGCCGCGATCGAGCAGGTGTTCACGATCGCCGCCGCGGGCGACGCGCGCAGGTGCGGCAGGGCCGCGCGGGTCACGCGCACCATGCCGACGACGTTGACGTCGAAGACGCGGTGCCACTCGGCGTCGTCGTTGTCCTCGACCGTTCCCTGGGCCCCGATCCCCGCGTTGTTGACCAGGACGTCGAGGCCGCCGAGGTGCTCGACGGCGGCGGCGACCGCGGCTCGCACCGAGTTGTCGTCCGAGACGTCGGCCCGCACGCCGGTCAGCGGCTCTTCGACCTTGTTGTTCAGGTCGAGGCAAACGACCCGCGCACCCCGTGCGGACAACCGCAGCGCCGTGGCGAGCCCGATGCCGGACGCGCCGCCGGTCACGATCGCGCGGACGCCGTCGAATTCCCCGCTCACGCGACCACCACCGCGTCCCGCTGCCAGACCGGGCCGTCCGGGAACCGGTACCGCGCAACGGATTCCGGGTGCAGCCGCGCACCGAGGCCCGGCTCCCGCGGAGCCAGGTAGCGGCCGCGCTCGATCCGCACCGGGTCGACGAAGTGCTCGTGCAGGTGGTCCACGTACTCGATGACGCGGTCGGTCTGGGTGCCGCTCACCGCGACGAAGTCGAACATCGCCAGGTGCTGCACCATTTCGCACAGCCCGACGCCGCCGGCGTGCGGGCACACCGGGACGCCGAACTTCGCGGCCAGCAACAGGATCGCGATGTTCTCGGTGACGCCGGCGACGCGGCTCGCGTCGAGCTGGAGGACGTCGATCGCCTCCGCCTGCAGCAGTTGCTTGAACATCACCGCGTTGTGGGTGTGCTCGCCGGTGGCCACCTTGATCGGCGCCACCGCCCGGCGGATGGCGGCGTGGCCGAGGACGTCGTCGGGCGAGGTCGGCTCCTCGATCCAGTACGGGTCGAACTCGGCGAGCGGGCGCAGCCATTCGATGGCCTGGCCGACACCCCAGGCCTGGTTGGCGTCGATGGCGATCCGGACGTCCGGCCCGACGACTTCGCGGGCGAGCCGCAGCCGGCGGACGTCTTCGTCGAGGTCGGCGCCGACCTTGAGCTTGATCTGGGTGAACCCGTCCTGGACGGCCTCCTTCGCGAGTGCCGCCAGCTTCTCCGGCGAGTACCCGAGCCAGCCGGGAGTCGTGGTGTAGGCGGGAAAACCGGATTCCAGGAGTTCGGCCTGGCGGGCCGCGCGGCCGGGTTCGGCGCGGCGGAGGAGGTCGAGGGCTTCCTCGCGGGTGAGGGCGTCGCGCAGGTACCGGAAGTCGACCAGGTCGACCAGTTCCTCCGGCGACATCTCGGCCAGCAGGCGCCAGACCGGCTTGCCTTCGCGGCGGGCCCGCAGGTCCCACGCGGCGTTGACGATCGCCGCGGCGGCCATGTGGATCGCGCCCTTGTCCGGGCCCAGCCAGCGCAGCTGGCTGTCGCCGGTCAGCCGGCGGGAGAACGCGCCGAGGTCGGCGAGCGCGTCGTCCACCGGCATCCCCACGACCAGAGGCACGAGCGCGCGGACGGCGGCGACCTCGACGTCGTTGCCGCGGCCCACGGTGAAGGCCAGCCCGTAGCCTTCGTCACCGGCGCTCGTACCGATGGTCACGTACGCCGCCGAGTAGTCGGGCTCGGGGTTCATCGCGTCCGACCCGTCCAGGCTCAGCGAAGTCGGAAAGCGCACGTCGACGGCGTCGATGGCACTGATCACTTCGGCCAACGGGCCACCTCTCCTCAGCCAGACAACATATGTATGGCTACGCGCCGGCACGCGGATTGTCCAGAGTCGACCCACAACACGGCCATAACTTAGACTTAGCGTTACCAGTGACTACCTTCCGCGCTTTTACATATGATGAGTCACTTGATCTTTGAGCGAGACATCATATGTCTGTTACGGTCCCCGCCACGCGTTTCCCCCTCGACCCCGGCCGGCGCGTCG
Source organism: Amycolatopsis sp. NPDC101161 (assembly GCF_044768185.1). Lineage (NCBI taxonomy): Bacteria > Bacillati > Actinomycetota > Actinomycetes > Pseudonocardiales > Pseudonocardiaceae > Amycolatopsis > Amycolatopsis sp. NPDC101161. The sequence continues at coordinate 346,956 of NZ_JBIWPI010000008.1, forward strand.
ACGCGCACCACCACCTGTGGCGCACCTCCGCCCGGCGCCACGCGTGGCTGGACGGCGACGACACCGCGGCGATCCGGCGTGACTACACGACGGCCGACCTGCGGGCGGCCGCGGCGGGGATCGACGCGACGGTGCTCGTCCAGGTCCTGCCCGACCTGGACGAGTCGATCGAGTTCCTCGCGACGGCGGCCGCGGAGCCGCTCATCGCGGGCGTGGTCGGCTGGGTCGACCTCACGGACGCCCCGGCGCGGGACATCGAGCGGCTGCGGTCGGCGCCGGGCGGCGAGCTCTTGGCCGGCATCCGGCACCTCGTCGAGGCCGAGCCCGACCCGCGCTGGCTGGCGCGGGAAGACGTCCTGGCGGGGCTCGCGGCGGTGCGCGACGCCGGGCTGGTGTACGACGTGCTCGTGCGGCCCCACCAGTTCCCGGCGGCCACCGCGGCGGCCCGGGCGCTGCCGGACCTCACGTTCGTCCTCGACCACCTCGGCAAACCGCCGGTCGCCGCCGGTCAGCTCGAACCCTGGGCGACCGGCTTGGCCGCCCTGGCCCGGGAGCCCAACGTCGTCGCGAAGCTGTCCGGTCTCGTCACGGAAGCCGGCCGGAATTGGCAGCCGGCCGACCTGCGGCCGTACGTGGAGACGGCGCTCACGACGTTCGGCCCCGACCGGCTGATGGTGGGCTCGGACTGGCCGGTGTGCCTGCTCGCGGGGTCCTACGCGAGGGTCATGGAGGCCGCGGACGGGCTGCTCGACGACCTGACCCCGCCCGAACAAGCCGCCATCCGCGGCGGCACGGCTGCTCGCGTGTACGGGCTGCGGACTCCCGAAGCACAGATCGGGTCAACCGAACAGACGTGATCCAGACCACGAACTGACCAACTGACTAATCTGGTCAGTATGGTCGAAGTCATGAACGACACCACCACACGCCGGGTACTGGTCGTAGGAATGGGCGTCAGCGGGATCGCCACCGCGGCGCGGTTGCGGGCCGCGGGCTGGACGCCCGTGCTGATCGAACGCGCGCCGGGGCGGCGGTCCGGTGGCTACTTCGTCGCCCTGTTCGGGGCGGGCAAGGCGGCGGCCACGCGGCTGGGCCTCGGGGCCCACCTGCACGACCGCGGCAGCCCGCGGCCGCCGGTGAACCTCGACCGGAACGGGCGCCGCCGGCCGGGCGCGGGGTTCCGCGACCTGCCCGGCAAGCCGTGGCTGATGTTGCGCGGCGACGCCGAACAAGCCGCCTTCGAGGTCCTGCCCGACGACGTCGAAATCCGCTACTCCACCGTGCCCACCGCGATCGAGCAGGACGCCGGCGGGGTCGACGTCACCCTTCGGAACACCGAGAGCGGCGTCGAGGTCACCGAGCGGTTCGACCTCGTCGTCGGCGCCGACGGGCTGCGCTCGACCGTGCGGTCGCTGGTGTTCGGCCCGCACGAAGACCACCTGCGCCGCCTCGGCTACATGGTCGTGGCCTTCGAGTACGCCGGGACCCCGGCCGGCCTCGACCCCGGCCAAGGCGCGACGCTGCTCGAACCGGGCCGGTCGATGTGGGTCTTCGCCTTCGCCGACCACAACCCCACGATCATGCTGACCTACCGCACCGACGACGTCGGCGCCGAATTCACCGCCACGCCCGCGCAGCGCGTCCGCGCCGCCTTCGGGCCGCGACCACTGCGCGGCACGCTCGGCGACGTCGTCGACCACCTGGAGTCGGCCGACAACGCCCTCTTCGACTCCGTGGAGCAGGTGCGGATGCCGCAGTGGCACCGCGGGCGCGTCGTCCTGGTCGGCGACTCCGCCTGGTGCGTCACGCTCTACGCCGGCATGGGGGTCTCGTCCGGGCTGACCGGCGCCGACCTGCTCGGCACGATGCTCGAACGCCACGACGACGTCGGAACCGCGTTGACCGAGTGGGAACGCGCCCTGCGCCCCTACATCGACCACTACCAGGACGGCGCGGCCGGCGACCGCAAGATCTTCATGGCCGACAGCCACCCGGAGATCGTCTTCCGCCGCACGCTCCCGAAACTGGCCAAGACCCGGCTCGGCGGCCGCCTGCTCGAACGCGTGATGCGCGTGGACGACATCGAGAAGTTCAAGAACGCCGATATCGTCGGACGCGTACTCGACCCCGGAAGGACCAGCGTTGCCGGACCTGCCTGAACACAGCTCGCCCAAGGCGGCGCGCATCCTCGCCGCCGCGGGTGAGCTGCTGCTCGCGCGCGGCAGCAAAGGCGTCACCATCGCCGACGTCGCCACCCGGGCCCACATCGGCAAGGGCACCGTCTACCTGTACTGGAAGACGAAGGAAGACCTCCTGCTCGGCCTGGTCAGCCGGGACTTCATCGGGCTGGCCGACGACGTCACCGAAGCGGTCACCGCCGACCCCGACCTCGCCCGGCCGTCCCGGCTCCTGCCCGACATGCTGGCCACCGCGGCCCGGCACCCGTTCGTCGACGCCCTGCGCCGCGGCGACGACGGCCTCCTCGGCGCGCTCACCGACGATCCGCGCTCGGCGAAGCTGCTGGAGACGCTGAGCCCGGACGCGATGATGTACGGCGTGCTCCCGATCTGGCGCCGGCACGCCCTCGCCCGGACCGACTGGCCGCTCGCCGAACAGGCGCTGGCCCTCCACGCCCTGCTCACCGGCTTCCTGAAAGCCCCCGCACCGAGCCGGTTCCGGCCGGGGCCGGTGGTTCCGGAGGAGGTCCTCGCCAAGGCGGTGACCGCGTTGCTGGGTCCGGAGCAGGCGACTCCGGCGCAGGTCCGCGCGACGGCCGCCGAAGGCCTCCAAGCCCTCGCCGACGCTCGCGTGACAGCGCTCGAGCTCATCGCCGTACCGGCTGCCCCGGCCCCCGCGAACTGAGATCCGCGCCGGTCAGCGGTCGCGCAACCGGCGCAGGCCGTCGACGATCAGTTCCAAGCCGAAGGTGAACTCGTCCGCCAGCGGCACCGGCAGCGAGTCCGCGACCGCGTGGGTGGCCGGGAACTCGGCCGGCGGCAGGTCGTGGAAATGCGTCGACAAGCGTTCTCGCTCGACGTCGCTCCCGGATCCGGTGAGCTGGATGGCGAAGCCGAGGACATACCGCGCGAGGGTGGCGTAGGCGCGCGCGGCGAGGTGCGGCGGGAGCCCGCCGTCGAGCAGGACGGCGAGGCAGCGTTCTCGCAGCACCATGGCGTTCGGTCCGGTCGGGGTCTGCTCGATCAGCAGTGGCGCGATCTTCGGGTGCCGGCCCAGCGCGTCGAACATCGCCCGGGCGACGGCCTGGCAGGCCTCGTCCCAGCCCAGCCCGGCCAATGACCGGGGGTCGAGGTCGATCTCGCCGAAGACCCGGTCGATCACCTGGGTGATCAACGCCGCCCGGTTGCCGAAGTGGCGGTAGAGCGTGGCCGTGCCGGATTCGAGCCGCTGGGCGAGGGTCCGCATGGACAGCGCCTCGGCGCCTTCCTCGTCGACGAGCCGCAGCGCTGTCGCGAGGATGCGGTCGAGGGGGACGGCGGGGCGGCCGCGCGATCGGCGGGCGGCCGTGGCCGGCGAGGACGAGCTTGTCACCCCGTGAGTATGACCGGCGTTGACACGCCGATGAATAACGGCAACACTGTTGCCATTATGGAGCGCACCCATTCGCTGGCGGTCGACGGCCAGCACATCCACTACGTCCGCGCAGGTCAGGGACCCGCGGTGGTCCTGCTGCACGGCAGCGGGTCCTCGCTCGAGGGCTTCGGGCGGGTGGCGGAACTGTTGTCGGCTTCCCACGACGTCATCCGCCCGGACCTGCCCGGCTTCGGGCGGACGGGACCGCGGCCCGACCGCGACTACCGCGTCCGGACCTCCGCGCGCACGATCGCCCGCTTCACGACCGCGCTGGACCTGCCGCGTTTCGCGGTGGCCGGGAACTCCCTCGGCGGCAACATCGCGTGGAACCTGGCCCTGGACGCCCCCGAGCGGGTGGACGCGCTGGTCCTGGTCAACGCGACCGGCTACCCCGGGAAGACCCTGCCCGCCGGGTTGCGCCTCGCCCGGAATCCCTTGCTCCGCCCACTGCTTCGGCACTGGCTGCCGCGAAGCGCGACCGAACGCGGGCTGCGGGAAGCCGTCGGCGCGAACTCGGCCATCGTCGACGACGCCATGGTCGACCGGGTGCACGCGCTGACGAGCCGGCCGGGGAACCGGTCGGCGTTCGTCGACTTCGCCAACACCGACCAGCCGGACCGCAGCGCCGAGATCCCCAAGATCGCCGTCCCGACACTGGTCCTGCGCAGCGCCGAGGTCGACGGGCAGCACTTCGCCCGCGACATCCCCGGCGCCCAGGAGCGCGTCCACGCCGACGGCGGGCACCTGCTGCCGGAAGAAGACCCCGACTGGGTGGCGACGGCGATCGCGGAGTTCCTGCGATGAAGTACTTCGTCGCGTCCGATGAGGACCGCCGGCTCGACGCGGCCACCCGGCGAACCCTGCGCGGCAGCTTCGCCTCCCTGTCCGACGGGGTGACGCACTACGAGCTCGCCGGTCCCGAGGACGGCGAACTCGCCGTGCTCGTCGGCGGCATCACGATCCCACTGTCCTATTGGGACGGACTCGCCGCCCGGCTGCACGCCCGCGGCCTGCGCACCCTGACCTGCAGCGCCTACGGCCGCGGCTACTCCGACCGCGTCCGGGGCCGCTACGACGAGGCGTTGTTCGTCCGGCAGCTGGCCGAGCTGACCTCGGCACTGGACCTCACGACGCCGCGGCACCTCGTCGGCACGTCGATGGGCGCCCTCGTCGCGATGGCCTACGCGAACCGGTACCCGGAAGCGGTCGCCACGCTCACCGTCGTCGGACCGGCCGGCTTGGGCGAACGTCCGCGGCCACAACGGTTGCTGCGCAACGACGTCGTGGCCGGGTTCGTCGCCCGGCGCTTCGGCCGCCGGTTGCTGGAAGACCACCTCGGGCACAACGTCCGCGACCCCGGGCTCTCCGCCCGGCTGGTCGCCATGGTCCGGGACGCCTACCGGTACGAAGGCTCCCTGTACGCGTTTTTCCAGACCTTGCAGGACTTTCCGCTGTACGAGCGGCAGGACCTCTTCCGCCGCACGGCAGAGCTGGGTCTGCCGGTCCTGCTGGTGTGGGGCGACGACGACCGGGTCACCCCGGTCACGCACCTCGACACCGTCGTCGGGCTGCTGCGCCCGCGGCAGACGCACGTCATCACCGAATGCGGCCACATGGCCCCCTTCGAGCGGCCCCACGACGTCGGCGACCTGGTCGCGTCGTTCGCCGTTCCCCACCCCGATCGGCTCGAACCGTGAACGAACCCCTCGACGTCCTGATCGCCGGCGCCGGCCCGACCGGCACCACGCTGGCGATCGACCTCCTCCGCCGCGGCCTGGCCGTCCGGATCGTCGACAAGGCCCCGCACCCCTTCGCGGGCTCCCGCGCCAAGGGCATCCAGCCGCGGACCCTCGAGGTGTTCGACGACCTCGGCGTGCTCGACGCCGTTCTCGCCGGCAGCAGCGACTACCCCCGCCTCGGCATCCACCTGGGCCCGGTCACCGTCCCGTGGCGGATGTTCCGCAACCGCGAACCCAGCGCCGGCGTGCCCCACCCGAACACCCGGCTGATGCCCCAGTACCGCACCGACTCCGTGCTGCACGACCGGCTCGGGAAGCTCGGCGGCCGGGTCGAATACGGCCGCGAGCTCGCCGGGTTCGACCAGGACGACACGACGGTCACCGCCACCGTGACCGGGGCCGGCGGCCCCGAACGGATCACCGCCCGCTACCTCGTGGGCGCCGACGGCGGGTCCAGCGCCGTCCGAAAGCACCTCGGCGTGGGGTTCGTCGGCGAGACCGACGACCAGGACCGGATGCTCATCGTCGACGCCGTCACCACCGGCTTGTCCCGCGACCGCTGGCACGTCTGGCCGGGCGCGAAAGGCCGGTTCGCCGGCGCGTGCCCGCTGCCGCACACCGACCTGTTCCAGTGGATGATCCGCCTGGCCCCGGACGAAGAACCACCCGACGGCGAGGAAGCCGTCACCCGGCGAATCCAGGCTCACACCCGCGACCGGCACCTCGCCGTGCGCGACATCCGCTGGCGGTCGGTGTTCCGGCCCAACATCCGCCTCACCGAGGCCTACCGCCGCGGACGGGTCTTCCTGGCCGGCGACGCCGCGCACGTGCACACCCCGGCCGGCGCGCAGGGCCTCAACACCGGCATCCAGGACGCCTACAACCTCGGCTGGAAGCTCGGCCAGGTCCTCGCCGGAGCCGACGTGCGGCTGCTCGACAGCTACGAAGCCGAACGCCTCCCGATCGCGGCCGGTGTGCTGGGCCTGTCCACCGAGAAGTACGAGGGCTTCGCCAAGCTCGACCCGTCGAGCCTGCGCCGCGGCAAGGACGAACAGCAGCTGTCGCTGACCTACCACGGCGGCCCCCTCGCCCCGGCCGGCCGCGACCGCACCAAGACGTTGCGAGTCGGCGACCGGGCGCCGGACGCCGCCCTGCCCGGCTCGCGGCTGTTCGACACCTACCGGGGACCGCACTTCACCGTGGTCGCGTACGGCCCGAAGGCCACCGCGGCGAGCGGCGAACTCGACTGGCCGGCCGTGGGAGCGCCGCTGCGACGGATCACCATCCAGGCCTGCGACAGCTACGGATTCGAGGGCGACACGCTGCTGCTCGTCCGGCCCGACGGCTACCTCGGGCACATCGCGACCCGCGACTTCCTCGAGTCGACCAGCGCCGCCGTGCGCACCATGACTCCCGAGGTGGCCGGATGAACCGCGTCCTGCTGCGCGGCGCGCGAGTCATCACCATGGCACCGAACCGGCCGGACGCCGAACGCGCCGACGTCCTGATCGAAGGTGACACCATCGCCGCCGTCGGCGACGGACTCGACACGACCGGCGCCGAGATCGTCGACGTGACGGACCGGATCGTGGTGCCCGGACTGGTCAACGCCCACCTGCACACGTGGCAAACCGCGTTGCGCGGCGCGGGCGCCGACTGGACGCTGGCGGACTACCTCGGCCGCGTGCACGGCGCCGTCGCCCGGCACTACCGCCCCGAGGACATGCGCATCGGCACCCTCGCCGGCGCGCTGAGCCAGCTCGACCGCGGCACCACCACCCTGGGCGACTGGTGCCACAACACACCCACCCCGGACCACACCGACGCCGCGCTCGACGGCCTCGCGGCCTCCGGCGTCCGCGGGGTGTTCCTGCACGGCACCCCGTACTCCGCGCCCGACGCGACCCACCCCGTCGGCGAGGTCGACCGGCTGTCCACCGGCCCGCTGCTCAGCCTCGGCATGGCCGTCCGCGGCCCCCAACTGTCCACTCCGGACACCGCGGTCGCCGACTTCCGCGCCGCCGCCGAGCGCGGCCTCGTCGTGTCGATGCACCAGAGCGGCGGCGAACCCGGACCTGGGTGGACGGCGGTGCGCGACGCCGGGCTGCTGAGCCCCGCCACCAACGTCGTGCACGGCGCCGGGCTCACCGAAGAGTGGATCAAGATCCTGGTCGACGCGGGCGCCACCCTCACCAGCACGCCCGAAAACGAACTCGGCCAAGGCCACGGCTTCCCCGTAACCGGCCGGCTGCTCCGGCTGGGCGCCGCACCGTCGCTGGGTACCGACACCGACGCCGTCACCCCCGCCGACGTGCTCTCCGCCGCCCGGATCGCGCTGGCCGCCCAGCGCGGTCACGACCACGAGCGTCACCGGCAGGACACCGGCTCGCCCTCCCTCACCGCGACGATCACCGCCAGGCAGGCGCTGGCCTGGGCGACGGTCGAAGGCGCGCGAGCACTCGGCCTCGCCGACCGCGTCGGCCGGCTCGAGGCGGGTATGCAGGCCGATCTCGTCGTCATCGACAGCTTCGGACCGGATCCGGTCGCGGCCGCGCTGTACGCGGGTACGGGCGACATCGAAGCCGTCATGGTCGCCGGGCGCTGGCGCAAACGCGACCACACCCTGCTCGACGTAGACCTCGACGCCGTCCGGGACCGACTGCGGGAATCCGCAGCCCACCTCCTCCCCTACGCCCGGTCCCGGTGAAACTTACCTGCGGAACCGCAAGCGAAATCGTCGACGTATCCGCCTTCCGGCCCAACGGCAAACGTTTGCCCGGGCGCGGTGCCTGGACGTTCGTTCCACGCGACTCCACCATGCTGTCGGCAAGGAAAACCCCGGCGTGGGAGGCTTTCGTGACGACTGCTCGGCGATGGCGGAAGCGACGAGCGGTCATGGTGACCGGCGTGGCCGCATCTCTCGTGGCGGCGACGCTCACGGCCCCGCCGGTCTCGGCCGCGACCGGGCCCGCGCTGGCGATCGACGTCTCCGCCGCCCGGCACCCGATCAGCCCGGACATCTACGGCCTCAACGGCGGCGATCCGGCGTTCAACGCCGAAATCGGCCAGACGGTCGCGCGCTGGGGCGGGAACGCCACCAGCCGGTACAACTTCAAGAACCACACCTACAACACCGGCAGCGACTGGTACTTCGAGAACATCGTCGCCGACCAGGAGCACTCCGTGGAAGGGATGGTCGGGTCCACCCTCGGCCGCGGCATCAAGCCGGTCGTCACCGTGCCCCTGAGCGGGTGGGTGGCCAAGGATTCGCCGTCATCCCACCCGTTCGCCTGCGGGTTCCCCGCGACGCGGTATCCGCGGCAGGACAGCTTCGACCAGTGGGACCCCAACTGCGGCAACGGAAAGCTCGACCAGCAGAACCTCAGCGGCGACCCCACCGACACCTCCATCCGGACGGACGCGACCTTCGACGGCGAAATGGTGTCGCACCTGGTGGACCGGTTCGGCACCGCGGCGCAAGGTGGCGTGCCGATCTACGAACTCGACAACGAGCCGGTGCTCTGGTCCAGTACGCACCGGGACGTCCACCCCGAGCCGGTCTCGGACGACGAACTGGGCGGCAAGGGCACCGCGGCCGCCGCCGCGATCAAGGCCGCCGACCCCAGCGCGGCCGTACTCGGCCCGTCCGGCTGGGGGTACTGCGAATGGGTCGCGTCCGGAGTGGACGGTTGCGGACCGGGCACCGACTCCGCCGCGCACGGCGGGCTCAACCTCTCCCAGTGGTACCTGAAGAACATGAAGGACTACAGCGACGCCCACGGCGGCAAGCGCTTCCTCGACTACTTCGACCAGCACTTCTACCCGCAGATCAGCGGCGACAAGACCCCCGAGGCCAACGCGCTGCGGCTGCGGTCCATCCGGTCGCTGTGGGACCCCACCTACGTCGAGGAGTCCTGGATCGGCCCCAGCGGGGTCAACGCACCGCCGCTGCAGTTCATCCGCACGATGAAGTCGTGGGTCGACCGGTACAACCCCGGGACCAAGACGGCCATCACCGAGTACAACTGGGGCGCGCTGGACGACATCAACGGCGCGCTGGCCGAGGCCGACATCCTCGGCGTCTTCGGCCGCGAGGGCCTCGACCTCGCCACGATGTGGGGCGAACCGAAGCCGACCGACCCGGGCGCGTACGCGTTCCGCATGTACCGGAACTACGACGGCGCCGGCAGCCGGTTCGGCGACGTCAGCGTGTCGGCGACCGCCGCCGACCAGGGTCAGCTGGCCGTGTACGCGGCGCAGCGGTCCGCCGACCAGGCGCTGACCGTCATGGTCGTCAACAAGACCGGCGGCGACCTCACCTCACCCCTGTCGGTGGCCGGGTTCGACAACGCCGGTGCGGCGCAGCGGTTCACCTACGGTCCGGCCGACCTGGGCGCCATCGTGCGCGGCGACGATCTCCCGGCGGACGACGGCCGGATCGACGCGACCTGCCCGGCGAACTCCATCACGCTGCTGGTCCTGCCGGCGGCCGGGTGCTCGGCGAGCCTGCACGTCAACGGCGGGTGGGACACCGGGCACGTCGCGACGGTGACCGTCACCAACGACCGCCGCACGCCGATCACCGGGTGGCGGGTCGGCTGGACGTGGCCCGGCGACCAGCGGGTCACCAACTCGTGGAACACCACCCTGAAGCAGAACGGCGCGAGCGTGGTCGCCACCGACGCCGGGTGGAACGGCCGGATCGGCGCAGGCGGCAGCACCACCTTCGGGTTCCAGGCGACCGGGGCGGCACCACCACCGACGCTGACGTGCGCGCCTGCCTGAGCAGGCCGGTCAGCGCGGCGGCACGACCAGGGAGGCACTGCCGCCGGGCCCGGTCGCGGTGATCCGGACGGTCACCGCGTCCGGTCCCCGGACGACGGTGATCCGCCAGCTCCGCGGCCACCCGACGTCGAGCGTGCTCGTGGCCTGCCGGACGAGGTCGGGAACGCGGTCGGCCGGGATTTCCGCGCGGCCGGCCAGGGACTCGATGATCGCGCGCAGCTCCTCCGCGTCCGGAGGGGACTCCCGCGGGCCGACGGTGACCGTGCTGGAGCTCGAGGACGACGGCGGCGGCTCGACCGGCTCCGGGGTGAACAGCTCGACGCGGAACAGGCCGAGCACGACGGCCGCGCCGAGCAGCAGCCCGGCGAAGGCGGCGAGCGCGAACCCCCACCCCTCCGGGGGCTCCTGGACCAAAGTGGACTCCGGCGCGGACCGGACGACCGCCTCGGCCGCGCGACGCTCCCACTCCGCCGGCGGCGACGGGACGACCTTGCCCCGCCACGGCCGGTCCGGCGGTACTCGACCACGAGGACGTCCCCCGGGCGGTAGCGCGGGAGGTCGACCAGGTTGACGTGGTGGGTGATCCCGGCGCGGAACGACGGCACGTCGCCGGGGGCGATCGTGAGGACCAGGTCGACCGGGACGTCGCCCGTCTCGGTGCCGCCGGCGCGCAGGCTTTCGATTCTGGCCAGCGCCACGCGCGGCACGACGATCGCCTCGCGGGCCCGCCGCGGCATGCCCGCGACGAAGAGCAGGACGCCGTAGCCGACGGGCAGTCCCAGGCCGAAGAGGATCAGCGGGACCTTCTCGAGCACGATCCCGGTGACGAACGCGCTCAGCGTCACCCCGGTGACACCGCCGCCGAGCAACCCGCGCACGAGGGCGAGCGGACGGACGGGATCGGGTGCGGTGGACATGGGCAGCACTCCCGGCGCTAGAAGAGGGACCCCGCCGGATCCGGTTCGACCAGCACGGCTTCCGGGTCTCGGGGGTCGTAGCGGACCCGCACCGCCGAACCGCGGCACGGAGCTTGGAACAACGGGGTGACCATCGTCGTCACGACCGTGCGTTCCCCGGTCTCCGCCGTGAACCGCACGTGGACGACGAACTTCGGGTGCCCCATGACCCACACGTCGGTGAACTCGACGTGCGTCACGAAGCCGGTCACCTCCCGGCCGCGGTGACGCAGTGCCTGCTCGCGGTCGTCCGCCTCGGCCTCGCTGAGGAAAGCCTGCAGCAGCACCACGATCAGGACCAGCGCCACGAGCCCGGACACCGCCGGCACGAGGTAAGGCTCGTAGTAGACGACCCAGTCCACATCGGACCACGGCTCGGCTTTCCCGTCGAGGAACGGCAACCGCTGCCCCACCGACTCCGGCGGCGTCCACGAGGGGATCGCCACGCCACTGCCCAGCGCCACGCCCAGGGCCGTCGTCAGCGAGCTCACCCGGAAGCCGGTGCCCATCCGGTCCACCGACGGGACGGCGGCCCACAGCATCGCGAAGCCGAGCGACGACGCGACCGTGATCGCGGCGGCGAAGAACAGCACGAGCGAAACCGCCGGGCCCGCGTCGGCCCCCCACGCGTCGACGCGGTTCAGCGACATCAGCCGGAAGCCGTCCAGCAGCCCGAGCGACCCGGACCAGCCCGCGGCGGCCCAGGCGAGCGTCGTCGGGACGCCGAGCAGCCACAGCCGCCACCCGGCTCGCCTCTCCGGCCGGCCGAACCCGGCGAATCCGAACACGGCGGGCCCCCTAGTCGATCGGGCCGAACACGGCGACCTGCGCCGGGTCGGCCGGGTCGACGCGGGCCTCGTGCCGGGTGCCCGGCGCGTACTGCTGGATCGTCGCGAGCGGGGTGATCAGCGGGGTGACGGTCCGGTAGGTGGTCCCGTCGGTGCGGGTGACCTCCAGCGTCGCCGTGTACCGCGCCTGCCCGGCGACGGTCCGGTCGGTCGGCTCGAGGGCCCGGACCACCAGCGTGGCCGGCTCGCCGGTGTCGTACAGCCGCCGCAGCCGCGTGCCGTAGGCCTGCAGTTCCTGCTGCTGGCGCAGCTGCTCCTCCGGCGGCAGCGCCAGGAACTCCGCCATGGCGGGGTCGGCGTGCATGCTGCGGAACGCCTGCGCGGCCAGCTGCGGCGTCGGCAGCTGCGGGGTGATGTCGTACCCCTCGGCCGCGGCCGCCCGCCGGAACTGCTCCGCGTGCTGCTGGAACTGCTGCGCGCCCCGGGCCGCGCCCTGCTGCGTCGCCTCGTTGACCTTGTCGCGGATCTTCTTGAACATCGGTCCTGCCTTTCGCTGTGCGGTACGCACACAGCTTCGGCGGGACGCGCCGCTACCGAACCCGGGTTTGCCCGTCGTCGGAGGCGTCGAGGCAGGTCAGGGCCGCCCAGAACACCGGCGAGCGGGCGGGTTCGGGCCGCTCGCGCCACCGGGCGAGCCGCTCGCGCTGCCACGCGCACAGCTCGGTGACCGGGTCGTCGCCGGCGAGCGCGGTGTCGACGGCGATCACCAGCTCGGCCATCGGATCCGCGCCGGGCACCGCCGCCGACGTCGGCAGTGCCCACACCGTCGCGGCCACCAGCCGCGCCCCCGCCGCGACGGCCGCGAGCAGCACGCCGAACGGCTCGGCCAGGCCGAAGTCGCCCGCGCTGGCGCAGCCGATCAGCGCCACGCGCGCCGGCATCGCGGCCACATCGGACAAGGCGAGGTCAGCGGCGGTGAACGGCCGGTGCGCCCCGATCGGCTCGGCCGTCCCCGGCAGCTCCGCCGGGCACGACAGGTGCAGCGCGGTCTGCGCGCCGTGTTCGTCGCGGACGCGGCTGACGTGCCCGGCGAAGACCAGCCGGGAACACGGCTCGGCCAGCAGCCGGGCGAGCAGCCGCCGGTCGGTGTCGGTGCGGCGGACCAGGTCGAGCCCCCGTGCGGCGGACGGCCGGACCGGCCCGGCGGCGAGCCGCGCGTCGAGGTGGCGGATCAGCGGCGACGCCGCGTTCTGCTTGCCGAGCACGGAACCCAGGTCGCCGAAGGCGCTCTGGCCGGGGATCCGCGGGTCGAGCAGGTACACCGGCGGTCCCGCAGCGGACGGCTGGCGGCGCGGGATCCCGGCAGGCGCGAGCAGGGAGACATCGGCGACGTCGAGGACGCGGTCGTCGCCGTCGAAGCAGGTGCCCTCCTCGCCGGGTTCCAGCACGTGGTCCGGCCGCCGGTCGGGGAGGGCGAGCAGCCCCCACGGCACCGCGGCGAGGCTCGGCGACGGCTGCACGCGCAGGAGCGGCCGCCGTCCGCGCGCGGCGGCGTCCCGCAGCCGCGCGACGAGATCGGCGGGCAGGAGGTTGAGCGCGAGGATCCGGGCCAGCCGCTGTTCACCGGCGAAGCCACCGAAGGCGTCGTCGCCGAGGGCGCGCCGGACGGCGTCGGCGACGCTTTCCCCTTCGCGCGGTGTCGGCGAGGCGTCGGCCAAGCGTTCGCGAGCCGTCGCGACCAGGGCGGCGTCGACCGGGTGGGTGTGGACGGTGTCGAGGTCGTCCGCGGTCCGCCAGCTGAGGTAGGTGTGCCCGGCGTCGGCGTAGCGCAGGACGAAGGTTTCGCGGCCGGCCTCGGCGGCGGGCCAGGTCGCCACGGTTTCGGTTTCCGGGCGGGGCAAGCCGTAGCGCTCGGCGGCGAGCCGGAGCCAGCGGTCGAGCCGCATCGGCGAGCCGGGAGACCACCGCAGGGCGGGCGGCGGGGCGAGGCGGAGCGGGAGCGACGCCGTGACGGCACCCAGCGCGGCCAACGGCAGCCCGGCAGCGACCGGCTCCGGCTCCGGAGTGGGCGGTGTGCCGGTCAGGTCGAGCGCCGGTTCGCCGGCCCCGGTGTAGGCCCCCACCGCGCAGGTGCGCTCGATCAGCTCCGCCGCCAGCCTCGGCTCTTTCAGCTGGCCCAGCAACGCCATCAGCAGCCCGGTCGCCGGGCCGGCGACGTCGCGGGCCCACGCCGCGCGCGCCCGCGGCGACGCGAACTCGAACCGGTAGTCCGCCGCCGCGAGCGCCACCGGGAGCAGCAGGTCCAGCACCGCCGGCAGGTCTTCGCCCCGGGCGAAACCGATCTCGGCCGCCGCGAAGTCCGTGTGCAGGCGCTGGAGCCGGATCCCGGACGCCCGCGCCGATTCCCGCGCGCGGGTCACGTGCTCCTCCGCCGTCGCCCAGTCGCCTTCCGCGGCAGCGCAGCGGGCGAGCGCGACGTCCAGCCTGCGCAGGCCCGGCGTGTCCCCGTTGGCCGTCCAGAGCGCACCCGCGTGCTCGAACTGGGCGCGGGCCTGCCGCGCGTCGCCGGCGAGCAGCAGCAGCGAGCCCAGCGCGTGGCTCGCTTCCGCGACGTCGCCGGTCGCGCCGGTCGCCGCGAGCTCGTCGCGGGCGGCGACGATCGCGGCGACCGCGCCCGGGAAGTCACCGCCCAGCGCCCGGTCCGCCGCCAGGTCGACGGCGAACTTCGCGGCCGCCGGCCGGCCTTCGTGCTGCGCGTCGAGCCGGACCAGGTCGGCCCGCGCTGCCGCGTCCTGGCCACCGGCCTGACGGAGGCCCGCGCGTTCGGCGCGTGCCATCGCCTGCAGCGAAGCGACTTGGTCCCGGACTTCCTCGACATCGGCGATGGCCTCCAGCGCCGTGAGGATGTCCTCGAGCGCGGCCAGCGCGCCGGCCGGATCCCCGGCGACCACCCGCACCCGCGCTTCCAGGATGCGCAGCGTCAGCTCGTCGGCGCCGTGCGGGTCGAGCAGCACGCGCGGGTACTGCCCCGGTTCGGCCGCCTTCCGCAGCGCCGCGCGGCGACGCTGCCCGGCGATCAGCTCGCGGGCCCGCGCGACGTCACCCTCCTCTGTGGACAGAGAGACGAGGACGCGTTCGGCGACTTCGCGGGAGCCTTCCATCATCCTGATCTCGGCGTACTGTCCGAAGTGGACAACAGCGGCCACGCCGACGCGGAACGCGTTCAGCACGGCCTCGGCGCACACGCGGGCTTTGGTCAGGTCGCCCGCGGAGTAGCAGACGGTGGCCAGGTCGCTGACGGCGGCGAGCTCGAGGTCGGTCCGGTCGAGCCGGTGCGCGAGCTGCCGCATCCGGCCGTACTCCCGCTGCGCGCCCGCGATGTCCCGGGCGGCGGCCAGGTGTTTGGCCGTTCGCTGGATCTCGAGGGCTTCTTCCAGCAATCCCTGGTACTCGGTTTCGGTGAGCGAGCACGCGGGGAGGACGCCGTAAGGTGCCGGGTCCAGGCCGAAGTGCGCAGCGACGCACCGGCAGTTGTACCCGTGCGAACTCGCGCCGGCCAGTTCGTCCGGCAGGGCCCGGTCCGGTGGGTTCAGCGGCGGCGGCATCCCGGCGAGCACGTCAGAACTCCTCGTCGCCCGCCGCGGCGGCCGCGCGCTCGGCCAGCGTCCGGGCCGCCGGCGGCAGCGCACCACGCGCCCGGACGAGCGACACCACCTCGGCCCGGTCCGCCGGTGTCGTCCCGGCGATGTCCTCGGCCGTCACGCCCACGATGAGTCCGATGTGGACGGACGTCGCCCGGCGGGCCGTGGCGTCGTCCAGATCGGCCGCGCCGGCGAACCAGCCCGGCCCCAGGAGCAACGGGACTTCCGCGAGCACTTCGCCGTCGTGGGTCGCGAACGCCGTGAGGGTCGCGTCGGCGAGCGCCCCGGCGACCTCGACCTCGAGCCGGGTGGCCGCCGCGGCCGCGACGATCCGCCAGGTCACTGTGTCCTCGGCGGCGTCGAGGACACCCGGGGGCACCCGCGCCCAGTCGACGCTGGCCCGGCCCTCGGCCACCACGCCGTCCTCGGCCGGCCCGGAGCCGGTGCCCGCGGCCAGGGCGTACGCGCGCTGCCCCGGCTCCACAGCGGCGGCGAGCGCGGCGGCGGCTTCGGCCCGCACGACGTCGTCCCGGTCGTCGAACCACGCCGACAACCTCCGGCACAGGTCGCGAACCTCGTCCGCGACCGCCGTCGCGGCGACCCCGTCGGCGGCGGCGGCGAACAGCTCGGCCGGGGTGGCTTCGAAGCCGTCGAGCATGCCTTCGGCGACGTTCTCGACGGCGGCGGTGGCGACGGCCGTTTCGAGGTCCAGCAGCGCCGGGTCCAGGGGCGGCACGCCGAGCGCCGGGCTCGCGGGCCACCACCGGCGGGCCCACAGCAGCAGCGCGAGGGTGGCCAGCTCGGGGCGGCCGGGGACGTCGACGTGGCCGGCCGTGATCGCCTCCACCGCGCGGTCCTCGCCGATCAGGCGGGTCAGCCACGGCTCCGCGGCGGCCGCGTCACCGAGCTCGATGCGCATCGGCCCGGGCGCGCCCGCGAGCAGGTCGGCCAGGGCGAAGCGCACGAGGCCGCCGTCCACCGCGACGACGGGCGTGTGCACCGGGTGCGTCACGACACGGCCTCCAGCTCCGGCAGCCGGGCCAGGAGCGCGCGGCGCACCTTCGTCCGCAAGTCCAGGGAGGTCGAGCGGACGACGCCGGTGACGAGGTCCCGGACGTCCGCGGCATCGGCCGGGAGGTCACCGCGCACGTCGAAGCCGTGCAGCCGGATCCACAGCCGGCCGAGGAACTGCTTGGCGAACTCGCGCAGTTCGCGCACGAGCTCGGCGTCGGGCCGCGGGGTGAGCGGCGTGGCGCCCGCCAATGCCCGGCGGGCGTGCAGCACATACCCCTCGCGCGCGACCTGGGCGTTGAGCTGCCGCGCGAACTCGGGCCCGCTCGCGGCCGCGACGCCGTCGAGCGGCCGGAGCGCGGGTGCGAGGACGACGCCGAGCGCGAAGCAGGTGGCCAGCGCGGGCACCCCGAGCCCGAAGCCGGCGGCGATCCGGGCGAGCTCGTCGTCGACCAGGCTTTCGAGCGGCCCTCGCTCGTCGGCCGGGAGCCGGCGCAGCGTGGCCCGCACCCGCCGTTCGACGCTGCGTTCGAGCAGCTCGGGCCCAGTTTCGTCGCGCCGGAGCAACGGCGGGACGGCGGTGCGGTCCCCACGCTGCAGCCCGAGCACCGGCCAGCTGGGGAGCACGTCGGCGCCGCCGGGCCGGCGCAGGGCGAGCCCGAGGGCGTGCCCCGCGGCGGAACTCGCCAGCACTCGCCACGTGGCGTCGGTGAGGTCGTCGACGAACTCGCCGAGCAGCGCCACGGCGTCCTCCGGCGCGAGGCCGGGATCGGCTTCGGTGTGCCAGCGGCGGTGCAGCTCGGTGGTGAGGTCCGCGGCGACCCGGGGATCGGTCAGGTACGCGGTCAGCCGGGCAACGCCGGCTTCGTCGCCTTCGCCGTGCAGCTCGCGCAACGCCGCCGCGGCCGTCTCCGGCGCGTCCGGGCCGGGCATGCCGACGCCCGTCGCGAGCTCGTACGCCAGGGGGAAGCAGACGTCCTGGACGTCGCCCGCGGTGATGCGCAGGGCGCGGCGCTGCCGCTTCAGGTGCGTGAACCACGCGGCCGTCGCCTTCAGCCGGGGCGCGTCGGCCAGCAGGAGCTCGGTGAGCTCCGCCGCCGCGGCCGGTTCCAGCAGCGGGCGCCCCAGCCGCGGCCGCGCCGCCGTCCGGAGCACCAGCGGATCGACGATCTTCTTGACGGTCCGGGTCAGCGGGCCACCATCACCCGACGACAGCACCTCCACCCCGGGAATCCGCGCCCACACCGCCGCGAGGACCGCCGAGCGCAGGAGGGGCTTGCTCGCTCCCATGCCCACCGCCCTCCACCACTCGATCGCACCCTACCGGCGGAGCCACGCGGCGTCCCGGACCGCGCGTGCGAGCAGCACGAGGGCCGACTGGGACGGCGACCCGGGTTCGCTCGTCGCGACGACCAGCGTCTGCTCGGCCGCGTGCGCGGGGGTCATCGCCTGCTGGTGGACCACCAGGTCGCCGACCAGGGGGTGCCGCATCGCGTACTCGGTGGCCGTGCAGGCCTGGACGCGGTGGTCGGCCCACAGCGCGGCGAATTCGGGGCTCTTCGTGACCAGCTCCCCGATCAACGCGTTGAGCAGCTGGTCGTCACCGTGGCGGCCGGCGGTCAGGCGCAGGTTGCCGACGACCGCCTTCGCCTTCGCTGTCCACTGTGGATAGAGGTCGCGGGTGTGCGCGTCGAGGAAGACCAAGCGGGCCATGTTGGGCCGGTCGGCGGGCCGCGCGGGCGCGTCGAAGTCGAGGTGGCCGGCGAAGAAGGCGTGGCCGAGCCGGTTCCACGCGAGGACGTCGGTCCGCCGCCCCAGCACGATCGCCGGGACGTCACCCAGGCCGTCCAGCAGCTGTCCGGTCGCCTCGTGCACCCGCTCGACCGGCGGGCGCTTCGCGGCTCGGCGACGCCGTGGCCGGGCTAGCACCCGCAGGTGTTCGTGCTCGTCGGTGTCGAGGCGCAACGCCCGCGCGATGTTGTCGAGCACCTGGTCGGAGGCGTTCGCCGACTGGCCCTGCTCGAGCCGGACGTAGTAGGACGCGCTGACGCCGGCCAGGCTCGCGACCTCTTCCCGGCGCAGCCCGGGCACCCGCCGGCGCTCGCCGTAGGTCTCCAGCCCGACGTCGTCCGGCCGCACCCGTGCGCGCATCGCCTGCAGGTACTCGGCCAGCCGCCCGTGATCAGCCATGGTCCGAGTATGCGCCACCGCGGCGCCGCCAACCTGACACCGCCAGGGGTAGGAAACGCCGGGGCTGGCTCGCCGCGGCCCGGCCCGGTGAACCTGGACGCGGCCGCCAAGGGGCGGCGCACGAGAGAAGTCCAGGAGATCCCCCACCATGACCACGAGCGTTCTCGATCCGGCGGCGTTCACCTTCACCCGCCGGGTCTGGGTGCCGGCTTCGCCGCGGGAGGTCTACGACCTCGTCAGCGACGTCACCCGAATCGGGCTGTGGAGCCCGACCGCTTCGCGGGTGCGCTACGACGACGGCGCCGGACCGGTACCCGGAGCGTGGTTCGGCGGCCACAACCGCCGCGGTGACCGCGAGTGGGACAGCCGCTCGCAGGTCCTCACCGCCGACCCGCCCGGCGAGTTCTCGTTCGTCGTCGGCGGGATCGCCGACGGGATCGTCCGCTGGCGCTGGCTCCTGCGCGACGACCACCCCGGGACGATCGTCGCCCAGGAATGGCGGCTGCTGCGGATGGACCCCGTGCTCGGGACCAGCCACCAGGAAGTCGCGCGGCTGCGCGACGAAATGGCCCTCAGCGCCGAGACCACCCTGCTCGGGCTGGCCCGGTGGCTGCACGAACGCACCGCCGCGGTGTGAACCGAACTCCCCACGAACCGAAGGATCGCCATGACCGACCGGATCACCCTGGGAGACGTCACCGTCACCCGCATCACCGAGTTCTACGGCTCGGTCGAAATGACCCCCGCCGAGTTCTTCCCCGACAGCACCGACGAGTCCTGGCAGGACCGCCGCGACTGGCTGGCCCCGGACTTCTGGGACCCCGAGACGAACGAATGCCGGTCGGCGGTCCAGACCTGGCTGCTGCGGAGCGGCGGCCGCACGATCCTCGTCGACACCGGCGTCGGCAACCACAAGGAGCGGCCCTACTCCCCCGTCTGGAGCCACCTCGACACCGGCTTCCTCGGCACTCTCGCCGCCGCCGGCGTGCGGCCCGAGGACGTCGACCTCGTCGTCAACACCCACCTGCACGTCGACCACGTCGGGTGGAACACCCGGCTGGACGGGCGCACCTGGGTGCCGACCTTCCCCAACGCGACCTACCTGATGCCGCGGCGCGACTTCGACTTCTGGAACCCCGCCAACGACCACCGGCCCCGCCTCGGCCGCGGCAACCAGAACGTCTTCGAAGACAGCGTCGCCCCCGTGCACGAAGCCGGGCTGACGCAGCTGTGGGACGGCTCGCACCGCATCGACGGCGACTTGCGGCTGGAACTCGCCCCCGGCCACACGCCGGGATCGTCCGTGCTGCACCTGGAGTCCGGCGGGGACCGCGCGGTGTTCGTCGGCGACCTCGTGCACACCGCGCTGCAGATCGCCGAGCCCGAGACCAACTCGTGCTTCTGCGAAGACCCCGCCGCCGCGCGCGTCACCCGCCGGAACCTGCTCGGCCGGGCCGCCGAAACCGGCGCGCTCGTCTTCCCCGCCCACTTCGGCGGGCACGGCGCCGCCCAGGTGAAACGCGACGGCAGCCGGTTCGCCATCGCGGGCTGGGCCGGCTTCCCCCGCAGCGCCTGACCCGAGAGGATTTCCCTTGTCAGATCAGCAGAATCCCGTCGTGCGGACGCCGGCGGGTGCCGTCCGCGGCCTCCGCGACACCTTCAGCGAGCGCTACCGCGCCGTCCCGTACGCCCGAGCGCCCATCGGCGCCGGCCGCTTCGGCGAGCCGGCGCCGCACCCGGGGTGGTCCGGCGTCCGCGACGGGACCGGACCGGGACCGACCGCGCCCCAGCCCGTCCGGGACTTCGGCCGCCTCGACCTGACGCCGTACTTCGGGCCCGGCTGGGTTCGCGGCGCGGACTACCTCACCGTCGACGTCCGCACGCCCGCCGCCGACGACGGGCACCGCCCGGTCATGGTGTTCGTGCACGGCGGCGGTTTCGTCACCGGGTCAGCCCGCGCCGCGCTCTACGACGGCCGGGCGTTCGCCCGCGACGGCGTCGTCCTCGTGACCGTCCAATACCGGCTCGGCGTCCCCGGGTTCCTGGCGCTCGACGGCGCCCCGGACAACCGGGGCCTGCTCGACGTGCTGCTGGCATTGCGCTGGGTCCAGGACACCATCGCCTTGTTCGGCGGCGACCCCGGCAACGTCACGGTGTTCGGCCAGTCCGCCGGTGCGACGCTCGTCGGCGCGCTCCTCGCCACAGCCGGGGCGAAGGGCCTGTTCCGGCGCGCGATCATGCAGAGCGGCAGCGGTACCGGGGCCTTCACGCCCGAGCAGGCCCGGCGAGTCACCACCGCGGCGGCCGCGGCGCTCGGCACCGCGCCGACGGCCTCGGCCTTCGCCGGCATCCCGGACGAGCGTTTCCTCGAAGCCCTCCCCGCACTGTCCGGTTTGGACCTTCGCACGGACACCGCCGCGGACCCGCTCGCCGGCCTGAGCCCGTTCAGCCTCGTACTGCCCACGCAGCCCGCCGACGCGCTCACCGCGGATCAGGTCGACCTGCTGGTCGGCACCAACACCGAAGAAGGGAACCTGTACCTGGTCCCCCAGGGAAAGCCGGCCGGCACCGCCGAGGCCGCCGCGCTCGGCGACGCCCTGTTCGGCCACGGGACGGCGCGTCTGGCCGACGCCCACGCGCGCCTCGCCCCGGGCCGCACCCACGTCTACTCGTTCGGCCACCGCTCAACCGCGTTCGACGGCCAGCTCGGCGCCGCGCACACCGTCGAGCTGCCGTTCGTCTTCGACCTGGCCGACGAGCCGTGGCTGCACGGCGAAACCGGCCTGCTCGGCCCCGGCCGCGCACCCGAAGGCCTCGCCGACCGCGTGCACCGGACGTGGGTCGAATTCGCGAAGACGGGCAACCCAGGCTGGCCGGCGCACACGACGTCCGATCCGGCGACGCACCGGTTCGGCACCTGACCACCCCCGGAGACCGGCCCGCACCCGGTCACGAGATGGCCGCGGCGAGCCGTTCGCGATCTCCTCGTGACCGCGGGCCGGTAAGACGGACCGATGACCAGAGGCAGGATGGCCGCGGGAACCCTCGTCCTCCTCTTCCTGCTGACCGCCTGTCTTCCCGCGGACCCCTCCGATCCCCGCATCGAAGGCATGACCGCGACGCAGCAACTCCAGGAGCTGCGGAGCCGCCCGTCGATCGACGAAGCCGTGGCGACCTCCGAACGCCTCGCTGCCGACGCCCTCGTCCGGTTCGAGCGGATCGGGCTGCGGCCGTGGACGCGCGACCCGCCGTTCACGGACAAGGAAGCCGGGCACTGCGGGGACTTCCGCAAACTGACCCTGCGCCAAGCCCGGCGAGAGCAACTGGGCTGGCGGCTGCCCCAGGCGATCGAATCCGACCAGTGGAGCAGCGCGCTGAACGCTGTGAAGGACGTCGCACGCCAGGCGGGTTTCGTCGAGTGGCCGGACCGGATGCTCACTGATCGCGAAGTGACGGCGTACTACAGCCGCCACCGGAGGTCGCCCGGTGGGCGGTAGGCGCAGTACGTTCCTGTGTGGACGGTCGCCCTCAGGTGCAGGCCCAGCGGCGGGTGCGCTCGCAGGATCTGCTCGATCGCGTCGCGGATGCGGGCCGTCACCGCCTTGCGGGCGCGCTCGGCGTCGTCGCCGAGGCGGCGCGGGCGGCCGCCCAGGCCGGCCGCCGCGGTGATCTGGCGGACCAGCTCGGCGCGTTCCGCTTGGTGGCGCTCGGCTTCCGCCTCGTCGGCGGCGTCCGCGATGGCCGCGTCGAGCCGGGTGATCCTCGCCCGGTAGGCGCGCCGGGCCGCGTCGTCGAGGACGGGGTCCGCCCCGGTCGCCGGCTGGCCGAGCAGCTCGAGGGCGGGCACGTCCTTGCCGGGCGCGGCGAGCAGCGCCGCGAGGTCGGCGAGACCCTTGGTGTGCGGCAGGTGCACCTGCCGGCCTTCGTAGCCGAGTGTCCACACGCGACCGTCGCGGTGGAACACACAGCCGCGCGTCGCGTCCGCCAGCTGCTCCCGGGCCCGCTGCGCCCACGCCGGCGCGCCGAGCAGCCGGTACTGCGTGACGGCGGCCTCGAGGTGCGCGACGGCCTCCTCGTGCCGGCCGAGCGCGGCGCACAGCAGGCCGAGGTGGTGGTCGACCGCACCGGAATAGGACGCGCAGCCGCCGACGACCACGTGCGTGCCCGCGTAGTCCGCGAGCAGCGCGTGAGCCTGCTCGCGCTGCTCGGCGGAGCCGACCGAGGCCGCGACGGCCGCGGTGAGCGCGCGCATCTCCAGGTGGTACTGCTCCGGCAGCGTCGACAGCGCGAACCCGCGGAACTCCGCCCGGGCTCGGTCTTCCGCGCCGCCGGCGAGCATCGTCGCGGCGCGCAGCAGCGGCAGCAGCGGCGCGACCGGGTCGCTCGGGTCCAGGTCCGGCACCGGGCCGGCCAGCGGGACGACGAGGCCGAGGGACAGCCGGAGGGTGCCGTACACGGCGGCCGCGTCCGGCTGGCCGATCAGCAGCCCGAGCTCGAACGCCTCGTCGGCGAGCGGGACGGCGTCCGACGGCGGCCCGGACACGACGGCGAGCGTGGCCCGGCGGCTCAGCGCGCCCCACCGGCCGCGCGCGTGACCGAGCCGGTCCGCGAGCCGGGTGAACGCGTGCAGCTGGGCGGTCCCGTCGGGGTCACCCAGCTCGATGAGCGCGGTGGCGCGCAGCAGCACGGTCTGCGCGGCGAGATCGGGATCGCGCGCCCGCTCGGCGGCGTCGGCCATGCCGGCGAGGATCGCGAGCCGCTCTTTGGCGCCACCGGGCCGCCACGCGATGTCGTGCTGGGCGAGGAGCGCGCCGGCAAGGGCCCCGGGATCCCCCGCGGCGACGGCCAGTTCACCGGCCTCCCGCACGACGGCGGCCGCCCGGCCGGGGGAAGGATCGGCGCTGGACCGCAGATCCCGGCCGAGCGCGGTAAGCAGCCGCGAACGCAGCGCCCGCGCCCCGGACGGCAGCCCCTCGACGGCGTCCGACAGCAGGAGCAGGTGGCCGGCATCGACGCTGCCGCTGCGGAAGCCGAGCCCGTGCAGCCCGAGCGCCGCATCGGCGAGTCCGTAGGGGTCGTGGGTCCGCCGGGCGAGTTCGGCGAGGTCCCGATAGGCGGCCCGCGCGGCGTCGGTATCGCCGCTGTGCTCGAGGGAGGCGGCGAGCCCTACGAGCAGGTCTCGCCGCGAGGGAAGTTCCCGCGAGGCGACGGCGGACTCAGCGCGGTCGGCCGCATCAGCGGCAACGTCGGCCACCATGGACCCACCGCGCTCCGCCGCATCGGCACCACCTCCGCGCCGCCCAGGAGGCGCACCCGGGCCAACGTCGGCCATCATGGCCTCACCGCGGTCCGCAACATCAGCACCGCCACCGCGCCGCCCAAGCGGCGCACCCGAGGCGGCATCGGCCACCGCGAACCCACTACGGCCACCCGCCCGCGCCGCATCAGAGGCAACATCGGCCACCATGGACCCACCGCGGTCCGCCACGCCAGCGCCGCGCAGGCCGGGAGCCGCTCCAGGCAGCAAGTCCAAAGCAGCCAACGCATCGCGGTAACGAGCCGCGGCGTCTGCATGCGCCGCTCGTAGAGCCGCCTCCCTTCCGGCTAACGCGCAGCAGCGGACCGCGTCCGCCGCCGCGTCCGGGCCGGCCGCCACGAACTGGGCGGCGACCTCGCTCATCGGCACCGCGGCACCCGCCTCGCGCAGCTCTTCCAGCGCGTGCCCCGCCGCGGCGTGCAGCGCGGCTCGGTGCGCTGCGGGGAGCCCGTCCAGGAGCGTCTCCCGGTACAGGTCGTGGCTGAACCGCAAGCCGTCCGCCGTGCGGGTCAACACTCGCGCGGCCGTCGCCTCCTCGAGCAGCCCTGGTGCGACATCGGCGAGCCGGCCGAGCAGTTCGGGACGGACCGTCCGGCCGCACACCGCCGCCACCGCCAGCAGCTCGGCGCACGGCTGGGACAACCGGGCGAGCCTGCTCAGCAGGATGTCCCGCACCGTCTCCGGGACAGCGTCCGCCGTGTCCGGCCCGGCCTGCAGCAGCCGGGTCAGCTCGCGCACGAACAGCGGGTTGCCTCCGGAGCGCCGCCACACCCGGTCCGCGAGCCCGGCCTCGGGCCGCGGGCCGGCGACCGCCGTCATCACCGCGGCGACTTCGTCCGCGTCGAGCCCGCGCAGCGGCACCACCTGCGCCGCGGCGGGCAGACCGCCGGCCAGTTCGCGGTACGCGCCGAGCAGCAGCACGCGCGCCGGGCCGAGGTGGCGGGCGAGGAACTCCAGCATCCGCAACGACGCCGCGTCCGCCCACTGCAGGTCGTCGAGCACCACCACCAGGCCCGCTTCCCGGCCGAGCCGGGTGAGCAGGCCGGCCGTCGCGTCGAACAGCCGGAACCGCGTGTCCGCCGCCTCCGCGCCGCTGCCCGCGGGCCGCTCGGGCGCCGACCCGAGCAGCTCGGCCGCCGGGCCCAGCTCGCCGGGCGGGACCCCGCGCAACGCCTGGACCCACGGCCAGTACGCGGGCGCGCCGCCGTCCCAGCAGTTCGCGCGCAGCACCGTCGCGCCGCGCCCGGCGGCCTCGGCCGCGAACGCGGTGAGCACCGCCGTCTTGCCGATGCCCGGCTCGCCGGTGACCAGCACGAGCTGCGCGGTCCCGGCGAGCGCGTCTTCCAGCGCGGCGCGGGCGATGGTCAGGACCGCGTCGCGGCCGACAAGGCGTTCCGGCACGGCTCCCAGCATGCCCCCGGCTACGGCCGCAACTCCAGCAGCAGGTTCATCGGCGCGTCGACGTCCAGGCGCCGCACCGTCCGGAACCCGGCCGCGGCGGCTGCCTCCCCCAGCGCCGCGGCGCCCGCCAGCGTGCCGAGCGGCGCCGACGGACCGGACTGGGCCAGCGCGTTCGGCGTGCAGACCAAAGTGGACACCGCGTAGAACATCCGGGCGGCCGGGGTGAGGTTGTCCGCGACGGTGTCCCCGCCGGGCGGCTCGACGAGCAGCACGGCCCCGCCCGGGGCGAGCGCCTGCCGGGCGTGGACGAGCGCGCCGACCGGGTCGCCGAGGTCGTGCAGCGAGTCCACGAAGGTCACCAGCGCGTAGCCGTCGCCGGGGAAGTCGGTCGCCGCCGCCACTTCGAAGCGCACCCCGCTGCCCGCCGCGGCCGCCCGCGCCGCCGCGACCGAGCGGTCGTGGTAGTCGAAGCCGGCGACCTTCGCCGCCGGGAAGGCTTCCGCGATCATCCGCGTCGGCGCGCCGTACCCGCAGCCGATGTCGGCGACGCGCCCGCCGTCCCGGAGCGCGGCCGGGACGCCGGCGAGGCCGCCGATCGCGGCGGCGAGCACGTCGGTGGTGAGGGTGATGCGGGTGAACGCGTCCGTGCCGGCCCAGTACTCGGGATCACGCTGGTGCCAGCCGAACCCGGCGCCGGTGCGGAACGCCCGTTCGAAGTCGGCGAGGCTCGCGCCCATCGAGGCGAACATGTGGGCGCAGGCGTCGACGGTCGCCCCGCCCGGCGCCCGCAGCAGCGCGATCTCGACCGCTTCCGGCAGGCTGAAAGCGTCGGACTCGGGGTGGTACTCGAGGTAGCCGGCGGCGGCTTGCGAGCGAAGCCACTCGCGGGTGTAGGGCTCGACCAGCCCGGTCCGCGCGGCGACCTCGCCCGCGGCGAGCGGGCCGGCCCCGGCGAGGGCCGCCCACAGCCCGGTCCGGACGCCGAGCGCGGTCAGGATCACGCCCAGCCCGGCTCCCAGCTCCGTCACGATCTGCTCCATCACCTGGTCGGGCGAGGTGGCGGTGGTTGTCGTCATGGTTGCTCCCTTCCTCACCCCGCGGGCGCCAGATCCGGGCTGGCGGCCCGCCAGACCGGCGGGCGCGCCTCCCGGGTATGAGCACCGCAACCGTGAACGGAACGAACCTCTTCTACGAGCAGATCGGCGCGGGACCGGCCGCGCTCGTGCTGCACGGCGGCCTCGGCCTCGACCACACGCCGTACCGCGGCCTGGACGCGCTCGCCGACCAGCTCCGCCTCGTCTACTACGACCACCGCGGCAACGGCCGGTCCGAGCGCGTCGCGCCGGACACGATCACGATGCCGCACCTGGCCGACGACGCCGCCGCGCTCGCCACCCACCTCGACGCGACCCCGGCCATCGTGATCGGCCACTCCTACGGCGGGTTCGTCGCCCAGGAGCTGGCGCTGCGCCACCCCGAGCACGTGGCGGCGCTGATTCTGGTCGACACCACCCCCGGCCAGCTCGGCGAATCGGAAGCTCCCGGCGAGGACCAGGGCCCGCCGCCACCGGCCGAATGGCTCGAGGCGGTCAGCTCCGCACCCCGCGACGACGCCGAGTTCGCCGCGACCCTGCGCACGCTGCTGCCTTACTACCTGGCCGACCGGGCGAGCCTCCCGGCGGTCGAGGCCGCCGTCGAGCGGACCATCTTCGACGCGGCGACCGCAAACCGGTCGATGGAGGTCCTGGCCGGCTGGAGCTCCGCCGACCGGCTGTCCGCGATCCGCGTGCCCACGCTGGTCGTGGTCGGTCACCACGACCGGATCAGCAGCCCCGCGCAGGCCCGCCGCATCGCCCGCCGCATCCCGGACGCGCAGCTGGTCGAGCTGGAGCACAGCGGGCACTTCCCGTGGCTGGAGGAGCCGGAGCGCTTTCTGGGGATCGTGCGGGAGTGGATCGGCGAGAAGCTGGCGCTGAGCCGTTGAGCCGTGGGGGGGGGGGGGGGGGGGCGCGGCGCCCCCCCCCCCCCCGCCACCCTCTTCCCCCGATCCGTTTCCCCGGCTACCATTCCACTTCGCTGGGAGCGCTCCCAGTCGTCTCGGGCGCGGCGATGACGGTCACTTCACAGTCGTTCGAAGGAGAACGTGCATGCGAAGCAGGACAGTGGCCGCCGGGGTGCTGGCCGCCCTCGCCGGGAGCGTTGTCGTCGTCGGCACCGGCGCGGAAGCCGCCGGGTCCGCCTTCTACGTCGATCCCACCACCAATGCCGCCCAGTGGGTGGCCGCCAACCCCGGCGACTCGCGCGCCGGCGTCATCCGGGACCGGATCGCCTCCGTTCCGCAGGCCAAGTGGTTCACCACCACCGACACCGCCACCGTGCGCGGGGAAGTGGACGCCTACACCGGCGCCGCGGCCGCCGCCGGGAAGATCCCCATCCTCGTCGTCTACGACATCCCCAACCGCGACTGCGGCGGGGCCAGCGGTGGCGGGGCGCCGTCGCACGACGCCTACCGCGCCTGGATCGACCAGGTCGCCGCCGGCCTGGGCGGCCGGCCCGCGGCCATCGTGCTCGAACCCGATGTGCTCGCGCTCATGACGAACTGCCAGAGCGGCGACCAGCAGAACCAGACCACCGCGTCGATCGCCTACGCGGGCAAACGCCTGAAGGCCGGCTCCTCCCAGGCCAAGGTGTACTTCGACATCGGGCACTCCGCCTGGCTCTCGGCCGGCGACGCCGCCGCGCGGTTGCGGGCCGCCGACGTCTCCAACAGCGCCGACGGCTTCTCCACCAACGTCTCCAACTACCGCGCCACCGCCGACGAAGTCGCCTACGACAAGGCGATCCTCGGCCAGCTCGGCGACTCGCGGCTGAAGGCCGTGATCGACACCAGCCGCAACGGCAACGGGCCGCAGGGCAGCGAGTGGTGCGACCCCGCCGGCCGCGCCATCGGCACCGCCAGCACCGACCAGACCGGCGACGGCTCGATCGCCGCCTTCCTCTGGGTCAAGCCGCCGGGCGAGGCGGACGGCTGCATCGCCGGCGCCGGCCAGTTCGTGCCCCAGCGCGCCTACGACCTCGCCGTCGCCGCCGGGCCGGTGCCGACCACCACCCCCACGACGCCGACCACCAGCCCCACCACGCCGACCACCACCCCGCAGCCCACTGGTGGCTGCAAGGTGACGCACCGCGTGGTCAGCACGTGGTCGACCGGCTACACCGGCGAGATCGTCCTCGAAAACCGCGGGGCGCCGGTCGACCACTGGACGCTCACCTTCTCCGCTCCCGGCGTCACGGTCAGCCAGGGCTGGAACGGCACCTGGACCGACACCGGCGACGTCGTCAAGGTCGACAACGCCTCCTGGAACGGCGCCCTCGCCACGAACGCGACCGCCACGATCGGCTACAACGCGAGCTACACCGGCGGCACGCCACCGTTCCAGGCGGCGACGCTCAACGGGACCTCGTGCAACTGACACCCCGACGCGCGTAGCCCGGCAGCCGGCTACGCGCCGGACCTCGCCGCGCGGGTGGCCCGCGCGGCGAGGTCCGCGAAGGCCGTCCGCAGCTCGGGCGGCCCGACCACATCGAGGTCGGCGTCGAACCGCGCCAGTCCGGCGGCCAGCGCGGCCCACGACCAGGACCCGGTGCGCAGCCGCGTCTTCCCCGGCGCGATCTCCTCGGCGACGCCGTCGCCGGCGAACGGCGCGACCTCGGCGACCGGCAGGTCGAGGACCACCTCGCCCCGGCACGGCCACGCGTCGGCGGTGGCCGAGCCCTTGAACCGGGCGGCGAGGAACGTCGCGACGTCGCCGCCCGGGACCTCGCGCGGGGTGAACCGCGGCCCGTTCGGCACGCGCAGGTCCATCCGGTCGGCGCGGTAGGTCCGCCAGTCGTCGCGGGCGGCGTCCCAGCCGACCAGGTACCAGCGGCCGTTCCGGACGACGAGGTGGTGCGGCTGCACCTGGCGCCGCCTCGGCGGATCTCCGTAGTCGAACCGCACTTCCTCGGTGGCCCGGATCGCCGAGGAGAGCACCAAGAGCACCTCGGTGTCGACCTGCGTGTCCCGTGCCGTCGCGGTGAGTTCTAGCTGGTCGACGCGCTGCCGCAGCCGGGACGGCAGCACCTGGCGCACCGTGGCGAGGGCCCGGGCGGCGGCTTCCTCGATGCCCGCGCCGGTCCCGACGGCGATCCGCAGCGCCACCGCGAGCGCGACCGCCTGCTCTTCGTCGAACAGCAGCGGCGGCATCTGACGGCCGGCTTCGAGCCGGTAGCCGCCGTCGGGCCCCTTGACCGCCTGGACCGGGTAGCCGAGCTCGCGCAGCCGGTCGACGTCACGCCGCACGGTCCGCTCGCTGACGCTCAGCCGTTCGGCGAGCAGCGCGCCCGGCCAGTCCCGGCGGACCTGCAGCAGGGACAGCAGCGAGAGCAGACGACCCGAGGTGGCCGTCGAAGAGGCGGTCGGCACGTCTTCCATGGTGCCACGAGAAGCGGACGTTCCCTGACCGCTACTGCTGACAGTGTGGCTCTCGTCGGACCACCACTCGCAAAGGAACGCCATGTCTCTCACCACTGCCGCCCACCTCAACTTCACCGGCCAGGCCCGCGCGGCCCTCGAGTTCTACGCGTCGGTCTTCGGCGGCCAGGCCGTGGTCGTCACCTACGGCGACTTCGGGATGCCCGCCGAGCTGCCCGACGCGGGCAAGGTGGTCTTCGGCCAGGTCACCGCGGACAACGGCTTCCGGGTGCTGGCCTACGACGTCCCCGGCACCGACGGGCCGGTCACCCCGGCCGCGCCCACCACCCGCCGCGAGAACGGCACCACGATCACGAAGGAGCCGTTCTTCCTCTCGGTCCGCGGGGAGACCGTCGACGAGGTTTCGCCGCTGTGGAAGGGACTCGCCGAGGGCGCGACGGTCATCGAGGAGTTCGGCCCGGCCCCGTGGGCGCCCGCGTTCGGGATGCTGGCCGACCGGTTCGGCGTCACGTGGGTCATCGACGTCGCCCAGGGCTGATCCGCCTCGCGGTGGGGCGCGAGCCGCGTCCCACCGCGACCGACCATCGGAGAATCGCTTTGCAGACCCGACCCCTGGGCCGGACCGGCATCCAGGTCAGCGCCTACACGCTCGGCACGATGATGTTCGGGCCGTACGGCAACCCCGACCCCGACGCGTGCGTCCGCATCGTCCACCGCGCCCTCGACCACGGCATCACCACGATCGACACCGCCGACGTCTACGGCGGCGACGGCGAGAGCGAGCGGATCGTCGGCAAGGCCCTGCGCGGCCGCCGCGACGACGTCGTCCTCGCGACGAAGGGCAACGGCCCGATGGGCTCCGATCCGAACCGGCGCGGCAACTCGCGGCGCTGGATCGTCTCCGCGGTCGAAGGGTCGCTGCGCCGCCTCGGCGTCGACCACATCGACCTCTACCAGCTGCACCACCCCGAGCCCGGCACCGACATCGAGGAGCCGCTGAGCGCGCTGACCGACCTGCTGCGCGCGGGCAAGGTGCGCGCCATCGGGCATTCCAACCTGCCGGCGTCCGAGATCGTCGAGGCGCAGTGGGTGGCGGAACGCCGTGGCCTGGCGCGGTTCCGCACCGAGCAGCTGCACTACTCGATCCTCAACCGCGGCGTGGAACGCGAGATCCTGCCGGTCTGCCGACGCCACGGGCTCGGCGTGCTCGTGTGGAGCCCGTTGTCGATGGGCCTGCTCTCCGGCCGGTACCGCACGGAAACGGCCTCGCCCGGCCGCCTGCACTGGGTGCCGAAGCACCTGACCGACCGGCGGAAGCTCGACGCGGTCGAAGCCCTCATCCCCCTCGCCGAGGGGGCCGGGATTCCCCTGCGGCACCTGGCGCTGGCGTTCGTCACCGCGCACCCGGCGGTCGCGTCGGCGATCATCGGGCCCCGCACCGAGGAACAGCTGGACGACCTGGTCGCCGGCGCCGGCGCGGCGATCGAGGACGACCTGCTCGACCGGATCGACGAGGTCGTCGCGCCGGGCACCGACCTCGGCCCGATCGACGTCGGCTACGAGTCGCCGCACCTGCGCCGCGCCGGGGGCTGATGCACGCCGGCGCGGCACGGGGCAGACTGTCGGCATGGCCGAAATCGAGGGTATCGACGTCACCGCCGCGCCGAGCGGGACCGGCTGCGCGGAATGCCTCGCCGCCGACGGGTGGTGGGTGCACCTGCGGCGCTGCGCGCAGTGCGGCCACATCGGGTGCTGCGACACCTCGCCCGCCCAGCACGCGACCGCCCACTACAAGGCGACCGGGCACCCGTTCATCCGCAGCTTCGAACCGGGCGAGGACTGGTTCTACAGCTTCGAGACGGGCGAAGCGTATGACGGCCCCGCGCTGGCCCCGCCGGAGCACCGGCCGGTCGAGCAGCCGGTGCCGGGCCCCGAAGGCCGCGTCCCGGCCGACTGGCAGGCGCGCGTCCACTAACCGGTGGAGGCGGTCCGCCGGCACCGCCTCGACCTGCAGCGGCTGATGCAGCTCGGCGTGGACGTGCTGACCACGATCATGCGGTGACGGCGCTCAGCCGCGCCCCAGGCCCGCGTCGCGCGCCCGGATGATCGCGGCCGCGCGGTCGGCCACCTGGAGCTTGGCGAAGATCGCCGACACGTTGTTCGCCACCGTTTTCGCGGCCAGGCCCAGGCGGCGGGCGATCGCGCCGTTCGGCAGGCCCGCGGCGAGGAGGTCCAGGATCTCGCGCTCGCGGCGGGTCAGCTCCGGGAACGGCTCGCCGGTGGCGGGCGGCGTGGTGAGGAAGTTCAAGACCTGTTGCGCCACTGCGGGTCCGAAGATCGCTTCGCCCGCCGCCACGGCCCGGATGGCCCGGACGATCTCGTCCTGCTCGGCGCCCTTGACCAGGTAGCCGCGGGCGCCCGCGCGCATCGCGGCGAAGACCGAGTCGTCGTCGGAGAACATCGTGAGCACGAGGACGGCGACCTCCGGAGCGGCGCGGGCGATCTCCTTCGTGGCGGCGATGCCGTCGAGGCCGGGCATCCGCAGGTCCAGCACCGCGACGTCCGGCCGGGTCGTGACCACCTCGCGGACGGCCGCGCGCCCGTCCGCGGCGATCCCCGCGACTTCGAAGCCGGGCAACGAGTTCAGCAGCGCCGCCATGCCTTCGCGGACGATCGGGTGGTCGTCGGCGATGACCACGCGCAAGGCGGTCACGGTGCCCCCAACGGGAACGACACCCGGACGCGGCCGCCTTCGGGCGACGGGCCCGCTTCGAACCCGCCGCCGAGCTCGGCGGCGCGCTCGCGCATGGCGTGCAGGCCGACGCCGGGCCGCCACGGGCCGTCCGGCGGACCGTCGTCGGCGATCTCCAGGTCGAGGTCCCCGCCGGCGCAGCGCAGCCGCAGCACCGCGGTCGACGCCGTGGAGTGCCGGACGACGTTGGTCAGCGCCTCGGTCGCGACCCGGTAGGCCGCGACCTCGACGGCGGCGGGCAGCACCGGGACCTCGCCGGGGACGTCCAGGCGGACGAGCAGCGCGCCGCCGTCGGCCCGCCGCACCAGGTGCTCGACGCGCTGGCGGAGCGCACCGACCAGGCCGAGGTCGTCGAGCGCGGGCGGGCGCAGGTCCTCGACGAGCCGGCGGATGTCCCCGACGGCCGTCCGGATCTCCGCGCGGAGCGCGCCGAGCAGCTCGCGGGCGCGGTCCGGGTCGGTGGCGAGCAGGTTGGCGGCGGCGTCGGCGATGAGCGCGACGCCGGTGAGCGCGGGGCCGAGCCCGTCGTGGAGGTCGCGGCGCAGCCGGCGGCGTTCCTCCTCACGCGCGGCGATGATCCGCTCCCGCGACGCCTGCAGCTGGTCCGAGAGCAGCGTGGCGTGGACGGCGACGGCGAGCGGCGCGGCGACGAGCGCGAGCACGGCGTGGTCGG
The DNA here is from genome assembly GCF_044768185.1 of Amycolatopsis sp. NPDC101161. Lineage (NCBI taxonomy): Bacteria > Bacillati > Actinomycetota > Actinomycetes > Pseudonocardiales > Pseudonocardiaceae > Amycolatopsis > Amycolatopsis sp. NPDC101161. Next base: position 380,274 of record NZ_JBIWPI010000008.1, read on the forward strand.
CGGCCCCGAGGTCGCCCTCCCCCGAGCGCGCGCCGATCCGCAGCTCGCCGACCGCCGCGCCGCCGTACTCGAGCGGCACGACGGTCACTTCTTCCGGCGCGGCACCGTCCTCGGCTAGGACGGTCCCCGTCGTCGCGACCGCGGCGTACGGGACGCGCAGCGCGGCCCGGATCGCCGTCACGACCCCGGCCAGGCCGGACCCGGCGAGCTGCTCGCCGACCCGGGAGACGACGCGGGCCGGGTCGCCGCGGTCGCCGTAGAGCGCCCGGCCGACCGCGCGCTGCAGCCGCGGGAGGACCGGCGCGACCAGCAGGGCCACCACGATCGTGGCGACCGCGGACCGGCCCAGCTGCGCGGAGACGAACCGGTCCAGCAGGGTGACCAGCACGCCGTACGCCAGCACGACCCCGGCCGACAGCAGCACCCACGCGAGCACGCGCGCCACGACCAGGCGGATGTCGAGCAGCCGGTGCCGCACGATCGCGATGGTCACCGCGACCGGGATCAGCGGGATGGCGAACAGCACCACCACCGGCGTCCCCGCGACGAACGACCACGGCACGACGAGCGCGGCCGCGGTGACGGTGGCCAGCAGCAGCCACAGCAGCTGCTGCCGGAGGACGTCGTCGCCGCGCCGGTAGCGCACCACCAGCGCCGCGACCGCCAGCGCCAGGGCGAGGACCGTCCGCAGCTCCGCGATCGTCCACAGTGGACTCAGAGCGTCGTGGCCCGCCAGCGTCAGGTAGCCCGGCGGCAGCCCGGGGACGGGCGGCTCCGGGCTGGTCCCGAGCTCGAGGACGAACAGCGGCGCCGTCGCGACGAGGGCGAGCACCGCCGGGCGCCAGCGGCGGCCTGGCAGCTTCCCGTCCGGGAACAGCACCAGCGCCAGCGGCAGGAACAGCCCGATCGACCACGGCCACGACCACGCGAACACCGTCGCGGTCAGCCGCTGCAGCCCGAGCGGGGCGCCGCCGTCGTGCAGGGCCTGCAGGAGCGGGACGGCCGCCGCCGTCGTGGCGTGCCCGAGCCCGTCGGCGAGGAACAGCCAGCCGATCGGGCTGCGCCGCCGGTGCCAGCCGATGACGGCCCCGCAGACCGCGAAGGCGACACCCATGACCGAGTTCGTCACGACGAAGGCGTCGAGCGCCTGCTGCCACGACCACCCGACGGCGACCGTGAGCGCGACGGCGATGCCGGCCTCGGTGACGGCGAGCGCACCGAGGCCCGCGGCGAGCCCGCGGCCGGTCGTCATGCGCCTCAGTGTCCGCCTTCGCGGTCCCGCTGTCCCGGGACCACGATCCCGGATCGGCCGGGCGTTTTCCCGGGTCCGCGCGGAACGCGGGCTCATGCCGCGGGAGCGGCCGGACCCGCACGGTGGACGGGACTTCAGGAGGTTCGAAATGGCGCGATCAACGCGTGCCGGGCTGCTGGTGCTCGGCTTCCTGTCCGTGGTGGACCTGTTCGTCCCGCTGCTGACCGACGGCGACCACCCGCCGATGCCGGTCGCCGTGGCCGCCGCCCTGCTCGGCGCGCTCAGCCTGGTCCTGGCCGTCGCGGCCTGGCGGGGCACGCGCCGCGCGGTGCCCGGCCTGCTCGTCCTGCGGGCGCTGTCCGCGCTGGGCGCCGTACCGGCGGCCGTGACGCCCGGTGTGCCCGGCCCGGTGCTCGTCCTGGCGGGCGCCGGGGTGCTGGCGACGATCGCCGGCGCGGCGCTGGTGCTCGCGCCGCGGCTGACGGCGGGTGCGAGATGAGCCGCCCGGCGCGGTGGCTCGCCGCGACCCTGCTGCCCCTCGGCCCGGCCGCGATCGCCGTGCTGCGGCTCGTGCTGCCCTACGACACGACCGACGACGCCGCGGTGGTCGTCCGCAAGGTGGCCGCCGCCCCGGACACGCAGTCGCTGGTCGTCTGGCTCGGTTTTCTCGGGATGCTGACGCTGGTCCCGGCGGTCCTGGCGGCCGGCCGGCTGACCCGCCCCGCGGCGCCCCGCACGACGGCCGCGGCGATGCTGCTGCTGGTGCCCGCGTACCTGACGCTCGGCCTGCTCGTGGCCGGCGACGCCGGCGTGCTCTTCGGCGTCCGCGAACACCTTCCCGAACCGGTGGTGGCACGGCTGTTCGAGGCCGTCCACCCGGTCGCGGTGGTGGCGGGCGTGGTGTTCGTCGTCGGGCACGTGGTGGGAACGGTGCTGCTGGGCGTGGCGATGGGGATCTCGGGCGTGGTCCCGCGGTGGGCCGCGGCGTTGACGACCGTGGCGCAACCCTTGCACTTCGTGGCCGCGGTCGTGCTCGGAAGCCACCCGCTCGACTTCGTGGCGTGGGGGTGCAACGCGGTGGGGTTCGCGGCGCTGGCCGTCGCGCTCTTGCGGGCGCCCCGGGAAGACCGGGTGGAAGCGAGGCTGCCGGCGGTCAGAGGATCGGCTTCCCGCCGGTGACCGCGATGCGCGCGCCGGAGACGTAGCTGCCGTCGTCCGACGCCAGCAGCACGTACACCGGGGCCAGCTCCGCCGGCTGGCCCGCGCGGCCCAGCGGCACCTGCTGCCCGAACGACTCCACCTGCTCCGGCGGCATCGTCGACGGGATCAGCGGCGTCCAGATCGGTCCCGGGGCCACGCTGTTGACGCGGATCCCCTTCGGCCCGAGCAGCTGCGCCAGCGCGGCGCACATGTTCGCGACGCCCGCCTTCGTCACGTCGTAGGGCATCAGCTGCGGGGTCGGGTTGTCGGAGTTCACCGACGAGCTGCCGATGATCGACGCCCCGGGCTGCAGGTGCGGGACGGCGGCCTTGGCGAGGTGGAAGAACGCGCTGAGGTTCGTCGCGAGCGTGTGGTCCCACTCCTCGTCCGGGATCTCTTCCAGGGTCTCGTGCGTCATCTGGAAGGCGGCGTTGTTCACCAGGACGTCGAGCCGGCCGAACTCCTCGACCGCCCGGGCCACCAGAGCACGGCAGTGCGCGGGGTCGGCGACGTCGCCGGGGACGACGACGGCCTTGCGCCCGGCTTCCTCAACCCAGCGCCGCGTCTCCTCGGCGTCGTCGTGCTCGTTCAGGTACGAAATCAGGACGTCCGCGCCTTCGCGGGCGTACGCGATCGCCACCGCGCGGCCGATCCCGCTGTCCGCGCCGGTGATCAGGGCCGCTTTCCCGGTGAGTTTGCCGGAGCCGCGGTAGGAGTGTTCCCCGTGGTCGGGCCGCGGGGTCATCTCCGCGGTCGATCCGGGCGGGCGTTGCTGCTGGGCGGGCTGGGACACGGCTGACTCCTCGCCGGGCGGGGGCATGATCGACGCGGGTACCCGGGGGTCACGGCTTCACACGGGCGTCCTGCGGCCCCCGCGGCCGGATACCCTGCCGGACATGGGCATCCTCGGCAGGCAAGGCCGGGCCTGCCGATGTTGATCATCGAGATCTTCGCCGCCGGGAAGGTCATCCCCCACCACGGCACGGTCCCGCCCGGCATGACCGGCGTCGTGGTCAGCCTGACCTAGCCCACCGGGCTGGCCGGCGGTAACACATCACCCACTCGGTCGATAACCCGTTCGTGTCCGGAACACCCGGACCTTCACGAACGGACCTTCTCACCATGTCTCGTTTCCCGCTGGGAGCGCTCATCGCCACCGGGGCGGCCGCCGCCCTGATCTGCTCGGGGTGCTCGAGCAACGCCGGTACCGCGGAACCCGCCGCCGCCAGCTCGGCGCCGACCTCCGCGAGCCCCGCGGCCGCTTCGCTCGACGCCTCGAAGGCGGGCTCCGCCGTCGTCGAGGCCGCGAAGCAGGCCAAGTCCGTGCACGTCCGCGGTGTCGTCTCCGAAGGCGGGAACCTCAACCTCGACCTGCAGCTCAACCCGGACAGCGCGAGCGGCACCGTGGTGCAGGACAACCTGGAGATCCCGGTCCTGCGCGTCGGCGACAAGTACTTCTTCCGGTTCAGCGAGTCGCTGATCAAGAAGGCGGGCGTCCCGGCGTCGGTCGGCAAGCTGCTCAAGGACAAGTGGGTGCCCTCGACCTCGCAGATCGGCGCCGGGATCGGCGAGTCGTTCAAGCAGTTCCTCGACTACAAGACGTTCACCGACAACACCGTCGGCCAGCTGGACGCGGCCAGCTTCACCGCCTCCGGCCAGACCACCACCAACGGCGTCCCGGCCCTGACGTTCACCTCCCCCGACGGTACGGCGACCGTGGCCGCCGGCGAGCCGCACTACCTGCTGCGCATGCAGGACCCCAAGAGCGGCACGCTCGAGTTCTCCGACTGGGACAAGCCGACGACCGTCACCGCCCCCAAGGCCTCGGAGATCTACTCCGGCCCCGGGGCGTAGCCGGCGTAAGTGGATTTCAGTGCAGTTCGGTCGTGTAGCCGCCGTCGACGGTGACCGTGGTGCCGGTGATGTTGGCCGCCACCCGGTCACTGGCCAGGAAGACGGCCAGGTTCGCGATCTCGGCCGGCCGGGTGAACCGGCCGGTCACGGCGTGGGCGGCCGCCTCGTCGGCGACGGACGCGGCGTCCGCCCCGGTGGTCGCGGCGATCGTCTCGGCGACGCCGCCCGCGCCGAGCCACAGGTCCGTCGCGACCGGGCCCGGGTTGATCGCGTTGGCGCGCACGCCACGCGGGCCGAACTCCTTCGACACCGACTTCGTGAAGCTGACCAGGGCGGCCTTCGCCGCGCTGTAGTCGATGACGCCGGGATCGGGCAGGGTGGCGTTGATCGACGCGATCGTGACGACGCTGCCCCGCCCGGCCGTCACCATCGACGGCAGCACCGCGCGGGTGGCGCGGACCGCGCTCAGCAGGTTCAGCGTGAGCGACCGCGCCCACTCGTCGTCGGTGACGAGCAGGAAGCCGTCCGGCCTCGGCGTGACGGCGCCGACGTTGTTGACCAGGACGTCGACGCGTCCGAGCTCGGTCAGCGCCAGGTCCACGAGCCGGCCGGGCCCCTCGGGGGTCCCGAGGTCCACGGCCAGCGCGTGCGCCTTCCCGGCGTGGACGAGCGCGTCCAGCCCGGGACCCGGCTCGCGGGCCCCGGCCACGACGTGGGCGCCCTCCGCGACGAGGGCTTCGGCGACGGCGAGGCCGATGCCGCGGCTGGCGCCGGTGACGACGGCGACCGCGCCGTCCAGACCCAGGTCCACGGCCCTAGACCCCGTGCTCGCGCAGCCAGCCGAGCACGGCGTCGGCGACGTCGCGCCAGCCGCTGTCGATGGTCAGCGAGTGGCCGCGGCCCTCGAACTGCTTCAGCTCGGTGACGGCGGTGGAGTCCCGGTACTGCTTGAGCGTCGAGCGGGTGACCACGTCCGGGACGGTGTGGTCGGCGGTGCCGGAGACCAGCAGCAGCGGGCCGCGGTCGGCGCGGTGGGTGTCGACCTTCGCCTGCGAGTGCAGGACGAAGTTGGCGGCCGCGGCCTGGAACAGCGGCCGGGCCGGCGACGGGATCGTCCAGCGCTCGAAGAGCTCGGCCGACTCCGCGTCGCTCAGCGCGTTGCCGAAGCCGAACCGGAACTCCTTCTCCGTCAGCGAAACGGCCCGGTGCAGGTTGGCGGGGTTGCCCAGCGCGGGCAGGCCGGCCCGCAGCTGCGCCAGCGGGAGCGGCAGGACGCCCTTGATCTGCGCGGGGTCGATCGCGACGCCGGCGAGCCCGATGCCCTGGCCGAGCAGCTTTTCGGTGATCAGGCCGCCGAACGAGTGGCCGACGATGACCGGCGGCCGGTCGAGCCCGGCGATGATCGACGCGTAGTGGTTCGTGGCGTCGTCGATGCCGATGTCCGCGACGGCGTCCGGGTTCGCCCGCGCCTCTTCGACGGTCGCGGGTTCGTTCGGCCAGCCGGGCGCGACGGGCGCGTACCCGGCGGTCCGGAAGTGGTCGATCCAGGGGTCCCACGACGTGGCGTGCAGCCACAGTCCGTGGATGAACACGACCGGGGTGCCGGTGTCTGCCATCGCGTCCTCCGCTTCGAGCCGGTGCTCCTGCCGCCAGCCAACCGGTCCGCGGCCCCGGCGTCCAGGACCTGGTGCGTGCGCATCGATAGCCGGAATGGCATCGTTGGCGCTCTGCTCCCTTCGCGCGGGAAGGCCCGGATGGACCTCGACCTCAGGCTGGTGCGGTACTTCGTCACGGTCGCCGACGAGCTCCACTTCGGACGGGCCGCCGCCAAGCTGTTCATCAGCCAGCCGGCGCTGTCCAAGCAGATCCGCCGGCTCGAAGCCGACGTCGGTACGCCGCTGCTGGTGCGCGACAGCCGGCACGTGACGCTGACCCCGCGCGGCGAACGGTTCCTGCAGCACGCGCGGCAGCTGCTGGCCACCGCCGAGCAGATGCTGCGCGAACCCGCGCCGAACCGCCTGCGCGTCGCGCACATCTTCGAGCTGGACACCAGCCGGGTCGTCACCGACGCGTTCGCCGCCGCCCACCCCGGCGTCGAGGTGGTCCAGAGCCAGATGGACAGCGCCCGCCAGCTCACCGCGCTGCTCGACGACCACCTCGACGTCGCCGTCCTGCGCGTCACCGCCGCGCTGACGGCCGAGCACCCGGCGGGCTGGCGCCACGAGCGGCTGCGGCTCGAGCCGTTCTGGCTGGTCGGGCGCCCCGGCGACCCGCGGCGGGCGGCCGCGTCGCTGCACGAGCGTCCCCTCGAGGTCTTCGCGGACGGCCCCGGTACGGCGCTCTACAACGTGCACGGCCGGTACCTGACGTCGCTGGAGCAGCAGACCGGCCTGGACCTGCGCTGGCTGGGCAACCCCGGCACGTTCGAGCACTGCCACGCCGCGCTCGCCCGGGCCGCCGAAAGCGCGTTCCTGCTGGAGTTCGACAGCTACGCCCGCCGGTACGCCGACCGCGGCGTGCCGGTGCACCGGCCCCGGGAGCTGCAGCCGGTCTACCCGTGGTCGCTGGCGTGGCGGGACGGCGACCCGCCGGAGACCGTCCGGGAGTACCTCCGGATCGCCCGCGAAACCGCGGGCCGGCACCGCTGGCTGCACCCCGAACGGGCCGAAGCCGCGCCGCTGTGGGCGCCGCCGGAAGACCTCGCCTGACACGTGTCAGCCGGCGTGTCAGGCCGGTGGCCGCCGGGTGTCAGGACGCCCGGACATCGTGGTTCCCGTCCCCACCGACGGGGACACCGACTCCCAGGAGACCACGATGCCGAACTTCACCACCCCCGCCCCGATCACCGCCGTGCTGGACCTGCCCGCCGGGCGCGTCCACCTCGCCGCCGGCGACCGCGCCGACACCACCGTCGAGGTCCGGCCCGCCGACCCGGCCAAGAACCGCGACGTCGAGGCGGCCGAGCGGACCACGGTCACCTACGCCGACGGCGTCCTGACCGTGCGGGCCCCGCAAGGCAAGAACCAGTACTTCGGTCCCACCGGCGCGATCGAGGTCACCGTCGGGCTGCCGGCCGGCTCCGACGTGCGGGCCACGACCGCCGCGGCGGAGCTGCTCGGCACCGGCCGCCTCGGCGACGTCGCCTTCGACGGCGCCTACCGCAGCATCCGGCTCGACGAGGCGGCCGGCGTCCGGCTCACCGCGACCGACGGCGACGTCGAGGTCGGCCGCCTGGCCGGCCCGGCGCGGATCAGCACCGCACGGGGCGACATCCGCATCGCCGAAGCGGTGCGCGGCGACGTCGTGCTGGACACCCAGCAGGGCTCGATCACGGTCGCCGCGGCGCCCGGCGTCTCGGCTTCCCTCGACGCGGGCACGTCCTACGGCCGCGTCGACAACGCCCTGAAGAACACGGGGACGCCCGAGCTGGCCATCCGCGCCACCACGTCGTACGGCGACATCGTGGCGCGGAGCAAGTGACTAGCGGGACCCGGCACCGATGCAGACGAACCCGGCGGACGCGGCCAGCGCGCCGGGACCGTCGGCCGCCACCTTCTGCTGCGCGGACGCGAGCGCGGCCGCCGGCGCCTCGCCCGCCGCGAGGCGCCGGTGGACCTCGGTCATCAGCGACGTCGTGGCCAGGTCGGGCACCGGCACGACCGAGGCGACGAGCTGCGCGGTGCCGCGTTCGATGAAGGTGGCGCTCAGGCCGAGCAGCTCGTTGCCCGGGCAGACCACCGACCGGCCGACGTCGCACGCGGCGAGCAGCACGGTCTCCGGCACCCGGGGCAGCCGCCGCACGTCGTGGACCAGCAGCGGGCCGTCGTGCAGGCGCAACGCCGAGAACAGCGGGTTGTCCACCGCCAGCCGCCCGTGCGCGGCGAGGTGCACGGTGCCCGCCGTGGTGAGCGCGGCGAGCACGGCCTCGACCGTCGCGGCTTCGTCCACCAGCGCGGTTCCCCGGTGGATTTCCGCGACCGCCAGCGCTTCCTCGCGGGCACCCGGGAGTCCCGGGCCGCCGGCCACGGCGACCCCGCGCGCCGGACCGGGCGGCCGGGTCGCCGCCGCGTGCCAGAGCGTCGCCGACGGCGAGACGGCCACCGGGCGGCCCGCGCACGACGGCAGCACCGCCCACGGCACGTTGTGCAGGATCCCGGTCGGCACCACGACCAGCGGGCGGTCCCCGAGCTCGGCCAGCGGGCCGAGCACCACGGCGTCGAGCCGCGCGCCCGCGCCGTGCAGGAACTGCTCGACCGGCATCCGCGACCGGTCGGCCACGCGGGCGGCGAGCTTGCGCAGCGCGAAGGGGATCCGGTCCAGCAGCCCGGCCACCTCGGCCACCGGACCGAGGGTGTGCAGCCGCAGCCGGCCCTCGACCAGGGACAGCGCCAAGACCGTCCCGTCGACTTCGACGAACTCCAGCAGGGCGCGCTCGCCGAGGGCGCCGGCGAGGTCGTCGACGGGCACCGGGCCCGCCGCGGTGTCCCCGCCCGCGGCGGGCAGCAGCCGGCTGCGGTCGCGGATCCGCCGTTCGAGCTCGACCTGCCGGTGCAGCAGCCGGCCGGTGGGCGCGCCCGCGGCCCGGGCCTCCTCCAGCGCCCCGGCGGTGGCCCGCAGGCGGGGCAGGAGCGCGGCCAGCTCGGGATCGTCCGGCGGCCGCGCGGAGCGGTGCAGCAGCCGGCTCGCCCGGCCGCGCTCCGCCCACTCGAAGACCCCGCGCACCCGGCCCTCCTCCAGCGCGACGCGGAGCCCGAGGCCGGCGAGGTCCGCGCGGTGCGACGCCGAGTACGCCCGCAGGTCGCCCGCGCCGAGCGCGGCGTGGTGCTCGTCGAGGATCCGCAGTCCGGTCCGCGCGGCGGTGAGCGCGCCGCGGGGGTTCTCCCGGCGGCGGCGCACGGCCTCGGCGTACCAGCCCCGCGCCCGCAGCGTCGCCGGTCCCGCTCCCCGCCGGGCCCGGGCCGCGACGGCGAGGTGCTCGGCGGCCACGGCCGTCCGCCCGCGGGCCTCGGCGAGCCGGGCCGCGTCCAGGTGAGCCTGCACCGCCGCCAGCGGCCGACCGTTCGCGTCCACTGTGGACACCATGGCTTCGACGACGGCGCCGCTGACCCGGACGCGTTCCCCGGCGCCCAGGCGGGCACGCAGTTCCGCCGAGCGCGCGAGCGCGGCCCACTGCGCCCGCCCCTGCGTGGTGAACGTGCGCAACGCCGTGCGGGCCTGCGCCGCGGCCGTCGCCCAGTCTTCGTCCAGCAACGCGATCTGGGCCAGCTGCAAGCGCATCTCGGGGACCTTCAGCCGCCGGTTCTCGGCGGCGAACACCCGCACCGCGCGCTCGGCGGTCCGGCGCGCCTCGGTGACGAGCCCGACCGACAGCAGCAGCTCCGCGCGGTCCTGCAGCACCGGCGCGAGCTGGCCGCCGTGCGCGCCGATGATCTCCTCGGCCCGGTCGAGGCAGGCGAGCGCGGCCGGGACGTCGCCGCGCTGGCTCTCCACGAAGCCCAGGTTCTCCGCGATGATCCCGACGACGAGGTCGCGGCCGAGCTCCCGCGCGAGGACGTCGGCCTCGGCCAGGTCGCGGACCGCGGCGTCGAACTCGTAGCGCTCGGCGTGCAGGATCCCGCGGTTCATCAGGGCGCGCTGCAGCCCGAGCCGGTCGTCGCCGCGGCGCAGCTCCCGGACCGCGGCCTGGAAGTCCACGGCGGCCTCGTCGAGCCGGCCCACGTGGTAGCGGATCACCGCGCGCTGGGCGAGGACCTTGCCGCTCGCGATCCCGTCCAGTTCGCGCACGGCGACGTCGATCTCGCGCAACGCGGCCCGCGAGCTGCCCCGCTGCACCAGCGCGAAGGCCAGTTTCATCCGGCTTTCCCCGGCGAGCGCGCGCTGCCCGGCGCGTTCGCCGTGCCGCACCGAGCGACGCAGGTGCCGCACGGCCTCCCCGACCTCGCTGCACTGCAGGAGCGCGTGGCCCCAGGCTTGTTCGCCGAGCGCGGCGGCGTGCGGATCCCGCTCGCGCAGCGCCCGCCGGACGGCCTCGGCCGCGGCCGGGACTGCCCTTCCGGGCTGCAGATCGGCCAGCCGTACGGCCGCCCGGGCCTCGGCGAGGGCTGAGTCCGCCACCATGGCTTTCAGCATTCCCGGCGGCGCGGCCCACCGCCACCACGTATCACGACGGCGGCCGCGGGCGTCTGAAGAGGTGCCACCCACATCGAGGAGGGGATCGCGTGTTCTTCTACCTACCCGACGTACCTGACGACGCTCCACCCGACGAGCTCATCGTCGACCTGCGCGAACGCCCGCTTGTCGAGGCGGCGCTGAAGGACCTCGACATCTTCGTCACCCGCGACGGTGAAGTCGCGCCCTTCGACCTGGCCAAGCTCAAGCTCTCCTACGGCCTGAGCATGGCCCCCGATCTGCCCTACATCATGGAGATCGACCCGGTGCTGGCGGAACTGCGCCGCCGGTTCGCCGCGCGGTGCGGCGGCTGGGTCCCGTTGCTGGGGAAGAACCGGACGCTGAGCAACCAGTTCGGCGCCTACCCGCAAACCCAGTCCCAAGGCGACTTCGATCCCGTGCGGGCAACCCGCCCGGAAACCGCCGCACCTGATCCGGCCACCGGCCGCGGGGTCCGGGTCGGGGTCCTCGACACCAAGCTGTACCGCCACCCCGACCTCGAGGGGCACTACGAAACCCCGGCCGCGGACAGCACCTTCGACCTCCCCGACCCCGGCACGGCCACCCCGTGGGAGAACGGGCACGCGACGTTCGTGGCGGGGATGATCCTGGCCCAGGCGCCGGGGGCGACCCTGGTCGTGCGGGACGTCCTGGACTCGAACGGCCGGGCGAGCGCGTGGGACACGGTCGTGGAGCTGGCCGGGTTCCTCGACGACGGCATCGACATCCTCAACCTCGCGATCGGAACCCGCTCCCAGGACGGCAACTGCCCGCTGATCGTCCAGCGCGCCATCGAGCGGCTGAGCCCGCACATGACGATCGTCGCCGCCGCCGGCAACCACGGCGGGATCCCCGGGATGGGCAACGGCCTCACCCGGACCTCGCCCACCTGGCCGGCCGCCGTGACCGGCGTCATCGCGGCCGGGGCCACCAAGGCGGACGGCACCCTGGCGCCGTACAGCCCCGACCTGCCGTGGGTCACCTGCACCGCCCTCGGCGACGAGGTCGTCAGCACCTACCTCTCCGGCAAGGTGACGCTGCGCAGCGGAAACGTGCAGGAGTTCGAGGGCTACGCGACCTGGCGGGGCACGTCGTTCGCCACCGCGACCGTCAGCGGGGCCATCGCCGCAGGCATCAGGCGCGGCGAAGTGACCGCCGCCGGGGCTTTCCACGAGGCGCTGGCCGCGGGAAACGTCGTCAAGCCGTACCAGTGGCGGGACGAAGCCCTGTTCACCTGAAGCTATGCTCGGTGGTCATGCCGCGTCGAGGTCGGGTTCCGGGGGCCACCGGGCCCGTGCTCGGGCGGGCGCTGCGGGTGCTCGCCGCCTTCACCCCCGACCGGCCCGCCCTGCGCCTGTCCGAGGTCGCGCGGCGGGCCGGGCTGCCCGCCGCCACCGCGCACCGCGTCCTCGGGGAGTTCTGCGAGTGGGGCGCGCTCGAGCGGGACGAATCGGGCATCTACCGCGTCGGGCTGCGGCTGTGGGAGCTCGGCGCGCTCGCGCCGCGGGGGCTCGGGCTGCGCGAACGCGCCCTGCCGTTCCTCGAAGACCTTTCCCAGATCACCCGCGAGAACGTCCAGCTCGCCGTCCGCGAGGGCACCGAAGTCGTCTACATCGAGCGGATCGCCGGGACCGGGGCCGTGCCCGTGCTGACGCGCGTCGGCGGGCGGTTCGCGCTCACCGCGACCGGGGTCGGGCTCGTGCTGCTCGCCCACGCGCCCGCCGACGTGCAGGAGGACGTCCTGCACCGCCCGATCGAGCGGTACACCCCGGAGACCGTCACCGACCCGGACCGGGTGCGGCACCTGCTGGCCGACGTCCGCACGCACGGCTTCTCCATCAGCGACCGCCAGGTCACCAGCGACGCCCTGTCGGTCGGCGCGCCGATCCACGACGGGCGGGGCCAGGTCGTCGCGGCCGTGTCGCTCGTCGTCCGGTACGGCAGCGCGGCCCCGCACACGCTGGCGCCGCTGGTGATGACCAGCGCCCGCGCGATCTCCCGCGCTCTCGGCTGACCTTTCCGTCTTATGGAAACGCCCTTCGTGGGCCCCGGGCCGTTCCCGCACGCTGTGAACCCCGCCACGAAAGGACGAAACCGATGAGCGCGATCCCCCGCGACCAGTGGTACGTCGCCGCCTACGGCAGCGAAATCGGCCAGGACCTGTTCAGCCGCACCGTCTGCGGCGAGCCGATCCTGTTCTGGCGGACCCGCGAAGGCGCCGTCACCGCGATGGCCGACCGCTGCGTGCACCGGCGGTTCCCGTTGTCGCAGGCCCCTTCCCGGCTCGTCGACGACCAGGTCGTCTGCGGCTACCACGGCTTCACCTACAGCGCCGACGGCAAGTGCGTGGCCGTCCCCGGCCAGGCGCGGGTGCCGCGGACCGCACGGCTGCGGCACTACCCCTTGGTGGAGCAGGATTCCTTCGTCTGGGTGTTCATCGGCGACCCGGAAAAGGCGGACACGGCGAAGATCCCGCGGGCGCCCTACCTCGACTCCCCCGGCTACACGACGGTCGCCGGCATGGAGCCGCTGAAGGCGCGGTTCTCGCTGCTGGTCGACAACCTGCTCGACCTGTCGCACGAGACCTACCTGCACGGCGGCTACATCGGGACCCCGGAGGTCGCGGAGACGCCGATCACGACCGAGGTCGACGACGAGGCCGGCATCGTCTACGTCTCCCGGCACATGGCCGACGCCGCGTGCCCGCCGTTCTACGCCAAGTCCACCGGCCTGCAGGGCCGGATCACGCGCTGGCAGGACATCGAGTACACCCCGCCGTGCCTCTACAAGCTGCACAGCCGGATCGCGCCGGTCGGGTCCGTGCCGAACCCCGACGGCAGCGACCCGGACGCCTTCCACGTCGAGGTCGTCTACGCGATCACGCCCGAGACCGAAAACTCGACGCACGACTTCTGGGCGGTGGCCCGGGACTTCGCCCTCGACGACGACGGCGTGTCGGCGTTCCTGGCGGAGAACAACCGCACGGTCGTCCTGCAGGACGTCGAAGCGCTCGACGTCCTGGAGCGGGTGATCGCCGCCGAACCGGACGGCTACCAGGAGCTGTCGGTCAACATCGACACCGGCGGCCTCGCGGCGCGGCGGATGCTGCAGCGGCTGGTCACGTCGTGACGCGGCCGATGCTCACCGGCGACCGCGTCTACCGCATCCACTGGGTCCTGGGCACCGACCGGCTGCGCGCGGTCTGCCACTGCTCGGCCGAGCGCGAGTTCGAGGACCCGGTGCAGCTCTGGGAATGGCTCCTCGCCCACCCCGAAGGACACGACGCATGACCCTCGAACTGGTGTTGTCCCACAAGGAAAAGATCGCCGACGGAGTCGTCCGGCTGACGCTCCGGGCGCCCGGCGGCGAGCCGCTGCCGGCCTGGGAACCGGGGGCGCACGTCGACCTCGTGCTCCCGGGCGGCGTCCGGCAGTACTCGCTGTGCGGGCGGCCGGAGGACACGTCGGCGTACCAGGTCGCGGTCCTGCGGGAGCCCGACGGGCGCGGCGGCTCGGCGTACGTGCACGACGAACTCGTTGCCGGGCAACGGGTTTCCGTGGAAGGGCCGCGCAACCACTTCGCGCTCGTCGACGCCAAGCGCTACCTGTTCCTCGCGGGCGGCATCGGCATCACGCCGATCCTGCCGATGCTCGAGCGGGTCGCCGGGACGGGCCGCGAGTGGCAGCTCGTGTACGGCGGCCGCACGCGTTCGTCGATGGCCTTCACCGGCGAGCTGAGCCGGCACGAGGGGCGCGTGACGCTCCGGCCGCAGGACGAGCACGGCCTGCTCGACCTGCCGGGCCTGCTGGCCGAGCCCCAGCCGGACACGGCGGTGTACTGCTGCGGGCCGGAACCGCTGCTGGCCGCCGTGGAAGCGCACTGCGCGGGGTGGCCCGAGGACGCGCTGCACGTCGAGCGGTTCACCCCGAAGGCGGACGACGGCGCGCGCACGGCGTTCGAGGTCGAGCTGGCCGGGTCCGGCCGGGTGCTGGCGGTCCCGGCGGACCGGTCGATCCTGGAGGTCGTCGAGGAGTCCGGTGCGATGGTGCTGTCGTCGTGCCGGGAGGGCACGTGCGGCACCTGTGAGACGGGCGTCCTCGGCGGCGAGCCGGACCACCGCGACTCGGTGCTGACGGCGGCGGAACAGCGGGCCGGGGACGTCATGATGATCTGCGTCTCGCGATCGTGTTCCTCCCGCCTGGTGCTCGACCTCTGAGAGGATGGCGGCATGACCGACCTCTGGCACCAGCCGCTGCGGCACATCCGCGGCGCGGACCTGACCGGCGACACGAACCAGACGAGCGGGATGAACCGCCTGGAGGCGATCTCCGGCAAGACGGTGGGTTCGCAGAAGGTCTGGATGGGCGAGACGCACGTCGCGCCGGTCACGAACTCGGGCGACCACCACCACGGCGAGGCCGAGACGGCGATCTACGTCAAGTCCGGCCACCCGGTGTTCGTCTTCGCCGACGGCGACGAGGAGGTCCGCATCGAGGCCGGCCCGGGTGACTACATCTTCGTGCCGCCGTACGTGCCGCACCGCGAGGAGAACCCGACGGACGAAGAGGCGGTGGTGATCATCGCGCGCAGCAGCCAGGAGGGCATCGTGGTCAACCTCCCGAGCCTGTGGGCCCCGGTCGAGGTTCCCGGCTCCTAGGGCACCACGACCAGCTTCCCGCTCGCCTGGTCGCCTTCCATGTACCGGTGGGCCTCGACGATCTCCTCCAGCCCGAAGACGCGGTCGACGTTCGGCCGGTAGACCCCCGCCTCCACCTCGCCCACGATCCGCTGCAGCACGTCCGCGCGGCCCTTCAGGTCGTCGCTGTGGAAGGCCGTCAGGCGGGTGCCGGACGGGATCATCGCCACCGGCTGGAAGTCCGCGATCGACCAGCCGCTCAGCGAGCCCGCCACGCAGACCACGCCGCCGCGGCGGACCAGCTTCAGCGAGTCCACCGCCGTGCGGGCGCCGACCAGGTCCAGCACGTGGTCGGGGCCGTCGGGCCACGGCAGCGCCAGCGGGCCGCCGTCGTCGATGAGGACGTGGGCGACGCCGGCCGCGGTCAGCGCGGCCGCCTTGTCCGGCCGCCGGGTCGTCGCCGCGATCTCGGCGCCGTGGCCCGCCGCGATCGACGCCGCCGCCAGCCCGACCGACGACGTCCCGCCGCGGATCAGCAGCCGCGTCCGGCCGATGCCCAGCGCGTCCAAGGCGCCCTGGGCGGTCAGGTACGTCTCGGGCAGCGCGGCCAGGACGTCCCACGGCAACGCCGTCGTGAGCGGCATCAGCAAAGCGTTGGGCAGCAACGCGTATTCCGCGTAACCGCCGTCGAACTCCCGCCCCATCTCGCCCATCACGGCCGCGACCGTCGTGCCCTCCGGCAGCGCCGGATCGGTCGACTCGGCCACGACACCCACGCATTCGATGCCGAGCACGCGCGGGAACCGCACGTTCGGCGAATGCCCCTGCCGGGTCCGCAGCTCCGACCGGTTCAGGCCCGCGCCCAGCACCCGGACGAGGCTCCAGCCGGCCCGCACCGCCGGCACCGGCACCTCGCGGATCTCCAGCACCTCCGGGCCACCGGCTCCGACGCAGACCGCCGCGCGCATAGTCGTGCTCACGAGCGCGACCGTGCCACGGCCAAGATCCGTCCGGCAACGCATTTTTCCGCGCGGTAGCGCCAGCGCTACCCCCGATCCGGTAGCCCGCGCTACTGATCTCCGCGCCCGGTTCGAGCAGCATTTCCGCTATCGATCCGGACATGGAGGAGAAACGATGCGCAAGGGTGTGGCGATCTTGACCGTGGCGGGGCTGCTGGGCACCGTCACCACGGCGGCAGCCGCCGCGGACACGAAGTCCCCGGTGCAGGACAGCCTCAACGCACTGGTGAGCCAGGAGAAGTTCCCCGCCGCCCTGGCCTGGGTGGGTGACCGCGGCGGTTCGACGTCGCTGGTCGCCGGGTCCGCCCGGCTGGACCGGCGGGTGCCCGTGCCGCGCGACGGCCGGGTGCGGGCGGGCAGCAACACTAAGACGTTCACCGCGGTCGTCGTCCTGCAGCTGGTGGCCGAAGGCCGGGTCGAGCTGGACGCGCCGATCGAGAAGTACCTGCCCGGGCTGGTGCGCGGCGAGGGCATCGACGGCCACGCCATCACCGTCCGGCAGCTGCTGCAGCACACCAGCGGGCTGCCGAACTACACGGCCTACATCGGCGTCGAGAACTTCGAGGACGTACAGCACGAGTTCTTCCAGCCCCACGACCTGCTCGCCGCGGCACTGGCCCACCCGGCGGAGTTCGCGCCCGGCACCAAGTGGGAGTACAGCAACACCAACTACCTGCTGGCCGGCCTGCTGATCGAGCGCGTGACCGGGCGCCCGGTGCAGGAGCAGATCACCCACCGCGTGATCGAGAAGGCGGGCCTGCGCGACACGTACTGGCCGCAGCCCGGCGACCAGACGATCCAGGGGCCGCACCCGCACGGCTACGCACTGGCCAACAGCACGGGCACGAAGGTCGTCGACGCGACCGAGATGGACCCGTCGTGGGGCGGGGCGGCCGGCCAGCTGATCTCGACGCCCAGCGACCTCGCGCGGGTCGACCGGGCGCTGCTCGAGGGCAAGCTGCTGCCGCCCGCGCAGCTCGCCGAGATGCGCAAGACGGTCGACGCGCCCCTGTTCCCGGGCTGGCAGTACGGCCTCGGCCTCTTCCGCGTCCCGCTCAGCTGCGGCGGCGTCTACTGGGGCCACGGCGGCGACATCGACGGCTACGAGACCCGCGGCGGCGCCACCGAGGACGGCCGTTCGGTCGGCCTGGCCGTGACCGCGCTGCCGGGCACCTTCGGCGACCCCGAGAAAGCGGCGAAGGCCGTCCTGTCCGCAGTGGACACCGCGTTCTGCTCGTGACGGGCCCGCTTGGCCCGGCGGTTCCCGGGTAACCGGGTCTCATGACCGAAGCCGAGAACGGACCCATCACCCCCGACGCGCCGCGCCCGCCCGGGACGCCGGAGCTCGACCTCGACGTCCCCGTTCCGGAGACCGACCGCGACGAGCCCGAGCACCAGGACGTCGACGAGGACGCCGCGGAGCCCGAGCCGCCGAGCTGATCACCGGATAGAGGGAATTCGCGGTGCCGTCGGTGGTCTCCGGGCTGCTCGCGCCCGTCCCGCCGTGCTTGGGTGTTCCCGGGTTACCGGGAGCGAGGAAGGAAAGCTGCGGTGCGGACGTCCAAAGCGGGGCTGGCGGTCGCCGTCTCGATCCTCGTGGCGGCGACGGCGCCGGCCGCGGCGACGACGCCCGATCCGCTCGCGCCCTACCTGACGCAGAAGGTCGACTGGGGCAGCTGCCCGTTCAAGGGCGGGAAGGCCCAGTGCGCGCGGATCACCGTGCCGCGGGACTGGTCCGCGCCGTCGCCCGGGACCGACCTGAAGGTGTCGGTCAGCCGCGCCGCCGCGACCGGCGAGCGGCGCGGCGCGATCCTGGTCAACCCGGGCGGGCCCGGCGGCCAGGGCACCTCGCTCGCCGGCGCGCTGGCCGGCCTGGAACCGGCGGTCAACGAGCACTACGACTTCATCGGCATGGACCCGCGCGGCACCGGCCAGGAGGGCGGCGACGACGCGGGGTTCGTCTGCCGGGTGCCGACCGGGCGGCTGCCCGCCGAGGACGACCTCGACGCGCGCGACCGCTCGGCCGCCAGCATCGCGGCGCACCAGCGGACACCGCGCGCGGTCGCGGAGGCCTGCCAGAGCGACGCGCTCGCGCCGTTCGTCACGACGTGGCAGACCACGCACGACATGGACCTGATCCGCGCCCTGCTGGGCGACGAGAAGCTGAACTACCTCGGCTACTCCTACGGCACCTGGCTCGGCGCGAAGTACGCGTCGCTGTTCCCGGAGCACGCCGGCCGGGTCGTGCTCGACTCCAGCGTCAACTTCGAGGGCCGGCTGCAGGCCGCGTTCGAAGCGTTCCCGAAGATCGACCAGCGCCAGTTCGACCGCGTCTACGCGCCGTGGCTGGCCCGGCGGTTCCCGGACCAGCTCGGCAAGTCCGTCGCGGAGGTCGAGAAGACCTGGGAGCGGGTGCGCGGCTACTTCCGCGACCAGGGCGTCTCCCCGGACATCTTCGACCACGTCTTCGTCGGCAACGGGAGCCCGAAGCAGTGGCTGGTCGGCGCGCTCATCTTGACCAAGGGCGTGGCGGCCCTCGACGGCACCAAGCCGGCCCCGCCCGCCGCACTGGCCGACGACCTCGACCGCGTCTCCCGCGCGGAGTTCGGCGTCCCGGCGGCCCGGCTGACGGCGGCGGACGTGGCGCCGCCCGAGCCCGACTACGCGGACGTGGGCGGCACCCGCCTGGCCGTGGCGTGCGGCGACCAGCCGACCCGCGCGGCGACCTGGTACAAGCTGCTGAGCGACCTGCAGGGCCCGGCGTACCCGTTGTTCGGCTGGGCGTACGGGCTGAGCGAGCCGTGCGGGTTCTGGTCCGACCTCCCCCGCCACCCGCTGCCGACGCTGCCGGCGGAGGCAGCGAAGAACGTGCTGGTGGTGCAGGGCGAGTTCGACCCGCAGACGGGCTACGAGCAGGCCGAGGCGGCGGCCCGGGCGGCCGGCGTCCCGATGGTGTCGGTGGCGGATTCGCCGTTCCACGGCCAGTACGCGGTCAGCGGCAACTCCTGTGTGGACGCTCTGGTGAGCGGCTGGTTCCTGGGCGCCCCCCGCCCGGCGGCGACGATCTGCCCGGGGGTGCCGCTGCCGGGCGAGAAGAAGGTCTACCCGGTGACGGGCCCGGCGGGCGAGGCGACCGAGCCACCGGAGCCGGCCCCCCGGGACGCGCTTTCGCCCACGCGGCAGCAGCTCCAGGACCGGATCAGCGCCGTCAACCGCGGCTAGAGCCGGTCTGCCGCGGCTGGTCGTGAGTGAGAAACAGTGTTAGAACACTGTTTCTCACTCACGAGCCGGAGTAGGCGCCCGTGTCGAGGTCCTCGATCAGCGTCGGCCCGTCCGGAACCCAGCCGAGCAGTTCCTGCGTCGCCGCGCTCGTCGCCGCCAGGTCCATCGCGAAGAACCCGCCGATCCAGCCGTAGTGCGCCGCGACGTCGTCCGGGGCCACCGAGGCGACCGGCAGGTCGAACGCCCGGCCGATCGCCTCCGCGATCTCCTTCGTCGGCACGCCCTCCTCGGCCACCGCGTGCAACCGCGTCCCCGCTGGCGCCTTCTCCAGACCGAGCACGACCATGCGCGCCGCGTCCTTCACGTGGACCGCGGCCCAGCGGTTCGCGCCGTCGCCCGGGTAGGCCGACACGCCCTTCTCGCGGGCGATCGCCGACAGGACCGCGATGAACCCGTGGTCGCCGGTGCCGTGCACCGTCGGGGAGAACCGCAGGCTCACCGGCCGCACGCCGCGGTCGGCGTACTCCAGCGCCAGGTTCTCCGCGCCGCCGCGCGGGGAGTCCGGACCGTGGAACGGGGACGCGTCGGCCTCGGTCACCGGGTGGCCCTGCCGGATGCCGGCGACCCCGGACGCCAGCAGCAGCGGGCGGCCGCTGCCGGAAAGCGCGTCGCCGAGGGTCTCGACGGCGGCGCGCTCGGCCGCGTTCGACACGGCGGGGTTGGCGAAGTCGTGCTTGTTCGCCAGGTGGATGACGGCGTCGGCCGCCTCGGCGCCGGCGCGGATGCCGGCCAGGTCGTCGAGGTCGCCGCGGCGGACCTCGACGCCCTTCGCCTCGAGCTTCGCGGCGGACGCGGCCGACCGGGCCAGCCCGCTGACCTCGTGGCCGGTGGCGAGCAGCTCGTCGACGACGGCGGAGCCGATCCAGCCGGAGGCTCCGGTGACGAAAACGCGCATGGCGTGCAACTCCTTCAAGAGAGGGTGACGATGTCAGTCGCTGACATCGTCACCCTACGCCTCCATGTCAGCCGCTGTCATCACCTAGAATCGAACCATGGTGCGCTGGGAACCCGGAACCGCGGAACGGCTGCAGAAGGCCGCGCTCGAGCTGTTCGCCACCCGCGGGTACGAACAGACGACCGCCGCGGAGATCGCGCAGTCCGTCGGCCTCACCGAACGCACCTTCTTCCGGCACTTCAGCGACAAGCGCGAGGTGCTCTTCCAGGGGCAGGAACTGCTGGTCCAGGCGTTCCTCGACGGCATCGACGCCGCCCCGCCGGACGCCTCGCCGCTCGAGATCGTCGCCCGCGCGCTGCGGTCGGCGGCGACCTTCTTCCCGGACGAGCGCCGCCCGCACTCCCGCACGCGGCAGTCGGTGATCGACCGCAACCCGGCGCTGCAGGAACGGGAGCACCACAAGCTGACGACCCTGGCCACGACGGTCGCCGCCGCCCTGCGCGCCCGGGGCGTCGACGAAGTCGCGGCCACGCTGGCGGCGGAGTCGGGCGCCACCGTGTTCGGGATCGCGTTCACCCGGTGGCTGCGGGAGGAAGGGTCACTGGCCGACATCGCGACCGAAGTGTTCGACGAACTGCTGACGCTCGCCGCTCAGGCCTTGCGCCCCACGAGGTGAAAGACGCGGCTGAGCCCGCGGTAGGGATCGCGCCGGCCGGCCTCGAGCTCGGCGGCCGCGACCCGTTCGGCGTCGGCCGGGTCCACCTCGGCGCGGGCGAACCCGAGCCAGTCGACGAACAGCCAGACCCCGTACCACCGCACGGGTTCCACGCCCCGGGCCCGGAGCAGCTCGCTCAGCTCCTCGACGGTGTCCGCCCGCGTCGGGACGCCCAGCACGCCGATCTCGCTCCGCGTGTCGAACGCCGCCAGCGCGTCCTCCCACCGCTGCTCCAGCGCCGGCCGGACCGCCATCGCGTGGGCGTTGCCCGTCATGATCGAGACGACGCCCCCGGGAGCGGCGACGCGGCACAGCTGGTCGACCACCGGCTCCGGCCGCTCGAGGTACCCGAGGACGCCGTGGCACAGGACGGCGTCGAAGCGCCGGCCGCCGACGGCCTCCTCGGCGTGCTCGCCGTCGGACTCGATGAACGCCACGCGCTCGGCACCCGGCCGTTGCCGCGCCTTGGCCAGCATCGCCGGGGACGGGTCCAGCAGCGTGACGGCGTACCCGGCCTCGGCCAGCGGGAAGGATTGGTGGCCGGCGCCGCCGCCGACGTCGAGGACCGTGGCCGGCGGGGGCGGGAGGTGCTCCAGCAGCTGCCGGTGCAGGACGTAGGTGCGCACCCGGCCCTTCACCGACGCGTAGGCGTCGTCGGCGAACTGGCCGGCCAACGCGGCCCAGGTGTCGTCACCCACGCGGCTCACGGTACCGGCGCGCGGCTCGTGACTCCGGGGTGCCGCGCGGGGTAGTGTCGTCGTCGCTGCGGTTGAGCACAGCAGCCGCCTCCTGGAACCCCATGGGCCCGCGCGATCCCGCGCCGGCCGGGACCGGCGGGCCGGGCCCGCCTCGTCGAGGTGAGGACGCCATGCACGACACCATCACCCGTCCGGGCATCGCCCAGCTGGCGGGGTTGCCGTCCCGGACGGCGATCACGACGACGGCCGAGCGCACGGTCGTGGCCGTCACGGGCGAACTGGACCTGGCGCGGACCGACCGCCTGGCGTCGTTGCTGGGCGAAGAGCTCGACCTGGCACCGAGCGCCCTGGTCATCGACCTGACCGGGCTGGCCTTCTGCTCGGCCCGCGGGCTGGGCGTGGTCCTGGACGCGGTGTCGGCGGCCCGCGCGGCCGGGGTTCCCGTGGCCGTCGTCGCCGAGGGCCGGGCGGTGCTGCGGCCCATCAAGGCCCTGGGGCTCGAGGGCGCGCTGCCCCTGCACCGGACGCTCGCCGACGCGACGGAGCACCATGACCTCTGAGCAGGAGTGGCAGCGCGACAAGGAAACCTTCGTCGCCGGCGAAACCCGGCCCGGTCCGCTCGCGGGCGAGTTCGCCCGGCTGACCGCCCGGCTGCTGACCGCCTCCAGCGTCGAGGACGTCCTCCAGCGCGTCCTCGAGGCCACCACGCTGATGGTCCCTTCGGCCGACCTCGCCAGCTTCACGCTGATCGGTCCCGACGGGCAGTTCCACACGCCCGCGGAGACGGGCGAGGTCGCCATCGAGCTCGACCTGCTGCAGTACCGGTTCCGGGAAGGGCCGTGCGTCGAGGCGGCCGAGCCCGCCGGACCCGCCGTCGCGATCGCGCCCGACCTCGCCGACGAGCCCCGCTGGCCACAGTGGGCCCCCGCCGCGGCGGGCCTCGGCGTGCGGGCCGTCGTCTCCACCGCGCTCATCCCCGGCGCGCCCACCGGCCGGTCCGTCGGCGCGCTCAACGTGTACTCGCGTTCCGCGGGCGGCCTGGACGAAGCCGACCGCGACGTCCTCCTGCTGCTGGCCACGCACGCGTCGCTGGCCCTCGCGGCCACCGACGCCGTCACGCGCGGCGAGCTGCAGGCCGCGCACCTGCGCAAGGCGATCGACAGCCGGGACGTGATCGGCCAGGCGAAAGGCATCATCATGGCCCGCCGCGGCGGCTCGGCCGACGAGGCGTTCGACGTCCTGCGGCGCACCTCCCAGGACCTGAACGTCAAGCTGGCCGAGCTGGCCCGGACCCTCGCCGAACGGCACGCGGAGATCGACCTGCCCGGCTGACGCGGCGTCGGTTCCCCGGAGCAGCCGGCCGGCGGGGGCGAGCCGCCGGCCGGTCAAGTAGCCGATCGGCGGCCGCGATCCCCGTCGAGCGGCTTGCGTCATCACATCGACGACCTACCTCTTGTCATCGTTCGGACGACATGTTAGAACGGTAGTGCGTGTTGACACCCCGATGTCGAACAGGAGGAGAACGATGTTGATGCGCACCGACCCGTTCCGCGAGCTCGACCGCTTCGCCCAGCAGGTCTTCGGCAGCCCCGGCACCTGGTCCAAGCCGGCCGCGATGCCGATGGACGCCTACCGCTCCGGCGACGAGTTCGTCGTCTGCTTCGACCTGCCCGGCGTCACGAAGGACGCCATCGAGCTCGACATCGAGCGCAACGTCCTGACCGTCAAGGCCGAACGGCGGCCCCTCCCCGGCGGCGACGACGTCCAGATGCAGGTCTCCGAACGCCCCCTCGGCGTCTTCTCGCGCCAGCTCTTCCTCGGCGACACCCTCGACGCCGACCACATCAAGGCCGACTACGAGGCCGGTGTCCTGACCCTGCGCATCCCGGTCGCCGAAAAGGCGAAGCCGCGCCGCATCGAAATCGCCGGCGCGGAGTCCGACCGGAAGCAGCTCAACGCCTGACGCACCCGGCCGCGGCGGACCGGCTCCGGCCGGTCCGCCGCGAAGGGCTTTCGAGGAAGCGCATGACCGATCCCGTCCAGGCCGCGGCGGAGCGGATCTTCGCCGCCGCCGAAGAACTCGGCACCACCCGTCAGGAAGCGGTGCTCGTCACGCGCGCGGTGCACGCGGTCAAGAACGGCCGCCCCACCGACGTCGCGCTCACCGACTCCGGGCCGCACCGGCGGCGCCGGCTCGCCCACGTCGTCGGCTGCGCGCTCTGGGACCCGAAGCTGGACGCGGACGCCGTGCTCGCCGCCGTCACGAGCAGCGCCCGAAAACCGCGCGCCGCGGCCTGATCCCACGCCGTAAGTACACAGTGGACGTCCACTGTGGAGTCACCGCCGGTCGCGGATCCACGCGCGGGCGTCTTCGACGGTCGCGTGCACCGCGAACGCCTCGTCCAGCCGGCTCAGCCGCACCGCGCGCAGCACCGGGTACCGGTCGGCGACCACCGCGAGCGGCACGCCGTCCTCCGACGTCCGGGCGGCGAGCTCGGCCAGCACCTGCAGGCCCGCCGACCCGCAGAACCCGATCCCGTCCAGGTCGACGATGAGCGCACCCGGCCCGTCGGCCAGCACTTCGCCGGCCTGGGCGCGCAACACCGGCGCGGTGGCGAGATCCAGGTCACCCGCGGCCGCGACGACGACGGCCTCGGGTGTCGTGCGCACCCGCACGGTCAGCGTCCGCTCCTCGGTCACCGCGTCTCCCTTCCGCCGGTGCCCGACTTTAAGCGGCCCGCATCGTTTTGTCATCGATTCGCGGGGTAACCGGGGCTGGACCGCAGAAGAGGAAGGAGACGCCCACGATGAGCACCGTGACCGAGACCGTCGACGTCGAAACCGATGTCAGCACGGCGTACAACCAGTGGACCCAGTTCGAGTCCTTCCCGCACTTCATGGAAGGCGTCGACGAGATCAGGCAGCTCGACGACACGCACACGCACTGGAAGATCAGTGTCGGCGGCCAGACGCGTGAGTTCGACGCGACGATCACCGAGCAGCACCCCGACGAGCGCGTCGCCTGGAAGTCGGACACCGGCCCGAACCACGCCGGCGTGGTGACGTTCCACCGCCTCGACGACCGGCACACGCGGGTCACCGCGCAGCTGGACATCGACCCCGAGGGCTTCGTCGAGAACGTCGCCGACAAGCTCGGCGTCCTCGACCGCCGGGTCAAGAGCGACTTGGGTCGCTTCAAGACCTTCATCGAGGAGCGCGGCGGCCGCGAAACCGGCGCGTGGCGCGGTGATGTCGAGCGGCCCGGGAACTGAGCCGACGGACACGCCGGCGACCGCCCCCGCCGTCACCTGGACGGCGGGGGCGGTCGCGCGCATGCTCGGCCTGCCCCCGTCGACGCTGCGCGCGTGGCACCGCCGGTACGACCTGCGGCTCACCACGCCCCAGACGGGCAGCCACCGCAGGTACGGCCGGGCCGACGTCGACGCCCTGCTCCGCATGAAGCACCTGATCGACCAGGGGCTCGGCGCGGAATCCGCCGCCGCGCGGGCGTTCCACGCCGGCGGCACCGACGTCGAGACGCTGCTGACCGCGGTCCGGCAGCTGAAGATCGACACCGCGACCGCGCTGCTGGACGCCCACCTGGGCGGCCACGACGTCGTCGGCACGTGGGACCTCCTGTGCCGGCCCGCGTTGCACGCCCTGGGCGGCCACGACCGGCGCATCGACCTGGTGCACGGGCTGGCGTGGGCCGTCGCCGCGGCGCTGCACCGCATCCCCACGCCCGGCAGTGCTTCCCCATCGGTGCTGCTCGCCTGCGCCGACGGCGATCGGCACACGCTGCCGCTGGAAGCCTTGCGCGCGGCCTTGGCCGAACAGGGCCGCGCGGCGGTGTTCCTGGGTGCGTCCATTCCGGACCCGGCGCTGCGGGACGCGGTGGCCCGGACGCACCCGGCGGCCGTGGTGCTGTGGGCGAGCCGGGTGGTGGTGCCCCCGCGCCGGCTGCGGGTGCCCCTGGTCGTCCTGGCCGGGCCGGGCTGGCCACGCCACACCGGACGGGCGGCCCGTCCGGCGACGCTCGGCGACGCCGTGGCGCTCCTTTCCCGGTGACGGGCCCGCGGGTATCGGGGTCGAGGCGGTGATCGACACCCGCTACCCGGCCTGCGCGGCCCGCCCGGCGCGCGTCGGGCATCCTTGTGCCCGGAGTTGTCCAGGCGATGAGGGGACGAGGATGGGTGCTTCACCCGAGGTGACCATGCCGGCGAACGTCGACAGCCCGGTACCTCCGAAGCCGCCGGCCTCCGGGCTGGCGCGGTGGCTGCTGGAGCACCGGGTGGCACCCGTCGGCCGGCAGGGCGGCGAGGACCACGGCACCCCGCAGTCCTGGTGGAAGGTCATGTGCCTGACCGGCGTCGACTACTTCTCCACCCTCTCCTACCTGCCCGGCATCGCCGCGCTCGCCGCCGGGGCGCTTTCGCCGCTGGCGACCTTGCTGATCGTCGCGCTGACCCTGCTCGGCATGCTGCCGATGTACCGCCGGGTCGCCCGCGAAAGCCCGCACGGCCAAGGCTCGGTCGCGATGCTGGAGGACCTGCTGCCGTTCTGGCGCGGGAAGCTGTTCGTCCTCACGCTCCTCGGCTTCGTCGCGACGTCGTGGATCATCACCATCACGCTGTCGTCGGCGGACGCCACCGTGCACATGCTGGAAAACCCGTACCTGCCGGGCTTCCTGCACGGTCACGCCGTCCTCATCACCGTCGTGCTGCTGCTGATCCTCGGCGGGGTGTTCCTGCTGGGCTTCAGCGAGGCGGTCGGCGTCGCCATCCCGCTCGTCGCGGTCTTCCTGGTGCTCAACGCCGTGGTGACGGTCGCCGGCGTGATCGACCTGCTCGGCGACTCCGCGGCGCTGTCCCGCTGGACCGACGTGCTCACCGCGGGCGGCGGCGGGTTCGGCGGCATCGTCGGGCCGGCCGTGATCGCGTTCCCGCTGCTGGTGCTGGGCCTCTCCGGGTTCGAAACCGGCGTCAGCATGATGCCGCTGGTCGCCGCGAGCGGGAAGACGCCGGAAGAAAAGCTGGAGTCGCGGATCCGCAACACGCGCAAGCTGCTGACCGCCGCCGCGCTGATCATGTCGGTGTTCCTGATCGCGACCAGCTTCGTCACGACCGTGCTGATCCCGGCGGACGCGTTCAAGGAAGGCGGCGAGGCCAACGGCCGGGCCATGGCCTACCTCGCCCACCACGAGCTGGGTGAGATCTTCGGCACCGCCTACGACATCAGCAGCGTCCTGATCCTCTGGTTCGCCGGCGCGTCGGCGATGGCCGGGCTGATCAACATCGTCCCGCGGTACCTGCCGTCCTACGGCATGGCGCCGGAGTGGGGCCGCGCGGTGCGGCCGGTGGTGATCGTCTACACGGTGATCAGCATCCTCATCACGGTCGCCTTCGGCGCCGACGTCAACGCGCAGGCCGGGGCGTACGCCACCGGCATCCTCGCGATGATGGTCTCGGGATCGGTCGCGGTCAGCATCTCGGCGATCCGGCGGCACCAGCGCGGCGCGGCGATCGGGTTCGGCGTGCTGACGCTCGTCCTGGTGTACGCGCTCGTCGAGAACGTCATCGAGAAGCCGGACGGCATTGCCATCTCGGCCTTGTTCATCCTCGGCATCATCGTCGTCTCACTGGTTTCGCGGGTGTCGCGGACGACGGAGCTGCGGGCCGAGCGCATCGAGTTCGACGAGGAGGCCCGCCGGTTCATCGAGGATTCGCTCGCCAACGACGGCGCGCTGCACATCATCGCCAACAAGCGGCAGGGCGGCGACGAAGCGGAGTACTCGGCCAAGGAAGCCGAGCAGCGGTCGATGAACCCGGTTCCCGGCGCCGCCGACGTCCTGTTCCTCGAGATCGACGTCGTGGACCCGTCGGAGTTCAGCAACGTGCTGAAGGTGCGCGGCGTCGACGTCGACGGCTACCGGATCCTGCGCGCGGACAGCCCCGCGGCGCCGAACGCGATCGCGGCGATCCTGCTGGCCCTGCGCGACGTCACCGGCGTCCGGCCGCAATGCCACTTCGAGTGGGCGGAGGGCAACCCGCTCGGGCACTTGTTCCGCTACTTGATCCTGGGCCGCGGCGACACGGCCCCGGTGGTCCGGGAGATCATCCGCAGCGCGGAGAAGGACCCGGCCCGCCGCCCGGGCATCCACGTCGGCGGCTGACTGCCGGCACCTCTCGACACACTCACCGCCTCCGCGAGCGGGCTACCCGCCTTCGCGGCGGACACGCGTGCCCGTTTACGCGGGTGGCGCCCGGGTAGCCCGCGGCTCTACGAAGCCGAGGGCACCGGAAGTGCCCCTCCCGCAAGGAGGTCGAGATGACACAGGGACCCGGCGGCCAGTCACCGCCGTCGACGACGGACACCGCGAAGGACGAGGCACGCGAGGTGGCCACCACGGCCGCCGACCGCGGGGGCGAGGTCGCGCAAACCGCCGCCCACGAGGCGAAACACGTCGCCGAGCACGCCCAGCGGGAAGCGCGTGACCTGCTTCGCGAAGGCCGCGCGCAGCTCGAATCCCAGGCGCGGGACGGCCAGCGGAAGGCAGCGCAGAGCCTCCACCAGCTGGCGGGCCAGCTGGACCGGATGGCCGAACAGACCGACTCCCCCGGCGTCGCCGCCGACGTCGCGCGTCAGGTTTCGGACCGGACGCGGTCGGTCGCGGACTGGCTGGAGCACCGCGAACCCGGCGACCTGCTCGACGAAGTACGGCGTTTCGCCCGCCGCCGTCCCGGGACCTTCCTGGTCGGCGCGGCGGTGGCCGGCGCCCTCGTCGGGCGGCTCACCCGGGGCGTCGTCGCCCAGCAGCAGCGGGAAGGCACCCCGGACGGCCAGGCGGCCGCGGCCACCCCGCCCTCGCACCCCGGACCGGCCGGGGTCCCGCCGGTGCCACCGGCGCCCGGCCCGGGCGGCACGGGGTACCCGCCGCCGGTGGCCCCGGGCGGGTACAGCGCACCGCAACCGGGCGGCCCGGTCGCTCCCGACGGTCTCATCGCGCCGCCGCCTGGCCCGGGTGGCCACACCGCGCCCGGCTCCGGTGCGGCCGAGGCGCCCCAGCCCGGCCCCGGCGGCCACACCGCGCCCCAGGCCGGTTCTGGTCGACACACCGCGCCCGGCTCCGGTGCGGCCGACGCGCCCCAGCCCGACCCTGGTCACCTCGACGCGCCGCCGACCACGCCCGGCGGGTTCGCCGCGCCCCAGCCGGGCGGGTACGCGCCGCAGCCGCCCCTGCCGCAGCCCAGCCGCCCCGCCGCGCCCAAGCAGGTGCCGTGATGACTCAGCCACCCAGCCCCCACCCCGATGTCGCCGACAGCTCGGTCGGCGAGCTGATGTCCAACGTCATGAAGGACCTCTCCACCCTCGTACGGCAGGAGGTGGAACTGGCCAAGGCCGAGACGAAAGCCGAGGCCACCAAGGCGGCCAAGGGCGCCGGCCTGGTCGGCGGTGCCGGGTTCGCCGGCTACATGGTGCTGCTGTTCCTGTCCGTCGCGCTGTGGCAGGCCCTCGAGAACGTCATGGACGGGGGCTGGGCCGCGCTGATCGTGGCCGCGGTGTGGGCGGTCGCCGGCGCGGTCCTCTACGCCACCGGGCGTGGCGAGTTCCGCCGCGTCAACCCGAAACCCGAACGGACCGTCGAAACCCTGCAGCAGGTCCCGGACGCACTGAAAGGCGAACGACCATGACCGAACCGGACCGGATCCGCCGGGAAATCGAAGGCACGCAACGGAACCTGAGCACCGACGTCAACGCGCTGACCGAGAAGGTGAGCCCCGGCCGCATCGTCGAGCGCCGGGTCGGCCGGGTGCGGACGGCGTTCGGCAACGCCAAGGACCGCGTCATGGGCGCCGCCGACCACCACGCGTCGGCCGCCGGGGACAAGGCCGGCTCGGTCGCCTCGACCGCGCAGGACAAGGTGAGCTCCGCGGCCGACGCCGTGTCCGACGCCCCGCGGCAGATCCGCCGCGGCACGCAGGGCAACCCGCTGGCGGCCGGCCTGATCGCCTTCGGCGCCGGCTGGCTGGTGTCGTCGCTGCTGCCGGCGAGCGAGCCGGAGCGCAAGCTGGCGGGCCAGGCGACGGACTTGGCGCGCGAGCAGCTGGCCCCGGTCGCCCAGCACGCGGCGGAAGAGCTGCGGGACAACCTGCGCGAGCCGGCGCAGCAGGCGGTCGAGTCGGTGAAGTCCGAAGCCGCCGACAGCGCGTCGACGGTGAAGGAAGAAGCGCGCTCGGCCACGGGCGACGTCACCGACCGGGCACAGGAGGCCCAGCGGAACGTGCGCTCGTCGTGAGCCTCCCCGGGGGCACGGCCGTCGCGCCGTGCCCCCGGGAGTTCAACCGGAACCCACGCGCGGTCCACCCCGGCGGGGTAGCTTGCACCGCGTGAAGACGAGGATGCCGCTCGCCCTGACCCTGTCCGCCGCGCTGACCCTGGCGCTGAGCTCCCCGGCCCAAGCTCACGGCGAGGACGTGCTCGCGCCGGGGCTGACCGTCTCCACCACGGTCACCGGCGACGGCACGGGCCACAACTCCTGGACCGTCACCGCGCAGGTGCCCGGCGGGTCGAGCCCCGACCCGGACGCGCCGGCGTCCGTGCTCGGCAGCCGCGAGCACGCCGAAACACTCGTGACCTCCTTGCATGACAAGGGTTTCGCCGCGCGCGCCGAAGAGGTCGACTGGCCCGCCTTCGCCGACACCCCGCGCGGTGCCCTCGGCTGGCGCGTGCGGGTCGGCTCCTTCGCCGACCGCGCGCAGGCCGCCGCCACCGCGAGCGCCCTGACCGCGAACGGCTTCTCCGGCGCCGTCGAGTGGACCGGCCAGGACGGGCCGGAAGCCCAAGGGCCGCAACGCGTCCGGGTCGCCGTCGTCGATCCGCGGCGGTTCCGCGGCGACGTCGTGGCCTCGCACGGCGAGTCGGTCGCGGGCCGGCGCACGACGTCGGCGCTGGCCGCCGCCGCGGGCGCGCTCGTCGGGACCAACGGCGGCTTCTTCGTCATCGACCCGCGCGACGGCATCCCCGGGGAACCCGCCGGTATCGGTGTCTACCAAGGCCTTCTGCAGAGCGAAGCCACCACCGGACGGCCCGCGCTGCTGCTCGGCGACCGGCCGTCGATCGGCGTCCCGCGCACCGCGCTCACCGTCGGCGGCCGCGAGGTCAACGGCGTCAACCGCAAACCCGGCCTGATCCGCAACTGCGGCGAGCCCGGCGACGTCCCGACGGACCGGCCGCTGCACGACACGACCTGCACCCACGCGGACGAACTGGTGCTGTTCACCCCGCAGCTCGGCACGCCGACCCCGGCCGGCGACGGCGTCGAAGCCGTGCTGGACGCCCACGACGTCGTCACGGCGGTACGTCCCGCCGGCGGTGCGGTGCCGGCGGGCGGGCACACCGTGCAGGGCATCGGCGCGGCGGCGACGTGGCTGACCGGGAACGCGCGGCCCGGCACGCGGCTGCCGGTCTCGACGCGCGTCTTCGAGGGCTTCCGCCCGGTCCACCCGGCCGGCGTGGTCAACGGCGGCCCGTGGCTGGTCCGCGACGGCCGGATCGCGGTGGACGCGGCGTCGGACGGCATCGTGCACCCGGGCGACCCGTCGTTCGTGTACGGGTGGGGCGTCAAGCGCAACCCGCGCACGATGGTCGGCCTCGACCGGCAGGGGCGGCTGCTGATCGTCACCGCCGACGGGCGTCAACCGGGCTTCGCCGAAGGGCTTTCCCTGATAGAGGGCGCGAAGCTGATGGCACGGCTCGGCGCGGTGGCGGCGATCAACCTCGACGGCGGCGGCTCGACGGCGATGGCGATCGACGGCAAGCTGGTCAGCTCCCCCTCGGACGCGACGGGCGAACGCCCGGTCGGCGATGCGCTGCTGGTGCTGCCGCGGCGGTGACCCGCGCGACCGTGGTGTTGGATGGCCGCGTGGAACAGAAGAAGTCGTCCGAGCGGCTGGTGTTCTTCACCGACGCCGTGGTCGCGATCGCCCTGACGTTGCTGGTCCTGCCGCTCACCGACCTGGTACCCGACCTGGTCGCGGAGCACCGGCCCGCGGTGGAGGCGGTGACGCACAACTGGTCGAAGATCGTCAGCTTTCTGCTCAGCTTCCTCGTGATCGGCCGTTTCTGGTCGGTCCACCACCGCATCTTCGAGCACGTGCGCGCGTACAGCACCGCGCTCGTCCGCGTCAACTTCTGCTGGCTGCTGACGATCGCCCTGCTGCCGTTCCCGACCGAGCTGATCGGCGCCTACCAGTCCGAGCGCTTCACCGTGGTGTTCTACCTCGGGACGTTGCTGGCCAGCAGCCTGTGCCACACGACGATGGTGTTCATCATCCGGCGCGACCCGCAGATCCGCGGGGACGCCGAACCCGTGTCGGACGAGACGTGGTGGAACCACGTGCTGAGCGCGGTCGTGTTCGCGCTCGCGGTCGTGGTGGCGCTGATCAAGCCCGGCCTCGGCTACTACGTGCTGCTGTTGCTGCTGTTCCCGGCGCGGATCGCCCTCTGGCTGCGGGCCCGGCGCACCGCCGATAAATGAGTTGGGCGCGGGGGTGCCGGGTCGCTATCGTGCCGGAGACCGTGACTCGACGCCGGGAGGTGAGCCCCATGAACGCTGTTTCGATGTGGGTGCTCCCCTCGTCGTCACGGTCGGGCGACTGACGTAGGGGTCGCCGGGAGCGCTTCGAGCACTCCCGAGAGGTACGAACCCATGCAAACCACGCATTTCATCGCGGGCGAGCCCGCGGTCGTGATCACGCGCGTCGCGGCGCGGCATTGGCACGCGCTGGAGGACGACGTCGTGGTCGGCCGCGGCGAAGCCACCACCCGGCCCGACGGGCGGACCTTCCTCAGCATCGACTCCTGGCACCGCTCGGTCTTCGACCAGCTCGCCGACGCGATGCTCGCGGACCTGCCCGCTCCCTTGTACACGGTCGTCGACGAAGTCCACACCGACCTGACGGCGGGGTGGGAACGAGCCGGCTTCACGCTCCGCCGGCGTGAGTGGGAATGCCTGGTGCCCACCGCGCAGCGGACCACCGCCCCACCGCCGGGCGTGACGATCGTGCCGCGCGGCTCGGCTTCGGAAGGCCCGTTGCGCGCGCTGGACCGCGTGGTCCGGGCCGAGGTCGAAGCGAGCGTCGGCTGGCAGGAGATGCCGGCCGAGATCCTGCCCCGGACGGCCGGGGACACCATCGTCGACCCGGGGCTCTACGCGGCCGCGGCCGAAGGCGACGAGTACGTCGGCCTGGTCCGGGTGGTCCAGGTGACGCGGCTGCCGCGCATCGGCCTGATCGCCGTCCGCGCGGACCGGCAGCGCCGCGGCATCGCCCGGGCGCTGCTGACCGGAGTACTGGACTCGTTGCACCAGGCGGGAATCCCGACGGCGTCGGCCGAAGTGAACGAAGCCAACCCGGCGGCGACGGCGCTGTTCGAGAGCGTCGGCGCCCGGCGGGCGGGCAGCACCCTGGAGCTGGTGCGCCATGGCGAATAAGGGCGGCATCGAAGTCGAGGGCACCGTGATCGAGTGCCTGCGCAACGCCACCTTCAAGGTGGAACTGCCGAACGGGCACCACGTCCTGGCCCACATCAGCGGGAAGATCCGGAAGAACTACATCAAGATCCTGCCGTTCGACCGGGTCCTGGTGGAGCTGAGCCCGTACGACCTCGCCCGGGGCCGCATCCTGTTCCGCTACCGCACCTAGTCCGGGACGGTCGTGGGGGGGGAACACGGGTGTAAAACACGGTCCCCCACACCCCCCGGGCGGGCCCGTGGGGGTGGAGCGCCCCGCGCCCCCGGGGGGGGGGGGGTGGGACCCCCGCGCGCGGGCCGGGGTGGCGGGGGGCGCGACCCCCCCGCCCCCCCCCCCCACCACCTACTCCCGCAACCCGATCGCATCGATCGGCCGCGCCCGAAGCGCCAC
>NZ_JBIWPI010000009.1:0-135429 GCF_044768185.1 Amycolatopsis sp. NPDC101161
CCGCTATGCCAAACGCGCTGCTTACTACCAGGCCGAGCTGACCATCGCTGCGATTGTGCTCTGGCTCCGATGACTTACAGGACAGCTCCTAGCCGGAGACGGTCTCGCAGGTTCGGGTTTCGTCGAACAACGCTTGACGAAACTGTTGACTTGAACGGGATGTCACGCCCCTTACGGTGACGATCTGCTAGGAGCTCGCCTCGGCAAACGTACGAATTGAGCATCTGACGACGCCGTGTAACGATCGTGCGGGTGAGGTAG
Source organism: Amycolatopsis sp. NPDC101161 (assembly GCF_044768185.1). Taxonomy (NCBI): domain Bacteria; kingdom Bacillati; phylum Actinomycetota; class Actinomycetes; order Pseudonocardiales; family Pseudonocardiaceae; genus Amycolatopsis; species Amycolatopsis sp. NPDC101161. The sequence continues at coordinate 262 of NZ_JBIWPI010000009.1, forward strand.
CCGCTGGCAAGCGTCAGTCGTCGATCCGGATCGACCAGACGCTGCGGCCGAAGGTGGCGGCGTAGAGGGTCCGGCCGTCACCCGTGATCTTGATGTCCAAAATGGACGTGTTCGGCAGTCCGCGACCCAGGCGACGCCAGTTGCCGCGGCCGTCACGGTTGACGAACACACCGAGGTTGGTGGCCGCGTAGAGCCGTTTCCGCGATGGGTCGTAGGTGATCATCTCGACCGGTGCGTTCGGCAGCCGGCCGCTGATGTTGTCCCACGAGTTCCCGCCGTCGGTGGTTTCCCAGACGTTGGCGGCGAGATCGCCCTCGCGGTAGCCGGAGAACGCCACGAACGCGTGCTTGGCGTCCGTGGGGTCGACGACGATCGCATTGACCCAGCGTGTCGGCAGTCCCTTGCCGGTGAACTCGGTCCACGTCGCGCCGAGGTCCGTGGTCTTCCACAGCCGGCCGGTATCGGTGCCGAGGTAGATCGTGTTCGGGTCGGTCTTCGCCGGCGCGATCCACGTGATCGTCGCGTACTCGTTGCCGTAGAACGGACCCTGGTCGTTCTCGTTCGGCGGTACCGGACCGGTCAGGAAATCGCCGGGCGGGCTGATCCGGGTGAACGTGACGCCACCGTCGGTCGACCGGTCCAGGACGTTGCCCCCGAAGTAGACGACCTTGGGGTCGGTGGGATCCAGCACGACCGGTGCGTCCGTGGTGATGCGGTCGGAGTGCCGGGTGCCGAAGCTGACCGACTGCGAGTTCCCACCCGAGTCCACGTGCCGGTGACAGACACCGACCTGCGAACACTCGTAGTAGACGTTGTGGTCGCGGTAGTCGATCAGCACCTCGTGCCCGTCTCCGCCGCCGTAGGCGTTCCACTGGGTGAGGTCACCGGGTGGGGTCGTCGGTGTCCACGTCCGGACGCTTCCGTTGTCCTGCAGGCCAGTGGCCAGCCGGGTGGGATCGTCCTGGGCCACGGCGAGGTGGTACGACTGGTTGAACGGCTCGTACGTGGCGTGGACCCAGGCGCCCGACGCGCCGTTGGTGTCCGACCGGTAGACGCCACCGTCGTTGCCGAGGTAGATCCGGCCGGTCTTGTTCGGATCCCACTGCATCGCGTGCTGGTCGGCGTGGACTCCGTCGGACACGTGCCAGGTCGCGCCGCTGTCGTTGGACTCCCGCAGGTTGACGTCCGCGGCGAACAGGTGGTTCTCGTGCTGCGGGTCGACCCACATCTTTCCGAACCACCAGGCGTAACCGCTGCCGCCGCCGGCGTGCCCACCCGGCGTGAACGAGTTCCCGCCGTCGTTGGACACGTAGAAACCCTTGTCCGGGCCGTATTGCGTGGCGGAAATGACGTAGACCCGGTTCGGGTCGTTCGGTGCGACGGCGACGCCGATGCGGCCGAGGCTCGGATCGCTGTGCAGCCCGGTGCCGGCCTGGTCGGTCGACGCGGTGCCGATCACGTTCTCCAGCCGTGTCCACGTGTCGCCGCCGTTGTCCGAACGGAACAGCCCGGAGCCGACGCCGCCGTAGACGCGCGCGCCGTTGTTGCGCTGGTGGTCCCACAGCACGGCGTAGATCCGGTTGTGGTTGACGGGGTCCATCGCCAGGTCCACGCCACCGGTGGTCTTGTTCGGCGCCGGGAGCACGAGCCGCCAGTCCCGGCCGTTGTCGGACAGCCGGTAGATGCCACGCTGCTGAGCCGTTCCGGACAGGTTGCCGGTCGCGGCGACGTACACGCGCCGTGGATCCACCGGGTCGGCCAGGATCCTGCCGATCGAGCCGCTGCGGGTCAGGCCCCAGGAGTCCCAGGAACGGCCGCCGTCGGTGGACCGGTACACACCGTTGCCGAAGAACGTCAGGCCGCCGCCGGACGGATTCGCCTCGCCCGTGCCGGCCCACAACGTCCCGTCCCGTCCCATTTCCAGCGAGCCGATCGCCTGCGGCAGCCCGGCCGGCCAGGCCGGCTGGAACGTGGCGGCGGCGTCCGTGCTGCGCCACACGCCACCGCCTGCCGCCGCGACGTACATCGTGTCCGGACGACGGGGGTCGACCACGAGGCCGGTGATCCGCCCACCGACGTTGGACGGTCCGACCAGACGCCAGCCGTTGCCGTTCTCGGGCAAGGCCGCGGCCTGCGCTTCCGCCTGCCGCACCTGATCGTCGGTGACGGTCCGGAACGAAGTGAACTTGTCGTCGAGGTAGTCCGCGGGCGTCTGCGGACCGCCGGCGCCCTCGTCCTCGTCGACCTGACCGCTGTCGGCGTCGTGATCCTCGCCCTCGAGCCCGGTCACGTGCCCGGTCGCCGAGGTCAGCAACACCGCGGCGACCACGGCCACGACGAATATGCCTATGAGCCGTGAAAACCGCCGGAAACCGAACATATAGCGCACCTCGCCCGGGTGACCCTCTGATCAGCAAGGCACGCTAACCCGTTCCAACCCCGGGTGTCATCGGACGATCGACGGAAAATCCAGGCGTGCTCGGCCATTCGGCCCGCGTCGAAAGTAGGCGGAGTCATCATTTCCGATCGATGTCCGAGGCGGGCGTGAAGTTCCCCGAGCCGCCTGCCACCGCGAGGACGGGCATGTCCAGTTCGCGGGCCGCGAGCGCACGGAGGTCCGTGGCGCAGTACTTTGCTGACGAGGACGCGTCGGCGCGAGAGTGCGGTGATCAACTCGTCGGTGGTAGCCAGTCGTCTGTCTCGCGGTGGCGGCCGAGCCCGACGGCATCGAACTCATCGAGGTGCTTGCCCTTGACCGCGCCGAGCCGTCGAAGCGCCCGGGAGATGGGGCTGCCCTCGGCCGGCATCGGCTTTCCTTCGGGAAGGTGCAGGGGACCGAGGACCACCTGACCGTTCTTCCACACCTGCGCGGATTGGGCTCCGATTCCCCCGAAGTAGTCAGCCTCGACGTAGCTGATGGGACCGTCCGCTGAACAAGCGGCCAAGGCGTGACCGAACCCGGCGGGTGCTTTCCAGAACCCTTCGAGCTTCGCCGCTCCGGCGACGGTGACCGCGTCGAACAACGCGTCGGTCATCGGCAGTAAGCAGAGGTGCTGCGCGAGCGGAACGATGCATGCGACGTCCACCGTGCCCGCCAACTTCCGGAGCACAGGCTCGGCCGCGACGACCGCCTGCAGTTGATATCCCATGGCCTCATTCTCGTTGTGGCAGCGCGAGCCTTGACGATCCTAGGAGGCTTGCGGCGCGACTCCGGACGTCGGCACCGCGGCCGGTGCCTCCAGCACGGCGCGCAGGCCGGGGAGAACCAGCTTTCGCCACGTCCCGGCCAACCAGGCCGGGTCGTGGCAGAAGTCGTGCATGACCCACCAGCCCAACAGGCCGAGCGTCGTGTTGGTGTAGTGGTCGACGACCAGGTCGACCGGCAGATCCGAACCGGACTCGGCCAGCGGTTGGCTCAGGTGCTCGGTCAGCACCTGGCCGACCATCCGTTGCAGGTGGCCCGCGACCAGGTTGCCGCCCTGCCGCCCGCACAGCGCCCGGTACACCGTGCGGTGTTCGTAGGCGTGCTCGTAGAGCAGCTCGGCCGGCCGCGCGGTGTCGGTCGGGGACAGCGTGCCGACCGCGTCGCGCAGCTGGCCGAGCATCTCCTCGAAGCAGCTGAACAGCAGCGCGTCCTTGTCCTGGTAGTGCGCGTAGAACGTGGAGCGGACCACGTCCGCGCGGTCCAGGATCTCCCGGACGCTCACTGCCTCGTAGCCCTTCTCCAGCACCAGTTCGATCAACGCCTCGTGCAGCGCGCGGCGGGTGCGCCGGACGCGTCTGTCGTCGGGCATCGCAGCCTCCCGGATTCCGGTCGGTTTCGCCGATCTGTTCGTTTCCGGACAGTCGGCCCGGATCGCACGTTGACGATCGCCTGGTCCCGAACACCATACTCGAACAAGTTGTTCGATATCAGACTGACTGTTCGATGAAGGGTGCGTCATGGTCATGTGGGTACTGGTGCTCGTCGGGGCGGTGGCCACGCCGTCCGTGGCCGCCGTCGCGCTGTATCGCGGTGGGCCGGCCGCCGGGCTGTCGCCGCGCAGATCGGCCGGGGTCGCGGTGCTCGTCGGCGTGGTGTGGGGCGCGTGGGTCGTGGCGAGTGCGGCATTGGCCGCGAACGACGTCTATCACGACCCGGACGCGGTGGTGCCCTGGCTGGGGGTGGCCGCGCTCGGCGCGCTCGTCGCCGCGTTGCTGGCTGCCCGGACTCCGGTGCTGGCGCGCATCCTGGCCGCCTCGGGCACGACGACGCGGCCGGCGTGGCCGCACGCGGTGCGGGTCTTGGGCGTGCTGTTCCTGATCGCCATGGTCCAGGGCACGCTGCCGGCCGTGTTCGCGCTGCCCGCCGGGCTGGGCGACATGGCGATCGGCGTCGCGGCCCTCCTGCTGGCCCGCCGCTGGAGCCGGCGTCGGGCGATCTGGTTCAACGTGTTCGGCCTCCTCGACCTCGTTGTCGCGGTCACGCTGGGTCTGCTCGGCGGTCTCGCGACCCACCCGGTCCTGGCGGTTTCCCCGTCCACGGCGGCCATGTCGCTGCTGCCGCTCGCCCTGATCCCGACCACGGTGGTGCCGCTGGACGCGGCGTTGCACGTGCTGTCGCTGGCCCGGCTGCGTCGCGCGACGCGCTCGGCCACGCTGCCGGTGCCGGTCGTCAGCGGGTGATTCGGCAACGTCGGGTAGCCCGGGGCGCCTCATTCCCGCACCCGGGCCCGGTACGATTCCGCGGCTGAGCGGAAGCGCCGACGGGGGAAGAAGAATCATGGACATCGCTGCGAACGCGGACAGAGTCCGCGTTCACGAACCCGCGCCGCACGTGCCGTCGGGGGCCGAGCCGCTGTTCGCCGGGTACATCCGGCAGCTGACCAGGACGACCGTCCTCCGCACGGGACTCAACTGCGCGCTCGTCGGCTTCGGTGTGCTGCTCGCGCTGACCGAAAAGCGGGGGAGCGGGCTGCCGTACTTCTACTTGACGGTCTTCGGCGCCATCCTGGCGATGTTGTGCTACGTCCTGAACCTGTACCGGCGGGTCCGGCGGCTCTTCGCGGAGCCTTACCACCGGCTGGACGTCGCCCCGGACGGCTTGCTCGTGAAGGGGTCCCGGGTGTCCGTGCGGCTGCCGGACGGGCGGTGGCTGCGGACCCGGCTCTACGACGGGCAGCGGGTGCAACTGGCCGGCGAGCGCCGGTTGTGGGTGCTCGGCACCGGGCGGCGGGTGTTCGTCCGGCTGCCGGGCGCGATGTGGTTGCGGGAGGGGCGGATCGAGGACGCGCCGGTGGCCGGCGCGACGCCCGCGGAGCCGGTCTCGCGCCACCCGACGCCGCCGCGACGCGACCCGGTGCTCGCCGCGCACCGGGCGTTCCAGATCCGGCGGACGCTCGGGTCCGCGGTGACGTTCCTGGCGCTGGGCGCGGCCGGTTTCGTCTTCGTGTCGATCGTGTCGTTCGACCCCGGCAGCATCGCCGGCGCGCCCGCGGTGGGTGGCGTCGCCGGCAGCAGCGCGGTGTTCCTGTTGCTGGGCCTGCTGGTGCTCGTCGGCGCGCTGCGGATCCGCCGCCCGATCACCGAAGACACCTGGGTCGAGCTGCGGGTCGCGCTCGACACGCAGTTCGTGCCGCGCACTCGCGGGGCGACCCGGCTGACCGGCTGGGCCCTGCACCCCGACGGCCGGCAGACGCGGTTCCGGCTCGTGGCCGACGTTTCAATGGCCACGAACGTCGCGACGACCGGGCAGCTGTGGCTGCAGGGTTATCCGCGGCCGGGAAAACCGGTGAAAGCGGGTCTCCCGGGCTATCCCTGCGTGGGCTGGTTTCGCTTGACCTGAGCGCGGCTCAGCTGGAATGCCTCAAGCGATCGAGATCGAGGCCGAGCGACGGAATCGCGCGAAAGGGGCAACAGTGCATCACCGGGTCAGGGAGATGAGTTCGTCGATCGCCGATTCCGGACCGTCGTAGGTGAGGTGGGCGATGGCGTTCGCGACTCGTTGACAACGCACCTCGACGCCTTCGTGCGCGGTGCACGCCTCGGAATCGATCGCGACCAGACCGCGCAACGGTCCGCCATCGAGGACGTTGCCCAGGTGCAGATCGCCGTGCAACAACACAGGCCGGGTCCGGGTGTCCAGCAGCGCCGCGCAGCGTTCGATCGCCCGCCGCCAAGGCGTGAGTCTCGACAGCGGAGCCCGTAGGATCGTCGGATGGCGATTTCACCGCACCGGGCGGGCCCACCCCGACCGTCGGCCTTCCGGGTCCACCTCATCCGCCCGTGACCGAGCCCGAAGGCATCCCTTCTCCTGGGCGGCGGAAACCGCCGTACCGCGCGGTTTTGGGCACCCGGGTCGCCCTCGGGATCCTGCTGGCCGGGCTTGTACTCGCGGTGGCCGTCGGCCTCGGCGCAGTCGCTGTCCAGCAGTACGAGAACGACGTCCGCGGACGAGCGCTGGAGGCGCCCGCCGTGGTCACGGAGCGGGTCGACATCCGCGGCGGCTACAACGTGCGCGTCCGGTTCGTCACGGCCTCGGGCCAGGACGTCGTCGCGCTCCTGTCCGACTTTCCTCGTGATCCCGGCTTGCGCCCGGGGGAAGAGCTGCGCGTCCGCTACGACCCCGAACGGCCGGACCGGACGCTCTGGGACACCCGAGAGCCCCTGGACTTCTCCGGCTCCCGCAACGAGATGGTGGGCCTGGCTGCGGTGCTGGCGATCGCGGCCATCACGTTCTTCGTGTATACGCGCCTTCGGCAGCCCTGAGCAACCGAGCTGGTTGCGAGGCGGGGGTCGGTCGCACCGACTCGTTCGGCGGCGCCGTATGCGACGGGCGCGAACTCGATCCGGCTGAGCACAATTCAGCTCCCACGGCGAGAAGACACTTACGCCGGGATGAGGTCCGGCTCGGCGCTCAGCCAGGCGATGGCTCAGCCGCTCAAAGGCGTTGCGTTGTCGGGAATCGGCTGATCCCGAAGGCCTGATCGCACACGGGCGTCACATCCGACCGGGCACAAGACCGCCGGCGACTCACGAACCGGGACCGAAGCAGGGCGCGGTGATCTGCCTCAGTGCCCACTGCGGTCAGCGTCCGCTGACCCGTGACACTGCCGTTCCGGGATTGGCGTGCGCGCTGGCGCGGATGGCTGCCGACTTGGGTTGACGTCGCCTGAGCGAGACGCCACCGGCGACTGGCGTCTGATCGGCAACAGGGACTGAGGCGCTAAGGTGTTGTCTTGCGGCCGGTATTTGGTTGCCGGCCCGTGCGGCGGGGCCGTCCTCGTTCGTGAGTCGCCGCAGCCGGCGCGGCCGCCGACGCGGCGGTGGACGATCGGGCGACGGAGTTGCAGAGCACCGTGGCGAGCCGGACGTACGTCCAGCGCCGTCCGGGACCCTGGCTTTTGGTGGGCTGGCCGAATTCGAGCCAGCTAGCCCGAAGGTTGCTGGTGATGCTCCGCCGCGTCGGGGCGTGCGGTGCGGCGCAGCGCGCCCGGAGTCAGGCCGAAGTGCTTCTTGAACATCCGGCTGAAGTGCGCCGGGTCGGTGATGCCCCATCGCTGGGCGATGTGGTTTACCGTCTCGTCCACTGTGGCCGACGTCAGGTCGCGGTGGGCGGCCTGTAGCCGCTTCTCCCGGAGATAGCCGACGACTGTTGTGCCGTCGTTGGCGAAGATCCGGTGCAGGTAGCTCAAGGAAAGATTGCATGCCGCCGCGATATCCGCCGGAGAAAGGCTTGGGTCGCCCAGGTTGCGGACGATGAACGATTTCGCCATGGACAGGTGGACCGCCGGCGGGCTGCCGGCGACCCCGTCCTCCGACAGCAACGCGACGTACATGCTCACCATGGCTTGCTGCAAGGCCAGTTGCTGGCTCGGAGAGGTCTCCGAGTCCTGCCGGGCCATCGAAGTGAGGAGGGCGGCCGCCGCGGGGCCGACGCCCTCCTGGGAGGAGAAGACCCGGGCGGTGTGTTCCTGCTGCACCCTCTCGGACAGCGGGAGGAGCCGCTTCGGCAGAAGGCAGATCGTGAACTGGAACTCGTCGCCGGTCCGGAAGCGGAACGCACGGGAGCTGTCGTAGAGCAGCAGGTCACCCTGGGTCAGAGTCGCCGTCCGGCCGTCCTGTTCCACGACTGCCTCGCCGCGGTCCTGGAGCAGGAGGTGAAGGACGCCGGGGTCCTCGGCGCGGATGTCGCTGGTCCGCCGTTCGAACGTGTGCCGGGTGGCGCGGATCCGCCGCAGCCTGGTCTCCGCGACGCCGCCGCCGGCGACCCGTCCGCGCAGTGCGGTGCCGACCGGCTCGACGGCGAGCGGCACGAACTGGTCGCACACGCTCGAGCGCCAGTAGTCGACGCGTTCCGGGGGAGGCCGGTCCGCGGCATCGATCTGCACCGCACCTGACATGGGGTAACAGTGCGTCGTGCCCCGAACCTTGTCAACTTTTCTGCACCTCCGTGCCCTCGGATTGACTCTCGCTACCCAAGGCCGCTCCGGGTTGTTGACCCGCTCGCGCCGGGGGGCATTTGATCCCGGGCAGCGACCCGCCGACCTTGACGAGGAGAAATCATGGAGCTCCCCTCCCGCAGTGAGATCGAGGGCCTCGCCGACGAGTTGAGACTGGGGATCGGTCCCGGAGACCTCGACGTGTACCACGCGGCGGCAACGGGCCTCTTGGGCTCGTGGGAGGTCGTCGAGAGCCTGTACGACGCCGAGGTGGCTCCCACAGCCCCGGAGCGGGCGTGGTCCGAGCCGGCCGAAAATCCCCTGGGCGCCTGGTACGTCACCACCGAGCTGACCGGACGCCCGGACGGACCTCTGTCCGGGCGGCGGGTGGCGGTCAAGGACAACGTCGCGGTCGCCGGGGTCCCGATGATGAACGGGTCGGAGACGGTCCGGGGCTTCGTCCCGAAGGTCGACGCGACCGTCGTGACGCGCCTGCTCGACGCGGGAGCGACCATCACGGGCAAATCCGTGTGCGAGGACCTCTGCTTCTCCGGCGCCTCGCACACGGCGAAGACCGGGCCGATCCGCAACCCGTGGGATCTCGACCGCACAAGCGGCGGTTCGTCGAGCGGCAGCGCCGCCCTGGTCGCCGCCGGCGAGGTCGACCTGGCGATCGGCGGCGATCAGGGCGGCTCGATCCGCATTCCGGCGTCTTTCTGCGGGGTCGTCGGGCACAAGCCGACCTTCGGGCTGGTGCCCTACACCGGGGCGTTCCCGATCGAGCAGACCATCGATCACCTCGGCCCGATCGCGCCGACGGTCGCCGGCGCCGCGGCCATGCTGACCGTGCTCGCCGGTGCGGACGGCCAGGACCCCCGGCAGCCGGCCGGCGTCACCGGCGTCGACTACGTCGCCGCGCTGGAGCAGCTGGATCGTGGCGTACGGATCGGCGTGGTGGCCGAGGGCTTCGACCAGGCCAACTCCGATCCCGGAGTCAACGCCGTGGTCCGGCGGGCCGTCGAAAGCCTGACCGCCGCCGGGCACGTGGCCGAGGAAGTGCCGATCCCGTGGCACAAACACGGCGCGGCGATCTGGGACGTCATCTCCGTGGAGGGCGCGACGTGGCAGATGGTGCAGGGCAACGCCTACGGGCTCAACTGGAAGGGCACCTACGACCCGGACCAGATGGCGTTCTACGGCCGGCAATGGCGACGGGACCCGTCAGCGTTCTCGGAGACGGTCAAACTGGTCGCGCTCGGCGGCACGTACGCGTTGCGGAACGGCTACGGCGCGGGCTACGCGAAGGCCCGCAACCTCGAGCGCGTCCTGGCCGCCGCCTATGACACGGCTCTCGCCACCTACGACGTCCTGGTGATGCCGACGCTCCCGATCACCGCGAGCCTGATCCCGCCCCCGGACGCGCCGGTCGAGGAGATCATCGGCCGCGCCCTGGAGATGGTCTCCAACACCGCGCCCTTCGACGTGACCGGTCACCCCGCCTGCTCGATCCCCGCCGGCCTGTCCGGCGGCCTTCCGGTCGGACTGATGGTCGTCGGCAGGAAAGACGACGACGCGGGCGTGCTGGCCGCCGCCCACGCCTTCGAGCGCACGCTCGGAACTTTCACCGCACCCCAGTACCAGAAGGAGTTCAGCGCATGAACGGAGTGTTCGACCTCGCCGGCACCGACGGTGTCGGCCCGGTCATCGTCCCCGGCGAGGAGCCGGTCTTCCGCGCCGAGTGGGAGAAGGCCGTGTTCCCGATGTTCGCCATGTGCTTCCGGGCGGGCTTCTTCGGCGTCGACCAGTTCCGCCACGGCATCGAGCTGATCGACCCCGCCGTGTACCTGAAGTCGCCGTACTACGAGCACTGGGTTCACACCGTCGAGCACTTCGGCGAGCAGCTCGGCAAGCTCGACGTGGCCGAGCTCGACCGCCGGACCGAGTACTACCTGGCGAACCCGGACGCCCCGCTGCCCGAGCACGCCGACGACCCCGACCTGCTCGCGTTCGTCGAGGCTGTCGTTCCGACCGGTGCGTCCGCCAAGCGCGAGTCGGGCAAGCCGGCCCGGTTCACCGTCGGCGACGTCGTCCGGGTCGACCGGTCCGCGCCCAAGGGCCACACCCGCCGGGCCCGGTACATCCGCGGCGCGGTCGGTCAGGTGGTGCTGGCACACGGCAGCTTCATCTACCCCGACACCGCGGGCAACGGGCTCGGCGAACACCCCGAGCACGTCTACACCGTCCGGTTCACCAACGAAGAACTGTGGGGCGCCGACCACGCCGAGCCCAACGGATCGGTCTACTTCGACGTCTGGGACCCCTACATCGAGCTCGCCACCACCGCCGAAGGAGCGCACGCATGAGCGCGAAGATCCGTACCCAGGAGGAGATCGCCGCCCGCGTCAAGGCGCTGGAGTCGATGCTCATCGAGCAGGGGGTCATGACGACCCAAGCCATCGACCGCATGGTCGAGTTGTACGAACACGAGGTCGGGCCGCAGCTGGGCGCCAAGGTCGTCGCCAAGGCGTGGAGTGACCCCGGGTTCAAGGCCCGGCTCGTCGAGGACGCCAGCGAAGCGTGCAAAGAGCTCGGGATCAGCGGCCTGCAGGGCGAAGACATGGTCGTGGTGGAGAATAGCGACACGGTGCACAACATCATCGTCTGCACCCTCTGCTCCTGCTACCCGTGGCCGGTGCTCGGCCTGCCGCCGAACTGGTACAAGGACCCGCAGTACCGCGCGGCCATCACGCGGGAGCCGCGGAAGGTGCTGCACGAGGCGTTCGGTTTCGACGTTCCCGACCACGTCGAGGTGCGGGTGTGGGACTCCAGCAGCGAGATGCGCTACTGGGTGCTGCCGCAGCGCCCGGCCGGCACCGAGGGGTGGACCGAGGAGCAGCTGTTCGCCCTGGTCACCCGTGACTCGATGATCGGCGTCGGCCCGGTCGCCGAGGTCGCCTGATGTCCGCCGTGACGACCCTTCCGGCGCCGTACGCCGGCGCTGCGGTCCTGAGCGAAACGCGACGGGAAGTCGAGCAGCTCGTCTGCGGGATGCCCGGCGGCGAACCGGGTTTCGACCACCCGTGGGAGATCCGTGCGTTCGCCATGGCCGTGGCCGCCCATCGCCGAATCGGTTTCGACTGGGCGGAGTTCCAGGGCGCGCTGATCGCGTCCATTCAGGACTGGGAGCGCGCCGGGTCGGCGGGTGCGGTCCCGTGGTCCTACTACGAGCACTGGGTGTCCGCTCTCGAAGTCGTGATGGCCGAGGCCGGCGTGCTCGACGCGGCCGAACTCGACGTCCAGGCCAGGGAAGTCCTGGCGCTGCCGGCCAACCGCAACCACCACGAGGCGCACACCGAGCCGATCGCCGTCGATCCCGCGCGCACCGTTCCCGCCTGACCCGGAAGGAAACACCATGACACAGCGCATCGCCGTCGCCGGCGGCAAGCTCGCGACCACCAACCTCGGCATCGTGCTCACCGTCCTCGCGCTGCTGGGCGTGCTGTTCCTGTTGCAGGAAAACGGGTTCGCCCTCTCCGCGCAGGCCGCCCACTACCTGCACGAACTCACCCACGACGCGCGCCACGCCCTCGGCGTCCCGTGTCACTGAGCGGCGGGGGACAGCTGATGGACACCGTTCCGATCGGCCGCACGATCGGCTACGGCGCTCTCGCGGGCGTCGTGGCCGGCGTGGCCGGAACCGCAGCCATGTACTGGCTCGTCGAGCCGTCGATCCGGGCCTCGATCGCCATCGAGGACGCGGAGGCCGAAGGGCACAGCGGCCATGCGCACGCCACGGCGGAGGTGGTGACCCGGGACCAGCAGGTCTCCTTCGGCCTGGCCACCGTGGTGGTCGTCGGAATCCTGATCGGCATCGCGTTCGCCCTGGTCCACCGGTTCCTCCGGGCGAGGCTGCCCGGCAGCGGCTCGCCCGCGGCGTCGGTGATGGTGCTGGCCGGACTCGGCTTCGTCTCCTTCACCTTGGCCCCCGCCCTCATCGTCCCGGCGAACCCACCCGCGGTCGGCGACCCCATGACCGTCGATGCCCGCACCCTCACCTACCTGGGGGCCATCGTGGGCGCCGTCGTCCTGGTGGCCGTGGTCACCGGCGTCGCGCGCGCCAAGACCCTGTCGCAGGGAGCGCGCGCGGCGGCGGCCACCGCCGTGGGGATCGCCGGAACAGCGGTGCTGTTCTGGGCGCTGCCGGACGTCGCCGACCCGGTGCCGGCGACCGTCCCTGCCGAGCTGATCTGGCACTTCCGCGTCGCCTCGCTGGCCCAGATCGGGGTGATGTGGGTGGTTCTCGCCGCCGTTTTCGCGTTGCTGACGTCCGCCCGCCCGCGGCTCGCCCTGTCCGCGAGGCCACAGCGCGCCCAGGCCGGGTGAACGCGTCCGGGCCGCGGATCAGGATGTGCCGCGGCTGCTGCTGCGGAACCGTCCGCAAGCACCCGGACGTCGACCACGAAGGCATCGCCGACGTCCTCGAGACCACGATCGGTCCCGAAGCACAGCTCACGCGCGTCGACTGCCTGTGGGCGTGTGATCTGTCGAACGTCGTGGTCGTGAACCCGGCCTCCGATGCCCGCCGGGCGGGTGCCCGGCCGGCTTGGGTCGTGAAGGTCAACACCGTCGAACGGGCGCGTGCCGTCGCCGACTGGGTGCGCCGCGGTGGCCCCGGCCTCGCCGAGCCACCGGAAGAACTCGGCGAGGTGCTGTCCGCGGCCGGGCTCCGGCGCGTCAATCCACCCCGCCCCTGACAGCCCAGAACACTTCGTCAAGGAGAAGCACGATGGAATCCGCGATCGACACCCACCTGCAGTGCCCGCGCACCCTGACGCGCCGGGTCCCCGACGACTACCAGCCGCCGTTCCCGATGTGGGTGGCCCGCGCCGGCACCGGCCTGCAGCAGGTCGCGATGGCCTACCTCGGTGTCCAATATGGACGTGACGAGCAGCGACCGGCCGCGCTGGCCGCGCTCCGCCACATCGTCGGCACGTTCGAGGGTGCGAACGGCCCCGGTCACCACGACCTCACCGACCACGTCGACAACTCCGGCCACCACAACCTCATGGCCGTCGGCTACTGGAGCGACCCGGCCGCCTTCTGCCGCTGGCTGCGCTCCGACGAGGTCAAGGGCTGGTGGGACTCCGACGAGCGGCTGAGCGAGGGCCTCGGCTACTTCAGGGAAGTCGTCACCCCGCGCGCTGAGCAGTTCGAAACCCTCTACGCGTTCCAGGACGACCTCCCGGGTGTCGGGAGCGTCATGGGGGAGATCAGCGGCGAGATCAGCGAGCACGGCTACTGGGGTTCGATGCGTGACCGCATCCCGCGGTCGCAGACCGACTGGTTGCAGGCCGCCGGGGAGCTCACCGTCGTGTCCGGTCACCCGGCCGAGGGCGGCCGGGTGGTGGTCCGCGGCCACGACAACATCGCCCTCATCCGCTCGGGCCAGGACTGGCGGGACGCCGGCGAGGAGGAGCGCTCGCTCTACCTGGACGAGCTCCTCCCGGCCCTCGAGGAGGGCATGGATTTCCTCCGGGACAACGGCGAAACCGCCGGCTGCTACAGCAACCGGTTCGTGCACAGCATCGACCTGGACGGCAACGAGCTCGACGAGAGTTACAACATCGGCCACTGGCGGTCGCTGGAACACCTCGAGCGGTGGGCCGAGTCCCACCCGACCCACCTGCGGATCTTCGTCACGTTCTTCCGGGTCGTCACCGGCCTGGAGAAGCTGCGCCTGTACCACGAGGTGTCGGTGTCCGACGGCCGGGAGCAGATCTTCGAGTACATCAACTGCCACCCGCGAACCGGCATGCTGCGCGACGCGCGCCTGCCCGCCGGCGCCTGACCGGCTTCTCCGGGCCGGATTGCCTTCCGCGCCCGGCCCGGAGACGCCCTACCCCGTGTCCCCATGCGCGACGACCGCCCGCCTCGAGGAGCCCGCCGATGAGTACCCCCACCCCGCTGCGACGTCCGCGAGCGGTCGTCGACCTCCGCGCGGCCCGCGACCGGTTGCGCGACCTGCGGACGTCCTACGACGAGGCCGTGGCGTCGTTCCGGTGGCCCGACGTCGGCCCCACGTTCAACTTCGTCCACGACTGGTTCGACGCCTTCGCGCGCGGCAACGACCGGCCCGCGCTGGTGATCACCGAAGAGGACGGGCGCCGCGGCGCGTACACCTTCGACGAGCTGGTCACCCGCTCCGAGCTGGTCGCGGCCCACCTCGCCGGCCACGGAGTACGGCCCGGCGACAGCGTCGTGGTGATGCTCGGCAACCAGGTCGAGCTGTGGGAAAGCATGCTGGCCGTGATCCGGCTCGGGGCGGTGATCATGCCGACGACCACGGCCGTCGGCCCCGCCGAGCTGGCCGACCGCCTCGACCGGGGGCAGGCCAGGGCGGTCATCTGCAACCCCGCCGACGCGCCGAAGTTCGGCGAGGTACCGGGCAGCTACCTCCGCTTCGTCGTGGGCGGAGCCGTCGACGGCTGGCTCGACTACGCCGCGGCGTACGACACCGCTCCCGGCGCGGTTCCCCATCCGGGCAATGCCAGTACGGCGCGGCTGCTGCTGTACTTCACCTCCGGTACGACCAGCCGGCCGAAGCTCGTCGAGCACACGCACGTGTCCTATCCGGTCGGGCATCTGTCCACGATGTACTGGCTCGGCCTGCAGCCGGGCGACGTCCACCTCAACATCTCCAGCCCGGGGTGGGCCAAACACGCCTGGTCGAACTTCTTCGCGCCTTGGCTCGCCGAAGCCACCGTCTACGTCTACAACTACGGTCGTTTCGATCCGGCGGCTCTTCTGGAGCACATTCGCGTCGAGGGCGTCACGTCGTTCTGCGCTCCGCCGACGGTGTGGCGGATGCTGATCAACGCCGACCTGTCCGGTGGTCGCGGCCGGTTGCGAGAGGTGATCGCCGCCGGTGAGCCGCTCAACCCCGAGGTCATCAGCCAGGTCGAGAAGCACTGGGACCTGACGATCCGCGACGGTTTCGGCCAGACCGAGATGACCGCGTGCGTCGCCAACACCCCGGGCCAGGGAGTCAAGGCCGGCTCGATGGGCCGGCCGCTGCCGGGTGTCCCGGTCGTCGTGGTCGACCCGGTGACGAACACCGTCGTCGAGGGTCCCGGCGAGGGAGAAGTCTGCCTGGACCTCGCGCAGCGGCCGCTGACCCTCATGACCGGCTACCTGGGTGACGCCGAGCGCAACGCCGAGGCGATGGCCGGCGGCTTCTACCACACCGGCGACGTCGTCTCCCGCGACGAGGACGGCTACCTCACCTACATCGGCCGCACCGACGACGTCTTCAAGGCTTCCGACTACAAAGTCAGCCCGTTCGAGCTCGAGTCGGTGCTGATCGAGCACCCGGCGGTCGCCGAAGCGGCCGTCGTGCCGGCACCCGACCCGGTCCGGCTGGCCGTCCCGAAGGCATACGTCGCACTGGTTCCCGGCCACGAGCCCGACGCCGAGACAGCGCGCTCGATCCTCGCCTACGCCCGCTCGCACCTGGCGCCGTATCTGCGGGTACGCCGGCTGGAGTTCTCAGAGCTCCCCAAAACCATCTCCGGCAAGATCCGCCGGGTCGAGCTGCGCCGACGCGAAATCGAGGCGCGAGACAACCGGCAGGCCGGAGAGCACCGCGACGACGACTTCCCCGATCTGAAGAGTTGACCGCGCAGGCGGGTTTCGCCGGCGCGACCTGCGCGACGATGCTCTTCAGCCCTTGGCCAGCCCCTCGAGCAGCGCCGCCGAGAACTCCTTCGGCTTCTCGATGTGCGGGCTGTGCCCGGTGTCGGCGATGACCACCTCGCGGTAGTCGCCGCCCGCCGCCGCGTAGTGGTCGAGGACGGCTCTGGTCTGGGCGACCATCGGCTGCGCGGGATGGGTGGCCTCGCCCGGCCAGCCGGGCACCGCGCCGAGCCGGCCGAGGTGGGCGAGGTCGAACATCGAGGTGTCGGACACGATCTGGTCGTCCGCTCCCCGCACCCAGAGGATCGGGGGCTTGCGCTCGATCGCGTCGAGGTCGTCGAGGCGGAAATGGCCGGGCGCCATGGTGTTGAGCACGCCACGGGTGCCCGGCGCGACGCCCGGCCACGCGTCGGTCGTGGTGAAGTCGCCGGGGTAGTGGTCGTCGCCGACCCGGGTGGTGAGCATCGACTCGACGAGGTCGTCGAGGCGGGCGGGGTGGAACGGCGGTTTGACGTAGAAGGCCAGCAGCACCTGTCGCGGGGAGAACGGCGACTCGTCCGAGGCGTCGCCGTCCTTGAGCCGGGCGACGAAGTCCGGGTTGCCGCCACCGCCACCCGAGCCGGCACCCGTCGCGTCGACCAGCTCGCCGTCCGCGCCCTTGGTGCCGCCGAAGCCGTAGGGCGAGACGGGGTTGACCAGTGTCACGGTGCGCGCGAGCGCGGGGTGCTCGCGCAGCAGTTGGAGGACCACGCCGCCGCCCATGCTCCAGCCGACCAGGTGCGCGGCGCCGACGTCCAGCGCGGCCAGCGTGGCGGCCACATCGTCGGCGTAGTCGCGCACGCCCCGCGTCGCGTCCACCGGCAACGGATCGGTGCCGCCGAATCCGCGCAGGTCCACCGCGATCGGGCGGTACCGCCGCGGCAGGTCGAGCATCGATTCCTGCCAGAAGGCCGAGGACGAGACGTTGCCGTGGATGAACACGACCGGTTCGCCGTGCTCCCGGCCGGCCACCTCCAGCACGTGTGTGGTCAGCCGCTCGGTCGGCACCTTCGCCGACGTGATTCCGTCGAGGAGTGTGGTCACTGTCGTCCCTTTCACGCCAGCCAGCTCGTCACCTGGGACATCGACGCCGACGCCCAGCCCAGCTGCAAGTGGTTCACCGAACCGACCAGCGCGGTCGCGGCGAGGTGGCCGATGCCCGTGCTGTCCAACGCGCTGGCCACGAACACGATGCCGTCACTCGGGCCCCGGTTCTCGTTGAACACGCCGACGATGGTGGGCGAGCCGCCGGCCAGCAGGTACACCGAGACGCTTGCCGGGGTGCCGGCGGACTGGATGGCGGAGATCATCGACCCGGCGTCGATCGCGGCCTGGATGCCCGTCCCGTCGGTGTAGAAACCCTGGCCGCCGTAGTAGGTCGTGTACCAGTCCTGCTGCGAGCCGTCCACGCCGAACGTGCTGTCGAAGCGGGCCAGCATCTGCCGCTGCCCGGGGTAGGTGTCCCAGCCGGCGGTGGGGGTGATCGACAGTTCCGGGTGGTAGGTGTACGCGCCGTAGCAGGTCATCCTGGTGTGCGGGCTCGGCGCGTTGATGTTGACGCCGCACTCCGGCCAGATCGACAGGTCGTGCGCGTAACCGTGCGCGAACGGGTAGTCGTAGCCACCGTTCGGGCCGCCGAGGGTGATCAGCTTGCGCACGTCGCCGGCGTAGGCCCGTCCCCACGGGGGCTTCACCGAGGACACGTACATCCGGGTGGACAGCTCGCCCTTGCTCCAGCCGACCAGATCGACCTGGCTCACACCCAGCCGTGACTTGATCAGCGCGATCGCGTCACCGACCTGCTGTGCCTGCTGGCGGTTCTCGCCCTGCTTGTGCGCGAAGCCGATGGCGAACACCCGGTACCCGCGCGAGCTGAGGTACTGCATCAGCCCGGTCGACGGGCACGTCGCCGAACCGCACCCGAAGCCGCCGGACTCGTTCGGATTGGCCCAGGCCCGGTCGGGATTGTCGTTGGCGCCGTGCACCAGCAGCACCGGCGTGGCTTTCGCGCCGGTCGACCACCCGGGGGCGGAGTACAGCAGGAACCGTGACGAGGACGGCTGCGCCACCCCGCCGAAGAAGGTCAGCCGCTGCCCGTCCTGGTTGCCCCGCCCGTCCGGCGGATACTGCTCATCGGCGAATCCCGGTGTGGTGTCGCGGTAGCGCTCCACCTTGGCCCACCCGTTGGCGACGGTGCTGAACGTCGCCTCGTTGGTCAGATAGGCGGGAGCGGCCGCGGCAACCGGCGGCGCCGGCGCGGCGACCTCCACACCGACGACGATGGCGGCAGCGGCCACCAGGCTGAGCAGGCGCACGACGGGCTCCTCACGACACCGGGGGAACTCCGCAACTATCGGCCACCGGAGGGGCCGGAGCAATGTGCGCCGGCCACGCCCCGCGCGCCTCGGACATGGTCGCGGGCACCACATCGAGGGGTGCGGTCACGGGTCACCGAAGGTGCTCGGTCCAGGGTGCCTCGGGTGAGGGGCGGCCGCTTTGAACACGCAAACGTGGAAGATTTCCCGCAGGGAGGCAGCTCACTCAAGCTGCAGGTCAGTGGCGAACTTCAGTGTGGGGTTATAGATCAACTCGGTCCGCTGATTCGCACGAAAGCCCCACCGATACGGCTACCGATCGGACCGTTCGGTTCTGCAGCCGCAAGCTGGCACTTGTGCTGCTAGCCATGGGCGCGGCACAGCGAGCGACTGCTTAGCGTCGCGGAGAGTGCGCCGTGTGTCGGAGCTGGCCTGCAACGTTCCGAAGTGAAGTTGCTGCGCTCTCCGACGGTGATCTGGCGTGCACCGCGGAGTCGCCGCGCGGTTCGACTGCTCTCGGGGGATCGGCCGCGGGCACTGCTCGTCTCCAACGGAGCTGATTCTCGGAGTTAGATGCGAGAGTTGACTGCGGTTGGGTCGTCGCTTCGACGTCGTTCCGGGACGGGCCCACGAGCTGCAACCGGGCTGTCGTTCCGGCGGGAGGAGTGGAATGCCTCGACAACCACCTTTGAGATTCGACCCTGATCGCACCTCGTACCCATTCTGTCGAGCCCATGCGCGGATGTCGTGAGTGCCGTGTAGTCCGTGTTCGCCTTCGGTTCCTGCGTCGTGCTGTCGGTCGGCTGTCCTACAGCGACCTTGATGCGGCCACCGCCGGTGCGGCGAGCGACTGCCACGTAAGGCTCGATCGCAACGCGCCGGCGTTCGCGATCTCGTAGGACACGCCGCCGAGTCCGAACGGGACAGTCTGGTCGGCGTGGCTGCCGTCTGTGCCATCGGAGATCTCGATAGAGATTCGCTTGGCCATGTCTCCATCCTTCTTTGAAACGGGGCAGGTCGGCGGGCATGCCCTGTTGACGAGGCTCTTTGTATTTCTCTTGAGTTGGAGTTGAACCATCAACAGTGACAAAGGAGAAAGTGATGGAGACCGAGATGGACGTGGAGTGCCCCGACGGTGGCGCGGCCGCGATCCGGGAACTTGCTGCGGCGGTCCGTGCGACTGTGCCGGAGCCGCCGGAAGACCCGGACGCGCTGCTCACCGCTGAGCAGGTCGGGGAGCTGCTGCAGCTGTCGCCGAGGACCCTGAAGGACCGGGCTGCCGCCGGGGCGGTGCCGCATCACCGGTTCGGCAAGCACTACCGGTTCACCCGGTGCGAGCGCGGCGCCTGTGAAGCCGCCTCGGCAGCGGTTGTCCGTTCAGGACGTTGCTCAGGACTTCCGCGCCGCGTGAGGCGGGCGGAGTACAGAAAGAAGGAGTGAAGGATGGCCCACGGCCAGGAAGAGCCCGGCGCGGGTGAGTGGCGTGCCCGGTACAAGCGTCCCGATGGGACGTGGGGAAGCCGTTCAGGGTTCCCCACCAAGAAAGCAGCCGAGGACTGGGGCCTTGAGCAGGAGGCGCTGATCCGGCGGAACCTGTGGCTGCACCCGCGGGATGGCGAGACCCGGTTCGAGGACTTCGCCGAGGACTGGCGGGAGGCAGTGGCTCCGCGGCTGGGGCTGAACACACTGGCGAAGTACCGGTCGTTCCTCGACAGTCAGCTGCTGCCGCAGTGGAAGGCGTGGTCGTTGGTCGCGATCTTCAACAGCTTCGTCGAGATCGAACGCCGGCTCTCGAAGCTGCACGAGGACTATGCCGAGTCGTCCTGGTGGGTACGCCGGCACGGGCGCTGCGGGCAGCGATGCGGCTCTACGAACTTGGTCTCGGGATGTCGGGGTTCGTGCTGTGCCTGATGGACTTCTATACCGGCGCCCGATGGGGTGAACTCGTCGGGCAGCAACGGCACGAGTACGACTCGGAGCGGCGTGGCATCGCGATCCGGACGCCGCTGAAGGAGGTGGGTGGGAAGGTCCACAAAGGAGGCCGGAAGAGTAATGATCATCACGCGGACGGCCGCCAGCGGCCCCCGACGCGGCGGGGGAACTCCCGGCCGAAGAAGGGGCGGACCAAAGCCCCTGCGGGGCCTCGGTTCGTGGCGTTGCCTCCGGGGATCGCGGTGCTCTATGAAGAGCTGATGGACAGCCATGGGATGGGTCGATCTGGACGAGTCGGGAGCGGGGGAGCGGCGTCCGCCGATCCTGTCGACGTTCGCCTTCTATGAGGGACGGGCGCACGCACGCCACCTGGCTGATCGAAGACGGGATCCCGGAGGTCGCCCGGCGGAGGGGATCGCGCGGGTCTACGACCACGTGACGCCGGCGATGGTGAACCAGATCCCGGATGCGCTGGAGGAACGCCGGCTGCGGTCGCTGGCGTCCCTGTAGCCGGGGAAGCGCGCAAAGCTGGTGTCGTGGTTCCCGCACCTGCAGTCGCGCCGGGCCATCGCCGACTGACAGCAAGAAGCCCCGCCCCTCCGAGGAGGGACAGGGCTTCTGACCTGCTAAAACACGTGGTGCGCGATACTGGGATTGAACCAGTGACCTCTTCCGTGTCAGGGAAGCGCTCTCCCGCTGAGCTAATCGCGCGAGGTGGAGACGGGATTCGAACCCGTGTACACGGCTTTGCAGGCCGTTGCCTCGCCTCTCGGCCACTCCACCGTGACAGGCCCGAGAGCCTTCCGAGCGGATGACGGGATTCGAACCCGCGACCCTCACCTTGGCAAGGTGATGCGCTACCAGCTGCGCTACATCCGCACTTCCCGGCTGCGGTTCGGGAGTTTCGGGGCCGTGGCCCTGTCGCTCACCCCGTCGCCGTGGTGTGGGAAAACCATATCGGACCCCGGAAACGGCTCCGACACCGGGGTGTCACTGAGCCGTTGCGAGCCCGTCATCAGGCCAGATCGTGCGGGATCAGGTGCGTGAGCGCGTCGTCGACGTCGACCCACAGGTGCTCGTTGCCCGGGAGGACCACGTCGTACGTCCGGTCGAGGAAGTCGGCCAGCTCCTGGGCGGACGCCTCGAACATGGCGTGCCCGGAGGGCGAGTTCAGCTCGATCAGCACGGACTCGGGGTCCTCGACCGAAGGGCGGATGCGGACGTCCCCGTCACCCGCGTCGGCCAGGAGGCCGTCCGCGAGGAGGTCGCGTGCGTACACCCACTCGACCCAGCCGGCGCGGCCGGTGCGGAAGGCGGCGACGACCGCGTACGGGTCGCGTGTGTCGTAGCGCAGCTCCACCTTGACCGGAACCGCGGGCGTCCGCGGCGCCAGCAGGTCGAAGACCGCCGTCGAGCGGAGCGTCACGTGATCGTTGCGCATCGTCCTACCCTTCGTCTCCCTTCCCGGCCCGGCCCGGCCGAGGGCGTCACCACATGGGACGCATCGGGAGGCCGATTCCGTCGCAGGTGCGCCGCACATCACCCGTACGGGCCCATCAGCCCCCGTTTGCGCCCGTGTTCACCCGCACGGCGCGCGATCGACCGGCGCGCCCGTGTGAGCCCACCTCTCCATACTGCGCGGTTTAGTCGCCGGGCGATAGCACCGTCGCACGGATGTCGAACGTCGTGTCGGGCGGCCCCCGCCGGCCACAACCCCGGCTAGCTCGGGGTTGTTCGTTCCGTACTCGCCGGTAAGCGGAGTGTGGTCGCCCGAGACCACCCATTTGCAGGCGCCCGGAAGTCGTACGCTAGTGTTCTCCCCAACACCGCGAGCGGGCGATTAGCTCAGCGGGAGAGCGCTTCGTTCACACCGAAGAGGTCACTGGTTCGATCCCAGTATCGCCCACGAGTTCGCAGAGAGAGCCCCTGTTCGCCGGACGCGCGAACAGGGGCTCTCTGTCTTGTGGGGGCCGAGCCCCCACGCCTCCGCCGGGGGCGCGCCCCCGGACCCTCGGCCATGGTCGCCTTGTGAGGTTGGCCACCGTTGTGAGGTCGAGCACCGCAAAACGGAGTGAACGATCCGTTCGGGGCGTCCGTATGAGCTGACAAGAGCGGTTCCCGGCCCGGTCGCGCGGGCCGTCCGGAACTGCCTCTGAGAGCTGTCGGCGCGGCAGTCTTCTGTGGAACGAATCGGGCGCGTGACGGTCCGGTGGCCGTCGGCGCGAGCGGGCGTCCGGGTCCACTGTGGACCGGCCGGCCCGCGCAGTGTCCACAGTAGAGCCGCGGGCCCGGTTCGGCCGTTCGGAAGAGCGTGGGTCCACCCGGGTGCGGGTATCGCCCTGTTGACTACGTTCCGTAGTTTTTCCGGGGATACGCGCTATTACGCATCGTCATCGTCTTGTTATCTTGCGGCCATTTTCTGGCGGGAAAGACGCACGGCATGTGGCTGGAAATCCTTGTAACGATGCTGAGAGAGTCGCCGATACCTTGCCGTGTGAAGCCCTCCGTGGGCACAGCGCGAGATCCAGTAGTGGTGACTGTACGAAATCACTTCCGGTAACGCAGCGTGCGTGCGGATCCAAACCCGATCCCTGGTCCCGGGAGGTCAGATGGAAGAGTCGGTGCGGCCGTCGTACACGGTGAGCCAGCCACCGCCGCACATCGACCTCCAGGCCATTCCCCGCCCCGCCCAGCGGGACGACCTGACGGCCGACGCGGCCGCCACGCCGGCCCCCAAGGCACTCCCGGCGGCCTGGGAGGCGAGGTACAGAGCCTGGGTCATCGGCAGCGACGTCTTCATCACGCTGCTGGTGATCGCGATCAGCGCGTTCGTCATCGATCGCGTTGCCCCGCACGACATGCACGCCTTCGGCACCATCCTCGCCATCTTCGTCTCCCTGCCCGCCAGCCGGGCCTGGAGCCCGCGCGTGCTCGGCGAAGGCGCCGAGGAGTACCGCACGCTGGGCCGCGGCTTCATCACCGCGGCCGTCCTGGTCGCCCTCGGCGGCCTGCTGTTCGGCGCCCTCGAGGTCCAGGTCTGGGTGTTCGTCGTCGTCCCGGCCATCGCGCTCGTCGCCTTCCCGCAGCGGTACCTGCTGCGCCAGGTGCTGCACCGCAAGCGCGCCCGGGGACTCTGCCTGCTGCCGGTGATGGCCGCGGGCAGCCCGGAAACCGTCGCCGACCTCATCGCGCGCACCAAGTCCGAGGCCCACGTCGGGTGGCGCGTCGAGGCGGCTTGCACGTTCACGGGCCACGGCGCCGACCGCGACAGCGGCGAGATCGACGGCGTCCCGGTCGTCGGGCGGCTGGAAGAACTGTCCCGCTACGTGCGGCGCGGCGGCTACCGCGTCGTCGCGATCACCGCGGACCAGTACTGGACGCCGAAGCGGTTGCAGCGCCTGGCCTGGGACATGGAGGGCACCGGCGCGGAGATGGTCGTGGCGCCCGTCCTGATGGAGGTCGCGGGACCACGGCTCAACGTCACCGGCGTGCTCGGGATGCCCCTGCTGCGCGTCACGGCCCCGATGTTCACCGGCGGCCGCCGCGTGGTGAAGGAGATCGTGGACCGCGCCGGCTCGGCGTTCCTGCTGACCCTGCTTTCCCCGCTGCTGCTGGTGATCGCGCTGGCGATCAAGCTCAACGACCGCGGCCCGGTGATCTACCGCCAGCGCCGCGTCGGCCGCGACGGCGCGACGTTCACCATGCTCAAGTTCCGCACGATGGTCACGAACGCCGACGAAATCCGGAAAACGCTCGAGCAGGACAACGAGGGCGCGGGCCCGCTGTTCAAGATGAAGCGCGACCCGCGGATCACCCGCGTGGGTGGTTTCCTGCGCCGGTATTCGCTCGACGAGGTGCCCCAGCTGTTCAACGTCGTGGCCGGGAAGATGTCGCTCGTCGGCCCGCGGCCCCCGCTCCCGGAGGAAACGGCGCAGTACGCGCCGGACGCCCGCCGCCGGCTGCTGGTGAAGCCGGGCCTCACCGGGCTCTGGCAGGTGAGCGGCCGCAGCGACCTCACGTGGGCGGAGAGCATCCGGCTCGACCTGCGGTACGTGGAGGACTGGTCGCTGGCGCTCGACCTGGTGATCCTGTGGAAGACGTTCCGCGCGGTGATGGGTGGGCAGGGCGCCTACTGACCCGTCCCTGCCGCGCATCGCGCACCACGGCCGCCGATCCCCGCCGAGGGGGGTCGGCGGCCGTGTTCGCGTTTCGGGGTGCGCGCGGTGCGGCGGGCTCCGGCGGCAACGGGCGGGTTGGGCCTCGCTCGACAGCCCATCGGGCCGCCGAGCCGCCCCTGTTCGCCGCGCGGCCCCTGCTCCCGCCGCGCGGTCGGTACTGCGCCGTTCGCCGAGGTCGTCCGCACCCGGCGAGCCCCGCGCGACCCGGTCGGCTGACTGCCCCTTGCGGGCCGTAACCGCCGGCTCACCCTTGTGATCCACTTCACCGGCGCCGGATGGTTGAACGCGAAATAGTTCAACGCTCAACCTGGTTGGACGGGGTAACCGACCCAACGGAAGGAAGCCAGCCCCATGACCACCTTTGCCGAGCAGACCGAGGCCCTCGAGCTTCCCGCGGACGTCCAGAACCTCCTGTTCCGCGAGGCGCGCACGGCCAACAGTTTCAGCTCCGAGCCGGTGACCGAGGAGCAGGTCCGCGCGATCTACGACCTCGTCAAGTGGGCCCCGACGTCGATGAACACCCAGCCGCTGCGGGCGCTGGTGCTCCGGACCGCCGAGGCGAAGGCCCGCCTGCTGCCCCACATGGCCCCGGGCAACCGGGACAAGACCGAAGCCGCGCCGCTGACCGTCGTGCTCGCCGCGGACGTCGACTTCCATGAGAACATCCCCCAGGTGTTCCCGCACGCCCCGCAGGTGAAGGACAACTTCGCCGACGAGCAGGGCCGCGTCGAGTTCTCCAAGCTGAACTCGCTGCTGCAGGTCGGCTACTTCATCATCGGCGTCCGCGCCGCCGGGCTGGCCGCCGGCCCGATGACCGGCTTCGACGCCCAGGGCGTCGACGACGAGTTCTTCGCGGACAAGAAGTGGCGCTCGCTGGTCGTCGTCAACGTCGGCAAGCCGGGCGAGAACCCCTGGTTCGACCGCCTGCCGCGGCTGGACTTCGAGCAGGTCGTCGAAACCCTCTGACCTCGATCGGACGGGCCGTCTCCGGAACCGGAGGCGGCCCGTCCGGCGTTCCCGCCACGCGCGTGAGGGCCGCGCGGGCCGCCGACTAGCATCGACGGAGTCGTCTTTGTCACTCCAGCTTGAGGAGCCGATCGTGTCCCAGTCGCCCCCCGTTTCCCCCGTGGCCGCCTCCCGTGTGGTGGTACCGGCGGGCACTACGGCGGGCGCGGCGGTCCGCGAAGCCGGCCTGCCGACCAAGGGCGAGGACACCGTGGTCGTCGTGCGCGACGCCGACGGCAAGCTGCGCGACCTCGCCTGGGCTCCCGAGGCCGACGCCGAGGTCGAGCCGGTCGCCGCGAACACCGAGGACGGCCGCAGCGTCATCCGGCACTCGGCGGCGCACGTGCTCGCCCAGGCCGTGCAGCAGCAGTTCCCGGACGCCAAGCTCGGCATCGGGCCGCCGGTGAAGGACGGTTTCTACTACGACTTCGCCGTCGACAAGCCGTTCACCCCCGAGGACCTGCAGGCGCTCGAAAAGCGCATGAAGCAGATCGTGAAGGGCGCCCAGCAGTTCTCGCGGCGCGTTTTCGACTCCGTGGACGAGGCGAAGAAGGAACTGGCGGACGAGCCGTTCAAGCTCGAGCTGGTCGACCTCAAGTCCGAAAAGGACACAGTGGACACCGATGAGGTCATGGAGGTGGGTGAGGGAGAGCTCACCATCTACGACAACCTCGACCCGCGCACCAAGGAACGTGTCTGGAGTGACCTCTGCCGGGGCCCGCACGTGCCGACCACGAAGTTCATCCCGGCGTTCAAGCTGACCCGCGTCGCCGCCGCGTACTGGCGGGGGAGCGAGAAGAACCCGCAGCTGCAGCGGATCTACGGCACGGCGTGGGAGTCGGCCGAGGCGCAGGACGCCTACCTCGAGCGCGTCGCCGAGGCCGAGCGCCGCGACCACCGCAAGCTCGGCGCCGAGCTGGACCTGTTCTCCTTCCCCGAGGAGATCGGCTCCGGCCTGCCGGTGTTCCACCCGAAGGGCGGCATCATCCGCCGCGAGCTGGAGAACTACTCGCGCCGCCGCCACGAGGAGGCCGGCTACGAGTTCGTGAACACGCCGCACATCAGCAAGGGCGAGCTGTTCCACACCTCCGGCCACCTGCCGTACTACGCGGACACGATGTTCCCGCCGGTGCAGTTCGACGAGGAGAACTACTACCTCAAGGCCATGAACTGCCCGATGCACAACCTGATCTTCCGCTCGCGCGGGCGGTCCTACCGCGAGCTGCCGCTGCGGCTGTTCGAGTTCGGTACCGTCTACCGCTACGAGAAGTCGGGTGTCGTGCACGGCCTCACCCGCGTGCGCGGGCTGACGATGGACGACTCGCACATCTACTGCACCAAGGAGCAGATGCCGGGCGAGCTCCGGTCGCTGCTGAAGTTCGTCCTCGACCTGCTCGCCGACTACGGCCTCTCCGACTTCTACCTCGAGCTGTCCACCCGCGGGGACTCCGACAAGTTCATCGGCGAGGACTGGGAGTGGGAGGAGGCCACCGAGACGCTGCGGCAGGCCGCCGTCGACTCCGGCCTCGAGCTGGTCCCGGACCCGGGCGGCGCGGCCTTCTACGGCCCGAAGATCTCAGTGCAGGCCAAGGATGCCATCGGCCGCACGTGGCAGATGTCGACCATCCAGCTCGACTTCAACCAGAACAAGCGGTTCGAGCTCGAGTACACCGCGCCGGACGGCTCGCGCCAGACGCCGGTGATGATCCACCGCGCGCTGTTCGGCTCGATCGAGCGGTTCTTCGGCGTGCTGACCGAGCACTACGCGGGCGCGTTCCCGGCGTGGCTCTCGCCGGTGCAGGTGGTCGGCATCCCGATCACCGCCGACCAGGTCGGGTACCTGCAGGACGTCGAGAAGGCGTTGCGCGCCAAGGGGATCCGCGCCGAGGTCGACGCGAGCGACGACCGGATGCAGAAGAAGATCCGCACGCACACCACGCAGAAGGTGCCGTTCATGCTGCTGGCCGGCGCGAAGGACGTCGAGGCGGGCGCGGTGTCGTTCCGCTTCCGCGACGGCGGCCAGATCAACGGCGTGCCGGTGGAAAAGGCGGTCGAGGCCATCGCGGAGTGGGTCGAGCGCCGCGAAAACGCGTCGCCGTCGGCCGAAGCGCTGGAGACGGTCGTTCGGTGAGCGAAGGTCCCGAACTCGTCGAGCAGCAGGGCATCGGGGTCCAGGACGCGTTCCAGCGCCTCTGGACCCCGCACCGGATGGCCTACATCAAGGGCCAGGACAAGCCGGACGACGACGAGGACACCGGCTGCCCGTTCTGCCGCATCCCGTCCCTGGACGACAAGACGGGCCTGATCGTCGCGCGCGGCGAAGCGGTGTACGCGGTGCTGAACCTGTACCCGTACAACCCGGGGCACCTGATGGTGGTGCCCTACCGGCACGTCGCGGACTACACCGAGCTGACGGTCGAGGAGACGCGCGAGGTCGCCGAGTTCACCCAGCACGCGATGAAGGTGATCCGCGCGGTGTCCGGCGCGCACGGCTTCAACATCGGTCTGAACCAGGGCGTGATCGCGGGCGCGGGCATCGCGGCGCACCTGCACCAGCACCTGGTGCCGCGGTGGGGCGGTGACGCGAACTTCATGCCGATCATCGGCCAGACGAAGGTGCTGCCGCAATTGCTGGGCGAAACGCGGGACCTGCTCTCCGACGCCTGGTGAAACGCTCGGATGCCGTAACGACAAATCCTAATTGAGTGTTCAACCGAGGGTATGATGGGGGTATGTCCGAAACCCGATGGCTCAGCGACGACGAGCAGCGCGTCTGGCGTGAGTTCAACGCGGCCACCCGCATGCTCAGCGCGCACCTCGAAGGCCAGCTGCAGCACGACTCGGGCATGCCGCACACGTATTACGAAGTCCTCGTCGCGCTCTCGGAGGCCGAAGGCCGCCGGCTGCGGATGAGCGAGCTCGCCGACGCGCGCCAGGCGTCGCGCAGCCGGCTCTCGCACGCTGTCGCGCGGCTGGAAGCCAACGGCTGGGTGCGCCGCGAGGCCTGCCCGACCGACAAGCGCGGCGCCTGGGCCGTCCTCACGAACGAAGGCTTCGCCGCGCTCGAAGCGGCCGCGCCCGGGCACGTCGAGGCCGTCCGCGAGAGCCTTTTCGACCCCCTGACGCCCGAGCAGGTCACCGCGCTCGGGGAGATCAGCGCCGCGATCCGGCAGCGCCTCTCGCCGAAGTGCGCCGCCGCGCAGGCCGCCGAAGAGGCGCGCGAGTACCCCGGCGAGGTCGTCGCGCTGCCGAAATCGGGCTGAGCCGGGACGGCGCGTCGGGTTCGCCGAGGCGGGTGGATAGGCTGCATTCGCCCACCCGACCCTCGTAGCCAGGTGCCTCAGACGAACCGATGCTCAATATCTTCGCGCGTGCCTCCGTTTCCCGCGTCACCGATCCGATCGGCCAGGCGCTGGTCC
Source organism: Amycolatopsis sp. NPDC101161 (assembly GCF_044768185.1). Classification (NCBI taxonomy): domain Bacteria; kingdom Bacillati; phylum Actinomycetota; class Actinomycetes; order Pseudonocardiales; family Pseudonocardiaceae; genus Amycolatopsis; species Amycolatopsis sp. NPDC101161. Next base: position 29,262 of record NZ_JBIWPI010000009.1, read on the forward strand.
GCGTCGGGCTGACCCCGAACGTGATGACCGTGCTCGGCACCGCCGGCGCGGTCGTCTGCGCCCTGGTCTTCTTCCCCAACGGCTACCTGCTCTGGGGCACCTTCACGGTGTGGGGCTTCGCCATGCTCGACCTCCTCGACGGCGCGATGGCCCGCGCCCGCGGCTACGGCACCCCGTTCGGCGCGGTGCTCGACGCGACCTGCGACCGGCTGGTCGACGGCGCGCTGTTCGCCGCCATCGCCTGGTGGTGCTTCGTCGTCGACGACAACCACCCGGCGGCCGCGGCGGCGCTGCTGTGCCTGGTGCTCGCCCAGGTCATCTCCTACGTCAAGGCCCGCGCCGACGCCTCCGGCCTGCCGGTGGACGGCGGCCTCGTCGAACGCGCCGAGCGGCTGATCATCGCCCTCGTCGGCACCGGCCTGCACGGCTTCGGCATCCCGTACACCGTGGACGTGACGCTCTGGCTGCTCGCCGTGCTGTCGGTCATCACCCTGCTGCAGCGTTTCGCCGCCGTCGCGAAGGCGGCCCGTGAGGCCGCGGCGGGGGAGCAACCGGCATGAGCGCGCTGTCCGAGCGGTTGAGCGCCTTCGGCTACGCGGCCGGGTGGCGGCTGGCCGGCTGGCTGCCGCCCGGGTTCGGCGGGACGGTGTTCTCCCTCGGCGCGGACCTCGCCGTCCGGCGCGACGGCGGGGGCGTGCGGCAGCTGCGCGCCAACCTCGCCCGCGTCGTCCCGCAGGCGGACGAGGTCGAGATGGACGAGCTGACCCGGCGCGCGATGCGCTCGTACGCCCGGTACTGGCACGAGACGTTCCGGCTGCCGTCGATGGACCAGAAGGAGGTCAGCGCCAAGGTCGCGGCCTCCATCACCGGCGTGGAGAACCTCGACGCCGCCCTCGCCGAGGGCAACGGCGCGGTGATGGCGCTGCCGCACAGCGGGAACTGGGACATCGCCGGCGTCTGGCTGGCCGACTACCTCGGCGGGTTCACGACGGTCGCCGAGCGGCTGAAGCCCGAGTCGCTCTACCGCCGGTTCGTCGAGTACCGCGAGTCGCTCGGCTTCGAGATCGTGCCGCTGACCGGCGACAGCTCGGCGATGCGCGTGCTGCTGAAGCGGCTGCGCGAGAACAAGGCCGTCTGCCTGGTCGGCGACCGCGACCTGACCACCAGCGGGATCCCGGTGAAGTTCTTCGGGGAGCAGGCCCGCTTCCCCGGCGGTCCGGCGCGGCTGGCCGCCACGACCGGGGCCGCGCTGATCCCGGCCGGCTGCTGGTTCACCGAGGACGGCTGGCAGATCCGGCTGCACCCGCGCATCCGCGTCACCGCGCGCGCCGAGGTCGCGGCGGCTACCCAGGCGCTGGCCGACATCTTCGCCGGCGACATCGCCGCGCACCCGGCCGACTGGCACATGCTGCAGAAGTTCTGGCCCGCCGACCTCGAGGCCGGCGAGCGGGTCAGCCTCGAAGAAGCGAGCTGAGGCGTGGCCGCGCGCCCGATGCGGATCGGGATCGTCTGCCCCTATTCGTTCGACGTGCCCGGCGGCGTCCAGGGGCACGTCATCGACCTGACGAAGGCGCTGCTCGCCCGCGGGCACCGGGTGTCCGTGCTGGCGCCCGCCGACGAAGACGCCGAGCTCCCGGAGTTCGTGCACCCGGCCGGGAAGGCGCTCGGCATCCGGTACAACGGCTCGGTCGCCCGGCTGCAGTTCGGCCCGGTGTCCTACGCGCGCGTGCGCCGCTGGATCCGCGACGGCGACTTCGACGTCCTGCACCTGCACGAGCCGGCCGCGCCGAGCCTTTCGCTGCTGGCGCTGCTCATCGCCGACGGCCCGATCGTGGCGACGTTCCACACCGCGACCACGCGCTCGCGCACGCTCTCGGCGTTCCAGCCCGTGCTGCGGCCGCTGCTGGAGAAGATCACGGCGCGGATCGCGGTGTCCGCGCTGGCCCGCCGGGTCCAGGTCGAGCACGCGGGCGGCGACGCCGTCGAGATCCCCAACGGCGTCGACGTCGAGTTCTTCTCCTCGGCGACCCCGCTGCCGGGCTACCCGCGGGCGGGTGGCACGGTCGGGTTCGTCGGCCGGTTCGGCGAGCCGCGCAAGGGCATGGGCGTCCTGCTGGAGGCGCTGCGGCGGATCCTGCCGGAGTTCGAAGACCTGCGGCTGGTCGTGGTCGGCCGCGGTGACGAAGACCAGCTGCGCCGCGACGCCGGCCCCGAGCTCGCGCCGCACCTGGAGCTGCTCGGCCAGGCCGACGACTTCGTCAAGGCGCAGGCGCTGCGCAGCGTCGACGTCTACTGCGCGCCCAACACCGGCGGCGAGAGCTTCGGGATGATCCTCACCGAGGCGATGGCGGCCGGGACCCCGGTGCTGGCCAGCGGCCTGGACTCGTTCCGCCGCGTGCTCGACGACGGCCACGCCGGGATGCTCGTCGAGACCGGCGACCCCGCGGCCTTGGCGGACGGGCTGCGCGAGCTGCTCGGCGACCCGGCTCGCCGGGCGTCGCTGGCCGCGGCGGCGGGGGAGCGCGTCACGATGTTCGACTGGTCGGTGGTGGCCACGCAGGTGCTGCGGGTCTACGAGACGGCCGTGGCCGCCGACCCGCGGCGCGTCGCGGCGCCGGAGCGGGAGCCGGCCCGGTGAGCGTGCTCGGCTGGCTGCTCCCGGTGCTGGCGCTGGTCGTCGTGCTGGGCGGGCTCTTCCTGGTGGCGACGGCGAACCGGCTCGACCGGCTGCACGTCCGGATGGACGCCGGCTGGGCCGCCCTCGACGCGGCGCTGGCCCGCCGCGCGGTGGTGGCGCGCGCGGTCGCCGTGGTGCTGGGCGACACCCGGCTGCGGACGTCGGCCGAACGCGCGGAAGCGGCGCCGCGCGTGGAGCGCGAGGCCGAAGAGGGCGACCTGACGCTGCAGCTGAGCCGCGTCGACCGGACGGGGCTGCCGCCGGAGCTGGCCGAGGAGCTGACCGACGCCGAGCACCGGGTGGTGATCGCCCGCCGCGTCCACAACGACGCCGTCCGCGACACGCTGCGCCTGCGGCGGCGGCGGAAGGTGCGCTACTTCCGGCTCGCGGGGACGGCGCCGCTGCCGGAGTACTTCGAGTTCGCCGAGCCGGAGGTCTGACGTGTGGTGGGTGGTCGTCGAGGAGCAGCGCGGCGGCGGGGACGCGCGCGCCTGGAACGTCACGAAGACGAAGCCGGCGGGCGGCGACCGCGCCCACGCCGACGACGTGGCCCGGCGGCTCGCGTTCGACCACCAGCCGGTGCACCCGTCGGCGGTCAAGGAGCGCAAGGTCCTGCGGGTCGGCGACGGCTACCTGGTGATCGCGACCGGCCGGACCGCGACGTTCCACTTCCGCGTGACGCTCGGCGAGACCGTGGCGGCACCGGAATGAGCTGGTGGGTGGTCGTCGAGGAGCAGCGCGGCGCGGGTGACGGCCGGAGCTGGTCGTTGTCCGAGACGTTCTCCTACGACGACCAGGTGACCGCCGAAGCCGAGGCCGAGCGGCTCGCGCGGGAGTACCAGCCGGTCTACCCGTGCTCGCCGAAGTCGCGGAAGGTCCTGCGCGGCGCCGATGGGTACGTGGTGATCGTCGAGGGCCGGACGTCGACGTTCCACTTCCGGCTGAGCGTGCTCGAAGAGATCTGAAACCCGTCACGGCCCGCCCGCGTCGGAGCGGGCATGAGTACGTGGTGGGTGGTCATCGAAGAGCAGGGCGGCATGGGCGACGGCCGGGGCTGGGGCGTCGCCGACGCGGCGGGGTACGCGGACCGCGACACCGCGTTCGGCGAGGCGTACCTGCTCGCGAAGCAGCACCGGCCGCCCCGGCCCGCGTTGCCGCAGAACCGGGTCGTGCTGCGCGTCAGCGACGGGTACCTGGTGCTCGTGAGGGGCAAGACCGACCTGTGGCAGTTCCGCGTGACGGTGGGCGAACAGGGCGGCGGCTGACAGACTGGGCGGCATGAGCGAGACCTGCGACGTCGCCCACGGCACGGCCGAGGCGGACCCCGGTGTGCGGACCCTGGTGGCGGTGTTCGCGTCGCCGGTTTCGCGGTACCTGCTGAAGTTCGCCCGCGACCTCGGCTACCACGTGGCGCTGTTCGAGCCGGACGCCGCGCGCGCCACCGACGGGCCCGAGGGGATCGAGGCGGACACGACGCTGCCGCCGCTCGACGGCTCGGCGGACGTCGTCGTCACCGACCACCACCGGCCCGAGCTCGGCGAGGTGCTGAAGGCCGCGCTGGGCGGGAACCCGCGCTGGATCGGCGTGCTCGGCAACCCGCGGCACCCCGGCCCGCACGTGGCCGCGTTGCGGGGCCTGGGCGTGAGCGACGACGACATCGCCCGCGTGCACCGGCCCGTCGGGCTGAACATCGGCTCGCGCACGCCGCCGGAGATCGCCATCGCGACCCTCGCCGGCCTGCTGGCCGACCGCAACGGCCGCCCGGGCGGCTTCGACTTCTGACCCGTCGTGAGTGAGAAACAGGGTTAGAGCACTGTTTCTCACTCACGACCGGGCTAGTGGACCCCCCAAACATAAGGCCACGGCGCCAAACGGGGGCGGCGGGGGGGGGGCCCCCCCCCCCGGCCCGCGCGGGGGGTAACCATTCCGCCCCGGTGTTTTGTGACAAACGGTTTTTGCCCTGTTTAACCCCCCCACGACCGGGCTAGTGGACCGCCATTCCTTCCGGCATCGGCTCGAAGCGGGCGTGCCGGCGGGTGAACGTCGCCGTGCCCGACGTCATCGAGCGCAGGTCGATCAGGTAGCGGATCAGCTCCGTCGCCGGGACCTCCGCCCGGATCACCGTCCGCCCGCCGTCGCCGGCTTCGGTGCCCAGCACCCGGCCGCGGCGGGACGAGAGGTCGCCGAGCACCGTGCCGAGGTGCTCGTCCGGCAGCCGGATCGCCACCTCCTCCAAGGGCTCCAGCATCGTGATGTGCCCGTTCGCCGCGGCTTCGCGCAGCGCGAGCGCGCCCGCGGTCTGGAACGCCGCGTCGGAGGAGTCGACGCTGTGGGCCTTCCCGTCGACCAGCGTCACCTTCACGTCGACCACCGGGTGCCCGTCGGCCAGCCCGCGCGCCAGCTGGGCCCGCACGCCCTTCTCCACGCTCGGGATGAACTGGTGCGGCACCGAGCCGCCGACGACCTTGTCGACGAACTGGAACCCGCCGCCACGCGGGAGCGGCTCGACCTCGATGTCGCAGACGGCGAACTGGCCGTGCCCGCCGGACTGCTTCACGTGCCGCCCGTGTCCCTTGGCCGGCTTGGCGAACGTCGAGCGCAGGCTGATCTTCACCGGCTCGGTCTCGACGTCGGCGCCGCCCGCCCGCAGCCGCGAGAGCACGACGTCGGCGTGCGCCTCGCCCATGCACCACAGCACCAGCTGGGCGGTCTCGGCGTTGCGGTCCAGCCGCAGCGTGGGGTCGCCGGCGACCAGCCGGGACAGGTTGCGGGCGAGGGTGTCCTCGTCGCTGCGGGTCTTCGCGATCACCGCCACCGGCAGCAGCGGCTCCGGCATCGCCCACGGTTCCATCAGCAGCGGCTCCTCCGGCGAGGAGACGGTGTCGCCGGTCTCGGCCGAGCCGACCTTCGTCAGCGCGCAGAGGTCGCCGGCGACGCAGTAGGGCACTTCCCGCAGGTTCGCGCCGAGGGGGGAGTAGAGGTGCGCGACGCGCTCGTCGGCGTCGTGGTCCTCGTGGCCGCGTTCGGCGAGGCCGTGCCCGGACACGTGCACCGGCCGCTCCGGCCGCAGCGTCCCGGAGAACACCCGGACGAGGGACACCCGGCCGACGTAGGAGTCCACGGCCGTCCGGACGACCTCCGCGGCGAGGGGGCCCGCGGGGTCGGCGGTGATGGCGGCGTGCTCCCCGCCGTCCGGCGTGGTGACGTCGGGTGGCTGGTGCTCCAGGGGCGAGGGGAACGCGCGGACGATCCCGTCGAGCACCTCGGCCAGGCCGATCCCGCTGGTCGCGCACACCGGGATCACCGGGTGGAACGTCCCGCGCGCGACGGCGGTTTCGAGGTCGGCGATCAGCGTCTCCTCGGCGATCGCCTCGCCGGCGAGGTAGCGGTCCATCAGGGACTCGTCCTCGCTCTCGGCGATGATCCCTTCGATCAGCTCGTTGCGCGCCTCGGCCATCCGCTCCAGGTCCGCCGGGTCGGGCTCGCCGATCTTCGGCGGGTGGCCACCGGAGTAGTCGAAGTACCGCTGGGTGATCAGCCCGACCAGGCCGTCGCCCGCGGGCAGGTACAGCGGCAGCACGCCGTCGCCGAACGCGGCCTGGCACGCGGCGATCTCGGCCATCGCGTCGGCCCGGTGGTGGTCGAGCCGGGAGACGACGACCGCGCGCGGCATCCCGACCGCCGCGCACTCTTCCCACACCGCGACCGTCGCCGCGTCGACGCCTTCGGCGGCGCAGACGACGAACAGCGCCGCGTCGGCCGCGCGCAGCCCGGCCCGCAGCTCCCCGACGAAATCGGCGTACCCCGGGGTGTCGATCAGGTTGATCTTGTGGCCCTGGTGCAGCACCGGCGCGACCGAGAGGCCGACCGATCGCTGCTGGCGCACCGCCGCGGGGTCGTGGTCGCACACCGTCGTCCCGTCGACCACCGAGCCCGCGCGCGGGACGGTGCCGGACGCCGCGAGCAGCGCCTCGGTGAGGGTCGTCTTCCCCGAGCCGGACGGGCCGACGAGCACGACGTTGCGGACCTTCGCGGGGTCGTCCACAGCGACGGCGGCCCCGGTGTCGGCGTTCTTGGCTTGTTTGTCTGCCATGACGACTCCTCGGCGAACGGCTGGTGTACGAGATGTGTCCTCGATCACACACCCGCTACCCTGGTCACGGCAAGGCAGGGCCCCCGGGACCAGCCGAATGCCCGGGGGACACGGGGCAGGGGGAGTGACGTGGACAGGCGGACTTTCTTGCGGGTTTCCGGAGCGGTGCCGGTGGCGGGCCTGGCGGGGTGGCCGCCGCCGGACGACTGGGAGCGGCTGCGCCGGCGGCTGACCGGCCCGCTCTTCCGGCCGGGCGACCCGGGTTACCCGGAGGCCAAGCAGGGTTTCTTCACGATGTACGACGACCGGCAGCCGGCCGCCGTCGTCGGCGCCGCGCGCGTCGAGGACGTCCAGGAGGCCGTCGCTTTCGCCGCGCGGCACCGCTTGCCGGTGGCGGCCCGCAGCGGCGGGCACAGCTACCCCGGCTATTCCACTGTGGACGGCGGGATCGTCGTGGACCTGAGCCGGTTTTCGGGGATCGAGGCGCGACCGGACGGCCGGGCGGTGATCGGGGCCGGCGCGCGCTTGGGCCCGATCGCGACGACGCTCGCCGCGGCCGGCCGGGTGCTGCCCGCGGGCAGCTGCGGCACGGTCGGCATCGCCGGGCTCGCCCTCGGCGGCGGCGTCGGCGTGCTCGACCGGAAGTACGGGTTGACGTGCGACCACCTGGAAGCGGCGCGGATCGTCACGGCCGACGGCCGGGTGCGGACCGTGTCGGCGGCCGCGGAGCCCGACCTGTTCTGGGCGCTGCGCGGCGGCGGTGGCGGGAACTTCGGGATCGTCACCGGCTTCACCTTCCGGACGGTGCCGGTCGCCGACGTCGCCACGTTCGCCCTCGAGTTCCCGCCGACCGCCGGAGCCGCGTTGCTCGCCGCGTGGCAGGAGTGGCAGCCGGTAGCGCCCGACGAGCTGTGGTCGGGGATGGGGCTGGCGTGGAACGAGGCCACGCTCGGCGGCACCTTCCTCGGCCCGCGGGCGCGGATGCACGCGCTGCTCGAAGACCTCGTCCGCCGCGTCGGCACCGCGCCGACGGTGTGGAACGAGGGCGTCCAGGACCACCTGAGCGCGATGCGCTCGTTCGACGACCAGGAGTCCCGGCCCTCGGCGGCCGCGGACCGGGGGACGTACATCGGCACGTCGCGGATGCTGACCCGGCCGCTCGCCGACCCGGGCGCGGTCGTCGGCGTGCTCACCCGCGACCCGGGCGTCCGCACGATCGTGGACTCGGCGGGTGGCGCCATCGCGCGCGTCGGGGCCCGGGAAACGGCGTTCCCGTACCGGACGGCGCTCGCCAGCCTCCAGTTCCTCCACGGCGCGGAGCCGGAAAACGGCGGGGAGGCCGGTGCGCGGCGCTCGCTGGCCGCCGTGCGCGACGGGCTCGGGCCGGAGTTCGGCACCACGGGCTACGTCAACTACCTCGACCCGGAGATGCCGGACTGGGCGCGGGCGTACTACGGGGTGAACCTGCCGCGGCTGCGCGCTGTCGCCCGGAAGTATGACCCGCGAGGAATTTTCGCTTTCCCGCAAGGACTTTCGGCGCCCCGCTCGACTGTCCATATCGGAGAGACGTAAGCTCCGCGGCACTCGGCAGAGAGGCAGCGCGTGCTCGACCTGGCATTCTCCACAGAGGACCTGGCGCACACCCGGTTCGCGTTCTCGCCCGCGTGGGAGATCGTCGCGAGCGTCCGCGTCCTGAACCAGCCGGGGGAGCACGCGCTGCACCTGCCGTGGGTCAAGCGCGCCACCGCCGCGCTCGCCGAGGCCGGGCTGGACATCGGGCTCCTGCGCGACCTCGTCCCGCTGCGGCACCTGCCCGGCTTCCTGGCCGCCACACCGTCGACGCCGCTGCCCGAGCTCGCCGACGAGCTCGCGGACCTGCGCGACGTGCCCGCCCGCGTCGTCCGGCGCGAGCTGGACGCGATGGCCGGGCCGCGCACGCCCGCGTTGAACCGTCTCCACCGCGACCCCGAAGCCGGTCTCGAGCGGCTCGCGACGCTGATGGAGCAGTACTGGGAGCTGGTGCTCGCCCACGACTGGCCGCGGATCCGCGCGCTGCTCGAGGCCGACGTGCTGCACCGGTCGCGGATGCTGGCCCAGGGCGGGGCCGCGGAGCTGTTCAACGACCTCACGCCGCTGGTGCGCTGGCAGGGCGGCACCCTCACGGTCGCGCACCGCCACCTGCACGCGGCCGTGCCGCTCGACGGGCGCGGCCTGGTGCTCGTGCCCTCGGCGTTCGTCTGGCCGCGGGTGTTCTCCAAGACCGACCCGCGCTGGCAGCCGGTGCTGCGCTACCCGCCGCGCGGCATCGCCACGCTCTGGGAGACCGGCACGGCCGCCGCGCCCGGCGCGCTGGCCGCCGTCGTGGGCCGCGGCCGGGCCATGCTGCTGACCGAGCTGACCGCGCCGGCGTCCACCGCCGAGTTGGCCCGCCGGACCCGGCTCAGCGCGGGGGCGGTGTCGCAGCACCTCGGCGTCCTGAAGGCCGCGGGCCTGGTCAGCGGGCATCGTGCCGGACGTCACGTGCTGTACGCACGGACCCGGGCCGCGGAAGTCCTGGTCGCGGGCGTGCCGGAAGTGGACTCCTGAGATAGCCGCGTACTGGCCTGCTTGAAGGGTCCACCACGGACCTACCCTCGGATGCGTACCCACCGATTCATGTCGAAAGGCCTTGTCGTGTCCGAGCAGCAGACCACCGCCACCGGCGGCACCGTCCAGTCCGTCACCGGCACCGCCAAGGTGAAGCGCGGCATGGCCGAGATGCTCAAGGGCGGCGTGATCATGGACGTGGTCACCGCCGACCAGGCCAAGATCGCCGAAGACGCCGGCGCGGTCGCGGTCATGGCGCTGGAGCGCGTGCCCGCCGACATCCGCGCCCAGGGCGGCGTCGCGCGGATGAGCGACCCCGACCTGATCGATGGCATCATCGAGGCCGTCTCGATCCCGGTGATGGCGAAGGCCCGCATCGGCCACTTCGTCGAGGCGCAGGTCCTGCAGTCCCTGGGCGTCGACTACATCGACGAGTCCGAGGTGCTGACCCCGGCCGACTACGCCAACCACATCGACAAGTGGGCCTTCACGGTGCCCTTCGTCTGCGGCGCGACCAACCTGGGCGAGGCGCTGCGCCGGATCACCGAGGGCGCGGCGATGATCCGCTCCAAGGGCGAGGCCGGCACCGGCGACGTCTCCAACGCGACCACCCACATGCGCCAGATCCGCCAGGAGATCCGGCGGCTGACGTCGCTGCCGGAGGACGAGCTGTTCGTCGCCGCCAAGGAGCTGCAGGCGCCCTACGAGCTGGTCCGCGAGGTGGCGCAGGCCGGCAAGCTCCCGGTGGTGCTGTTCACCGCGGGCGGCATCGCCACCCCGGCCGACGCGGCGATGATGATGCAGCTCGGCGCCGAGGGCGTGTTCGTCGGCTCGGGCATCTTCAAGTCCGGCAACCCGGCCCAGCGCGCGGAAGCGATCGTCAAGGCGACGACGTTCTACGACGACCCCGACGTGCTGGCGAAGGTCTCGCGCGGCCTGGGCGAGGCGATGGTGGGCATCAACGTCGAGGAGCTCCCGGAGCCGCACCGCCTCGCCGAGCGCGGCTGGTAGATCCACCTCGATCGATCGAAGTGGCCCCGTGGACCGTCGGTCTGCGGGGCCACTTCGCGTGCCGGGGCAGCACGGCCGGGCCGGTGGCTCAGACGTATTCGGAGATCTCGACGGCGTACGTGCCCGGCTCGAGGGCCTCGAAGATGTGCGGCACGTCCCCCGGGTAGCAGATGTAGTCCCCGGGCAGGAGCTCCTCGGGGTTGTCCATGACGCCGACCCGCGCCCGGCCCGCGCACAGCACGATGTGCTCGACCACCCCGGTCATGTGCGGGTCGGAGCGCCGCGGGGTGCCCGGCTCGCCGCGGACCACGTAGATGTCGCGGCGGGCGCCCGTGGGGCACGCCGACAGCAGCGTGCAGGCGTAGTCGGCGTGTTCGGCGAACACCGTCGGCCCCCGGCCCGCGCGGACCACCCGGACCTTCGGCCGCTCCGGCTCGACCAGCCGGGAGAACGGCACGTCGAGGGCGACGCCGAGCGCCCACAGCGTCTCGACGCTCGGGTTGCCGGTGCCGGACTCGAGCTGCGAGAGCGTCGACTTGGCCAGGCCGGCGCGGCGCGCGACCTCGGTCAGGGACAAGCCCGCGCGGGTGCGTTCCCGGCGCAGGGACGCCGCGATGATCTCCAGCGGCGCGCCGGTGGTTTCCTGCGACATTGCTGTTCGCTCCATCGGTCGTTCTGTTCGCCTTGACGAACACGGGTGCCTGTGTTCACCATAGAACACATGCGTTCGATATGGCGAACACTCGATCGGGGCCTCGCCCGTGACATCGGCCTGGTCTGTCTCGCCGATTGTCTCGTGGGGGTTTCCTACGGCGCCATCGCGGTGAGCTCCGGCTTCCCGCTGTGGCTGCCGATGCTGATGTCCCTGCTGGTCTTCGCCGGGGCGTCGCAGTTCATGTTCATCGGCATCGTCGCCGCGGGCGGCAACCCGTTCGCCGCGGTGCTGGCCGGGCTGCTGGCCAACGCGCGGCACCTGCCGTTCGGCTTCGCGATCGGCGACGTCCTGGGGAAGCGGTGGACGGCCCGGCTGGCGGGCAGCCACCTGATGATCGACGAATCGGTCGCGTTCGCGCTGGCCCAGCGCGAGGCGCACCGCCGGCGCGCCGCGTACTGGGCGTGCGGGATCGGCCTGTTCGCCTGCTGGAACATCGGCGTGGTCGGCGGCGCGTACGCCGGCACGGCGATCAGCGACACGGACGCGTTCGGCCTGGACGCGGCGTTCCCGGCGGTGCTGCTGGCGCTGGTGCTGCCGTCGCTGCGCGACAAGGCGACCCGGCTGCCGGTGCTGATCGGGGTGCTGGTCGCCCTGGCGGCGACGCCGTTCCTGCCGGCGGGACTGCCGGTGCTGCTCGCGCTGGCGGGGGTGCTGGCCGGGGTGGCGGCGAAGGAGCCCGAGCTGGAGGAGGCGCGCTGATGGACGGCGTGGAACTGCTGATCGCCACGGGGGTGCTGGCGGCCGGGACGTTCGCGTTCCGCTTCGCGGGGCCGGCGCTGCGCAGCCGGGTGAAGCTGACCCCGAAGGCCGAGCGGCTGATGGCCCTGGCGGCGGTGGTGCTGCTGGCGGCCCTGGTGGCGGTGAGTGCCCTGACCGAGGGTCACGGGTTCGCCGGGATCGCGCGGCCGGCGGGGGTCCTGGTGGCGGGGGTGCTGGCGTGGCGGAAAGCACCGTTCGCGCTGGTGGTGGTGGCCGCCGCGGCGACGGCGGCGTTGCTCAGGCTGGCCGGCGTGCCGTGAGCGAGGCGGCTGACCTGCCGGTAAGCCACCGAGCCGGTGCGTCTAGGCTGGTGGGAAGGTCTTTCGGGAGGTCGGGTGTCGTCGGAACCGGTCATCGGTGTGCTCGCCATGCAGGGTGCCGTGCGGGAGCACGTCGCCATGCTGGAAGAAGCCGGTGCGCGCGCCAAGCCCGTCCGGCGAGCCGGTGAGCTGTCCGAAGTGGACGGCCTGGTGCTGCCCGGTGGCGAGTCGACCACCATGTCGAAGCTGCTCGAGACGTTCGAACTGCTGGAACCGCTCAAAGCGCGGATCGCCGAGGGCATGCCCGCATTCGGCTCGTGCGCCGGGATGATCCTGCTGGCCCGGCAGACCCTCGACGGGCGGCCCGACCAGCAGCAGCTCGGCGGGCTCGACGTCGTCGTCCGGCGCAACGCCTTCGGCCGGCAGGTCGACTCCTTCGAGGCGGACCTCGACTTCGCCGGCGTCGACGGCGAAGTGCGCGCGGTTTTCATCCGGGCGCCGTGGGTCGAGAAGGCCGGTGACGGCGTCGAGGTGCTGGCCACCGTCAGCGGCGTGCCCGGCGTGGACGACGACACCGCTAGGATCGTCGCGGTCCGGCAAGGGGCGGTGCTGGCGACCGCGTTCCACCCGGAGCTGACGCCCGACGTGCGGGTGCACCGGCTGTTCGTCGACCTCGCGCGGAAGGCAGCCTGAGACGCGGTGCCCGGCCGGGGTACGGAACAGATGGAGGAGAGATGAGCGGCCACTCCAAGTGGGCCACCACGAAGCACAAGAAGGCCAACCTCGACGCGAAGCGCGGCAAGCTCTTCGCGCGGTTGATCAAGAACATCGAGGTGGCCGCCCGCACGGGCACCGGTGGTGGCGACCCGGATGGCAACCCGACGCTCTACGACGCCATCCAGAAGGCCAAGAAGAACTCGGTCCCGCAGGACAACATCGAGCGCGCCCGCAAGCGCGGCGCCGGTGAAGAGGCCGGCGGCGCCGACTGGCAGAACATCACGTACGAGGGCTACGGCCCCAACGGCGTGGCGGTGCTGATCGAGTGCCTGACCGACAACAAGAACCGCGCCGCGATGGAGGTCCGCACCGCGCTCACCCGCAACGGCGGCTCCCTCGCCGACCCGGGCTCGGTCGCCTACATGTTCAACCGCAAGGGCGTCGTGCTCATGCCGAAGGCCGGGGCCACCGAGGACGACGTCCTCATGGCGGTCCTCGACGCGGGCGCCGAAGAGGTCAACGACCTCGACGAGAGCTTCGAGATCGTCTCCGAAGGCGGCGACCTGGTGCCGGTGCGCAAGGCCCTGCAGGAGGCCGGCTTCGAGTACGAGTCGGCGGAACTGACGTTCCTCCCGACTGTCAGCGTCCCGCTGGACGCCGACGGCGCGAAGAAGGTCTTCAAGCTGATCGACGCCCTCGAAGACTGCGACGACGTCCAGAACGTCTACGCGAACTTCGATGTCCCAGACGAGGTGCTCGCCGAAGTCGGCTGAGTTTTCCCTTGCGCCGCACCGCTTTCGTGCCCGGGCCGGAAACTTTCCGGCCCGGGCACTGTGCTCTCCCGGCCTCGTCAGGCAGAATGTGCGCCGTGACCTCGACGACCCCCGCCTCCGCCGACATCACCGCCGAACTGTCCGCCGAAGAACTGCGTCTCATCGAATGGATCGAGACGCAGGCGAAGGAACGCGGCAACGCGGTCATCACGGTCGCCGGGGACGACGAGGGCGCCGGCTACTGCTTCACCGCCTGCGCGTGGGCGCTGCACCACGTGCCCGAGGCCGTCGTGGTCGGGCTGCCGGAGCAGATGGGCCAGGTGCTGCTCGACGCCTACGTCGACCGCGCGGCCAACGGCGAGATCTTCGAGGTCGGCCGCCGCTACGACGACTTCTTCGAGGGCGTTCCCGTCGTGCTCGAGCGCGTCAACAAGGGGCACTACCCCGAATACTTCGGCACGGCCTTCCTCATCTACCCGGACGGCGACTTCCCGGCGCTGCAGCTGATCGTCGCGACGCCGGAGGGCAAGTTCCCCTGGCACCCGGACGCGCCGGAGGGCTTCGACCGGTGGCAGCCGGTGCTGACCGAGAGCGGCGACCCCGAAAGCTGGACCCCCGGCGTCGACGGCCCCTAGAACTTCCCCAGGTCGGCGGCCGCTTCGGGGTACTGCCGGGCCAGTTCCGCCGCGGGGGAGAACTCCACGCAGTCGTCGGTGTACGGCGGCACCACGACCGTGCCCAGCAGGCTCCACGAACCGCGCGTGAGGGCGGCCTGCCAGGTCCCGGCCGGCACGACGACCTGCGGCCGTTCCCCGGCGGCGACGTCGGTGCCCAGCACCGGCCGTTCGACCGAACCGTCCGGGTGCAGCAGCAGCATCGCGGCCGGAGCCCCCGCGTGGTGCATCCAGACCTCGGTGCGGTCCAGCCGATGCGGCGCCGAGCGCTCCGGCGCGACGAGCAGGTAGTAGATCGCGGACCCGTCGGGGGAGCGCCAGCTCTGCGCCCACCGCCCGCCTTCGACGGGCAACGGCTCAAGTCCCAGGTGGGTGATGAAATCCGACGGCTCCGGCATGTCTGCCATCCTGCCGCAGATGCGCCCAGTAGCCTGCTAGCTCGAACTGGTGTTCGCGGCGGGAAGGAAGAACGGGTGCGGGTGCTCGGGGTCGACCCCGGTCTGACCAGGTGCGGCCTGGGGGTCGTCGACGGCGGCAAGGGCCGGGCCGTCCGCTGCGTCGCCGTCGACGTCGTGCGGACGCCGCCCGACGCCGATCTGGCCCACCGGCTCCTCGGCATCTCCGACGAGGTCGAGCGGTGGATGGACAAGTACAAGCCGCAGGCCGTGGCCGTCGAGCGCGTCTTCGCCCAGCACAACGTCCGGACCGCGATGGGCACCGCGCAGGCCGGCGGGGTGGTCGCCCTGGCGGCCGCGCGCCGGGGCCTGCCGGTCGTCTTCCACACGCCGAGCGAGGTGAAGGCCGCGGTCAGCGGCTCCGGCCGGGCGGACAAGGCCCAGGTCACGGCCATGGTCATGCGGCTGCTCAACCTCGAGGTCGCCCCGCACCCCGCCGACGCCGCCGACGCCCTCGCCCTGGCCATCTGCCACCTCTGGCGCGAGCCGATGCGAGCCCGGCTCGCCGAAGCCGAAGCCCGCGCGGCCGAGATGGCCCGCACGCACAAAGCCCGCCTCGCCGCGGCGGCGAAACAAGCCAAGAACCCTGGAGCAGCACGATGATCTCGTCGGTACGCGGAGAAGTCCTTTCGGTCGGCCTGGACCACGTCGTGGTCGAGGTCGGCGGGGTCGGCTTCGCCGTGCAGGCCACCCCGGCGACGCTGGCGACCCTGCGCCGCGGCGAAGAAACCCGGCTGCACACCGCGCTGGTCGTGCGCGAGGACTCGCTGACGCTGTTCGGCTTCGCCGACGCCGACGCGCGCGAGCTGTTCGGCCTGCTGCAGACGGTGTCCGGGATCGGGCCGCGGCTCGCGCTGGCCACCCTCGCCGTGCTGGACCCCGACAAGCTGCGCGCCGCGCTGGTCGAAGGCAACATCACCGTGCTCACCTCGGTGCCGGGCATCGGCCGCAAGGGCGCCGAACGGCTCACCCTGGAACTGCGCGACAAGGTCACCGCGCTCGGCTCCGGCGAAGCGCCCGCCATCACGGCGCCCGGTGCGCTGCGCGCCGAAGTCGTCGAAGCGCTGGCCGGGCTCGGGTTCCCGGCCAAGCAGGCCGAGCAGGCGGTCGACAAGGTCCTCTCCGACGGTGACGGCCACACGACGGCGAGCGTGCTGCGCGCTTCGCTGGCCACCCTCGGCCGGAAGCGGTAGGCGCGGCCGTGGAGTATGAAGCCGTGGAGGAAGACGAAGCCCTCTCGGCGTGGGCCCAGACCGGCGAGGAGACCGTCGAGGGCACGCTGAGGCCCCGCAAGCTCGACGAGTTCGTCGGCCAGCCGCGCGTGCGCGAGCAGCTGGAGCTGGTGCTCGAGAGCGCCCGCCGGCGCGGCGTGCCACCCGACCACGTCCTGCTCTCCGGCCCGCCCGGCCTCGGCAAGACGTCGATGGCGATGATCGTCGCGGCCGAGCTGGGCGCGGCCATCCGGATCACCTCGGGCCCCGCGCTGGAGCGGGCCGGCGACCTCGCCGCGATGCTGTCCAACCTGGCACCCGGCGACGTCCTGTTCATCGACGAGATCCACCGGATCGCCCGCCCCGCCGAGGAGATGCTCTACCTCGCCATGGAGGACTTCCGGGTCGACGTCGTCGTCGGCAAGGGCCCCGGCGCGACCAGCATCCCGCTGGAGATCGCGCCGTTCACGCTGGTCGGGGCGACCACGCGGTCGGGTTCGCTGACCGGCCCGCTGCGCGACCGGTTCGGCTTCACCGGCCAGATGGAGTTCTACACCGACACCGAGCTGGAGCTGGTCGTCCGCCGCGCGGCCACCATCCTCGACATCCCGATCGACCGCGACGGCTGCCAGGAGATCGCCGGCCGCTCGCGCGGCACGCCCCGGATCGCGAACCGGCTGCTGCGGCGCGTCCGCGACTACGCCGAGGTCCGCGCCGACGGCAAGGTGACCCTGGAGGTCGCGCGCGCGGCGCTGGCCGTCTACGACGTCGACGAGCTCGGGCTCGACCGGCTCGACCGGGCCGTGCTCACCGCGCTGACCAGGTCGTTCGGCGGCGGGCCGGTCGGGATCTCGACGCTGGCGGTGGCCGTGGGGGAGGAGGCGACCACCGTGGAAGAGGTGTGCGAGCCCTACCTGGTGCGCGCCGGTATGCTCGCCCGCACCCCGCGGGGCCGGGTCGCCACGGCGGCCGCCTGGGAGCACCTCGGCCTGGTGCCGCCCGCCGACCACCCGGGGCGCCCCGACCCGGGCGGGCTCGCGCCGTTCGAGCAGGACTGAGCGGCCGGGACCAGCGGGTGGGTGTCGGCGTCCGCGCTGGTACCTGGCACACTTGACAGGAGCACATACCCAAAAACCGGACATTTCGGCTGGGCCCGGTGTCCGTCGAACGGAGAATCATGCAACAGCTATTGCTGCCCCTGCTGCTCGTGCTCGTCCTCGCCGTGCCGCTGGTGATGAGCACGCGCAAGCAGAAGAAGCAGCAGGCGGCGCAGCAGGACCTGCAGAGCAGCCTGGCGCCCGGTGACCGCGTGATGACCACGTCGGGTCTCTACGGCACCGTCGCCGACGCTTCGGGCGACAACACGATCGACATCGAGATCGCCCCCGGCGTCGTCACCACCTGGCTGCGGCTCGCGGTCCGCGAGAAGGTCGAGCCCGTCGTCGAGACCGACGAGGACGCCACCGACGACGTCGTGGACGCCCCGGCCGAGGAGTCGATCATCGAGTCGGGCTCCGGCAGCAAGGACGACGAGCCGCAGACCACCGCCCAGGTGGCCCCGCCGCTGGAGCACGGCAAGAAGTAGGCCTCGTGCCACCCCGGGAACGCCCGACGAAAGTCGGTGTGGCCTCGCACGCCGGGCTCACGCAGCACCGAGTAGTGTCTCGGTGCTGCGTGCGTGTCCGCCGTCATACCCGTGCCCGGGAGTGAATCGCACACAGTCCCTCCCGGTAACCCTCCGGGTGGGCACCGCATCAGTGGGGCAACCCAGTCCGAGGAGACCGAAGCACCGTGGCATCATCGGCCGGGCATCTCCGCCCGGGACGCTATCTCGCCTTCTTCGCCCTGATCGTGATCGTGCTGTACGCGCTGGTGTTCCTCACCGGCAACCACAAGCCGACCCCGAAGCTGGGCATCGACCTGCAAGGCGGCACCCGGGTCACGCTCACCGCCCGCACCCCCGACGGCGGCCAGCCCACCCGGGAATCCCTGAACCAGGCGCGCCAGATCATCGAGCGGCGCGTCAACGGGATCGGCGTCAGCGGCACCGAGGTCCTCCTCGACGGCAACAACGTCGTCATCACCGTCCCCGGCGAGCAGGGCGACCAGGCGAAGAACCTGGGCAAGACCGCGAAGCTCGGCTTCCGCAAGGTCGTCGCGAACGCGACCCAGCCGGTCGTGCCGCCGCAGACCACGACCCCGCCGCCGGCCACCGGCGCCCCGACCTCGGGCGCCCCGAAGTCGACGCCGCCGTCTTCGGGCGCTCCGGCGGCCTCCTCGGGGGCCCCGACGACCAAGCCCGGTGGCGGTGGCGCCCCGGGTGCCGCGCCCGCGCCGCAGCAGAGCACCACGCCGGCCCCGCCGAGCAGCAGCACCACGCCGCCGCCGGCGTCGAGCCAGGCTCCGGCGCCCTCCGACGGTTCGGTGGACGCGCAGACCGCGCAGCAGATCCAGGCCGCGAAGGCGGTCCGCCAGAACAAGGACCTGATCGGCGCCGACGGCCAGCCGAACCAGGAGCTCGTCGCGAAGGCGATGGCGTCGCTCACCTGCGCCCCCAACGCCAAGGACGCCCTCGAGGGCAACGACGACCCGAAGCTGCCGCTGGTCGCCTGCGGTGACCACAACACGTACAAGTACCTGCTGGAGCCGGAGTTCCTGCCGGGCACCGAGATCGCCGACGCGAACTCGACGTACAACACGCAGAACGGCCAGTGGGTGGTGAACCTCAGCTTCAAGAGCGAGGGCACCAAGATCTGGGCGGACTTCACGTCGAAGAACGTCAACCAGCAGGCCGCGTTCGTGCTCGACACGCAGGTCGTGTCGGCGCCGAACATCCAGGTGGCCATCCTGGACGGCAACACCCAGATCACCGGGAAGTTCACGCAGGCCGAGGCGAAGGACCTGTCGGACATCCTCAAGTACGGCTCGCTGCCGCTGTCGTTCGCGTCCTCGGACGCGACCACGGTGTCGGCGACCCTCGGCCTGGCCTCGCTGCAGGCCGGTCTCATCGCCGGCGGCATCGGCCTGCTGGTGGTGTTCATCTACTGCCTGTTCTACTACCGCCTGCTCGGCGTGCTCACCATCCTTTCGCTGGCCCTGTCCGGCGCGCTGGTGTTCGCCGTTCTGGTGCTGCTCGGCCGCTGGATCGGCTACACGCTGGACCTCGCGGGCATCGCCGGCCTGATCATCGCGATCGGCATCACGGCGGACTCGTTCGTCATCTACTTCGAACGGCTGAAAGACGAGATCAGAGAGGGTCGGACGTTCCGGTCCGCGGTGCCGCGCGGCTGGGTCCGCGCCCGGCGCACCATCCTGGCTTCGGACGGCGTGAGCTTCCTGGCCGCGGCGATCCTGTACGTCATCGCGGTCGGCGACGTCCAGGGCTTCGCGTTCACCCTCGGTATGTCCACCGTGCTCGACCTGGTGGTCGTGTACCTGGTGACGCACCCGCTGGTGGCCATCGTGTCCACGTCGAAGTCGTCGTTCCTGTCCAATCCGAGGAACCTGGGCCTCGGCGCCGTGCAGCAAGTGGGTTCGCAGCGTAAGAAGTCGACCTCGGTCGGCCGCGCGAACGTGAAGGAGGCCTGACGTGGCGGTCGAAGAACTGGGCACGGACGCCGAAGGCAACGCCAAGGCGGCGGTGAAGCCCGGCAAGAAGGAAAGCGTCTTCCACCGGCTCTACGTCGGCACGGGCGCCTTCGACGTCGTCGGCAAGCGCAAGCGCTGGTACGTCTTCTTCGGCGCGCTGGTGCTGATCTGTCTCGCGTCGATGATCATCCGCGGCTTCAACCTCGGCATCGAGTTCGAGGGCGGCACGCAGATCCAGATGCCGGCCAACGGCACGCACGGCGTGATCACCGAGCAGCAGGCGAAGGACTCGTTCGAGAAGGCGCTCGGCCGCCCGGCGGCCGAGGCGCAGAAGGTCGGCACCGGCGCGGCGTCGACCATCCAGATCCGCACCGACACGCTGAACGCGGCCGACGTCGCGAAGGTCAAGCAGACCCTGTTCCAGGACCTGGGGCCGAAGGGCACCAACGGCCAGCCCAGCGTGCAGGCGATCAGCGACAGCGCGGTGAGCGCGTCCTGGGGCGGCGAGATCTCGCAGAAGGCGCTGATCGCGCTCGGTGTGTTCCTCGTCGCGGTGGTCATCTTCCTGGCGATCTACTTCGACCTGCGGATGGCCGCGGCGGCGCTCGTCTCGCTGCTGCACGACATCCTCGTCACCGCCGGCGTGTACTCGCTGATCGGCTTCGAGGTCACCCCGGCGACCGTGATCGGCCTGCTGACGATCCTCGGCTTCTCGCTGTACGACACGGTGGTCGTGTTCGACAAGGTCCGCGAGAACACGCGCGGCCTGCTCGGGCTGACCCGCCGCACCTACGGCGAGGCCGCCAACCTGGCGCTCAACCAGACCCTGATGCGGTCGTTCAACACGGCGTTCATCGCGCTGCTGCCGATCCTGGGCCTGCTGATCGTGGGGTACGTCCTGCTCGGTTCGGGCACGCTGCAGGACCTGGCGCTGGTGCAGCTGACCGGTACGTTGGTCGGCGTCCTGTCGTCGGTCGCCCTGGCGACGCCGCTGCTGGTCGACTTCAAGATGCGCGACCCGAAGTACGCGCAGCAGGCCGAGCGGGTCCGCCAGCGCCGCGTCACCCAGGAGCGGAAGGCGGCGGGCGAAGAGGACTTCGACGCCTCGGACGACGACTCCCTGGCGAAGGAGCTGCGCAAGGAGAAGGCGTACGCGGCCGCGGCCAGCGTCCCCGCCCGCATCCAGAAGCAGCGCCCGTCCGGCAAGCCCGCGGGCAAGCGGAAGCGCTGACGTGGAGCTCGACGACGCCCTCGGCCTCATCGCCGAGGTGCCGGACTTCCCCGAGCCCGGCGTGCTGTTCCGCGACCTGAGCCCGCTCTTCGCGGACGCGGGCGCGTTCAGGGCGGTGACCGACGCGCTGGCGGAGACGCTGGAACCCGGTGTCGAGGCGCTCGCGGGGGTGGAAGCCCGCGGGTTCCTCCTCGCCGCGGCCGTCGGGTACGCCCGCGGCCTCGGCGTGGTGCTGATCCGCAAGCCCGGCAAGCTCCCGCAGGTGGCGGGCCGGGTGGACTACGCGCTGGAGTACGGCACGGCGACGGTCGAGCTCCCGGCGGGCGTCGTGCGGCCCGGCCAGCGCGTGGCGATCCTCGACGACGTCCTGGCCACGGGCGGCACGGTCGCGGCGACGGGCAAGCTCCTCGAAGACGCGGGAGCCGTGGTCGACGGCGTGTCGGTGGTCCTGGAACTGGCGGCCCTGCGCGGCCGCGAGGTGCTGGGCAACCGGAAGATCCACGCCCTGCAGTCCTGCTGACGTTCCATGAGGGGCACCTTCCTGGCTTTCGAGGCCGGCAAGGTGCCCCTCATGACTTTCGCCACCCGCGGTGGTGAAGCCGCTGGTCGCGGGCTCGGCATCCCCCTGAACGGGCGCACCCGAGAGGGCCGCGAGGCGTAGCGGCTACCCTGGTGTTCCGAAGGCCGCACGAGCAGCAGGAGGTGCGGGTGAGCCAGGAGCTCGACGCCGCGGTGCCCGCGAAAGAGGGCGCCCCGCAGAACGGGCAGGCGGCGGCCCAGCCGCCGAGGCCGAACGGTGCGGCGCCGAACCCGTCCGCGACCCGGCGGGTCCGGGCGCGCCTCGCCCGGCGGATCACCGCGCAGCGCGCCGCCCCGGTCAAGCAGGTCCTCGAACCCCTGGCCGTCATCCACCGCGAGCTGCACCCCAACGCCGACCTCGGGCTGCTCCAGCGCGCCTACGACGTCGCCGAAGAGCTGCACCGCAACCAGCGGCGCAAGTCCGGCGACCCCTACATCACCCACCCGCTCGCCGTCGCGACCATCCTCGCCGAGCTGGGCATGGACACCACGACCCTGGTCGCGGCCCTGCTGCACGACACCGTCGAGGACACCGGCTACGCCGTCGAGAGCCTGAAGGCTGACTTCGGCGAGAAGGTCGCCGAGCTCGTCGACGGCGTCACCAAGCTGGACAAGGTCAAGCTCGGCACGTCCGCCGAGGCCGAGACCATCCGCAAGATGGTCATCGCGATGGCCAAGGACCCCCGCGTCCTGGTCATCAAGCTCGCCGACCGGCTGCACAACATGCGCACCATGCGCTTCCTCCCGCCGGAGAAGCAGGCCCGCAAGGCCCGCGAGACGCTGGAGGTCCTCGCCCCGCTGGCCCACCGCCTCGGCATGGCCACGGTCAAGTGGGAGCTGGAAGACCTCGCGTTCGCCATCCTGCAGCCCAAGAAGTACGACGAGATCGTGCGCCTGGTCGCCGACCGCGCGCCCTCGCGCGACATCTACCTGCGCTCGGTCATCACCGACCTGACCAGCAACCTCGTGTCGTCGCGGATCACCGCGAAGGTCGAGGGCCGGCCGAAGCACTACTACTCGATCCACCAGAAGATGATCGTCCGCGGCCGCGACCTGGACGACATCCACGACCTGGTCGGCGTCCGGATCCTCGTCGAGGACGTCCGCGACTGCTACGCCGCCATGGGTGTCGTGCACGCGCTGTGGCAGCCGGTCCCCGGCCGGTTCAAGGACTACATCGCCCAGCCCCGCTTCGGCGTCTACCAGTCGCTGCACACCACGGTGATCGGCCCGGACGGCAAGCCCCTCGAGGTGCAGATCCGCACCTACGAGATGCACCGCACCGCCGAGTACGGCATCGCCGCGCACTGGCGCTACAAGGAAACCAAGGGCACGCACACCGGCAACGCCATGGACGTCGACGAGATGGCGTGGATGCGCCAGCTCCTCGACTGGCAGCGGGAAGCGGCGGACCCGGGCGACTTCCTCGAGTCGCTGCGCTACGAGCTGGCCTCCCGCGAGATCTTCGTGTTCACGCCCAAGGGTGACGTCATCACGCTGCCCGTGGACTCGACGCCGGTCGACTTCGCCTACGCCGTGCACACCGAGGTCGGGCACCGCTGCATCGGCGCCCGCGTCAACGGCCGCCTGGTCGCGCTGGAACGCAAGCTGGAAAACGGCGAAGTCGTCGAGATCTTCACCTCCAAGGCGGAGAACGCGGGGCCGTCGCGGGACTGGCTGCAGTTCGCCGGCTCGCCGAAGGCGCGCGCGAAGATCCGGCAGTGGTTCGCCAAGGAACGCCGCGACGAGGCGATCGAAGGCGGCAAGGAAGCCATCACCAAGGAGATCCGCAAGGTCGGCCTGCCGATCCAGCGCCTGGTCTCCGCGGAGTCGATGGGCGCGGTCGCCACCGAGCTGCGCCACGCCGACATCTCGTCGCTGTACGCGGCGGTCGGGGAGGGCCACACCAGCGCGAAGCACGTCGTGCAGCGCCTGGTCGCGCTGATCGGCGGCGTCGACGCGGCGGAGGAAGAGCTCGCCGAGCGCGCCACGCCGTCGACCGTCACGCGCCGCCGCGGCTCCAACGACGTCGGGGTCGTGGTCAAGGGCGCCAGCGACGTCTGGGCGAAGCTGGCCCGCTGCTGCACCCCGGTGCCGGGCGACGAGATCCTCGGGTTCGTGACCCGCGGCGGTGGCGTTTCGGTGCACCGCACCGACTGCACCAACGCCGGCGACCTGCAGTCCCAGCCGGAGCGGCTGGTCGAGGTCGAGTGGGCCCCCTCGGCGTCGTCGGTGTTCCTGGTGGCCATCCAGGTCGAGGCGCTCGACCGGCACCGCCTGCTGTCCGACGTGACCAAGGTGCTGGCGGACGAGAAGGTCAACATCCTCTCGGCGTCGGTCACCACGTCCCGCGACCGCGTGGCGGTCAGCCGGTTCTCGTTCGAGATGGGCGACCCCAAGCACCTCGGCCACGTCCTCAAGGTGGTCCGCGGCGTGGAAGGCGTCTACGACGTCTACCGCGTGACGTCGGCTTCCTGAGGGATCCAGGAGACGCCGGCGGCCGCGGCGATCCGCGCGCGTGACTCCAGGAGCCGCGCGCGCAACGGCGGCAGGTCGACGTCGAGCAGGCGCCCGTCCCGTTTGACCGCCTTCCCGGCGACGTAGACGCTGTCCACCAGCCCGGGGTGACCGGCGCTGACGATGGTGCGGACCGGGTCGCCGACGGGGAAGACCGAGAGGTCCTCGGCGTCGAGCAGGACCAGGTCGGCATCGTGGCCGACGGTGAGCCGGCCGGTGGTGCGCCCAAGGGCCCGGGCACCGTCCGCCGTGGCGAACTCGAGGACGTCGCGAGCCGTGACGCCGCCGCGCTCGGCGGCCAGTGCGGTGCGCATGGCGCCGAACAGGTCACCACCGGCGGACAGGCAGTCGTCGACCGACAGCGTCGGGCGGATGCCGGCGGCGAGCGCCCGGCCGGTCACCGGCGGCGCGAAGCCCATCTTCAGCTCGACGTCCGGGCTGACCGATACCGAACACCCCGCCTCGGCCAGCATCACGAGCTGGTCGTCGGACAGGTCGTTGCCGTGCACGATGGTCGTGCGGTCGTCGAGCAGGCCCCGCGCGCGCATGCCCTCGATCGGGCGGTCGCCGTACCGCCACCCGCCGGTGCCGTGGACGTGCGTGCTCACGGGGAGCCCGAGTTCCCGCGCCAGCGCGACATCGGCGGCGGTTTCGTCCATGGTGGACATCACCGGGCCGCGCAGGCCCAGCGCCATGTCCTCGCCCGGCAGCAGGGCCCGCACCCGCCGGATCTCCGGCGCGATGTCCGGCCCGTCGGCCCCGTAGCAGAAGATCGAGTGGCCGGGTGCGTCGCGCAGCCCGGCGATCGCGGCGTCGGCGTTCTCCGGGTGCAGAGCGCAGTGGAACCAGTCGAGCATCGTCGTGACGCCGGAGTTCAGGGCTTCGAGGCGGCCGAGGAGGTTGCCCAGGTAGACGTCCTCGGGCCGGTAATGCGGTTTCAGCGTGCCGTGCGCGGCGACGCGGTACTGGTCGAACGTCCAGTCCGCGCCGAGGCCGCGGAACGCCGTCTGCCAGGTGTGCCGGTGCGTGTCGACGAACCCGGGCAGCACGATCTTCCCCGTCGCGTCGACGATCTCGGCATCGGCGATCTCGGCGTCGAGCGTGGCGCCGATGGCGGCGATCCGGCCGTCCTCGATGAGCACGTCGCCACGGGGCAGGTCCCCGAGCGCCGGATCCATGCTGACCACCATGCCGCCGCGCAGCAGTGTCTTCATCGGGTTCCTCCCAGAGTTGACGTGTCAACTCTGTAGGCTACTCCCATGTTGGAGCCGGCGGAGTGGGAGTTCTGGGACACCTGGATGCGCGCCCAGCGGCGGCTCGCCGGTGAACTCGACCGCGGGCTGCAGCGCGACTGCGGCATCTCGAAGGCCGAATACAGCGTGCTGAGGACGCTGACCCGGCCGATGCGCGTCGGCGAGCTCGCCGACGCGCTCGACTGGGAGAAGAGCCGCGTCGCGCACCTGCTGACGCGGATGGAGAACCGCGGCCTGGTGGCGCGGATCGAGGACGGCGCCACCGGCCGGCGCACCGGGGTCGAGCTGACCGGCGAAGGCCGCCGCACGGCGGAGCGGGCGACCCGGGCGCACGGCGCCAACATCCGCCGGCTCGTCCTCGACTCGCTCACGCCCGGCCAGGCCGCGGCGATCCGGGCCTGGAGCGAGCAGCTGCTCGAGCAGACCTAGAAGAGCGCCGCGACCAGGGCGACCGCCGGGGGAACCGCCTGCGCGAGGGCGCCGCCCCGGCCCGCGCCGCGCGGCCGGCTGAGGGCGAGCAGGTCGGACACGCCCAGCACGATGCCGGCCAGGGCCATGTACGCGCAGGTGTAGAACACGAGCGCGCGTCCGGCGGCGGTCTGGCCGGTGTGCAGCAGGACCAGCCCGGCGATCGGCCCGGCGGCCAGGAACAGGTTGTAGAACCCGACGTTGAACGACCACAGCCGGGTGGCGGGCAGGTTCGCCGTGGGGATCTTGAAGATGCCCTCGTGCACCCCCGGGCGTTCGAACAGCAGGACCTCCCACGTGAACGCGAGCAGGTGCACCAGCGCCGCGATCCCGGCGCAGACCTGGACGACGGCGTTCACGGCCGCACCAGCTCGACGCCGTGCCGGCTCGCGATCTCCGGGATCCGCTCCGCCGGGGCCTGGTCGACGTCGCGGAAGAAGCGGCCCATGGCGTCGGTCAGGCTGACCGCGAGGAACTTCGCCGACGGCGTGTGCACGGTGAAGGTGTTGACCGCGCCCGCCGGGATGCTGATCGACGCGCCGGGGCCCAGGTCGTGCAGCTCGCCGTCGACGTAGACCGTGATGCGGCCGTGCAGCACGTAGAAGCTCTTCGCCCAGGGCTCGGCGTGCGGCGGGACCGACGGCCCGCGGGGCGCGTCGACCTCGAACAGCTCGTAGGCCCCGCCGGTGTGCTCGGCACCGACCTTGACGGTGATCCGGGCGTCCTTCGAATCGAGTTCCGGGCCTTCGCCCGGGGCGCTGAAGTGGGTCATGGCGCCGACGCTAGGAACCGGACGGGCGGGGGACCATCCCGGGAATGTGGGATACCCGCACCGGCGCGCGGCGGCGCATACTGCGCTCATGTGGGAGGGTCGGGCGCAGGGCGCGCGGCGTGACATCGCCGCACTCGCGACGGCGGGCCTCGGGGTCGCCGAGCTGCATGCCGCCGCCATCGAGCTGGTCGAGCGGGTGGTGCCCACCGAGCTCAGCTGCTGGGCGTCGCTGGACCCGGACACCGCGGTGATCAGCTCGATGACCAGCGGGCGCGCCCGGATCCCCGGCGAGTACGAGCCGCTGCTGGCGGCCTACGAGTACGACGGCGCCCAGCCGCACACCTTCGCCGAGCTGGCCGCGCGCCCGGTGCCGGTGGCCCGGCTCTCGGACCTGCCGCACCGGGACGTCGAACGCAGCGGCCGGCTCAACGACGTCTGGCGGCCGCTCGGCCTCGGCCACGAGCTGCGCGCGGTGTTCCGCGTCGACGGGACGTCGTGGGGCGCGGCCGGCCTGGTGCGCCGCGGCGAGTTCAGCGACCGCGAAGTCGAGTTCCTGACGGCGATCGCGCCGGCCGTGGCGGCGGCGACGCGGGTGGCCGCGCGCACGCGGGACGCGGGGGAGCGGGCGGACCCGGCGATCGTTGTGGCCGGCCCGGACGGCAGGCAGCGGGCGGCCACCGCGGCGGCCGCGGCGTGGCGGTCCGAACTGGACGAGATCGCCCCCGGCCGGTTCGCGGTGCTGCTGCGTGCGGTGGTGACCGGCGCGCGGGCGGCGGCGACCGGCACCTTCCGCGCCCGCGTCCGCGACGCGCGCGGCGGCTGGATCGTGTTGCACGCCAGCAGGTTGGTCGCCGAGGACGCCGACGAGACGGTGGTGACGGTCGCCCGCGCGTCGGGGGCCGAGCTGCTGAGCGTGCGGCTGGCGGCCTACGGCCTGACCGCCCGCGAGCGCGACGTCTGCCGCGAGGTGCTGGCCGGGCGGTCCACTGTGGACATCGCGGACCGGCTCGGCATCTCGGCGCACACGGTGCAGGACCACCTCAAGGCGGTGTTCGCGAAGGTGGCCGTCCGCAGCCGCGGCGAACTGACGGCGAAGCTGCTTTCCTGACCGTTTTCGCGGGGCGCCGGAAACCGCCGAAGAACTGCGGGGTTTTCAGCCCGGAATTGCGGTGCCGGTTTTCCCGACTGCATGCTACGGTCCGCAAATTGCAGGGCGGTCAAGCCGAGGGGGCAGCATGTCCGACGACACCACGCGCTACTTGTGCGCGGCTTCCTACCTCGATCCCCGCTACAGCACCGAGGCGATCACCGAGTTCCTCGTCGAGCCGACCCGGCCGGTCCCGCCGTCACCGGGCCTCGACGCCGGCCGGGTGCTCACCGAAGCCGTCCGGGCGCGGGCGCGCCGCAAGAACTACGACGGCCTGCTGGTGGGGCTGATGGCCGTCGTCATCGGGCTGTCGTGGGACAACCCGCTGCTGTACGGCTGGATCGTGCTGTCGGTCGTGCTGGTGCTCGCGCGGGCGGGCAAGAACGCGTACGCGAACGAGCGGGTGTTCACCCCGAAGACTATCGCCTTGCTGATCGCCGCCGTCGTGGTCGCGTGGCTGCTGCTGCTCTACTCGGACCAGATCTTCGACTCCTCGAGCTCGTATTCGTCGCGCTACGCCGAGGACATCGACTACGGCGACACTTCCGGCGACGGCACCGCCCGGTTCGTCGTCGGCGTCGTGCTGGCCGTGATCGTGCTCATGGTCGTCACGTTCGAACGCTGGTCGCTGTGGAACCTGCTGACGACCCGCTTCAAGCGCTTCGCCCCGCCGGCCCCGGACACCGGCAGCCTTTCCGGGCTGTTCACCGAAGACTTCCGCGAGCAGCTCGGCCGCTACCAGCGCGGCGACGAGTTCGCCGGGGTGCCCGGCGCGCCGCTGGTGGTGTACCGCGGCTACAAACCGTTCGTGGGCGCCGGTTTCCGCCGGGACGCGTGGTCGATGGCGATCCCGCTGGAGCGGCTCGAAGACGACGAGAGCGACCCGGAGACCCGGCGGGAGCTGACCACCGAGACGCTGTACGAGGAGATCCGCGCGGCGATCGCGGACCTGCGGCGGTCGGCCGCGCTGTCGCCGGACCGGCGGCTGGGCGGCCTGACCGTGACCGACGCGGTGTTCACCCCGGCCGCCGAGCTCATCGACCACCTCGCGGAAGGCGAGGCCGCGTCCTTCCTGCCGGACATCGAGTACCCGCCGCACACCCGGCTGACCGAGGCCGAGGTCGAGCGGCTCCGGCGCGAGCCCAAGGAGTGGGCGCGCTACTACCTGTGCTTCCAGGTGGAGACCTGGGACCGGGACCTGGTGCTCACGACGTTCCTGCACGTGGCCGTGGACGACACGACGCTGTACGTCGAGTGGACGCCGTTCATGCTGCCGCCGATCCGCGCCGAGTACCGCGTCGTGGACAAGATGCGGCAGGAGTCGCTGCGCCCGTTCGGGCAGGGGCTGCTCGCCTGGCTGGAGCTGCCGGCGAGCCTGCCGGGCCGGATCGCCAACCTGGCGTCGTGGATCCGGCGGCCGAAGCGCGAGGCCGGCGTGATCGACCCGGAGCGCTACGGCGCCGCACGCACCCTGCGCGAACTCGCGGCGGTGAACCTCTTCACCGACTACTTCCAGCTCGTCGACGTCGAACGCTACGAGAAGATCATCGGGAGCAGGCTGCTGCCGACGATCGGCAAGCTGCTCGGCGACGCCGGGTTCTCGACGGCGAAGTTCGAGGAGCAGGCGGCGGTCGTGATCAACAACGACATCAGCATCGGCGGCGACAACCGCGCCCCGATCACCCAGACCGGGCAGCGCGGCCCGCGGCCGCGCGTGCCGAAGACGAACGGCCGCAACGCCGGCACGGAGGCCTGATGGGACACCGGATCACGAACAAGGTCAGCATCGGCGGCGACAACTCGGGGAAGATCACCCAGACCGGTATCGAAGGCGCCGCCGCCGACGACCCGGTTCCCGCGCTGCTGCGGCTCGTCGAGCGGCTGACGGCCGAGGTGCGCGGGGAGGACCTCGCGAAGCAGGAGGTGCTCGAGGACGCGCTGACCGACCTCGCGGGCGACCTGCGCGCGGGTGAGGCGGCGGAGCCGGCCGTGGTGCGCAGCCGCTGGGAAAAGATCAAGGGGCTGCTCGGCGGGCTGGCGCAGTTCTCCGAGCTGGTCGCGAAGATCTCCGACCAGGTGCAGAAGATCTTCACCTGAGCCGGGTCAGAGAACCTTCCGCAGCAACGCGGTGACCTCGTCCGGCCGTTCCATCGCCGGCAGGTGGCCGGTGTCGGGGAGTTCGGCGAGCTCGGCGTTCGGCAGCGACGCCGCGAGGTGGTGGGACAGCTCGACGAGGCCGGGCGCGTCCGCCGTCCCGATCACCACCAGGGCCGGCGTTGTGATCTCGCCCAGCCGGTGCCGGGTGTCCGGGATCTTCTCCGTCCACTGTGGAGCCGTCCAGTCGTGCCGGTAGACCTGCTCGCACATCTCCCGCACCAGTGCGAGCATTTCCGGGGGCAGGACCGAGACGTCCCGCTCGGGCCCGGCGACGAGGTAGCGGATGTTGGCCTCCGCCATGGCGCGCACGTCCGCCTCGTCGACGTCGATTTCGCGGGCGGCGTAACGGGCGAGGCGCCCGGCCGGGTCCACCTCCGCGGTCAGCTTCGCGATGTCGGCCTGCATGTGGTCCGGCCAGGTGTGCCCGGTCAGGCCCGAGCCGAGCAGCGCGAGCCGGGTGATCCGCTCCGGCGCGGCCAGGGCGGCGTCCAGCGCGCACGCCCCGCCCATCGACGCCCCGACCAGCGCGGCCCGCTCGATCCCCCGGGCATCGAGCAGGGCCAGCAGGTCCTCGAAGTGGGCGTACTCGCCGGGGCCGTCGGCGGTTTCGCCGAAGCCGCGGCGGTCGTAGCGGATCACCCGGTGCGTGGCGGCGAGCGCGGTGAACTGGGCGTCCCACATCCGGCGGTCGCCGATCGCGGCGTGCAGCAGCACGACCGCGGGCCCCTCTCCCGCTTCGTCGTAGCCGA
Source organism: Amycolatopsis sp. NPDC101161 (assembly GCF_044768185.1). NCBI lineage: Bacteria > Bacillati > Actinomycetota > Actinomycetes > Pseudonocardiales > Pseudonocardiaceae > Amycolatopsis > Amycolatopsis sp. NPDC101161. The sequence goes on from NZ_JBIWPI010000009.1 coordinate 59,654, forward strand.
ACGCCGTCCCGCCCACTTCGATCGTCGCCATGGCCCCAAGCTAGCCACCCGACCGTGTCACACACCGCAGTTTTCGCTCAGGGCGAGAAGCTAGGGTGCCAACCATGACCGACGGATTCGAGCTGACGCGCGACGGCGAAGTCGCCCGGCTCACGCTGACCCGCCCGGAGAAGATGAACGCGATCACCTACGGCATGTGGTCGGCGATCCCGGACGTCGTGGCCGAGGTCGAGGCCGATCCCGCGGTGAAGGTGCTCGTGATCGCGGGCGCCGGGAGGAACTTCTCGGCGGGCGCGGACATCAGTGAGTTCGGCGAGCTGCGCACCACGGCCGAGGGCGCGGCGAGCTACGACAAGGCGGTCGAGGGCGCGGTGGCGGCGCTGACCGCGCTGCGCAAGCCGTCAGTGGCGATGATCCAGGGCAACTGCATCGGCGGCGGCTGCCAGGTCTCGGTCGCCTGCGACTTCCGGTTCGCCGCCGACGGCTCCCGGTTCGGTATCACGCCGGCGAAGCTCGGCATCGTCTACCACTTCGACTCGACGCGCCAGCTCGTGTCGCTGGTCGGGCCCGCGCACGCGAAGTACTTCCTGCTGTCGGGCGAGCTGATCACCGCCGCCCGCGCACGTGAGATCGGCCTCCTCAACGACGTCTTCCCGGCCGCCTCACTGGAGTCGTCGACGCAGGAGTTCGTCGCGACGCTCTGCTCCCGGTCGCAGGCGTCGATCCGCGGGATGAACCGGATCATCGAGAAGATCGTCGCGGGCCAGGAGACGCCGGACGCCGAGGTCGAGGAGATCCGGTCCGAGGCCCTGCACGGCGTCGACTACGCGGAGGGCGTCGCCGCCTTCCTGGAGCGCCGCCCGCCGCGGTTCACGTTCCGCTGAGGAGCGCGCGGACTGTCGCGTTCGGACAGTCACGCATCCAGGTAGGGGCGGAAGTGCTCGGCGACGATGTCCGTCACGCCGGCGGGGTCGAGCCTGCCGTCGATCTCGATGACGCGGATGCCGAGCTCCCGGGCCGAGCGCACGGCCTGCGCGGCGAGCATCCGGTCGCGCGTCAGGCGGGTGCGCTGGCGCGGGATGGCGGGCGCGTCCGACTGGTGCCGCAGCTGGTGCTGGCGGAACAGCTCCGTCGGCACCAGCACGACCATCCGGCTCGGCGAATCCACCAGCGGCGCCACCAGTTCCGGGCGCAGCCCCCGGCCCTCGGCGACGATCGGCCGCGGCGAGGTCAGGGCGCGCAGGTCGGCCAGCGCGCATTCGAACCGCTGCCGGAACTCGGCCAGCAGCGCGGCCAGCTGGTCGCCGGCGGGGGCGTCGTCGGCCGGACCGGCAGCGGGCCGGGTCCGGTCGTCGTGGTGGTAGGTCGTCAGCCCGTGCCGCTCGGCCAGCAGCCGGGCGACGGTCGACTTGCCCGTCCACGGGGCACCACCGATCCAGAGCGTTTTGCGCAGAGTCCCGAACGGATCCGAGGTCATCGTTCGACTATTGCGGCACCGGCGCCCCGAGGCCAGCGTTCGGGCGCTGGTTGATCCGTTCAGCTCAGGGGATCGCTTTCGTCGTCGACCACGAGCACGGTGGAGTCGTCGGCGAAGTCCGGTTTCCCGCCCAGCCGGAAGTGGAACCGCGAGCCGGGCCGGACCGCGGCGATCACCTGGGTCTCGGCCGTGTCGAGCACGATGATCGCGAGCTCGGTCGTGATCGGTTCCGGCGGCCGCAGGACTTCCGGCACGACCGGGATCGGCAGCGTCCCGCTGACCGAGCCGGAGCCGTCTTCGCTTTCTTCGACCGGTTCGAACGGCGGCGGCGGGACGAGCCGCGGCCGGCGGCGCCACCAGAGCCCGGCGATCAGGCCGGTCAGCAGCCCGCCGGTGCCGCTGACGGCCGAGGCGAGCCCGACGCCGAGACCGGACGGTTCCTCGGTGGGTTCGGCCCGCGCTGGTGCGGGAGCCGGGGGAGTGGCGGGCAGCGGCCCGAACCGCACGGCGGGGTCGCGGGCGTCGTCGGGCAGCTGCAGCACCTGGCCGGGTTCGATGGCGGCGGGGTCGGTGAAGGGCGTCCCGTCGGGTCTCGGCCGGCCCTGGTTCAGCTTGAAGATCTCGGGGAACCGGTTGCCGTCGCCGAGGGCTCGCTCGGCGATCTTGAACAGCGTGATGTCTTCCGGGTTGTCCGCGTGCGGGACGATGAAGTACTTGACGGCCGGCGGAGGCGGCTGGGTCTGCGCGAGCGCGGGACCCCCGGCGAGCACGGCGAAGAGGACACCGGCTGCCCCGGCCCGCCCGAGCACGCGGCGCACCGCGGGGTTTGCGACCATCGTCGGCACCTCTCCCCGGTGACCCCGGCGGGTCCCGGTGTTGCCCCTCTACACGGGGGCGGAGCGGGTGCGGTTCAGATCTCGTCCCACGGCACGGTTTCGTACGCCTCGGCGAGCAGCTTCACCGCGCGGTCCGCGGGCGGCAGCACGAGGTCGTCGACGGAGGCGACCGCGCGCCCCGGCGTTTCGGAGTTCGTCACGAACATCGCGTCGAAGTCGCGCAGGTCCGCGGGCCGGACTTCGCGCGTCTCCTGCGGGACACCGAGGCGGCGCAACGCTTCCTTCTGCACCAGCATCGTGATGCCCGGCAGCACCGCGGCTTCCGGCCACACGACGGTGTCGCCGGCCAGGAAACCGGCGTTCCACACCGAGGCCTCGCTGATCCGGCCGGCCGGGTCGATGAACAGCGCGTCGTCGAAACCGGCCAGCTCGGCCTGGCGGGAGTGGTAGATCAGCCCGAACGTGCCGAGGCGCTTCACCTGCGGCAGATCCCGCTGGTAGCGGACCGTCGCCAGGCGCAGGGGCGCCGGCTCGGGCGGGTGCGGCGGGAGCGTCCGGACCAGGATCTCCGGGGTCATCGGCTCGGCGAACGAGCGCGTCACGACCATGACCCGCACCGAAAGCGCCGGTTCGCCGGCGATCGCCTGGCGGACGTAGGACCGCACGCGGTCGACGTCGAGGTCGGTGCCGAACAGCAGCCGGGTGCTCGTCGCGAGCCGTTCGAGGTGGAAGGCGAGCCCGCGGACCCGCCCGTCCCGGACCTGCATCGCGGTGAAGTGACCGTAGGAGGTCATTCCCGCGACGAAGGCGTCCGGGCCGAGCGGGTCCCCGTTCAGCTCGATGCGCGGCGCCACTACTGGACGGTCACGCCCGTGAACTTGACCTGCTTCGTCGGCGCCCCGGTGCCGTCCTGCGGGTTCGGGTTCGCGATGCCGGCCTTGGCGACGGCGTCGAGGACCTTCAGGCCCTCGTCGCTGATGCTGCCGAACACCGAGTAGTCCGCCGGGAGGCCGTCGGCGTTGCCGTAGACCATGAAGAACTGGCTGCCGCCGGAGTTCGGGGCGGACGTCTTCGCCATCGCGAGGATGCCGCGGCCGTACTTGATCTGCGGGAACGCCTCGTCCGGCATCGTGTAGCCCGGTCCGCCCTGGCCGTCGGCCGTCGGGTCGCCGGTGGCCGAGGGGTCACCGCACTGCAGCATCTGCAGGCCCTCGGTGCCGAGCCGGTGGCACATGGTGTCGTTGTAGAAGTTCTGCTTCGCCAGGCTGATGAAGCTCTGCACCGCGCACGGCGCCAGCGCCCGGTCGAGCGTCAGCGGGATGTCGCCCGCCGTGCTCTTCAGCGTCACGTTCACCGTGCCGGTCGACGGGACGTTCTTGCCGTCGGGCAGGTTCACCTTCTTCGGCGCCTTGCCCGTCGTGTCGGCCTTGAAGTCGCACGTCGTCGGGTTCGGCAGGGCCGTGGCCCGCTTCGGCAGCGCGGTGCGCTGCGTCGGGATTTGGAGGTCGGTCGGCGGCGGCGCGGCCGAAGACGACGCCGCCGGGTCGGCGGTGTTGTCGCTGCCATTGGCGCTCACGATCCACACCACCACGCCCGCCACGACGAGCACGGCCACGCCGACGACACCAGCGCCGATCCTCCTGCGTCGCTTCTGCTGCTCCAATCGGCGCTCGAGCTGCCTCTCGAGCTTGCGCTTCGCAGCTTCGCGGCGCTGCTGGTTGGTCGCCACCCCGTACCCTCCAGGTTTCCGCTCGTGTCACACGTCTGAGGTAGCGGCAGTGTATGGGCACAGCCTGTGAGGACCATGTACAGGGCCCGCTAGTCTCAACCCGATCGTGATCGGCGCCATCCGGCGCGGATGTCCGGGAGGCGTTCGGTGCTCGTCGTCGGGTTCGGCAGCGGCCCGCTGCAGGCCAACTGCTACCTGCTGGCGGAGGCCGCCGGCGGGCCGTGCGTGGTCGTGGATCCGGGGGAGGACGTCACCGCCCCGCTCACCGCCGCGCTCGCCGAGCACCGGCTGGTCCCGGCGGCGCTGGTGGCCACCCACGGGCACCCGGACCACGTCGCTTCGGCCGCGTCGCTGTCGGCCGAGCACGGCGTCGCGCTGCACCTGCACGCGGGCGACGCGGAGCTCTACGGCGGCGACTTCGTGCCGCTCGAAGCGGGGACTTTCGCCGGTTTGGCCGTCGACGTCCGGCACGTGCCCGGGCACACGCCGGGTTCGGTGGTGCTGAGCCTGGAGACGGCCGAGGGCGGGCGGCTCGCGCTGACCGGCGACACGCTGTTCGCCGGGTCGGTCGGCCGCGGCGCCGACGCGGAGGCCGTACGGGACCTGCTGGAGAGCCTGCCGGACGACACGGTGGTGCTGCCGGGCCACGGACCGGCCACGACGATCGGGCGGGAACGCGCGGGCAACCCGTTCCTCGCCGGGACGGGGGCCTGAGCATGGCGGAAGAGACGACCGAGCGGCTCGCGCTGTTCGAGGAGGACCCGCGGGGCCGCCGGCGCCGCGGGATCTCGGGCCTGATCGGCGTGCTGATCGTCGCCGCCGCGTTCGGCGGCGTCGCGGGCCTGATCGGCGGCACGCTGATCGGCCTGGTCGTGGCCCTGGTCATCGCGCTGCCGCTGCTGTACGTGATGGCGGTCAGCATCCGCCGCCGCGTCTGGCTGGAGGGCTCGACGCTGCTCGTGCGCACCTGGGGCCTGCGCCGCGTCGACCTCGTCACCGCGACGCGGCTCGACCTGGTGATCGGCGACGTCCGCGGCTCCCGCACGGTGAGCCTGCTGGTCAACGCCGGCCAGCGCGGCAAGGTCGGGAAGGTCGACCTCGCGGTGTTCTCCGGCACCGGCGGCCGCGAGCTGGGCATCCTCCAGCTGCGGAAGCTGGCGAACGCGCTGATGAACAACACCGAGGCGAACGGCCTGGTGTTCGGCGAGCTGCTGGTCGCCGAGCTGAAGGCCGAGGCGCGCGGCTCCGGCGTGGCCGACCGCCCGCTCTACCGGCTGGCGTCGGTGGCGCCGTCGGGCAAGTACGTGCAGCGGTTCACGATGGAGGCCGTCAGCCGGTTCGTGGCGACTCTCGACTGAGCTCCTCGTCCGCCTCGCGCAGCTGCTCGAGCTGGTAGACGAGCTCCGGCACCTCCTGCGCGATGTACGCGGCGAGGCGCTCGACGTGGTGCAGGGTGGCCCGGACGTCCTCGAGCGCCGCGGCGATGCGCGGCAGCGACTCCACGGCCTGGACGGTGGCGGTGACCACCCGCAGCGCCCCTCGGACGAGGTACCGCGGACCGGCGAGCAGGAACATGGCGCCTCCCGGGTCGGCTGCCGCCTTCCTACCGCGTTCTCGCCGGTCAGGCTCGGTCGGGGTCCGCCGGTGTTACGGGTGGGACGGAACGGCCTTCGTGGTGCTGCTGAGGTACCCGGCGGGCTCGCGGGAGGCGATCAGCGCGGCCAGGATCGTTGTCACCGGGACGGCCGCCACGATGCCGACGCTGCCCGCGAGCGTCCGGATGATCTCCTGCGCGATCTCCTCGCTGCCGAGCAGCGAGCCCAGCCCGACACCGGAGATCGACGAGTACAGCAGCACCGGCAGCGCGGCGCCGGCGTAGGCCATCACGAGCGTGTTGACCGCCGAGCCGACGTGGTCGCGGCCGATCCGCAGGCCCGAGTGGTACAGCTCCCGCCAGCTCAGGTCCGGGTTGGCGCGGCGCAGCTCCCAGACGGCGCTGGTCTGGGTGACGGTGACGTCGTCGAGCACACCGAGCGCGCCGATCACGACGCCGGCGAGCAGCAGCCCCCGGGAGTCGATGCCGTGGCCGAGCGACCCGATGAGCGTCGACGTGCTGTCGTCGAGCCCGGTCAGCGACGCCGCGGCGGAGAAGATCGCCGACAGGACGCCGATGAGGGCCAGGCTGACCAGCGTGCCGAGGACGGCCGCGGACGTTCTCGCCGACAGCCCGTGGGTCAGGTAGAGGGCGATGAACATGATCGCGCCGGACCCGGCGATGGCCACCACCAGGGGGTTCTCCCCGGCGAGGATGGCCGGGAGGATGAACAGCGCGATCACGACGAAGGACAGGCCGAGCGCGACCAGCGCGGCGAGGCCCTGCCAGCGGCCGAGCACCAGCACGGCGACCGCGAAGAGCGCGGCGAGCACGAGCAGCGGGGTGCCGCGCTGGAAGTCGACGAGCTGGAAGCTGGCCGGGTCGCCGGCGTTGCCGCCGTTGTAGGCGAGCACGACGGCGTCGCCCGCGGCGAACCGCGGCGTGCTCGGCTCGATCGGGACGGTCAGCTTCAGCTGCTTCCCGCTCGCCGGACCGTCGGTCATGGTGAGGTCGACGGTCAGGCAGGGCTTCGCGTTCGGGTCGGTCTGGTCGCCGACCTGGACCTGGCCCTGGGCGAGACAGGGGCCGCTGGCGGTGGCGCGGATGTCCGCGGCCACCGGCGTGCCCTGCGGGACGACGCTCTTCGGGTCCGGTTTGCCCCAGGGGTAGAGCACGATCATGCCGACGACGGTCGCCAGCGCGAGCGGGGCGAGCAGCCAGATCAGCAGGAGCTTGACGCGCTTCGACGCGGGTGCGGCGGGCCCGTGGCCGTGCCCATGCCCGTGCCCGTGGCCGGTTTCGGGCTCGGGTTTCTCGGCCGGACGCGGTTTTTCGGCCGTGCGGGCCGGGCGGCGGCCGGGTTCGGCGGCGCGCTGGGGCCCGGTGTCGCCGCGCTTGTCGCGGGGAACGCGCGCGGCGCCGGCGTCCTCGGCCGGGACTCGCTGGGGTCCGGTGTCACGCCGGGCGGCGGTGGGTCGTGCGCCGGTCGGGTCGGCCGGGACTCGCTGGGGTCCGGTGTCGGTGCGCCGGCGAGCGGGGTCGGCGGCGCGGCGCGCGCCTTCGGGTGGCGGCGTCCGGCGAGCGGGTTTCCGGGGCGTACCCGGCGTTCCGGACGCACCGCGCGCCGGCGAAGGGGACACCTCGTCCGTGATCCGGCGAATCGGGCCGGTTGCGTCGTCGTCGGTGTCGGGGCGGTCCACTCGCACATCCTGACAGCGGGATCGCGCCGCCCGCACGAGGGGCCGCCGAGGGTCCGGTTCCTCCCGATGCGTCAGCCGTACGCCTGGCGGACGTGGACGCGCCGGTAGGCCGACGGCGGGGTGTCGAAGTGGTCGAGAAAGGCCTGGCGCAACGTCTCCGTCGAGCCGAAGCCGCAGCGGCGGGCGATCGTCGCCAGGGGGAGGTCCGTGCCGGACAGCATCCTCGCCGCGTGCTCGGTGCGGACCGTGCGGACGTACTTGCCCGGTGTCGTGCCGAGGTGGGCGTCGAAGAGGCGGGTCAGCTGGCGGGTGCTCAGGCCCGCCCGGGTGGCCAGGGCCGGGGTGCCGAGGTCGGCGTCGAGGTGCTCGGCGATGTACGCGGTCAGGTCGCGGACCTCGCGGTGCTCCGGCGGCGGGCCGGCCAGGAACAGGCTGACCTGGGCCTGGTTGCCGGGCCGCTGCAGGTACGTCACCAGCGACCGGGCCACTTCGCGGGCCAGCGTCGGCCCGTGGTCGGCCTCCACGAGCGCCATGGTCAGGTCGAGCCCGCTGGTCACGCCGGCGGCCGTGTACACGTTGCCGTGCTGGATGTAGAGCGGCACCGGATCGACGGTCACCTCCGGGTAGGCGTCCGCCAGCCGCGCCGCCCAGCGCCAGTGGGTCGTCGCGCGGCGGCCGTTGAGCAGGCCCGCCGCGGCGAGCACCTCCGCGCCGGTGCAGACCGACGCCACCCGCCTGCTGGTCTGGGCGAGGCGCCGGATGTGGGCGAGCACCCGCTCGTCGGTCGCCGCCGTCGCGCTGCCCCAGCCACCCGCGACGACCAGCGTGTCGAGGTCGGCCGCCACCTGGTCGAGCCGCAGGTGGGGCTGCAGGACCAGGCCGGAGCACGTGCGGATCGGCTGGCCGTCGATCGTGGCGAGCCGGATCTCGTACGGCGGGCGGGCGCCGTGGCGGTTGGCGGCGTCGAGGACGTCGGCCGGGCAGGCGACGTCCAGCAGTTCGACGTCGGGGAATCCGACGATCGTGACCCGTCTGGGTGAGCCGGCCATGATCGCACGCTAGCAGCCGGACCGGCCTTCGGACGCGGTTCGCAGGATTTCGGACATCCGCGTCCGGCCTGGCGGGGGCCGCCGCCAGGGTGAGGGCCATGACCGCTGAGCAGAAGACCCTCGCCTTCGTCGTCTACCCGGGCCTGACGCCGCTGGACCTGGTGGGCCCGCTCCAGGTGCTGAGCGCCTTGGCGCAGCTGGACCCCGGCTACCGGACCGTCGTCGTGGGCGCCACCACGGACACCGTCGGGACCGACACGCCGCTGAGCGTCGCGCCGAGCCACACGTTCGACGAAGTCCCGTCGCCGTACGCGGTCCTGGTGCCCGGCGGCACCGTCCCGACGCTGCGGGCGATGGCGGACGAGCGCCTGCTGGCCTGGCTGCGCGCCGCGGCCGCCGGTGCCGAGCTGGTGACGTCGGTCTGCACCGGCTCGATGGTCCTCGGCGCGGCCGGGCTGCTCGAGGGCAAGCGCGCGACGACGCACTGGATGTTCCGCGACCTGCTCGCCGGCCTCGGCGCGACGCCGGTCGCCGAGCGCTGGGTCGAAGACGGCCGGGTGATCACCGCGGCGGGCGTCTCGGCCGGTATCGACCTGGCGCTGCACCTCGTGGAGCGGCTGGCCGGACGGCAGGTCGCGACGAACATCCAGTTCGCCATCGAGTACGACCCCGAGCCGCCGCAGGGCCGCCTGGACTGGGCGAACCAGCCGTACGGCGACCTCAAGCCGCTGCGGGAGCACACGCTGCGGGCCGGGCTGGCCGGCCACCCGGAGCTGCTGGGCAAACTGTTGGCAAAAGCCTGAACCAACGGCGTCGGCCATCCGGGTGATCGAGGGAAAAGCCCAGCTTCCGGCGGCTAGATTCAGCTCGCTCGATCAGGTGATCTCGCGGGTGGGGTGTAGCCGTGCGGTTCGAGGTCCTCGGTCCGATGACCGCCACCGTCGCGCTGCCGTCGGCGGCCCAGCCGCGGCGGCTGCTCGCCGTCCTGCTCGCGCGCGCCGGCCAGTTCGTCGGCCGCGACACGCTGGTCGACGAGCTGTGGCCGGACGGCGCGCCGTCGAGCGCCGCGGCGATCGTGCAGGTCACCGTGTCGAAGCTGCGCAAGACGCTCTCGCCCGGCCTCGGGGCCGCCGAGGCCGGGCAGCGCCTGCGGTCCGGGCCGCGGGGCTACGCGCTGTCCGTCGAGCCGGGGGAGCTGGACGCGGACGACTTCCTGACGCTGCTGTCCGCCGGTGCCGACGACCGGGCGCAACGCCGCCGCGCGCTCGAACGGGCGCTGGCGTGCTGGCGGGGTGACGCGTTCGCCGACGTCGCCGGCGGGCCGCTGCTGGAAGCGCACAAGCTCTGGCTGGAGGACCGGCGCTCGGCGGCGCTGCTGCAGCTGGTCGAGCTGGAACTGGCCGACGGCGACGGCCGCGCGGTCGTCGAGCGGCTCGACCCGGTCGTCGCGGCCCGGCCCGCCGACGAGCGCTTCGCCGCCCGGCTCGCGTCCGCGCTCGGCGCCGTCGGCCACCGCGAATCGGCCCTGGAAGTGCTTCGGCGGACGCGGCGGGCGCTGTGGGAAGAAGCGGGTGTGTGGCCGGGCGACGACCTCGTCGCGGTGTACCGCCGGATCGCCGGCACCGAGTGGACGACGCCGGGCCCGCCCGCCGAGCTCCCGCCGGCGGTGCCCGACTTCACCGGCCGCGGGGCCGAGCTCGCCGACGTCGGCCGCGCCCTGCGCGGCCCCGGACCGGTCGTGCTGCACGGCGCCGCCGGGGCCGGGAAGTCGGCGCTGGCCGTCCAGGCGGCCTGGCGAGCGCGCCGCCGCTTCCCCGACGGCCAGCTGACCGCCTCGCTGCGGGGCACCGAGCCGGCCACCGTCCTCACCCGGTTCCTGCGCCTGCTCGGCGCGACGCCGGCCGAACTGGCCGATCGCGCGGGCCTGACCGGGTTGTGGCGCAGCTACACGGCCGACCGCCGGCTGCTGGTGCTGCTGGAGGACGTCACGACCGAGGCGCAGGTGCGGGCGCTGCTGCCGAGCGGACCCGGCTGCGCGACGCTCGTGACCACCCGCCGCGAGCTGCCCGGCCTGTGCGGGGCGCGGCCGATCCCGGTCACCGGACTGTCCACAGAGGACGCCTGGGCGCTGCTCGCGGCGATCGCGGGGGAGTCGAGGCTGCGCGCGGAACCCGAAGCGGTGCAACGGCTTCTCGGGTGCTGCGCCGGGCTCGCGCTCGCCGTCCGGATCGCCGGCGCGAAGCTCGCGGCGCGCCCGAACCAGCGGGTCGCCGAACTGACGGCCCGCGTGGCCGACGACCGCCGCCGGCTCGACGAGCTGGCCACCGGTGACCTCGCCGTCCGGGCGGTGGTGACCTCGGCCCTGCGGGAGCGGCCGGCGCCGGATCGGTCGCTGCTGAGGCTGCTCGCGGCGTTCGAGGGGCCGGTGCCGGACTGGTGCGTGGCCGCACTGCTGGACTGCCCGCTGGACGAGGCCCGCGACCGGCTGGAAGCGTTGGCCGCGGCGCACCTGGTGGACCGGGCCGGACCGGCGTCGGGCGAGAGAACCGGTGACCGGCCTGGGGAAGGACTGCGCTCGCTGTCCGCCCTCGCCGGCCCGGCGGATCGAGCCGGCGAAGAACCCGGCGGCCGGTCCGGGCCGGCCGACCTCGCCGCATCGCGCTGGGCCTTACCGCCTTTCGCCCGGCTCCTCCTCACCGAAAGCCCGGAAACCGACACCGCCGCCCTCCGCCGGGCCTGCGAAGCCACCCTCGCCCTCGCCGAGCACGCCCGCGGCCGCCCGCCCGCCGGCCTGCCGAAGCCCGATCCCGCCGCCGCGAAACGGGTCGCCACCGATCCGGGCGCCTGGGCGGCGGAGGAGACCGCGCACCTCGCCGCGGCCGCGCGGCTCGCCGGCGCGCACGGCTGGCACGACCTCACCGAACGGCTCGCCGACGCCTGCACCGCGCTGGCCGGCACGCCGTGGCTCGGGCACGCCGCCCGGGCCGTGTCCGTGCTCGGGCTGGCCGCCGCCCGCCGTCGGCAGGATCCGCGTGCCGAAGCCGAGAAGCTCTACAACCTCGGCTCGGTGCACTGGCAGCACGGCCACGGCCGGCAGGCCCGCAACTACTTCGTCATGGCCGAGCACCGGTTCCGGCAGCTCGACGACCCGCAGGGCACCGGCGCGGTGCTGGCCGCGCTCGCCGACGTCCACCTCGACGGCGGCGACCCGCGGGCGGCCGAGGCCGAGCTGGTCGAGGCCCTCGGCCTGCTGGGCGCGTGCGGTGACCGCCACGGGCAGGCGGCCGCGGCCGCGCAGCTGGGCTCGCTCGCCGAGGACGTCGGGGACGTGCGCCGCGCGGTCGAGAGCTTCGAAGCCAGCATGCTGCTCGCGAGCGAATGCGACGACGAACGGGGGCACGACCAGGCGGCCAAGCGCTACGCCGACGTCCTGCGCCGCCACGGCGGCTACGACCGGGCCGCCGACCTGCTCACCGGCGCGCTCGGCGGCGCCGTCCGCACCCGCGAGCGGCACTGGGAGGCGCACGTCCTGCGCAGCCTGGGCGCCCTGCACACCGAGGCCGGCGAGCCCGGTGACGGCGAACGCTTCCTGACGCGGTCGCTGACTCTGTTCGAGCAGATCGGGCACCGGCACGCCGCCGCCTACACCCACCGCTGCCTCGCCGAAGCGCGCCGCAGCGCGGGCGACCCGGCGGGCGCGCGGTGGCACCTGCGCGTCGCGATGGGCGTGTTCCGAGAGCTGGGGGACCGCCGCGGCGCCGGCTACACGCTGCTCAGCCTGGGCCGGACCCACGCGGACGAGGGTGCCGGGCCGGAGGCCGCGCGGCTCCTGCGGACCTCGGCCGGCCTCTTCCGCGAGCTCGGGTTCCCGCTGTGGGAGCTGCGCGCGCTGCGTGAGCTCACCGCCGTCACCAGTGAATCCCCGGTCCGGGACCGCACTCGTGAAGTCTTGACGAAGATCAGCACCTGACCCGCCGCCGTCCCGGTCCGCGGGGCGGGCGTTTGGCGAAGTTATGGCCCTCCCGATTTGGCTGCCGCCGTTCGGATCGTCGTACCCGAGGAGGCAAGGCATGCCGGGACAACGGATGCTCGCGCGCGTGGCAGTGGGACTGACCGCTTCGGCCGCGACGGTGGTCTTCGCGACCATCGGCACCGCGTCGGCGACCGTCGAGGTCACCAAGCTCACCCAGGCGCAGGCGGCGTCGCAGCTGTCCGCCGCCGGTGTCACGCATTCGTCGAGCGGGAACTGCACGACGCGGTCCAACTCGACCTGCACGTCCTACGAGCAGATCAACCAGAGCACCGTCAGCGGCGTGATCACGCTGAAGCGGGCGAGCGGCTGCGCGATCAACATCACCGGCGGGACCGAGGTCGGCCACGCGTCGGGCACCTACAGCCACTACAACGGCTACAAGGTGGACATCTCGCACAACAGCTGCATCGACTCCTACATCAAGAACAGCTTCAGCTACATCGGGCTGCGCGGCGACGGCTACCCGCAGTGGCAGGCCGGCTCCGGCAACCTCTACTGCGACGAGGGCAACCACTGGGACATCACGTACTACACCTGCGGCTGCTGACTTTCCCCCGGGCCGGGGCCTGCCCGTTCCGAGGGCGGCGGGCAGTCCCCGGTTACCGGCCGCTACGACGGGGTACCTCTCCGGGGTGGAGGTGAGGAGATGACTTCGCACAGCACCCCGGCCGGCCGGCAGCGGACCGCCGTCATCGGCGCCGCCGCGGGCTTCGTCCTGCTCGCCGGCCTCTACCTCGTGCTCGCCCCGTGGGTCACCGGCTTCGGCGGGGCGGGCGTGCTCGCGCTGAGCAACACCGTCGTCGGCCTGGTCCTGGTCGCGCTGGCGATCGCCCGCACCGCGACGCGGCGCCTGCGGTTCCTCGGCTGGGTCGTCCCGGTGCTCGGCGCGTGGGCGGCGCTTTCGCCGTGGCTCCTGCGGTCCGCGGCCGAGACGCAGCCGTCCACGACAGCGCTCGTCGGCAACGTGGTCGCCGGCGTCGTGGTCGTCGTGGCGGGCGTGGTCGCGCTCCTGCGCGGCGACTGACCGCGCAGCGGGGGAGATGAGCCCACCGCGCCGGTGTTCGTACGGTCGATCGCATGACCCTCGCGGAATCGGCGCGGCCGGACTCCGCCCCCCGGCAGGCGGACCCCCGCCGCCTGGCGGCGCTCGTCCTGCTCTGCGCGGCCAACTTCATGGTGATCCTGGACGCCCAGAGCGTGATCATGGGCGTGCCGGTGATCGCGGCCGACCTCGGGCTCTCGCCCGTCGAGGCCCAGTGGATCCTCTCGGGCAACCTGCTGACGTTCGGCGGCCTGCTGCTGCTCGGCGGCCGGGCCGCGGACCTGCTCGGCCGCCGCCGGGTGTTCATGCTCGGCACCGCGCTGTTCCTGCTGGTCTCGATCCTCTCCGCGCTGGCGACGGCCGCGCCGCTGCTGCTGGCGGCCCGGGCCCTGCACGGCGTTTCGGCGGCGCTGATGGCGCCGACCGCGATGGCGATCCTCACCGACACGTTCCCGGAGGGCCGGGCGCGCAACAAGGCGCTGGCGACGTGGTCGGCGATCGCCGCGGTGGGCGCGACGACGGGTCTTCTCCTGGGCGGGGTGCTGCTCGACAAGCTGGGCTGGCAGGCGCTGTTCTACGTCAACGTCCCGGTCGCGATCGTCATGCTCGTGCTGAGCCCGGTGCTGCTGCGGGAAAGCCGGGACGCGTCGGCGTCGCGCACGTTCGACGTCGCCGGGGCGGTGCTCGGCACCGCGTCCCTCGCGCTCCTGGTCTACCTGCTGGTGGAGGCGCCGCAGCTGGGCTGGACCAGCTTCCCGGTGCTCGGCCTCGGCGCGCTGTTCGTGGTCCTGACCGGCTTGACGGTCCTGGTGGAGAAGCGCTCGGCGCACCCGTTGCTGCCCGCGCGGCTCTTCCGGTCGACCACCGTGCTGGGCGCGAACCTGCTGACGATCGTGGCGCTGGTGCCCGGCTTCGGGATGTCGGTCGTGCTTTCGCAGTACTCGCTGGGAGTTCTGGGCTACACGCCGATCCAGTTCGGGCTGAGCCAGTCGGCGATGCCGATCGCCTCGGTGGCGGGCGCGTTCGCCGCCCAGGCGGGCATGGCCCGGCGCGGTGTCCGCCCGGTCGCGGTGACGGCGTTGCTGCTGCTGGGGATCGGCTGCGCGCTGCTGGTCGGGATCTCGGCCGACAGCGGGTACTTCACGACGGTGTTCCCCGGCCTGGTCCTGTTCGGGCTCGGCCTGGGCGCGGGCCCGGTGGCGCTCGCGGCGGCGGCCCTTTCCGGCGCCACCAAGGCCGACGCGGGCATCGCGTCCGGCACGAGCACGGCGGCGTTCCAGATCGGCGGCGCGTTCGGGGTCGCGGTGGTGTCGACGATCATCGCGTCGAGCGCGGCCGCCACGCCCGGCCCGGCCGGGGCGCTGGCCGGGTTCCACGAGAGCCTGGTGATCTGCGCGGTGGTGGCGGTGGCCGGGGCGGCGCTCGCGGTGGTCCTGCTGAAGAACGCGCGGCGCGGCCAGCTCACCGTTCTCCCGCGGGTGCACTGAGGTTCCGGGCTCGGCCGCGCACCGGCGGCCGGGCCCGCCCGGTACCCTGGACGCTCCCGCGATCACCGCTGTGCGCGAGGCGGCGACCACCGAGCGGAAGGGGTGCCGGGCGCCGATGGCCGACAGGCTCGAGGAGTACCGCGGCAAGCGCGGCCGGGACCGCACCCCCGAACCCTGGCCCGACGGCCCGCCGGAACCCGGGGGCAACGACCTCTTCGTCATCCAGGAGCACCACGCTTCCCGGCTGCACTGGGACTTCCGGCTGGAACGCGACGGCGTGCTCGTCTCCTGGGCCGTCCCGCGCGGCCTGCCCCTCGCCCCCGGGGTGAACCGGCTCGCGGTGCACACCGAGGACCACCCCATGGAGTACCTGACCTTCGAGGGCGAGATCCCGGCCGGCGAGTACGGCGGCGGCCGGATGACCGTGTGGGACACCGGGAAGTACGAAACCCTGCACTGGAACGACCACAAGGTCGAGGTCGTCTTCCACGGCGAACGGGCGCGCGGCAAGTACCTCTTCCTCAACCGCCACAACGCCGACGACGACCGCGACTGGATGCTGCGGCGCCTCGACCCGGCCGAGCCCGGGCACGAGGACGCTCCCGAGTTCCTCGAGCCGATGACGGCGGTCCCGGGCGAGCTGCCGGCCGATGACGACGACTGGGCCTACGAGTTCGCCTGGGGCGGCCTGCGCACGATGCTGCAGATCTCGGGCGGCCGCGTCATCGCGCACGACGAAACCGGCGCCGACGTCACCGGCCGCTACCCCGACCTGCACAAGCTGGGCGAAGAGCTCGGGTCGACGGAAGTGCTGCTGGACGGCGAAGTCGTCGTCATCAAGGACGGCAAGCCCTCCGCGCAAGGCCTCGAGGAGCGCCGCCGGGCCGACGGCAACGCGGCGAAGCGGCTCAAGGCGCACTGCCCGGTGTTCTACTTCGCCTGCGACGTCCTGCACCTCGACGGCCGGCCGACCCTGGACCTGCCCTACACCGAACGCCGGGAGCTGCTGGCGGACCTGCCGGTGACCGATCGCCACTGGCAGGTGCCCGCCTACTTCGCCGGCGGCGGCGAGGACGTCCTCGGGGCCAGCCGCCAGCACGGCCTGCCGGGTGTGGTCGCCAAGCGGGCCGCCGGCCCGTACCGGCCCGGCTCCGGCGACTGGGTGTTCATCGGCAACTGACGGCCGCCGTAAAGCCGTGAAGGCCCCCTCCCGGCCACTAGTGCCGGTGAGGAGGCCTTCACGAACCGCGGGGACGTCAGTCGGTCTCCGCCATGGCTTCGGCGAACTGCGCCGCGTACAGCCGCGCGTAGGCACCGCCGCTGCGCAACAGCGTCTCGTGGTCGCCGTGTTCGACGATCCGGCCGTGCTCCATCACCAGGATCACGTCCGCGTCGCGGATCGTCGAGAGCCGGTGCGCGATGACGAAGCTCGTGCGCCCGCTGCGCAGCGAGTTCATCGCCCGCTGGATCAGCACCTCGGTGCGGGTGTCGACCGAGCTGGTCGCCTCGTCCAGAATGAGGATGACCGGCCTGGCCAGGAACGCCCGTGCCACGGTGATCAGCTGCTTCTCGCCCGCGCTGACCGTGCCGCCCTCGTCGTCCAGCACCGTCTCGTAGCCGTCCGGCAAGGTCCGCACGAAGCGGTCCACGTACGTCGCCTGTGCCGCTTCGATGATTTCCTCGCGGCTCGGGTCGTCCGCGCCGTAGGCGATGTTCTCCGCGATCGTGCCGCCGAACAGCCACGCGTCCTGCAGCACCATGCCGGTCTGGTCGCGCAGCTCCTCGCGGTTCATCTTCGCGATGTCGACGCCGTCGAGCGTGATCCGCCCGCCGTCGAGCTCGTAGAACCGCATGAGCAGGTTGACCAGCGTCGTCTTGCCCGCACCGGTCGGGCCGACGATCGCCACCGTCTGGCCCGGTTCGACCGTGAGCGACAGGTCGTCGATCAGCGGCTTGTCCGGCAGGTAGCGGAACGAGACGTCCTGGAACTCGACGCGTCCGCGGATCACCGCGGGCCGCTCCGGGTGCTCCGGTTCCGGCGCCTGCTCCTCGGCGTCGAGCAGCGCGAACACCCGCTCGGCCGACGCGACCCCGGACTGCAGCAGGTTCGCCATGCTGGCGATCTGCGTGACCGGCTGGCTGAACTGGCGCGAGTACTGGATGAACGCCTGCACCTCGCCGAGCGTCAGGCTGCCCGACGCGACGCGCAGCGCGCCGATCACGGCCACCAGCACGTAGCTCAGGTTGCCGATGAACATCATCGCCGGCTGGATCATGCCGGAGATGAACTGCGCCCGGAAGCTGGCTTCGTACAGCGTCTCGTTCTGCTTGTCGAAGATCGCCGCGGACTCGTCGCGCCGGCCGAACACCTTGACCAGCGAGTGCCCGGTGTACATCTCCTCGACGTGCGCGTTGAGCTTGCCGGTCGTCGACCACTGCTTGATGAAGTTCGGCTGCGCCCGCTTGCCGATCTTCGCCGCCACGACGGCCGACAGCGGCACCGTGAGCAGCGCGATGACCGCCAGCAGCGGCGAGATCAGGAACATCATGATCAGCACGCCGATCACCGTCAGCAGCGACGAGACGATCTGCGACAGCGTCTGCTGCAGCGACATCGCCAGGTTGTCGATGTCGTTGGTGACGCGGGAGAGCACCTCGCCGCGCGGCTGGCGGTCGAAGTACTTCAGCGGCAGCCGCGAGAACTTCGCTTCGACGTCCTCGCGCAGCCGGTACACCGCGTGCTGCACCAGCGTCGTCGTCAGCCGGGCCTGGATCAGCCCGAAGAACGACGCGATGACGAACAGCGCCAGCACGACCAGCAGGATCTGCCCGACCTTGTCGAAGTCGATGCCCACGCCGGGCACGAGGTCGACGCGGCCGTAGATGTCGGCGAGCGTGCCGTCCCCGCGGGCGCGCAGCCCGGCGACGACCTGCTCCTTGGTGACCCCCGGCGGCACCTGCTTGCCGAGCACGCCGGCCAGGATCGCGTCGGTGGCCTGGCCGAGGATCTTCGGCCCGATCACCGTCAGCGCGACGCTCGCGGCGCCGAGCACGAGCACCCCGATCAGGTGCAGCCGTTGCGGGGCCAGCATGCGCAGCAGCCGCTTGAGGGACCCCTTGAAGTCGAGGGCCTTCTCCGGTGGCGCGCCGCCGGCCATCCACCGGCCCGGTCCGACGGTCGCGGCTCCGGTGTTCTTGTGCCGCTCGGCGGTCGGCCGTTCCCCGGCGTCGGTGACGGCGGCCTTGGGCGATTCGGTCGTGCTCACGCCGCCTCCTGCTCGGTGAGCTGCGACAGCACGATCTCGCGGTAGGTCTCGTTGCTGTCGAACAGTTCGTGGTGGGTACCGGTGCCGACGACGCGGCCCTCGTCGAGGACGATGATGCGGTCGGCGTTGCGGATCGTGCTGACGCGCTGCGCGACGATGATCACCGTCGCGTCGGCGGTTTCGGACACGAGCGCGCGGCGCAGGGCCGCGTCGGTCGCGTAGTCCAGCGCCGAGAACGAGTCGTCGAAGAGGTAGATCTCCGGCTTGTGCACCAGCATCCGCGCGATCGCGAGCCGCTGCCGCTGACCGCCGGAGACGTTCGTGCCGCCCTGGGCGATCGGCGACTCCAGTCCTTCGGCCATCGCTTCGACGAAGTCCTTGCCCTGCGCCACTTCCAGCGCGTGCCACAGCTCTTCGTCGGTGGCGTCCGGGTTGCCGTAGCGCAGGTTGCTCGCCACCGTCCCGGCGAACAGGTACGGCTTCTGCGGTACCAGCCCGACCGCGCGGGCGAGCACCGCCGGGTCGAGGTCGCGCACGTCGACGCCGTCGACCTTGACCGTGCCGCGGGTCGCGTCCATCAGCCGCGGGATCAGGTTCAGCAGCGTGGTCTTGCCGGTACCGGTGGACCCGATCACGGCGGTGGTCTCACCGGGCCGCCCGATCAGCGAGATGTCCTGCAGCACCGGCTTTTCCGCGCCGGGGTAGCGGAACTCGACCCCGGAGAGCTCCAGGTGCCCGTGCACCGCGCCGGGGCGGATCGGCGACACCGGCGGGCGGACGCTCGACTCGGTGTCGAGGACCTCGCTGATCCGCTCGGCGCTGACCTCCGCGCGCGGCACCATCATGAACATGAACGTGGCCATCATGACGGCCATCAGGATCTGCAGCAGGTAGGACAGGAACGCCGTCATGGCCCCGATCTGCATGCTGCCGGAGTCGATCCGCTGCCCGCCGAACCACAGCACGGCGACGCTGGAGGCGTTCATCACCAGCATGACGATCGGGAACATCAGCGCCATCAGGCGGCCCACCCGCAGCGACACGGTGAGCAGCTGGTCGTTCGCGACGTCGAAGCGCTCGCGTTCGTGCTTGTCGCGGACGAACGCGCGGATCACGCGGATGCCCATGATCTGCTCGCGCAGCACCTGGTTGATCCGGTCGATCCGCTCCTGCATCAGCCGGAACGCGGGGCGCATCTTGGTGATGATCGTGCCGACCGCGATCGCCAGCACCGGCACGATCACCAGCAGCAGCCCCGACAGCGGCACGTCGAGGTTCAGCGCCAGGATGATCCCGCCGACGCACATGATCGGCGCGGACACCATCAGCGTCAGCGTCATGACCACGAGCATCTGGATCTGCTGGACGTCGTTGGTGGTGCGGGTGATCAGCGACG
Source organism: Amycolatopsis sp. NPDC101161 (assembly GCF_044768185.1). Taxonomy (NCBI): domain Bacteria; kingdom Bacillati; phylum Actinomycetota; class Actinomycetes; order Pseudonocardiales; family Pseudonocardiaceae; genus Amycolatopsis; species Amycolatopsis sp. NPDC101161. The sequence goes on from NZ_JBIWPI010000009.1 coordinate 79,263, forward strand.
GCGTGCCGAACTGGCCGACCTCGCGGGCCGAGAAGTCCTGCACCCGGTGGAAGACGCCGGACCGGATGTCGCGGCCGACCGCCATCGCGGTGCGGGCGCCGTAGTACACCGCGCCGATCGAGCCCGCGATCTGGGCCAGCGTCACGGCCAGCATCACCGCGCCGACGCGCAGGATGTACTCCATGTCGCCCTTGATCAGCCCGTTGTCGACGATGTCGGCGTTGAGCGTCGGCAGGTAGAGCATGGCGATCGTCTGCACCAGCTGCAGGGCCACGATCACCCACAGCGTGGTTTTGTACGGGCGCAGGTGCGCACGCAGGAGCTTGACTAGCACAACGGTTCCCCCAGTGGTGTGGTGGTGGTGTTCGGTCCGGGTGGCGGTGCGGTGCCGCCGGTCAGGGTGGGCATCCCGGCGGCCAGCTCGTCCAGCAGCCGTTCCAGGGTCGGGAGGAACGGCTCGCCCTCGGTCATGAACCAGTTGACGAAGGCGACGCGGACAGCGCTTTCCACCGTGGAGGCCATCAGGCGGCACAGGAGGTGGTCCGCCCCGCCCGCCCGTTTCGCGATGGTCTCGGCGAGGACGCGTTCGACCGCCGCGTGGGCGTTGAGGAACTCGCCGCGCAGCATGAGCTGACCCATCAGCTCCCGGATACGCGCAACATACGCGCGATCCGGCTCGCCCTCACGCGAATATTGGTGGATCACCGCCTGCTTGACGGACTCCCAGAGCGGCTCGCCCTCCGGCCGCGCGAGCAGCGCTTCGCGCATCCCCTCGTGCCGGTCGACGACCATCGAGCAGACCGCCTGCTCCTTGCTGGAGAAGTAGTTGTTGAATGTGCGCGGCGAGACCCCGACCTCGTTGGCGATGTCCTCGACGCGGACGTTCTCCAGCCCGCGGTCCAGCGTCAGCCGCAACGCGGCCTGCGCGAGGGCCCGGCGGGCCTCGCGCTTCTTGCGTTCCCGCAGCGTCAGCTTCGGTGGTTCGTCCGGCGGCATGAACAGAGTGTAGCGAAAAACTTGCGTGCCCCGCAAAAATTTGCGTGGCACGCAAAATCAGGGCGAACCGGACACGGCCGGATTCCGCGGTGCGGGACCGCCCGGCCTGCGGTATCGGCCGCCGTGTGCGTTCTGTTGCGGGGCGCAAATTGCAAAAATGGACCGAATGGCCTAACGCACTGCGCTCACCAGGAGCTACGCCCCGAAAATCCGCTCACCGACCGCGATCGCGCGGGAACCGGCTGTGGACATCTGGCGAGACTTTCTGCTTGCATGTCGGGCGTCGCCGCCCGGGGGTCGGCGTCGCGTACTCGTTTTCCGCACCTGAGCATGGAAGAAGTGGGACCACATGGCGAGCCGGGCCCGGGAACTCCTGGATCGATCACGCGTCCTGCTGGACCGCTCGCGGGTCGCCGCCGCGCAGTTCCTGACGGCGCCGCCGAAGCACCCCGGGTACCCGGCCGCGCCCGCGGCGGGCCCGGCGATCGCGCAGCTGACACCCCTGGCGGTCCCGCCCGCCCCGCCGGACGACGCCGTGCTGGCCGAGATCTGCGCCAGCGTCGCCCTGCGCGACCTCAACCTGCTCGACCAGCTGCTGGCCCGGCTCGAGGAGCTGGAGGCGGGGGAGGAGGACCACCACCGCCTCGCCGAGCTCTACCAGCTCGACCACCTCGCGACCCGGCTGCGCCGCAACGCCGAGAACCTGCGCGTCCTGGCCGGCCAGGAGACCGCCGACGACGCCGCCCGCGCGACGTCGGTGCTCGACGTCATGCGCGCGGCGATGTCCTCGATCGACCACTACGCCCGGATCACCATCGGCCGCGTGGTGAACCTCGGCGTCGTCGGCTTCGCCGCGGAGGACCTGGGCCGGGTGCTCGCGGAGCTGTTCGACAACGCCGCCAACCAGTCCTCGCCCAGCTCGCCGGTGAACGTCAGCGCGCACCTGACCGAGCAGGGCAGCGTCCTCGTCCGGATCGAGGACGAGGGCATCGGCATCCCGGCCGACCGGATCGACGGCCTCAACGCCCGGCTGGCCGCCGGCGGCGACCTCGACGACGCCGCCGCGCGGCACATGGGCCTCGCGGTGGTCTCCCGGCTCGCCGCCCGCCACGACGTCACCGTGCGGCTGGACCGGCGCAGCCCGCACGGCACCGTGGCCACCGTGCTGCTGCCCACCGGCATCGTCACCGAGCTGGCCGAAAACGCGTGGTCGGGCACCCGGACCGTCACGGTCGAGCCGGTGCAGGCGCCGGCGGGCGAGCCGGCCGCCGTCGGCGGGTTGCCGCGCCGCCGCCCGGGCACCTTCCCCCAGGAAGAGCCGGTACGGGCCGTGCCGCGCAAGCCGAGCCCCCGCCCGCGGCCGCTCGAGACCGGCGGCACCACGGCCAACGGCCTGCCGCGGCGCGTGCCCGGCAGCATCCGCGGTGCCGCGCCCGAACCGCCACCACCGCCCCCGGCCGCCGAACCCGCCGCGAACGGGCACGAGCAGCTGCTCGCCGACCTCGGCGCCTTCGCCGACGGCGAGCGGGCCGCGCTCGCCGAGAACCACCGTGCCCAGCAGGACGAGACGCCCGGAGGAACCGCCTCGTGAGCGCCCCCCACCCGGCCCCGGCGAACTTCGCCTGGCTGCTCGACGACTTCGTGCGCAAGGTCCACGGCGTCAGCCACGCGCTGATCATGAGCGTGGACGGCTTCCCCCTCACCGCGTCCGACTCAGTCGGCGAAGCCGAGGCCGAGCAGCTGGCCGCGATCGCCAGCGGCCTGCTCTCCCTCGCCGGCAACAGCGCGGCGCTGTTCGGGAAGGGCGCCTGTGAGCAGATCATCATCCGGCTCACCCACGGCTACTTCCTGTTCATGGGCATCGGGTCCGGTGCCGGGCTCGCGGTGCTGACCTCGGGCGAGGCGGACATGAAGGTGGTCGCCTACGAGATGACCCAGTTCATCACCAACGCCGGCCACGCGCTCACCCCCGAGGTGCGCGCCGAACTGCGCCAGGTGCTCACCGCGCGCCGCCCCCGGGTGTGATCGAGATGCCCGACAACCAGTCTTTCGGGGGTCCGGGTGGCGGCGCCCCCGGCCCGGGGCGAAGCCCCGGAGAGCACAGGGATGTGATCTCAGTGTCCGAGAAGGACACCGCCTTGCCGCGGCGCAGCCGCCGGATCCGCGCGTACGCGCTCACCGGCGGCCGCACCAGCACCCGGCACCAGCTGCTGGTGGAGACGCTGGTCTCGGTCCCGCGCTACGACCCCGCGCTGAGCGGCACGCTCATGCCCGAGTCGCGCTCGCTCTACGAACGCGCCCGGGCGCGGTGCTCGATCGCCGAGCTGTCGGTCGGGCTCGACCTGCCGCTGGGCGTGGTGCGGGTGCTGATCGGCGACCTCGCGTCCCAGGGCGCGGTGTTCGTCCACCCCACCGCGCACGCCTACCACCACGACACCAACGTGCTCGAGAGGATCCTTGATGGGCTCAAGCGGCTCCCCGCCTGAGGGCGATCTGCTGACGATCTCCGCGAAGATCGTCGTCGCCGGGGGCTTCGGTGTCGGCAAGACCACGTTCGTCGGTGCGGTGTCGGAAGTGCCGCCGATGAGCAACGAGGCCTGGATGACCGAGGCCGGTCAAGGCGTCGACGAGATCCCGCCCGGCGGCAAGTCGACGACGACGGTGGCGATGGACTTCGGCCGGATCACGCTGCGCCCGGACCTGCTGCTGTACCTGTTCGGCACGCCGGGCCAGGCGCGGTTCTGGTTCCTCTGGGACGACCTGAGCCGGGGCGCCCTCGGCGCGGTCGTGCTGGTCGACACCAGCCGGATCGACGAGTCGTTCGCGGCGATCAACTACTTCGAGAACGACTCCGAGCTGCCGTTCGTGGTCGCGGTCAACCAGTTCGAGGGCATGCCGGTGCACGACCTCGACGAGGTGCGCGAGGCGCTCGCGCTCGACCCGAGCGTCCCGCTGGTCACCTGCGACGCCCGCGACCGCGCCTCGACGATCGCCACCTTGACCGAGCTGGTGAGCCACACGCTGTCGCTGGCCGTGCTGTCCGGTCCGCGCGAGCTGGCCGGCAGCGTCCCGAACGCCTGAGAAGGAGAGCGAGCTTCATGCGCAGGGTTCTGATCGTCGGCGCCGGGCAGTCCGGCTTGCAGCTGGCCCTCGGCCTGCAGGCGAAGGGCTACGACGTCACGGTGATGTCCGCGCGGACACCGGAGGAGATCCGGAACGGGCGCGTGATGTCGACGCAGTGCATGTTCCACGACGCGCTGCAGCACGAGCGGGACCTCGGGATCAACCAGTGGGAGGCCGACACCGTCAACGTCGAAGGCCTCGGCGTGTCGGTGGCCGCGCCGGACGGCGGCCGCGCGCTCGACTGGTTCGCCGAGCTGGACCACGTCGCGCAGTCCGTCGACCAGCGGGTCAAGATGGCGGGCTGGCTGGAGCTGTTCGAGGACCGCGGCGGCAAGCTGGTCATCCACGGCGTGATGACGTCCGAACTGGACGCGCTGGCGCGGCTCTACGACCTGGTGATCATCTCGGCGGGCAAGGGCGAGCTGGTCCAGCTGTTCGACCGCGTGCCCGAGCGTTCGCCGTACAGGAAACCGATGCGCGCGCTGTCGCTGGCCTACGCCCACGGCGTCCGGCCGCGGCCGGAGCACCCGGACAAGATGGCGGTGCGGTTCAACATCGTGCCCGGCGTCGGCGAGCTGTTCATGATCCCCGCCTACACCCTGAGCGGGAACTGCGACATCCTCTTCTTCGAGGGCGTCCCCGGCGGGCCGCTGGACTGCTTCGACGACCGCCCGGGCCCGGCCGAGCACTTCGCGCGGATCCTCGACCTGATGAAGCAGTTCGTGCCGTGGGAGTACGACCGCTGCCGCGACGCCGAGCTCACCGACGCGAAGGCCACGCTGGCCGGCGGCTACACGCCCGTCGTGCGCCGGCCGGTCGGCACCCTGCCCGGCGGGGCGATCGTGCTGGGCATGGCCGACGTCGTCGTCGCGAACGACCCGATCACCGGCCAGGGCTCGAACAACGCGAGCCACTGCGCGGCCACCTACCTGGACGCGATCGTCGAGCGCGGCGAGGAGCCGTTCGACGCCGGGTGGATGGACGCCACGTTCGAGCGCTACTGGGAGTACGCCCGGCACGTCACCGAATGGACCAACGCGCTGCTGCTCCCGCCGCCCCCGCACGTGCTCCAGATCCTCGGCGTGGCCGGCCAGAATCCCGCGGTCGCGCGGCGGTTCGCCAACGGGTTCACCGATCCGACGGACTTCCAGAACTGGTTCATGGACCCGGCACTCTGGGAGAAGTACCTGGCAGAGGTCTAGATCGCACTGTCGCCGGGGGACGATTCGGGCTACGGTAACTACGTAGCGTGAAGGGCGACCTCGGAGGTGCGTGGCATGCGGGCGATGTGGAAGGGCTCGGTGTCGTTCGGGCTGGTGAGCATCCCGATCCAGCTGTACGCGGCCACCGAGAACAAGAACGTCTCCCTCCGCCAGGTGCACGAGGCCGACGGCGGCCGCATCCAGTACAAGCGCTTCTGCACGATCGACGGCGCCGAGGTGCCCTACGCCGAGATCGCCAAGGGCTACGAGCTGCCCGACGGCGAGATGGTCGTGATCACCGACACCGAGATGGCCGACCTGCCACTGCCCACCCAGCGCACGATCGACGTGCTGGAGTTCGTGCCGCTCGAGTCGATCGACCCGATCCAGTACGACCGGACGTACTACCTGGAGCCGCAGAAGAACGCGGTGAAGCCGTACATCGTGCTGCGGGACGCGCTGCACAAGTCGAGCCAGGTCGCGATCGCCAAGGTCGCGGTGCGGCAGCGGGAGAGCATGGCGGTGCTGCGGGTGCACGCCGACGTGCTGGTGATGACGACGATGCTGTGGCCGGACGAGGTCCGCGAGCCCGACTTCCCGTTCCTGCGCGACGACCCGCCGCAGATCCGGCCGCAGGAGCTGACCATGGCCGGGTCGCTGATCGACTCGCTGGCCGAGCCCGTGTTCGAGCCGGAGAAGTACCACGACCACTACCGCGAGGCCCTCGAGGAGATGATCGAGGCCAAGGTGGCGGGGGAGGAGACGACCAAGCCCGCCGCGGTGACCGCGAAGGCCGACGTCGTCGACCTGATGGCCGCGCTTCAGGCCAGTGTGGACGCCGCCAAGAAGTCCCGCGGGGCGAAGTCCTCTTCGGAGGAGTCCGATGAGGACGGCGAGCCGGCCGCGAAGAAGAAGCCGGCGCCGCGGAAGCGGGCGCCGAAGTCGGCCTGATCCCCGGACGGGTGGTCGGGGCGACACGCCGTCGCGGTCGTCCCGCCTCCGCGTGGTTCGCGGTGGTACCAAGGGGTATGGAATGCGCTTCGTGTGATGCGGGCATCGACCACTGCCACGGCACGCTGGTGGTGCACCCGGAAGGCGGATTCACCGAGTGCACCGACGCGGCCTGTTCGGACGGTGACCGGGTCCGGCACGGCCTGATCGTCGACTGCCAGGCGCTCGGCAACGGGTGCGCCTGCGCCGCCGCACCCGGAAAACCCCTGCTGCGCCAAGCTTCCTGAGCCTCCCGCCAGGATCCGTGAAGGCCTTCCCGCCGCGCTTCGCCGTCGGCCGGGGAGGCCTTCACGGCGTTTGCGGAGGGTGCGGACGTAACACGATCGTGTATGCAGCTGTGTACACGGGCTTGGCGATGTGCTAACACTTACGGGGGTCCTTCGGCTCTCCCTCCCCCTCGGAGCCGGAGGACCCTTTTTCGCGCCTACCCGCCTGCGCGGCCGCGGGCCGGTCCCGGCCGCCGCGCGACAGCGGGCAGGCCGGGAGCCGGGAGCGCGTGGCGCGGTCGCGGATTCGCGGCAGAATTTGCTCTGCGCTTACCTTTCCGCGGTTCCCTTTCTTCGCCGCGATTGTGGCGGTGAAAAAGCCGAACGGCCTGACACGGCGAGCATTGCTGCTACGCCGTGCCAGGCCGTTGGTCACTAGCGGGCTAGTGGATCAGTACCAGTGCGCACGCCCACCGATCCGGCGGCCCGTGCCGCCCAGGATGGCCAGTGCCACACCGGCCACCGCGAGGATGATGCCGATGGTGTAAAGCACCGGGATACCCACGATGAACCCGATGATCAGGAGAATTACACCGAGAACGATCACTTTGACACACACTCCTTCGCATGGGACCCGTCCGGCATGCCGGCCGGGCGGATGCGCTGTCACGGGGAGGATGGCCACTTTCCCGCGGTGGCAAACTGCGTCAAATGGAGCAATCTCGGATCAGTACCGGTAGTGATCGAGCTTGTACGGACCTTCGACGTCGACGCCGATGTATTCCGCCTGGGCCTTCGTCAGCTTGGTGAGTTTCACACCGAGTGCGTCGAGGTGCAGCCGGGCCACCTTCTCGTCGAGGTGCTTGGGCAGCCGGTGGACGTCGGTGGCGTACTCGCCGGGCTTGGCGAACAGCTCGATCTGCGCGATGGCCTGGTTGGTGAACGAGTTCGACATCACGAACGACGGGTGGCCGGTCGCGTTGCCGAGGTTCATCAGGCGGCCTTCGGAGAGCACGATGATCGCGTGGCCGTCCGGGAACGTCCACTCGTGCACCTGCGGCTTGATCTCCTTCTTCACGATCCCGGGCAGCTTCGCCAGCCCGGCCATGTCGATCTCGTTGTCGAAGTGCCCGACGTTCGCGACGATCGCGTTGTGCTTCATCCGGCTCATCTGGTCCGCCGAGATGATGCCGAAGTTGCCGGTGGTGGTGATGAAGATGTCGGCCGTCCCGACGACGTCGTCCAGCTCCACGACGTCGAGCCCGTCCATCGCCGCCTGCAGCGCGCAGATCGGGTCGATCTCGGTGACCGCGACCCGGGCGCCCTGCCCGCGCAGCGCCTCGACCGCGCCCTTGCCGACGTCGCCGTAGCCGCAGACGACCACGCGCTTGCCGCCGATCATCACGTCCGTCGCGCGGTTCAGACCGTCCACAAGGGAGTGCCGGATGCCGTACTTGTTGTCGAACTTGGACTTCGTGACGGAGTCGTTGACGTTCATCGCGGGGAAGAGCAGCTCGCCGTCCTTGGCGAGCTTGTAGAGCCGCTTGACGCCGTTGGTCGTCTCCTCGGTGACGCCGCGGATCTCCTTGGCCATGCGGGTGAAGCGGTCGCCGTCGGCCGCGAGGCTCGCGCGCAGCGTCTCGAGGACGATCCGGTACTCCTCGGCGTCCTCTTCGGACGGTTGCGGCACCGCGCCCGCGGCTTCGAACTCGACGCCCTTGTGCACGAGGAGGGTGGCGTCGCCGCCGTCGTCGAGGATCATGTTCGGCGCCTGGCCGCCCGGGAAGGCGAAGAGCCGGTCGGTGCACCACCAGTACTCTTCGAGCGTCTCGCCCTTCCAGGCGAACACGGACGTGCCGGCCGGGGCGTCGACGGAGCCCTCCGGGCCGACGACGACCGCGGCGGCGGCCTCGTCCTGGGTCGAGAAGATGTTGCAGGACACCCAGCGCACCTCGGCGCCGAGGGCGACCAGCGTCTCGATGAGCACGGCGGTCTGGACGGTCATGTGCAGCGACCCGGCGATGCGGGCGCCCTTCAGCGGCTGCGTGGCGGCGTATTCGCGGCGGATCGCCATCAGGCCGGGCATCTCGTGCTCGGCCAGCCGCAGCTGGGTGCGGCCGGTGTCGGCGAGGGACAGGTCGGCGACGGCGAAGTCGAGGCCATTGCGGGTCTGCAGTTTGTCACTCATGCTTCGGTGCACTCCGGAGTTCGTCGGGATGCGCTCGGGAGGCAGCACGGAAGCCCGTGCGGACAAGAGAAAGGCACCTCCCTCGCGGGAGGCGCCCTTGGAGTCGTGGTGCGGGCCGAGCGTGGCGGAAAGAGTTCCGTCGCAGCGCCTCTCGGCCCGTGACCAGGATGGCAAAGCCGCCGGGAGGCTGTCAAGCGAGCGAGCGGGCCATGAGAACGTCGTCGACGTCGTGGCCGTCGACGCGGAATTCGGCCCGCAGCACGCCTTCCACGACGAATCCGCACGCCTCGTAGACGCGGCGGGCGGCGGTGTTGTGACCCAGCACGCGCAGCGTCACCTTGCGCGCGCCGCGCCGGCCCGCCTCGGCCACGGCGGCGTCGACGAGCCGCCGCGCGATGCCGAGCCGGCGCCGGTCCGGGTCGACGGCGAGCCCGCCGATGACCCGCACGTGGGCGTGGGCGGGGATGCCGAAGCCCTCGCCCAGGCGGACGTAGCCGGCGACCTCGCCGTCGTGTTCCGCGACGAGGACGTCTTCGGGCCGGCAGTGCTCGTCGAAGAACGGCGTGCCGGGCGGGGGCGGGGGAGCGGGGGACATCTCCGTCGTCCAGGTGCGTTGGTCGAGCTTCGCGAGCACGGCTTCGTCGTCGGCTCGCGCCGTCCGGATGGTGGTCAACCGAGTGCCTGCCAAGCCTGCTCGACGATCCCGGCCAGCTCCCGGGCGTCGTGGTTGCCTTCGCTGCTCAGGCTCCGCACCGCGACGGTCAAGCCCGGGCCGGTGCGCTGGCAGTTCAGGACGAAGGACTGGTCCGGCTCCGGGGTCGAGCCGGGTGCGGCCGGGGCGTTGTGCACCAGGCACTGCACGGCGCCGAAGCGCACCAGCTCGGTGCCCGGTTTGGCCTCGCCGAGGGCCTGGACGTCTTCGTAGGGCGCGAACAGCTCCGGCGACGGCGCGCGCACGGCGACCAGCTGGAAGGACCGCAGCAGCCCCTCGTCCTGGTAGTCCTGGACGACGGCTCCGGCGCCGGCGTAGGCCGCCGACACGCGCGCGGCCGTCTCCTGGTCCGTCTTGGCGATGCGGTCGATCCGGGCCTTGCCGCGCGTGGCGTCGACCTTCGCGATCGCGTCCTGGGCCTTGCTCAGGCCGCCGAGGATCGCCGGCGCGGCCGGGGCCTGCCCGCTCGGGCCGTCGAACAGGCTCAGCGCCAGCCACGGCACGCCGACGAGGACCGCGCCGACGAGGACGCCGAGCAGGCCGGCGACGACCGGCCGGGCGAGCAGCGGGCGCGGTGGGGGTGCCACGGTCGGCGGCGGTCCGGGTGCGGGTTCGAGCGGGAATCCCTCGGTCACCCGGGAATCCTGGCGCACTCCGGTCCGTCCCGGGAAGGGAATTCCGCCCCGCGGGGTCAGATCAGGTGCGCACGCCGCCAGATGCCTTCCGACCGGCCGCCGATCAGCCCCGCCTCGCGCAGGAACGGCACGATCTTCTCGGCCATCCACCGCCGCGTCTCGTGGAAGTGCGGGTTGGCGAGCGCCGCGGCGCGGCCCTCGCGCGGGTCGATCCCGACGCTGCGGTAGACCCGCGGGTCGACCATGCTGTCGATGACACCGAACGCGACCAGCGCGGTCCGCACCCGGTGCCGCTGCAGCGCCGCCTTCGACAGCTTCGGCGTCTCCCGCAGCACCTCCTCCTTGGCGAACCGGACGTGCCGGGCCTCCTCGACGACGTGGATCCGGTTGACCGAGCGGATCAGCGGCTGGATGCCGTCGTCGTCCATCATCGACCGCTGCAGCCGGTCGGTGGTCTCCTCGGCGACCAGCACGCTGGCGAACATCGACGGCCCGGCCGCGGTCGCGCCGAACACCTTCGCGGCGCGGTGCACGACCTTCGGGACGCCGTAGCGCGGGACGCCCAGCCGTTCGGCGGTGCGGGCGAACATCACCGAGTGCCGGGTCTCGTCGCCGATCTCGGTCATCGCGTACTGCGCGTGCTCGGTGCGCGCGTCGAGGTCGAAGACGTACCGCGCGAGCAGCTGCATGAGGACGATCTCGAACCACAGGCCGACGCTCATGATGCTGGCGATCTCGTGCTTGGACAGCTCGATCCGCTGCTCCGGCGTCAGCTTCGCCCACAGGTCGGTGCCGTAGAGGGACACGCGCTCCAGCGGCATGTACGCCTTGCCTTCGGCGAGCGGCGCGGCCCAGTCGATGTCGACGTACGGGTCGTAGGAGTTCTTCGCGGAGCTCTTGAGCAGCCTCGCCGCGGTGACGTCCCGGTCCTGGGCCTCGACGCCCATGGCGACCTCCGAAATTAGGGGGTACACGCTGTACTAGCTACTTCGGCAGCGTACACCGGCTCACCGGACTTGAGTAGGCTTCCCGGGTGACCAAGGTCGACGGACGGGCGACGCGGTGGGCGGGCCAGCAGGAACGGCGCCGCGCGGAGTTCGTCGACGCGGCCCTGGCGGCGATCGCGGAACACGGCCCGGACGTCTCGACCGAGCAGATCGCCGAACGCGCAGGCGTCGCCCGGACGCGGCTGTACAAGCACTTCGCCGACGCGGCCGACCTGCAGCGGGCCATCGCCCAGCGCGCGGCCGAACTGGTGACGGCCGAGCTGGAGCCGCTCTGGCACCCGTCAGGCTCGCCGAACGAGATGATCTCGACGGTGATCGCGACGCACCTGCGCTGGCTGACCGAGCACGCCTCCCTGCACCGCTACCTGACCCGCGCGGCACCGGGGCCGACGGACGTCCGCGACACGATCGCCCGCCACCTGAGCGGTCTCTTCACCGGCTACCTGACGGCATTCGGCCGCGACCCCGCCCCGGCGGACACGATCGCGTTCGGCCTGGTCGGCTACGTCGAATCGGCGACGACCCGCTGGCTCGACCACCCGGGCGCGCTCACCCTGGACCAGCTGACCGCCCAGCTCAGCGGCACGATCTGGGCGATGCTCGACCACACGCTCCGGGCGGTCGGCGTCGAACTGGACCCGGACCGGCCCCTGCCGCTTCCGGACGGGCTCTAGTCGTACTGACCTGTGAGGTTGGGACGCGGCCGGCGGGTGGCCGGCCTGCGAGTGCGGCCGGTCCCCACCGTCGCAGCACCCGGACTTTGATGACCCGTCGCTCACGCCAAGATCGTCCGATCACGTGTCACCACGATCGCAACCTCCCCAGGCAGTACGTCTAGTCCTCGCGCGGGAACTCCGCGCGCACCCCCAGCAGCCGCACCGCGCGCGTCAGCTCGAACATCCCCAGCACCTCCTGGGCCGCGCGGTCGATCTCCGCCGCGTCCGACGTCGGCTCGGGGAGCGTGATGCTGTGGGTGTGGGTCAGGAACGGCACGAACCGGACCTTCACCGCGACCCGCGCCGCCGGGCGGCCTTCGTCCAGGACGTCCTGGGACACGCGCTTCGCCAGCGCCGACACCTCCGCCGCCATCTCCGCGGGGTCGGTGAGGTCGCGCTGGAACGTCGTCTCGCGGCTGCGGGAGCGGGCCACGTACGGTGTCGCGCTCACCTCCGCGTCGCTGATCCCGCCGCCGAGCAGGCGCAGCCAGGGGCCGGTCTTCGGGCCGAACCGCGCCGCCAGCCCGGCCGGGTCGGCGCCGGCCAGGTCGAGGACCGTCGCGATGCCCAGCTCGGCGAGCTTCTTCGCCGTCTTGCCGCCGATGCCCCACAGCGCGTCGGTCGGGCGCGCGGCCATGACGTCCCACCAGTTCGCCTGCGTCAGCCGGAAGATCCCGCCGGGCTTGCCGAACCCGGTGGCGAGCTTGGCCCGCAGCTTGTTGTCCCCGATCCCGACCGCGCACGACAGCCCGGTTTCGCGCGCGACGGCGTCCTTGATCGCCACCGCCAGCGCCTCGGGGTCATCGGTCTCGGCGCCGACGAACGCCTCGTCCCAGCCCAGCACCTCCACCACGACGGGGAACTCCCGCACGGCGGCCATGACGTGTTCGGAGACTTCGAGGTAGGCCGGCGGGTCGCTGGGCAGGAAGACGGCGTCCGGGCAGCGTTTGGCGGCGATCCGCAGCGGCATGCCGGACTGGATCCCGAACTCGCGGGCCTCGTACGACGCGGTCGCGACGACGGCGCGTTCCGTGGGGTCGCCGTTGCCGCCGACGACCACGGGCTTGCCGCGCAGCTCCGGGTGGCGGGCGATCTCGACCGCGGCGATGAACTGGTCGAGGTCGACGTGCAGGACCCACTTCACGCCGCCCAGTGTTGCCTCACACGCGGTGGCGCGCCACGTGGGTCCAGACGGTGCCGGTGAGGGCGAGGATCCCGCAGAGCGTCACGCCGGGGTCGGGCAGGACGAGCCCGAGGACCAGCAGCGTCACGGCGACGGCGTCGACGACGATCAGGAGGGCGCTGCGGAGCGCGCGCGACTTCGGGCGCTTGCCCTCGCGGAGGGCGGTGGCCAGGTCAGGGTCGGTGACCTCGAGGTACCGCTCGATCTTCTCGAGCTCGGTGCGATCGTGGTGGCTGAGCATCGGGGTACTCCTTCGGCGCCGAACGCACCGTATCGCCAGAGCGAATACCCAATCGTCCTCCCGACGAACCGCCAATCGCCCTCTCATTTTGTGCTTTTTGCTGCTCCGACCGGGTGATCCGCGCTCCGTGACCGCTCCGGAACGCGTTAGGTTCGCCTGGCACGAGGCCGGTCAGGCCGGCTTCGCGCCGGGTCGAGGCCGGTCAGGACCTTCAAGCAGCGGAGGACTCCATGACCCTGCCCACCGAACCGATCGGCAGCATCCCGCGTCCCGAGTACCTGATCGAGGGGCTCGGCGCCTTCGCGGCCGGACGGATCGACGCCGCCGCGCTCGCCGAGCTGGAAAGCCGGGCGCTGGCCGACACGATCAGCCGGTTCGAGGAGACCGGCTCACCCGTCGTGTCCGACGGCGAACAGGGCAAGCCGAGCTTCGCGACCTACCCGCTGGCGGGGCTGACCGCGCTCGCGCCGGACGGCGTCGTCATCCCCTTCGCCGACGGCCACACCCGCCAGCTGCCGCGGCTGACCGCGGGCCCCTTCCGCTACGCGACGCACGCGGACGCTTACCTGACGCGCGCGAAAGCCCTTACCGGCAAGCCCGTCAAGCAGGCCGTGATCGCCGCTTCGGCGCTCTCGCTGATCTACCCGGCCGACGGCATCGAGGGCTACTCGCAGGACCAGTTCGTCGCCGACCTCGTCGACGAAGCCGAAGCGGACATCCGGCGCAGCCTCGACGCCGGCGCGCACAGCGTCCAGATCGACTTCACCGAGGGGCGGCTGTCGCTGAAGCTCGACCCGTCGGGCGGGCTGCTGCGGCAGTTCGTCGACCTCAACAACGCCGTGCTGGACCGCTTCACGGCGGAGGAGCGCCAGAAGATCGGTGTCCACACCTGCCCGGGCGGCGACCAGGACTCGGTGCACAGCCTCGACGTCGACTACGCGGGCCTGCTGCCGGCGCTTTTCGAGTTGAACGTGGGCAACTTCTACGTCCAGCTCGCGAGCGAGGCCGAGCCGGAACGCGCGTTGCAGGTGATCGCCGACCACCTGGGGGAGGGCCAGCGGATCTTCGTCGGCGTGATCGACCCGATCGACCCGCGGGTCGAGACGCCGGAGGAGGTCCGCGACCGCGTGCTGAGGGCGGCGAAGTACCTGCCGGTGGACCGGCTGGGCACGTGCGACGACTGCGGGTTCTCGCCGTTCGCGGACGACACCTCGACCTCGCGCGACATCGCGTTCGCCAAGATCCGGGCGCGGGTCGAGGGGACGGCGCTGGCGGCCGGGCAGCTGTGACGGCCGGGGCCCGCTCCGGCGGGCCCCTCAGGCCGTCTCGGCGGCGACCTTCAGCCCGAGCGCGACGAGCACGCTGCCGAGCACGGCGTCGAGGCCCCGCCGGACGCGCCCGTCGCCGAAGAACCGCTTGAGCGCGCCGACGACGAGGGCGAGGGCGGCGAACCAGGCGACGGTCCCGGCGGTGGCGATGGCGGCCAGTTCGAGGGTCTGGGCGGTGGAGCCGTCCGCGGGGAGGAACTGGGGGAGCAGGGCGAGGAAGTAGACGGCGACCTTCGGGTTGAGCAGGTTGGTGAAGAGGCCCTGCCGGAAGGCGGCGCCGGCGCCGAGCGACCGGTTCGCGGGGTCGTCACCGAGGTCCCGGTACTCGCCGCGCCGGACGGCGAGCCAGGCCTTGACGCCGAGGAAGACGAGATAGCCGGCCCCGACGAGCTTCACGACGCTGAAGGCGACGGCGGAGGCGGTCAGGACGGCGGCAACGCCGAAGGCGATGGCGACCACCCAGGCGAAGACACCGAGCGCAACCCCGCCCCCGGCGGCGACCCCGGCCCGCCGCCCACCGGCGAGGGAAGACCGGGTGACGACGACGAAGTCCGGCCCGGGTGACATCGCGCCGAGGATCACGACCAGCAGGAACGAGGCGGCGGTGGCACCGGGGATCATGCGGTCGAGCATACGAGGGCCGCGCCAGCGGATTTCGCGGCCGGAGAGGTTCGCGTCACCTTCGTGAAGGTGCATCCGCCCGAGGGTTCCACGTATTCGCCCTTCTTGGTCGTGAACCGCATCGGGCCCCGTTGACCTCGAGATCGTTCGCGATGATGTTGTTCCCGGAGTCATCGCGCCACCGGGCCCAGCAGCCATGACCGCCGGTGGCAGGTGCGGCGGGAGCGGGAGGGCGGAGGCGGTGGTCACGCCGGTGTGCCACCCGACGACGTCGTACGTGACCCGGTCGTTGAACTGCCGGCACAGCGCTCCGGTCGACAACGCCATCAGCGGTGGCGCGTTTTCCCGGCTGAATCCGGATTCGACGCCCTTCTGGAAGATCGTCTTCGGATTGCCTCCCGGCTCCACGCCGAACAGTGATGATCGCGGCGGCGAGGACGAGAGCCGACATGAGGACTCCGCCGCCCAGCAACCAGGGCCAAAGTGGACGCCGGCACTGCGTCGGAGGATCTGGCGCAGCCGGTTCGGGGGCGACGGGTGTGGTCATGCTCTGACTCCTCTTCAGCGCTTGCGCGAGGAGACGGTCGGAAGGCCCACGCTGTTGCGGAGGTGAGCTTCGAGACACCGAAAGGTTCCCGATCCGGGAAGAACCGGTGATCCACTGGTGTTCGCACCGGTGTCGGCCAGAGCACGATGTTCGAATTTGAACTTCCGGTAGGGTCGGCCGAGTGGGCGATCCCAGGGGAGAGAGCATGACGGCTGAGGTGCGGACGCGGGTGCGGATCCCGCTGCGGCTGCACGGCGGCATCGAGGTCGACGCCGAAGCCGTCACCTTCCGGAACCTCGCCGATGGTGGTGAGCACCTCGCCTTCGTCCTCGGTACGCCCGGGGACGTGCCGCTCGTGCGGCCGCACTCCGAATGCCTCACCGGGGACGTCTTCGGGTCCGCGCGCTGCGATTGCGGTCCGCAGCTGGCCGAAGCCGTCGATCGGATCTCCGCCGCCGGTGGTTATCTGCTCTACCTGCGTCAAGAAGGCCGGGGGATCGGCCTCTACAACAAGCTCGACGCCTACGCGCTGCAGGACCAAGGCCTCGACACCTACGCCGCCAACGCCGCGCTCGGCCTGCCCGAGGACGCCCGCGACTACACCGTCGCCGCGCAGATGCTCCAAGCGCTCGGCGTCGCCGAAGTGAACCTGCTGTCGAACAACCCGGACAAGGCCGCGCAGCTCGAAGCGGCCGGGATCGCCGTGCGCGACCGGGTGCCCACCGGCGTCTTCGCCACCGACAACAACGTCCGCTACCTGCGCGCGAAGGCCGAACTCACCGGCCACACCCTGCCCGGGCTGGCCAGCTAGCTGAGGCGCTGGGCCGCCGCGGCCGCCGGGCTCGTGGTGAGCTTCTCCAGCAGTCCGATGAGGACCGTCTGCTCCGACGGCGACAGCGACGCCGCCCACGCCCGCTCGCGCGCGTTGTGCGCCTGGTAGGCGTCGGTCACCGCACCACGCCCCACGTCGGTCAGCGCGAGCCGGACCGCCCGCCGATCCTCGGGGACCTGCGTGCGCGTCACCAGCCCGTCCCGCTCCAGGGTCTTGACCAGTGCCGACACCGCCGCGCGGCTCATCCCGGCCAGCCGCGCCGCGTGGCGGGACTCGAGCGGGCCGGCCAGCCACAGCACGAACAGCACCCGGAACCCGCCCCAGCTCAGGCCGCGCGGGCGGTGCACCGTCGACTCCCAGTCGTAGACCAGCGCGCCCGCCAGCCGGTGCAGCGTGAGGCCGAGCCGCATCGCGACGGGGTCGGTGTCCGGCAGCTCCGCCTTCGTCTTCCCGATCGCGTAGTCGACGAACGAGAGGTAGTCGAGGTCTTCGGCCGGTCGGTCGGTCATGCGGCCAGGTTAGGGGAAGGGGTTCCGCGAGCGGTCCGGCCGGGTTAGTGTGACCCGGGAGATAGTCAAACCTTTGATCAAAGGAGCGCTCGCCGTGACGAAGAAAGCCTTCGCCTCTTCGGCCGACCTGGCGGAGAAAGCGCAAACCCTCGAAGTCCTGGCCGACGGCGTCTACGCGCTGACTGCCGAAGGTGACCCGAACATCGGCGCGATCGAGGGCGAGGACTTCCTCGTCTGCTTCGAAGCGCTGGCGACGCCGGTCGCGGCGCGCGAGTGGCTCGCGAAACTCCGCGAGCACACCGACAAACCCGTGCGCTACCTGGTGTTGAGCCACTACCACGCGGTGCGCGTGCTGGGCGCGTCGGCGTTCGACGCCGAAGTGATCGTCGCGCACGAGAACACCCGGGCGCTGGTCGCCGAGCGCGGCAAGGAGGACTGGGCGAGCGAGTTCGGCCGGATGCCGCGGCTGGCCAAGGGCGCGGACTCGGTGCCGGGCCTGACCTGGCCGACGCTGACCTTCTCCGACCGGCTCACGATCGACCTCGGCGGCGACCGCGGCGACCTCGTCCTGCAGTACTGCGGGCGCGGGCACACCGAAGGCGACCTCGTCGCGTGGCTGCCGCGGCAGAAGATCCTCTACGCCGGCGACCTCGTCGAAGCCGAAGCCGCGCTCTACACCGGCGACGCGTTCCACCGCGACTGGGCTTCGTCCACTTTGGACCGGGTGGCCGCGTTCGGCGCCGAGTCGCTGATCGGCGGCCGCGGCGGGGTGAGCCGCGGCCGCGACGCCGTCGACGCCGCCATCGCGCAGACCCGGCACTTCCTGGACACGATGATCCGCGAGGTCGGCGCGGTCCGCGAAGCCGGCGGTACGCTCAAGGAAGCCTTCGAACGCACCCACGCGGCCCTGAACGACCAGTACGGCCACTGGCCGATCTTCGAGCACTGCCTGCCCTTCGACGTCTCCCGGCTGTGGGACGAGCTCGGCGGCATCGAACGGCCGGTGGTGTGGACGGCCGAACGCGACCGCGAAGTCTGGGACCAGCTCCAAGGATGAGGGTCGCCGTCCTGGGCAGCGGCCCGGTCGGCCAGACGGCCGCGCTGCTGCTGGCGCGCTGGGGTGTGCCGGTGGTGCTCGTCGACGAGCACGAGGTGCGCGATCCCGTGGGGTCCAAGGCCATCTGCCAGCAACGGGACACTTTGGACGTCTGGGCGTCGCTCGGCGCGGGCCGCCTCGCCGAGGAGGGCCTCACCTGGACGACCGCGCGGACGTTCCACCGCGCCACCGAGCTGTTCTCGCTGAAGCTCCCCGACGGCGGGTCGGCGCTGCCGCCGTTCGTCAACCTGTCGCAGGCCCGCGTCGAGGAGGTCCTGGACGAGCTGATCGAGCGGGAGCCGCTCATCGACGTCCGCCGCGGCCACCGCGTCCGCGGGCTGACCCAGCCCGGCCGGGTGGTCCTCGAGTGCGACACGGCGGACGGGCCGCGCCGGATCGAGGCCGACTACGCGATCGCCTGCGCGGGCGCGCGGGGCGACACCGTGCGGCGGGCGCTCGGGCAGCACCTCGAAGGGGTGTCGTTCCGGGACCTGTTCCTGATCTGCGACATCCGCGCGGACCTGCCGGGCTGGGCGGCCGAGCGGCGGTTCTACTTCGACCCGCCGTGGAACCCGGGCCGCCAGGTGCTCATCCACCCGTGCCCGGGCTCGCAGTTCCGGATCGACTGGCAGGTGCCCGAGGACTACGACCTCGCGGCCGAGGAGTCGGGCGGGGCGATGGAGACGCGGATCCGGGCGATCATCGGCTCGGTGCCCTACGAGGTGCTCTGGCGGTCGGTGTACCGCTTCCACACGCGGCTGGTGCCGCGGATGCGGGTCGGCCGGGTGCTGCTGGTCGGCGACTGCGCGCACCTCGTCGCGCCGTTCGGGGCGCGCGGGCTCAACTCCGGCGTGGCCGACGCGGAGAACGCGGCCTGGAAGCTGGCCGCCGTCCTGCGCGGCGACGCGGGGGAGGAGCTGCTGGAGAGCTACCACACCGAGCGGCACGCGGCCGCGGTGGAGAACGCGGCCGTCACGACGGCCACGATGGACTTCCTGGTGCCCCAGGACGACGAGCAGCACCGGCGCCGGCTGGACGTCCTCACGCGCGCGGCGCACGACCCGGCCGCGTGCGAGCAGGTCGACTCGGGCCGCCTGGCGGAACCGTTCTGGTACGTGGATTCGCCGTTGACCACGACGGATCCGCTACGGCCGTTCGCCGGCCGGCCGCCGCGTGGGACGGTCCCGCCGCCGGGGCCGGGTGTGCTGCTGCCGGACGTCACCGTCGCGAGTGGACGGTTGCGGGACTTGGCCCGGCGGGGGTTCCTGCTGCTGACGACACCGGGTGTGCGGGCGGAGGGCGTGCGGTCGGTGGAGATCCCGCTGGGCGGGGTGCTGGGTGCGCGTCCGGGCGAAGCCTGGCTGGTCCGCCCGGACGCGTACGTCGCCGCCGTGCTACGGGTAGGAGACCAGCGGGCTCACCTGGTGCCCGGTGTTCGCGGCGTCACCCGAGTCGTTGATGACGTGGGCGATCGTGCCCACACCGCCGAGTGACACCGACACCAGGTTGTGGAACCGGACGCCGCTGTTGTTCGGCACCTCGAACGAATGACTGGCCACAATGGACGGGTTGGTGTTGAAGAAGCAGTAGCTGCCCAGGCCCCAGCCTTCGTGGCTGGTCACCGAGTCGGCCACCTTGTACGCCGCCCAGCCCTGCCGGCCGCCGCCGCTGGACCAGGACGCCTGGTCCGGCGGGTCGTACGGCATCTCGTTCTGGAAGAAGTACGTCCGCCCGCCGTTGCCGTTCCAGAGCACCTCGTACTGCTGGTAGTGCTCGACGAACAGGCCGTACATCGTCACGTTGGCGCCGTTGACGACCAGGCCGTTCGCCGCGGTGTTGACGTTCCAGCCGACGCCGTTCGAGTGGTCGCCGCGCCACAGCCACATGTGGTCGCCGATGACGTTGTTCGAGTTGACCACCAGCGTCTGCGTGGCCTTCCCGACGGCCGCGCCGCCGATCCGGAAGAACACGTCGTGCAGCGACGTCGGGTCGGCCGCGTGGTTCGCGTTCGAGCCCGGCTGGCCGACCTGCACCAGCACCGGCGAGTTCACCGCGCCCGCGTCGATCAGCAGCCCGGCGATCTTCACGCCGTCCACATCGGACGTCGTGATGGCCGCCGTCCCGTTGGTCGGCATCAGCGTCGCCAGGCCGAGGCCGAGCACCACGGTGTCCGGGCGCGTCACGTTCAGCGCCTGGTCGAGGTGGTAGACGCCGGGCGTGACGAGCAGGTTCTTGCCCGCGGCCAGCGCGGCGTTGAGCGTCGCCGCCGAGTCGGACGGGTGCGCGACGTAGAACTCGCTGAGCGAGATCGACTGCCCGGCCGGCGCGCCGTGGCCCCAGCTGGTGCCGGACGAGTTCTGCCGCAGTGCCGGGACGAACACGTTGTAGCTGCCCGAGCCGTCGACGTAGAGGAACGGCTTCTCGCGGATCACCGGCGTCTGGCCGACGACCGTCTCCGGCGGGTTCGGGAACGACGCCGGCGGCGTGCCGGTCGAGCCGACGAACACCATGTTCCAGACGCCGCCCTGCCAGCCGCCCAGCTCGCTGTTGCGGGTCAGGAACTGCTGCTGCGACCCGGAAACGGCGACACCGTCGATCTTGCTGTCGGCGATCAGGCCACCGCTGGCCCAGCCGTCCCCGCCGTTCCACAGCTGGATCTGGCTGCCCTTGAGGTGCATCCGGCGGTAGGGCGCGGCCTGCGCGACGGCCCAGCGCTCGACCTGGCCGGCCGGCAGCGTCACCGACAGGTTTTCGGCCGACCGCCAGAAGTTCTGCGTCGCGTTGCCCTTGTTGGCCGGGTTGTCGCCCTGCTGCAGCCAGTCCGCCTCGACGCGGACGTGGCCGTTGAGGTTGACGTCGTCCGGCGACAGGCCCAGCCCCGCGACCTGTTCGTAGAAGCCGAGGTTGACGTCGGCGTTGTAGCTGCCCGGCTTGAACAGCACGGCGTAGCGCTCGTTGCCGAACTGGTTGGTGTGCTGCTGGTCCGCGATCTGCGTCAGCCGGTTCTGGATCGTCGCGGCCGGGGTCGACGGGTCGAACACCGACACGTTCGGCCCGAGGTCTGGGTTGCGCGGGTCGGTCGGCGGGATGGTCGTCCCGCCGCCGGTGCCGTGCACGGCGACTTCCCACAGGGAGTAGCCGTAGCCGGTCGCCCGCTGGGTGCCGTAGACCCGCAGGTAGCGCGCGGTGCCGGTGAGGGGCACGGTCTGCGTGCCGCCCGCGCCGGTGGTGGTCGAGTACGCTGTCGTCCAGCTGTTCGCGTCCGAGGACAGCTGGACGCTGAACGCCTTGGCGTACGCGGCTTCCCAGGTGAGCGCCACGTCGCAGAGCTGCTGCGCGGAGCCCAGGTCGACCTGCAGCCACTGCGGGTCGCTGAACGCGCTGGACCAGCGCGTCCCGGTGTTGCCGTCGACCGCGGCGGACGCGGGCGTCCCGCCGTTCTCGGTCGAGGAGGCGGTCGCGGGGTGGCCCTGCGCGAGGTTCGCCGTGCCGCACGCGGCGGCCTGGGCCGGCGCGGAGCCGACCACCGCCGCGGTGGTGACCGCGGTGACGAAGGTGGTGGCGATGACGAGGAGGCGGTGTACGGGGGAGAACGTCGTTGATCTCATCGGCCTGCCTGCTGATCGGGGGGAGGACGTGCGAAACGGACCGGGCGAGCCCCACAGCTCGCGCCGGCGTCGGGTGGTGCGGCGGGTCCGCCCCCAGGTCACCCGCCCGGCGCCGTGAGCCGGAGGAGCGGTACCGGGTGGTGCGAGGAGCGCGGACCAGTCAGCCCGAAGGGTGCGTGTCGCGGCGGAACTGTCCCGGTGGCGGTCACGGAACCGGTTCCGTCGGTGAGATCGCAGTTAACAGCGCCGGGCTCGGCGGAGTCAAGGCTCCGGCGCGGATTCTCCTCGCCCGGACCAGTCTTCCGCGTGGTCCGCGACCGTCCGGCGCAGGGAAGTTGACATTTTACGGCTCTTTATTTATATCCTGAACTAAGAGCGTGCCGACGGCCGGGCCCCACACCCGCGTCGAAGACCACGTGAGCCGATCCGCGCCGGGGCAAGGCCGTCCCGGCGCCGGTTCGCCGTGGAGGTGCCCATGCAACGCCGCATGCCGAGGATCCGGGTTCTCGCCGTCCTCGCCCTGACCCTGGCCGCCCTGCTCACCGCGCCGGTGGCGCAGGCCGCGCCCGTCCTGCTCTCCCAAGACCGTCCGGTGACGGCGTCCTCGACCGAGTCCGCCGCGTTCCCCGCGTCCGCCGCCGTCGACGGCGACCCCGGTACCCGCTGGTCCAGCGCGTTCAGCGACCCGCAGTACCTCCAGGTCGACCTCGGCTCCACCCAGCAGCTGTCCCAGGTCGTGCTGAACTGGGAAGCGGCCTACGCCAAGGCGTTCACGATCCAGGCGTCCGCCGACGGCGCCACCTGGAGCACCCTCTACTCGACCACCACCGCGACCGGCGGCAACCAGACGCTGCCCGTCACCGGCAGCGGCCGGTACGTCCGGCTGACCGGCACCCAGCGCGCCACGCAGTACGGCTACTCGCTGTGGGAGTTCCAGGTCTACGGCGGAGGCGGCACCACCCAGCCCGGTGACGTCCTGCTGTCCTACGGCAAGCCCGGCACGGCGTCCTCCTACCAGGACGACGGCGCGTGCCCCGGCTGCGTCCCGGCCAAGGCGTTCGACCACGACCCGGCCACGCGCTGGGCGACCAGCGCGACCACCGGCTGGGTCGACCCGGGCTGGATCACCGTCGACCTCGGCGCGCCTGCCGCGATCCACCAGGTCGTCCTGCAGTGGGACCCGGCCTACGCCGTCGCCTACCAGATCCAGGTGTCGAACGACAACGCGAACTGGACCTCGATCTACTCGACCACCACCGGCAAGGGCTTCAAGGAGACGCTGACCGTCAACGGTTCCGGCCGGTACGTCCGGATGTACGGCACCGCCCGCTCCAACGGCTACGGCTACTCGCTGTGGGGCTTCGACGTCTACGGCACCGGCGGCAACCCGACGCAGCCGCCGCCCGCCCCGCCGGCCCCGCACTTCCCGGGCACGCTGGTCTGGAGCGACGAGTTCAACGGCGCCGCGGGCGCGGCCCCGGACGCGAGCAAGTGGACCGCCGAGACCGGCCCCGGCGTCAACAACGAGCTCGAGTACTACACGAACAACAACAACGCCAAGCAGGACGGCCACGGCAACCTCGTCATCCAGGTCCGCCGCGAAGCCACCCCGGGCAGCGCCTGCCCGGTCGACCCGGTCAGCGGCAGCGGCACCTGCCAGTACACGTCCGGCCGGATCAACACCGCGGGCAAGTTCAGCTTCACCTACGGCCACGTCGAGGCGAACATCAAGGTGTCCGGCACGCAGGGGCTCTGGCCCGCGTTCTGGCTGCTGGGCGCGAACTTCTTCAGCGGCACACCGTGGCCGAACTGCGGCGAGATCGACATCATGGAGCACGTCGGCAAGTCGCCGAACCTGGCTTACTCGACAATCCACGCGCCCGCGTACAACGGCGCCGGTGGCATCGGCGCGCCGTTCGACCTCGGCCAGGACGTCTCGGCCGGCTTCCACAAGTTCGGTCTCGACTGGGACGCGTCGCACATGACCTTCTACGTCGACGGCAACGCGTTCGAAACGATCAACCGCGACACGGTCGAGAGCACGCGCGGGCCGTGGGTGTACGACCACCCGTTCTTCCTGATCCTCAACAACGCCATCGGCGGCGACTTCCCCGGCCCGCCGGGAGCGGGGACCGTGCTGCCGCAGGACATGGTGATCGACTACGTGCGGGTGTACCAGTGAAGCGGCTGGCCCTCGGCGCCGTGGTCGCGGTGGGCCTGCTCACCGTGCCGCTGTTCACCGCCCAGGCGGCCCCGGCGCTGCTCTCGCAGGGGCACGCCGTGACCGCGTCGTCGACCGAAAACGCCGCGTTCCCGGCGTCGGCCGCGGTCGACGGCGATCCGGGCACCCGGTGGTCGAGCCTGGCGGCCGACCCGCAGACGCTGCAGGTCGACCTCGGGGCGTCCCACACGCTCAACCAGGTCGTGCTCCAGTGGGAAGCGGCCTACGCCAAGGCGTTCACGCTCCAGGCGTCGGCCGACGGAACCCAGTGGTCCACTGTGTACTCGACGACGACGGGCACCGGCGGCACGCAGACGCTGCCGGTGTCCGGCACCGGCCGGTACGTCCGCCTGACGACGACCCAGCGGGCCACCCAGTGGGGCGTGTCGCTGTGGGAGTTCCAGGTGTTCGGTGATGGTTCGGCCCAGGCGTGCGGCAGCGCGAACGCGGCGCTGCGGCAACCGGCGACGGCCTCCAGCGTCCAGTCCGACGCCTTCCCGGCTTCGGCGGCGTTCGACGGCGACGGCGGGACGCGCTGGTCGAGCCTGGCCGCGGATCCGCAGTGGATCCAGGTCGACCTGGGCAGTGCGCGCCCGGTCTGCGGCGTGGACCTGACGTGGGAGGCGGCGTACGCGAGCGCGTACACGATCCAGCTGTCCGCCGACGGTTCGTCGTGGACGACGGCGGCGACCGTGACCGGGGCAGGCGGTACCGAGCACCCGGCCGTGTCGGGGACCGCTCGCTATGTCCGGATGAACGCGACGGCCCGGGCAACGCAGTGGGGTGTGTCGCTGTGGGAGTTCGCCGTCCACACGTCCGACAGCGCCCCACCGACGACCACGCCGACCAATCCCGGTGGCTGCCCGTGGGTGGGGTCCACCGCGCCGGTCGCCGACCGCGTCACCCAGCTGATGGCCGTGATGACGGCCCAGCAGAAGGTGAAGGTGCTGCACGGCAACGGCGCGACCGGGCCGTACATCGGCAACACCGACGCGGTGCCGGAGCTGTGCATCCCGGCGCTCGGCCTGCAGGACGGCCCGGCCGGGGTCGGCGACGGCCTCGACGGCGTCACCCAGTTCCCGGCACCGGTCTCGGCCGCCGCGACCTGGGACACCGGCCTGATGAACCGGTACGGCAGCGCCATGGGTGCCGAGTTCGCGGGCAAGGGCGTCGACATCGCCCTCGGCCCGACGATCAACCTGGTCCGCGACCCGCGCTGGGGTCGCAACTTCGAAACCTACAGCGAGGACCCGTACCTCGCCGGCGCGGCCGGGACCTCGACGATCCAGGGCATCCAGAGCCAGGGCGTGATGGCGCAGGCCAAGCACGCGGCCGCCTACAACGTCGAGGCTGGGGCGTCGCGCGGGACGCCGTCGGACAACGTCATCATCGACGACCGGACGCTGCACGAGCTGTACCTGCCGGCGTTCCAGCAGGTGGCGAGCCAGGGCCAGGTCGCGTCGATGATGTGCGCCTACAACCAGATCAACGGCGTCCCGGCGTGCCAGAACAGCGGCGTGCTCACCACGGCGATCAAGCAGGACGCCGCCTGGGGCGGGTTCGTCGGCTCCGACTGGGGCTCGGCGACCGGCGGGGCCCGGCAGCTGGCCAACGGCGGGCTCGACATGGAGATGCCCGGCGGCGCGTTCTTCGGTCAGGGCCTGCTCGACGCCGTCTCGCGCGGTGAAGTCACGCAGGCGCGCGTCGACGACATGGTCCGCCGGGTGCTGACGCAGATGTTCAAGTTCGGCGTCTTCGATCGCGCCCGGCGGGGGACACCGGCGTCGGTGGTGACCAACGCGGCCAACGTGACGACCGCGCGGGACGTCGCGGCGGCCGGGTCGGTGCTGCTGAAGAACACCGGCGTCCTGCCTTTGACGACGTCGACGAAGTCGATCGCGTTGTCCGGCGGCGACGGGATCGACCCGCAGAACATCGGCGGCGGCAGCGCCAAGGTCAACCCGTCGCCGGCATCGGTGAACCCGATCAACGGCATCAAGGCCCGGGCCGGCTCCGGCGTCACGGTGTCCTATGTGGACGGCGCCGGCGAGCACGTCCAGACACCGAACATCCCGGCGGCGGTCGCGGCGGCCCGCACCGCGGACGTCGCGATCGTGTTCGCCAGCTACGGCGAGTCCGAAACCCAGGACCTCGACACGATCGACCTGCAGAACCAGCAGAACGACCTGATCGACGCGGTGGCCTCGGCCAACCCGCGCACGATCGTCGTGCTCAACACCGGGTCGGCCGTCACCATGCCGTGGCTGGCCAAGGCGGCCGCGGTGATCGAGGGCTGGTACCCGGGCCAGGAGAACGGGAACGCGCTCGCGTCGCTGCTCTACGGCGACGTCAACCCCTCGGGCAAGCTGCCGATCAGCTTCCCGAAGCAGCTCGCGGACCTGCCGACGGCGAGCGTCCAGCAGTTCCCGGGCGCGAACGACCGGATCGAGTACTCCGAAGGGCTCAACGTCGGATACCGGTGGTACGACAGCCGGAACCTCGACCCGCTGTTCCCGTTCGGCTTCGGCCTGTCGTACACGACGTTCGGGTTCTCGAACCTGGTCGTCACCCCACAGGGTACGAACGGCACCGCGACCGTGACGGCCACGGTGACCAACACCGGCACCCGCGCGGGCGCCGACGTCGTCCAGCTCTACGTCGGGCAGCCCGCCGGCAACGGCGAGCCGCCCAAACAACTGAAGGGGTTCAAAAAGGTCCAGCTCAACCCGGGACAGAGCCAGACGGTGTCGTTCCCGCTCACCCCGCGGGACCTCGCGCACTGGACCGGGTCGTGGACGACCAACGCGGGCCAGTACCGCGTCTACCTCGGTGATTCCTCGCGCAACGTCCCGCTGTCGGCGGCGCTGACCGTCACCTGAGTCGATTCGCGGATCACCAGGGACGTCGGGACGATCAGCGGCTCGTCCGGCTGGGGTGCCCCACCCAGCCGGGCGAGCAGCTGCCGGGCCGCCGTCTCGCCCATTTCGCGCAGGGGCTGGCGGATCGTCGTCAGCGCCGGCTGGGTGTGCGCGGCGAGGGGGATGTCGTCGAACCCGACCACGGCGACGTCCCCCGGCACCGCGCGCCCGGACTTCCGGAGGCCGGCCAGCACCCCGGCCGCCGTGAGGTCGTTGTGCGCGAAGACGGCGTCGAACTCGGGGCCGGTGGCGAGCAGCTGCAGGATCGCGGCCTCGCCGCTTTCGCTCGTGAAGTCGCCTTCGATGATCAGACGCGGGTCCAGCGTCAGTCCGGCTTCGCGCACGACGTCGTTGAAACCGTTGAGGCGATCGGTGGTGCAGCCGAAGTCGCGCGGCCCGGTGACGGTGGCGAACCGCGTGCGGCCGGTGTCGAGGAGGTGCCGGGCCGCGGCCGCGCCGCCCTGCCGGTTGTCCGTGCCCACCGACGGGAACGCGGGCCGCCGGCCGCGGTCGTCGATCACCACCACCGGCAGCCCGGAGTCGTGCAGCACGCGCAGGTGCCGCACGGCGTCCGGCGGTTCGACGAGCAGCAGCCCGTCGAACGCCTTCGCCGACACCTGGCGGGAGAACTCGTCGAGGGAGTCCGCGCCGCGGTTGGCCGTCGACAGCAGCAGGCCGTAGCCCTTGGCCTCCACGACGTCGGCGACGCCCTGCAGCACTTCGCCCATCCACGGCCAGGTCAGCCCCGGCACCAGCATCCCGACCGTGCGCGTCACCCCGCGGGCCAGCCCGACCGCGCCGGCGCTCGGGATGTACCCGGTCGCCGCGATCACCTCGCGCACCCGGATCGCGGTCGCCGCGTCCACATCGGCCTTGTTGTTGAGCACCCTCGACACGGTCGTCTTGCTCACCCGCGCCCGGCGGGCGACCTCGGCGATCGTGACGCGCATCCGTCCTCCCGGGGGCCCTGTGCTGCCAAGGTACTCGCCCCGGGACCCACCGCGAACGGTGCGAGATCGATCAAGTCCGGACAGACAGCCGCGAAAGGCTCGCGTCGCCGCTCCGCCAGCGCGTCCGGACGGCCACGTACCGGGCCGGCCCGGTGTCCGCGGTCGCGTAGGTGACGCCGTCGACGCTGGTTTCGACGGTCGCGGCGGGCACGCGGCCGCGGGTCCAGGCCAGTTCGACCGCGGAAACCGCCGTCACCGCCCCGAGATCGACGACCATCCGCCCGTCGGGGCCCGGCCGCCACGCCGTCGCCGGGTCGTCGTCGACGGCCGCGGCGGGGCTGGACATCCCCGGCGGCAGCGGTTCGGCGGGGAAGGTGGTCCGCCCGAGCGCGCGGTCGGGCAGCGGGTAGGGGCGGACGTCGCCGAAGACGACCGGCACGGTCCGGCGCGGCGGCAGCAGCACCGGCCGGGCGCGACCGCCGTCCGGCGTCACCGTGACGAGCACGGGCAGCAGCCCGGCGGGTGCGGTGAGGTCGACCCGGCTCGCGTCGCGGACGACCGCCTTCAAACCGACGGGGCCGCGCACGGTGAACCACGGCGGTTCGATCCGGCCTTCCGCCGCGGCCAGTGCGTAGGAGATCTCTGTGCCGGTCCGGGTGACGGTCTGCTCGCCGCGGTACAGCCGGTTCTCTCCTTTTTCCGCGGGGAGGACCGCCGTGCCGCTCGCCGCGGCGCCGGAGAGGTTGAGCAGCACGAGGAACCCGTCCGTGACGGTGGCTTCGACCGCGGCGGCGCCGGACGGGACCCGGCCGGACGCCTGCGCCGGGCCGGGACGCAGCTCGGCGACGAACGGGGCGGCCGGGCCGTCGGAGAGCGTGACGCGGTCGCCGGTGACCGTCAGCGGGTTCGGGCCGGCGACGGTGATCCCGGCGCGGCCGTCGATGTCCAGCCGGCCCTTGGTGCTGCTGAGCGCGGGCACCGGGTAGGTTGCCGCCGTCGTCCAGGTCAGGCCGTCTTGCGAGGTTTCGACGCGGTACTTGCGTCCGGCGGCCGCTTCCCAGCTCAGCCGGACACGGTCGACGGTCCGCGGCGCGCCGAGGTCGACGGCGAGCCAGCTGTCCGCCCGCGGCCGGTCCGATGTGGACACTGCCCAGCGCGTCGTGGCGTCGCCGTCGTTGGCGTACTTGGCTTCCTTGCCCGGGCTCGCCGAGGACGCCGACGCGGTTCCGGTGCGCGCGAGGTCGGGGCCGTCGCCGTCGCTGACTTCGAAGGCCCAGAGGGAGTAGCCGTACTGCGGGTCCGGCTGGACGCCGAGCATGCGGACGTACCGGGCGGTGACCGGGGCGAACACCAGGTCGTCGGTGCGGGCGCCGGTGGCCGGGGCCTGCGCCTTGATCGTCACGGAACCTTCGGCGGCGGTGTAGGTGCGATCGCCGTCGAGGCCCGGGACGCCCGGCATGACGAGGTTGTAGACGTTCAGGACGCCTTCGCCCTCGGCGACGCCGGTGCTGGCGTACACGGCGGCGCCGGTCGGGAGGGTGGCGAAGGCGGCGTACCCGGTGTCGAAGCGGAGGACGCCGACGGTGCCGTCGAAGCCGTCGCGGACCTTCGCGTAGGTGGTCGCGTGGCGTTCCTGCACGGCGATGTTCGTGGCCGGCAGCAGCATCGGGTTCGCGCCGCCGAGGACGAAGAGCCAGTCGTCGTGGTGCGGCTGCCAGGCGAACTTGACGAAGCCGGGCTTGGTGACGGTGGCCGCCCAGGCGGCGGGGGAGCGGTGCGCGAGCAACCCGGGCCCGGTCCCGAAGTCGGCGGCCCCGGCGGCGTGGGCGTCGAACTCCTGCTTGCTCACCGGGGTGACCGGACCTTGCCCGGCCCGCCACTCGTGCAGGAGGTAGCTGATGGCGAGTTCGGCCCGGGCTTCCGGCTCGTACTTGGGCTCGCCGGAGAACTTCGTGATCCGGTCGGCGGGCGCGTAGGCCTGGTAGGGCTCGAGCCGGGCGGCCAGCTGCGCCTCGGCGTAGGCGGCGTGGCGGTCGCCGAGGACCTGGGCGCGGAAGGCGAGCGGGACGACGTCCCGGCCGTAGAGGTGTTCCCGGTCGGCGACCATCGGCATCAGCGGCTCGCCGGCGTCGCTGGTCATGAGCAGCATGGTGCGCCAGAGGAGCTCGCCGTTCGGCTGGGCGGTGAGGACCTCGGGCAGCGGCGTGCCGGCGGCGAGGAAGTGCATCGAGTTGCGGCCGGAGGTGCGCCAGAGCTCTTCCTGGTAGTGCGGGCCGAAGGAGCCGTGGTTCTCGACGAGGAAGGTGTCGTAGAGGTTGGTGGCGGTGTTCGCGCTGATGGGCCGGCCGTCGACGAGCCGCGGGTTGGCGAGGTCGGCGGCGGGCAGCCCGCCTTCGTTGCGGCTCCAGGTGCCGAAGGCCGCTCGCCAGTCGTTCGCTCGTGGGTCGTTCGGTGCCCAGGCGAGGGCGGGCGCGAGTGATTGCGCGTAGACGCCCATTTCTTCGAGTTTGGTGTCGCCCTGGAAGCCGCCCTCGAGGCCGTTGGGGGTCCAGCCACCGGAGGCCGGGTCGTCGTTCGTGCCGAGGGCGGTGGTGTAGGCGGCTTGCCCGGTGGTGATGCGCTCGACGTTCTGCCGGGTGGCGTCGTCGAGGTCCGTCCACAGTAGACGCGCGGCGAGCAGGAAGTACGACTGGAACGTCGTGTCGAAGAACAGTTTCCGGCCCCATTCGGTGCCGCCGGTGAGCAGGTTCGACGCGGCGAAGTGCTTGATGGTGGCGAGGGTGTGGGCTTTGAGCTGGTCTTTTTCGATGCCGGCGATGGCGGCGTCGTAGCCGTCGCGGGTGAGGAGGAGGGCGTTGCCGAGGACGACGGCGAAGGTGAAGTCCTTCGCGGGGTAGATCCCGGCGACTCGGTCGAACTGCTGCTCGGCCCACCGGGTGTGCCGCAGCAGGACACGCAGGTAGGTCGCGGCGACGGGGTCCGGCGGTCCCTGGGGCGTCGGGCTCGCGGCACTCCCGGTCACTTCGGCCGCCGCGACGCCCGGCAGCAGTCCCGACGCCAGCAGGGCCGCGACGCCGCCCGCGCCCAGGAGGGCCTTCCGCCGGTTCAGCCCGCCGCCCATGCCGTCCTCCGTGGTGTTGACAACCTTGTCAGCGCGGATTCTGTGTCGGCTCGCGGCGGCGGGGCAAGCCCGGCGGCGGATCCCGTCCGGTTTCGGACAAGGCCCGAGTAATTCGTATAACGACCTATACTGCTCGACTTGGCCGCGTCGCCTCGCTGGGTCGTGGCGCCGGGTGGGAGCAAGCTCACCGCGGCCCGCCGCGCCCGCCGTGTTGAGATGACAACGTGATCACCAGCGTCGGCACCTTCCTCCTGCTCGTCCTGGCCGGCGTCGGAGCCGGCCTGACCGGAGCCACCGCCGGGCTGGCGTCCCTCGTCTCCTACCCCGCCCTGCTCGCCGCCGGGCTCCCGCCCGTCACGGCGAACGTCACCAACACCGTCGCGATGCTCGGCACCACCGCCGGCGCTGCCGCCGGGGCGCGCCCCGAACTCGCCGGTCAGCGGCGGAAAATCATCCCGCTCTGCGTCATCACCACCGTCGGCGGGGCGTGCGGCGGCCTCGTCCTGCTCCTCACGCCGTCCGACGCCTTCACCACCATCGTCCCGTGGCTGATCGGCGGCGCGTCGATCGTCCTCATCGCCGGGCCCCGGCTGCGCCGGCTGGCCGAAGGCGCCGAACACCACGGCCTCAGCCCCGCCACCGGCGTGGCCGCGTTCCTCATCGGCGTCTACGGCGGCTACTTCGGCGCCGCCGCCGGGGTGCTCATGCTCGCGCTGCTCGTCTCCGTCTGGAGCCAGCCGCTGGCCCGGACGAACGCCGCGAAGAACCTGGTCACCGGCTCGGCGAACCTCCTCGCCGCGGTCGTCTTCGCCTTCACCGGCAAGGTCGTGTGGACCGCCGCGCTCGCCGTCTGCCTCGGTTCCCTCGCCGGCTCGTGGCTGGGCTCGAACCTCGTCCGCCGGCTCCCGGCGACGCCGTTGCGCATCGGGATCGGCATCGCCGGGCTCGGACTCGCCGTGGTGCTGGCGTTCTCCTGAAACGACAGGGCATGATCGGCGGGGTATCGGCGAGCAGGAGACCAGATGAGCATTGTCGGGACCAGGGTGGTCCGCCAGGAGGATCAGAACCTGATCACCGCGGGCGGCACCTACGTGGACGATCTGCGGGAGGAAGCGCTTTCCGGCGCCGCGCATGCGGTGTTCGTGCGCAGTCCGGTCGCGCACGCGCGGATCGAAAGCATTGACGTCAGCGAGGCGAAGGCGGCGCCGGGGGTGCTCGGCGTGTTCACCGCCGCCGACCTCGGCCTCGATCCGCACGACGCGGGCCCGGTGAAGGAGCCGTGGCTGGCCGACGGCGTGGTGCGCTACGTCGGCGAGCCGGTCGCGCTCGTCGTCACCGAGGAGCGCTACCAGCTGGCCGACGCGGCCGAGCTGGTCGACATCGACTACGACCCCCTCGACGCCGTCGCGAGCATCGACGCGGCGCTGGCCGGCGAGACGCTGCTGTACCCCGACAAGGGCAGCAACGTCATGCAGGTCAACGGCGCGGAGGAGTTCGACGAGTCGATCTTCGACGGCTGCGACGTCGTCGTCACGCAGGCGATCGTGAACCAGCGCGTCGCGCCCGCGCCCCTCGAGGTCCGCGGCGCGTCGTGCGCCTGGGGCGAGGACGGCCGCCTGACGCTCTGGCTTTCCACGCAGAACGCCCAGATCGCCCGCATGCAGGTGGACATGAGCCTCGGTGTCGGCGAGGAGAACGTCCGCGTGGTCGCGCCGGACGTCGGCGGCGGCTTCGGCGCGAAGATCGGCGCGGATCCCGAGGTGACGGTTCTCGGCTGGGCCGCCAAGGAGATCGGCCGGCCCGTGCGCTGGGTCGAGTCGCGCAGCGAGAACCTCACCTCGATGACGCACGGGCGCGCGCAGCAGAACACGGTGACCATCGGCGGCAAGCGCGACGGCACCGTCCTCGCGTACCGCCTCGACGTCGTCCAGGACGCCGGCGCCTACCCGCGGACGCTGTTCCTCCCGACGCTGACCGAGCTGATGGCGGTCGGCGTCTACCGGTTCCCGAAGGTGGAGACGCGCAGCCGCGCGGTCGTCACGAACACGACCCCGATCGCGGCCTACCGCGGTGCGGGCCGCCCGGAGGCGACGGCCGCGGTCGAACGCGCCATGGACGTGTTCGCGGCCGAGATCGGGCTGGACCCGGGCGAGGTCCGCCGGGTCAACTTCATCCGGCCCGACGAGTTCCCGTACCAGACGCCGACCGGCGCGTCCTACGACACGGGCGAGTACGCGGCGGCGCTGGACAAGGTCCTCGAGACCGCCGGGTACGCCGAGCTGCGCGCCGAGCAGAAACGCCGCCGCGAGGCGGGCGACCACGTCGAGCTCGGCCTCGGGATCGCCGCCTACGTCGAGATCACCGGCGGTGACGCGGGCGGCGAGAGCGGCCGCGTCGACATCCACCCGGACGGCTCGGTCGTCGCCTGGACCGGCAGCTCCCCGCACGGCCAGGGCCTCGGGACGTCGCTGGCGATGCTCCTGTCCGACCAGCTCGGCGTGCCGCTGGACAAGATCACCGTTCGCCACGGGGACACCGACGAGGTGCCGAAGGCCGTCGGCACGTTCGGCTCCCGGTCGCTGCAGCTCGGCGGCTCGGCGATCCGCCAGGCCGCCGACGAGGTCATCGCGCAGGCCCGCGAACTGGCCGCCGAACTGCTCGAAGCCGCGCCGGAGGACCTCGAGCTGGACGTCGAGCGCGGCGTCTGGCAGGTCCGCGGCGCGCCGTCGAGCACGGTGCTCAGCTGGGCGCAGGTCGCCGAGACGGCCGGCGGCGGCAAGCTCACCGCCGACGTCTGGTTCGGCGGCGGCAAGCCGACGTTCCCGTTCGGCGCGCACCTCGCCGTGGTCGAGGTCGACACCGAGACCGGCAAGGTCGAGCTGCGGCGCATCGTCGCCGTCGACGACGCCGGCCCGATCGTCAACCCGCTGACCTTCCGCGGCCAGCGTCACGGCGGGCTCGGCCAGGGCGCCGCGCAGGCGCTCATGGAGGTCGTCACCTACGACGAAGACGGCAACCCGACGACCGCGACGCTGGCGGACTACTCGTTCATCACCGCCGTCGAGCTGCCGGACTTCGAGCTGGTCGACATGGCCACCCCGACCGACCGGAACCTGCTGGGCGTCAAGGGGATCGGCGAGGCCGCGACGATCGGCTCGACGCCCGCGGTGCACAACGCCGTGGTGGACGCGCTTTCGTCCCGCGGTGTGAAGCACCTGGACATGCCCACGACCCCGATCCGGGTCTGGGCCGCACTTGAAGAGGCTGCGTTTCGGGGGTTCCGGGTGGCGGAGCCCCCGGCCCGGGGCGAAGCCCCGGTTGATACAGCTGGGAAGGGAAGCGCGCGGTGAAGGTTTCGATCGAGGTCAACGGGCGCCCGGTGGCCGAGGAGGTGCCGGACCGGACGCTGCTGGTGCACTTCCTGCGCGACAACGCCGGGCTGACCGGCACGAACATCGGCTGCGACACGACGTCGTGCGGCGCCTGCACGGTGCTGCTCGACGGCGAGTCGGTCAAGTCCTGCACGGTGCTCGCCGCGCAGGCCGACGGCCACGCCGTCACGACGGTCGAGGGACTGTCCTCTTCTGACGGTGGGCTGCACCCGGTGCAGCGCGCGTTCCGCGAGCAGCACGGCCTGCAGTGCGGGTTCTGCACGCCGGGCATGATCATGGCGTCGGTGTCGCTGCTGGCGGACAACCCGAAGCCGACGCGTGACGAAGTACGGGCCGGGCTAGAGGGCAACCTCTGCCGCTGCACGGGGTACCACAACATCGTCAGCGCCGTGATCGACGCGTCCGGCCAGGAGGTGGACCGGTGATCCCGGCTGCGTTCGAGTACCAGCGAGCGTCCACAGTGGACGAGGCGCTGGGTCTGCTCGCTTCTCACGGAGACGACGCGAAGGTCCTGGCGGGCGGCCATTCCCTGCTGCCGCTGATGAAGCTGCGGCTGGCGGCCCCGGAGTACCTGGTCGACATCGGCCCGGTCGACGAGCTGCGGTACGTCCGCCTCGACGGCGACGACGTCGTGATCGGCGCGTTGTCCCGCTACAGCGACCTTTCGCGGGACCCGGTGCTTCTGGAGCACGCGCCCCTG
This sequence comes from Amycolatopsis sp. NPDC101161, assembly GCF_044768185.1. Lineage (NCBI taxonomy): Bacteria > Bacillati > Actinomycetota > Actinomycetes > Pseudonocardiales > Pseudonocardiaceae > Amycolatopsis > Amycolatopsis sp. NPDC101161. The sequence continues at coordinate 114,326 of NZ_JBIWPI010000009.1, forward strand.
CTGGCGCACGTGTCGGCTTCGGTGGGCGACCGCCAGGTCCGCCACCGCGGCACGATCGGCGGCTCCCTGGTGCACGCGGACTCGGCGGCGGACCTGCCGGCGGCGATCCTGGCGTCGGACGCGGTCTTGGTCGCGCGCGGCCCTTCGGGTGAGCGCCGGATCCCGGCGTCCGAGTTCTTCCTGGGCCCGTTCACGACGCCGCTGGAGCCGACGGAGTTGCTGATCGAGGTTCGGCTGCCGCGTCAGACGGGCCTGGGCTGGGGCTTCGAGAAGTTCACCCGCCGCGCGATCGACTGGGCGATGGTCGGGGTCGCGGTCGTCGGCGGCCGGGTCGGGCTGGTCAACATGGGCGGAGTCCCATTGCGGGCGACGGCCACGGAGTCGGCGTTGGCGGCGGGGGAGTCCATCGCCGCGGCGGCCGCGCTGGCGGCGTCGGACACGAACCCACCGGACGAGCCCCACGCGACGGCGGAGTACCGCCGCCACTTGGCGCGGGTGCTCACGCGGCGTGCGCTGACGTCGGCAAGCTGACGTCGTCGATCACCGGCGCCCTTCGCGGCGCCGGTGATCGCGACGGCCGATTCCCGCCAGCTTGGCATTTGCGCGTTGGGCAGGATCGAGGGCGTGAAGACTTCTACGCACACGCCCATCGAGCCCGGCATCCTCTATTTCGGCACGCCGGTCGTGTTGATATCCAGTGACAACGAGGACGGTTCGGCCAATCTCGCGCCGATGTCGTCGGCGTTTTGGCTCGGGTGGCGTGCCGTGCTCGGGCTCGGTGCGCGGTCCAAGACTACTCAGAACCTGTTGCGTACGCGTGAGTGCGTGTTGAATCTGCCTTCGGATGCGTTGGCCGCCGCGGTGGATCGGCTGGCGTTGACCACCGGTTCCGATCCTGTTCCGGCTGGGAAGGTCAAGCGGGGGTACTTCCATGTCGCGGACAAGTTTTCCCGAGCCGGGTTGACCGCTGTTCCGTCTGAAACCGTTTCGCCGCCTCGGGTTGCCGAGTGTCCGGTTGCCATGGAAGCTGTTGTCGAGGCTGTGCATCCGGTTGCTGAGGAGGATCCTGCTCAGCGTGGGGGGATTGTGGCTATTGAGGTGCGGGTTCAGCGGGTTTTCGTGCATGACTCGATTCGGGTTCCTGGTAGTCCTGATCACATCGATCCGGATGCCTGGCGGCCTTTGATCATGAGTTTTCAGAAGCTTTATGGTCTTGGTTCGCAGGTTCATCCTTCTACTTTGGCTCGGATTCCCGAGCGGTTGTATCGGGGGCCTGATATCGAACGGGCTCGTTCGGTTGTCGGGTCTCGTGGTTGAGTTTTACTGATACGGCTTCGCCGGGGCGTGGGAAATCGGCGCTTCTTGTGGTTGCTTTCTTGCTGTGGTCGGCAGCGCCGATTCCCCACGCGACGGTGCCCCTGCCGGGCTCTGTTCGACACCTGTTCGTGTGATGATCGCGCGTTCGAAGTCGGGTAACCTTGTTGTATGGCAACGGAAGCGGTGTGGAAGGCGGATGCGATGGCCTTGGCCGATCGCATCTCCACCCTGCTCACAGTGGTGCGTAGCGCCGAGGCCGAGATTGGTGCGCTGTTGGTGGAAATCGAGTCCCGTGGGGTGATGGAACTCTTCGGCTACCGCTCGGTGGCCCGTCTTCTTGAGCACTTGGCGGACATCCCGAAGTCGGCGGCGGAGACGGTGGTCAAACGAGCCCGCGCCTTGCAGCGCGGCCACCACCTCGACAGCGCTCCCGCGGTGGCTCCCTCCACCGCTGCCGCCGCGGCGGAGGGCCGCCTGAGCAACCCGATGATCGACACGATCGTCAGTGCGCTCACGCAGATCCCACCCGAGCACCGCGAGGACGCCGAGCAGCATCTGCTGGCCCTGGCCGAGGATGCAGGCCACAAGCAGGTCGCTGCGCTGGGAGCCCGCATCGTGGCGCACCTGGACCCCGACGGCCCCGAACCAGACACCACCGAACCCGCAGTCCCCAGCCGGGAGCTCTCGTTACGCCGCAAAAGAACCGGAGTATGGGAGCTGCACGGCCGTTTCGACGACGAGACGGGAACCCGAGCCAGCGCCCTGCTCGACGCGCTAGCCGAACGCCGCACAGGTTCCGAGGAAGGCGACCACCGTTCCCCGCAGGAACGCTACGGCGACGCGTTCTCCGACACGATCGACCTGGCGTTGAACTCCCCGACCCTGCCGATGCAGGCGGGCGAGCGAGCCCACGTGATGATCGCGGTACACCTGAACGACCTGAAGTCGGGCGTGGGCGAGGCAACCCTGGGCGACACGGGCACGATGACGGCGGCGGAGGCCAGGATCCACGCGTGCGACAGCATGATCATCCCAGCGGTGCTGGGCGAGAAGAGCGAGCCGCTGAACCTGGGCCGCCTCCGCCGCCTGATCTCGGCGGGCCTGCGCCGCGCGTTGTACCTGCGCGACCGAGGCTGCGCCTTCCCGGGCTGTCACCGCCCACCCCGACATTGCCAGGGCCATCACATCCACCACTGGTCCGAAGGCGGGAGAACCGACCTGAACAACCTGGTCCTGATGTGCGCCCACCACCACAGGCTGCTACATCGCTCCGGTTGGGAAGTCCGCATAGCTGCCGACGGCCTCCCGGAGTTCCTACCGCCAGCATTCCTGGACGAACACCGAAAACCCAGACGCAACAACCTGCACCAACCGCTGCCATTCGCAGCCTGAGACAACCAAAGATGGGAAAGGCCCGCAGCCACCGGCTACGGGCCCACACCCACGCGCGCATCCGGCAGTCACATCTCACACCCGCACCCTCAGCACCCGCGGCTTTCGATCCGCTGCCGGGTCCGCATCACTCGTCCGCTGTCAGTAGCGCACTATCGGCAGCCCGAGCTTCGCCTCCTCCCCGGAGGCGCGCTTCCGCGTGTGAACCTGCTCCGTCGCCACCCTTCCGGTCGGCTGTCAGCCGTGCACTGTCGGCGGCCGGCGCTTCCTACTCCCGGAAGCGCGCCCTCCGTGCGTCTAGCCTCCAACCGCTCTCCGTCCGCGGCTGTTAGTCGGCAGCGCGCGCCGCGCCTCTTACCGGAAGCGGCTTCTCGGCGAACCCGCATCCGCTGCCCACCTTCCGACCTCGCGTCCGTCGCGGGCCGGGCGAGCCTTCGTCCGTAGCGCACCGGAGGAACCCGCAGACCCATCGATCGCCCGCAGAAGCCAGGCCCAGTCCTCCGGGTCCGAGCGCGGCGCACCGCCGGCCGCCGGTTGTGTGCGGCCGGTCGCGTGGGCTTCGCTCGTCGCCTCGAAGCCGTCTGCGAGTCATCCGTCCTGGCTGGGCCATCCTGCGCATGCCTTCGCAGCGAGATACCCGGCGCCAACCCACCTTGGCCTACCTGCCAAGTCACGTCGCGTCGAGTTGGGTCAGCAGGGGTGCCAACTTCTCGATCCCTGCGGTCACCGCCGCCTGGCCCTTTGCCGAACTCACCGCCGGCTGCTGCGTCAGCAACACCACCACATACCGCCCACTAACTACCCCCGTCGTGTTCAGTACCACCGCATTCCGCAAGATCATCCACCCCCTGCTTGACCTGCCAAGACCTCCCCGGCAAGCCGTCCGGAATCCCGAAGTACTGGTCCCACTCGTCGTCCGCCGGGTTGCGGGCCCCAGCCAATGCCGCCAGCAACGGCGCCGCCACCTCGTCCGGGATCACGTCCAGCGAGTACTCGTACGTCGCCACCACGTCCGACGCGCTCGTCTTCGCCATTCCCCACTGCGTCGGGTCCGCGGGCGGCGTCGTGTGCGACAGCCCGATCATCGCCGCCGTGCGGGCCACTATCGCGTTGCCCCCGTTGCGCTCCCAGAACGCTGCCATGTCCCGTCCGGGTGCACCTCGTCGATCGCGATCAGGAGCTTCGCCAACGAGGCCGTGTAGTACGGGCTTTCCGCATCCAGCGTGGCCAGCTCCTTGTCCGACTCGCGGTCGTGCAGGACGCCGACACTCGCTTCCGCGCGACGCCACCGGGCTGACCGCAGAAGGAGCGGCAGCAACCGAGACCGTCGGTCAGCGCCGCCGCCGTCAGGCCCGCGCCCGGCCAGCGTCCGGCGGATCCGCCTTCCCATGTTCCGCCAACGTGCGGCGCACCCCGGACGACCTGTCGTTTCGCTGTGGTCCGCCCACTCGCTGGGACACTCGCGCGGCAGGCGTAGCGTCGGATTGTGGACATTCTCGTGGTGGGCGCCGGCGCGACCGGTGGGTACTTCGGCGGACGGCTTCTGCAAGCGGGCCGCGACGTCACCTTCCTCGTCCGGCCGGCCCGGGCGCAGCTGCTCCGGGAACGCGGGCTGCGGATCGTCGGCCTGGGGGAGGACACCGTCCTCGAGCCGGCGCTCGTCGAGACCGGCTCGCTCGACCGGACCTACGATCTCGTGCTGCTCGCCGTCAAGGCGACCGGCCTGGCCGCGGCCATCGACGATTTCGCTCCCGCCGTCGGCCCCGGCACGCTGATCCTTCCGTTCCTCAACGGGCTCGCCCACGTCGACGTCCTCGACAAGCGCTTCGGCCCGGACGCCGTGCTGGGCGGCGTCGCCAAGGTGCAGACCACCATCGACGACGACGGCGCCATCCGGCGGCTCGGCCCGCTGCAGAGCCTGGCCTACGGTGCCCGCACCGAACCCGCGCCCGGAAAGCTCGCCGACGTCGACGCCGCCCTGACGAACGCCGGGTTCGCCGCCGCCCTCGACGCGCGGATCACCGAGTCGATGTGGGCGAAGTGGGTGTTCATCGCCGCCATCGGCGCGGTCAACACCCTCATGCGCGGCACCATCGGCGACGTCGTGGCCGTCCCCGGGGGCGTGGAGTTCGCCGAAGCCGTCGTGGCCGAAGCCGCCGCCGTCGCGGCGGCCGCCGGGTACCCCGTGCCCGCCGCCGACCTCGCGGCCACCCGGAAGACCGTGACCGACCCCGCGATGGGGGGATCTTCGCTGTACCGCGACCTGCTTGGCGGTCACCCGGTCGAGGGGGAGCAGATCTTCGGCGACCTCACCGCGCGTGCCCGTGAGCTGGGTGTTGCGACGCCGCTACTGGATCTTGTCACCCTCCAGCTGCGCGTTCACCAGCACCGCATCGGGTGACGTGATCACCCGCCGCGCTTTGCCCGCACAGGCCGGGGATCGTGGTCTTTCGGGCACCCGCGTGGCGGCGCCGACGCGGGGTTCCCGGGCACTGCTAACCTTCGGCAGGAAGGTTGCTTGAGGGTTTGACGAACGAATGCAGCGAGGGGAAATGGCGGACAGGTTCGAGTTCGTCCTCGGGGTCGTCGAAGCCCTCGTCGTCGGTCAGGCGACCGGTGGCGACATCCGGCGCTACCCATTGCGCGCGGGCAACCTCCCGGCGGACCCGGTGCGGTTCGTGCGGGTCGCGCGCCAGGTGTACGACGCGCTCGAGGAGCGACGGCTTTCGGTTTCGGGCGAACTGCACCCGGGTGTGCGGACGGCGTTCGAGCTGCTGGCCGAGCCACGCGTTTCGGTTGCGGTCAGCGGGATCGACGGCCTCGGCGCCGACGTCGCCGTGCTCGTGGTGACCGACGGCGCCCAGGCGCTCGGCGTCACCCAGGCCCCGGACACCGACGAGCTGCTGTTTTCGCTGTTCGCCGACGAGGAGCTGGTCGAGGTCGTCACCGGCGTCCTGCCGCCCGCCCCGGCCGCGACGACCGGCAAGCACGTCGTGCACCGCGCGGCGGGGCGCGAGGTCTCGGCCATGACGGCGAAGCGGATCGCGGACGCCGAATTCGACGAAGAAGAGACCGACGCCTTCGGCATGATCGAGGTCAAGGCCGTGGTGCGGCCGGGCCGCCGGCCGCCGGCGGCGAAGCCCTCGGACGTCGCCGTGCTCGAGCGGGTCCTCGCCGAACCGCGGCTCGGCGGCGGCCACATCGCCGTCACGGCCCAGAGCCGGCGCGGTGAACGGCTCTCCGGCGACCCGCTGAGCTGGCTGGACACCGCCGACGGCCGCTACCTGGTGCACACCACGACCGGCGACGCCGGCGAGCTGACAGCCGAGTACGTACCGGCCGGGCGGGCCGACCTCGCCCGCGCGATCCGCGACGCCATCGCCGCGGTGTACTGACCGGAAAGGGAACAGGCCAGATGACGGAAGAGACCCAGGCGGTTGCCCAGGCTCTCCAGGCGACGGCGCAGATGCAGACGGCGACCGATCCCGCGCAGAAGACGATGGCCGCGGTCCGCGTCGGGCTCGCCGGCGCCCAGCTGAAGCGGCTCGCGCAGTCCGGCGGCTTCGCCATCGACGACACCACGGGCAACCAGCTGATCGAGGCCCTGGAAGGCGTGCTCGAGTCGCTCGAGCAGCGCTGGGCGAACCTGCAGCGGCTGCACGACGCGCCGGCGATGAGCCGGACCGCGACCGGCCAGTGGGTGTCCGCGCACATGGTGAGCACCGCCGCCGACGAGCACGGCCTCGTCACCCAGCTGCAGGCGGCCCGCCAGGAGTTCCCCACCTACATCGAGGCCATCAAGCTGGCCAAGAAGAACTACAAGTCCCGGGAAGAGACCACGCGCGCGACGCTGACCTCGCTCCCGACCGCCGACCAGAGCTGAGGGAGACCGTGGCAGCCACCGCCGAGTCCGTCTCGGACCCGTCGTCCCCGGACTACAACCCGCGCAGTCCGCTCTACGACGTGACGGCCGATTCGTCGTCGAAGTACTACGTCGGACCGCTGAAAACGGACAACTCGCCCTCGGGCGACGAGATCCGCGAGATGGCCACCAGGGAGATCGACGACGAGATCCGGGCCGGCTGGCTCGGCCCGGCCGTCGACCCGGTGCTGCGCGACAAGAAGATCCAGGAGCTCTACCAGCAGCACCTCGACGACGCCAAGCACGGCCTCGACGAGGGTCTCGCCATGCGCGAGAACGGCGGCGCCCCGAAGACGTTGTGGGCCAACGCCAGCCACGAGCAGATGAACGACGCCATCACGCAGGACGCCAACCCGGCGACCGTCGCGGAGACGTCGGAGGAGTGGGTGGCGGTCGGCAACGACCTCGGCACGCACCAGAAGACGCTGGCCGACGCGATCAACGCGAGCACGAACAACTGGCAGGGCGACGCCGGTGACGCCGTCCGCGAGCACCTCGCCGGCGTCGGCAAGTGGCTCGGCTCGACCGCGCAGGGCGCGACGCTCGCCGGGCGCCAGCAGGAGATCCACTCCCAGGCGCTGAACGAGACCCAGCGGCAGATGGTCGCGAACCCGCCGGTGCAGTTCGACCTGCAGAGCACCAACCAGAAGCTGATGTCGATGACCGACCCGGTGCAGTACGCCGCGGCGGCCGGCGAGGCGATGCAGACCTACCGCGCGCAGCAGGCCGCGCGGGAGCACGCCGCGCAGATCATGACGCAGTACGACGAGACCATCGGCGCCGCGGTCGCGACGCCGCGGTTCCCGGCCCCGCCGAAGCTCCCGACCGCCACCGCGACGGCGCAGCGGCAGGGCACCGCGGCCGGCGGCGCGGGCGCGGGTGGCGCCCAGCCGCTGATGGCGCGCACGGCGATGGACCCGGCGCTCGACCCCACGGCCGCGGGCCGGACCCCGGCCGGCCTCAACGCCGCCGGGCTCGACGGCGCGGGCGGCCCCGGCGGCAGCGGTGCCGGGGGCAGCGGCTCCTTCGGCGGCGCGGGCATCCCGGGCGGTGGCTCCGGCGGCGAAGGGTCGGGCTTCTCCGGCAGCGGCATCCCCGGTGGCGGCAGCGGTATCCCCGGCGGTGGGAGCGGTATCCCCGGCGGCGGCGCCGGCGGCTCGGGCTTCTCCGGGGCCGGCATCCCGGCCGCCAGCGGTGGCGGCGGCGCGGGTGGCCCCGGCTTCTCGGGAGCCGGCATCCCCGAAATCCCCGGCGGCAGCTTCACCGGTTCCGGCATCCCCGGCTCGTCGGTGCCGGGCTTCGACGACTCGACGACGTCGTCCGGCTTCACCCCGTCCGGGATCGGCGGGAGCACCGGCGGCAGCGGCGGCTACACGCCGCCGTCGATCCCGAACATCCCGGACGTCTCGGGCGGTGGCGGCGGCGTCCGCGGCGGCAGCCCGATCCCCGGGTTCACCCCGCCCGGCATCGACCCGATCACCGGCCTGCCCACCGGCACCGGCCCCGGCGGGATTCCCGGCGGCGGCAGCGGCCTCGGCAAGATGCCGACCATCGGCCGCGGCGGCGGGATCAACGGCGAGAGCATCGCGAGCCGCCTCGGCGGCATCGGCGGCGGCTCCGGCGGTGGCTCGCTCGGCGGGATCGGCGGCGGTGGCGCGGGTGCCGGCGGCGGCGTCGGCGGTGGTGTGCGCGGCACGGGCGCGGGCAGCCTGGGTGGTGGCGCCGCGTCCGGCGCGGCCGCGGAGGCCGAAGCGGCGGCGGCACGCAACGCGGGCATGGCGGGCGGAAAGGCCGGCGCGGCGGGCAGCCCGGGCATGGGCGGCATGGGTGCCGGCCGTGGCGGCAAGAAGGAAGACGACAAGGAACACAAGGCCGCCGACTACCTCGAAAGCGACGACCCGAACTTCTTCGCGGGCGAGCAGGCGGTGGCGCCGCCGGTGATCGGCGACTGGAAGAACCAGGATTGGAAGTGAACGCATGACCGCCGCGGGCTTCGAGGTCGAACCGGACGAGCTGGTCGCGCACGCGAGCCACGTCGAGAGCCTGATCGACCGGCTCGACACGGCGTCCTCCGCGGCCGACTCGGCGATGTCGGACCACGCCTACGGGCTGCTGTGCGCGTTCCTGCCGCCGATCATCCGGCCGACGGGGGAGAAGGCGAAGGAAGCGCTCGGCGCGTCGGCGGAAGGCGTCCGCGGGCTCGTGGACAACGTCAAGACGGCCGCGCAGTCCTACCGCGACGGCGAAGAGGGCAACGCGCAGCCGTTCGAGCGGCAGCTCGCCGCGTCGCCGCGCACGGCGGAGGCGAGGCAGGCATGACTTCCCCGAACAACGGCCTGGGCGACCTGATCCAGGACCCGGACGAGGCGATCCGCCGGATGGACGACTGGGCGGCCGGGTTCGCGGCGAAGGCGCAGCGCTACCAGGCGGCGCAGGAGGAGACCGAGCGGCTCCGGCTGACCGCGACCAGCAGCGACGGCGCCGTCAGCGTCACCGTCGGCGCGGACGGCACGGTCACCGACCTGACGTTCAGCAACAAGATCAAGTCGTTCCCGCTGGACGAGCTGTCCCGGGCCATCCTGACCACCATGCGGCGGGCCCAGTCCGGCATCGCCGAGAAGGTGGCCGGGGTGATGTCCGAGCAGCTCGGCGACGAGGACCGCGAGACCAGGACGTTGCTGCTGGACAACCTCCGCGGCCGGTTCCCCGACCCGGACGAACCCGACGAGCAGCCGCCCACCGACCCGCCGCCCGCGCCGCCGTCGCCGTCCGGTGGCGCCGCGACGCCACCGGCGTCCTCGGGGCCGGCGACGCCGCCGCGCCGCCGGACCGCGGGCGATCCGGACGAGCAGGACAACAACCCCTGGTGACGAGCGGCTGAACGACGGCTCGACAAGGACGGCTTCCGGGGTCGACACTGAGCCGATGACCGGCCTGATCCCCGGAAGCCGCGTCCGCCTGCGCCCTGCCGCAGCCGCGGACGCCGCCCGGTTCGAGGAGATCCTGTCGCACCCGGACATCGCCCGCTGGTGGGCGGACGCCGAAGAGCCGGTGGCCGACCAAGTGTCCTACCTGCTCGACCCCGACGAGGGCACCACGACCTACGCCATCGAGCACGATGACGTCGTCGTGGGCATCGAACTGGCCTTCGAGGAGGCCGACCCGCAGTACCGGCACGCCGGGATCGACATCGCGGTGCACCCGGACTGGCAGGGCCGCGGCCTCGGGACGGACGCGATCCGGACGCTGGCCGAGCACCTGTTCACCGTGCGCGGGCACCACCGGCTGGTGATCGACCCCGCGGCGGACAACAAGTCCGCGATCCAGCTGTACCAGTCGCTGGGCTTCCAGCCGGTCGGCCGGATGCGCGCGTACGAACGCGGCCCGGACGGCAGCTGGCACGACGGGCTGCTGATGGACCTGCTGGCCGAAGACCTCGTCCCCGCGCTGGCCGGCTCGTGAGCACCCCGGTCGCGGCAAGACAGCTGCGGCGGGTGGCCGTGGCGAGCGCGATCGGGACCACCATCGAGTGGTACGACTACTTCATCTACAGCACGGCGACGGCGCTCGTGTTCGGCAAGCTGTTCTTCACGACGCTCTCGCCCGCGTCCGGCACCCTCGCCGCGTTCGCGACGCTCGGCGTCGGGTTCCTGGCCCGCCCGGTCGGCGGGATCCTGTGGGGCCACTTCGGGGACCGCGTGGGCCGCAAGGCGATGCTGGTGCTGTCGCTGCTCCTGATGGGCTTCGCGACGGTCGGCGTCGGCCTGCTGCCGACCTACTCCGCGATCGGTGTCTGGGCGCCGATCCTGCTGCTCGTCCTGCGGCTGCTGCAGGGGTTGAGCGCGGGCGGCGAGTGGGGCGGCGCGGCGCTGATGGCGGTCGAGCACGCGCCGGAAGGGCGGCGCGGGCAGTACGGCGCGTTCTCGCAGATCGGCGTCCCGGCCGGGCTGATCCTGGCGCAGCTGCTGTTCTTCATCCTCGGCCGGTCCCTGACCGACGCGCAGTTCGCGTCGTGGGGCTGGCGGGTGCCGTTCCTGGCGAGCATCGTGCTCGTCGGCGTCGGGCTGGTGATCCGGCTGCGGATCGAGGAGTCGCCGGTGTTCGCGCGGCTGGAGCAGGAGGAGCTGCGCAGCAGCCGGCCGATGGTCGAAGTCCTGCGCGAACGGCCGCGGGCGCTGCTGGTGGCGTCGGGCAGCTTCATCGCCAACACCGCGATCGGGTACATCTTCCTGGCGTACTTGCTTTCCTACGGCACTTCGGTGCTGAAGATCAACCGGACGACGTTGCTGATCGTGGTCATCGTCGGCAGCGTGACGTGGCTGGTGAGCATCCTCGTCACGGCGGCGTGGTCGGACCGCGTCGGCCGGAAACCGGTGTACCTGGCGGGATCGGTGCTGCTGGTCGTCTGGCCGATCCCGTTCTTCCTGCTGGTGGACACGAAAGCGACCGGCTGGCTGATCGTCGCGGTCGTGGTGCTGAACATCGGGCTGGGCGCGACCTACGGGCCGCAGTCCGCGTTGTTCGCGGAGCTGTTCGAACCGCGGTACCGCTACAGCGGCGCGTCGTTCTCCTACGCCGTGGGCGCGGTGCTGGGCGGCGGGTTCGCGCCGCTGATCGCGACGGCGCTGCAGACGTCCACCGGGACTTCGCTTTCGGTGTCGCTCTACCTGGTGGCGGTGGCGCTGCTGAGCCTGGTGGCGGTGCTGTTCATCCCGCGCTCAGAGCCGGTCTAGCCGGACCGCGGCCGCCATCCGCTCGTAGCCCGCGTCGCCGGGGTGGAGGTGGTCGCCGGAGTCGTAGGCGGGGAGCATCCGCAGCGGGTCGGCAGGGTCGCGGACCGCGGCGTCGAAGTCGACGACGCCGTCGAAGACCCCGCCGGTGCGGATGAACGTGTTCACCGCGGTGCGGGTCGCTTCGAGGGTTTCGTCGTAGACGCGCCAACCCTTGAACGGCGTGAGCGTGCCGCCGAGGACCCGGATGCCGCGTGCGTGTGCCTGCGTCACCAGCTGGCGGTAGGCCGAGGTGATCGCGCCGGGGTCGGTCTGGTGCGGGTCCTGCTGGATGTCGTTGATGCCTTCCAGCACGATGAGCGTCCGGACGCCGCCGACGCTGAGCACGTCGCGGTCGAAGCGGGACAACGCGTTCTGGCCGGCGCCGGAGCCGGGGACGTCGAGCAGCAGGCGGTTGGCGCTGATCCCGGCGTTGAGGACGCCGAAGCGGCCGTGCAGCCGGTCGGCGAGGTAGTCGGGCCAGCGGTGGTTGGCGCCGGCGACCGAGCCGACGCCGTCGGTGATCGAATCGCCGAGCGTCACGATCGAGGCGTCGGCGCCGCCTTGGACGTCGACGCCGGAAACGTAGTGCCAGACGGACGTCTGCTCGGTGTAGGGCGCGCCCGCCTCGCTGCCGGCGAAGTCGCCCGCGCGGGTGAAGTACGACGTCTGCGACGCGGCCGGGTGGTAGGTGACCGGGCCGGACTTCGTGGGCACGTACGTCGTGACGAGCAGGTTGGCGTCGGCCGGGATCCGGGCGTCCACGGGGTCGCTCAAGGCTTCGGCGCCGGCGGGGACGACGACGCTGGGCGCGCCGCCGAAGGTCAGCGACCGGAGCGTGCCGGGCACGGCATCGGGGCCGGTGGCCTGCACGGCGATGGTGACGTGCCCGAAGGTCAGGGGAGCGGCGCCGAAGGCGTTGGAGAGGTGGACGCGCGCGCGGCCGCCGCCGGCGCTGCTGTGCACGACGTTGCGGATCGAGAAGCCGGGGTAGCCGTCCGGCGTGTTGGCCACGGCGGCCGCGGGCGCGGCGGCCCAGGTGCCGACCCAGCCGTTCACGGCGTGTTCCGCGGTGGCCGGGATAGCGCTTTCCGGATTGGCGTCGCCGGAAGTCGTGAGGATGCCGAACCCCGCCAGGACGGCCGCGCTCACGGCCAGGAAGCGTCGCATCCACTCACAGTGGCGCGGCTGCTCCGGGCCAGGGACCGCTGATCAGGTGAGCGAACCGGACAAGATCCCGGACAGTGTCGGGAAGCCGGGGGCGGGCCCGTCCGGGATTCTGGGGATGCCGGACGGGCCCGCGCGAGGTGGCCGTTGCCGCGACGGCCGCTCGCCGGAGTGCCCGGTCCCGATCGGGCGGAGGCTGGCCCGGATCGTTGCGTCATGGCGACTCCGGAGGGCGTGTGCGAGACGCCCTCACCCAGAGCACGGCCGCTGGTGCGCGGCGGTTCAGCGGGAGGGGTGATTTGGCCGCGAATCGCGGTGCGCGCAGGTCGGTGGGGGTGGGGAGTGGTCGGCGCGGGGGTGCGGGTGGGCGCCGGGATGCCGGTTGCCGGGCCTGCGGGGTGCCGGGCTCGAGGTTTGGTGTGGGCGGTGGCCGGTTGTTGAGTGCCAGGCTTGCACCGCGGCGTGCCCAGCGGCAGCCGGAATCGTCGGCGCCGCGCGGAGTGCCACCGGCTGGGCCCCGGTGCGAAACAGCCGGCCGCGAAATCCAACCCCAGGCATGCCGATGGCCCGGCTCGGAAGCCGGGCCATCCGGGTGAAACCTCAAGCGGCAGCGGGAAAACCGCCGCCCAACGCGCGGTGTCCGGCGTCGGTCAGTTCGGCCGGTGCCCACTGGCCCGGCGTCGGCTTGCCCACCGCGCGGATCAGCCCGGCGCGGGCCAGGTCGTGGGCGGTGCTCTGGTCGCAGCACGGCAGCCCGTCCACGCGGAGGTCGGGTTCACAGCTGCAGCGGAGCTCGGCGCGCCCGTCGCCGACCGCCTTGAGCATGGCGATCGCGCGGCGGCTCAGCGCGTTCGGGTAGGGGGACATCGGCCTGGCCTTTCGGTGCGCGGCTGGGTTCTGGCGGCGAGCGCTGCAGCTCTCACCGATGACTACGCGCCGGACGTGAGCGAGGTTCACTTCGATCGCCTCTTGACACCGGCAGGGCCAGCGAGCAGGGTCAGTCATCGGATGAATCAGCTCCGCCAACGGCAGATCGGCCACCAAAGGTCGAACGCTGCCGTCCTTCCGCCGTAGTCATCCGATCCCTGGAGGTTCAGTGACGACCTTCCCCCGCCGGCAAGCCCTCGGCATCGCGCTCGGTGGCGCCGTCGCCCTCGGCGCGGCCGGCTTCACCCCGGCCGGTGCCGCCGTGCCCGTGGACGCCGCTCCGGACAGCCCCGGCACCCCGATCGTCCCGCCCCCGCCGCCCGTCCCCGTCGCGCTCGACGCCTGGTTCACCAACGACGGCATCGACAGCGCCTCGGCCGCCGGCGGCGACTTCGACGGCTCCGGCTACACCTTCCCGGCCGAGCACCTGCCCGCCGGGCAGACCGCCACCGTCGGCGGGATCCCGTTCACGCTCGGCTCCGCGGCCGCCGGCGCGAAGAACAACATCGCCGCCACCGGCCAGAAGATCGACCTGCCGAAGGGGCGGTACTTCGTCGCCTACTTCCTGGTCGCGGCCAGCTACGGCACCACCGGCGGCACGGCCACCGTGCACTACGCCGACGGCAGCACGAGCACCGGTTCCCTCTCCGGTCCCGACTGGTACACCGGCTCCGGCGCGCTGGTCTCGCCCTTCCGCTACGCACCCGGCGGAGTCGTCGACAACAACCCGGTTTCCCTGGCCACCGGCCAGGTCTGGGTCGACCCGGCCCGTGACGCCGTCGCCCTGACCTTGCCGACCACCGCGAACCCGGCGCCGAACGTGTCCAGCCTGCACGTCTTCGCGCTCACCCTGCAGCCGGTGGCCGTGGGCCGCTCGGCGCTGGTCCTCGACAGCCGCTCGACGGTGAACCTGCTGTCCGACGGCGGTCCGCAGGCCGCCGAGGCGACGATCGTCAACGCCGGCACCGTGTGGCTCGGGGCCGGGGACAGGGTCGCCGTCACCGTGGACGTCCCCGGCGGCCGGACGACCGTGCCCGCGGCCATCCGCGCGCTGGCGCCGGGGGAGCAGGCGACCGTCCGGCTCGGGATCGCGCCGAACGCGTCCGTGCCGCCGGGAACCACCGCGACCGGCCAGGTCCGCGTCACGGCCGGCCGCGGGACCCTCGCCACCCAGCAGGTGCCGATCACCCTCGGTGTCCCGGACTTCCGGCCGACGGACGCGTCGCTCTCGACGCACCGAGCGCCTTACTGGTTCAACGACAGCAAGTTCGGCATCTTCATCCACTGGGGCGTCTACGCCGTGCCCGCGTGGGCACCGGTCGGCCAGCAGTACGCGGAGTGGTACTGGCAGAACCAGCAGGACCCCAACGGCGCGACCTACGCCTACCACCGCGAGAAGTACGGCGAGAACTTCGCCTACGACGACTTCATCCCGCGGTTCACCGCGGCGAAGTTCGACCCGCGCACGTGGCTGAAGCTCATCGCGGACGCCGGTGCCGAGTACTACGTCCTGACCTCCAAGCACCACGACGGCTTCGCGTTGTGGGACACCAAGGTCAGCGACCGCAACTCCGTCAAGCTCGGTCCGAAGCGGAACATCATCGACGAGCTGTTCACGGCGTCCCGCGAGTACACGCCCCAGCTGCGCAACGGTCTCTACTTCTCGCTGCCGGAGTGGTTCAACCCGGACAACCCGTGGATGGGGCACGCGCCGCGCAACCCGTACACCGGCGCGCCGCTGCCCTACACCGGGTACACCGCGGGCAAGGACTTCGTCCGCGACTACCAGGCCCCGCAGGTGCTGGAGCTGATCTCGGAGTTCGACCCGGACGTCCTGTGGTTCGACATCGGCGGCGTCAACGACACGCGGAACACGATCACCGAGTACTTCAACCACGCCAAGAACCGCAAGCGCCCCAAGGACGTCACCTACAACGACCGCGGCGGCATCCCCGACCACGACTTCACCACGCCGGAGTACACGACGTACCCGAACACCGTGGTGGCGAAGTGGGAGGCGAGCCGCGGCCTCGACCCGTTCTCCTACGGCTACAACCGCGCGACCCCCGACGACCGGTACATGACGGCGGAGGAGGTCGTCCGGACGCTCGTCGACATCGTGTCGAAGAACGGCAACTTCCTGCTCGACATCGGCCCGGACTTCGACGGCACGATCCCGGACGTCATGCAGAAGCACCTGCGTGACGCGGGCGCATGGCTGAAGGTCAACGGCGAAGCCATTTACGGCACGACCTACTGGTCGCGGATGGCCCAGCTCGGCGACCTGCGGTTCACGGTCAAGCAGAACGAGGCCTTCTACGTGCACTCGCTGGCGGCGCCGGGCAGCAGGCTGGTGGTCGACGCGCCGGTGCCGATCCGGGCCGGGGACCGCGTGACGCTCCTCGGCTACCGCGGGAACCTGCACTGGACCGTCGAAAACGGCTCGCTGGTGATCGACGTCCCGGCCGCGGCCCGGCAGGCGGGCCGCTACACGTGGGTGTTCAAGATCGCCTGGAGCTAGAGGTCGGCGTTCTTGCCGATGTACAGCTCCGCGAACGCCGCCGCGGCCGCGGGCGAACGCAGCAGGCGGCGCATCCGGGCCTCCGCGATGCGCGCCGCGAACGGGTTTTCGCCCGTGGCCGCGGTGTGGTGGAAGATGTCCGACAGCCACTGGGAGAACTCCTGGTACTGCCACACCAGCGGCAGGCACGCGTCGGAGTACCCGGCCAGCTTCGCCGGGTCGCCCGCGTAGTGCGCCTGGTAGGCCTCGGCCAGCAGGAAGGCGTCGTGCAGGGCGAGGTTCATGCCCTTCGCCGCGATCGGCGCGACCAGGTGCGCCGACTCGCCCGCCAGGTGCAGCCGGCCGTGGGACATCGGCTCCACGACGTAGTTGTGCATGTCGAGGATCCGCTTCTCGATCAGCTTCCCCTCGACGATCGGGCCGTCCGGCACCGCCAGCCGGGCCTTCAGCTCCGTCCAGACGCGCTCGTCGGGCCAGTCCGCCTCGGTCTCGCCCGCCGCCGTCTGCAGGTAGAACCGGGTCACCGCCGGCGTGCGGGCCATGTGCGCGCCGAACCCGCGCGGGTGGATGCCGAACAGGACGCCGTCGGCGGACGGCGGTGCTTCCGCGAGCAGAGCCAGCCAGCCGATTCCGTAGTCGTGGTGGGACTTCACGGTGGTTTCCGCCGGCAGGTACCCCTGCGTGACGCCGCGGGCGCCGTCGCAGCCGGCGACGAAGTCGCAGTCGATCCGGTGTTCCCCGTCCGTGGTCCGGAACGTGACGGCGGGGGAGTCCGACGTCAGGTCGTGCAGCCGGACGTCGGAGACCTCGAAGACGGCCTCGCCGCCCGCGCCGGTGTACTGCGCGACCAGGTCGGTCACCAGAAGCTGTTGCGGGTAAACGAAATGCCGCTGCCCAGTGACGTCGCCGTAGCGGAACGCGTGCCGCCGCCCGGCGAAGCGGAACTCGAACGCCTCGTGCCGCGGCGCCTTCGCCACGAGCTGCTCGCCGAGACCGCGCTGTTCGAGCCCGCGGACGGCCCACTCCTCGATGAACCCGGCCCGCGGCCGCTGCTCGATGAACGCCCGGCTCTCGCTTTCCAGCAGCACGCAGGGAATCCCCGCGCGCCGCAGGAGGTTCGCCACCGTGAGCCCGGCCGGACCCGCCCCCACCACGGCCACCGCCGTGCGCGTCGCTACCATGCGCCCGAGGGTAGCGCGAACCGGACGAACCGTTCAGTAGAACTGGCGCAGCACCGGCCACGCCGTCGACCACGGCTCGGTCAGCGTGCACAACGAGACCGGGGTGCCGTTCTCGTCGTTGTCCACGCCGCCGGCGGTGTGGTGCTTGGCGACCACGCGGCAGCCGGTGATCAGCCGGGACGCGGGTGAACCGCGTTTGAGGCCGCCGACGAGCAGGACCGGGCCGACCAGCCGGTCCGGCGGCGGACCCCAGTCCGCGTAGGACATGTGCGGCGAGTACGGCTGGGGCAGTCCCAGCGCGGGCCCGTAGTGCTCGAGCGCGCCCGCCTCCCCGTAGTTCCCCGCGACGATCACCGCGGTGTCCCGCTCGGTGGCCGGGATCCGCTCCCAGGCGCCGGCGACGGTGCCGGCGAACTCCGGCCAGCCGACCTGCTCGCCGGGTTCCTTGTTGACCGCCAGCAGCGGGCCGTTCAACGCCGGTGCCGGCACCACCGGGAGTCCGGTGAGGACGGACACGACCACGCACACCGCGGCCGCCACACCGGTCAGCGCCCGCCGGACCGTGCCACCCCGGCCCAGCCACCGCAGCGCCGGGTCCGCACCGAGCGCCACGAGCGGCAGCAAGAGCGGGATGGCGTAGTACGGCTTCCCGCCCAGGGCCAGGAGTTCGACGCAGACCACCGGGTACGCGATCGCGAGGGCCCGCGCCCAGCTCAGTCCCGGATCGCGCCACGGCCGCAGGAGCCCGGCCACCCAGACCGGCACCAGGATCGGCGACAGCAGGACCAGCTGCATCGGCACGAACAGGATCCGGTTCTCGGCGCCGTCGTCCTCGCTGATTCCGCCGGCGACGGTGAGCATCGGCCAGCCGTGCGACGCCTGCCAGACCACCACCGGCGCGGCCAGCACGACGGCGATCCCGACGCCGGCGGCGAGCCACCACGTCCGCAGCACCCGGCGCGGCCCGGCGACGGCCACGCCGATGCCGAGCCCGGACAGCAGGAGCAGGACGAGCCACTTGTTCGCCAGGCCGACCCCGGCGGCGGCGCCGACGGCGAGCCACCACCGGCCGTCGCCGGTGCGCAAGAGCTTCAAACCGAACAACGCGATCAGCGACCAGAGCAGGACGTCCGCGGAGTTGGTGGCCAGCATGTGCGACACCACCAGGACGTACGCCGAGAGCGCCGTCGCGATCGCTGTGAAGAGCTGCGCGCCGCGGCCGCCGCCGAACTCGCGCGCGATCAGCGCCACGACCACGACGGTCGCCATGCCGAGCAGGGTCGCGACCACGCGCAGGCCGGACGGCGTTTCGCCGAACACCGCCGTCGACGCGCGCGCGAGCCACGGCGTGATCGGCGGGTTGTCGACGTAACCCCAGTCCGGCCGGTGGCCCGCCGCGACGAAGTACAGCTCGTCGCGGTGGAAACCGTAGCGCCCGGACAGCGCGGTCAGGACAACCGCTTGGACGGCGACGACGATCCCCACCGGCACCGCGGCGAACCGCGGCAGTTCCGGACTGGCCCCCATGGCAGTCTCCCCTCGGCGTGCCCGGATGCTACGCCGGCGATCACGCTTCGGGGAGCGCTCCGACGTGTTCGGCGCCCGCGTCCGCGACCAGCTCGGCGAGGGACTGCGCGCGGCGGATCGGCGTGAAGCGGACGTCGCCGCGCTCGCTCACGGTGAAGCCGTGCACGGCCGGGCGCGGCAGCGTGTTGTAGGCGTAGTGCGCGCCGAAGTAGTAGGCGCCGGTGTCGTGGGCGACGACGAGGTCGCCGGGTTCGAGCAGCGGCAGCGGCCGCTCCTTCGCCAGGAGGTCGCCCGCGAAGCACAACGGCCCGGCGATGTCCTGCGGCACTTCGGGCCCGGTCTTCGGGCGGCCGTGGGCGTCGAGCGCGGTGAGCCGCAGCGGCCAGTGCTCCGGCTGGAGGACCGTGCGGGCGGCGACCTGCGCGCCCGCGTGCGTCACGGCGATGGGCCGGCCACCCGAGACCTTCGTGTACTCGACGGTGCTGACGAGGAAGCCGTTCTTCGCCAGCAGGGACCGGCCGAACTCGGTGACGAAGGTGTAGTGCCCGTCGGCGAGCGCGGGGACCTTCGCCAGGAGCGTCGTGACGTAGTCGGCGTACGTCGGGCCCGGGTCCTCGGAGGCGAAGTTCACCGGGAGGCCACCGCCGAGGTCGAGGCTGGTGACCTGGCGGTAGCCGACGCGGTCGTTGATCTCCTCGGCGAGCGCGTGGATCGCGGCGACGCCGTCGGCCATCAGCTCCGGCGGGCAGCCCTGCGAGCCGACGTGGACGTGCAGCCGGGTCAGCCACGGCCTCCGCGCGAAGGCGTCGAGGACGGCGGTCCGGTTGTCCCGCAGGGGAATGCCGAACTTCGACGTCGAGGTCGCCGTGCTGGTGTCACCGATCCGGCCGGCGCCGACCTGGGGGTTGATCCGGAGGCCGAGCACCGAGCGCGGGTGGTCCACCAGGTCGTCGAGCCGGGCCAGCTCCTGGAAGTTGTCGGCGTTGATCGCTGTGCCTTCGGCCAAGGCGTGCGCGAGTTCGGCGGTCGTCTTGGCGGGGGAGTCGAGGACGAGGCGGACGCCGCGCAGGCCGGCGGCTTCGGCGACCGCCGTCTCGCCGGGGCTCGCGACCTCGGCGTCGATCCCGAGGTCGGCGAGGTAGCGCAGGACGGGAGCCAGGCCGCATGCCTTCGCGGCGACCGTGTGCTGGACGCGGCCGAGCGGCGCGAACGCCTTGGTCAGGTCTTCGACGGCTTCGCGGAGCCCGGCGAGGTCGACGAACCCGGCCAGCGGGTCGAGGAGGTCCTGGTCCGCCGCGGCGGCGAGGGCGTGGAGCTTCCGATCGGTGCGGTTCACGTCCCCAGTTTCGGGCCGGTCCGCGCGAGGGGTCCAAGACTTCGTCCCTCTTGATCTATAGGCCGGGCCTATAGTGGCTGGGTGGACCTGCGCCGATGGCACTACTTCGCCGTGCTCGCCGAGGAGATGCACTTCACGCGGGCGGCGGCGCGGCTGTTCGTGTCGCAGCCGTCGCTGAGCCAGCAGATCCGGGCGTTCGAGGCGGAGCTGGGGGTGGCGCTGCTGGACCGCTCGGGGCCGCGGTTCGCGCTGACGGAGGCGGGCCGGGTGGCGGCGGCGGAAGCGCGGGAGCTGCTTTCGCGCTTGGACCGGGCGCGCGGCGTGATCGTGGCGGCCGGCCGGGGTGACGCGGGACAGCTCCGGATCGCGTACACGCGTTCGGCGCCGGGCCCGCTGGCCGGCGACCTGGTGGCGGCGTACCGGGCGGCTTTCCCGGAGGTGGAGCTGGCGCTGGAGACGGGCTGGACGAGCCTGAACCTGGCGCGGCTGGCCGCGGGCGAGATCGACGTGGGGTTCGTGCGGCCGCCGGTGGTCGCGCCGGGCATCGAGGTGGCGGTGGTCGGGTCGGAGGAGGTGCTGATCGCCGTGCCGTCGGGGCACGCGCTGGCCCGCCGGCGTGGGCGACTGCGCCGGGATTGGATCGCCGCCGAGCCCGTGGTGTTCTGGCCGCGCTCGAACGGGCCGGGGCAGTACGACGCGATCAGCGCGCAGGTGTGGCCGGGCGGTGTGCCGCCGATCGTGCGCGAGGAGCCGGAGGACGAGCAGCTGATGCGCGCGGTCGCCGAGGGGGCGGGCATCGCGGCGGTTCCGGAACACCGAGCCCGGGCGCTGAAGCGGCGCGGAGTGGTCTTGCGCCGGTTGACGGACCCGGTGCCGGTGATCGACCTGGGGCTGGCCTGGCGCGCGGGCACGCCGGCGCCGGTCGTGCGGAGCTTCGTGGACCTGGCCCGCGGGGGGGGGGGGGGTTCTGAATGTTTTTAAAAGGATTATACAACAAAACCCCAGGGAGCGCGAGGGCCGCCCGGACCCCCACCCCCCCCGCCAC
>NZ_JBIWPI010000009.1:135439-204114 GCF_044768185.1 Amycolatopsis sp. NPDC101161
CCCCGGGGGCGGGGGGGGGGTGGGTGGGGGCCCGGGCCCCGGGGTGTTTTGTCACAACCTGTTTTCAACCCTGTTTCCCCCCCCACGACCGGTGCTCAGTCGCAGGCCTTCAGGACCGCGTCCGCCACTTCGCCCAGGTGCGCCGCCGCGCTGTGGCCCGACACCAGCCGGTCCGTCAAGTACGCGAAGACCAGCCGCCGGCCCGGGTCGGCCCACGCTATGCAGCAGTTGCTCCCGTTGTGCCCGAACGTGTCCCGCGCGCTCAACGTCCCCATCGGACGGCCCACCCCGCCCAGCTGGAAGCCCTGGGCCCAGCGGACGCGCGTCCCGATCGTGCGGTCGACCACCGCGTCGCCCGAGGGCCGGCGGGCCTCCGTGACCGCCGCTTCCGCGAAACCGTCCAGCAGGGCCTGGTAGAACCGGGCCAGGTCGCGGGCCGTCGTCGAGATGCCCGCCGCCGGGATCACCGCCCGGCGGACCGCGCGGCGGTTCACCACCCGGGCCGTCACCGGGCCGCCCAGGCCGTAGCCGCGGACCGGGACGTGCCGGGACCACAGCGACGACGGCAGCCCGAGGAACGTGTCCGCGAGCCCCAGCGGGACCAGGAACTCCGACGACAACAGCGACTCCACCGGCGTCCCGGTCACCCGCCGGACCAGCTCGCCCAGGATGTGCCCGAACACTAGCGGCTGGTACGCCGCCACCGAACCGGGCTCCCAGCGCAGCGGCGCGCGCTCGATCGCCCGGACCGTGCGCGGCCAGTCGGTCATCGTGAGGGCGTCGCCGGCGAACCCGCGGGCCGTCGCGAAGCCGGACCGGTGCCGCAGCACCTGCCGGATCGTCACCGCGCCCTTGCCGCCGCCCGCGAACTCCGGCCAGTACCGGGCCACCGGGGCGTCCAGGTCCACCTCGGACCGCACCGCCAGCTGGTGCACCAGCAGCGCGACGAACGGCTTGCTCGCCGAGAAGATCCAGTACAGCGCGTCCGGCGGGCCGATGTCGAGCAGCACCCGGCCGTCGCGCAGGACGCACAGGCTCGCCCGCGCGCCACGGGCGTGCACCAGTTCCGCGACGTGGATCACCAAGCGAGGCTACCCGCGCGGCGTATGCTCACGGGCGGACAGGAGGGGATTTGCCATGGCAGGCCACGAAATCACCGACCGCATCGCCGACCTGATCGACGAGGAGCACCGCCTCCGCACGGGCGCCCTCCACCACGGCGGGCTGACGCCGGAGGAGCGGCTGCGGCTCAAAGACCTCGAACAGCAGCTCGACGCGGCCGTCGACCTGCTGCACCGCCGCCAGGCCCTCTCGGTCTTCGACGAAGACTGACGCCGCGGTGCTCAGGCGTGGCGCAGGATGGCGCCGAAGCCTTCCCAGAGGTCCAGGCGCTCGTCCAGCACCACCACGCGCGCGCCGGTCGCCACCGCCGCGAAGGGGAGCGCCTCGTCCGCCCGGCGCGGCTCCGGCTCGCTGACCCCCAGCGCCCGCAAACCGGCCTTGCCCACGGCCACCTGCGCCGGGTCGGGGCCGCCGAACACCGCGGTGTCGCCCGGCGATCCCACCAGCAGCGTCTCGACGTTCGCCTCGGCCAGGGCGCCCGTGACCGCCTCGAGGCCGCTGACCGCCAGTCCGTCCTCGCGGCCCGAGCCGGCGCGGAACCGCTCGGCCAGGTCGTCGAGCACCGCGAGGTGGCGGCCGGCCAGCAGCTCGTGCACCTGCCGGTCCAGCTCCGCGCGTGACGAGCCGTCGGCCCGGGTGGCGCCTTCGACCTCGTGGGCGATCCGGCGGACGGACTCGGGCAAGATCTCGTGCAGGGCCGCGCGGGCCTGCTTTTCCCCGGCCAGGACGACGAGCCCGGCGCCGGACCGCTGCGCCGCCTTCGCCACGTGCTCGGCCACGGTGGCCAGGTTGCGGCGAGCCGTCTCCTCGGCCGAGTTCTGCAGGTGGTGGTGGGCCGGGCCGCCGCCCCGGACCTTGTGCACGGGGTGGTCCGCACCCTCGACCGTTTCGGTGCGGGGCTCGCCGCCGGCGTACTCGGTGATGTCGGCGCCGATCCGGTCGGTCACGACCAGGACGTAGGCCGGGGCCTCTTCGGTGTGGGTCGCCAGCGGCAGCAGGTACGGCAGCGCCGAGAAGCGCACGACCTGGGCCGGCGGCGGGGCGATCAGGCGTCGGTCGAGCAGCACCTCGCCGTGCGCGGCGACGATGCTCCGGCCCGCTTTGCCGGCCGGTGGCTCGCTTTCGCGCACCGCCCGCAGGACGGCTTCGATCGTCGCCTGGTCGGCCCGCTGGTCGCTGAGGGCCGCTTCGATCTCCTTCAGCCGGAGTTCGAGGACCTTGGCGGCGTCTTCGGTGTCGTGCGAGAAGTCGAAGTGGACGGACGCGAACGGCCCGTCCGCGACGGTCAAGTCACGCAGCGGCGAGGTATCCACAGTGGACTCCTTTCCGGATCGGGTCACGGAGTTCGACCCCTCCGGTTACCGCCCGTCCGCGTGCCTAAACGTCGCCGAGCGCCGCGCGGACCGCCGCCACCACGTCCGGGTGGCCGAGGGGCAACGGTGGTGGCACCCGGTCTTCCGGACCTCCGGTCGTCGACGCGACCAGCCGCACCTCCGTACCCGCTTCGCGCAGTTTCGCCACGACGTCCTCACGCTCGGCCAACCACTCCTCGTTGGCCTTCGCGGCGTCGCCGGCGGGCAGGAACGCGTCCGACGCCGGGTCGACCAGCAGCAGGTGCGTGGCGCCGCCCGGGTGGCGTTCGACGAGCTGGAGGGCTTCGGCCGCGAACGGGCCGCTCGCCACGACGGCGATGTCGGGATCGCCGGGCCCGTGGTCGCCGACGAGGTCGTCGGCCTCGGTGAGCGCGCCGCCGGCCGGAACCCGGCACCAGAAGACGCCGCGCTCCTCCGCCAGCGGACGCCAGGTGGCGGGCAGCTCGTCGTGGCGCGCGGCGCCCGCCGGATCGAGCACGATGATCTTCGGCCCGGACAGGTCGCCCGCGGTCACGACCGACGGGCCTTCGGAACGAGCGGGTGCGGCGGCCATGGAAGGTCCTCTCACTGGCGGGGGAGTTCGGGGGAGTCGGTGTCGAGCGGCACCGCGCCGGACCGGACCAGTCCCAATTGGACGGTCTGGCGGCCGGTCAGCCGGTCCAGGACCCAGTCGACCGCCGTGCGCACGCGGTTGCCGGGCATCGCCATGAGGTGGTAGCCGCGCGTCACGGCCTTCGCCGGGAGCCCGGAAAGGGGGATGTGCAACGGGTTCGCCGCCGCGGCGCCGGCCCCGAGGTCGACGACGAAGCCGAGGTCGTGGTGGCGGTAGGTGCCGGGACGGCCGTAGCCCAGCGACGCCGCGACGTTGCGCCCGGCGAGCTTGCCCTGCCGTTCCGCGTGCTGCGCGGTCATCGCGGTGTACTCGCCGGGGCGGGTGAGGTCGGGCACCGCGGCCGCGTCACCGCAGGCGAAGACGTCGTCGCGGCCGGGCACGGTCAGCTGCCCGGTGACGACCAGCCGGCCCTTGGCCGTCTCCAGCCCGAGGCCGGCGACCAGCGGGTCCGGCCGCACGCCGACGCACCACACCAGCGTGTGGGTCGGCACCGGGTCGCCGGTGGTCAGCGTGACGCCCTTGGCGTCCGCGTGGTCGATCGAGGTCTTCATCAGCACCTCGACCCCGCGGGCGCGCAGCACCTCGTCGGCGGTCCGGCCGAGCCGCTTGCCCAGCTCGGGCAGCACGCGCTCGGCGAGGTCGAGCAGCAGCCAGCGGATCTTCTGCCCGGCCAGCTCGGGGTGGCGCCGGGCGAGGGCCTCGGTGAACGCGGGTCCCTGCGCGGCGACCTCGGTGCCGGTGTAGCCGGCGCCGACGACCACGAACGTGCAGCGCGCGTCGCGTTCGGCGGGGTCGTCGGCGGCCGCGGCGAACTCGATCTGACGCGTGATGTGGTCACGCAGGTAGAGCGCCTCGGGCACGCCGCGGAAGCCGTGCGCGCACTCCGGCACACCCGGGATCGGCAGCAGCTTGTTGACGCTGCCCGCGGCGAGCACGACCCGGTCGTAGCGGATCCGGTGCTCGCGGTCCTCCGGGTCGGTGTAGCAGACCTCGCGGGCGTCGAAGTCGACCCCGGTCGCCCGGCCGAGCACGAGCCGCACCCCCGGCAGCGTCTCGGGGATCGACACCGTCACCCGCCGCGGGTCGAGGATCCCGGCCGCCACCTCGGGCAGCAGCGGCAGGTAGAGGAAGTAGTCGGTGGGGTTCAGCACGACCACTTCGACGTCTTCGCCGGCGGTCTTCCGCAGGCTCTTGGCCGCGTGGTAGCCGGCGAACCCGCCACCGACGATCACGACACGCATGGGTCTCCCTCCGGGGCGGACGCTTTCCGCGCCGGTTACCCGGGACCGCGCCGCGGAAACCCCGCGGGGTTGACCTGAGGGCTCAGGGGCGTACGGTCATGGAGTTGGCTGTTGTTCAGAATCAGTGCTCCGGTCAGCGCCCCTGCACGCTGCGTTAGGGAGCGCCATGTATCGTTTTCGCACGATCGACGAGCCGTCCGGCTTGACCTTCACCACCACCACCCGACCGGGCGATGTCCGGGTCATCACGGTGGTGGGTGACATCGACGCCGCCACCGTCACCACCCTCGACGAAGCTCTCGCCACCGGCGAGCGGCTGGTCATCGACCTGACCCGCGTCGCCTTCCTCAGCTGCGCCGGCGTCCGGTCGCTGCTCGAG
The DNA here is from genome assembly GCF_044768185.1 of Amycolatopsis sp. NPDC101161. Classification (NCBI taxonomy): domain Bacteria; kingdom Bacillati; phylum Actinomycetota; class Actinomycetes; order Pseudonocardiales; family Pseudonocardiaceae; genus Amycolatopsis; species Amycolatopsis sp. NPDC101161. The sequence goes on from NZ_JBIWPI010000009.1 coordinate 140,168, forward strand.
GCGAACACCCGCGCCGAGGTCGCCGTCGTCGTGAGCGGCCACGCGGTCTCCCGCTCGCTGGAAGCCACCGGCGCGGACCTGCTGCTGACGATCCACCCCCGCGTCGGCGCGGCGATCGCCGAGCTGACCCCGTTGCCCGGCCGGGAGGCGTGACCGCCCGGCGGTCCCGCCTCCCGCCGTCCACTGTGGACAAATGGTGAGCGTCAGTCGTCCGGCCAGTCGCCGGTGGCCTTCTCGTACCCGATGGCACCGGCCCGCTCGGTAGCGGCCTTGACGGCGGCGAAGATCGCGCCCTGCACCGCCGCCGCGATGATCACCTGCTGCCAGGTGTAGTCGCGGTCGGTGGCGTCGGGCGCGTCTTCTTCGCCGGCCACGCGCTTCCAGACCTGCTTGAAGACCTGTCCGGCGAGGATGCCGCCGAGGGCGCCGACGACCCAGCTCAGCGGCTTGTACAGCGCCTTGTTCACGAGTCGTTCCTCCGTCGCAGGATCAACCGGATCACGATCACCAGGCCCAGCACGCCGGCGAACACCGGCAGCGGGTTGCTCCGGACGACGTCGGCGCCTTGGCGGAACTTGACCGCGGTCGGCGCGTTCGTCACGTCGGCGACCTTCGCGGTCGCCAGGTCGAGCTTCTCGTCGACGCTTTCCTTGACCCGGGTCTTCACGTCGAGCTTCTGCCCGAGCGCTTCCAGCGTCTCGGTCAGCTCTTCCCGGGTGGTGTCCCGGTCGAGCCGCGCCTCTTCGGCGTTCTTGGGGAAGTCCCCGCTCATGAGTGCACTCCCTGCTTCACGGTGTCCACGTCCTGGCGGACCCCGCTGATCGCTTCCTCGGGCACCGGTGGCACGCCCTGGGTGACTTCCTTCTTCCCGATCAGCGCGGCGATCCCGGCGACCAGGAACAGCGCGACCGCGACGAGCACCGCGGCCAGCCAGCCCGGCACGACGAGCGCCAGCGCCAGCACAGCGGCCGCGACCAGCGTGCCCGCGCCGAACAACGCGAACAGGCCCGCGGCGCCGAACAGCCCGGCGCCCACGCCCATCTTCTTGCCCTTGCGCTGCAGTTCGAACACCGCGAGCCGCATCTCGTCCCGGACGAGCCGCTTGACCTCGTCGGTCAGGTCCGTCACCAGCTCACCGACCGAGCGGTCGGCCGCCGGCTTCTTGTTCACTTCTTCGATCACGGAACACCTCCTTGCCTGGCCGCCGTGTACCCGGGTCCGCGCGAGGTCAACCACGCCGGGTTTGACGGGTGCGGCACCGGGTAGCCGATTCGGCGACACCACCGACGAGCCCATCGACGAGCCCATCGACGAGCCCATCGACGAGGAGGAGTGCATGAGCACGATCACCGAAATCGTGGACGTGGAGGTCCCCGTTTCGACCGCGTACAACCAGTGGACGCAGTTCGAGGAGTTCCCGCGGTTCATGGAGGGCGTCGAAGAGATCCGGCAGGTCGACGCCACCCACACCCACTGGGTGACGAAGTTCGGTGGCGTGACGCGCGAATTCGACGCGACGATCACCGAACAGCACCCCGACGAGCGGGTCGCCTGGACGTCGGACTCCGGTCCGGACCACGCCGGCGTGATCACGTTCCACCGGCTCGACGACTCCCACACCCGGGTCACCGCCCAGATGGACATCGACCCGGAGGGCTTCGCCGAAAACGTGGCGGACAAGCTGGGCGTCCTCGGCCGCCGGGTGAAGGGCGACCTCAAGCGCTTCAAGGAGTTCATCGAGCACCGCGGCGGCGAAACCGGCGCGTGGCGCGGCGAGGTGGACCGGCCGGGCAGCTAGTTCACACGATCGAGTGACACGGCGGGGCGGGCACCGCCCCGCCGTGTTTCGCGCGCGGACCCCTCGGGTAGGCGGCAGGCATGACGACCACCGACGTCCCGGCCGTGGAACTGAACAACGGCGTGCGGATCCCGCAGTTCGGGTTCGGCGTGTTCCAGATCCCGCCCGAGGACACCGCTGAAGCCGTGCGGACCGCGCTGGAAGCGGGGTACCGCCACATCGACACGGCGCAGATGTACCGGAACGAAGAGGGCGTCGGCGCCGGCGTCGCGGAATCCGGGCTCGCGCGCGAAGACGTGTTCGTCACCACGAAACTGGCGAACGACGCGCACGGGCACGACAACGCGATCACCGCGCTGGAAGGCAGCTTGCGGCGCTTGGGTTTCGACTACGTCGACCTCTACCTGATCCACTGGCCGTTGCCGCACAAGGACAACTACGTCCGGACGTGGCAGGGCTTCGAGGACATCCTGCGGGCGGGCAAGGCCCGCGCGATCGGCGTCTCGAACTTCCAGCCCGCCCACCTCGACCGGCTCGCCGAGGAGACCGCAACGGTGCCCGCGGTCAACCAGATCGAGCTGCACCCGGCGCTGCAGCAGGCCGAACTTCGCGCGTACCACCGGGAACACGGCATCGCGACCGAAGCGTGGAGCCCGCTGGCCCAAGCGGAAGTCCTCGGAGACCCGGTGCTCAAGGAACTGGCCGAAAAGCACGGCCGGACGGCCGCGCAGGTGGTGCTGCGCTGGCACATCCAGCTCGGCACGATCGTCTTCCCCAAGTCGTCGTCACCGGAGCGGATCCGGCAGAACATCGACGTCTTCGGCTTCGAGCTCGACGACGAGGACATGGCGGCCATCGGCGAGCTCGACGCGGGGCACCGGACCGGCCCGGATCCGGACACCTTCACGGGGTGACCGCGGCGTTTCCCTCCGCAACCCTCCGGGTACCCCACCCGGAGAGGTCCCCCTGGAAGGAGCGTCCCCGCATGAGCACCAACGCGTACTTGTCGTTTCTCGTGATCGGGGCGGTGCTGGTTCTGATCGACGGGCAGATCATCTACCGCAGCGGCCGCCGCTACCTGGAGAGCTCCTACGGCGACCCGGCGGCCGGTGCTTCGATGACCCGCCTGGTCACGGTGCTGTTCCACCTCGCGACCCTGGGTGTGCTGGCCCTGGTGTCGACCATCGACCTCGGCGGCGACATCACGGGCATCGTCGCCCGCATCGGCGTGCTCCTGCTGATCCTGGCCATCGCGCACGGGATCACGCTCGCCGTGCTGTCGCGCATCCGCGGTGAGCAGGAGGTCGAGGCGGTCGTCCAGCGCGGCCCCCGGCCGCGGGTCGACCCCGAGCCGCAGACCCCGACGGTGACGCCGGTGGTGCCGGGCCAGCCGGCTTCCTACCCGGACGTCAGCCCGTCGATGGAGAACCGGTCCCCGTACTCGGCCCAGTAGCCGGCGAAACGTTCGTGGGCGGCACTTTCGCGCGAAAGTGCCGCCCACGGTCGCGTCAGGCTTCGGCCACCGGGAGATCGACCTCGGTGTGCCGAGCGGCGAGCGTCAGGGCCAGGTCGGCCAGCTTGACGTTCAGGTCCTGGGACGCGCGGCGCAGCACGTCGAACGCTTCGTCGGCGGTGATGCCCCGCCGCTGCATCAGGATGCCCTTCGCCTGGCCGATCACGTCCCGGCTCTCGACGGCGCGGCGCAGGTGCTGGCGCTCCAGCTCGGCCGCCGCCACTGACTGGGTGTGCGCCAGCGCCAGCGACGCGTGTGTCGCCAGCAGGAGGGCCAGGTCGAGCGATCGGCTGTCGAACGCGTCCGGCCGGCTCGAGTAGATGTTGAGCGCCCCCGAGCGCCGGGGCGGGCGGGCGTCGGGCAGCAGCGCCGTCGCGAGCACCGAGTGGTAGCCGAACGCGGCCGCAGCCGGCCCGAACGACGGCCAGCGCGGGTCGTTCGCGAGGTCCTGCGACCAGCCGATGGCCGGGCCGTCCGGACGGGCCGACTCCACGCACGGCCCTTCGCCGTGGTCGTACTGCACCTGGTCCAGCCGCACCGCGACCGGGTCGGTCTCGACCGGGGTGTGGTACCTGCCGCCGGGCTCCCGCAGGGTGACGCTGACCAGGTCGGCGCCGGGGACGAGCGCGCTCGCGGCGCCGACGACGAGCCGCAGCACACCCCCGACGGTCGGCGTCACGTCGAGCAACGTGCGCGTGAGTTCGGCGAACTGCCGCGTCAGCGGGCCGGCCGGCGGCTCGCCGTCCTGCCCGAAGCGTTCCCGGTCGCGGGCCCATTCGTCTTCACCGATGCTCATGCCGGTCGTCGTCCTCCCTCAGGTGCCGGGTCCCATTCAACCCGATGCCGGCACCCGCCCCGTGCTCAACCGGGCGAGTCGGCGGCGCGGCGGAGCGCGTCCCGCGCCCGGTCCACGAAACCCGGGCCCGGCCACAGCTGGTCGATCTGCGGCACCCGGTCGGACAGATCCGGGTGCGGCACCGTCGCCGCGGCGTCGCGGACCGCGAGGACTTCCTTGCCCAGCTCGGCTCGCCGCTCGGGCGAGCAGGTGAGCCGGACCTGGCGCACGGCCGCCGGGCCCTCGTCGTGGACGTGCCGCCGGACGGCGCGGATGAGCCCGCCCAGCAGCCGCTCGAACCGCGTCTCCTGCGGTCCCGCCCCTTCCAGCTCCCGCATCAGGCCGTCCGCCTCGGCGAGCGCGCCGTCGCCGTCGATGAAGGACTCTTCGGCGACGGCGTGGCGGACCAGCTCCGCGATGAGGTGGTCGGCGAGGTCCTTGCGGTTCTCCGGACTGCCCTGGCCCAGCTCGAGCTCGGTGCACAGGCGGTCCAGCTCCCGGTGGTCGCCGGCGAGGACGGTGGTCAGGTCGGTTGCGGGCTGGCTGCCGTTCATGCACGCTCCTGGTCCGGGGCTCGTGGTTCGCGTTCGGGATACCCGCCGCTCGCACGGCGAATCCCGTGTCGGGTCCCCGCACGCCGGGTATCCGTCGGGAGAACCGGTCCCAGAGGAGGATGATCATGGCAGCGCCGTCGTCGGTGACCGAACGCGAGCGCAAGTACGAGATCGTCGCGGGCAGCGGGGTGCCGAGGCTCGTCGGCGTCGCCGGTGTCGCGACGCAGGACGATCCGGTCGAGCAGATCCTCGACGCGTCCTACTACGACACCGAGACGTTCCGGCTGGCCAGGAGCGGCATCACGCTGCGGCGCCGTGTGGGCGGCCACGACGCCGGCTGGCACCTCAAGCTGCCGGTGTCCGCCGACGAGCGGCAGGAGCTCCAGCTGCCGCTGGGCGGCGACCCGAACAAGGTCCCCGGCCGGCTGCGGCGGCTCGTGCGCGCGTTCACGCTGGGGGAGAAGCTGGTGCCGATCGCGCACCTGCGCACCGACCGGTTCGCCCACCGCCTGGCCGACGGCGACGGCCGGACGGTCGCGACGCTCACCGACGACCACGTCACCGGCGAGGCAGGCGGCGAGAGCGCGCGGCTCGACGAGTGGCGCGAGCTGGAGCTCGAACTGGAACCCGAGACCGACCCCGGCCGGCTCGACGAGTTCGACCGGGCCCTGGCCGACGCCGGCGCCTCGGCCTCGCCGTGGCCGTCGAAGCTGCGGCGCCTGATCGGCGACCGCGTCCCGGCGCCGCCGCGCGGCCGCAAGAAGCCGACGGCGGGCGACGTCGTGCTGGCCTCGCTGCGCGAGCACCACGCCCGCCTGCGCCGCGCGGACGTCGGGGTCCGGCTGGACGTCGAGGACTCCGTGCACCAGATGCGCGTCGCGACCCGGAAGCTGCGCAGCGCGCTGCGCACGTTCGGGTCCATTGTGGACAAGGACGCGACCGCGCCGCTCGCGGCCGAGCTGAAGTGGCTGGGGCAGCAGCTCGCCCCGGCCCGGGACACCGAGGTCACCGAGGAGCGGCTGCGCGAGCGGCTCGACGATGTGCCGTCGGAGCTGGTGTTCGGGCCGCTGCGCCAGTACCTCACGCGCTACTTCGCCCGCGAGGCCGAGGAGGGCCGGACCCGGGCGATGGCGGCGCTGACCGGCAAGCGGTACCTGAACCTGCTGCGCGCGCTGGACACCCTGGTCGAGGAACCGCCGTTGACCGCCCGCGCCCGCAAGCCCGCCAAGGCGGCGCTGCGCAAGCCGGTGCGCAAGGCGGCCAAGAAGCTGCGTCGCGCCGAGGCGGCGGCGAGCGGCGAGGAGGGCCACGAACTGGAGACGGCCCTGCACGACGTCCGCAAGAAGGCGAAGCGGGCCCGGTACGCCGCCGACACCGTGAAACCGGTCTACGGCAAGAAGCTGCGGGCGTGGCGCAAGAACGTCAAGGCCGTCCAGAGCACGCTGGGTGAGCACCAGGACACCGTGGTCGGCCGGGACGTCCTGCACCACCTGACCATCGCCGGGCACGGCGAAGGGCAGAACACCTTCACCTTCGGGCTGTTGTACGCGCGGGACGCCGCGGCGGCGGACGAGCTGCGCGAGCGGTTCGCGGGGGAGTGGCGGCGGCTGCGCAAGGGCGACCGGCCGGGCTGGCTCTGAGCAGCACCGTGTCGTCGTGAATGAGTCATTCAGGACCGGGAGAGGTCCTGAATGACTCATTCAAGGCGGGTGGTGGAGAAGAGGAGCGGGAGCCGGCGGGCGTTCAGCCTTCGCCGGTGAGCTTCCCGCGGAGCTGCTCCAGCGTCTGCGACAGCAGCCGGGAGACGTGCATCTGGGAGATCCCGACGCGGTCGGCGATCTGCGTCTGTGTCAGGCCGCCGAAGAACCGCATCACGAGGATCGCGCGTTCCCGCTTGGGCAGTTCCTGCAGCAGCGGCTGGAGGGCCTCGTGGTTCTCGACCATGGCCATCTCGTGGTCGGGTTCCCCCATGGTGTCCGCCAGCGACAGCGCCTCGGCGTCGTCGTGCACCGGCTTGTCGACCGACAGGGCCTGGTAGGCGTTGCCGGCCACCAGTCCTTCGCGGACCTCTTCGACGTCCAGGCCGAGGTGCTCGGCCAGCTCGGTCGGCGTCGGGGCGCGCCCGAGCCGCTGGGACAGCACCGCCGAACCCTGGCTCAGGGACAGGTGCAGCTCCTTGAGCCGCCGCGGGACCCGCACCGACCAGCCGGTGTCCCGGAAGTGCCGCCGCACCTCGCCCATGATCGTCGGCACGGCGAAGGACAGGAAGTCGTGGCCGCGGCTGGGGTCGAACCGGTCGACGGCGTTGATCAGGCCGATCCGCGCCACCTGGACCAGGTCTTCGCGAGGCTCGCCGCGTCCGGAGAACCGGGTCGCGATGTGCTCGGCCAGCGGCAGGAGCTCGGTCACCAGCTTGCTCCGGACCGCCTCTCGTCGCGGGTCGCCGTCCGCCAGCGTCCCCAGCTCTTCGAACAGCGGTTCGCAGTGGGCGTATTCGTCCGGGCGGTGCAGGAGGGTTTTGCGCTCGCCGCTCACGCGCTCGTTCCCGGGTTCAGCACCAGCTCGATCGTGACGATGCCCGCGCCTCCACCGGGGAGAACGTCGCAGTGCGCGGTCACCGACCGGCTCAGCGTGGTGAGCACGTGCCAGCCGAACGTGCGGTCGCTGGGCGGCCGCGGGTCCGCCGACCGCGTGGAGACGACCACGTGGAGGCCATCGACGGCCTGCACGAACCGGCAGTGCAGCTGGGTACCGAGCTCGGCCAGCTGGACCAGCTGGGCGCACGCCTCGTCGACGGCCATCTTCGCGTCGGCGATGGCGTCCAGCCCGAAGTCCGCGCGCGACACGACGCCGTGCGTGAGCATCCGGACCAGCGGGATCTGCTCGGCCATGGCAGGTAGCCGCAGCTCGACCGGCTCTTCGAGCAGTTCGTCCAGCGTCGGCTTGCCGCTGTGCGCGCCGCCGCTTCGTGTTTCTTCCATGCGCGAGTTACTACCCATCTGGGGGAATGCTGACACGTGCCGATCAGGGGTTTCCGGTTTTGTCACCGGCCGAGCGCCCGTTCGAGTTCCTTCTTGGTCATCGTCGAGCGGCCGTTGATGTTCCGCTTCTTCGCTTCGTTGTACAGCTGGTCCTTCGTCGGGCCTCCGGGGCCCTTGCGGTTGCCGGAGCGCTCGCCGCCGCGCTGCTGCGGCGACTTGTCCTTGACCGACGTCTTGCTCGCCTGCCGGGACTCGCCCGACTGCGCGCGGTTCTTGTTCACTGTCCGGGCCGCGATCTCCTCGGCCCGTTTCGTGCTCGCCCCGCGGTCCTCGGCCGAGTCCTTGACGTGCTCATATTGCCGTTCGCGCTTGGCGCTCCACGACTGAGGCATCGCACACTCCCTTCTCCTCGCGGGCGGGATACCCGGTTGATCACCCGGTAAACCCCGGCGAAGGCCGGTTACCCACGCCACCGGGCGGGTACGCGGGGAGCCGACCCGAGAGGAGGCGCCGATGAAGATCGGCTACACGCTGATGACCGAGCAGGCCGGACCGAACGACCTGGTCCGGTTCGCCGCCGGTGCGGAACAGGCCGGCTTCGACTTCGAGGTGATGAGCGACCACTACTCGCCGTGGCTGGACGAGCAGGGACACGCGCCCTACGCCTGGAGCGTGCTCGGCGCGGTCACGCAGAGCACCGAACGCGTCGAGCTGATGACCTACGTGACCTGCCCGACCATGCGGTACCACCCGGCGGTGGTGGCGCAGAAGGCGGCGACGGTCCAGGCGCTGTCGGGCGGCCGGTTCACCCTCGGGCTCGGCGCGGGGGAGAACCTCAACGAGCACGTCGTCGGCCGCGGCTGGTCGCCGGCCAACGTCCGGCACGACATGCTCGCCGAGGCCCTGCAGATCATCGGCGGCCTCTTCGACGGCGGGTACTTCGACTACGAGGGTAAGCACTTCCGCGTCGACTCGGCGAAGCTGTGGGATCTGCCGGAGCTGCGGACGCCGATCGGGGTCGCGGTGTCCGGTTCGCAGTCGATCCGGCGGTTCGCCCCGTTCGCCGACGCGATGATCGCCGTCGAGCCGAAGGCGGAGCTGGCGAGTGAGTGGGACGCGACGAAGCCCGGGCCGCCGAGCCGCAAGATCGGCCAGATGCCGGTGTCGTGGGGCACCGACCGTGACGCGGCGGTGAAGCGCGCTCACGAGCAGTTCCGCTGGTTCGCCGGCGGCTGGAAGGTCAACGCCGAGCTGCCGGGGCCGGCCGGGTTCGCCGGGGCGACGCAGTTCGTCCGCGAGGACGACGTCGCCGGCTCGATCCCTTGCGGCCCGGACGCCGGGCCGATCGTCGAGGGCCTGCGCGAGTTCGAGAAGGCGGGCTTCACCGACGTCGCCCTGGTCCAGATCGGCGGCGACCAGCAGGACGGCTTCCTCGACTTCGCCGAGAAGGAGCTGCTCCCGGCTTTGCGGGAGTAGTTCCACCCGTTCGGGGGAACGCGGGACGTCGCCATCAGGAGTAGTACGCGGGTTACGGGACAGTCCGGCGACAGGAGTTGCGGATGACCGAGGTGAAGCCGGCACCGAGCCTGCGGGCGGTGCCCCTGGCGGTGGCGCGACGCGGGCCGAAGGGCGGGACCCTGCTCGCCCTGTTCCGGACCACCGACCCGAAGCAGATCGGGCTGCTGTACCTGACGACGTCGTTCGCCTTCTTCATGGCGGGCGGCGCGATGGCGCTGCTGATGCGGGGCGAGCTGGCCCGGCCGGGGCTGCAGTTCCTGTCGCCGGAGCAGTACAACCAGCTGTTCACCATGCACGGCACGATCATGCTGCTGCTCTACGCCACCCCGAACCTGTTCGGGTTCGCCAACTACATCCTGCCGCTGCAGATCGGCGCGCCGGACGTCGCGTTCCCCCGGCTCAACGCGTTCGCCTACTGGCTCTACCTGTTCGGCGGGCTGATCGTGATCAGCTCGTTCCTCACCCCGGGCGGCGCGCCCGACTTCGGCTGGACGGCCTACACGCCGCTGTCCAACGCGATCCACTCGCCGGGCATCGGCGGCGACCTGTGGATCATGGGCCTGATCGTGTCCGGGCTCGGCACCATCCTCGGCGGGGTCAACATGGTGACCACCGTCGTCTGCCTGCGCGCCCCCGGGATGACGATGTGGCGGATGCCCATCTTCACCTGGAACATCCTGTTCACCGCCGTGCTGATCCTGCTGGCGTTCCCGATCCTCACCGCCGCGCTGTTCGGCCTGGAGGCGGACCGCCGGCTCGGGGCGCACGTGTTCGACCCCGAGAACGGCGGGGCGATCATGTTCCAGCACCTGTTCTGGTTCTTCGGCCACCCCGAGGTCTACATCGTGGCCCTGCCGTACTTCGGGATCGTCACCGAGATCGTCCCGGTGTTCAGCCGGAAACCGCTCTACGGCTACCGGCTGATGGTGTTCGCGACCGTCGCGATCACCGGGCTGTCCGCGGTCGTGTGGGCGCACCACATGTTCGCCACCGGCGCGGTGCTGCTGCCGTTCTTCTCGATCATGACGTTCTTCATCGCGGTGCCGACCGGGATCAAGTTCTTCAACTGGATCGGCACGATGTGGAAGGGGCACCTGTCCTTCGAGACGCCGATGCTGTGGTCGGTCGGCTTCATGGTGACGTTCCTGTTCGGCGGCCTCACCGGCGTCATCCTGGCGTCGCCGCCGCTGGACTTCCACGTCACCGACTCCTACTTCGTCGTCGCGCACTTCCACTACGTCCTGTTCGGCACGATCGTGTTCGCGACCTTCGCCGGGATCTACTTCTGGTTCCCGAAGATGACGGGGAGGATGCTCGACGAGGGTCTCGGCAAGTGGCACTTCTGGACGACGTTCATCGGCTTCCACACGACGTTCCTGATCCAGCACTGGCTGGGTGACATGGGCATGCCGCGCCGGTACGCGGACTACCTGTCCTCGGACGGCTTCACGACGCTGAACACGATCTCGACGATCGGCGCGTTCATCCTGGGCGCGTCGACGCTGCCGTTCATCTGGAACGTGGTGAAGAGCTACCGCTACGGCGAGCAGGTCCTGGTGGACGACCCGTGGGGCTACGGCAACAGCCTCGAATGGGCGACGACGTGCCCGCCGCCGCGGCACAACTTCCTGGACCTGCCGCGGATCCGGTCGGAACGGCCCGCCTTCGAGCTGCACCACCCGGAGGCGGTGGAGCGGATGAAGGAGGAGCGGTACGTCCGGTCGAAGCGGGCCAAGGCCAAGCTCCTCGATCCGGGCGCCGACCCGGCCGGGTCGCGGGAAGGCCACGCCGGCTCGGCCGGTTCTTCGCGCTGACCCGGCTGCCGGAGTCAGGCCGGAGCGGGCTCCGGCCGTCCGGTCGCGATCGTGAGGCGCCGGTCGGCGGCCGTCACCCGCAGCGCGCGCCGGACCATCGGGTTCGTCCCGGTGACCACCAGCAGCTCGGTGCCGTTCTGCTCGGCTTGCAGCGCCGCGTGCAGCAGCACGCGGACGCCCGCCACGCCGAGGAAGTCCACTTCGGACAGATCGAGGGTGAGCCGCTCCGGAACCGCCCACAGGCGGTCCGAAACCAGCGAAGCGAGGTCCGCCGCCGTCGCCGTGTCGAGGGCACCGCGGGCGGTGATCAGCACCGCGTGCGGGGCGGGCCACGTCGTGCGCAGCCGGAGGGCGGGATTTCGGGGTCGGGGGACTTGCATGCCGGTTCGCCGCCGTCCTGGGTGCGCGGGTCGGAGCGCCGCGCTCGAGGGTGTTGCAGAGCCGGCTGCTGTGTTGAACCGTCACCCGAGCCTAACCGCGTCCGGACCGGCCGCAACCGGCGTTGCTCCGAACGGGGGTGTCGCCGCGCCGCGGCGGTGACCGCTTGTGCCTGCCGTGACCGGGATGCAGTAATCTCGCGCTGGACCCGTTAAAGCGCTAGCGGCCCACTAGTGGCGCGCGCCCGGGTCCTCCCTGGTTGAGAGCGCCCCGAGAACCGAGTAGAGGGGCGTCACCAGGATGACGGGCGGCGATGAGCAGCTCACCGCGCGGTTGGACGAGGTCACGCTGGCGATGGAGTCGCTGACCGCGATGCTGGACACCGAGCTGGACCTCGGCCAGATGCTGCAGTCGGTGTGCGACCACGCCGTGCAGGTGGTGCCGGGGGCCGACATGGCCAGCATCACGCTGGTGCGCGAAGGCGTCCCCGAGACGGTGGCCAGCACCGACCAGCGGGCGGTGAACTTCGACCGCGAGCAGTACCGGATCGGGGACGGGCCGTGCCTGCGCGCCGCCGAGACCGGGCAGCCGGTCCGCGTCGGCGTCGGGGCGGTGGGCGATGTGTGGCCGCAGTTCGTGTCGGCGGCCGAGCAGCTGGGGGTGGCCAGCTTCCTGGCCGCGCCGCTGACCGTGGACGAGGACATGTCCGGCGCGGTGAACCTCTTCGGCTTCGGCGAACACGGCTTCAGCGAGCTGGGCACGAAGATCCTCGAGCTGTACACGGCGACGGTGGTGATCGGCCTGCGCAGCGCCCGCCGCTACTTCGCGGCGCGCGAGCTGATCGACCAGCTGAACCGGGCCCTCGAAACGCGCGCGGTGATTGACCAGGCGAAGGGGATCCTGATGGCCGCGCACCGGATCACCGCGGAGGAGGCGTTCCAGCGCCTGGTGAAGCGGTCCCAGGACGGCAACCGGAAGCTGCACGAGGTGGCGGCGGAGTTCGTGGCGGCGGTCGCGACCACGAGGGCCTAGCCGGCCGGGACTGTCGGGGCGGACGCTCCCGCCCGGCTGCCTCGGCGACCGGCTGTGCTCCGGGCCTCGCGAGCCGGTGAGCTAGCCGGCCGGGACCTCGTCCGGCGGCGCTTCGGTCTCCGCCGCCTCGGGTCTGTGCCGGCCGCGCTGGCACGTCGTGCAGACCAGCGTGCGGCCGAGGACGGTCCCGTCGTCGGCCACCACCCGGGCGACGTGCATCGTCGGGAAGCCGCACACTTCGCACGGCAGCGACCCGTCCTCGCGGCTGATGCGGAGCTGGGTGCCCATCCGGCCTCCTGATGTGACGTGGGTCTCACACACCTTGCCGGTTTCCTCGGCAGAACCGGGTGAATTCACTCGTTCGGCCTAGTCGTGGCCGTCTCCGGGAACCCGATCGGTGCCTCTTGTGTTGGGCAGGGTGAGACGGGGTAATCGGCCGGCGACCGGGTTCACCGGGGGACTGCCGGAGGGGAGCGAACAATGCGAGACAAGCGGAACGACCTGCGACCGGTGGCGGACCTGCTGCTCGAAGGCGGGGACACGCCGGCCCAAGCGGACACGCGGCGCAAGGCGGCGCTGGCCGTCGCGGCCCGGGCGAAGGATCCTGAGGACTGCGCGCAGCTGCTCGACATGCTGGGCCTGCACCGGTCCGGCGGGCGCAGCAGCGAAGTCGCCTGACGAACGACCCCCGGAGCCCGCCGAGACCACCGGTCCGGCGGGCTCCGGTGCGTCACCCTGCGCTACGACGGGGCGTTTCGGGCCGTGATCACGCGGGTATCGCTGCCGGTGAGGAGGTCGACATGGCCAGACCGGTGTGGAGCGGTGCCCTGAGCCTGGGGCTGGTCACCGTCCCGGTGGAGCTGTACCCCGCGGTGGCGGACCACACGATCCACTTCCACCAGTTCGAACGCGGGACGTCGGACCGGATCCGCAATCGCCGGGTCAACGAGCGGACCGGCGACGAGGTCACCCAGGACGAGATCGTCAAGGGCTACGACCTCGGCGGCGGCGACCACGTGCTGGTGGAGCCCGACGAGCTGGACGAGATCGCCCCGGAGCGGTCCCGGCGGATCGACATCGAGCAGTTCGTCGGACTCGACGAGATCGACCCGTGGTTCTACGACCGCACGTACTGGCTGAAGCCGGCGAAGGAGGACTTCGCCAAGGCGTACGGCCTGCTGCTGCAGGCGATGGACCGCAGCGAGAAGGCCGGCATCGCGAAGTTCGTGCTGCGCGGCAAGGAGTACCTCTCGGCGATCCGCGCCGGCGAGGACGTCATGGTGCTCAACACCCTGCACTTCGTCGCCGACCTGCGGAAGCCGAAAGACGTGCTGGGCGGGCTGCCCAGCCTGCCCAAGCCGCGGCCCAAGGAGCTCGACATGGCGCTCGCGCTCGTCGACGAGATGACCGCGCCGTGGAAGCCCGAGGACTACCGCGACGAGTACTCCGAACGCGTCGAGGAGCTCATCAAGGCCAAGAAGCAGGGCAAGGAGATCGCCCACGAAGAGGAGCCGGAGCCTTCGGCCGACGTCGTCGACCTGTTCGAGGCGCTGTCGCGCAGCGTGAAGAACCGCAAGGGTGGCGGCAAGAAGACGGCGAAGAAGAAGGAGCCGGACCTCGCGGAGCTGACCAAGTCCGACCTGGACAAGCTGGCCCGCGAGCAGGGCGTGAAGGGCCGCTCGAAGATGACGCGCGCCGAGCTGGAGAAGGCGCTGAAGGCCTCGTGACCGGAGGGACCGGACCCGGCTGGCGCGAACCGGCGCTGGCCACGCTCACCGACCGCCGGTTCTCCGACGAGGACTGGATCTACGAGCGCAAGCTCGACGGCGTCCGGGCGATCTGCGTGCGGGACTCGGGCACCCCGACGCTCTACTCGCGCAACCACAAGGTCATGGACAACGCCTACCCCGAGCTCGTCGAGGCGCTGGCGGCCCAGGGCGGGCCGCGGTTCGTGGCGGACGGCGAGATCGTGGCGTTCGACGGCGCGAACACCAGCTTCGCCGCGCTGCAGCCGCGGATCCACCTCACCGACCCGGACCGGGCGCGGGCCACCGGCGTGCGCGTCTACTACTACCTGTTCGACCTGCTGTACTACGACGACCAGGACACGACCGGGCTGCCCCTGCGGCAGCGGAAGGCGTTGCTGCGCGACGCGTTCGACTTCCAGGACCCGCTGCGGCTCTCGGCCCACCGCAACACCGAGGGCGAGAAGTTCTACGCGGAGGCCTGCCGGCGCGGCTGGGAGGGCGTCATCGCGAAGCGGGCGGAGGCGCCGTACCACCACGGACGGACCCCCGACTGGCTGAAGTTCAAGTGCGCCCAAGGGCAGGAGTTCGTCATCGGCGGTTTCACCGACCCGCAGGGCGCCCGCCACGGCTTCGGTGCCCTGCTGCTCGGCTACCACGAGGACGGCGCCTTGAAGTACGCCGGCAAGGTCGGCACCGGGTTCGACGAGCGGCTCCTGGCGTCCCTGCACGCGCAGCTGAGGGAGCGCGAGACCACGCGGTCGCCGTTCGCCGGGACGGTGAAGGAAAAGGGCGCGCACTGGGTCCGGCCGGACCTCGTCGCGCAGATCGGCTTCTCGGAGTGGACGCGCGACGGGCGGCTGCGGCACCCGCGGTTCGCCGGGCTGCGCGAGGACAAAAAGGCGGCGGACGTCGTGCGGGAGCGCGGATGAAGATTTCCCATCCGGACAAGGTGTACTACCCCGGCGACGGGCTGACGAAGGGCGACGTCGTCGAGTACTACCGCGCGGTCGCCGGCGTCATGGTGCCACACCTGCGCGGCCGCCCGCTGACGTTGCGGCGCTACCCCGACGGCATCGAGGGCCAGGGCTGGTTCCAGAAGCACCCGGGGGAGCACTTCCCGGACTCGATCCGCGTCGAAAGCGTTCCCCGGCGGGGCGGCGGCACGGATGACTACGTCGTCTGCGAGGACGCCGAAACGCTGGAATACCTGGCCGGGCAGGGCACGCTGGAGTTCCACGTCTGGCTGTCCACTGTGGACGCACCGGAGCGGCCGGACCGGCTGGTGCTCGACCTCGACCCACCGGACGGCACGCCGGTCGCCGAGCTGCGCGCGGTCGCGCGGCGGATCCGCGACCACTACGAGCGGGTGGGGCTGACGCCGTTCGTCCAGGCGACCGGCGGCCGCGGCTTCCACGTGCTCGCGCCGCTGGACACCAAGACCGACACCGAGACCGTCCTGGAGCTGTCGCGCGCACTGGCGGACCGCGTCGCCGCGGACGACCCGGACCGCCTGACGACGGCCCAGCGCAAGGACAAGCGCGGCGACCGGATCTTCCTGGACGCCAACCGCAACGGCTACGCGCAGACGTTCGTCGCGCCGTACTCGCTGCGCGCCCGCCCGGGTGCCGCGGCGGCGACCCCGCTGGACTGGCGCGAGCTGGGCAAGGCGGAGCCGGCCGGGTGGAGCCTGGCGAAGGAGAAGCAGCGCTTGGCGCGCAAGGAGGACCCGTGGCGGGACCTGGACGCGCACGCAGCATCGGCCGAAGCGGCGTTGAAGCAGCTCACTTGAGCAGCTTGCTCGCGGCCTTGAGGTCGTCGACGAACGCCGCGTAGGCCACGTCGCGGTCGGGGGCCCGCAGGACCGCCGACGGGTGCACGGTGGCGATCGCGGCGGGGACCAGCTCGGCCACGTCCTCGGGCGCTTCGACCACTTCGCCGCGGTGGGCCGTCAGCTTGAACTTGGTGCCCAGCAGCGACTGCGCGGCCGTCGCACCCAGCAGCAGCACCAGCTCCGGGCGCACCGCGCGCAGCTCCGCCAGCAGCCACGGCCGGCAGGCGACCACCTCGGTGCGGCCGGGCTTCTGGTGGATGCGGCGCTTCCCGCGTTCGTCGCGCTTGAACTTGAAGTGCTTGACGGCGTTGGTGACGTACAGGGCCTTCCGGTCGAAACCGGCCTCCTCGAAGGCGCGGTCGAGGAGCTTCCCGGCCGGCCCGACGAACGGCTCGCCCGCGAGGTCCTCCTTGTCGCCCGGCTGTTCGCCGACGACCAGGACCTTCGCCTGCTTGGTGCCTTCGCCGAACACGGTCTGCGTGGCGTCCTGGTACAGCGAGCAACCTCGGCAGCCCGACGCCGCCGACCGCAACCGGTCGAGATCGGTGGTGTCCGGCGGCTCGGCACCGCGGGTGTCCGGCATGTGCCGGGAATTTCCCGCCGCGGCGCCCGAGTAAACCCCCGCGTCCCGGGTAGCCGCGCCGTGACGCTCGAGAAACGGAAGGAGTTCGCGATGACCACCGCACGCGAGATCATGACGTCGGACGCGACCTGCGCCCGGGAGTCGGACACCGTGCACGACGCGGCGCAGACCATGGCCCGGCTGAACGTCGGCGCCCTGCCGATCTGCGGTGAGGACAACCGGCTGAAGGGCATGATCACCGACCGCGACATCGTGGTCAAGGTGCTGGCCGAGGGCAAGGACGTGCGCGCGGTCCACGTCGGCGAGCTGGCGCAGGGCGAGGTCGTGACGATCGGGGCGGACGACGGCGCGGAGGAGATCCTGCGCACCATGTCCGAGCACCGCGTCCGCCGGCTCCCGGTGATCGACGGGCACGAACTGGTCGGGATCGTCGCGCAGGCCGACGTCGCGCGGGCCTTGTCGAACCCGACGGCCGGTGAGCTGGTCGAGGCCCTGTCCTACGACTGAGCGACGGTGATTCGCCCCGCGCGGTCCGGGTACCCCGCGGATATGTCACGCAGCCGAGGAAAAGTGGAAGTCGCGACCCGCGTCGCCTTGGACACCCCCGACGACCTGGCCGAGCACTACACGCCCGGCGTCGCGGAGCAGGCGAAGCGGGTCTGGGACGATCCGTCGGTCCTCGCCCGCGAGACGGTCAAGGGCAACTCGGTCGCCATCGTGTCCGACGGGTCCGCCCTGCTCGGGCTCGGCGACCGGGGCCCGGCCGCCGCGCTGCCCGTGATGGAGGGCAAGGCGGCGCTGCTCAAGCGGTTCGCCGACGTCGACGCGTGGCCGATCTGCCCCGTGAGCCGCGAACCCGACGACCTCGTCCGCACCGTGAAGGACCTGGCGACGTCGTTCGGCGCGATCAACCTCGAGGACATCGCCGCGCCGCGGTGCTTCACCGTCGAGCGGCGGCTGCACGACGAGCTGGACATCCCGGTGTTCCACGACGACCAGCACGGGACGGCCGTCGTCGTGCTCGGCGCGCTGCACAACGCGCTGAAGCTGACCGGCCGCGACCCCGAGGGCACGTCGGTCGTCATCGCCGGGGCGGGCGCGGCGGGCAGCGCCATTACCCGGCTGCTGCTGCGCGCGGGCTACCGGTCCGACGGCATCATCGTCTGCGACAGCGAAGGCGTGCTCCACCCGGACCGGGACCTGATGGGGGAGAAGCACTGGCTGGCCGAGCACACCAACGCCGGCCGCGCCACCGGCAGCGTCCAGGACGCGCTGCGCGACGCGGACGTGTTCATCGGCGTCAGCGCGGGTGGCCTGCTCGACCCCGGCGACCTCGCCACGATGGCCGACCGCCCGATCGTCTTCGCGCTGGCCAACCCCGAACCGGAGGTCGACCCCGAAGCGGCGGGCGAGCACGCCGAAATCGTGGCGACCGGCCGCAGCGACTTCCCCAACCAGATCAACAACGTGCTGGCGTTCCCGGGCATGTTCCGAGGCCTGCTCGACTCGGGGGCGCCGAAGGTGACTCCCGAAATGCTGCTGGCGGCGGCGCACGCGCTGGCGGACGTGGTCGGCGACGGCCTGGACGCGGGGCACATCGTGCCGAGCGTGTTCGACGAGGCGCTGGTGCCGGCCCTGGCGGAGGCGGTGGCCGGCGCGGCGAAGGCGGCCGATCAGTCGACTGTGGACCCGGCCGCCGGCGTCCCGTCCTGAGCGGACTTCGGGGCCGTCTCGGCGCGGGCGATGTGCCAGGCGACCAGCGCGCCGGCGCCGACCGTGCCCCAGAGCACGAGCGCGGCGTCGCGGGCGAACAGGCCGACGACGAGCATGACCACGGCGGTGACGTCGCACAGCACGAGCAGCAGGTTCCACCGCTTCGCCTCGCGCAGGGTGCGGCCGGTGAAGGCGGCGGCGAACGCGGGGTCGCTCGCCTGCAGCTCCGCTTCGATCTCGCGCAGAGCGTGGCGCTCTCGGTCCGGCAGCATGGTGGCCTCCTCGCCTTCGGCTACCGCAGAGGTACCCCCTCCGCGCGCCTCCCAAGCAGCACTTTCTCGTGAAATCGGCGCTAGTGGTTGTCGCGGGGGATGCCCTTCGTCTTGGCGATCCGCTGGTAGGCCACGGCCGGGCGGAGCACCATGCCGTCGCACAGCTGGTCGACCATCGAGCGCTGGATCTCCTGCCACGGCGTCTGCGCGTCCGGGACCGGGTAGCCGCCCGCTTCGGCCAGCTCCTTGTGCCGCAGCGCGAGCTCTTCGTCCGGGATCAGGACGTCGGCGGTGCCGGCGGCGAGGTCGATCCGCACCCGGTCGCCGGTCCGCAGCACCCCGAGCCCGCCGCCCGCGGCCGCTTCCGGGGAGGCGTTGAGGATCGACGGCGACCCGGACGTGCCCGACTGGCGGCCGTCGCCGAGGCACGGCAGCTCGTGGACGCCCCGCTTGATCAGCTCCGCCGGCGGCCGCATGTTGACCACCTCCGCGGAGCCGGGGTAGCCGAGCGGGCCGGTGCCGCGCATGACGAGCAGCGAGTGCTCGTCGACGCCGAGGTCCGGGTCGTCGATGCGGGCGTGGTAGTCCTCGGGGCCGTCGAACACGACGGCGGTGCCCTCGTAGACGCCGCCGGCCAGGTAGCGGCGCCGGAACTCCGGCGAGATCACGCTGGACTTCATGATGGCCGCGTCGAAGAGGTTGCCCTTGAGGACCAGGAACCCGGCGTCTTCGGTGAGGGCGGTGCCGAAGGTGCGGATGACGTCGCGGTCCTCGGCTTCGGCGTCGCGGCAGTTGTCGCCGAGCGTGCGGCCGTTGACCGTGCGGGCGCCTTCGTGGATCAGGTCGTGGCGCATCAGCTCGTGCACGACGGCGGGGACGCCGCCCGCGCGGTGGAACTCCTCGCCGAGGTACTTCCCGGCCGGCTGGAGGTCGACGAGCAGCGGGACGGCGTAGCCCAGCCGCTGCCAGTCCTCGAGGGGCAGGTCGACGCCGACGTGCCGGGCGATCGCGCCGATGTGGATCGGCGCGTTGGTCGAGCCGCCGATCGCGGAGCTGACGACGATGGCGTTCTCGAAGGCTTCGCGCGTCAGGATGTCCGACGGCTTGAGGTCTTCGCGCACCATCTCGACGATCCGTCGCCCGGTCAGGTAGGCCATCCGCGCGCGGTCGCGGTGCGGCGCCGGGATGGCGGCGCAGCCGGGCAGGCTCATCCCGAGCGCCTCGGCGAGCGCGTTCATGGTCGAGGCGGTGCCCATGGTGTTGCAGTGGCCGGGCGAAGGCGCGGAGGAGGCGACGAGCTCCATGAACCCGGCGTCGTCGATCTCCCCGGCGGCGAGCAGTTCGCGCGCCTTCCAGATGATGGTCCCGGACCCGGTGCGCTCGCCCTTGTGCCAGCCGTTGAGCATGGGGCCGCCGGACAGCACGATGGCGGGGAGGTCCACGGTCGCGGCGGCCATCAGGCAGGCGGGGGTGGTCTTGTCACAGCCGGTGGTGAGGACGACGCCGTCGATGGGGTAGCCGTAGAGGGTCTCGACGAGCCCGAGGTAGGCGAGGTTCCGATCCAGGGCGGCGGTCGGGCGCTTGCCGGTCTCCTGGATGGGGTGGACGGGGAACTCGATGGCGATGCCGCCGGCCTCCCGGATGCCCTCCCGGGTGCGGTCGGCGAGCTGCAGGTGGTGCCGGTTGCAGGGGGACAGGTCGGAGCCGGTCTGCGCGATGCCGATGATCGGTTTGCCGGACTGCAGCTCTTCGCGGGTCAGGCCCCAGTTCATGTACCGCTCGAGGTAGAGGGCGGTCATCCCGGGGTCGGCGGGGTTGTTGAACCAAGCTTCGCTGCGCAGTCCCATACCGGCCAGTTTGGCAATGCGGGCGGCCGGATGCACGCCCCTGGGGCGGGGAAGGTGTTGGATGAGTCCTCGCCTCTGTCTCACCGCGCTCCCTGCCGCGTCCTCGCTCTTGCCTCACCGCGCCCCCCTGCCGTGCCCTCGCCCTTGCCTCGCCGCGCCCCCTGCAGCGCCCTCGCCCCTGCCTCGCCGCGCCTCCCTGGCGCGCCCTCGCCCTTGCTTCACCGCCCCTGCCGCCCACTCGCCCTGCGTCACCGCGCCCCCTGCCGCGCCCCTGCCTCACCGCCCCCCTGGCGCGCCCTCGCCCCTGCCTCGCCGCGCCTCCCTGGCGCGCCCTCGCCCCCCCCGCGCGTCCTGAATGACTCCTTCGGGACCCCCGACGCCCTGAATTGGCGCAGCAGGGGGCGGCGCGGTGGGCGGGGCAGGCGCGTTGGGGCGACGTGGAGCGGGGCTCGGCCGTGTGTGGTGACGGTCGCGGACCCTAAAAGCCCTTCCGGCACCCCGAAGCTGTCATTGTGACTACGGCCGGCAACACCGCGTCAAGGCGGGAAAGATGCCTTGACCCGGCGCTGCCTGCCGTGTTCTGGCTTCGGATCGGGGTGCGGGGGAGTCTGGGTACTCGTCCGTGTCTGTTCTCGAGTTCCCCTTGCGTTCGCATGCTGGCGTGGGCGGCTCGCCTGCGGAACCGGCCAGAGGGGCGCGGCGTGGGGTGTGGCGGCCGGGCCCGGATCCCTCGGGCCCGGCCGCACCCCTCGGCGGGCGGTGGCGGCCAGCCGCGCCGGTGGTCGCCGCCGCCGTGCGGGTCAGCCGAGGCCGTTCAAGCCGATCACCCGGGAGTACCAGTGCGCGCTCTGCTTCGGCGTCCGGCGCTGCGTCTTGTAGTCCACGTGGACCAGGCCGAACCTCTTCGCGTAGCCCTCGGCCCACTCGAAGTTGTCCAACAGCGACCAGTAGAAGTACCCGCGCAGATCCACCCCCGCCGCCAGCGCGTCGTGCGCTGCCCGCAGGTGGGAGTCCAGGAACGCCACGCGGTCGGTGTCCACGATCTCGCCGCCGTCGGCCAGCACGTCCGGGTACGCCGCGCCGTTCTCCGTGATGTACAGCGGCACGCTCCGGTAGCCGCGGTGGACCTGCAGCAGCGACTCGGTCAACCCGGCCGGCTGGACCTCCCAGCCCGAGTCCGTGCGGGGGGCCGCCGGGTCCGGGACGAAGTGGACGTCGCCCGCTCCGACCCACTCGGGCCCCGCCGGCTCGCTGCCCGGCACCGGGCGGCCCGCTACCCGGTAGTCGCGGTAGTAGTTCACGCCCAGCCAGTCGATGTGCGCGGCGATGACCGCGGCGTCCTCGTCCCGGACCACGTCGCCGAGCCCGAACGGGGCCAGGTCGGCGACCAGGTCGTCCGGGTAGCCGCCGCGCAGGACCGGGTCGAGGAACAGCCGGTTCTGCAGGCCGTCGATGCGCCGGGCGGCGGCGACGTCGCTGACGTTCGCCGGGTCGTGCGGGGCGACCGGGTACAGGTTGAGCGTGATCCCCGCCGGCGTGCCCGGCGCGTGCCGCCGGATGATGTCCATCGCCAGCCCGTGGCCCAGCAGCAGGTGGTGCGTGGCGGCGACGGCGGCCGGGTGGTCGGTGCGGCCGGGCGCGTGGATGCCGCCCGCGTAGCCGAGCATCGCCGCGCACCACGGCTCGTTCAGCGTCGACCAGCTGGCGACGCGGTCGCCGAGCCGGGCCAGCACGGTCTCGGTGTACTCGGCGAACCGGTACGCCGTGTCCCGCGAAGTCCAGCCGCCCTGCTCCTCGAGCGTCTGGGGCAGGTCCCAGTGGTAGAGCGTCGCCCACGGCTGGATCCCGGCCTCCAGGAGGCAGTCGACCAGCCGGTCGTAGAACGCGAGCCCGGCGGCGTTCGGCGCGCCGCCGTCCGGCCGGACGCGGGGCCAGGCCAGCGAGAAGCGGTACGCGCCGAGCCCGAGCTGGCGCATCAGGCCGACGTCTTCGCCGTACCGGCGGTAGTGGTCGGCCGCCGGGTCGCCGGTGTCGCCGCCCACGACCGCACCCGGACGGCGCGCGAAGACGTCCCAGACCGAGTCGGTGCGACCGTCGGCCGTGGTGGCCCCTTCCACCTGGAACGCCGCGGTGGCGGCGCCCCAGACGAAGCCGGGCGGGAACATCAGCGCTGTCTCCGCCCGAACGCTGTCGGGATGTACGGACATGTTCACCCTTTCACGGCACCTTGCATGATCCCGGCCACGATCTGGCGGCCGAGGAGGACGAAGACGATGAGGATCGGGATGGTGGCCAGGGTCGTACCGGCCAGCACCAGCGAATAGTCGACGTAGTAGCCGCTCTGCAGCTTCTCCAGCGCGACCTGGACGGTCGGGTTGCCCGCGTCCAGGACCACCAGCGGCCACAGGAAGTCGTTCCACGACATCATGAACGTGAACATCGCCAGGATCGCCGCGGCCGGCCGGACCGCGGGCAGGCAGACGTTCCAGAAGATCCGGATCATGCTGCAGCCGTCGACGCGCGCGGCCTCGATCAGCTCGTACGGCAGTGCGTCCACTGTGTACTGCCGCATCCAGAACACGCCGAACGCGGTGACCAGGTTGGGCACGATCACCGCCTGGAGGTGACCGGCCCAGCCCAGCTCCGACATCGCGATGAACAGCGGGATGATGCCCAGCTGCGTGGGTACCGCGAGCGTCACGACGATGAACACGAACAGGCCGTTGCGGCCCTTGAACCGCAGTTTCGCGAAGGCGAACCCGGCCAGGGACGAGAACAGCACCGTCGTCAGCGTGACCGTGCCGGACACGATGACGCTGTTGGCCAGCGCCTTCCAGAACGGCACGGAGTCGAAGACCCGGGCGGCGTTGGCGAAGAAGTTGCCGCCGGGCAGGAACGGCGGGATGCGCTCGGTGAGCATCCCGTTGTCGCGGCTGGCCACCAGGAACGACCAGTAGAACGGGAACAGCGAACCGACGACGAAGATCGCCAGCACGACGTACGTCGCCTTGCGCGGCTTGCCGAGCGTGGCGACGCGCCGGCGCAGGTCGCTTTGCAGTGCGGTCATTTCTTCTTCACCGCCGGGGTGTTGGCCAGCCGGCTGGTGAGGAAGAAGTTCACCAGCGCGATGAGCACGATGATCACGAACAGGACCCAGGCGATCGCCGAGGCGTAGCCGAGGTTGTAGTTCTCGAACGCCGACTGGTACAGGTACAGCGTCACGGTCTGGAACTGGTTCGTCGACCCGCCGTTGTTCGACCCGGGCAGGGCGTCGAACAGCTTCGGCTCGGTGAAGATCTGCAGGCCGCCGATCGTCGAGGTGATGATGACGAAGATCAGCGTCGGCTTCAGCAGCGGCAGGGTGACGCTCCGGAAGCGGCGCCACATGCCCGCGCCGTCGATCAGCGCCGCCTCGTGCAGCTCCTTCGGGATG
Source organism: Amycolatopsis sp. NPDC101161 (assembly GCF_044768185.1). Taxonomy (NCBI): domain Bacteria; kingdom Bacillati; phylum Actinomycetota; class Actinomycetes; order Pseudonocardiales; family Pseudonocardiaceae; genus Amycolatopsis; species Amycolatopsis sp. NPDC101161. The sequence continues at coordinate 164,018 of NZ_JBIWPI010000009.1, forward strand.
GCCTGCATGGCCGCCAGCACGATCAGGGCGTTGTAGCCCGTCCAGCGCCAGTTCACCATGATCGCGATGGCGACGTGGCTGCCGAAGCGGCTGGCCTGCCAGTCGACCGGGTCCAGCCCGATCGTCTGCAGCACCCCGTTGATCAACCCGTACTTGGGGCCGAACAGGTTGGCGAAGATGATGCCGATCGCGACGAGGCTGGCCGCGTAGGGCAAGAGAATGCCGACGCGCCAGCCCGTCGCGCCGCGCAGGCGGGCACCGAGCAGCGCCGCCAGCATGACCGCCATGATGATCTGCGGGACGCTGGAGAGCAGGAAGATGCTGACCGTGTTGGTCAGCGCGTTCCAGAACTGGGTGTCGGCGAAGAGGTCCTTGTAGTTGTCGAGGCCGATGAAGTCGGGGTCGTCGGACCCGGCCTTCCACTTGAACAGCGAGACATACGCGGTGTACAGCAGCGGGAACAGCCCGACGATGCCGAACACGATGAAGAACGGCGCGACGTAGAGGTACGGCGATACCTTGACGTCCCACCGGCTCAGCTTGTGCCGGAAGGTGGGCCGGGGAGACGTTCGCTCCCCGGCCTTGCTCCCTTCCGGCGCGACTTTGTCGAGGACGGTCATGAGGTCAGCGGGTGATCTTCTTCGCCGAGTCGACCAGTTGCTGCCAGCCGTCCGCCGCCGACTTGCCCTGTTCGACCGCCTGCAGTGCCGGGCTGGCGGCGTTTTCCTGGATCTGGCCGTCACCGGGGCCCTTGTACTGCGGCTTCTGGACCTTCTTGGCCTGCTCGGCGAACAGTTCGCCGACCTTCGCGCCGCCGAAGTAGGCGTCGGTCTGGCTCAGCAGGGCGGGGTCGGTCAGCGCCTTGACCTGGCTCGGGAACGTGCCCTTGGCCTGGAACGCCTTGATCTGCTGCTCCGGCGCGGTCAGCCAGGCCGCGAGCTCGGCGGCCTCCTTCGGGTGCTTCGACTGCGTCGGCACGGTCAGGTACGAGCCGCCCCAGTTGCCGCCGCCGCCGGGGAAGGCCGCGGTGACCGCCCACTTGTTCGCGTTCTCCGGGCCGGCCTGCTCCTTGATCACGCCGAGCATCCAGGCCGGGCACACCTTCGTGGCGAACGCGCCCTGCTTGAAGCCGGTGTTCCACTCGTTGCTGAACGCCGTGAGCTTGGCCGACTCGCCCTTGGCGACGGCGTCGGTGACCTTGGTCCAAGCGTCCTTGATGCCCTGGTTGTTCTCGACGGCGAGCTTGTCATCGCTGCCGATGTAGCCCTGGGGGAGCTGGTTGACCATGGCGTTGAAGTTCTGCGAGGCCGAGTCGAACCAGGCCTTCTTGGTCTTGGCGGCGTAGTCGGCGCCGGCCTGGAAGTAGCTGTCCCAGGTGGCGAACAGCGGCTTGACGGCCTCGGGGTCGGTCGGCAGCCCGGCCGCGGCGAACATGTCCTTGCGGTAGCACATCGCCAGCGGGCCGATGTCGGTCCCGTAGCCGATGACCTTGCCGTCCTTGGTCTTCGCGGCGTCGTACTTCCAGCTCAGCCAGCGGTCGGGGGAGGCGTCGGCGGGACCGATCTTGCTCAGGTCGTTGAACTTCGAGCCCTTGTCGAGGACGTCGGACAGGTGGCCCTCTTCGACCGCGGTGACGTCGGCGAGGCCGGAGCCCGCGGCCAGCTTGGTGATGAGGTCCTGGTGGTAGGGCCCGCCCTGGCCGGTCTTGCGGTGGGTGATCTTGATGTTCGGGTGCAGCCGCTCGTACTCCGGGATGAGTGCCTCGTAGCCGAACTCGGTGAACGTCGCCAGCGTCAGGTCCACGTGCTCGTTGGGGGCCGCCGCCGGCGGGGTTTCGTCACCGCCGCTGCCGCAGGCCGTGGCGCCGAGCGCCGTCATCGTGATGCCCAGTGCGAGGACCAGGCCGTTCCGGATCGTTCTCACGTGTTCAACCACCTTGTTGATGGGAATGAGCGCTCTCACTGCTGGGAGCCCGACTGGGAGCGCTCCCAGGTGTCGCAGAGTCTGCTGGGGGCCTTCACCGGTGTCAAGGGGTCGTAACCGGAGTGTTTCCTGCGAGGAGCGCTCCCGGACGTGCGAGGGCGTGAACGTTAAGCTGAGGCGGTCAGGGTGGTAGCGGGTGATTGAGGGCGGTGCCGTGGGGCCTCGAGCAGGGGATGAAGAACGGCCGACGCTGGAGGACGTCGCGGCGTTCGCCGGCGTGTCGCGGTCGACGGCGTCGCGGGCGTTGAACGACGACGCGTACGTCAGCGCGGCGGCGCGCGAGAAGGTCCTCGCCGCGGCCCGCGACCTGGGCTACTCCCCGAACCAGGCGGCTCGTTCCCTGGTCACGCGCCGCACCGGGGCCGTCGCGGTGGTGCTGTCGGAGCCGGAGTCCCGGCTGCTCGACGACCCGTACCGCGCCGCCGTCATGCGGGCCGGCTACCGGGAGCTCGCCGACGTCGGCCGCCAGATGGTGCTCATCTTCAGCGACATCCGTGAGGACCTGAGCCGGACGGTCCGCTTCCTCGAAGGCGGCCACGTCGACGGCGCGCTGGTGTTCGCGCCGCACCGCGCCGACCCGCTGCCCAAGGCGCTGCGGCTGCTGCGGATCCCGGTGGTGTTCGGCGGGCAGGCGGCCGGCATCCGGCGCGGGGTGCACGTCGTCGACTTCGACAACGAGGGCGGCGCCCGGCTGGCGGTCGAGCACCTGGTCGCGTCCGGGCGGCGGCGGATCGCCACGATCTCCGGCCCGCAGGACCAGAGCGCGCCGATCGACCGGCTCGCCGGCTGGCGCAAGACCCTGCTCGACGCCGGGCTCGACCCCGCCGACCTGGCCGAAGAAGCCGACTTCACGCTGTCGGGCGGCGCGAACGCGATGTCGGCGCTGCTGAACCGGCACCCCGACCTCGACGCGGTGTTCGTCGCCAGCGACATGATGGCGGTGGGCGCGTTGCGGACGCTGGACTCGGCGGGCCGGCGCATCCCCGAGGACGTCGCGGTGGTCAGCTTCGACGACAACGCCACCCTGGCCCCGGCGATGGACCCGCCGCTGACGTCGGTCCACCAGGACCCGCGCGAGCAGGTCCACGCGATGGTCGAGACGCTGATGCAGCTGCTCGACGACCAGAGCCTCAAGCCGCGGCAGCACATCCTGCCCGTCTCGCTGGCGGTCCGCGCCTCGAGCTGATCTCCCTCCCACCGGCCCTCCGAGCACGCGTGCTCGGAGGGCCGGTGTGTTCCCGGGTGCCGATGGCCGGGAGCGCTCCCCGTTCAGATCTACGCGTTCGGCGCTAAACAGTGTTTCCCCGGCACTGCGCGTGACCATTTCGCTGGGCCGTTCGAGTGAACGGCCGACGATCGGCGGCGGCTGTTCAGGAGCGTTCAGCGAGCCCTCGTGCGCCGGGTGCGCCGATGTGACGTTCGCGGTCGCGGTGTCCTTCTGACTCGATTCTTTACATCCAGGTTTCCGGCTGGCTACCGTCTGCGCCTGGAAGCGCTCCCAGATCGCTGGCTCCCTACGGACAAAGGAGTTCCGCAGCCATGCGTTCCTCTCCCCGAATGCGCCGGTTGCGCGGCCGCACCCTGGCCCTGGCCTCGGCCACGGTCGCGGTCGCCGCCGCGCTGGTCGCCCCACCGCCCGCGCTCGGCGCGGACATCGCCTGTTCCGTCACCTACACCACCAACGACTGGGACACCGGGTTCACCGCCAACGTCTCGCTGCGCAACGACGGCGCGCCTCTCGACAGCTGGAAGGTCGGCTGGACCTTCCTCGACGGCCAGAAGGTCCAACAGGGCTGGAGCGCCACCTACGCCCAGTCCGGCGCCGCGGTCACCGCCACGAACCTCTCCTACAACGGCCACCTCGACACCGGCGCGAGCACGTCGTTCGGCTTCAACGGCTCCAAGGGCTCCGCCAACCGCCCACCGACCGACTTCTCCGTCAACGGCAGCGCCTGCACCGGCGCCAACAAGGCGCCGACGGTCACCCTGACCTCGCCCACGTCGAGCGGGACGTACTACGCCCCGGCCACGATCCCGCTCGCCGCGACGGCGGCCGACAGCGACGGCACGATCAGCAAGGTCGAGTTCTACGCCGGCGACACGCTGCTGGCCACCGACACGGCCGCGCCGTTCGAGGGCAACTGGGGCAACGTCCCGGCCGGGACGTACTCGATCACGGCGAAGGCCTACGACAACAAGAACGCCTCGACGACGTCGGCCCCGGTCAGCGTCAAGGTGCTGTCCGGCCCGACGATCGTCGCTTCGCCGGCGACGGCGCAGGTCAAGCAGGGCGGGACGACGACGTTCGCCGTCAGCCTCGCCGGGGCGCCGACCGCTCCGGTGACCGTCGACGTGGCGAGGACCGCGGGGAGCACCGACCTCACCGCGAGCCCCGCGAGCCTCACCTTCTCGACGACGAACTGGAACACCCCGCAGAACGTCACGGTGAAGAGCGCCGACAACGGGGGAGACCTGGGCAGCGCGACCTTCACCGCGAGCAGCGGTGGCTACACCGCCGCGACCGTGACGGTCAACGAGATCTCGTCGTCCACATCGGACTACCAGCTCGCGTTCCTGACGCAGTACAACAAGATCAAGGACCCGAACAACGGTTACTTCCGCAAGTTCGGGAACATCCTGGTGCCCTACCACTCGATCGAGACGCTGATCGTCGAGGCCCCGGACCACGGCCACGAGACGACGTCGGAGGCGTTCAGCTACTACCTGTGGCTGGAAGCGTCCTACGGGCGGATCACCGGTGACTGGGCCCCGTTCAACCAGGCGTGGACGTCGATCGAGACGTACGCGATCCCGTCGGCGGCCGACCAGCCCGGCAACTCCGGCTACAACGCGAGCAAGCCGGCGACCTACGCGGCCGAGTACCCGAGCCCGAAGCAGTACCCGTCGCAGCTGCAGTCCGGCGTTCCGGTCGGGGCCGACCCGATCGCGGCGGAGCTGAAGGCGGCCTACGGCTCGGCGGACGTCTACGGCATGCACTGGCTGCTCGACGTGGACAACATCTACAAGTTCGGCCACTGCGAGGACGGCACGAACACCGCGCCGGCGTTCATCAACACCTTCCAGCGCGGCTCGCAGGAGTCGGTCTGGGAGACGGTCACCCAGCCCAGCTGCGACCTGCTGAAGTTCGGCGGCAAGAACGGCTACCTCGACCTGTTCACCGGCGACTCGTCGTACGCGAAGCAGTGGAAGTACACCGACGCGCCCGACGCGGACGCCCGCGCCGTGCAGGTGGCCTTCCAGGCCGAGAAGTGGGCCGGCGCGCAGGGCAAGAGCGCCGACGTCGCGGCCGTCGTCAAGAAGGCGTCGAAGATGGGCGACTACCTGCGGTACTCGCTGTTCGACAAGTACTTCAAGAAGATCGGCAACTGCGTCGGCGCGTCGAGCTGCGCCGCGGGCACCGGCAAGGACAGCGAGCACTACCTCATCTCGTGGTACTACGCGTGGGGCGGCTCGATGGACTCGTCCAGCGCCTGGGCGTGGCGGATCGGGGACGGCGCGGCCCACCAGGGCTACCAGAACCCGCTCGCGGCGTACGCGCTGTCGACCGACCCGGGCCTGAAGGTCACCTCGGCCACCGGCGCGACCGACTGGGCGAACAGCCTCAGCCGGCAGATGGAGTTCCTGCAGTGGCTCCAGTCGTCCGAAGGCGGCCTCGCCGGCGGCGCGACCAACAGCTGGGACGGCCAGTACGGCACCCCGCCGTCCGGCACGCCGACGTTCTACGGGATGTTCTACGACCAGCAGCCGGTCTGGCACGACCCGCCGAGCAACCAGTGGTTCGGCTTCCAGACCTGGGGCATGGAACGGATCGCCGAGTACTACCAGGCGACCGGCGACGCCCGCGCCAAGAAGATCCTCGACAAGTGGGTGCCCTGGGCGATCGCGAACACCACGGTCGGCGCCGGCGGGAGCTTCCAGATCCCGTCCGACCTGACCTGGAGCGGCGCGCCGGACACCTGGAACGCCACCAGCCCGGGCGCGAACACCGGCCTGCACGTCGCGGTGAAGAACTACAGCCAGGACGTCGGGGTCGCGGCCTCGCTGGCTAAGACGCTGCTGTACTACGCGTCCGGGTCGAGCAACGCCCAGGCCAAGACGGTCGGCGAGCAGCTCTTGACGGCGCTGTCGGCGAACGCGGACAGCAAGGGCATCGCGGTGCCGGAGACGCGGTCGGACTACAACCGCTTCGACGACACCTACAACGCCACCACCGACCAGGGGCTGTACGTGCCCAGCGGCTGGAGCGGCACGATGCCGAACGGCGACGCGATCAACCCGAGCTCGACGTTCCTGTCCATCCGGTCGTTCTACAAGAGCGACCCGCAGTGGCCGAAGGTCCAGTCCTACCTGGACGGTGGCGCCGCGCCGACGTTCACCTACCACCGGTTCTGGGCGCAGTCGGAGATCGCCACGGCGTTCGCCGCGCACGTCGCCCTGTTCGGCTGAAAGGCACTCGATGAAGCGACTGCTCGCACTGGCGGTCGCCGCACTGGTCGGGGGCGCCGTTCTCACGGCGTCCCCGGCCACCGCGGCCCCGCAGGCAACCGGGACCGGCACCGGGTACTGGCACGCGTCCGGTTCCCAGCTCGTCGACGCCACCGGCGCGCCGGTCCGGATGACCGGCGTCAACTGGTTCGGCGCCGAGACCGGCAACTACTCGCCGCACGGCCTGTGGAGCCGCAACTACAAGGACATGCTCGACCAGATGGCGGGCCTCGGCTACAACACGCTGCGGCTCCCGTACTCCAACCAGCTCTTCGACCCCGGCGTCAAGCCGAACAGCATCGACGCCGTCCAGAACCCGGACCTGCAGGGCCTTTCCGGCCTGCAGGTGCTCGACAAGATCATCGCCTACGCCGGTACCAAGGGCATGCGCGTGATCCTCGACCAGCACCGGCCGGACTCCGGGGCGCAGTCCCCGCTCTGGTACACCAGCGCCTACCCCGAGAGCCGGTGGCTGTCGGACTGGACGATGCTCGCCCAGCACTACAAGGGCAACCCCACGGTGATCGGCGCCGACCTGCACAACGAGCCCCACTCGATCCAGGGTGGCGGGGGAGCGTGCTGGGGCTGCGGCGACACCGCGACCGACTGGCGGCTGGCCGCCGAACGCGGCGGCAACGCCGTCCTGGCGGCCAACCCGGACTGGCTGGTCATCGTCGAAGGCGTCGACTGCGTCAGCGGTACCGGCGACCCGCAGTGCGGCTGGTGGGGCGGCAACCTCTCCGGCGCGCGGCAGTTCCCGGTCCGGCTGTCCAAACCGGACAAGCTCGTCTACTCGGCGCACGAGTACGCGACCTCGGTGTTCGCCCAGCCGTGGTTCTCCGACCCGTCGTTCCCGGCGAACCTGCCCGCGCTCTGGGACCACTTCTTCGGCTACCTGCAGAAGCAGAACATCGCGCCGGTGCTGCTCGGCGAGTTCGGCACCACCCTCGCCGACCCGCGCGACAAGACCTGGCTGCAGGAGCTGATGAAGTACGCCGGCACCGGCGCGACCGGGATGAGCTTCACGTACTGGTCGTGGAACCCCAACTCCGGCGACACCGGCGGCATCCTCAACGACGACTGGACGACGGTCAACCAGGCCAAGCAGTCGATCCTGCAGCCCTACCTGATCCCCCCGGTGGGCTCCGGTGGCGGGACGACCGACCCGCCGCCCGCGGTGAGCTGCGCGGTCACCTACCACGTCGACAACACGTGGCAGGGCGGGTTCGTCGCCTCGGTGACGCTCAAGAACACCGGCACCTCGCCGCTGAAGACCTGGGCGCTCGGCTGGACCGTGCCGTCCGGGGTGCAGATCACCGGCAGCTGGGGCGCGACCGTCACCCAGACCGGGCAGCAGGCGAGCGCCAAGGCGCCGTCGTGGGCGCCCGACCTCGCCGGCGGCGCCTCGACGTCGATCGGCTTCCAGGCGACCGGCGCCTCGACCGGCACCCCCGGCGGCTTCGCCGTCGGCGCGACCGCCTGCACCACCTGACCCACCCACCGAACACGAAGGAGCACACTCGATGAAGAGTGAATTCTGGTCCGCGAGGAGGAAGTCACGGCTCGCCGTGGCGTCCTCGCTGACGGCCGCGGCCGTCGTCTCGGGGCTCCTGGTGGCCGGCGGCAGCCCGGCGACCGCCGCCACGGGCTGCAAGGTCACCTACACCGTCAACCAGTGGGACACCGGGTTCACCGCGAACATCGCGGTGACCAACCTCGGCGACGCCGTCTCGAGCTGGGACGTCCAGTGGGACTTCGCCGGCAACCAGCAGGTGCAGCAGGGCTGGAGCGCCACGTTCAGCCAGTCCGGCAAGCACGTGAGCGCGAAGAACCCGTCGTGGGGCGGCGCGCTCGGGTCGAACGCGACGGCGAGCTTCGGCTTCAACGGCTCGTACTCCGGCACGAACGCCGTCCCCGCGTCGTTCACGCTGAACGGCGTCGTCTGCGACGGCAGCACGGGCGGCCCGACCACCACGCCGACGACCCCGACCACGCCGACCACCCCGACGACGCCCACGACCCCGACGGGCCCGACCACGACGCCCCCGCCCGGGACGCACGTGGACAACCCGTACGCCGGCGCGAAGGGGTACGTGAACCCGGACTGGTCGTCGGAGGTGTCGACCGCGGCCGCGGCCAAGGGCGGCACGCTCGGCGCCCAGATGGCCAAGGTGGCGAACACGTCCACGGCCGTCTGGCTCGACCGGATCGCCGCGATCGAGGGCACGTCGAGCGCCCGCGGCCTGCGCGGTCACCTCGACGCCGCGCTGGCCCAAGTGAGCGGCGGGACGCCGGTGACGATCCAGATCGTCGTCTACGACCTGCCCAACCGCGACTGCGCGGCGCTGGCGTCCAACGGCGAGCTGCAGGCCGGCTCGAACGGCCTGGCCCGCTACAAGAGCGAGTACATCGACCCGATCGCGTCGATCCTGTCCGACGCGAAGTACGCGCCGCTGCGGGTCGTGGCGATCGTCGAACCCGACTCGCTGCCCAACCTGATCACCAACACCGCGACGGCCAAGTGCGCCGAAGCGCAGTCCACCGGGGCCTACACCCAGGGCATCCAGTACGCGCTGAACAAGCTGCACGCGATCTCCAACGTCTACAACTACCTGGACATCGCGCACTCGGCGTGGCTGGGCTGGGACAGCAACTTCGGCCCGTTCGTCAACCTGGTCAAGCAGGTGCTGCAGGGCACGACGGCGGGGGTGAACAGCATCGACGGCTTCATCAGCGACACGGCGAACTACACCCCGCTGACCGAGCCGAACCTGCCGGACCCGAACCTGACCGTCGGCGGTCAGCCGCTCAAGTCGGCGACGTTCTACCAGTGGAACCCGTACTTCGCCGAGGTTCCGTTCGCGACGGCGATGTACAACGCGTTCGTCGCCGCGGGCCTGCCGAGCGGGATCGGCATGCTGGTCGACACCTCGCGCAACGGCTGGGGCGGCGCGGCCCGGCCGAGCGGCGCGTCGGGGTCCACTGTGGACGCTTACGTCAACTCCGGCCGGATCGACCGGCGGCTGCACCGCGGCAACTGGTGCAACCAGAGCGGAGCCGGGCTGGGCGTGCGGCCGACGGTGTCGCCGGCGGCGCACTTCGACGCCTACGTCTGGATCAAGCCGCCGGGTGAGTCCGACGGCGCGAGCTCGCAGATCCCGAACGACGAAGGCAAGGGTTTCGACCAGATGTGCGACCCGACCTTCCACGGCAGCTCGCAGGCCAACGGCGGCAACCTGACCGGCGCCCTGCCGAACTCGCCGCTGTCCGGCAAGTGGTTCGAGGCCCAGTTCGAAGAGCTGGTCCAGAACGCCTACCCGCCGGTGTCCTAGCAAGACTCCCGGGCCGGGCGGTGCCGCGCAGCCGCCGTCCGGCCCGGGTCTCCATCAGAGGTCTTTGCGGAAGGACAGCCGGTCCAGTCCCGGCCCGTCGTAGTCGGGCTGGACCGGCAGTCCGCCGACCTCCTTCGGACCGGGCTCGGTGACGAACCCCATCCGGGTGTGGAAGGCGTGCGACGCCGTGTTCACGGGCGAGGTGATGGCGCGGACGACCTCCCGGCCGTTCGCGCGGCTGTAGGCGAAGAAGCGTTCGTACAGCGCGGCACCGAGGCCCTTGCCGCGCTCGGCGGGGTCGACGCCGACGAAGTGGATGTAGCTCTCGGCCGGCCGGGACGGCGAGAGGAACCCGATCAGGAACGCGGCGATCCCGCGGTCCGCGGTCACCAGGAAGCTGCTGCCGGTGAAGTGCTGGAACATCAGCTTCGGCAGCAGCAGCGCCCGCTGGCGGGAGCCCTCGTCGCCACCGAGCCCACCCCACCAGCGGTCGAGCACGGCGAGGACGGGCAGGTGGTCGTCCGGGCCGGGGTGGCGGACGGGGTGGCCGAGGAGCGGGGAGAGGTCCGGAGTCGTCACGGGGCCAGGGTGCCGGAGCGGAGTGGGTCGCGCGACCGGGTTTCGGATGGGCTGTACCTCCTGGCCATCTCCCACGTGGCGACCGTCCACTCCGGAGCGACCCAGCCCCGGGCGGCATGGCTCAGACCATCGACAGGAGTTCGCCGGGTGTCCCTCCGCCAAGGCAATCCACTCCGCCCGGCCGTCCACTCCGGACCGGCCCGGCCGTCACGGCACCACGCGGTGCACCCCGATCAGCACCTGCTGCCAGACCGCGGCCGGGTCGGCGCCGTGCTCGACCGACTTGAGCGCCGGCGCGACCACCGTCTCCTGGATCTTGCCGTCGCCCGGGCCCTTGTACTGCGGCTTCCCGACCTTCCGCGCCTGGGCGACGAAGACCTGCCCGCTCAGCGCGCCGCCGAAGTAGCCGTTCATCTCGCTGAGCAGGTCGGGCGACGTGAACGCGTCCACCTGGCTCGGGAAGGTCCCGCTCACCCGGAACGCGTGCAGCTGCTGCTCGGGCGCGGTCAGCCAGGCGGCCAGCGCCGCGGCCTCCCGCTGGTGCGGGCTCGCGGCCGGGACCGTCAGGTAGGAGCCGCCCCAGTTGCCGCCGCCGTCCGGGAACGCGTCGGTGATCGCCCACTTGCCCGCGTTGCCGAGCCCCGCCTGCTGCTCGATGACGCCCAGCATCCACGCCGGACAGACCTTCGTCGCGAAGGCGCCCAAGCGCAGGCCATTGTTGCCGTCGTCGGCGAAGGCGGTGAGCCCGGCCGACTGCCCCTGCTTCACCGCGGTCGTGACCTGGTTCCACGCGGCGCGCAGCGCGGTGTTCGTCTCGAGCGTCGGGTGGTCGTCGCGGTCGAGGTAGCCGACCGGCAGCTGGTTGACCATCGCGTTGAAGTTCTGCGCCGCGGAGTCGAACCAGGCCTTGCCCTTCGAGCGCTTGACGTACCGCTCGCCGGCCGCGAAGTAGCTGTCCCAGGTCGCGAACATCGTCTTCACCGAGCCGGGGTCGGTCGGCAGCCCGGCGGCCTCGAGGAGGTCCTTGCGGTAGCACATCGCCAGCGGGCCGATGTCCGTGCCGTAGCCGACGAGCTTGCCGTCCTTGCTGCGGCCGGCTTCGTACTTCCACTCCAGCCAGCGGCCGGGCTTCACGTCGGGCGGGCCGATCTCGGCGAGGTCGGCGAACTTCCCGGACTGCGCGAGGACGTCGGCGAGGTGGCCCTCCTCGACGGCCTGGACGTCGGCGAGCCCTTGTCCGCTTTGGAGCTTGTCCAGCAGGTCCTGGTGGTACGGTCCGCCCTGCTCGGTCCGGACCTGGGTGACGGTGATCCCGGGGTGGGTGAACTCGTAGCCGGGGATCAGGTCGTCGTAGCCGAACTCGCCGAACGTCGCGAGCGTCAGCGTGATGCGCTCGGGCGTACCGGGGCCGCAGCCGCCGGTCAGGACGAGCAGGACGACGGCGACGGCGACGGCCAGCCGTCTTCGGATGGATCTCATTGGCACTCCTCACCCCTTCGTGATTGGGAGCGCTCCCGGACGGAGTCTCGGTTCCGGGTGCGGTGGGTGTCAAGGTGCGCGACGGCGGGTGTCCGCGCGGACACGGAAGGGGTGCGATGAAGCGTCCGACGATCACCGACATCGCGCGGGAGGCCGGCGTCTCCAAAGGCGCGGTGTCCTACGCGCTCAACGGCCGGCCGGGAGTGTCCGAGGAGACCCGCCACCGGATCACGCGCATCGCCCGCGAGCTGGGCTGGTCGCCGAGCAGCGCGGCGCGCGCCCTGTCGGGCGGGCGCTCCGGGACGATCGGCCTGGTGCTCGACGGGCCGTCGGAGGTGTTCTTCCCGGCGTTGCTCGACGGGTTTTCCCAGGAGCTGCTGCTGAGGGTCGCGTCCGGCCCCGACGCGGCGCTGGCGGTCTACCGCCGCTGGCGGGCGGAGCGCAAGGTGGACGGCGTCCTGCTGACCGGCCCGGACTGCGCACCGGAGCTGGCACGGATCGGCTTGCCGGCGGTGGTGCTGGGCGGCCCGGGAGGCCTGCCGGAGGCGCCCTCGGTCCGGGTGGACGACCGTGCGGGAGCGGCGGAGGCGTTGGAGTACTTGGCGGCGCTGGGCCACCGGCACGTGGTCCGGATCCCGGGAGCGGCGGCGTTCGCGGATGCGGGGGAGAGGGAGGAAGCGTTCACGACGGAGGCCCGCCGGCTGGGGTTGGCCGAGGCGCGGACCGCGGGGGACGTGGGGACAGCATGCTGCGGGGATAGGGAAGGCCTAGGTGCGGCGCATCGCGGTGGCACCGGGCGGGCTGGAGCTTCGGGCGGGGTGCAGGGCCCCGGTTCCGCGCGCCACGGTGGCGGCGGGTCAGAGGACTCAGGCTCCGCTTACCGCGGTAGCGCTGGGTCGGCTGCCGGGGTGCAAGGCTTGGGTCCGGCGCATCGCGGTGGAGCCGGGTGGGCTGGAGCTTCGGGCGGCGGGGTGCAAGGCGCCGGTTCCGCGCGCGGCGGTGGTGTCGGGCCGCAGGACTCCGGTTCCGCGTACCGCGGGAGCGCTGGGCCGGCCGCCGGGGTGCCGGGCCTCGGTCCGGCGCCCCGCGGTAGCGCCACGCAGGCCGGATCTCCGGGCCCCGGCGTGCAGAACCCCGGTTCCGTGCGCCGCAGCACTGCAACCCCGCTTGGCGACTGGGCCGACGATCCCTGGCGCCCCGGCGTCTGGCCCGGCCGGATCCACAGCTCGGACCCGGCCGGGAGCGGCCGAGCCGGGATGTGGTCCCCGAGTCCCGAGCCCCTCGGCCGGCCCCTCACCCTCCCCATCGAACCCTCGGCCGAGGCCGTCCGCCGGGTGCTCCTCGCCGATCCGCGGCCCACCGCCCTCCTCTGCGACACCGACTCCCTCGCCGTCGCCGCGCTCGTTGCCGCGCGGGAGCTCGGCCTCTCCGTCCCCCGGGACCTCTCCGTCGTCTCCTGGGACGACTCCGACCTCTGCCGGCTCGTGCGGCCCACCCTCTCCGCCGTCCGGCGCCCGCTTGCCGAGCTGGGGGCACTCGCCGCGTCGATGTTGCGGGACCTCGTCGCCGGGGAGGACGTCGGGGATGTCTGCGCCTCGCGGCCGCGGCTGGTCACGCGCGGCAGCACCGGTCCCGTCCGCTGACGGGGCCGGTGCCGCGCGATGCCTCAGCTGCCCTGGCAGGTCACCGACGGCTGGGCCGGGTTCGTCCCCGGCGCGTTCACCACCAACCCGAACGTGGTGGACCCGTCCGGGGCGACGCGGCCGTTCCAGTCGGCGTTGCGGACCGTCACCACCGAACCCGACTGGCTCAGCGTCCCGTTCCAGACACTGCCGATCGTCTGGCCCGACGGCAGCGTCCAGCCCGCCTGCCAGCCGTTGTAGGCCGCGGTGCCGTGGTTCATCACCGTCACCGTCGCCTGGTAGCCGCCGCTCCAGGCGTTCGTCACCTCGTACATCGCCATGCACGAGCCGGTCGGCGGGGGCGGGCTCGTGGGGGCCGTCGGCGTGGTCGTCGGGGTGCCCGGCTGGTGCACCCCGGTGACTTCGCCGTGGCCGCCGTCGAACGTCACGTCCGAGCAGCCGTAGAACGTCTCGGCGCTGTCGGAGCGCTTCCACACCGAATAGATGATGTGCCGCCCGGACTTGTTCGCCGGCAGCGCGCCGGTCCACTTGTACTGCCCGTCGACCGTGCCGACCTGGCCGGTCACCGCCGGGTGGTCCACCGTCAGGAACGGCTGGTCCTCCAGCGAGTCCCAGGTGAGCGGCTTCGACGGGTCCCAGCCGTCCTTCGTCACGTACGTGTAGAACCAGCCCGGGTGCGCGGCCCACGCGTTGTACGAGAAGTCGAACGACGCCCCGGCCGTCAGGTGCGTCAGCGGCCAGTCGCCGACCTGGTCGAAGCCGGCGTAGTTCGGGTTGCCGCCCGAACACAGCTTGCCGTCGTCGATGAACCCGCGCGTGCGGCCGGCGCCGTCGGAGCGCAGCACGGCGAACCAGTTGTACAGCGAGTTGGCGCCGCTGGTGGCCACCGCGGCCGCGCAGGCCGGGTTCTGCGGGACGATCTGGCCGGTCGAGCTGAGGCCGTCCTGCCAGCACAGGAACGTCCGGCTGCCCGGTTTCATCATGGCGCCGTGCGCTTCGGCGGTGCCCGTGTTCAGCAGGACGGCGGTCAAGCTCGCCAGCAGCACGGTCACGGCGGCGAGGATCGTACTTCGTCTCCTGGTCACGTCAGTCCCTTCGTCGGGTAGCGTGCGTCGAAGACTGGGAGCGCTCTCACGATCAGGATACGCGGCGGTGGTCACTTCCGGAACATCCCGCGGTGACCGGGGCCGGTGCCTTGGCCTACCTTGACGCAAGGCCGTCGATCACCGAGAAAGGCAGAGAGTGGACATTCCCTCATCGGTTCCCGCGTGGGTGCGCGCCGAGCCCGCTCGCCTGCTCGGTTTCGCCGCCCGCGCGGCCCATCCCGGCGGCGGCTTCGCCTGGCTCGACGACAGTGGCCAACCGGTGCTCGACCGGCCCGTGGAAACGTGGATCACCTGCCGGATGACGCACGTCTTCGCGCTGGCGCAGCTCCAGGGTGCCGACACCGCGGCGCAGGTCGCCCACGGCGTCGACGCGCTGACCGGCGTCCTGCACGACCCGGACCACGGCGGCTGGTACGCGACGACAACGTTGTCAGAGAAGCGCGCGTATGAGCACGCCTTCGTCGTCCTGGCCGCCTCGAGCGCGGTGGCCGCCGGCGCCGAGGGCGCGCGACCGCTGCTGGCCGACGCCCTCGACGTCGTCGAACGCCGGTTCTGGGAGCCGGGCCCCGGCCGGGTCGCCGACGTCTGGGACCGCGGCTGGACGCACCTGGAGGACTACCGCGGGGCCAACGCCAACATGCACACCGTCGAGGCGTTCCTGGCCGCGGCCGACGTCACCGGCGACCGGGTCTGGGCCGATCGCGCACTGTCCATTGTGGAGCACCTTGTGCACGGCGAAGCCCGCGCGCACGGCTGGCTGCTCCCGGAGCACTACGACGCCGGCTGGCACGTCCGCCTGGACCACAACCGCGACGAACCCGCCCACCCGTTCCGGCCCTTCGGTGCCACGATCGGTCACCTCTTCGAGTGGGCGCGGCTGGCCGTCCACCTCGAGCGCGCGCTCGGGACCGACGCCCCGGAGTGGCTGCTGCCCGACGCGGAAGCCCTGTTCGCCACCGCGGTCCGCCACGGCTGGGCCGTCGACGGGCGGCCGGGATTCGTCTACACCACCGACTTCGCCGGGACGCCGGTCGTGCGCACCCGCCTGCACTGGGTCGTGGCCGAGGCGATCGCCGCCGCGTGGACGCTGCACCAGGAGACCGGCGAGGCGGCCTACCTCGACCGCTTCCGGGAGTGGTGCGACCACGCCGAGGCGTGCTTCGCCGACCGCGAGCGCGGTTCGTGGCACCACGAGCTGGACCCGGAGAACCGCCCCGCGGCGGCGGTCTGGGCCGGCAAGCCCGACATCTACCACGCCTACCAGGCGACGCTCCTGCCCGCGTTGCCGCCCGCCGCGTCGTTCGCCGGCGCGCTGATCACCCGCCGCTAGACTGCGCGGACCCCTGCCGACGAGGAGAACCATGTCGCCTTACGCCGCCGCCGAAGACCGGTACGCGGACATGCCCTACCGGCGCGCCGGGCGCAGCGGGCTGAAGCTGCCCGCCGTTTCGCTCGGGCTGTGGCACAACTTCGGGGACGACAAGCCCCTCGACGTCCAGCGCGCGGTGCTGCGCCGGGCGTTCGACCTCGGGGTGACGCACTTCGACCTCGCCAACAACTACGGCCCGCCCCCGGGTGCGGCCGAGGCGAACTTCGGCAAGCACTACGCCGCCGACTTCCGCCCGTACCGCGACGAGATCCTCGTGTCGTCGAAGGCCGGCTACCTGATGTGGGACGGCCCGTACGGCGAGTGGGGCTCGCGCAAGAACCTCCTGGCCAGCCTGGACCAGAGCCTCGCGCGCACCGGACTGGACCACTTCGACGTCTTCTACTCCCACCGCCCGGACCCCGAGACGCCGATCGAGGAGACGATGGGCGCCCTCGACACCGCGGTCCGGTCCGGAAAAGCGCTCTACGCGGGCATCTCGAACTACTCGCCCGAGCAGACGACGGCCGCGCTGGCCGCGCTGAAGGAGCTCGGCACGCCGCTGCTGATCCACCAGCCGTCGTACTCGATCCTGAACCGCTGGGTCGAGGACGGCCTGCTGGACACCCTGGCCGAGCACGGCGTCGGCTCGATCGCCTACTCACCGCTGAGCCAGGGCCTGCTGACCGACCGCTACCTCGACGGCGTCCCCGCCGACTCGCGGGCCGCCGGCGCCAGCCCGTTCCTCACGACGGACCGCCTCACCGAGGAGACCCTTTCCACGATCCGCGCGCTGAACGACGTCGCGAAGCAGCGCGGCCAGACGCTGGCCCAGCTGGCCATCGCCTGGGTGCTGCGCCGCGGTCGCGTCACCTCCGCGCTGATCGGCGCCAGCAGCGTCGCGCAGCTGGAGAACACCGTCGCGGCGACGAAGAACCTCGAGTTCACCGACGACGAGCTGGCCGAGATCGACCGGATCGTCGCGGGCTAGCAGCCGATCCTCGCGGAGCCCAGGGCCACGTCGTCGAACCACAGCGTGTCGGCGTCCCCGCCGTAGCTTTCCCAGCCGAGCCGGAAGTCGGTCACCGCCGGGTGCCAGGCGCGGGCGAGCCACTGCTGGTCGACGTCGGGAGTGGGGACGCCGTCGACGACGAGCCCGGGCACCGCGGCGGAGCCGAGCCACGTCCGCAGCTGCCCGGCGGCGCCGTCGATCGCGAACTCGAAGCAGGACCAGGTGCCGGTCGGCAGCGGGACGCTCTGGGCGACGCCGGCCGGGCTCTGCGCGGGCAGCGTCGCGTCGTCGGACTCGCGGTTCCACTGCAGGGCCTGGTTCTGCCCGCCGGCCCGCAGGTCGCGGCCGCCGTCCGCGCTGTCGCGCAGGGCCAGGAACGTGACGTGCCCGGTGGGCAGCGCGGTGGTGTGCCGGACCCAGAACCGGCCGTACAGCACGCCGGAGCCGGGCACGCTCGTCCCGAAGAAGGCGTGGTTGCAGTAGCCGCCCCCGCCGGCGACCTTCACCGAGCGGAAGCCGGAGTGCGCGACCGCCGTGTCGACGGTGACCGTGCCGGTGCCCTGGCAGTTCGCCGCGCCGACGGTCCAGCGGCCGGCCGGCGCGCTGCCGGTCTGCTGCTCGAAGTCGTCGCAGACCGCCGCGGCCGCGCACCCGGCGGGTGCCGGCGTGGACGTCGTGGTGGTCGGCGTCACCGAGGTCGTCGTCGCCGGGGGAGTGGTGGTGTCCCCGCACGCGACGCCGTTGAGGGCGAAGTCCGTGGGGTCGGGACCGGTCGACGTGCCTTGGAGGCCGAACGAGACGGTGCCGCCCGCGGGCAGCGAAGCGTTGTAGGGCAAGCTCTCCGCGGTCACGGCGGTGCCGGCCTGCCGCACGGTGGCGTTCCAGGCGGAGGTGACGGACTGGCTGCCGGCGTAGTGCCAGGTGAGCGTCCAGGACGAGAGCGCGGTGGCGCCGTTGGTCACGGTGATCTCGGCGGTGAACCCGGTCTGCCACTGGTTGACGCGGTAGCCGACCGAACAGGCCGGCGCCGCGGTGGCCGGGCCGGCGAGGACGACCGCCGTGGTGCCCGCCGCGGCGAGGCAGACTCCGGCGAGGGCGGCGGCGAACCTGTGCATCGGGCCTCCCGGGACGCGGACAGGGGCGCCGTGGCTCGCACCACGGCGCCCCTGGGTGGTGGCCGCGTTCGGTTGAGGCGACCTGGCATGGGAGCGCTTCCAGCCGCCGGAAAGGTAACCCCGGTGTGTCGTCGTTGTAAAGCGCGACCCGGACGCGGGCCGATCCGGTGGTCGGTTTTCCGCGATCTTCCCGGCGGCCGCCGGGAACTGAACGCTCCTGAACGGCCGAATCCCTTGGATGGCAACGACTCCCTGTGGTCGCGCTGCGCCATCGGCCGGCGTCCTCTCCTGCCGCCGTTCGAGTGGAATCCGGGAATCCACGCCGAAGATCGCCGCGGGGTTTACAGCGCCGCGAAGGGCCGGGTACTGTCCACCGCTGCTGGGAGCGCTCTCATGGATTGTCCTGTACCGAGGGAGTGATCGATGCGTTCCGGACCAGCACTGCTCGGCGCCTTCAGCGCGCTCGCCGTCGTCGGCGCGACGACGGCGTTCACGCTCGGCACGCCTTCGCCCGCCGCGGCGGCGACGGCCTGCGAAGTGGGCTACACGGTGAACGACTGGGGAAGCGGTTTCACCGCGAACCTCACCTTGAAGAACCTCGGGACGGCGCCGCTGTCCGGGTGGCGGATCAGCTACACCTACACCGGGAACCAGCAGCTGCAGCAGGGCTGGAACGCCACCTGGGCGCAGTCCGGCGCGACCGTCACCCTCACCCCGGCCACCTGGAACGGCACGATCGCCCCGAACGCGTCGATCAGCGCCGGCGCGAACTTCGCCTACAGCGGGGCGAACGCGGCGCCGGTGTCGTTCAGCGTCAACGGCGAACCCTGCGGCGGCACCCAGCCGCCGTCGACCACACCCACCACGCCGCCGCCGACGACCACCACCACGCCGACACCGCCGCCCGGTGGCGCGCCGCAGCTGCACGTCTCCGGCAACCGGCTGACCGACGCCGCGGGCACCGCCGTGACGCTGCACGGGGTCAACCGCTCCGGCGGCGAGTTCGCGTGCGTGCAGGGCAACGGCCTCTTCGACGGTCCGATGGACGCGACGTCGGTCGCCGCCATCAAGAGCTGGCACGCCAACGTCGTGCGCGTGCCCTTCAACGAGGACTGCTGGCTCGGGTTGTCCGATGTGGACCCGCGGTACGCCGGGGCCACCTACCGCGCGGCCATCAAGTCCTATGTGGACCTGCTGCACCAGAACGGCCTGGTCGCGATCCTCGACCTGCACTGGACCCACGGTGTCTACACCGGAAACTCCTCGGCGTGCAGCGACGTCAACGCCACCTGCCAGAAGCCGATGACCGACAGCGAGCACTCGGTCGACCTGTGGACGTCGGTCGCGAACACGTTCAAGGGCGACAACGCGACGATCCTCGACCTGTTCAACGAGCCCTACCTCGACCGCGCGGTCTCCGGGTCGGCGCAGGCGTGGACGTGCTGGCGTGACGGCGGCTCAGCGTGCTCCGGCATCGGCTACCCGGTGGCCGGCATGCAGGCGCTGGTGAACGCGGTCCGCGCGACCGGCGCCACCAACGTGATCATGCTCGGCGGCCTCGCCTACTCCAACGATCTCACCGGCTGGCTGCAGTACAAGCCGAGCGACCCGGCGGGCAACCTGGTCGCGTCCTGGCACTCGTACAACTTCAACACGTGCAGCTCGTCGTCGTGCTGGGACAGCCAGCTCGCGCCGGTCGCCGCGGCCGTCCCGCTGGTGGCCGGGGAAATCGGCGAGAACGACTGCGCGAGCGGGTACGTCACCGGCCTGATGGACTGGCTCGACCGGCACCAGGCGTCCTACCTCGGCTGGACCTGGAACACCTGGAACTGCGGCACGGGCCCGGCGCTCATCACCTCCTACGACGGCACCCCGACGGCGTTCGGCGCGGGCATCCGCGCGCACTTCCTCGCCGCCGGCTGACGGGACCGGCGGTGAGGCGGGGCGGCGGATTCCCTCCGCCGCCCCGCTCCCGTCCCGCCGTCAGGACGTGGTGCAGGCGTGGCCGTTGAGGCTGATCGTGGCGGGCTTCCCGTTGGTGGCGCCGGAGGTGCCGGTGAAGCCGAACCCGGCGCTGCCACCCGCCGGGATCGTCTTGTTCCAGCCCGCGTCCACCGCCGAGACCGCCGCGCCCGTCTGCGTCACCTGGGCGTTCCAGGCCTGCGTAACGCGCTGGCCGTCGGCGAAGGACCAGGTGACCGTCCAGCCGGTCACCGGTGTGGTCCCGGTGTTGCCCACCTTCACGTCGGCCTGGAAACCGCCCTGCCACTGGTTCGTCACCGTGTAGGCCGCGGTGCACGACGACGACGGCACCGGTGTGGTCGTGGTCGTTGTGGTCGGCGGCGGGGAAGTGGTGGTCGTGGACGTCGGCGGCGGCTGGTCACCGCCGGACTCGCCCACGATCACGCCTCGCCCGTTCGTGCCCACGTACACCCGGCCGTACACCCGCGGATCGCCGCTCAGCGCCGCGCCGATGTTGCCGTACTGGTGCTGGTCGTCGTTGATCCGCGTCCACGACGCCCCCGAGTCGTCCGACCGGAAGATCCCGCGCACCCCGCCGATCTTCGCGATGGTGTATAACGCCGAATACGTCCGGCCGGAAGCGGCTTTGCCGAACCCGATGTTGTCGGCGTCGGTGACCCCGGTCAGCTTCGTGAAAGACGCTCCGGAGTCGGTGGAGTGCCAGAGCCCGTACGCCGACCCGGATCCGCCGGCCAGCCAGACGTCCCCGGCCGCGCCCGGCAGGGCCTTGAAGTGCACCGATCCGCTCGGCAGCCCGGTGGCCGCGGTGGCGGTGAACGTCGCGCCGCCGTCGGTGCTGACGTAGAACTTCCCCGCGGCGAACCCGTAGAACCGCTTCGGGTCCACCCGGTCGGACTCGACGACCGCGCCGGCGGGGATGCCGGCCGACGCCGTCCACGACGAGCCGAACCCGACGGAGTAGCTGACCCTCGTGCCGTCCGGGCTCCACACGAACCGGCTGCCGTCGGCGGCCGCGGCCACTGTCCCGCCGCTCGCGCCGCCGCCCGGTTCGGCGCCCTGGAACCAGTTCTTGCCGCCGTCGGTGGAGAAGGCGACGCGGTTGTCGTTCGGCCGGGCACCGCGGTCGAGGGTGCCGACGCGCACGATCGTCGCCGGGCTGAGCTCGGCGTAGTCCAGGCTGGTGGTCGTCGTGAACACCGGCGAGGTGAACATCGTCGACGGCACGGCGTCGAGGCTGTCGTGCCGGAACCCGCCGATGTCGCCGAGCCCGGAGAGCAGCGGGGCGCCCGACGGCGGGCTGATCAGGTCCAGCACGGCGGTTTCCTCGAGGCCGCCGACGACCGGTTTGAGCGTGATCTTGCCGCCGCTGTCCCACTTGGTGAGGTCGGACGTGCCGTAGATGGTCGCGCCGGTGCCGTAGAGCAGGTGGTTCGAGTCGAACGGGTCGATCTCGACCGACTCGGTCATCCAGCCGAGCTTCGGCGACGGCACCGGGGGAGCGGGCTGGGTGCCGAAGGTCAGCCACGGCACCGAAGAGATGTCCTGGGTGTACCGCAGCGACCGGTCGGGGTAGCCGGCGAAGTCCCAGATCCGGGTCCAGGTGGCGCCGCCGTCGGTGCTGCGGAAGAAGATGACGTCCGGCCACCACGACACCTGCGTCGCGACCATCAGCGTGTTCGGGTGCTGCCGGTCGATCGTCAGGCCGCTGTAGCCGAAGTAGTCGTCCGTGCTGTCGGACGGGATCGGGCTGATCCGCGTCCACGCGCCGGTCTTCGTGGCGTACTTCCAGACGTCGCCCTTCGCGCCGTCGTAGGGGCCGCCGGTGTCGCTGGTCGCGAGGTAGAGGTAGCCGCCGACCGGGTCGAGGACGCCCTTGTGCGCGAGGAACCCGGTGGGCTGGCCGGCCAGCCGCGCCCACGTCGCGCCGCCGTCGGTGCTGCGGTAGACGGTGTTCGCCTTGTCGGCGACGCCGACGTAGATGGTCTGCGTGGTGCTGCCGCGGGTGCCGGTCGACGGGTCGAACGTCACCCAGGTGACGCCTTCGTTGTCGCTGGAGTAGCCGGTCGTGTCGCTGGGGTCGGGCGCGTAGTTCCCGGGGTTGGGGAAGGCGGTCACCTTCGCCCACGTGACGCCGGAGTCCGTGCTGCGCCAGAGCCCGTTGCCGCTGGGCGCCCCGAGGTAGAGGACGCTGTCGCGGTTCGGGTCGATCGCGAGCCGCTCGCCCATGCCGCGGCCGGGCATGTTGCCGCCGAGCTTGAACGGCAGCGCCGAAGCCTGCCACGTCGCGCCGCGGTCGGCCGAACGCAGGATCGCGCCGGGGTTCGGGTCCCAGCTGTTGGTGTACATCCCCGCCGCGGCGTAGACGCGGTTCGGGTCGACCGGGTCGGTGGCGAGGCTGACCACGCCGTTGTGGCCCCAGTCGGTCCAGCCGACCGAGTCCAGCAGCGGGACCCAGCGCCCGGTGGCCGGGTTCCAGCGGTACGCGCCGCCGATGTCGGTGCGGGCGTAGGCCAGGCCCGGTTCGGCCTGGTTGAAGACGATGCCGGGGACGAACCCGCCGCCGCCGATCTCCGCGTTGCGCCACGTGTACGGCGCGGAGGCGGCGGGAGACGCGGGCGCGCCGGCGGTGATCGCGACGGCGATCGGTGTGAGCGCGGCCAGCGCGTACGCGAGCAATTGTCTCGGTGATCGGGAACGCGTGCTTCGCACGTTTGCCTCCATGCGTCGGGCGATAGGAGGCTGGGAGCGCTTCCGAAAACCGTAAACCAGGCCTGCGACCAGGTCAAACCCTTCGACGATTTCGCCCGCGCGATCCGTCCACAGTGGATTTCCTGAACCGGCGGCACCGGCCGGCCGTGTCCATTGTGTATCGATTCACGGCCGGAAAGGAGGGTGCGGCGGACGGAGCAACGTTGTGCGCCAACCGGTATCACATATGTGAACGACGATCAGGTTTCTGAATCGTTATCAAGAACTGTCTTGCCCGGTTTTTTCGGGCGTGTGAGTGTGGTGGCCGCTGGCTGGACTGGACCTACGAAAGAGGCGACCCGGCAATGACGCAGACAGCCCCGGCGCGGCAGATCAGCCGAACCACCCTGTACTTCTTCGGCGCGCTCGGCGGCATCCTCTTCGGTTACGACCTCGGCGTGATTTCCGGGGTGCTCCCGTTCATCGGGAAACTCTGGGCACTGACGAGCTGGGACAAGGGCGTGATCACCGCCAGCCTGTCGGTCGGTGCCATCGTCGGCGCGCTGTTCTCCAGCCGCACCAACGAAGCGCTCGGCCGCCGCCGCACGATCCAGGTCGCCGCGGCGATCGTCATCGTGGGCACGCTGGCGGCGACGTTCTCGCCGACGTTCGCGCTGCTGGTGATCTCGCGGCTGATCATCGGCCTCGGCATCGGCCTGTCGTCCTCGACGGTGCCGACGTACCTCTCCGAGCTGGCGCCGGCGCGGTTGCGCGGCGCGATGGGTGCGCTGAACCAGATCTTCATCGTGCTCGGCATCCTGATCGCGTTCCTGGTCAGCTACTGGCTCGGCCCGGTATCGGCGTGGCGGTGGATGTTCGCCGGTGCCATCGTGCCGGCGGCGATCCTGCTCGTCGGGCTGCTGTTCCTGCCGGAAACCCCGCGCTGGCTGGTGAAGAACGGCCGTGAAGAGGAAGCCCGGCAGGTGCTCGCGAGCGCGCACGGCAACTCCGTGAACCTCGACGAGGAGATCGCGACGATCAACGAGGTCATCCGGCTCGACACCGAGGACAAGCCGCGGGTGCGCGACCTGTTCTCCGGCTTCGTCCGGCCGATGCTCGTGGTGGCGCTGCTGCTCGCGATCGGCCAGCAGTTCAGCGGCGTCAACGCGATCAACGCGTACTTCCCGACGATGCTGATCGGCCTCGGCTTCGCGACGCAGGCCGCGCTGCTGTCCGGCGTGCTGCTGGGGGTCACGAAGTTCCTGTTCACCGCCTGGGTCGTGTTCGTGGTGGACCGCTGGGGCCGCAAGCCGCTGCTGCTCATCGGCAACGTGATCATGGTGATCACGCTGGTGGCGGCCGGGCTCGTCGTGCTGAACGTCCACGACACCGGCACGCGCGGCATCCTGATGCTGGTGATGATGGTGCTCTACCTGGTCGGCTACGAGCTCGGCTGGGGCGCGGTCGTCTGGGTGATGATGTCCGAGGTGTTCCCGCTGAAGTACCGGGCGACGGGCATGGGCGTCAGCAGCGTCGTCCTCTGGGCCGCGACCGGCATCGTGAGCGCGGTGTTCCCGATCATCTCCGACCCGAAGTCGCTCGGCATCGGCGGTTCGATGTTCCTGTTCGCCGGCATCAACGTGGTGCTGTTCGTGCTCACCAAGTGGCTCGTGCCGGAGACCAAGGGGCGCACGCTGGAGCAGATCGAGCTCGACCTCCGGGCGCGGCAGGGGGTCGCGGCCAAGAGCTGACCCGGGGGGTCTCGCGCGGCGGGGCCCGGCGCTGGTGCGCCGGGCCCCGACGCGTTATTCGTTTGCCCGGGGCCGGTCCGGCGCTGCACTGTGCCCCGATGGAGATCCGTGCCACGACCGAGCAGGACCGCGACGCCTTCGTCGACACGCTTTTCGCCGCCTTCGGGCGCTTCCCCGCGGAAGGCGACCGGGTCTGGTCGGCGTTGGAGCTGGACCGCGGCTTGTTCGCCGTGACGCCGGAAGGGCGACCCGTCGGCACCTCGGCCGTCTACTCCTTCGAGCTGACGCTGCCGGGCGAGGTCGTCGTCCCGGCCGGGGGCGTGACCGCCGTCGGCGTCCTGCCCTCGCACCGGCGTCGAGGCGCGCTGACCGCGATGATGCGGCGTCAGCTCGCCGACGCGCGGGCACGCGGGGAGTTCCTGTCCGTGCTGCTGGCCAGCGAGGCCGTCATCTACCGCCGGTTCGGCTACGGGCCGGCGACCACCACGCACCGGCTGACGGTGCCGCGGGGCCAAGCCGCCCCGCGGAGCACCGCCGTCCCGGCGGAGGGCTCGATCGAGGTGCTGCGGCGCGCCGAGTGCGGCGACGTCCTGGAGGAGGTCTACGACCGCTACCGCCGGGCCCGGCCGGGTGCGCTGTCGCGGCCGCCGCACTGGTGGGCCCGCGGCGCGGGGCAGCCGCCGACCTCCGCGGCCCCGCGGTACGTCGCCCTGCACCGCGACCCGGCCGGTGTCCCGGACGGGTACGCGACCTACCTGCTCGACGGCACGTTGACGGTCGACGAGACGATCGCCGCCGACGACGCCGTGGCGACGGCGCTGGCCCGCTTCCTGCTCGACCACGACCTGGCCACCCGCGTCGTGTTCAAGCAGTGCCCGCCGGACCACCCGTTGCGCTGGCAGCTCGCGGACTTCCGCGCGGCCGAGGTGAGCGACGAGACGGACTGGCTGTGGGTGCGCCTGCTCGACGTCCCCCGCGCGTTGACGGCCCGCGGCTGGTCAGCCGACGGTGAGCTGGTCCTCGACGTCGAAGACCCGTTCCTCGGCGAGCACGGGCGTTACTTGCTGACGGTCCGCGAGGGCAAGGCCGAATGCGTCCCGACGGACCGGGCCCCCGACCTGTCCCTCGACGTGGGCGACCTGGGCTCGGTGTACCTCGGCGGGGTCGCGCCGAGCACGCTGGCGCGGGCCGGGCACCTGCGCGTCCACCATCCGGACGCGGCCGCGCGCGCCGACGCGCTCTTCCGCACCGAGCGTGCGCCGCACTGCTTGCACTGGTTCTGAGGAGCCCCTCAAAGGGTGACGGCGAGCCCGAGCTTCCCGGCCAGCCGCGCGATCCAGGCTTCGACCTCGTCGGGTGCGCGGTCGGGCAGCCCGAAGATCGTCTCCGTGACGCCGAGGGAATCCAGGTGTGCCAACCGGTCCGGGGCGGGGCGTTCGCCGAGCGCGCAGATCTGTGGCGCCCCGGACCGCCCCTCGGCGGACCAGATCTCCTTCAGCAGAGCCACGTGCCCGTCGAGGTCGCTGTCGGCCGGGGTGGTGATCCAGCCGTCGGCGTGGCGGGCGATCCAGCGGAACGTCTTCTCGGTCGGGCCCGCGCCGAGCAGCACCGGGATGTGGGCCTGGACCGGCTTCGGCCACGCCCAGCTCGGGCCGAACGACACGAACTCCCCGGCGTAGGAGGCTTCTTCCTCCGTCCACAGTGCACTCATCGCTTCGAGGTACTCCCGCAGCGCGGTGCGGCGCCGGTTGCCCGGCACGCCGTGGTCGGTCAGCTCGTCGACGTTCCAGCCGAAGCCCGTCCCGAGCGTGACCCGCCCGCCGGACAGGTGGTCGAGGCTCGCGATCGTCTTGGCGAGGGTGATGGGGTCGCTCTCCACCGGCAGGGCCACCGCCGTGGACAGCCGGATCCGCGACGTCACCGCGGCCGCCGTCGCCAGCGCGACCCAGGGGTCGAGGGTGCGGCTGTAGCGGTCGTCGGGCAGGGACGCGTCGCCGGTGCGCGGGTGCGGCGACTCGCGTTTCACCGGGATGTGCGTGTGCTCGGGCACGTAGAAGGTGGCGAACCCCGCGGCCTCCGCGGCGCGCGCGGCGGACGCCGGGGTGATGCCCCGGTCGCTGGTGAACAGCACGATTCCGTAGTCCACGGGAGGAGCGTATTAGAACGTGTTTCAGTTTTCAAGGAGGGCAGTCGATGAGGTGAGCGCCGCTGTCGCCGTGAGGAGGATCTATGGGCGGAGGTGCAGGGTGAACGCGGTGCTCCACTGTGGACGGTCGTGGCCGGTGTCCCGGATCGTGGACGCCCGGCCCGACCGGGATGGCCAGCCGGGGGCCGGTTCCACTATCCTGGTCCACGGGCCGAGAGGCGCTGCAACGGACCGCCGGGTCCGCCACGCTCGACCCGCTTCACCTGACCAAGGGCGCCTCCCGACCGAGGGAGGCTGCCGGTGAACACCCCGCATGAACCCGAAGCGCGTCTGCGTGAGCTGCTCGAACAGCGGGTGGCGGTCCTCGACGGTGCCTGGGGCACCATGCTGCAGGGCGCCGGGCTCACCCCGGCCGACTACCGCGGTGATCGCTTCGGCGAGCACACCCACGACGTCACCGGCGACCCCGACCTGCTGAACCTCACCCGCCCGGACGTCATCCTCGACGTCCACCGCCAGTACCTCGCGGCCGGCGCGGACATCACCACGGCGAACACCTTCACCGCCACCAGCATCGGCCAGGCCGACTACGGGCTGCAGGCGTACGTCCACGAGATGAACGTCCGCGGCGCGCAGCTGGCCCGCCAGGCCGCCGACGAGGCCGGCGGCAAGTTCGTCGCCGGGTCGATCGGGCCGCTGAACGTCACGCTCAGCCTGTCGCCCAAGGTCGAGGACCCGGCGTACCGCGCGGTGACGTTCGAGCAGGTCAAGGCCGCCTACGCGGAGCAGATCGCCGGGCTCGCCGAGGGCGGCGTCGACCTGTTGCTGATCGAGACGATCTTCGACACGCTCAACTGCAAGGCCGCGATCGCCGCTGCCCGCGAGGTGGCGCCGCACCTGCCGCTGTGGATCTCGGTGACCATCGTCGACCTGAGCGGCCGGACGCTCTCGGGCCAGACCGTCGAGGCGTTCTGGAGCTCGATCGAGCACGCGAAGCCGCTGGTCGTGGGCGTGAACTGCTCGCTGGGCGCGGAGGAGATGCGCCCGCACGTCGAGGAGCTGTCCCGGCTCGCCGACACCTACGTCGCCTGTCACCCGAACGCCGGCCTGCCGAACGCGTTCGGCGGCTACGACGAAACGCCCGAAGAGACCGCCGGCCTGGTCGGTGGGTTCGCCCGTGACGGGCTGGTCAACGTGGTCGGCGGCTGCTGCGGCACCAGCCCGGCGCACATCGCGAAGATCGCCGAAGCCGCGAAGGGCGTCACGCCGCGCGAGGTACCCGCGCCGAGCACGCACACGCGGTTCAGCGGGCTGGAGCCGTTCGGCATCGGCGCCGACACCGGGTTCGTGATGATCGGCGAGCGCACCAACGTCACCGGCTCCAAGCGGTTCCGCCGGCTCATCGAGTCCGGCGACCACCAGGCCGCCGTCGACGTCGCGCTGGAGCAGGTCCGCGGCGGGGCCAACCTGCTCGACGTCAACATGGACGCCGACCTGCTCGAATCCGAGCAGGCGATGACGACGTTCCTCAACCTGATCGCCACCGAGCCCGAGGTCGCCCGGATCCCGGTGATGATCGACAGCTCCAAGTGGAGCGTGCTCGAAGCCGGGCTGCGCTGCCTGCAGGGCAAGGGCGTGGTCAACTCGATCAGCCTCAAGGAGGGCGAGGAGCCGTTCCTCGCCCAGGCCCGCACGATCCGGAACTACGGCGCCGGCGTCGTCGTGATGGCGTTCGACGAGCAGGGCCAGGCCGACACCGCCGACCGCAAGGTCGAGATCTGCGGCCGCGCGTACGACCTCCTGACGCAGGAGGCGGGCTTCGCGGGCGAGGACATCATCTTCGACCCGAACGTCCTCGCCGTCGCCACCGGCATCGCCGAGCACAACGGCTACGCGAAGGCGTTCATCGACGCGCTGCCCCGGATCAAGGAACGCTGTCCCGGCGTCCACATCTCCGGCGGCATCTCGAACCTTTCGTTCTCCTTCCGCGGCAACGACGTCGTCCGCGAGGCGATGCACTCGGCGTTCCTGTTCCACGCCATGCAGGTCGGCCTGGACATGGGCATCGTCAACGCGGGCCAGCTCGCCGTCTACGAAGACATCCCGAAGGAGCTCCTCGAGCTGGTCGAGGACGTGCTGTTCGACCGCCGCGAGGACGCCACCGACCGGCTGGTGAGCTTCGCCGAGAACGTCAAGGGCAGCGGCACCAAGCGCGTCGTGGACCTCTCGTGGCGCGAAGGCACGGTCGGCGAGCGGCTGTCGCACGCGCTGGTGCACGGCATCGTCGACTACATCGAAGACGACACCGAAGAGGCGCGGCAGCAGCTGGCGCGGCCCCTCGACGTCATCGAGGGCCCGCTGATGGACGGCATGAAGATCGTCGGCGACCTCTTCGGCTCCGGCAAGATGTTCCTGCCGCAGGTCGTGAAGAGCGCCCGCGTGATGAAGCGGTCCGTCGCCTACCTCGAGCCGTTCATGGAGGCGGAGAAGGAGAAGGCGCGGCAGGAAGGCCGGCTCCCGTCGAAAGGCGGCCAGGGCAAGGTCGTGCTCGCCACGGTGAAGGGCGACGTCCACGACATCGGCAAGAACATCGTCGGGGTCGTGCTCGGCTGCAACAACTACGAGGTGATCGACCTCGGCGTGATGGTGCCCGCCGCGAAGATCCTCGACACCGCGGTCACCGAAGGCGCCGACGCCGTCGGGCTGTCCGGGCTGATCACGCCGTCGCTGGACGAGATGGTCGCGGTCGCGACCGAGATGCAGCGGCGCGGGCTGAAGCTGCCGCTGCTCATCGGCGGCGCGACGACGTCCCGCCAGCACACCGCGGTCAAGATCGCGCCCGCCTACGACAACGCGACGGTCCACGTGCTGGACGCCTCGCGCGTGGTCGGCGTGGTGTCCGACCTGCTCGACCCGGACCGCTCGATCGCGCTCGCCGAGAAGAACCGCGCCGACCAGGAGGTGCTGCGCGAGCAGCACGCGAGCAAGCAGCGCCGGCCGATGCTCACGCTCGAGCAGGCGCGGCTGAACCGCGAGCAGGTCGTGTTCGCCGACCTGCCGACGCCGCTGTTCACCGGCTCCCGCGTCGTCGAGCCGTCCATCGCCGAGCTGCGCGAGATGATCGACTGGCAGTTCCTGTTCCTGGCCTGGCAGCTCAAGGGCAAGTACCCGGCGATCCTGGACCAGCCGGTCGCCCGCGAGCTGTTCGACGACGCGAACACGCTGCTCGACCAGATCATCGCCGAAGGCAGCTTCACCGCGAAGGGCGCGTACGCGTTCTGGCCCGCGCACAGCGAGGGCGACGACATCCGGCTCGACGGCGAGTTCGCGCACGTCGGGTTCCCGATGCTGCGCCAGCAGACGTCGAAGCCGGAGGACCGCGCCAACCGCTGCCTCGCCGACTACATCGCCCCGGAAGGCGACCACCTCGGTGGCTTCGCCGTCGCGATCCACGGCGCCGAAGATCTCGCAGCCGGCTACGAGGCCGAGCAGGACGACTACCGCGCGATCATGGTCAAGGCCTTGGCCGACCGGCTCGCCGAGGCCTTCGCCGAGCACATCCACCTGCGGGCCCGCCGCGACTGGTTCGAGCCGGACGCCGAGCCGGTGCTGGCCGACCTGCACGCGGAGCGCTTCCGCGGCATCCGCCCGGCGCTGGGCTACCCGGCCAGCCCCGACCACAGCCAGAAGCGCGAGCTGTTCGACCTGCTCGAAGCCGACCGGCTGGGCATGGACCTGACCGAGTCGTTCGCGATGACGCCGGCGGCGAGCGTGTCCGGGCTGATCTTCGCCCACCCGGACTCGCGGTACTTCACCGTCGGCCGGCTCGGCCGCGACCAGATCGAGGACTACGCGCGCCGCAAGGGTGTCGAGCGGGCCGAGGTCGAGCAGTGGCTGCGGCCGAACCTGGCCTACGAGCCCGAGGCGTAGTCCGTCAGCTCGATGTCCGTGGCGAACTTGTCGGTCGCCTTGAGCATCAGGCCGAGCAGGAAGCGGGACTTGAACGTCCAGTCCCGTAGCTTGATCCGCAGCGGTGACGGCGGCGCGAGGAACGGGCCCGCGCTGCCGCGCTGCGAGATCTTGGCGTAGCCGCGGAACTGTTCCTCGTAGCGGGCGAAGGCGACGCGGTGGTCGCCGTTCGCGGCCAGCAGTTCGCCCGCGAGCACGTAGGCGCCGACGATCGCGAGGCCGGTGCCGAAGCCGCCGAGGGTGTTGCCGTAGGCGGCGTCGCCGAGCAGCACGACCCGGCCGCGGGAGTAGTGGTCGATGGTGACGCGGGCGAGCGAGTCCAGGTAGAACTCGCGGGCGTCGGGGAGCTTCGCGATCAGTTCGGGCACCCGCCAGCCGGCGCCGCGGTAGGCCTCGGTCACCAGCTGCCGCTGCCGGTCGGTGTCGCCGCGGTCGTAGTCCAGCTCGGGCGAGGCGAAGACGAAGAACGCCGACGCCTTCGGCCCGCCGACCGCGGCCATCCGGCCGGGCTCGTTGTACATCACGGCCTCGCCGCCGCCGATCTGCCCGCCCAGCTCGGCGAGGGCGTAGTAGTGGCCGAGGAACCGGACGTAGTCGCGTTCGGGGCCGAAGGCCAGCCGCCGGACGTTCGAGTGGATGCCGTCGGCGCCGACGACGAGGTCGAACCGGCGCGGCTCGGCGTGGGCGAAGGTGACGTCGACGCCGTCGGACGTCTCGGTCAGCGCCGTGATGGTGTCGCCGAAGAGGTACTCGCAGTGCGGCGCGGTGCGCTCGTGCAGGAGGTCGCTCAGCTCGCCGCGGCGGATCTCGATGTCGCCGCCGGTGAACTCGCCGGGGATCACCGCCTGCGGCCGCCCGTCGGCGTCGATGATCGTCTGGTCGGTGCCGCCGGTCCGGCGGGCGAGGACGTCGTCGAGGATGCCCATGCGCTCCAGGACGGTCCGGTGGGTGGCGCCCTTGAAGTCGACGGCCTGGCCGCCGGGGCGCACCGAAGGAGCGCGTTCGACGACGGTGACGGCGTAGCCGAAGCGGGTCAGCCAGAGGGCGAGGGCGGGGCCGGCGATGCTCGCGCCGGAGATCAGGACGGTCTTCTTTTTCATGCCGCCGAGCCTGGCGAGGACGGCTTACCGGTCCCTGGCGAAGCGCTGACGGCGGCCGTCAGCGACTGTCGCGAATGGACCGCGCGCGGACCGTGACGGCGGAAAATTCCCGGCCGCGCGCGGGGCTTTCCCGGCGGTTTTCGCACGTTGACCCCGGCCGGTCGCGCGGGCACCATTTCCCGGGGGAGAGGGGGCGGGCGATGCTGGACAGCGAAACGCGACCGGCGGCCGCCGCGCTCGGCGAGCTGCTGCGCAACGGGGAGCGCGCACTCGAGGCCGACGGCGACCTGCGCGCCGGCCGGGAGTGGTTCGACCGGGCGTACCGGGCCGCGGAGGCCGAGTGCGACGGGCCGGGGATGGCGCGCGCCGCGCTGGGCCTGGCCGGGCTGTGGGTGCACGAACACCGGAGCGCGCCCGCGGCCGCGTTGCTGCAGGCGAGGCTGCGCAGCGCGCGGACCGCCGTCGACCCGGGGTCGTCGCTGGCGTTGCGGCTCAAGGCGCGTCTCGCGGGCGAAGCCGACTACGTGGCGGGGGAGAGCAACGAGATCCTCGCGGTGCTCGAAGAGGCCAAGCGCGCGGGCGACCCGGTCGCCTGGGCCGAGGCGGCGAGCCTCGCCCACCACTGCCTGCTCGGGCCCGACCACGGCGGCCAGCGCCGCGCGCTCGCGCAGGAGCTGATCACCGAAGGCTTCCGCACGGACCGCCGCAGCGACCTGCTGATGGGGATGCTCTGGCGCGCGGTCGACCTCTTCCTCGACGGCGACCCGCACGCCCAGCGCGGGCTCGCGGACCTGCGCGGCCTGCTGGCCGAGCGCGACCACCTCGCGGTCGGGTTCGTGCTCGACGCGATCGACGTCATGCTCAGCATCCGCGCCGGCCGCTTCGAGGAGGCCGAAGCCCGTGCGGCGGCTTGCGCGCTGCGGGGCGAGCAGGCCGGGGACGCCGACGCGATCGGCTGGTACACCGCGCAGCTCGGGGCGGTCCGGTGGTACCAGGGCCGCGTCGCGGAGCTGCTGCCGATGCTGCGGGAGACGGTCCACTCGCCGACGCTGAGCGCGGTCGACAACGCGCTGATCGCCGGGCTGGCCGTCGCCGCCGCGGCCGCCGGGGACGAGCGTGAGGCCGCCGGGGCGCTGGCCCGACTGCGCGGCCGGGATCTGGCGCTGCTGCCGCGGTCGAGCAGCTGGCTCGTGTCGATGTACGGGATCGTCGAGTCCGCGTACCTGCTCTCGGACGTCGAATCGGCGTTGGCCGCGTACGCGCTTCTGACGCCCTTCGCGCGGCTGCCCATGACGGCCAGCCTCGGCGTCGCCTGCTTCGGCTCGGTGCAGCACGCGCTGGGCGTCGCGATGCTGACCGCGGGCGACAGCGGGCGCGCCGCGGAGCACTTCCGGGCGGCGGTCCGCGACAACCTCGCGCTGGCGCACTGGCCGGCCGCGGCGCTGTCCCGCGCCCGGCTCGCGCAGGCGCTCGGCCCCGCGTCGGCCGAAGCCGCACGGGAGCTGGCCGCGGCGACGCGAGAGGCGGCGCAAATCGGGATGGCGCTGCCCGACTTCGCGGCGGGCGGGGTGAACCGGCGCGTCACGTGCCGCCGCCAGGGCAGCCACTGGCTCTTCGTCCTGGACGGGCGGGCCGCGCTGGTCGAGCACAGCGTCGGCATGGGTTACCTGGCGACGCTGCTGGACAACCCGGGCCACGAGCTGACCGCGGTCGAGCTGGCGCACGGCGTGGTCGCCGAGGTGACGTCGGCGCAGCCGGTGCTCGACCGGACGGCGACCGCGCACTACCGGCGCTGGCTCGCGAACCTCGAAGCCGAGCTCGACGAGCACGAGGCCAACCACGACGCGGGCCGCGCGGAGCAGGTCCGCACCGAGCGCGACTGGCTGCTGGGCGAGCTGTCGGCGGCCGCCGGCCTGGCCGGCCGCGTCCGCGAGTTCGCGGGCGCGGAGGAGAAGGCGCGGATCGCCGTGGGCAAGGCGATCCGCCGCGCGCTGACCCGGATCGCCGCGGCGGACGCGGTGATCGGCGACGTCCTGCGCGACGGCGTCCGCACCGGCATCCGCTGCAGCTACGACCCGGGATGAGCGCCTACTCGACCGCGCCGTTCTGGGTCAGCAACGTCTGGTACCAGGCGTCGTACGGGTGGTTCGTCGCCGGGTAGTTCGCCAGTGGCGTCGTCGCGTCGCCCGAGGAGTCGAAGTCCCAGCCGCGGACCAGCTTGCCCGACTGGCGGGCCGAGGTGATGAACGCCGACTCCGTCGCGGGCGCCCCGTAGAACAGCGCGCCCTGCTGCAGCTCCGCGCTGTCGCCCTTCTGGAACTCGTCGAACGCGACCTGCCGGTAGCGGATCCGGTCCCCGGTGACGCTCGCGGTGTCCACGCGCAGGGTGTTCGACGGCGTCGGGCCGTCCGCGCCCGTCCACACCTTGACGCGCCGGGTGCCGTCGGCGGCGGTGTCCTTGGCGTACCGCGCGTCCGACGTCTTGGCGTTGCCGGTCCACGTCACCGTGGTGCCGGCGAGGGTGCCGTTCCACGTCCAGTTCTGGCTGCTGCTCTGGCTCTGGTGGATCTCCCGCACGTGCGTCGCGTCGGTGAAGGCGACCGCCGGCTGGACGCCGTTGTCGTACTGGTGGCTGGCCTGCCAGGTGATCTCGCCGTCCGCGCCGAGCTTGCCGACGTGGTACCAGAGCGTCGAGGCGGTCTGCGACTGGTGGACCTCGACGAGGTCGCCGTTGTCGTTGAGTGCGACGGCGGGGGTCTGGCCGCTGTCGTACTTGCCGTGCCGCAGCCAGGTGACGCGGCCGTCGGCGCCGTAGGTCCCGGTCCAGTACCAGAGCGCGCCGCCGCCGGAGTCGTGCACCTCGACGACCTGGCCGCGCCCGTTGATCGCGATCGCCGGGTGGTAGCCGACGTCCCGCTTGTACTCGGCGCGGCTGCCGCCGTCGCCCGAGAGCAGCGGCAGCACGCGCCCGCGCAGCGCGTCCACGGTCGGCGAGCCGGCCGGGTAGTCCTGTGCCCGCAGCAGCCGGCTGCCGAAGACCGACTCCAGCTCCTGGTTGACCGCGGTCAGGTTGCCCGCCGCGAAGTCCGCGTTGTCGGTCAGGTCGTCCTTGAGGTCGAGCATGACGACGATCGGCGCGGCCGACGGGTGGGCCGCGGACCAGGTGTTCACCACCGACAGCCAGTCACGCAGGTTGTTCGACGCCGGGTTGCCGCCGCTGTGGTCGACGGCGTCGCCGGGCGAGTCGTGGCCGACGCCGTAGTCGTGGTTCGTGGCGTAGCCGTTGTCGTGGATGTCGTACTCGATGAACCGGACGCCGTGGTCGAGCTGGTAGGCGATCGAGTTCTTCGCGCCGTCGACGCTGCCCGAATAGCTGTTGTGCGTCGCGCGGAAGACCGACGCGGTGAACGGCGGGCTCGCGGCTTCGGCGGTCCCGCCGGTCAGGAGCGCGGCGGTGGCCAACGCCGAGACGGCCAGTGCGGGCAGTCGGGTCATCCTCGGGTCCTCACGTCGGGGAACGGGGCGGTCCCATCCTGGCCCGCCGGCCCCAACTGCGGGTGGAACACCGTGGAACACGGGTGGAACGCCTAGCTGGGGACAGCTGGACATCGAGGGAGGAACGTCATGACCTACGCGGGAGGACCCCAGTTCCCGGAGCCGACCGGACCCGTGCCGCCGCAGGCCGGGGTGCCCGGGCCGCCGCCGGCCGCACCGGCCGCGCCGAAGAAGTCGAAGCGGCGCCAGAGGATCGTGCTCACCGTGTTCCTGATCCTGGTCGCCGCGGTCCTCGCGCTGGTCTGGGTGGCCACCCGGTCCAACGGCGAGAACGCGCAGGTCGGCAACTGCGTCACCGAAAGCGGCGAGAACTACGTGAAGATCGTCGACTGCGGGACGCCCGAGGCGACGCTCAAGGTCGTCGCGCGGGTCGAGGACAAGACGCAGATCGAGGCGCAGATCAGCGCGTGCACCCCGTACCCGGACGCCGACCAGGTGTTCTGGGAGGGCAAGGAGGGCGAGACCGGCGTCGTGCTCTGCCTGGCCAAGACCGGCAAGTAGCCCGATGACCGCCGGGAAGTTCTCGTTCACCGGCTCCGGCGAGATCGTGGTCCGCAGCGGCGGGCGGACGCTCGCCGCGGCGGGCGACGCGATCGTGATCGGCGACCGGGTCTTCCGGCTGGCGGAGGTGGACCGGGTCGCCTACGCCGCGGCGGCCCGGCCGCGTCAGGCCAGCTACGCGCTGGGCCTGGCCCGCGGCCCGGTGCGCAGCCGGTTCGTGTTCGACGCCTTCGGGGGCGAGGAACTGGAGGACGCGCGCGAGACGTGGCGGCGGCTGGTCGAGCTGGTCGAGTCGGCGGCGTGCCCGCGGATCGCGCGGGCCGCGGTCGACGCGATCACCGCCGGCGCCACCGCCCGGTTCGGCGGGGGCGGGCACCGGCGGATCGACGCGGACGCCGAAGGACTGCGCCGGTGGCGGTGGTTCGCCCCGAAGGTGCCGTGGGCCGGCGTGCTCGGCACCGACCTGCGCGCCGGCCAGGTGCGCGTGTGGACCGGCGGCCCCGAACCGGAGCTCGTCACGGCCATGGCGGGGTGGAACGCGGTGGTCCTGCCGCGCGTCATAGGAATGATGGTGGCGCAGGAAAAAGAATCACCGGAAAACCGGGGATAACGGTATTTCCCCGATAGCCGGTAAACGCTCACGGAATGGGGGATCGACTGTCCGTTGTGTCGCATTCGCGGCACCGCTCGTCGATTTATGCCAAATCGCCGCGCGGATTCGGTACTCGACCGGGCCGGGCGTGCTCATTATCCGAGGAACGACTGTGCGCGGGCGCGGAAAGACCCGTGAGGGGTTGGGGAGGCAGTGGGTGTGGCGAACGACTGGCCGCTGGTGGGCCGCGAACAGGAACTGGCGTTCGCGCGCCGGGCACTGGCCGATCCCGAGGTGTGCGGGCTGCTGCTGACCGGCCGCGCCGGCGCCGGCAAGACGCGCCTGGCGAAGGTCCTGCTGGCCGAGCTGGCCGGTGGTGGCGCGCGCACGCACTGGGTGCGTGCGATGTCTTCGGCGTCGACGATCCCGTTCGGCGCGTTCGCCCACCTCCTGCCCGGCAGCGCGGACGGTTCGGGGGACCGCGCGCACCGGCTCAACCAGGTCGCCGGGCACCTCACCCGCGGCGCGGAGGGGCGCCGGCTGGTGCTGTGCGTCGACGACGCGCACCTGCTCGACGACCTGTCCGCGACCCTGGTGCACCAGCTGGCCGCGACGGCGTCGGCGTTCGTGATCGTCATCGCGCCGCACGGCGTGAGCGTGCCCGACGCGGTGTTCGCGATGTGGAAGGACCGCGTCGCCGAGCGGCTCGACGTCGGCGAGCTGACGCGCCCGCAGACCACCGAGCTGATCACCGCCGTCCTGAACGGACGGCTCGACGACGGCGCGGAGCACCGCTTGTGGAGCCTGAGCCTGGGCAACCCGCTGTTCCTGCGCGAACTCGTGCAGGGCGGGCTCGACAGCGGTTCGCTGTCGGCCGAAGACGGCGTGTGGCGGTGGAGCGGGGCGCTCACGGCGTCCCCGCGGCTGGTCGAGCTGATCGAGACCCGCACCGACCGGGTCGACGCCGACGAGCGGCGGCTGCTGGAGCTGCTCGCCTTCGGGGAGCCGCTCGGCAGCGATCCGCTGGTGCGGCTCGGCGCCGCCCGCGTCCTCGCTTCGACCGAGCAGGCCGGGCTGGTCGTGTCCGAACGGACCGGGCGGCGGCTGAACGTCCGGCTCGCGCACCCGCTCTACGCCGAGGTGATCCGCCGCCGGACGTCGCCGCTGCGCCAGCGCGACACCTACCGGATCCTCGCGCAGACCCTCGACCTCACCGGCGCGCGCCGGGCCGAGGACAAGCCGCGGCTGGTGCGGTGGCGCCTCGCCGCCGGGTTGCCGACCGACCCGCAGCTCGTGCGGGCCGCGGCGGAGACGTTGCTGCGCAAGGACTTCCCGCAGGCCGAGCAGCTGGCGGCCGAAGCCGCCCGGATGGGTGGCGGGTTCGGCGCGAAGTTCCTGCTCGCGCAGGTCCGGATCGCCGGCGGCCGGCCCGCCGACGCGGACTCGCTGCTGTCCGAACTGGCGGGCGAAACGGTGTCCGATGCGCAGCACGCCCGCGTCGCGGCCACGCGGGCGCGGAACCTGGCGTTCGGCCTGAACCGGTTCGAGCAGGCTTCGGCGGTCTTGGACACCGCGGAGACGGCGGTGTCCGGGACCCAGGACGACCTCGTGACCGCCCGGGCGGCCCTTTTGGCGGCCTCCGGCTCGTCGCGCGCGGCCCTGGAGCTGCTCGGGCCGGTGCTGGACCGCAACCGGCGCGGCGACGCGCTGCGGCTCGCGGCGCTGGTCGTCGCGGGCGGGGCGTTGGCGACGACCGGGCGGACGGAGGCGTGCCTCGGCGTCGTCGACGAAGGACTGGAGATCGCGGCGCGGATCTCGGACGCTTCCGCGCCCGGGGCGCGGGTCCGGCTGGAGCACGCGCGGATCGTCGCGCTGTGCCGGGCCGGCCGGCTCGAGGAAGCCGAAGACCTGGCCGGCGACGACTACCGCGACGCCGTCCGGGACCGGTGGGGCCCGGCGGTGGCGGGCGCGGCGGCGTCGCTCGGGACGGTCGCGCTCGCTTACGGCAACGTCCGCGGCGCGATCCGCTGGCTGCGGGAGGCCTTGGCGGCGGAGGTGCACGACCAGCCGTACGAGTTCCGCCCGGCGGTCGCGGCGGCGCTGGCCCGGGCGACGGCGATGAGCGGCCGGCTCGCGGAGCCGCTCGGCGACTGGGACGGCGCGTGGGTCGCGGCGGCGCGGGGTGAGCCTTCGCGGGCCGCGGAGCTGGGCTCGGCCGCCGCGGCGGCCGCCCTGGCGGACGGCAGGCTCGCGGTCGCGGCCGAGATCCGCCACGACCTGCTCCGGTTCGGCGCCGACCCGGGCGAGATCCCGTCGGCGGGCGGAATGGCGGCGCTGTACTCGGCGCACGCGGCGGCGGGTTCGGACGCCCCGGCGTTGGACGCGGTGGCGTCGTCGTTCGCCGACGTCGGCGCGCGGCTGCTCGCGGCGGAGGTGTCGGCCCAGGCGTACCGAGCCGAGGGCAAGAACGGCAGCGCGGCAACCTCGGCCCAGCGCGCGCGGGCGTGGCTGGCGTCCTGTGAGGACGCTGCGACGCCGGCCCTTTCGTCGCTGGAAACGCCCCTCGACCTGACGGTCCGGGAGCTGGAGATCGCCCGCTTGGTGGCAACGGGCTTGACGAGCCGGGCGGTGGCGGACCGGCTGGTGGTGTCGGTGCGAACGGTCGACAACGTGCTGCACGGGGTTTACGCGAAGCTGGGTATTTCCGGCCGCCGCGAACTGGCTTCGGTGGTGGGGCCGCTGGCATCGGGGAGTAGTCCCGGCGACGGTCCATAGGTAGATCGCGGCCGCGGGCGAGCGGAAGCCGAGTAGCCGCTACTCATGACCCGAGGGTCCGCCGGCCCAAGACTGGATGACAACGGAGGGGCACGGGCTTCACCGATCCGAATGTCAGGAGTGCACAGGATGACGACTTCATCGGGCGACGTTTTCCAGAACGAGCAGGGTTCCGGCGGCGACCAGTTCAACGAGCAGGCCGGCGCTGGGGGGCGTGGGGACATCTTCCAGAACGAGCAGGGTTCCGGTGGTCACGGGGGCGACCAGTTCAACGAGCAGGCTTCGACCGGTGGTCGCGGTGACATCTTCCAGAACGAGCAGGGCTCGGGTGGTCACGGTGGGAACCAGTTCAACGAGCAGGCTTCGTCGGGTGGCCGTGGGGACATCTTCCAGAACGAACAGGGCTCGGGTGGCCACGGGGGTGACCAGTTCAACGAGCAGGCCTCGACCGGTCGCGGCGTGGGAGACATCTTCCAGAACGAGCAGGGTTCCGGTGGTCACGGTGGGAACCAGTTCAACGAGCAGGCCTCGTCGGGCGGCCGTGGCGACATCTTCCAGAACGAGCAAGGCTCCGGCCGCGGCGGCAACCAGTTCAACGAGCAGGCGTCGGCCGGCCACCACAGTGACGTGTTCCAGAACGAGCAGGGCGCCGGCGGGCACGGGGGCAACCAGTTCAACGAACAGGCCTCGTCGGGTCGCGGCGTGGGAGACATCTTCCAGAACGAGCAGGGTTCCGGTGGTCACGGTGGGAACCAGTTCAACGAGCAGGCTTCGTCGGGTGGCCGTGGGGACATCTTCCAGAACGAGCAGGGCTCGGGCGGTCACGGTGGGAACCAGTTCAACGAGCAGGCTTCGTCGGGTGGCCGTGGGGACATCTTCCAGAACGAGCAGGGCTCGGGCGGTCACGGTGGGAACC
>NZ_JBIWPI010000009.1:204211-309786 GCF_044768185.1 Amycolatopsis sp. NPDC101161
CCAGAACGAGCAGGGCTCGGGCGGTCACGGTGGGAACCAGTTCAACGAGCAGGCTTCGTCGGGTGGCCACGGCGGCATCTTCCAGAACGAGCAGGGTTCCGGCGGTCACGGCGGCAACCAGTTCAACGAGCAGGCCAGCACGGGCGGCCACGGGAGCATCTTCCAGAACGAGCAGGGCTCGGGCGGTCACGGTGGGAACCAGTTCAACGAGCAGGCTTCGTCGGGTGGCCACGGCGGCATCTTCCAGAACGAGCAGGGCGCCGGTGGCCACGGTGGCAACCAGTTCAACGAGCAGGCCGCCACGGGTGGCCACGGCAACATCTTCCAGAACGAGCAGGCCCACCACGGCCACGGCGGCGACCAGTTCAACGAGCAGGCGTCCACCGAGCACCACGGCCACGAGCACGACCACCACGTCGACGAGCACCACCAGGACCACCACGTCGACCACCACCACGACGTCGACCACTACTGAGCCGGCGCGAGCAAGCGAGTAGCACGCAAGCAAGAGGGAGCGGTCATGCAGGAGCCGAGCGGCGGGGGGCGCATCGCCCTCGACACCCTCGACCTCGCCGTCAAGGGAGCGAAGGCCTACGGGCGGGACGACCTCGTCCAGCGCCTCACCGACGCCCGGCGCCTGCTGTCCGAACCGGACATCACCGTCTACGTCGTCGGGGAGTTCAAGCAGGGCAAGAGCTCGCTCATCAACGCCCTGCTGACCGCGAAGATCTGCCCGGTCGACGACGACATCGCGACCGCGGTGCCGACCGTCGTCCGCTACGCGCCGGAGTCCGGGGCTCTGGCGACCTACGAACCGGCCGACCCGTCGTCGCCGCCGTGGACCGAGCGGATCTCCCTCGAAGACCTGCCCACGCACGTCTCGGAAGCCGGGAACCCCGGCAACGTCCGGAAGCTCAAGTCGGTCACGGCGTCGATCAGCCGCCAGCTGCTCTCCGGCGGCCTGGCGCTGGTCGACACCCCCGGCGTCGGCGGGCTCGGCTCGCTGCACAACGCCGTCACCGTCAGCTCGCTGCCGCGGGCGCACGCCGTCCTCTTCCTCTCCGACGCCTCCCAAGAGCTCACCGGCGCCGAACTGCGGTTCCTCCGGACGGTCAAAGAACTCTGCCCCAGCGTCTTCTTCGTCCTCACCAAGATCGACCTCTACCCGCAGTGGCGGCGCATCCTCGAGCTCAACGCCGGCCACCTCGAAGCGTGCGGGATCGCCATCGACACCGTCGCCGTCTCCTCCGAGCTGCGCACCGTCGCGGCCCGCTCGGCCGACCAGGAGCTGAAC
This sequence comes from Amycolatopsis sp. NPDC101161, assembly GCF_044768185.1. NCBI lineage: Bacteria > Bacillati > Actinomycetota > Actinomycetes > Pseudonocardiales > Pseudonocardiaceae > Amycolatopsis > Amycolatopsis sp. NPDC101161. Next base: position 205,506 of record NZ_JBIWPI010000009.1, read on the forward strand.
GTCGAATCCGGCTTCCCGCAGCTGGTCAAGTGCCTGCAGGGCGTCGTCGGGGACGCCGAGCGGTCCGCGCTCAACGCCGTCGGCCTGCACGTCGGGTCCGCGGTCGGGCAGCTGCACGCGGCCCTGCGCGCCCGCCGCACCGCGCTCGCGCACCCCGAGCAGTCCGCCGCGCTCGTCGCGGAGCTGAGCCGGGTCAACGACCGCGTCGACGCGCTGCGCAGCCAGTCCGCGAGGTGGCAGCAGCTGCTCTTCGACGGTTTCGCCGACATTTCGTCCGATGTGGACTACGACCTGCGCGCCCGCTCCCGCGGCGTGCTGCACGAGGCGGAAGAGGCCATCGAGGACGGCGACCCCGCCAAGAACTGGGACGAGTTCGAGAAGTGGCTGCGCCAGCGCCTCGCGAACGAAACCCTCGAGAACTACACGACCTTCGTCAAGGAGGCCCGCGGCCTCGCCTCCCGCGTCGCCGAGCACTTCGAGCTCGCCGAATCCCAAGCCGTCCTGCCGCGCGAAGTCCAGGCGCCGGTGCGGGTCGTCGAGGAGATCGACATCGACTCGTCGTTCACCGGCGTCAAGACCCGCGGCACCACCGGCATGGCCGCGTTCCAGAAGGCCTACAGCGGCTTCCTGATGTTCTCCATGCTCACGAAGATGGCCGCGCTGGCCATCCCGACGCCGTTCGGGGTCGCCGCCGGCCTGCTGATGGGCCGCTCCGGTTTCCTCGACGAACGCAAGCGGCAGCTGGAGAAACGCCGCGGCCTGGCCAAGACCGCCGTGCGCCGGTTCGTCGACGAGTTCAACCTCCAGGTCGGCAAGGACTCCCGCGACGCGATGCGGACCGTCCAAAGAGAACTCCGCGACGCCTACAGCGCGCGCGTCGAAGAACTGCAGCGGTCCCTCACCGAAGCGCTGGCGAACGCCAAGAAAGCCGTCGTCGAGGACGACACCGAAGCGGCCGAGCTCAAGCGGCTGGAGGCCGACATCGAAGCCCTCGAAGTGCTCGGCCGCCGCGCCGACGAGCTCACCCTGCGCAGCGCCCCCAAAGCCGCGCCCAAGCCGGTCCCGGCGGTGACGCGATGACCCCGCTCTACGTCCAGGTCCGCGGGTTCGTCGCCCGCGCGTGCGCCGGGTACGCCGGCACGCCGGCCGAGCCGCAGCTGCGGCAGATCGCCGGCCGGCTCGCCGAGCCGCTGCGCGTCGCCATCGCCGGCCGCGTCAAGGCCGGCAAGTCCACGCTGCTCAACGCGCTCGTCGGGCAGGAGCTCGCGGCGACCGACGCGGGGGAGTGCACCCGGGTCGTCACCTGGTACCGCAACGGCCCGACCTACCGGATCATGCTGCACCCGGTCCGCGGGATGCCGCGCCAGCTGCCGTTCGGCCGCCTGTCCGGCACGCTCGGCCTCGAGCTTGGCATGGCCCCCGACGACGTCGACCGGCTCGTCGTCGACTGGCCGTCGCCGGCCCTGCGCGCGATGACGCTGATCGACACGCCCGGCCTCGGCTCGGCGCGCTCGGCCGTCTCCGGCCGCACCGAGGCGGCGCTCGTCCCCGAGGGCGACGGCGTCGGCACCGCGGACGCCGTCGTGTACCTGATGCGGCACGTCCACGGCGACGACGTCCGGTTCCTCGACGCCTTCCACGACGACCCGGCGCAGCGCCGCCCGGTGAACACGATCGGCGTGCTGTCCAAGGCCGACGAGGTCGGGCACGCCCGCACCGACGCGCTCGACTCGGCGGAGAAGATCGCCGGCCGCTACGCCCGCGACCCGCGGGTGCGGGGGCTCTGCCAGACCGTCGTCCCGGTGGCCGGCCTGCTGGCCAGCTCCGCCGCGTCGCTCAAGGAGTCCGAGTACCGCGCGTTCCGGGTGCTGGCCGCCGCCTCCGAAGCCGAGGTGACGCGGCTGCTGACCTCGGCCGACCGGTTCGCCCGCGCGGAGTCCGAAGTGGACGTTCCGGCGGCCGCGCGCGCCGATCTGCTGGACCGCTACGGCGTCTTCGGCGTCCGGCTGGGCATCGAGCTGACCGCGGGCGGCCACGTGAGCGGCGCGCGGGCGCTGTCGGGCGAGCTGCTGGCCCGCAGCGGCCTGCACCGGCTGCGGTCGCTGCTGACGTCCCAGTTCGCCGCGCGGGCCGACGTCCTCAAGGCGCGGTCAGCGCTGCAGGCGGTGGAACTGGTGCTACGGGCCTACCCGGACCGCACCGGCGGGCTGCTGCACGAGTGGGAGCGGATCGTCGCCGGGGCGCACGAGTTCGCCGAGATCCAGCTGATCGACTCGATCCGGCTGGGGGTCGTGCTGTTCACCACCGACGAGGCCCGCGACGCGGAACGGCTGCTCGGCGCGGCCGGGGTGGACGTGCCGAGCCGGCTGGGCCTGCCGGTGGACGCGGGCCGCGGCGCGGTCCGGCAGGCGCTCGGCGCGCAGCTGCTGAGGTGGCAGCGGCGCGCCGAGCACCCCGCCTCCCCGCGCGACGTCCGCGAAGCCGCCCGCGTCCTGGTGCGCACCTGCGAAGGAATCCTGCTCAGCGAAGCCCGGGCGGAGGTCCTGTCATGACCGAGCAACCCAAAGGCAAGATCAGGAAGGCCGTCACGGCCGCCGCCGGCGCCGTCGCGTCCGAAGTGGCCGGCAACGTGCTGACGCCGGGATCGCCCGGTGCGCCGCCCCCGCCGCAGCCCGAACCGGCCGCGGCCGAGACGCCGCACGCGGACACCGGCCACGAGTACGTGCCGCACGTCGAGACCAGCACCGTCACCCGGGGCGAGGACGGCTCGGTCGAGGCGCGCACCGGCACGGTCTGGCACCCGGAGACCGCCGCGGGCGCGCCGGTCCAAGACCTGCCGACCGTCGAGGAGTTCGAGCAGATCGACGTCCGCGAGGACGAGTTCGGCAACTTCGTCATCGACGCCACCGAGCGGTTCGTGGTGCACAGCCACGGCCACGACGAGGTCTACGTCGACCACCAGCACCTCGTGGTGCCCGGGGACGGCACGCCGGGCGACACGGACATCGACGTCGTCCAGGACGCCGACGTCGTGGTCCACGAGAACCCGGACGGCACGATCTCCGTCGAGCACGGCGGTTCGCTCACCTACGAGCTCACCCCCGACGCGCCGGGACACGGCGACATCGAGGTGTTCCAGGACGAATCGGTGACCCTCGACGAGGCGGCGAGCGGGCCGCCCGGGATCGCGGTCGGGATCAGCGTCGACGAGCAGGCGAAGGCCGACGACCCGTTCGGCGAGCCCGCCGGGCCGGTGATCCACCAGACCGAGACCGTGGGCGACAAGGCCCGGGGTCCCGCGGTGACGACGTCGGTCACCGTTCCGGCACCGCCCGCGGCGCCGGTCGCCGTGACCATCGGTCGTGTGTCCACAGTGGACCCCCAGCCGGCCGCGGCGGAGACGGCCGCGCTGGCCGCGTCTTCGTCGCTGGCCGAGCACCCGCCGGCGAAGCACAGCTTCGCGACGGAGCCCGAGCCGAAGCACCACGACGCCGGCGAGGTCACCGGCTCCCGGGCGCACCCGGCGGAGCGGGAGCACCCGTTCGAGCCGCCGCGGCACCCCGAGCCGGAGCACCTGCCGGACACCGGCCACCTCCCGGACGAACCGCCGCCGGAGCCGCCCGAAGCGACGCCGCCGGCGGAGCCGCCACCGGAGCACGAAGACCACCACGACCACCACCTCGCCGACCCGGACCCGGAGCGGGTCCCGGACGAGCACCCGACTTTTGACCACGCGCACGCGGATGGCGGAGGCTGACAATGGGCTACGGACTGGGCATCGACCTCGGCACGACCTTCACGGCCGCCGCCGTCGACAGCGCCGGCCACGTCGAAATGGTGTCGCTCGGCGACCGCACGGCGGCCATCCCGTCGGTGGTGCTGCTCCGGGCCGACGGCGGCGTGCTGGTCGGGGACGCGGCGAGCCGGCGCGCGGCGGTCGAGCCGGACCGCGTCGCGCGGGAGTTCAAGCGGCGCCTCGGCGACCCGACGCCGGTGCTGCTCGGCGGCGCGCCGCACTCGGTGGCGTCGCTGATGGCGCACCTGCTCGGGTACGTGGTCCGGACGGTCGCCGGGCAGCAGGGCGGGCGGCCCGACCGGATCACGCTGACGCACCCGGCGAACTGGGGACCGTACAAGCGGGAGCTGTTCGAGCAGGTGCCGCGGCTGACCGGGATCGACCGGGTCGGCCTGATCACCGAGCCCGAAGCGGCGGCGGCGCACTACGCGGCGCAGGAACGCCTCGACGACGGCGCGGTCGTCGCGGTGTACGACCTGGGCGGAGGCACGTTCGACGCGACCGTGCTCCGCAAGCGGGGCAACGGTTTCGAGATCCTCGGTTCGCCGGAGGGCATCGAGGGGCTCGGCGGCGTGGACTTCGACGAGGCCGTGTTCGGGCACGTCGACCGGGCGCTGGACGGGAAGCTGTCGCAGATCGACCCGGACGACCCGGGCGCGGTGGCGGCGGTCGTGCGGCTGCGCCAGGAGTGCGTGCTGGCGAAGGAGGCGTTGTCGGCCGACACGGAGGCGGCGGTCCCGGTGCTGCTGCCGTCGGTGCAGACGGAGGTCCGGCTGACCCGCGGCGAGTTCGAAGAGATGATCCGCCCGTCGATCACGGCGACGATCGGGTCGCTGCACCGGGCGCTGCGGTCGGCGAACCTCCGCCCGGCGGACCTGGGGGCGGTCCTGCTGGTCGGCGGCTCGTCCCGGATCCCGCTGGTGTCCCAGCTGGTGTCGGCCGAGCTGGGCCGCCCGACGGCGGTGGACATCCACCCGAAGTACGGGGTGGCGCTCGGCGCGGCGGCGCTGGCGTCGGGCCGGTCCGGGCTGGTGCAGGCGACGCGGGCCCAGCCGGTGCCGGTGCCGCCGCCGGTCCCCGTCCCGCGAGTGCCGGCACCCCGTCCCGAGACCCGTGAGCTGGCGACCCCCGGTTTCGGCGCGGGGGCACCGCCGCCGTCGCTGGGCCGGACCAAGTCCGACGCGAGCCCGGGCCGCCGGGCCTCGCGCCGCGGGGTGGTCGTGGGGCTGTGCGCGGTGGCGGTGGTGGCGATCGGCGGCGTTGCGGTGGCGGTGAGCAATTCGGGTGGGAGCGGCTCGGGAAGCACCCCGCCGGCGTCGAGTCCGGCGACCGACACGCCGACGCTGATGACGCTGCCGTCGCCCGAGGCTCCGGAAACGACGCACGCCACGGTGGCGGCACCGCACACGAACCCGCCGGCGACGACCCGGCGCAAGACCCCGCCGCGGACGACGACGCCGACGCGCACGACGACGCCGACGACGACCACGACCGCGCCGACCACGACGACGGCTGCGCCCACGACGTGATGCAGCGGGCGGTTGCCGCGACGGCAGCCGCCCGGCCCTCACAACCGCCACGCCCGGCCGGCTGCCGGGGACGGCCGCCCAGCGCCCAGACCCGCCCGTCACCGAAACGCCACTTCCGCGTCCAGGATGTGAGAGGTTTTCCAGCTCAACGAGTGAAGCCGCGCCCCGCTCCGTTGACCGCGCCTCCGGCGCCCCCGCAACTGGATCCCGTGATCACCACCCCGGCGCACCGGCCCACCACCGGCGTCCGCCAGCTCGCCCTCCTCGCCGCCGTGCAGGTGTGCGCCATGAGCCTGTGGTTCTCCGCCTCCGCCGTCGTTCCCGCCCTCCGTGTCGAATGGGGTCTCTCTCGGGAGCTCGCGATCCTGCTGACCGTCACCGTCCAGGCCGGGTTCGCCGCCGGGGCCGTCTGCTCCGCCGCGCTCACCCTCGCCGACCGGTTCCCGCCGCACCAGCTCATCGCCGGCAGCTCGCTGCTGGCCGCCACCGCGACCGGGCTCCTGCCGTGGTGCCCGCACGGACTCGCCGGCCCTTTGCGGTTCCTCACCGGCTTCGCCCTCGCCGGCGTCTACCCCGTCGGCATGAAAGTCGTCGTGAGCTGGTTCCCGCGGAAACGCGGCCTCGCGCTCGGCGTCCTCCTCGGCGCGCTCACCGTCGGGTCGGCCCTGCCCAACCTGCTGACCCCGTTGCCCTGGCGAGCCGTCCTGCTCTCGAGCGCCCTCCTGGCCGTGCTCGGTGCCGCCCTCGCCGCGGCCTTCGTCGAAGCCGCTCCAGCCGAAGCGTCGCCCTGGCACCCCCGCTACCTCCTGGAGATGGCGAAGGACCGCCGGCAGCGAAGGGTCTGCCTCGGCTACTTCGGCCACATGTGGGAGCTCTACGCGTTCTGGGCCTGGCTCCCGGCCTACCTCGCCGCCACCGGCGGCCCGCGAGGACCGGCCGCCTTCGTCGTGACCGGCCTGTGCGGACTCGCCGGCTGCCTGCTCGGCGGCGCGCTCTCGGACCGCTGCGGCCGGGCCGTCGTGGCGGTCGCCGCGATGCTCACCAGCGCCGGCTGCGCGCTGGTGTCCTTCCTCGCCGCCGGCACCGGCTGGCTGCTGCCGGTGCTGGTCGTCTGGGGCGTCGCCGTCATCGCCGACTCCGGCCAGTTCTCCGCCGCACTCGCCGAGACGGCCGATCCGCGCTACGTCGGTACCGCACTCACCGCGATGACCGCGCTCGGGTTCCTGCTCAGCGCCGGCACCATCCAGCTGCTGCCGCTCGCGGCGGACGCGCTCGGCTGGCGGGCCGCCGTCCCCCTTCTCGCCATCGGACCGCTGCTCGGCGCGCTCGCCATGCGCCGGCGGTAGCCTCGCGGACATGGCGGCAGAGCACGTGATCGTGACGTCCACGACCGACTCCGAGACCGCGGCCCGCGAGCTGGCCGCGAAGGCGATCGAAGAACGGCTGGGTGCCTGCGCGCAGGTCGTCGGTCCCGTGACCAGCGTCTACCGCTGGGACGGCGAGGTGCGGACCGACCGGGAGTGGCGCGTCGAGATCAAGACGACGGCCGGCCGCGTGCCCGCGCTGACCGAGCGCATCGGGCAGCTGCACGGCTACGACCTGCCGGAGGTGATCGCGACGCCGATCGTCGGCGGCAGCGCCGCCTACCTGTCCTGGCTCACCGCCGAAACCGCTGGCTAGATTCGGCAGCATGGAAGACCTTCGCCAGCGTTTCGAGTCCCTCACCACCGCCCACCTTGCGGACGCCTGCATCCGCGCCGGCCTCGCCGTGCGCTGCGCCCCGGCGCCGACGCGCGCGGTCGTGTCCGGCACCCGCCTGCTCGGGCCCGCGCTCCCGGCCCGGCACGTCGGCAGCGTCGACGTCTTCCTGGAGGCCCTCGAGCACGCGACCCCCGGTGACGTCCTGGTGGTCGACAACGGCGGCCGCCTCGACGAAAGCTGCGTCGGCGACCTGGTGGTCCTGGAGGCGCGCGCCGCCGGGCTGGCCGGGGTCGTGATCTGGGGCCTGCACCGCGACACCGCCGACGTCCGCGCGATCGGCCTGCCGGTGTTCAGCCTCGGCTCGATCCCCACCGGACCGCTCAGCCTCGGCCCGCGCGTCGACGGCGGCCTCGACGAGGCGGTCGTCGGGACCTGGCGCATCGGGCCGCGGGATCTGGTGGCAGGGGACGACGACGGCGTCGTCTTCCTCCCGCTGGACCGCGCGGCCGAGCTGTTCACCCTCGCCGAAGGCATCCGCGACACCGAACGCCGCCAGGCCGAGCGGATCCGGGCCGGCGAGCCGCTGCGGCAGCAGCTCCGCTTCGCCGACTTCCTCGCGGCGCGCGAAGCGGATCCGGCCCTGACCTTCCGCGCGCACCTGCGGGCCGTCGGCGGCGCGGTCGAGGAGTAACCCGGAAGTGTGATGTTCGCCCGACCGGGGTATCCCCGCGCAGCGGCGGCGCGGGAGGCGAAACCATGGACACCCTCATCGACTTCGGCAGGGACATCGAGTACCACTTCGCCCGCGGTCTGCGGGCCTACCTCGCCCGGGTCGCCCGCGCCGTCGGTGTCGGGTTCGAGTCGTGTTCGCTCGACCTCGACGTGCCCACCTCCGGCTACGTCGCGCTCGACCGCGCGCTGCCGGACCAGCCCGGGCACGACCTGGCGCTGATCTGGGACGAGGTGCACGGCTGGTCGGTGGCCGTCGAGCCCGCGGGCGGCGGCGCGCCGGAGGTGCTCGCCTACCTCGGCGGGCCCGAGGTCCTGCCGTCGCCGCGCACGGTCGCGCGGTTCCTCGATCTGCTGCGGTCCGCCGGCCTGCCCGCCGGCTCGTGCCGCCCGCCGGTGTTCCGGACGGCCGGGCGCCACGAAGACCTCGTCGACTGGCTGCCGGTCACCGGCCCCGAGGGACTGCTGCGGCCGAGCTCGCCGGGCTGGTGACGCCTAGGATGGGTCGGCCAGCGTCCCGTCCACCGAGGGAACCCCGTGACCAGCGCCGAACCGAGTCCCGTCCGCGTCCTCCTCGTTGAGGACCACGACATGGTGGCCGAGGCACTGCAGCTGGCCCTCGACCGCGCCGACGGGATCACCGTGGTCGGCCGCGCCCGCTCCCGGGCCGAAGCCGTCCCCGACGCGCGGGAACACCGGCCGGACGTCGTCCTGCTCGACCGGCGCCTCTCCGACGGCGACGCCCTCGGCGTCATCGCGGAGCTGGGGGAGACCGGAGCGCGGGTCCTCGTCTTGACCGGCGACGCGACGCCGTCGGTCGCCGTGCAGGTGGCGAAGGCGGGCGGCGCCGGGCTCCTGCTCAAGTCGTCGCAGCTCGGCTTGCTGGAGTCCGCGGTGCGCGACGTGGCCGCCGGCGGCATGGTCTTCGACCCCGAGCTGCTGCCCGAGATCTTCGACCGGCTCACCGGCCGGGCTCCCGCCCGCGGCGCGGACCTGACCGCGCGCGAACGCGAAACCCTCGACCTGCTCGCGGAAGGCGCCACGACCGAGGAGATCGGCGAGCGGCTCGGCGTCTCCCGCAACACCACCCGCAACCACGTCCAGCGCGTGCTGGAGAAGCTCGGCGCGCGCTCGAAGCTCGAAGCCGTCGCCGTGGCCCGCCGCGAGGGCCTGATCGGCTGATGCACCTGCACCAGTGACGCGGCCGGGGTTTGCATCTGGTTCCCCCGCCGGCCGCCCGGCACGCTGGACGCCGTGGACATCCCGGCGCCGCTCACGGCCGAGTGCGCCCTGACCGATCCGGCGGGCGGCTTGGCCGTCGTGCGCCGGTTCGCGCGCCTCACGCTGACGGCCTGGGCCTGCGACTCCGTCGTGGACGACGCGCTGCTGCTGCTCACCGAGCTCGCGACCAACGCCCTCCAGCACGGCGCCGGCCGCCCGGTCCTCCGGCTGAGCGTCGGGGCCGGGCACGTGCGCATCGAGGTGTACGACGACGACCCGGCGCCGCCCGTGCGGCGCTCGCCCGGTGCCGACGGCGGCTGGGGCCTCGCCCTCGTCGAGCGGCTCTCGCTGGCCTGGGGGACCGCACGCCAAGGGCTGGGGAAGGTGGTCTGGTGTGCGCTGTCCGCGCCGTCGGCCGAACTCGCCGGCTGACGCGCCGTGCCGGCCGGGCGCCCATCCGGCAGAGTTGCCCCATGGACGACGACGGGCGCGGCGAGGACCGGTTCCGGCTGCTGGTGCGCAGCGTCCAGGACTACGCGATCTTCCTGCTCGATCCCGACGGCCGCATCGAGAGCTGGAACGCGGGCGCGGAGCGGATCAAGGGCTGGCCCGCGGAGGAGATCATCGGGCAGCACTTTTCGGTTTTCTACCCGCCGGAGGACGTGGCGGCGGGGAAGCCGGCGTGGGAGCTGGAGGTCGCGGCGCGGGAGGGCCGGCTGGAGGACGAGGGGTGGCGGGTCCGCAAGGACGGGACCCGGTTCTGGGCGAATGTGGTGATCACGGCGTTGTTCGACGAGCGGCATCGGCTGGCGGGGTTCGGGAAGGTCACGCGTGACATGACCGAGCGCCGGACCGCCGAGGAGGCCCTGCGCGAGAGCGAGGAGCGGTTCCGGCTCCTGGTGCAGAACGTGCTGGACTACGGCATCTTCATGCTGGACCCGGGCGGGCGCATCTCGAGCTGGAACGCCGGGGCCGAGCGGATCAAGGGCTGGCCGGCGGAGGAGATCATCGGGCAGCACTTTTCGGTTTTCTACCCGCCGGAGGACGTGGCGGCGGGGAAGCCGGCGTGGGAGCTGGAGGTCGCGGCGCGGGAGGGCCGGCTGGAGGACGAGGGGTGGCGGGTCCGCAAGGACGGCACTCGCTTTTGGGCGAATGTGGTGATCACGGCGTTGTTCGACGAGCGGCATCGGCTGGCGGGGTTCGGGAAGGTCACGCGGGACATGACCGAGCGCCGGACCGCCGAACAAGCCCTGCGCGAACGCCGCCGGCTCGTCGGCCACCTCGTCGACGCCCAGGAGGTCGAACGGCGCCGGATCGCCTGGGACGTCCACGACGAGTCGATCCAGTCCATGGTCGCCGTCGGGATGCGCCTGCAGCTGCTCGCCTCCCGGCTGCCGGAGCCGCACGCGAGCGCCGTCACGGGCCTGGACGAGTCCGTGCAGGCTGCCATCGGCCGGCTGCGGGGCCTGGTGTCCCGGCTGCGGCCGCCGGAGCTCGACCGGCACGGCCTGGTGGAGGCGGTGTCCGGCTACGTCGACGACGTCGCGGGCCGCTGGGGGCTGGCGCACTCGGTGCGTGACGAGCTCACCGAGGAGCCGTCGCCGGAAGCCGCGATCACCGTGTACCGGATCTGCCAGGAAGCGCTCAGCAACGTCCACAAGCACGCGCGCGCCACCCGCGTCGACCTCCACCTGTCCACAGTGGACAACGGGACGTCCGTGCGGATCACCGACGACGGCGTCGGCATGGCCGGCGAGGACGCCGCCGCGGGCCACTTCGGGATGGTCGAGATGCGCGAACGGGCCGAAGCGGCGCACGGCTGGCTGTCGGTGACGAGCACGCCCGGCCGCGGCACGGTCGTGGAGTTCTGGCTGCCGGCGCTGCCCGACGTGGCGGGGCTGGAACCGTGACCGAGGTGCGGGTGCTGATCTCCGACGACGACGAGATGATCCGCGCCGTCCTCAAGGAGGTGCTCGACGCCGAGGCCGACATCGCCGTGGTCGCGGTCGCCGAAGACGCCGACGAGGCGATCCGGCTGGCCGAGCACCACCGGCCCGCGGTGGCGGTCCTCGACGTCCGGATGCCGGGCGGTGGCGGGGCCCGGGCGGCGCGCGAGATCGCCCGGTGCAGCCCGGACACGGCCATCCTGGCCTTCTCCGCCTACGCCGACCGGGCCTCGATGGCCGGCCTGGCCGCGGCGGGCGTCACCGAGTACCTGGTGAAGGGCGTGCCGAACGTGAAGATCGTCGAGGCCGTCCGGCGGCTCGGGCGGGCGTCGTGAGCGGTCAGCCGACCGGCCGGGGGCTCATCACCCCGTAGAAGTCCATCGGCAGCACCGTGAACAGCCGCCGCACCGCCCGCGACTCCCCGGGCTCCACCGTGAGGCGCGCGCCGGCGGCGTCGGCGAGGAGCTGGGCGCGCAGCAGCGAGTTCAGCCCGGCGACGGAGATGAACGTGACGCCGGAGAGGTCGACGACGACCTCCTCGACCTGGCTGCGGATGCGGGTCCGCAGCAGCTCGTCGAGGCGGCGGGCGGTGCTCAGGTCGACCTCCCCGCTCACCCGGACGAGGACGGTGCGCGGGGCGGGGCGCGAAACGCGCAGGGTCATGCGGCCGGCGTCGATCCAGCCGGGGGAAGTGAGCTCGTGGTCGGCCGAGCGAGGTTCGGGAACCATCGCGGCACACCCTTTCGTCAGGCAGCGGGGGCGGGCCGGACGTGAGGGCGAACGGGTGCCAGTCGAGGCAGCCTGCCGGCCCGGGCGCGGAACGTCCGGCAGCGGCTGACGGCTCAACCGTGAGCCTTCAGCATAGTGCACCTGCACTAGGTGGACCAGCGGGGCGCACTTTGCCGACCGGAAGGGGGGACGGACGACGATCCACACCGCGCCGCCGCCGACCGCCGGTCCGGCTGGCGTCCCCGAGCCCGGGCCGCCAGGCTGGCCACCGAGGAAGGAGCGCGCATGCCCACCACCGTCGTCAACCTCAAGGGCCACCGCGACGACCCGGAGTACGCCGACGTCGTCTACGTCGGGCGGCCGATGCACCGGGGCGGCTGGCACCTCGCCGGGTCGCGGCTCGCCAGCCCGTTCCGGCCCGGCCCGGACGGCACCCGCGAGGAGGTCCTCGCCAAGTACCGCGAGCACCTGCTGGCGCGGCCGGACCTGCTCGCGCTCCTGCCGGACCTGCGCGGGAAGCGGCTGGGGTGCTGGTGCGTCCCCGAGCTCTGCCACGCCCAGGTGATCGCCGAGGTCGCGGATCACGGGCCGTAACGAACCCCACCCCCTCCGCGAGTAACCTGGCGACACGAGGGGGTGATCGACGGTGTCCGCGCGACGACTCGGAGGCTTCGATCAAGCGGAACTGCCGGCGGCTCACCGGATCCGGTGGTGGGTCGCGGCGGTGGCGGCGGGGCTCGTCGCGACCGGGTTCGCCGTCGTGCCGTACCTGCCGTTCTTCCAGAGCTGGACGTTCGTGCGGGACCCGAAGGTCGCGAGCGTCATCACCTGGACCGTGCTGCAGACGTCCGTCGTGGCCGTTTCCGCGGTGCTGACGCTCTACTTCATCGGCCGGGCCCGCCTCGAAGCCGCCGCCTTCCGCGCGAACCAGATCGACATCCGGCTCTTCGCCGACGAGCGCCCCGAAGGCAGCCACGACCGCGAGATCGACTCCGCGGTCGAGCTGACCGCCGCGTTCAAGCGGATCCTCAACGACTCGCGGCTCTACACACCGACGCCGGTACCCGGGGTGGGGAGCTCCTACGACTTCATCCAGATCGTCGAGCACGCCGGCGACGCCGCGGAAGGCTGGTGGAAGGCCGCCACCAAGCTGGTCCGGCTCGCGCAGCCGCCCGCCGCGTTCACCGTCACCGGGACGGTCCGGCCCGGCAACACCTCCGGCCGCTACCAGCTCATCCTCGAGCTCGTCCGCGTCCCGCGGTTCGCCGCGAGCCCGCTGGTGATCGAGGACGAGAACTGGCCGCGCGTGCTGCACCGCGCGGCCAACGCGGTCGCCGCGCTCGTCATCCCGCGCAGCGCCTACGTCCGCACGAACATCCACTGGGCGGCCTGGCGGGGCGCGAAGATCCCGTACGAGCTGTTCGACGCCTACCAGCGCGCCAACCACTTCATCACCCACCGCCGCTACGACGAAGCCCTCGCCGAGTACTACCGCGCGGTGAGCCTGGACCCGTCGAACGTCTACATCAGACTCGAGATCGCCGCCCTGCAGGAGCAGCTCGACCTGCACCTCGACGCGCTCGCGACCTACGACGACGTGATCACCGTGTGCAGCCGGGGGCACCCGGCGCTGGCCCGCTGGTGGATCGGCCCGGACTTCGCGCGCCAGCCGCGGCACGCGGGCCGCGGCCGCGGCGTCGCGCTGCTGATCGCCCGCTACCGGCACGCGCTGGTCCTCGGCCACGGCGACTCCGTGGCGGGCTCCTGGTGGGTGCGGCGCACGACGGCGGGCGCGCCCGACGACGCGCGGGCGTTGCGCCGGGCCGAGCTGCGGACGGCGCTGGAGCTGCGCTTCCGCCGGTACGTCGAGCTCGACGTGCGGGTGCGGCCGTACGCGATCCCGCCGGAGAAACGCCTCGAACTGCACCGCCGCGTGCTGAAGGTGCCGGTCGAGGAGATCGTCGTCCACGAGGCCACGCCGGAGCGGCTGGCGGAGTACAACCAGCGCGCCGCCGAGATGCGGTCGTACCTCGGCGCGCTGTCGCAGTACGAGATCGAACGGCTCATCGCGGACTACCGCCGGTTCGGCAGGCGCTGGCGCAGCAGCTGGCACCAGCTGACCAACCGCGCGCTGGACCTGTCCCTGGTCTGGGCCGTGGTGCGGCGGGCGATGGCCGACGTCGAGCCGGTGACCGGCGCGGTCCCGGTGCCCCAGCCGGCCTACCCGGCCAGCCGCGTGCGCCTGGCCGACGTCTGCCCGGACCGGCGCTGGCCGCCGGATCCCCAAGCCCTCGACGACACCGTCGAAGCCGCGGGCCCGCGCAAGTCGTGGGAAGAGTGCTACAACGCGGCGAGCGTGTACGCCGTGGCGATGCTCGAAGTCGGCCCGCGGGGCGAACGCGACCTCCGCGACCGCGCGCGCAATCCGCGTCTGGTCGGCGAAGCGCGGGACGAAGTGGCCCGCCGCGCCGTCCGCGAGCTCTACCACGCCGCGACGATCAGCCACAGCGGCCGGCTGCCGGAGCGCCGGTCGTGGGTGATGGGGGAGGACCCCGACCTCGTGGCGCTGCGCGGGCACGAGCTGTTCCGGGTGTTCGAGATGGTGACGTTCTCCCCGGACCGCGCGGCGCCGCTGCGGCCGCAGCGCGTGCACGTCTGGGAACAGGTCAGCTACGTCCGGCGCCTCGTCGGCGAGATCGCCGCGTGCCGCGCGCACTTCTGGCGCGCCCGGGCCGCCGAAGCCGCACCGGACGACCGGACGCTCGACCGCTGGCGCTCGGCCGACCGCGACGCGTGGCGCAAGCTGGCCGAGCTCGCGACCGGCAAGCAGGACTGGTACACGCGCTACCAGGCGATCCGCGCGTTCCGCGCGTGGTCGGCCGACTCGGGCTACCCGGGCGCGATCGAGGGGTTCCCGCTGTACAGCGAAGAACGGCTGCACGCCCAGCTGCGCGGCGCGGCCGGCCCGCGCGGGAGGACGGGCCTGGACGCGAACATCGTCGTGCGCGAGTACGTCCGGTTGTGCGACCAGCGGCTCGACCAGCTGGCCGCGGACATCGCGGCACTGGCCGAGCCGTCCCCGGTGACGGGCTTCGCGGCGTGCGCCGACCTGTGGACGGCCCTGAGCGCGTGGTTCGACGACGACATCGCCGACGGCTCCTCGGCCGACGAGCGGCGCGAGCGGTTCCGCAAGCTCGCCCGGCCGTAGGGTGGTCCGGTGCGGACGAGGTTGCGGACACTCCGCGTCGGGGAGCGGACTTGCACGTGGCTGGCCACTATCGGCCAGGTTGCGGGCGACGGCGTCGACGTCCACCGCTGCATCAGGGTGCGCGTGTGGGGTGCTGGGAAGAACGGCCGCGCCCTGGAGGCCGACTTGCTTTCGAAGGCCATGAGCGTGGGCTGGACCCCGGCCGCGACGGACGGCTCCTACCCGGCGGCGGCCGACGTCCGGCGCCTCGTCGAGCACGCGCTGACCCTCGGCTGGGACCCCGCCGCGGTGGGCGGGACCTTCCGGCTCACCGAGGACCACGGGCTGGAGCTGCCGGGCTTCCTGATCACCGATCGGGTGCGCGACCCGCGCGCGCCGGACCCGACCGCGCGGGTCATCCGGGCGTTCGAGACTGCTGCTTCAGAACTTGATCGGCATTGATCCTGGTACGGGCGCGAGTGCCGGAAGCGCGGCCAGGACCGACAGTACCCGCCAAGTCGCCTCAGGAGCGCCGCGTGTAGCGGTGCTTCACCCCGACCGGGAAGTACTCCGGGTCGCCCGCCGGGCGCAGCACGATGTCCGGCCGCTGCCGCTCGGGCGGGACGTAGTGCGCGAACTCGCTGTTGAGCCGGCGCAGCTCGTCGCGGACCGCGTCGGCGATCGTGGCGGCGTCGGCCGTCGCGCCCGGGGCCGTCTCGACCGTGATGCGCAGGCGGCGGTCGCGGTCCTCGTCCTCGACCGACTCGATGACGAACTTGCCCGTGACCGTGTCGCTGATGCCCGGCCGCTCCAAGCCGACCGTCACGTTTTCCGGGTAGACGTTCGCGCCGAAGAACGACACCGTGAAGAGCGACCGGCCGAACACGTACACGAACGGCAGCTCCGGCCCGGGCGGCGGCGTGAAGCCGTGGCGGGCGCAGAAGTCCAGCAGCTCGGCGTGCGGCAGGACCCCGCCGTCGTCGGCGATGTGGTAGCGGATCAACGGGATCCCGCCGTCGCCGGTGAAGACGAGCGTGCCCTCGTGGACCTCGAAGAAGCGGCTCGCCGGGTCGTACTGCACCAGCGTCGGGAGCCGGGCGTCGCCGAAGACTTCGCGCGCCAGCTCGGGGCGGTCGGCGAAGAAGCGGCGGATGCTTGCCGACAGCGGCGTTTCGGTGCCGAGGACCCCGGCGTCGGCCGTGCCGTACAGCGACGCGACGTCCCGCACCGGGTCGGCCACGCCGGCCCGCCGGGCCACCAGCTCGCGCCACTGCTCGCTGAAGACCTCGCCGGCCAGCACGAGCTTGATCGCGTACGCGGCCCAGTCGACGCCCTCCGCGACGCCGGTGTCGACGACGTCCTTGACGAACGGTGGGTAGCCCAGCAGCACCACCTGCTCGAAGTGCGGCGCCAGTTCCGGGAGCACGCGCAGGATCTCGGCCTTGTTGTTGCCCGGTGCCACGACGGTGATCGGGCAGCCCTTGGCCGCGAGGTGGCGCACGCACGCCGTCGTGAAGAGGCCGCCGACCCACGTGCCGAGCGGGAAGCAGACGACGGCGAGGGTGCGGCGCCGGTCGGCTTCGAAGGCGTCCACCAGGACCGTTTCGAACCGGCGGGCGACGTGCAGCTCGTCTTCGAGGGCACGCGGCCAGATCGTCGGGTGGCCGCTGGAGCCGGACGAGACGGCGATCATGTCGAGCCCGTCGAACGTGCCGCCGCGGCACAGCTCGGGCAGCGGGTACTTCCGGTGGTAGCCGTCCTTGTCGAGCAGCGGAAGCGTCCGGAAGTCGGCCATGGTCCGGATGTCCCCGGGCGCGACGCCGTGCTCACGGAGGAACTTCCGGTACGCGGGCACGGTTTCCGCGGTCCGGCGGAAGAGGTCGAGGACGTGGTCGCCGTCCGGAGGCTCGGGCGGGCCGAAGAAGGTGTCGAACGCCTGCCGCACGCGGGTCTGCCGGCCGAGGTCCATGATCGGAGCATAGCGGCGGGCACGTGTCATGATGTGCGGCGTGAGCACGTCCGCGGAGCAGGAGCCCGCCGGCTCGCCGTTGACCCTCTACCTGGTCAAACGGCTCGAGCTGGCGATCAGGGCCCTGCTGGACGACGCGCTCCGGCCGGTCGGGCTCACGACGTTGCAGTACACGGCGCTGTCGGTGCTGGAGGCCAGCGGCCCGCTGTCGTCGGCGCAGCTGGCCCGCCGCTCGTTCCTGCGCCCGCAGACGATGCACGAGATGGTGCTGGCGCTGGAGAAGCGCGGCCTGATCGCCCGGACGCCCAAGCCGGACAACCGCCGCGTCCTGCTGGCCGGCTTGACGGACGCGGGCCGCGCCCTCCTGGCCGGCTGTGCCCCGGCGGTGGCGGAGGTGGAGGGCGCGTTGCTGGCGGAGCTGAGCCCGGCCCAGCGCGCGACGTTCCGCGAGGGGCTCCAGCACGGAGTGCTCGCGCTGGGTGCCCTGTCGTCGCAGCGGCGTTCTCAGGAAGGCTGATTCCGCGCGGCCTCCTACCGGCGTACTGGTGACGGCCAAGTGGCGGAGGTCTTCAGGCTTGCCGATAGGCCGGTCGAGTGGTCGCCGAAGAGGGCGCGTTCCCCGGGTGTGGGAAGGGGCGTTGAGGGGTAAGTCCCAGACCTGCTTTCCGCATGTGGAGGTTCGCCGACCGTGACCAGGGCTCGCGACAAGGGTGGCGTGAGAACCGCCACCCGGCGCGTGCTGGTGGTCTTCGCAGCAGCGGCGGGGTTGTGGCTGGTGTCTTGGCTGTTGTCGGGGCACGCGGAGGCGGCGGGCCGGGACGCGGATCCGCTCGGCGCGGTGGTGGCCGGGGTGCTGGGGGAGCCGCCATCCGGTGGCGGCGGTCCGGTGGCTGATCCGGTTTCGCACGCGGTCGCCCCGGCGACGAAAGCCGTGGCCAAGACGGCGCCGCGAGTTCTGGAGCCAGTTGCGCGCGCCGCCACGCCGGTGCCGCCAGTGGTTGCGCCGGTGGCGCGAGCTGTGCCGCCAGTGGCCGAGCCGATTTCGCAGGTCGTGCGGGCGGCAGCGCCCGTAACCGCGCCCGTTTCGCATGTGGTTTCCACTGCGGCGGCGTTGGTCGAGCCAGTTTCCCAGGCAGCAGCGCCCGTGACCGCCATCGTGCCGCGTGTTGTCGCGCCAGCGACCCAGCCGGTCTCGCAGGTGGTTGCCGCCGCCGCGCCCGTGGTTGAGCCGGTCTCCCGGGTCGTGCAAGCGGCGGCTCCCGTGGTCGAGCCGGTCTCGCAGCTGGTGGGCGGCGCCGCGCCGGTGGTGCGCTCACTCAAGCCGGTCCTCGAACCGGTCTCCCAGGTCGTACGTGCCGTCCAGCCGATCCTCGCGCCCGTCGATCGGGTCATTCGCGCGGCTGCTCCCGTGCTCGACCCGGTCGGGCAAGCCGTCGAGCCCGTTGTGCGCCCGATCGAACCGGTCAGCGGAACCGTCGTCACCCCCGTCGGTGACCCCGCTGCCGCGACCCCGGCCACCAAACTGCTGCTCTCGCCCCCGGCTCTCCAGGTGAAAAACCAGCCACCGGCGGCAAAACCCGAGCTACCACCGACCGAACCGCAAACCACCACCGCCACACCGGCCGCCCACGCCCAGCCCTGCACCCGCACCGAAGCGCGTCTCGCCGCGAAAGCCCAGGCCACAAAACACATCGCGGCGCAGACGCCCGGCCCCTCGCCGGCGCCGAGGTCCCCGGCGGTTCCCGCCGACGCCGCCTGCGGGACGGGTCCGACCATCCCGCCCGCCTTCCTGACCCCCGACCACGGACCCCGGGCGACCCGGGCGTTCACGCGGTCGCACGGGCACTTCGTGCCGCTCTGGCGCCCCTGCAAGCCCGGTACCGGCCCCGGCTGATCTCGCCCCGATCAACTTCGCCGTCGCGGTTCGCGGCGCGTTCCGCGCTGCCCGCGACCAGTCACCACCACTACCCATGCGTGAAAAGGGGCGAAAATGGAAGCGAATGTGTTCGATCTCGGGAAAGTGCGAAGAGACTCGGTGGTCACCATCCGGCTGGACGCGATGGCCAACGTCAGGCTCCTGACGAAGGTCAACTTCCAAGCCTACCGGCGCCGGCAGTACTACCGGATGCACGGCGGGGTGGCCACCGCACCGATGTTCAAGATCCACATCCCGGCCAACGCGCACTGGTTCCTCGTGCTCGACGTGGAAGGGCTGGAGAACCTGCCGCTGCGGCCCCGGGTGAGCGTCGAACCGGAGCCCGCCGTCATGGCTCGTGGACGCACCGGCCCCCGGTGAACGTCATCGCGACCTTCGCGGCCCCGATCTCCCGGTCGGGGCCCGCGAAGGGGTCGCGGTCGAGCACCACCATGTCGGCGCGGTGGCCGGGCCGGATCACGCCCGTGTCGTCGAGGTGGTTGACGTGGGCCGAACCGGCGGTGTACGCGGTGATCGCCGCGGCCAGGCCGATCCGCTGGTCCGGCAGGAACGCGGGGACGTCCTCGCCGTACGGGACGCGGTTGACCGCGACGTGGATGCCCTGCAGCGGGTCGGGGCTGCTCACCGGCCAGTCGCTGCCGGCGGCCAGGGTGGCCCCGGCCTGCAGCAAGGCGCCGAACGGGTACTGCCACGCTGCCCGTTCGGCGCCGAGGAAGGGGATGGTCAGCTCGTCCATCTGAGGTTCGTGCACGGCCCACAGCGGCTGGATCGTCGCGGTCGCGCCGAGCCGCCCGAACCGCGGGACGTCGTCGGGGTGCACCACCTGCAGGTGCGCGAGGTGGTGGCGCCGGCCGGTGCCGTTCGCCGCGCGGGCGGCTTCGACAGCGTCGAGCGCGTCCCGCACCGCGCGGTCGCCGAGCGCGTGGAAGTGCACCTGGAAGCCGTGCGCGTCCAGGAGCGTCACGTACTCGCGCAACGCCACCGCGTCGACGAAGCTCAGTCCATTGTGGCCGGTGCCCAAATAGGGGCCGAGCAGTGCCGCGGTGTGGTTCTCGGCGACGCCGTCCAGCATGATCTTGACGGTCTCGGCGCGGAACCCGCTGCGGCGCAACGACTCCCGGCGGTCGAGGAGCTCCGGGAGCTGTTCCGCGCCGCGGGCGCGGTCCCACCAGAGCGCGCCGGTGACGCGGGCGGTCAGCAGCCCGCGTTCCGACGCGGTCGCGTACGCCCGCGACGGGTCCGGCATGCCGCCGTACTCGCCGAGCAGCGCGTCCTGCCAGGCGGTGACGCCGAGCGAGTGCAGCAGCCGCTGCGCCCGCAGCAGCCCGGCGAGCTCGTCGACCTCGGTCACCGGCGGCAGCAGCCGGGTGACCAGGTCCATCGCGCCCTCCTGAAGGACGCCGGTGGGGCCGTCGGCGTCCCGCTCGACGCGGCCGTCCGGCGGGTCCGGGGTGTCCGCGGTGATGCCGGCGCGGGCGAGCGCGGCGCTGTTCAGCCAGGCGCCGTGGTGGTCGCGGTTGACCAGGACGACCGGCCGGTCCGCGACGACGGCGTCGAGCAGCCGGCGGTGGGGGAGGCCGCCCGCGAAGGTGTCCAGGGACCAGCCGCTGCCGGTGAGCCACTCGAGCCGCGGGTTCGCCCGCGCGTACGCCGCAACGGCGTCGAGGCAGCTCACAACGCTCGTGGCGCCGGTGAGGTCGCACTTGCCGAGCTCGACCCCGCCGCCGACGGCGTGGATGTGTGCGTCCTGGAACCCGGGCAGCAGCAGGCGCCCCCGCAGGTCGACGACCTCGGTGCGCGGGCCGAGGTGCGGGGCCGGGTCGGCGCCGACGGCGGTGATCCGGTCGCCGCGGACGGCCGCGAACCCGGCCCGGCCGCCGGCCGTGAGCACGGGGCCACCGGTGAAGACGAGGTCGGCGTGCATGCCCTCGATCTTCCCGCATCGACGGGCCGGCGCGGGGTACCCGGCCGGGATGCAGACGTTCCTGCCGTGTGCCGACTTCACCGCCAGCGCCCGCGCGCTCGACCGCCGCCGGCTCGGCAAGCAGCGCGTCGAGACGCTCCAGGTGCTGCGCGCGCTCGTGATCCCGGGCTACGGCTGGCGCCACCACCCGGCGGCGAAGATGTGGACGGGGTACGAGGAGGCGCTGACGCGCTACGGCCTCGAGGTGTGCGCGGTGTGGTGCGAGCTGGGTGCGGCGGACACGTGCGCGGTGAAGCTTTCCGACGAGTTCGCGCACGCGATCGGCCGCACGGCGGTCCGCACCCAGGCCGAACTCGCGGCCACCGGCGACTTGCCGCCTTGGCTGGGCGACGAAGCCCTGCACCTCAGCCACCAGTCCGCACTGGTGCGGAAGGACCCGGAGCACTACGCGGCGCGGTTCCCGGGGGTGCCGGACGACCTGCCGTACGTCTGGCCGGCGTCGGACCGGCCGCCACGCGCCGCCTGAGCGGAGCCCGCCGGCCGGAATCCGCACCGGACCTGCGCGTCGAGTGGTCCGTCAAACAATCACCACACCGACCAACGGCGGATTTACAACGTTGTACCAACGATGTAAAAGTTATCCCCGCACGAGCTCGCCCGCCGTGGAAGGGGCCACCGATGTCCTCCCGAGAACGCGCTCACCTGACCCGCCGGGACCTGCTCCGGCTCGCCGGAGGCACGACCGCCGCCGTCGCCGCCGCGCTGTGGCTGCCCGGCACCGCGGCCGCCGCGGGCACCTTCAGCCCGATCCGGCCGCCCGCCACCCCGCTCATCGTCCGTTCGCCCTACCTGTCCACCTGGCAGCCCGCCGACAACCTCGCCGGCACGTGGTCGAGCTTCTGGACCGGGCACATCACCGCGTTGTGCGGCCTCGCCCGCATCGACGGCGCCGCGTACGTCTTCGCCGGTCAGCCCGCCCTGCCGGCCGGGCCCGCGCTCACCCCGATGACGCAGGTCAGCCTGCAGGTCACCGGCACGCGCTCGACCTACGTCCTCACCGGCGGCGGCGTGAACCTCACCGTCACGTTCTTCTCGCCCGTCGACCCGGCGAACCTGCAGCGCCAGTGCGTGCCCTTCGGCTACGTGACCCTCCAGGCCGCGAGCGCCGACGGCCGCGCGCACGCCGTCGACCTGCACTTCGACACCTCCGCCGAGTGGGTGCACGGCGACACGTCCACGCCGGTCACCTGGACCCAGCAGCAGTCGGGCGGCTACACCCTGCTCAGCTGCACCCCGGCGAGCCCGGGCGTCCTGCAGGAGAACGGCGACCAGGCGAGCTGGGGCCGGCTCGTGCTCGCCGCGCCGACGTCCGGGACCAGCTGGCAGATCGGGCAGGACACCGTCGTGCGCGCCGCCTCGGCGGGCCAGGGCGCTTTGCCCGACACCAGCGACACCGCCCAGCCGCGCGCGATCAACGACCGCTGGCCGGTGCTGGCCTTCAACAAGGACCTCGGCACGATCCCGGCCGGCGGCACGTCGGCCCCCTTCACTCTGTCGATCGGGCACGTCCGCACGCCCGCCGTCCGCTACCTGGGCACCCAGCTGAACCCCTGGTGGACGCACTACTGGGGCAGCTGGCCGGACATGACTGTCTGGTTCGGCAACGACTACGCGGCCGCGCTGTCCGCCGCGACCGCGATCGACCAGCGCCTGCACGACGACGCCGTCGCCGCGGCCGGCGGCGGCACCACCGGTGAGCACTACGCCGGGATCTGCGCGCTGGCACTGCGCCAGGCCTTCGGTGGCACCGAACTCGTCGACCGCGGCGGCGCGCCGTGGGGCTTCTTGAAGGAGATCTCCTCCAACGGCAACATGTCCACAGTGGACGTCACCTACCCGGCGTTCCCGGCCTACCTCTACCTGTCCCCGGCCTACCTGCGCTTGGTCCTGGAGCCCCTGCTGGACTACGCCGAGCGCGGCGGCTGGCCGATGCAGTTCGCCGAGCACGACCTCGGCACCCACTACCCGGACGCGACCGGCCACAACGACGGCAACGAGGAGAGCATGCCGGTCGAGGAGTCGGCCAACCTGCTGATCATGGCGGCCGCGCTGGTCCAGCGGCTGCCGTCGGCGGACGCCGTCGCCTTCGCGACCACCCACTACCGGATCCTGCGGCAGTGGGCCGAGTACCTGATCGGCAACACCCTCGACCCCGGCTTCCAGAACCAGACCGACGACTTCACCGGCTTCATCGCCCACAGCGCCAACCTCGCGCTGAAGGGCATCATCGGCGTCGGCGCGATGGGGGTCATCGCCGCGGCGACCGGCAACACCGCCGACGTCCAGCGCTACCGCTCGACGTCCCGCAGCTACATCAGCCAGTGGGTGACGCTCGCCCAGGACTCGTCGAACCAGCACCTCAAGCTCGCCTACGACCAGGCCGGCACCTGGAGCCTGAAGTACAACGGCTTCGCCGACCGCGTGCTCGGCCTCGACCTGGTCCCGCTCGGCGTCGCGGCGCAGGAGGCGGCCTGGTACCAGGGCCGCGTCGGCGCCCACGGCGTCGTGCTCGACCCGCGCAACAACTACACGAAGGCCGACTGGGAGCTGTGGACCGCGGCGTGGCTCACCGACCAGCCGAACATCCGCAACTCGCTGGTCGAAGGCGTCTACAGCTACGCGAACGTCACGCCGCAGCGGGTGCCGTTCAGTGACTGGTACGTCGTCGCCGACGCCACCCAGCGGGGCTTCCAGGCCCGCCCGGTGGCCGGCGGCTACCTGGCCCTGCTGACGCGCCCGGCGGCGTCGGCCACGCTCTGGCGGAAGCTGCAGAACCAGCGGTCGGGCAAGGTGCTCGCCGTGTCGAACATGTCGCTGGCCGACACCGCCGAAGTGACCCAGTGGTCGGACAACGGCACGGCCGACCACCTCTGGACGGTGGTCGACAACGGCGACGGCACCGTCCGGATCGTCAACCGCAACAGCGGCAAGGTCCTCGCGGTGCACGACCAGAGCCTCGACAACGGCGCCCACGTCCAGCAGTTCCAGGACAACGGCACCCCCGACCACAACTGGCGGATCGTCGACGCGGGCGGCGGCTGGTCGAAGCTCGTCAACGTCCGCAGCGGCAAGGTGATGGCGGTCGACCAGCAGTTCACCGCGGACGGCGCCCAGGTGACCCAGTGGGACGACAACGGGACACCGGACCACCTGTGGCGGTTCGTCTGACGCGGTTTGCGACACTGGCGCCGTGTGCGCCGACCCCCTCCGCCGGTTCCTCGACGAACGGGACCCGCCGACCCCGTGCCTCGTCGTCGACACCGACGCCGTCGCGGCCCGGGCGCGCGAGGTCCGGGCGGCGTTCCCGGGCGCGCTGATCCGGTACGCGGTCAAGGCCAACCCGGCGCCACCGGTGCTCGACGCGCTGGTGGCGGCCGGGCTCGGCTTCGACGTCGCCGGGCCCGCCGAGGTCGCGCTGTGCCTGGAGCGCGGCGCGGACCCGGCGGACCTCGCCTACGGCAACCCGATCAAGAAACCCCGGGACATCGCGTACGCCTTCGAGCGCGGCGTCCGCGAGTTCACTTCGGACGCCGCGGCCGACGTCGACCACCTGGCCGCGCACGCGCCCGGCTCGGCCGTGTCGATCCGGGTGCTGCTCGACGCGCCCGACTCGGTGACGCCGTTCGGCCGGAAGTTCGGCTGCGAGCCGGCCGAGGCCCTCGACCTCGTGCTGCGGGCGGCCGCGCGCGGGCTGCGGCCGGGCATCGCCTTCCACGTCGGGTCGCAGCAACCGGACGCCGGCGCGTGGGAGATCGGCATCGCCACGGCGGCGAAGCTGTTCGCCGAGGCCGCGGCGCAGGGTGTCGCGATGACGCGGCTCAACCTGGGCGGTGGCTTCGCGACCACCCACCGGACCGCGGTGCCCACCCTGGCCGCGTACGCGGCGACCATCGAGTCGGCGCTCGATACCTATTTCCCCGGTGAGCGACCCGAGCTGATGCTGGAGCCGGGCCGGGTGCTCGTCGCCGACGCGGGCCTGCTCCGGACCGAGGTCGTGCTGGTCGCGCACCGCGGCGAGCGGCGCTGGGTGTACCTCGACATCGGCCGCTACAACGGGCTCGCCGAGAGCGAGAACGAGGCGATCGCCTACCGGTTCGAGCCGGTGGCGGCCCACGACGGCCTGAGCGGGCCGGTGGTGCTCGCCGGGCCGACCTGCGACGGCGACGACGTCCTCTACCAGCGGACGCCGTACGAGCTGCCGCTGTCGCTGACCACCGGCGACCGGCTCGACCTGCCGGGCACCGGCGCCTACACCGCGAGCTACGCCTCGGTCGGGTTCAACGGCATCGAGCCGTTGCGCACCCACTGCCTCGGGCGGTGGGGCGATGCCTGAGATCGGCCGGTTCACCGGGCGCCACGTGCTCGCCGAACTGCACGGCGTCGACCCGGGCCTGCTCAACGACGCGGTTCGCCTCGGCGAACTGCTGCGGGCGGCGGTGACGGAGGCGGGCGCGACGGTCGTCGACGTCGTGGCCAAGCGGTTCGTGCCGCAGGGGGCCACGGTGATCGCGCTGCTCGCCGAGTCGCACGCGTCCGTGCACACCTACCCCGAGCACGGCTCGCTGTTCGCCGACGTCTTCACCTGCGGCTCGCGGGCCGACCCCGAGCACGCGCTGCGGCTGCTGGCGAAATCGCTGGACGCCGCTTCGGTCCACCTGTCCGTCCTGCACCGCGGAGAACGCTGATGCCCCTGATCCACGAACCGGTCGGCGCCGGCCTCACCCGCGTCTGGGAGGTCGGCGACGTGCGCTTCCACGAGCGCACGCCGTACCAGGAGGTGCTGATCGGGACGACGGCGCAGGGCATTGCGCTGTTCTGCGACGGGGAACGGCAGAGCACCGAAGCGAGCCAGCTCGTCTACCACGAGGCGCTGATGGTGCCCGCGCTCCTGCTGGCCGAGCGCGTGCGGCGGGTGCTGATCATCGGGTCGAGCGAGGGCGTGGCCTCCGAGCTGGCGGTCGCCGCGGGCGCCGGCCACGTCGACCACGTCGACATCGACGAGCGGGCCGTGCGGGCCTGCGCCGAGCACCTGCCCTACGGCTACACGACCGCCGACCTCGCCCGCGGCACCGGGTCGATCCGGGTGTCCTATGAGGACGGCTGGGCGTTCCTCGCCGCGGCCGAAGACCGCGGCGACACCTACGACGTCGTCGTGATCGACCTCCCGGACGAGAACACCGACCCGGACGCGCAGCACAACCGCTTGTACGGCACGGACTTCCTCGGCCGGTGCGCCCGCGTCCTCGCGCCCGGCGGGGTGGTGACCTGCCAGGCGGGCTGCCCGACGCTGTGGCGCAACGAAACGCTGCTCGCGGCGTGGCGGCGGTTCCGCGAGGTGTTCGGGACGGTCCTGTACTTCGGTTCCGACGAGCACGAGTGGGCGTTCCTGACCGGCCGCGCCGACGTCGTCGACGACCCGGGCGCGCTGGTGGCGCGGCGGTTCGCGGAGCGGGGGAGCGGCGCGGCCACGCTGGACGCCGAAGCGCTGCTCGGCGGGACGATCCCGCCGTACTCGCTCCGGCACGCCAGTGGTCCGGACCAGCCGTGACCGATGATTGTCCGACCTAATCGAGTATTCAAACGATAAAAACCGGGAAATGGATTTCCCGCACTCCGCGTTGTCGTGTTACTCCGTTCAGTGGCCGTCGAAAAGGTTGCGATCGCGCTACGATCCGTTCCGCGCGCGATCATCGTGATCAAAAGGCACCGTGGCCCATTTGGAGGAGCGTCATGCTCGGTATGTTGGTCGTAGCCGGAATGGTTCTGTCCGCCCTCGCCGCACCCGTCGATTCCCCGGCGACGTCGGCTCCGGCCGAACGGATCACGCTCGACGTCAAGACCATCAACGGGTCGGGCTGCCCGGCGGGCACGGCCACGGCGACGGCCGACGTCGCCTCCGACAACACGTCGTTCACGGTGCACTACACGAACTTCACCGCCAAGGCCGGCGGTGGCGCGTCCGCGCTCGACGCCCGGAAGAACTGCCAGATCAACGTGCTCGTCCATGTACCGCAAGGGTTCACGTACGCGATCGCCGAAGCCGACTACCGCGGTTTCGCGCACATCGAGAGCGGGGCGAGCGCACTCGAGCAGGCCAACTACTACTTCACGGGCACGGCGCCGACGGCCCGGGTCCGCCACACGTTCCCCGGCCCGTTCCACGGCGTGTGGCGCGCGACGGACACCACCGACGTGGCGGCGCTCGTGTTCGCGCCGTGCGGTGAGGACCGCAACCTGAACATCAATGCGGAACTGCGCGCGGACGCGGGCACATCCGGGGGAACGAGTTACATCGAAATGGATTCCGAACACGCCAGCGTGGACACGATTTACCACTTCGCGTGGAAGACCTGCTGAATTGCGGGAAATGGCCCGCTCATCGGAACCGGGCCGGTGAGCGGGCCGCTTCGCACTAGACGTGGGTGACCAGGAGTGTCACTCCCGCTTCGCCGCCGCAGTCGACGAAGACCGGCCCGACGCCGTTGCCGATGTGCTGCGCCACGTTCGCCTTGGCGACGAAGTGGTCCGGCCCGGCGTCGACGATCCGGATGTTCTCCAGCGCCGGGTGCTCCGGGAAGCCGCCGAGGACGGACTTCAGGCCGGTGCCCCCGCCGCAGCTGCCGGTGATGGTCACTTCCTGGCCGCGGTGCGTGGTCGGGTTCGGCGTCACCTCGACGGTGGCCCGCGCTCCCTTGGGCGGCTGAGTGGTCATGGTCCCCTCCGTGGTCCCCGCGGCCGCCGACGTGCTGCCGGCGATCCCGATGGTCACCGCCGTGACGAGCCCGGCCGCGGCGGCCAGCCCGGTCACCGTGCGGGTGGTCCTGCTGCGCATGGTGTTCTCCTCCCTGGATCCGGGGTTCGCCGGATCTGCTTCGTCAGTCGCCGCGGGACGGGCCCGGGGTTCTCGGCGAAGGGGAGTGAGACGTGGATCACAGTCGGCAGGGAGCCACTCGCACGTCCACAAGGGACGGAGGGGCCGCTAGTCGAGCGCGCCCGACGCCGGCAGGTCGGCCGGTTCGCCCTTGGCGGCCGGGGCCAGCGTGCATCGTCGTTCGAACCGCTCCATCAGGACGGTAGCGATCAGGAGGGCCACTGGGGTGCTCACCGCGATCCACATGCCAGAAGAGCTACCCAGGCCCGCCGGAGATGAATCGCCGCGATGACGGCGGCGGGGGCCGTCGGTGGCCGCCGAGGGCCCGCTGATCCGAGCCTGGCCTGGGCGGAGCCGGTCAGGTCACCGGTTGGTCTCGATCCGCGGACAGCCGGGTGATCACCTGCAGCAACCCGGCCCGGAACGCGGCGTCCTCGCTCAGGTCGCCGAGCACCGCGGGCTCGGCCCGCACCGCCCGTTCGTGCACCGCGCGGCCGCGGGCCGTCAGCCGGGTGACGTGCCGCCGGGCGTCCGCCGGGTCCGGGGTGCGCGTGACGAACCCCGCCTTGGCCAGCCGGTCGAGGGTGCGGCTGATCGTCTGGTCCGTCACCTGGCAGCGCTGGGCCAGCGTCCGCTGGGGGAGCGGCCCGTCGCGCAAGGTGTGCAGCGCGATCAGCCCCGCGTGGGTGAGCCCCAGGTCGTCGAGCACCGCCGCCCAGCGGTGCTCGACCAGGCGTGCTGCCACGGCCAGGAGCCGGCCGGTCGGCCACGTGCTCAGGTCGGGTTCGGGGGTTGTGCTCACCGTCACTCCGGGTCGTCGTGCAGAATGTTCAGCTTGCTGAACAATTGGGCGTGTTCGCCCTCGAAAGGACCTTAGCGACCATGGACGACAAGCCGCGCCGGCTCCGCTGGCTGATCCCCGCCCTCCTGGTGATCGCCTGGCTCGGGCTGGGCGGGTTCGGCGGCCCGTTCGCCGGGAAGCTCGGCGAAGTCGCGAAGAACGACAACGCCGCCTTCCTGCCGCGTTCGGCCGAGGCCACCGAGGTCTCCGACGAGCAGAAGGCCTTCAGCCCGCGCCAGGTGCTGCCCGCGACCGTCGTCGCCGAGCGCACCACCGGCCTGACCGCGGAAGACCGCCGGTTCCTCGACGCCAAGGCCCAGGAACTGGGCACCGTGCCCGGCGTCGTCGGCCCGCTCGGGCAACCCGAGAAGGCGCCGCGCGACGACCAGGCCGTGCAGCTGGCCGTCCCGATCCTCGCCGGCGGCAACCCCGCCGACGTCGTCAAGGAGGTCCGCGCGAAGCTGACCGGAGCGCCGCCGGGGCTCACCGTGCTGGTCACCGGGCCCGCCGGGCAGATCGCGGACCTGGTGACGGCGTTCGGCGGCATCGACGGCATCCTGCTGCTCGTTGCCGGCGGCGTCGTCGCGCTGATCCTCATCGTCGTCTACCGGAGCCCGCTGCTGCCGTTCCTCGTGCTGCTGTCGGCGGTGTTCGCGCTCGGGCTGGCCAGTCTCGTCGTCTACCTGCTGGCGAAGAACGACGTCCTCGCGCTCAACGGGCAGAGCCAGGGCATCCTCTCGATCCTCGTCTTCGGCGCGGCGACCGACTACGCGCTGCTGACCGTCGCCCGGTTCCGGGAACAGCTGCGGGACACGCCGAGCCGCTTCGACGCGCTGAAACTCGCGTGGCGCGCGACGCTCGAACCGATCGCCGCGTCCGCGGGCACGGTCATCCTCGGGGTGCTGTGCCTGCTGTTCAGCGACCTGAACTCGAACAAGGGCCTCGGGCCCGTCGCGGCGATCGGCATCGGTGCCGCGCTGCTGGCGTCCACCACGTTCCTGCCCGCCGTGCTGGCGCTGTGCGGCCGCGGCGCGTTCTGGCCGTTCAAGCCGGCGCTCGGCTCGCCGCACCCCGAGACGTCCGGGATCTGGGGTCGCGTGGCCGGGCTGGTCGGCCGCCGCCCGCGCGCGGTGTGGGTGACGACGGCGCTCGTCCTCGGTGTGGGTGTCGCGTTCCTGCCGCAGCTCAAGGCGTCCGGCACCGCGCAGTCCGACGTCTTCCTGACCCAGGTCGAATCCGGCACCGGGCAGGACATCCTCGGCAAGCACTTCCCGGGCGGCCTCGGCGCGCCCGTCATCACGATCGCCGACGCGGACGCGGTGCCCGCGGTCCTCAAGGCGTCCACAATGGACGGAGTGGCGCAGTCCGTGCCGCTGCCCAAGGTGGTGAACGGCCGCGTCCAGATCCTGTCCGTGCTGAACGACCCGGCCGACTCCGAGGCGGCGGTCGCGACGGTCGGGCGGCTGCGGGACGCCGTGCACGCGGTCCCCGGCGCGAACGCGAAGGTCGGCGGCCCGACGGCGATCCAGCTCGACACGCAGAAGACGTCCGAGCGCGACCGCGCGCTGATCATCCCGATCGTGCTGCTGGTCATCTTCCTGGTGCTGGCCCTGCTGCTGCGGTCGCTGCTCGCCCCGCTGCTGCTGATCGCGACCGTGGTGCTCTCCTTCGCCGCGACGATGGGCGTGTCCGCGGTGGTGTTCAACCACATCCTGGACTTCCCGGGAGCGGACCCGGTGGTGCCGCTGTTCGGGTTCGTCTTCCTGGTGGCGCTGGGCATCGACTACAACATCTTCCTGATGACGCGGGTCCGCGAAGAGGCGCTGACCCGGGGCACGCGCGACGGGACGCTGCGCGGGCTGTCGCTGACCGGCGGCGTGATCACCTCGGCGGGCGTGGTGCTCGCCGCGACGTTCTCGGCGCTGGCGGTGATCCCGATCCTGTTCCTCGCCCAGATCGCGTTCATCGTCGCGTTCGGCGTCCTGCTGGACACGTTCCTGGTGCGGTCGCTGCTGGTGCCCGCCCTGACGGTCGACGTCGGGCGCCGCGTCTGGTGGCCGTCGAAGCTGGCGAAGGCTACGAAATCGCCCGCTTGAAGTCCGGGCACTCGACGAGCGGCACGTGGTCGCAGCCGGCCGCGTGCCGCAGGCTGTCGCGCATCCGGGTCAGCCGGCCGATCGTGTCGTCCAGCTCGATCGCCTTGGCCGCCATCCGCTCGCGCAGCGCGTCGTCGCTCGGGGTCGCCACCAGGAACCGGGCGATCTCCGCGATCGTGAACCCCGCCCCGCGGGCGCAGGCGATCAGGTCGAGGCGGCCCAGGACGTCCGGGTGGTAGGTGCGGCGCAGGCCGTTGCGGCCGGCCGGTTCGACGAGCCCGCGCTTCTCGTAGAACCGCAGGGCCGAGGGCGCCAGCCCGGACTTCTCGGCGACTTCGGCGATGTCGAGCAGGGTCATCAAGGCCTCCTTGACTTGAAGCGTAGTTCAAGTCGGACGATGGCGGCCATGAAGATCCACCACCTCAACTGCGGGTCCGTGCGGCAGATCGAAGCCCCCGGCCTGCCGCCCGCGCCCGCGGTCAACCACTGCCTGCTCGCCGAAACCGACCACGACGGTCTCGTGCTCGTCGAAACCGGCCTCGGCCTCGACGACGTCCGCGACCCCGCCGCCACCCTGGGCGGCGACTGGGTGACGATGGCCCAGCCGCTGCTCAGCGAAGACGAGACCGCCGTCCGCCAAGTCGCCCGGCTCGGCTTCGCGCCCGAAGACGTGCGGCACGTCGTCGTCACGCACCTCGACGTCGACCACTGCGGCGGCCTGCCCGACTTCCCGGCCGCGCGGGTCCACGTCCTGGCCGCCGAGCGGGACGCCGCGCTGGCCGAAGCGCCGAGCTTCCGCTACCGGCCCGCGCACTGGGCGCACGGGCCGCAGTGGGAGACTTACGAGCCGCCCTCCGGCGACGACTGGTTCGGCTTCGCGTCGGTGCGGCTCAGGGGCGTGCGCGCGGACATCCGGCTGGTCCCGCTCGGCGGGCACACCGCGGGCCACGCCGGGGTCGCCGTCCACGACGGCTCGCGGTGGCTGCTGCACTGCGGCGACGCGTACTACTACCACCGGGAGCTCGAGGTGGCCCCGATGCCGCACCCGGTCCTCGACGTCGTCCAGACCCGCTCGGAAATCCACCACGACCTGCGCCTGGGCACGCAGGCGCGGCTGCGCGAGCTCGTCCGCGGCCACGGCGACGAGGTGACGGTCTTCAGCGCCCACGACCCGTGGGAGCTGGCCCGCCTGCGCGCCTAGGAGTCGAGCCGGGCGCGGGACTGCCGGGTTTCGCCGGTGAGGTACGCCGTCGTGCCCGTCAGGGCCAGCAGCCGGTCCAGCGACGCCGGCCGGTTGTCCAGGTGCAACCGGGCGCCCGCGCCCGTCACCGCGCGGTGCACCAGCAGCAGGGTCGACAGCCCGGAGGAGTCGCAGAAGGCGAGCCCGGCGCAGTCGAGCCGCACGTCCCGCACCCCTGGGTGGTCGGCCAGCCGGTCGGTGACCAGCCGCAGCAGCGACCCGGCCGTGGCGAACTCGAGCGGGCCGGTGATCGTGACGCGGGCCGGTTCGCCGTCCGGCGCGGCCCACGTGCAGGTCAACGTCATGCCGAGACCGCCGATCCGGCGGCCGGGCCCGCCACGTGCGTGCGTGCCGCGCGGAGCAGGCCGGTGGCCCGCGGGAAGTCGCGCAGCTCCGCCTCGAGCAGCTCGAGGGCGGGAACGAGCGAGGCGGCCGGGACGCCGCGCGCGGTGAGGATGCCGGCGGTCCAGCTCAGGAAGCCGCTGAACAGCTCTTCGTCGCCGACGTACAGCGCGGTCGCCAGGAACTCGACGATGTGCGCGAGGTCCTCGGCGGTGTGCTGGCGCTGCAGGTCGGTGTAGGCCCGCATGGCCGGGACGCGCTCCTCCAGCCCGGCCAGCACCGCCTTGACCAGCCGGGCCGCGCTGCGGCTGACCAGCGTGTACTCCTGGTCGGCCAGGTGCGGCAGGTCGTCGAGCGGCTGGTGCCCGGCGTGCGGGCGGGGGAGCGGCTCGGTCAGCCGGTCGGCCGCCGAGCGCGCGTCCGGCGCCCACGCCTCGGCGCCGAGCAGCCGGGCGTACCGGCCGTCGGGCCCGAACGCGGCACCCCCGGCGATGACCGGCGTCGCGGCCGCCTGGCACGCGGTGATCGTGGCGTGCGCGGTCGGCAGCCGGGTCGCGATCGACCCGGACAGCGCGACGGCGTCCGGCCCGGTGCGGTGCAGGTGGGCCACCAGGTGCGGGGCGGGCACCTGCGCGCCCAGGTAGTCGACGCGGAAGCCGCGCAGCCGCAGCACCTCGGCGAGCAGCCGGGCGGGCATCGCGTGCCACTCGCCGTCGACGCACGCGACGGTGATCCGGCCGAGGTGCGGCTCGGGCCGCTTCAGCACGTACCCGAAGGTCGCGATGACGCGGTCGTTGATCGCGGTCGCCGCGTGCTCCTGCGCCACGGTCAGGCGGTTGGCCGCCCACTCCTGCCCGACCTTGCGCTGGACCGCGCCGATCACGTCGAGCAGCAGGCTCTCCGGGTCGGCGCCGGCCCCGAGCGCCTGGACCACGACATCACCGGCGGCGTACTCGTCGCCGGTCGTGACGGCGTCCCAGAGCCGTTCGGCGTGCTCGGCCACCCCGGGCGTGCGGGTGGGGGTGCTCATGCCGTGTACCTCCCGCGACCGTGGCCGCCGACCGCGGCCAGGTGCTGGCCGCGCGGCGCGGTGATCGCCAGGACGGCCATGTCGTCGTGGGCGCCGCGGCCGATCCACTGCGACGCCAGCATCTGGATCCGCTCGACGACGGCGTCGGCGGGCATGTTCGCGCACTCGGTGAGGGACTGCCGGAGCCGGTCCTCGCCGAACATCGCGTCCCCGAGCGGGCCGCCGCGCGCCTCGACGATCCCGTCGGTGTAGAGCAGGCACGTCTCGCCGGGGTCGAGCGTGACGTCGGCGCCGGACGACTCGATCTCGGGCAGCACGCCGATCAGGCTCCCGCGGGTGTCGGCCTCCTCGACCCGGCCGTCGGCCCGGACGATCAGCGGCGGCGGGTGGCCGGCGCAGGTGACCCGCAGCCGGACGGTGGCGCCCTCGCGGCGCGCCGAGGCGAGCACGAGCGTGACGAACCGGGCGTTCCGGCCGTCGGCGAGCGTGCGGTTCAGCAGCTTCAGCAGCCGCTCGTGGTCGTCGGCCATCGGCAGCAGGGCGCGCAGCGTGGTGCGGATCTTGCCGGTCAGCACCGCGGCCTCGAGGCCCTTGCCGCAGACGTCGCCGAGCACGGCCAGCGACCCGTCGCCCTCGGTGGTGACCGCCGAGTGCACGTCGTAGAAGTCGCCGCCGATGCGCTCGCCGTCGCGGGCCGGGCGGTAGCGCCCGGCGAACTCGACCCCGCCCAGCTGCTCGAGCGTCGGCGGGAGCAGCTCGCGCATGAGCGTGTCGGTGATCGACGCCTGCAGCGCGAACACGCGCGCCGCCGACATCGCCGCGCCGGCCCGCGCCGCGAACAGCCGCGCGAAGAGCTCTTCGGAGTCGGTGAACGACGCCCGGTCGCCGCGGCGGAGCAGCACCAGCGCGCCGGCGGGGACGCCGTGGCCGGGCAGCGGCGTGACGACGATCGAGCCGACCGGGCCGAAGCCCGCCGGCAGCACCCAGGTGGGTGCCGCGTCCGGGTCGAGCCAGCGCGACGGCACCGGCGGGAAGCCCTGCAGCGCCTCGCCGAGGCCGGGCAGCTCGTCCGGGTCGATCTCCAGGCGGGACCGCGTCGGTTCCCCGTCGCGCAGGCACGTGACGGCCGGGTAGCTCCCGCCGGTGGTGGGCGCCACGACCAGGGCGGCGTCGGCGAGGTGCTGCGCGGCGAGCCGGGCGGCGACCTCCATGCAGCGGTCCAGGTTGAGCGAGCCGAGCAGCGCGGCGGAGGCGTCGCTGAGGAACGCGGTGCGCTCCCGCTCGCGGGCGAGGGAGTCCCGGGCCGCGCGGGCGTCGGTCTCGTCGACCAGCCACCACGTGACGGACTCGCCGTGCCGGATCGGGTGGGCCGCGAAGGACCGCTCGCCGACGTCGCCGCGGACGACCTCGTCGCCGTGGTGGCCGTCGTGGGCGCCGGCCAGCCAGTCCGCCACGGTCTCGGCGAGCCGGCGGCCGGGCTCGGCCGCGGGGAAGAGCGTGCGGGCGGCTTCGTTGAGGGCGAGGACGACCCCGGTGGTGTCGGCGCAGACCGCCGCCACGGGCGCGGCCGCCCAGCCCCGGTCGCCGGTGTCCGGGACGGCCGGCGCGGTGCGCGCCGGGTCAGCCACGCGCACCCGCGGGGTCGTCGGTGGTCAGCTCGGCCCACAGGGTCTTGCCGCTGGGCCGGCGCAGCTGGCCCCAGGCCGCCGCGCAGCGCTCCACCAGCAGGAGCCCGCGGCCGCCCTGGTCGGACGGCGTCCGGCGGCGGGCGGGCTCACCCCCGCCGTCGTCGACCTCGATCCGCAGCTTCGCGGCGCCGGGCAGCAGGCGCACGTGGTAGGGCGCGCGGCCGTGGCGCAGCGCGTTCGAAGTGAGTTCGTCGACCACCATCACCGCGGTGCTGACCACGTTCGCCGGGAGCTCCCGCAGGACCGTGCGGACCCAGTGGCGGACCTTGGCCAGCTCGGTCAGCTCGGCGGTGATGCCGAGCTCGTGCCGGATCGGTCTCCGGTTCACGTCCGCCTCCTTCGCCGCGCCGGGCTCCGGGGAGAACCCTGCCCCTTCTTCATGCCCGGATCCGGGCCCGCCGACACGGGTATCGGAGGAGGTCATGCTTCTTCGCCCCAGGAAGCGCGGACCGCGGCGACGCTCGGGTGCACCGGCATGACGTCGCCGAGGCGGAGCAGCTCGATCGGCCGGAGCACGGCGGGCACGGTCGTCACGACCGCCAGCCGGCCACCCGCCGCACGCAGCCGGCTGCCCAGCAGCAGCAGGACCTGGAGGCAGCTGGAGTCGCAGTACTCGACGTCGGCCATGTCCAGCACGACGCGGTCGGCGCCCGGCTCGGCCGGCAGCGCTTCGGCCAGCTTCGCCGAAACCGCGAAGTCGAACTCACCACGCAGGGTGATGATCCGCGGGTCCCCGCCTTCGCCGACGTCGAGCGACCAGCCGTCACCGGAGTACCGCTGCCGAGGCCGCGTTGCGTCGGTCGTCATGCAGGCTCCAGGATGGGGGATCGGGAACGCGGGCTGGCGGCTCAACCTGCTTCCGACGCAATCTACCAGCGCCGCCGGGCCCAGGCAGCCCGGTGCCCCGGTCACCGTCCTTTGAGGACTTCCTCCCGGCGGGCCGGTTCGGGGGCCGTGCCGGGCTCCGGAACGTCCGGCACGATGGCCGTGTTGACCGTCCGCGTCAG
Source organism: Amycolatopsis sp. NPDC101161 (assembly GCF_044768185.1). NCBI lineage: Bacteria > Bacillati > Actinomycetota > Actinomycetes > Pseudonocardiales > Pseudonocardiaceae > Amycolatopsis > Amycolatopsis sp. NPDC101161. Next base: position 241,348 of record NZ_JBIWPI010000009.1, read on the forward strand.
CCGTTCGTAGGGCGCCCGGTGCTCGCCGTCGAGCAGCACGGCCAGCGGCGTCCAGACGCCCACGACGAACACCGACGCGGCCAGCGCGACCGGCAGGAGCAGCCGCTCGGGGTGGCTGCCGAGGTCCCAGTGGTCCAGGTCCAGCACCAGCCACGTCAGCCACAGCGGCGACAGCAGGACGCCGTTGCGGACGAGCAGCGCGATCGGCCCGGCCCGGCGCCGGCCGCGGCGCACCACGCGCAGCAGCATCGCCCGCTTCCCGGGCGTCGACCCGGTCACCGCGGGCAGCACCACGAACCAGACGAGGGCGAGGATGACGACCGGTGTGTCCCGGTGCGTCAGGTCCTCGCCGAACAGCGTGAGCAGGCCGAACAGGAAGCCGAGCAGCGCGGCGAACCCGAGCAGGTCGGTGGCCAGCGCGAAGAGCCGCCGGGTGAACGTGACCTTCGCGGCGTAGCGACGCCGGTCGTGCTCCGGCTCGGGCGAGGGCAGCAGACGGCCGAGCGGCCCGGCGACGAGCCAGCCCACGACGACGCCGGCGGTGTTGAGGATCAGGTCGTCGACGCTGAAGAGCCGGTACGGGCACGGGTAGACGAACCACAGGCCGGTCAGCTGCGTCAGCTCGAAGAACAGCGAGACGCCGAAGCCGATCAGCGTCGCGGGCACGAGCCGCATCCGCTGCGCGTAGCGGACGTAGAACCCCAGCGGCGCCAGCATCACGACGTTGAGCGCGGTGGTCCAGACCGCCGGGTTGTGCAGCAGGGCGCCGGGGCTCCAGTGCCCGCGGGCGCGCTGGGAAACGACTTCGACGAAGTAGAAAGGCCGCAACTGCGGAGAACTCGCGTACGTGTGCCCCGCGCAGTACGCCGGGTCGGCGGGCAGCGGCAGCACCGTCTGCATCGCGATCGCCAGCAGGTAGAAGAGGAACGCGTAGAAGACGAACGTCGGCCAGCCGCCGGCGCGGCCGCGCCGGCGGTAGCTGACGAACGCGGCGGGCAGCATGACGGCCAGTACTAGGAACGGAAAGAGGATCAGGGCCGTCCGCACGGGGACGAGGTAGGTGGCGACCACGGAGCCGGTGGTACCCAGCCGGACGGGGAACGAAGCGTGCTTCCCCCGGACGGCTGGGCGCGCACCGGATCGGGCTCAGCGCACCGCGGGTCCGGACACCGTGGCCGGCGCGGCGGGGAGGCCGGGTCGCGGCCCCCCGCTGCGCCGGCTGATCTCCGCACCCGGCGCCGCGGGGTGCGGCCGCGTCGGGCTCACTGCGGGGGCGCGTCCTGCTGCCCGCCGCCCTGGTTGTGCAGGTAGTCCTTCACCTTCTCGGAGCCCTGGTCGATCTTGTCGGCGTGCTCGCCGAACCGCTGCTTGGCGGCGTCGGCGGCCTTGTCCACGCCCTGGTCGGCCTGGTCCGGGTGCTTGCCGAGCGCTTCCTTGGCCTTGTCGAACAGGTTCATCGGTGCCTCCGTTCGGAATCCGATCTTCGGACACCCCGAGGAGACCACCGGCGCAACCGGCTCGCAACCGAATGGCCGCATTCCCTCACCTGTCGTGGGTATTAGCGCCCCTTTCCCGGGTGAAAGCTCTTCGGCGGGGTTTGGAACCGGCGTGTCCGGGTAGCGGCCGATTCCTTTCCGGCGTGGGCCCGGTCGGTACGGGCATGAGCACTTCCCCGAAAGAGAAACGCGTGGTCGCCGTCGTCGGCGCCACCGGGCGGCAGGGCGGCGGGCTGGTCCGCTCGATCGCCGCGGACCGCGACGGTGACTTCACCGTCCGGGCCGTCACCCGCGACGCGGGTTCGCCGCGCGCGAAGGAACTGGCCGGGCTGGGCGCCGAAGTCGTCGCCGCGGACCTCGACGACCCCGCGTCCGTCGAGGCGGCTTTCACCGGCGCGTACGGCGCTTTCTGCGTCACCGCGGCCCAGGAACACCCACCGGAACGGGAAACCGCGCACGCCGCCACAATGGCCGCGGCCGCCCGGGCCGCCGGTGTCGCGCACGTGGTGTGGTCGACGTTCGAGGACACCCGGACGTTCGTCGCGCCCGGCGACGAGCGGATGCCGGTGCTGCCCGGCGGTTACCTGGTCCCGCACTACGACGCCAAGGGCGCGGCCGACGCGGAGTTCGACGCCGCGTCGACGACCTTCCTGCGGACGGCGTTCTACTGGGAGAACTTCTTCGACGGCGGCCCGCACCGCGGCGAAGACGGAGTTCTCACCTTGGCGCTGCCGCTGGGTTCGGCGCGGCTGCCCGGCATCGCGGTGGCGGACATCGGCCGCTGCGCCCACGCGATCCTCCGCCGTCCGGAGCTGGCCGGGAAAACGGTGAGCGTCACCGGCGAAAACCTCACCGGTGCCGAGCTCGCGGCCGCGTTCGCCGAATTCCTCGGCGAACCGGTGCGGTTCCAGGACGTCCCCGCGAGCGTTCTTCCCGCCGAATTGGGCAACATGTTCCGGTTCACCCAGGACTTCGAAGCCGCGTACGCGGGTGCGCGCGATCCGGCCGCGGTCCGCGACCTCCACCCCGGCCTGCTGACCTTCCGGCAGTGGCTGGCCGAAACCCCGGAAAGGACGTTCCGATGACCCTGTCCCTGTCCGAAGCCGCCCGTGAAGTGCTCGACGGGCCGCACACGGCCGTGCTCGCCACCTCGAACGCCGACGGCCGGCCGCAGTCGTCGGTGATCTTCGTCAAGCGCGACGGCGACACCGTCGTCTTCAGCACCATCAAGGGGCGGCTGAAGACCCGGAACATGGAACGCGACCCGCGGGTCAGCCTGCTGGTGTCGGCCAACCCCGGCCGGTGGGTGGAGCTGCGGGGGACCGTCGAGATCGCCGACGACCCGGAAAAGGTGCTGCTGCACGAAATGTACGACCGGTACATGGGCGGGAAGACACCGCCGCCCGAGCCGGACGCGCAGCGGGTGATCGTCCGGATCGTCCCGGAAAAGCAGTACGACTGGCCGCCGGCGGAGGCCGCTTGAACCAGCCGGGGCCCCAGGCCGTATACCGGGTGAGGATCGCCGGTCCCGCCGCACGGGCCGGGCGGTCACCGCCGCGATCGACGTGAGGCCCGCATGTTTGGAAAGCCCGTCCCGGCCACCCCGGCCGCCGTACCCCTGCCCGACTTCGGGTTGCCCCGGACCGGGCGGCGGCACGCCGTCGCCGGGGTGGTCGTGACCGTGCTGGCCGCGCTGCTGGTGCTGTTCGCGTTGCTGTCCCCGGACGACCTGACGTCCTTCTCGGCCGAAGCGCTGGTGCGGGTGCCGGTCGAGGGGGTCGTCGCCGCCGCGTTGCTGCTGGTCCTGCCGCCGCGGCCGCGGCGGGTCGTCGCGGTGCTCACCGGGCTGGTGCTCGGGCTGCTCGTCGTGCTGAAGGCGCTGGACACGGGCTTCTACGCGACGCTGGAGAAGCCGTTCGACCCGGTCTACGACTGGAGCTTCTTCAGCGCCGGGGTCGAGTTCCTCGCCGGGCAGATCGGCGAAGCGGGCGCGATCGCCGCGCTCGTCGGCGCCGGGGTGCTCGCGGTCGCCGTCGTGGTGCTGATGGTGCTGGCGGTGCTGCGGCTGAGCCGGATCGCCGCCGGGCGCCGGACCGGCGCGACGCGGGTGGTGGCGGTGCTGGGCGTGGTCTGGATCGTCTGCTCGGTGCTGGGGGTCGAGATCGCGCCGGGGCAGCCGGTCGCCGCGCAGAGCGCCGCCGCCCTCGCCTACGGCGACCTGCGCCAGGTCGGTGCCGACCTGCGCGAACAGCGTCCGTTCGGCGAGGTCGCCGCCGAGGACGCGTTCCGCACCACCCCCGGCGACCAGCTGCTCACCGGCCTGCGCGGCAAGAACGTCGTGCTCACCTTCGTCGAGAGCTACGGCCGGATCGCGCTCGACGACCCCGCGATCGCCCCGAAGATCGGCGCCACGCTCGACGCGGGCACGGCCGAGCTGCGCGCGGCGGGCATCGGCGCCAAGAGCGCGTTCCTGTCCTCCTCGACGTTCGGCGGCGGCAGCTGGCTCGCCCACTCCACCGTCGAGTCCGGCATGTGGATCGACAACCAGCAGCGGTACAACAAGCTCCTCGACAGCGACCGGCTGACCCTCGGCGGCGCCTTCCAGAAGGCGGGCTGGAAAACGGTCTGGGACGTCCCCGCGCACACGAAGGACTGGCCGGAGGGACAGCGGTTCTACCACCCGGACGCCTACTACGACTTCCGGAACATCGGGTACAAGGGACCCGGGTACGCCTACGCCACGATGCCCGACCAGTACACGTTCTCGATGCTGCGGCGCAACGAGCTCGCGAAGAGCGCGGACAAGCCCGTGATGGCCGAGGTGGACCTGGTCTCCAGCCACGCGCCGTGGTCGCCGCGGCCCTGGCTGGTGGACTGGAACCAGGTCGGCGACGGCTCGGTCTTCGCGCCGCAGCCGGCCGCGGGCGAGGCACCGGAGTCGGTCTGGAAGGACCCGGCGAAGATCCGCGACGCCTACCGCGACGCCACCGACTACTCGCTGAAGACGGTGATCTCGTTCATGCAGCACTACGGCGACGACAACACCGTCCTGGTGTTCCTCGGCGACCACCAGCCGCCGGTCGTCACGCCGCAGGGCGCGGTGCACGACGTGCCGATCACGATCGTCGCCAAGGACCCGAAGGTGCTGGACCGGATCTCCGGCTGGGGCTGGACGGACGGCCTGCACCCGGCCGCGCAGGCGCCGGTCTGGAAGATGGACTCGTTCCGCGACCGCTTCCTGACCGCGTTCGCCCGCTGACCGTCCACTGAGGACACTCCGTCCGGTGGCTTCCGGGGACGCGCCCCGTGCGCCTATCCTGGAGCCGCCGGGCGGGGGAGCCCGGCCGATCCACGGACACGGGAGGGTAAGTGGATCAGCAGGGGGAGTCTCGTTTCGCGTACCGCGGCGCGCCGCCCGGGGTCGTGCCCTACTACCTGGCGATCGAGGCCGGCGCCGTCGCGCTGCTGGTCCTGGCCGTGCCCTCGACGAAACCGGCCCCGCGGGAGTGGTTCTTCTTCGCCGTCCTGCTCGCCTCGGCGGTCGTGCAGACCGAGCTGTCGGCGAAGGCCGAGCGGATGCGCCGGTTCCTGTCCCGGAACCCGCACGTCAGCGTCGCGTCGGTGTGGTACTTCGCCGGGGCGCTCGTGCTGCCGCCGGTCCTGGCCGCCGTCCTAGCGGTGCTGGTCTACGGCCACCTCTGGGGGCGCACGGCGGGCGGGGTGCCGGGCAGCCGGCTGTACCGGGCGACGTGCTCGGCCGCGACGCTCGTGGTCACCGTCTTCGCGGCCGGAGCCGTCGCCGGCGTGGCCGGGCCGATCGCGTCCGGCCTGACGCTGGGCCTGGTCAACACGCTGCTCGTGATGGTCGGGTTCAAGCTCCACGAGCCGGGCCGCCCGTTCCTGTCCTTGGCGGGATCGGTGTCGGAGAACCTGCTCGACGCGGCGACGCTGTGCCTCGGCATCGTGGCGGCGGCGCTGCTGCCGGTGCAGCCGTGGCTGGTCCCGCTGCTGGTGCTGCCGGTCGTGCTGCTGCACCGCGGCGAGCTCGGGCGGCGGCTGGAACTGCAGGCCCGGGACCCCAAGACCGGGCTGCTGACCAGCGGTGAGTGGCGGGCGCGGGCAGAGGCCGAGCTGAGCCGGGCGGCGCGCGCCGGCGGTGACTGCGGGATCCTGATGCTCGACCTCGACCACTTCAAGCGCGTCAACGACACCTACGGGCACCTGGCGGGCGACGACGTCCTGCGCGCGGTGGCCGACGCGGTCCGGGGCGAGGTGCGGGTCTACGACTCGGTCGGCCGGTTCGGCGGCGAGGAGTTCGTCGTGCTGCTGCCGGGCATCGGGCAGGTCCACTCCGTCGCGGTCGCCGAACGGATCCGCGACGCGGTGGCGGGACTGGCCGTCGTGGCGGCGGACGGCACGCGGATCGCCGGGCTCTCGGTGTCGGTCGGGGTGGCGGTGCACCCGGCCGCGGGCCGCGCGGTGGACGAGGTGCTGGGCGCCGCGGACAAGGCCGTTTACGCGGCGAAGAACGCCGGCCGCGATCGGGTTTGCGTCAGCCGTTGAGGAATTGCGGCCCCGGCCGCCATCCGTCCAGGGTCGCGGGCTAGCCCGGATGGAGCAGCGTGGTGACTTTCCGCTGCGCGCATTCACTGGCCCGATGAATTGCCGGTAATTCTTCCGCGCTTCTACGCTTCATAACGTCGGGTTTCTCCGCGTTGAGGAGTGTGCATGCGAAGGAAATTGGCGGTTCTCGGGGTCGCTGTGTTTTCGTTGTTCGGGTTGTCGGTCGTGCCCGCGGCCGCGGCCGGCGGCGACTTCGCGCCACCCGGCTGTTTCGGCGAGCGCTACGGAACCCTCTTCGGCGAGGGCGTTTCGGTGAGCTGCTTCCCCGGTGAGGGCTACGGGTACCGCGTGCTCGCGCAGTGCACGAACGGCAGTGCGTTCTGGTTCGTGGCCGGCGATTTCGTGCCGTACGGATTCGGTCCGGCGGTGGCGGAATGTTCGGGCGCGCTGCTGGTCCCGGCGCGGGTGGTGGCCTACCGGGTCGACGAAATCTGATTCGCGCGCGGAACCGTCCGGTCGCCCATTCCCGGGTGGCCGGGCGGTGCCGTGTCCGCGTTTCACGAGGTGCGCCGGTCGTCCATCGCGTCGCGGTCCCAGTCGATTCCGAGCCCGGGCGTTTCCGGGGGCACCGCGTGCCCGTTTTCGACTTTCAGCTCGGTGCGCGTGATCGCGCGCAGCTGGGGGATGTGCTCGACGTACCGCCCATTCGGCACGGCCGCCGCGAGGCTCACGTGCAGTTCCATCAGGAAGTGCGGGCAGACGTCGACGGTGAAGGCCTCGGCCAGGTGGGCGACCTTGAGCCACGGCGTGATGCCGCCGACGCGCGCGACGTCCGGCTGCACGATGGACGCGGCGCCGCGGTGCAGGTAGTCGCGGAACTGCGCGACCGAGTACAGCGACTCGCCCACGGCGACCGGGATCGCGGTCGCGGCGGCGAGCCGGGCGTGCCCGCTGACGTCGTCGGCCGGCAGCGGCTCCTCCAGCCAGAAGAGGTCGAGCGGGGCGAAGGCGGCCGCCCGCCGGACGGCCTCGGCGGCCGTCATCGATTGGTTCGCGTCCACCATGAGGTCCAGCCGCGGCCCGACGGCTTCGCGGACCGCGGTGAGCCGCTCGAGGTCGTCGGGCTTGCCGATCTTCACCTTCACCCCGCCCCACCCGGCGGCCGCGGCGGCTTTCGCGCCGGTGACGAGCTCTTCGGTGGTCAGGTGCAGCCAGCCGCCTTCGGTGTCGTAGAGCGGAACGCGCGGCCGGAACCCGCCGGCGACGCGCCACAGGGGTTCCGCGGCCCGCCGGCATTTGAGGTCCCACAACGCGGTGTCGACGGCGGCGAGGGCGAGTGAGGTGATGGCGCCGACGCTCGTCGCCCGCGTGGCGGCGAAGAGGTCCCGCCACAGCGCTTCGACCAGCCGCGAGTCCCGGCCGAGGAGCCGGGGGAGCAGGTGGTCCCGCAGCAGGGCGACGACGGAGCTGCCGCCGGTGCCGATCGTGTAGGAGTAGCCGAGGCCGGTGTTCCCGTCGGCGGTGGTGAGCTCGACGAAGACGGTCTCCTGCGAGGTGAACGCCTGCACGGCGTCGGTCCGGGTTTGTTCGACCTCGACATCGACCAGAAAGACTTCAGCGCGCGTGACGACGGTCAACGGTTCCCCTGACGCAAGATCCTATAGGAAATACGATTCTTGCCGGGTGAGGCGTGGGCTGTCAACGGCCGGTCTCTCGGGGGACGGTCATGCACGTCTGCTGCCCCGCAGACTCTGGTTCCCGCCGCGCCCCGCACCCACGTGCTGTACTTGGTCCAGACCTTCGTCGGCGCGGACGGGTGACACCGGTTCGCGCTTTTCTCGCGCGCACGAAAACCCTTCTCCCGCAATGCATCCACGCCGGAAGTCCGCAATGGACGGTCGTTCGCCTCCGCGAATTCCGGACAGAAGACCGGACATTTCTGGACCGCCCACGCAACCGCCCGCACACTCGGCCCACGGTGTGTTTCTTTCCCCCTGCCCGAAGGAGACCTCATGCGTCGAAGAATCGCCCTCGCCCTCGGCGGCGCCGCCGTCCTGACCGCGTCACTCGCGTCCTCCTCGCTCAGCCCGGCCGTCGCGTCGCCGGGGTTGATCGCCGCCATGCAACGGGACTTCGGCCTGACCGCCACCCAGGCCGAAACCCGGCTCGGGCAGGAAGTCACCGCCGCGCGCGTGATGCCGGCCGCCCAGAAGGCCGCCGGTGCCGCGTTCGGGGGTGCCTGGTTCGATCCCGCGCTCGGCAAGCTCGTCGTCGGCGTGACCGACCCGGCCGCGGCGAACGCCGTCCGGCAGGCCGGCGCCGAAGCCGCGCCGGCCAAGGTCAGCGCCGCCAAGCTCGACGCCGCGAAAGCCGCGATCGACGCTTCCGCCAAGGCGAACCCCGCGCCGGCGGCGGTCAGCGGCTGGCGCACCGACCCGCGCGCCGGCAGCGTCGTCGTCACCCTGCGGCCGGGCGCGCACGGTGCCGACGTCGACGCCTTCCTCGCGAAAGCCCGCCAAGCCGGCCCGGTCACCGTCGCGACGACTCCGGCCGCCGAGCCGTTCTCGGCCGGCACCGTCGGCGGCGACCCGTACTACATCAACGGCAACACCCGCTGCTCGATCGGCTTTTCCGTGCAGGGCGGCTTCGTCAGCGCCGGGCACTGCGGCGGCGTCGGCAGCTCGGTCGTCGGCTGGGACGGCTCGGCGATGGGCACCTTCGCCGGCTCCTCCTTCCCCGGCAACGACTACTCGTTCATCCGGATCGGCAACGGCTGGTGGACCGCGCCGGTCGTGCTCGGCTGGGGCACGGTGAGCGACGCGCTCGTCCGCGGCTCGTGGGTCGCGCCCGTCGGGACGTCGGTCTGCCGTTCGGGCTCGACGACGCACTGGCACTGCGGGGTCGTCGAAGGGCTCAACGAGACGGTCAACTACTCCCAGGGCGCCGTCTACCAGGTCACCCGCACGAACGTCTGCGCCGAACCGGGTGACTCCGGCGGCTCGTTCATCACGGGCGACCAGGCCCAGGGCGTCACCTCCGGCGGCTGGGGCAACTGCAGCTCCGGCGGCGAGACGTGGTTCCAGCCGGTGAACGAGATCCTGCAGACCTACGGCCTGTCCCTCGTGACGGCGTAGGGAAAAATCTCCGGCGGCGGCCGATGAATCCGGCGGCCGCCGCCGGTAGGTACCGGTGAGGCCGCGCCACCAGGGCGCGGCGAAGACCACCGGGAGCAGTCATGAGCGTGATCGTCGTCGAGTTCCTCACCCTGGACGGCGTCGTCGAGGACCCGGACGGCTCCGGGGGCACGGCCACCGGCGGCTGGGCCTTCCGGCACGGCCCGGAAGCCGTGGCGGGGGACAAGTTCCGGCTCGGCACCCTCCTCGAGACCGGCACCCTGCTGCTCGGCCGGAAGACGTGGGAGCTCTTCTCGAAGATCTGGCCCGGCCGCACGGACGAGTTCTCCGTGCGGCTCAACAACGCCGCCAAGCTGGTCGCCTCGACCACCCTCACCGACGTGTCCGCCTGGCAGAACTCCACGCTCCTGCACGGAGATCTCGTCGCCGGGGTGGAGCGGCACGAGGGCGACATCATCGTGATCGGCTCGCTCGGGATCGCGCAGACCCTGGCCCGCCACGGCCTCGTCGACGAGTACCGGCTGCTCGTCTTCCCGACCGCCGTGGGAGCGGGCCGGCGGCTGTTCGAATCCCCCGCGGACCTCACCCTCGAGTCCACCACCCGGGTCGGAGCCGCGATCCTCAGCACCTACCGGACGCGCTAGGTCCGCAAGAGGCTCGCGAGCCAGCCGCCGAGGACCTGCTGGACCTCGGCGCGGGTCCGCCCCGGGTCGTCCGCCGCGGCGATCATCCGGGCCGCTTCCATCACCGCGCTGAGCACGAGCTGGGCCAGGGCCCGGACGGGCATCTCGACGATCAGCCCGTCCGCCCTGGCCTGCTCGAGCACGGCGACGATCAGGCCGAGGCCGTACTCCGCCTCGATCTCGCGCCAGACCTCCCAGCCGAGCACCGCGGGCGCGTCGGTGAGGGAGATGCGGCGGACCTCCTCGCGCAGGCACGCGTCGAGGAAGACGCCGAGGCCCTGCAGCATGCCGGTCAGCGGGTCCGCGCCGCCGGCGAACGCGGCCTGGACCTCTTGGGTCAGTTCGCGTTCCAGTTCTTCGACGACGGCGCGGAACAGACCCTGCTTGTCGGCGTAGTGGTGGTACAGCGCGCCGCGGGTGACGCCGGCGGCGCGGGTGATCTCGTCCGCCGGGACGGCCTGGTAGCCGCGGGCGGCGAACAGTTCGCGCGCGGCGGCGACCAGCGCGGCCTTGGTGCCGGCGGAACGGTCCTGCTGGGTACGTCGCACCCGCCTAATCTGCCATGACGCCCGCGAACTCGACGATGTGCCCGGCCAGCGCGGCGGGCTGGTCTTCGGAGATGAACGTGTAGGTGTCCGCGATCTCGACGAGCTTCGCGTCCGGCAGCAGCGCGGCGAGCCGGTGGGCCAGCCGGATCGGGAAGAGCTTGTCCTCGGTGGCCCACGCGAGCAGCACCGGCCGGTCGAAGGTCCGCAATGCCTCGGCGGCGGCGAGGGTGTGGCGCGGGTGCACGTCCCGCAGCAGCTTGCGCAGGTCGCGGCGCACCCCGGCCGACTTCCGCAGCTGCCCGAGGTAGGCCTGCGCGACGGCGTCCGGCAGCGGCCGCTTGGTCACCCAGCCGAAGAGCAGCGGCAACGGGTACAGCGCCTTGATCCGCAGCAGCTGGCCGAGCACCGCCATCGACCCGGGGATCCGCGCGATCGGCGGCAGTGCTTTGAAGATGGGCGGGAAGAAGTACTCGAAGCAGTCGGACGGAGTGAGCACGACCCGCCCGACCCGCTCCGGCCGTCGGCTGAGCATGATCTGCGTCAGCGCCCCGCCGGTGTCGTTCGCGACGAGGGTGACGTCCCGCAGGTCGAGCGCTTCGAGGAAGTCGGCGATGAGGTCGGCGGCGCCGGTGGGGGAGAGGTCGGCGTCCGCGCGCATGGGGAGGTCGTGCGAGCCGAGCGGCAAGTCGGGGGCGAGGCACCGGAACCCGGCCCCGGCGACGTCCGGCACTACCTTCCGCCACAGTTCCGCGTTCGTCAGCACGCCGTGGACGAACACCACGGGGGCGCCCTCGCCCCGCTCGAAGTACCGCACCTCACCGGCCGACAGCCGGATCCGGCGCTCCTGACCCAAGGACTCGCTGCGTGTCGTCATACGGGCAGAATACATACATGGTGTATGTATGTAAATGAGTCCGGGATCGGCGAGGGTGAAGGGGGCTGCGGGGCTGGCTCGGTTGGCCGTCCGCGCCGAGGCTGCCCGGGCTTGGTGGAAGGGCGCCGGGGCGGACAGCCGGTGCGCCTCGCGGCCCGGCGGAAGGGGGCCGGTTCGGGCGGCAGGCCGCGCCGGGGGCCGACCGCGGCTCGGGGAAGGGGCGACTCGTGCAGCCGTTCGCGCCGAGGCTGTCAACTGCTCAACCCCGCGCGCTGCCAGGCCGGGCCGGTCGCCTGCGCTACTCGAGGCGGTAGTTGCGGTGATGCCCCGGGACTTGGCTTCGGGGAAAGGTCGGATCCGGGGGCATCACCGCCCGCGGGACAGCTGACACGGTGTCCTGCGGTGGACTCACCCTACGAACCGCCGGCGCGCCTGACCAGGGCCTCGATGCGGTGTCGAAGGTTTGTCGCCCGGTCGGTCACCGGACCTACCGAGAGTGGAGCGGCGCGGGTTCGTCGGGCGGCCGGTCGCCGTGGCGGTGGACGATCCTCCATTCGCCCTCTTCTCTCCGGTACACGTGGGTCACGCGCAGGGTGTACGTCGCCGGTTTCCCGTTGAGCGTCACGGCGTTGTGCTCGTAGCCGATCGTGTAGGCGAGGTCTCCGCTCGCGCCGGCCGCGACGACCTCGAAGCGGTACTCGCGGGAGTCGGAGAACTGCGCGGCGACGCGGCGGAAGGCGTCGCTCACGTCGGCCCAGCCGGTGCGGATCGGCAGCCAGGCACCGAAAAGGCTCACCGGGTCGGCTTTCGACCACAGTGCGGTGCGGGGTCCGGCGTCCCCGTTGTGCATGGCCTGTTCGGCGGCGGTCTGCCGCGGCAGCATCTCGGCCAGGAACTCCTCGGTGGGTGATGGCATGATGACTCCAATGCAGTCGTGCTGTTTTCAATACAGTGAGGATGTATCGGATGGGCGAGCCGGTCAAGAGGCGGTACGACTCGAGCCGCCGGCAGGAGCAGGCGCGGGAGAACCGGCGGCGCATCCTGACCGCTGCGCACGACCTGTTCGTCACGAAGGGTTACGGCCGGACGACCATCGCCGACGTCGCCGCCGAGGCGGGCGTGGCGCCGGAGACCGTCTACTCGGCGTTCAAGAACAAGCCGGCGCTGCTGCACCGGACCTGGGACGTGACCGTCGGCGGGGACGACGAGGACGTCCCGATGCTCGACCGGCCGGAGCTGCGGACCCTGTTCGCCGAGCCCGACCTGCGCACCCGGCTCACTGCGTTCGCGGTCTTCAACACCGCCACCATGCGCCGGACCGCGCGGCTGCACCTCGCCGTGCGCGGCGCGGCGGCGAGCGACCCCGCGGCGGCGGCGATGCTCGCCGAGATCGACCGGCAGCGGCTGGAGAGCATGGACGGGCACGCGCGCGAGGCCGCGGCCACCGGTCAGCTGGCGGTCTCCGAAGAGGAGTGTCGCGACGTGCTGTTCTCCACGACGGACGGGACGCTGTGGCACCACCTCGTCGAGGAGCGCGGGTGGTCCGACGAGCGGTACGCGGCCTGGCTCGGCCGGCTTTGGGTGGCGTCGTTCGTGCTACCCTTCGGTTGAAACTTCAACCGATTTCCGCGCACGGGGGCCGTCGATGTCGATCTTCCGTCTGAACCACGCCGTGCTGTACGTCCGGAACGTCGCCGAAAGCGTCGCGTTCTACCGGGACGTGCTGGGCTTCGACTACATCGAGGGCGGCGACGTCCACCGCGGCGCGGCCTTCCTGCGCGCGCCCGGCTCGACGAACGACCACGACCTCGGCCTGTTCGAGCTCGGTGCGCACGCCGCCGACTCGGGCGCGGGGGAGACGTCGGTCGGGCTGTACCACCTGGCGTGGGAGGTCGACACACTCGGCGACCTCGAGCGGCTCGCCGGCCGCCTCGCCGAGGCCGACGCGCTGGTCGGCTCGTCCGACCACGGCACCACGAAGTCGTTGTACGCCAAGGATCCCAGCGGGCTGGAGTTCGAGGTCGTCTGGATCATCCCGCGCGATCTGCTGACCGAAGAGGACCGGGCGAAGAGCGGGCCGCTCGACCTCGCGCGGGAGCTGGCGAAGTACGGTCCCGACGCGCGCAGCGGCGTCGGGATCTCGCGCCCCTAGGCCGTGACGCGGGTCCGCGCCGGTTCCGACGAGGTCCGGTGCAGGGCCGGCAGGTTGCCCAGGGCGAACCGGCCCGGGCCGATGAAAGCCACGGCGAGCAGTCCCCAGCAGAACAGCGTCGCCGCCTCGCCGCCGTTCTGGATCGGGAGCAGGCCGGTCGGCAGGTGCACGGTGAAGTACGCGAAGGCCATCGAGCCGGAGCCGACCACCGCGGCCGCGCGGGTACCGAGGCCGACGCACACCAGGGCGCCGCAGACGAGCTGGATGACGGCGGCCCACCACCCGGGCCACGCCCCGACGGCGGCGGGTGCCTTCGCGCCGAGCACGCCGAAGAGCGTTTTCACGCCGTGGCAGGCGAACAGGAAGCCGATCACGATTCGGTAGAGCCCGATGACGTGGTCGCGGGCCGGGTCCAAGCGGTGCACGGGCGCCTCCGGGCGGCATCGGGCCGGCCGGTGGTTGCGGCCGGCCGGTGCGGGTTCGGTGGAATCAGATATACCGCTCGTGAGAAGTTGACACACCCCCCGAAAGTTGCTTAACCGGTTTTCCGAATGAAATGCGGAACCGGGGTTGACCCAGTGGTCTGGACCTCTGCGTCCCCTTGTGGTAGAACGGGAAACCGCCAGACGGGTGATCTTCGCAGAGTGGTCCAGACCAGCTCGTCGAGTGGTCCGTGTTTCGCGATTGTTTCCGATTCTTTTCGATTATCGGCGCGGTAGGGCCCGCTGGGCTTCGGCGATCAGCTCGGCCACCCGCGGCGCGTCCGCGATCGCGTAGAGGTCCGGCACGAACGGCGCCCAAGTGCCGGCTTGCGGTCTGTTGGCCAGCTGCCAGCGGATCCACCGGCTCGTGCCGAAGGTGATCGTCCCGATGCCCCGCTCGTCGGGCTTGACTCGCGGTGGCCCGAGTCGGCTGAACCGCACCCAGCGGTACTCGGCCCCGGTCGGCCACTGCGCCGCGAAGATGATCCGCCGATCGGTGACGAGGTAGGTGGTCGCAAAGGCGCGGGTGCAGCGGATTTGTGCACCGCGATCCACGTGTCGAAGATGCCGAACACCGCAACCGTGCCCATCAGCGAGGTGAAACGCTCCGGAAGCCAGCGTTTCGGCCGCTCGGGTCCTGCCTGTGACGGAGCCCGCACGAACATGTTCGTCCCGAACGTGCTCGTAACGAACATGTTCGCTACAGTGGGGTCATGGCTCCGGAAAGCACCTACAACCGCCGGGAACGACCGGCCAAGCCGGCGTTGTCCCGCGAAGGGATCGTGGCGACGGCCGTCGCTGTCATGCGCGCCGAAGGCGTCGAGCGGGTCACCATGCGACGGCTCGCCAAGGAGCTGGACACCGGCCCCGCGTCGCTCTACGTGTACGTCAAGGACACCGAAGAACTGCACGCCGCGGTGCTCGACGAACTGCTTGCCGAGGTCCGGCTCGACGGTGCGGGGGACTGGCGTGAACGGCTGTGGGCCGTGCTGGACTCCTACCGGTCGGTCCTCTTCGCGCACCCGAGCCTGGCCCGCGTCGCGCTGGTGACCCGGCTGAGCGGGCCGCACTACCTGGAGCTCGTCGAGGCGGTGCTCGCGCTGCTCGACGAGGGCGGCATGGCGCCGGGGCAGGCCGCCTGGGCGGTCGACATCCTGCTGCTGACCGCCACGGCGACCGCCGTCGAGCACGGGAGCCGCCGGGAGAAACCGGGGGCCGCGCGCGAGCACGACGTCCTGGTCGAGTCCGTGGCCACCGCTTCGCCGGACACCCACCCCCACATCGCCGCGCTGGCCGCCGACCTGGTGTCCGGTTCCGGCCCCACCCGCTCGCGGTGGGCGTTCGACGCGCTGCTCAACGGCGCGCTCGCCACCCCGCGCTCCGAACCCGAGGAGACCCGATGACCCGGATCGCCATCGTCGGCGGTGGCCTCGGCGGCCTCACGCTGGCCCGCGTCCTGCACACCCGCGGGATCGCGTCGACCGTCTACGAGCTGGACGCGTCGCCGACCGCCCGCGACCAAGGCGGCACGCTCGACCTGCACGAAGAATCCGGGCAGCGCGCCCTCGCCGAAGCCGGCCTGACCGAGCAGTTCCGGGCGATCGCGCGCGAAGAGGGCGAGGCGCTGCGCATCCTCGACCGCCACGGTGTCGTCCGGTTCGAAGAGGCCGCCGACGCCGCCGGCGGCACGCGGCCCGAGGTCGATCGCGGCGCGCTCAAGCGGATCCTCGTCGAGTCGCTGCCGGACGGCGTCGTCCGGTGGGGCACCAAGGTGACCGCGGTGGACGCCGGCCGCCTCACCCTGGCCACCGGCGAGGTCGTCGAGGCCGACCTGGTCGTCGGCGCGGACGGGGCGTGGTCCAAGGTCCGGCCGCTGCTGTCGGCCGCCGTCCCGGGCTACTCCGGACTGTCGTTCGTGGAAGCACATCTGTCCGATGTGGACACCCGGCACCCGGCCGCCGCCGCGCTCGTCGGCCCGGGTTCGATGTTCGCGCTGGCCGACGGCCTCGGCCTGATCGCCCAGCGCAACGGCGGCGGCCGCATCCGCGTGTACGCCGCGGTCAAGAACGACGACCCGGCGGCGGTCGTGGAGCTGGCCGACCGTGACCGTCTCCTCGACGCCTTCGCGGGCTTCGACGCCGGGTTGCGGGCCCTCCTCGAAGACAGCGACGACCCGCTCATCCCGCGTCCGATCCACGCGCTGCCGGTCGGCCACCGCTGGGCCCGCGTGCCGGGGGTGACCTTGCTCGGCGACGCCGCGCACGTGATGTCGCCCTTCGCGGGCGAGGGTGCGAACCTCGCCATGCTCGACGCCAGCGAGCTGGCCCTCGCACTCGCCGCGCACGACGACGTCGAAAGCGCTCTCTCGGCGTACGAAGCCGAGCTGTTCCCGCGAGCGGAAGAAGCCGCCCGCGAGTCGGCGGACAACCTCGAAGCCTGCTTCCGGCCGGACGCGCCCGCCGCGATGGTCGAGCAGATGCTGGCCCACACGCACTCCTGAAAGGACACCCGATGACCCGGACACTGCGTCCCCACCCGGGACTGGACATCCCCCTCGTCGACACCGGCAGCGGTGACCGGACGGTGCTCGTCCTGCACGGCGGCGCCGGCCCGCAGGGTGTCGAGCCGATCATCGAGCACTTCGCGCCGCACGCGCGGGTGCTCGCGCCGACCCACCCCGGGTGGGCGGGCACGCCGCGCCCGGACTGGTTCTCCGGCGTCGACGACCTCGCCGTGACCTACCTCGACCTGCTGGACGACGAGGACGCCCGCGACGTCCTGGTGGTCGCGAGCTCGTTCGGCGGCTGGGTCGCGTCCGAAATGGCCGTCCGCGACCGCGGCCGGCGGATCGGCGAGCTGGTCGTGCTCGACGGCATCGGCCCCGACGTCGAAGGCCACGAAATCAGGCTGCCGCAGCCGCCGCCCGGCGCGCCGGGACCGGACCCCGCCGACCTGGCGGCGATGCGGGCCTACACCGGGCCGCGGATCGCCGACCCGAAGCTGCTGCGCCGCCTCGCCCGGGTAAGGATCCCAGTGCTGCTGATCTGGGGCGAGGACGACGTCGTCGTGCCGCCGGAGTTCGGCAAGGCCTACGCCGCCGCGTTCGCCGACGCGCGGTTCGAAGTCGTCGCCGGCGCGGGGCACGTGCCGCACGTTCAGGCTCCGGCCGAAACGTTCGCCTTGATCGACGAGTTCGCCGGACGAGCTTGATCGTCCACCCCGTAGAGTAGCTCCATGGTGGACGAAGAAGTCGTCTCGGACCGCATCCGCCAGATCGCCGCCACCCTCGCGGACCGGGCGGTCGAGCTGGCCGGGGAGCTGGTCCAGCTGTACGCGGCCGACCTGCCGCAGCTGGTCAACGACGACGAGCGCATGGTGAGCCTGCTGTCGGCGAGCGTCTACCAGAACATCGAGACCGCGCTGCAGATCTTCCAGCACGGCATCGACCCCGCCAACGTCGAGCCGCCGGCCGCGGCCGTGGAGTACGCGCGCCGGCTGGCGCAGCGCGGCACCCCGGTGTTCGACCTGATCCTCGCCTACGACCTCGGGCAGGCCGCGATGCTCGACTTCGGGTTCCAGGAGTGCACCCGGCTGGTCGACGACGCGGCCCTGCTCGGGGCGATGATGCGCCGGCTGCTCAAGGTCGCCTACGAGTTCATCACCCGCGTGGTGCGCCAGCTCGTGAGCATCTACCAGGACGAACGCGACAAGTGGCTGCTCAACCGGAGTGCCGCGCGGGCGGCGAAGGTGCTGGACCTGCTGAGCGAGAACGGCGGCCCGGCCGACGTCGACGCGGCCGAGGCGGTCATCGGCTACCGGCTGCGCGGCACGCACGTCGGGATGGTCGTCTGGCACGCGTCCGAGGCGCACGACGTGCTGTCGCTGCTGGAGTCGGTCGCGGGCGCGGTGCTGGAACGCGCCGGCGGGGCGGGGCGGCCGCTGTTCGTGCCCCGCGACGAGGCCGGTGCCTGGGCGTGGCTCCCGGTCGCGGGGGTCCGCCGCGAGCACCTCGACGCGGTGCTCGCGGAGGCCGACCCCGGCGTGCGCGTGACGGTCGGCGACCCCGGCACCGGCGTCGCCGGCTTCCGCGACACCCACCAGCAGGCCCGGCGGGTGCACGCGCTGGCGCTGGCCGCCGGCGAGCACTGCGACCGCGTGCTGACCTTCCGGGAGGTCGGCACGGTGGCGCTGATGACCACCGACCTCAACGCGGCCCGGCTGTGGGTCGCGAGCACGCTCGGGCCGCTCAGCGCCGACGACGAGAACTGCGGGCGGTTGCGCGACACCCTGCGCGTGTTCCTCGCCTCCGGCGGCAGCTACACCGCGGCCGCGGGTGAGCTGACGATGCACAAGAACTCGGTGCAGTACCGCGTCCGCAAGGCGCAGGAGCTGCTGCCGCGCGAGCTCGCGGAGAGCCGCCTGGACGTCGAGCTGGCCTTGAACCTGAGCCACCGCCTGGGCGCGGCGGTGCTGTCGCCGGCCTGACTTTGGTATCCCGGACCACCGGCGGCGAAGATCGTTGGTGCGCGGGCACGAAGCCGGGATGAGCCGTTCGGCCTACCTTTCGGCTATGGGTGAGAACGGTGGGATGCTCGCAGTGGTGCGGCTACGCCGAGGCGTCGTCGGCGAGAGCAGACGCGTCTGCCACCTGATCCCCGTTCCGGCCGCCGGCCAGGTGCCCGACCGGCTGACCGCATTGTGCGGCGAAGCGATCTTCCCCGGCGACGCCGAAGTGCTCGACGGGCTGCGCGGGATGCCGTGCCACCGCTGCTTGATGGAGAGCGCGCCCGCGAGGCCGGGCCTGCTGGCGAACGCGGGCTGAGCCGCCGGGCCGCCGTGGCAAGCTGACGCGGTGATCGACGACGAGTCCCGGCCGGTGGTGGTCCTGCTGGCCCACCCCCGGCCGGGGAGCTTCAACCACGCGCTCGCCGAGCGGGTCCGCGACGCGCTGACCAGCGCCGGGCGGCCGGTGCGCTTCCACGACCTGTACGCCGAGGGCTTCGACCCGGTGCTGACCGCCGAAGAGGCCTACACCAGCGGGACCCGGGCGGAGGAGTTCCTCGCCGCCGAACCGGACCCGCTGGTGCGCCGCCACCGCGAGGAGCTGCGGGACGCGGGCGGTCTGGTCGCGATCCACCCGAACTGGTGGGGCAAGCCGCCCGCCATCCTCAGCGGCTGGCTCGACCGGATCCTCGTCCCCGGCGTGGCGTACCGCCTCGACGACGCCGGCGGCGCGCCGGAGTCGCTGCTCTCGCTGCGCCGGCTGCTCGTGGTGAACACCTCCGACACGACCGCGGAGCGCGAGCGGACGCTCTTCGGCGACCCGCTCGACGCGATCTGGAAGCGCTGTCTCGCCCCCTACCTCGGCGAGCCCGAGGTGCGCCGGCTCGTCCTGCGCGTCGTCGCGGACGCCGGCGAGCGGCAGCGGGCCGGGTGGCTCGACGACGTCGAAACCGAGGTCCGGCAGCTGTTCGGTGGTCACTGACCGGTTCCGGCCACTTCCGGTGAAGACCTTGAGCGGGCTTCGCGGCGCGTGCGTCGCTCGGCTCGACCCGGACTTCACCGAGGGGGAGCCATGAGCATGCTCGGACGGCTGGCCGAAGAACGCCGCCACCGCAAGGAAACCGCACCGGAAGCACCGGCCGGCCGGCAGTGGGGCACGTGCGTCGGGGTCCACGAAGCCGGCGACCGGCGCCGCAAGGTGGCCCGGGTGCTGCTCGCCAGCGGCATGGTGATCGCCGCCTACCTGCCGTTGAACGCCGTCGCGCCCGCGGTCGACGCGCCCGTGCTGGTGCAGACCCGCGCGATCGGCGACGAAGGCAGCGGCCGGGGCGACGTCGTCGCCTACTGACGTGCGCACCGTCTCGCTGGTCACCCTGGGCTGCGCACGCAACGAGGTCGACTCCGACGAGCTCGCCGCCCGCCTCGGCGGCTCGGGCTGGCAGCTCGCCGAACCCGGCGCCGAAGCCGACGTCGTCGTGGTGAACACCTGCGGGTTCATCGAAGCGGCGAAGAAGGAGTCGATCGACACCGTCCTCGCCGCGTCCGGCAAGGGCGCGAAAGTCGTCGCTGTCGGCTGCCTGGCCGAGCGCTACGGCCGCGAGCTCGCCGACGCGCTCCCGGAGGCCGACGCCGTCCTGTCGTTCGACGACTACCCGGAGATCGGCGACCGCATCGAGGACGTCCTGCACGGCCGGACCCGGTCCGCGCACACCCCGCGCGACCGGCGGACGCTGCTGCCGATCACGCCGGTCCAGCGGCCGTCCGCCGCCGTGGCCCACGTGCCGGGCCACGGGCCGGCGAGCGGCCCGCGGGTGCTGCGCCACCGGCTCGGCGGCGGCCCGGTCGCGCCGCTGAAACTGGCCTCGGGCTGCGACCGGCGCTGCACGTTCTGCGCGATCCCGAGCTTCCGCGGCGCGTTCGTCTCGCGGCCGCCCGCCGAGGTGCTCGCCGAAGCCGAGTGGCTGGCGAGCCACGGCGTCCGGGAACTCGTGCTGGTCAGCGAGAACTCGACGTCGTACGGCAAGGACCTCGGCGACCTGCAGGCGCTGGAGAAGCTGCTGCCGGAGCTCGCCGGCGTCGCCGACCGCGTCCGGGTCAGCTACCTGCAGCCCGCCGAACTGCGGCCGTCCCTGGTCGAGGTGATCGCCGGGACACCGGGGGTCGTGGCGTACTTCGACCTGTCGTTCCAGCACGCGAGCGGGCCGGTGCTGCGCCGGATGCGCCGGTTCGGTGACCGCGAGCGGTTCCTGCAGCTGCTCGAGCGGATCCGGGCGCTGGCGCCGGACGCGGGGGTGCGCTCGAACTTCATCGCCGGCTTCCCCGGAGAGACCGACGCGGACTTCGCCGAGCTGAAGCGGTTCCTGGAGCAGGCCCGGCTGGACGCGGCCGGGGTGTTCGGCTATTCGGACGAGGACGGCACCGAGGCCGTCGGCCTGCTGGACAAGGTGCCGGCCCCGGTGCTCGCCCAGCGCGTCGAAGAGCTGTCGCTGCTCGCCGACGAGGTGGTCTCGCGCCGTGCGGAGGAGCGGATCGGCAGCGTCGTCGAGGTGCTCGTCGGCACCGGCGGCCACGGCTGGGCGGCGCACCAGGGGCCCGAGGTCGACGGGCGCGTCATGTTCACGGAAGCGGCGCCGGAACCGGGGTCGCTCGTCCGGGCGGAGGTCGTCGGCACCCACGGCGTCGACCTGCGGGTGCGCGTCCTCACCGAAGAGCGCTGAACGCGAGTTTCGCCGCCTCGGCGATCAGCCGGTCGTCGTGGTCGGCGTGCTCGGTCTTCTTGTCGGACATCACCACCAGCACGATCGGCGCGCGCCCCGGCGGCCAGACGACGGCGATGTCGTTGCGCGTCGCGTAGTCGCCGGTGCCCGTCTTGTCGGCGACCGCCCAGCCCGTGGGCGTGCCCGCCCGGATCACCGCCGCGCCGGTCTGGTTGGCGCGCATCATGTCCGTCAGGATCTGCCGCTTCTCCGGCGGCAGGGCGTCCCCGAGGGTGAAGGCGCGCAGGCTCGTGGCCATCGCGCGCGGGGTGCTGGTGTCCCGGATGTCGCCCGGCGCTAGGTCGTTGAGGCCGGGTTCGATCCGGTCGACGTGCGTGGTCGTGTCGCCGATCCCGCGCATCGCGGCGGCGAGCCCCTGCGGTCCGCCCAGCTCGCGGAACAGCAGGTTCGCGGCGGTGTTGTCGCTGTAGCGCAGGGCCGCGTCCATCGCTTCGCGCAGGGAAATGCCGGTCTCGACGTGCTTTTCGGTGACCGGGGAGTTCTCCTGCAGGTCGCCCCGCGTGTACTTCAGCACCTTCGCCAGTCTCTCGACGCTCGTGCGCTGGAGCACGGCGGCCGACGAGAACGCCTTGTGCGTCGAGGCGTAGCCGAAGCGTTCGTCGGCGCGGTGGGCGAGTTCGCGGCCGGAGCCGGTGTCCACTGCGTACACGCCGAGGCGCGCGTCGAACTCCCGCTCCAGCGGCGCGAAGTCGGCTTGCGGGGCGGTAGCGGTGCTCGACGGCGCCGGGGCGTCCGGAGCCGGCACGGGCGCTTCGGCGGCGCAGGCGGTGAGCGAAACGAGGACCAGCGCGGCGAGCGCGGTCCGCTGGACGTGGGGCAACGGCACAGGACACCCTTTCCGATCTTGACGACCTCCGCAGTCTCACCGGCTTCGCTCATGCTGTCCAAGACGGAAACGCGCGGTTCGATGCCGGAACCGCATAGAGTGTGGTCGTGGACCTGGTCGGCGGCTGCAGGGCGTTCGTGAGCGTGAGCGAAGCGGGGAGCTTCACGGCGGGCGCGGCGGTCGCGCGCATCCCGCAGCCGGTCGCGAGCCGGCGGATCGCGGCGCTGGAACGGCACTTCGGCGAGCGGCTCTTCGACCGCTCGACCCGGCGGGCGCGGCTGACGCCGTTCGGCCGGGACGTGCTGCCGTCGGCGAAACGGCTGGTGCAGCTGGCCGACACGCTGGAACACGACGTGCGGCGCGCGCGGCTGCGGCCGGTGCGCGTGGCCGTCCCGGACACGTGCGGCGTGCGCGAACTGGCGGAGCTCGCCGCCGAGGCCCGCGCGCTGGAGGTCCACCTCGAGTTCCGCGTCGCGCCGCCGGGGGAGCGGACCGAGCTCGTCCGCACCCAGGAGGTGCGGGCGGCGCTCGTCGCGGTCCCGGCCGACGAGGGAGTGTGGTCGGTTCCGCTGGGACTGGCCGGGGTGGCCGCCCCGAAGGCGCGGGTCGTGCACCTGGAGACGTTGCGGGCCGGGCGGTCGGGCGGCCCGCGCCGGCGCGTGTGGATCCAGCCGGAGGACGACGTCCCGCACGTCCGCGATCCGCTGCTGCGGGCGCGGGACGCCGTGGGGCTACTGCCCGCCCAGGTCGAGGTGGCCGGCTCGCTGACCGCGGCGGCCGCGGCGGTGTTCGGCTCGGCGGACCTGCTGCTGTGCTCGCGGGCGCAGGCCGGGGAGCTGGGGCTGCACTGGCGGCCGGTCGGGGAGGTTGCCCTGGCGCGCGGGTTCGCCGTCGCGGCCGCGCTGGGCGAGGACGCCGGCCGGCTGCACGGCCTCGCCACCGCCGTCGGACGGTGCTTGGGAGCCGAGGCGTGAGCACGGAGGCGCTCGTCCGGCAGCTGCGAGCCGAGCTGGACGACGGCGGGCTGCGCGGGTCGTTCCTGGTCCGCGACCTGCGGTCCGGACACGAACTGGGCATCGACCCGGATCGGGTGTACCCGATCGCGTCCCTGGTCAAGGTCCCGCTGGCAGCGGCGACCCTCGAGCGCATCCGCCGCGGCGAGCTGGACGGCGCGACGCAGCTGGAAGTCGCGCCCGGCGGCGTCACCACGCCCGGGCCGATCGGGCTGACCCGGTTCCGCCACCCGGCGCGGATCGCCGTCGACGACCTGCTGTACCTGAGCACGGCGCTGAGCGACGGCGTGGCGGCCGACGTCCTCTTCGGCCTGACCCCGCCGGCCGAGGTCATGCGGACGCTGGCCGGGTGGGGGCTGTCCGGGATCGCCGTGCGGCACCTGATGGCGGACCTCGTCGACACCCCGGCTGAGCGTTTCGATGCGGGCGAGGTGGACTTGGCGCACGCGCTGGCGATCGGCGCGGGCACGGCGGGCCGGGGGCATCGGCTGGCCCAGCTGGACGTGACTCGCGCGAACGCGGCGTCGGCGCGGGCGGTGCTGGAGCTGCTGCAGGCGTTGTGGACGCCGTCCCGCATCGACCCGTCGGTGGCGTCGGGCGTGCGGGAGCTGATGGCGCACAACGTGATCCGCCACCGGCTGACCCCGGACTTCGCCTCGGACGCGGCCCGCTGGTCGTCGAAAACGGGGACGCTGCTGAACCTGCGCCACGAGGCGGGAGTGGTCGAGCACGCGGACGGAAGGGTCTTCGGCGTGGTGGCGCTGACCGAGTCGCGGGTCCCGGCGGTCCTCCAGCCGGAGGCGGACGTGCTCATGGCCCGAGTGGCCCGCGCGCTGCGAGATCACCTGCGCGGAGCATGAAATCCGGTTGGGCTTCCGGCGGGGCGGACTTAGGCTCCGCCGGTGTCCTTCACCAGACCGGAGCCGCCGTACTACGCGGTGATCATCAGCAGCAAGCTCGACGCGGGCAACCTCGACGGCTACGCGGAAATGGACGCGCGGATGGGCGAGCTCGGCCGCGTCCAGCCGGGCTACCTGGGGCGCGAGTCCCGGACGGACGCCGACGGCCGCGAGCTGACGGTCCTGTACTACCGCGACGCCGAGTCGATCTCCCGCTGGCAGCGCCACCCGGAGCACCTCGAGGCGCAGCGGCGCGGGCGCGAGCAGTGGTACGCGGATTACCACATCGAGGTGGCCAAAGTGGAGCGCGCATACGGCTTCGAGCGGCCGGCGTAGCTCGAAGCCGTACGTCCTGGGCGACCGCCGTGCCCGCCAGCTCCACGACCCGCCCGGGGATGGCCGGCCGCGTCACGCCGAGCATGGTCGTCGCCGGTGCTACCCCGGCGGCGCCGAGCCGAGCGGCCGGCACGCCGTAGTGCGGGAAGAGCCCGTCGACGTCGGTGGTGTGGACGTTGCGCCGGACGAGGTTCGCCAAGGGCGCGAGGCGAGAGCCGGGCGCTCCGGTTCGACAGGCGTCGACCACCGCCGAACGAGCCGCTCACTCAACCTCCCCGGCCCGGCCGACCTCAAGCCGAAGCCGTGACCCCGAAGTCCACCTCCGCGGTCTTCACCGTTCCCGCGGTCCGTCCCGGAGCGGTCTGGAACGACCAATACAAGTTGGTGTGAGCGATGACCTCCCCGGGAGCCGGAGCCCCATACGCGGACAGGTCCTCCGTCGTGTGCGCGTCCGTCACCAAGGTCGCGTCGTAACCCCGGGTGAACGCCCCGTGCAACGTCGACCGGATGCAAGCGTCCGTCTGCGCGCCGGCCACCACCAGCCGCCCCACGCCCAGCGAAGACAGCACCGGCTCCAAGTCCGTGTCCTCGAACGAGTCCCCGTACTCCTTGTGCACCAAGGGCTCCGCCTCGCCTCGCACCAGTTCCGGCACGTACTCCCACACCGCACTCCCGTGTGGCAGCTCGTCGCTCGTGTGCTGCACCCACACGACCGGAACCCCGCCTTCCCGCGCCTTCTCCACCAGCGCCACGATGTTCGCGAGGACCGCCGCGCGGTCGTGGGCCTCCTTCATGACGCCGTTCTGGACGTCGACCACGAGCAGGGCGGTGCGGGGGCGATCCGGCAATGTCGTCATGCGGGCCACCTTAACCGCGGGCACCGACAGTTTTCCGCACGTAGCATGACCCGCCATGGACTACGGGATGCTGCTGCTCGGGATCGTCCTGCTCGTCGCGGTCGTCGGGCTGAGCTCCTCGACGACCGAACGCAGGCTCAGCCGCCGGCTCGACCGGATGGAACGGAAGCTGGACGCCATCGTCGCTCAGCTCGGAGTGACCGTCGAAGAGCCCGGGCTCGCCGAGGTCACCGCGTTGGTGCGCGAAGGCAAGAAGATCCAGGCCATCAAGGTCTACCGCGAGAACACCGGGGCGGACCTCAAGGAAGCCCGCGACGCCGTGGAGCGGCTCGCTTAAGGCGCTCCGCCGATGTGCTTGGCCGACACCGCCTCCCACACGGCGTCGAAGTTCTCGTACCGGTCGCCTTCGGCGAGTCCGCCGAGCGAGCCGAGCACGGAGTCGCCGCCACCCGCCGCGGCCGCGCGCCGCAGGAGCTCGTCGCGGCCGCACGGGTAGTCGGTCTCGGCCAGGTGCTGTTCGAGGCTGGAACGGTCCGGTGCAGGCATGATCTCCGCGTACCCGCCTCGGACGGCCCGAAACTCAGCCCACGACGATCGTGTGGTCCCCGCGCGGCACGAGCTCCCCGATCACCGGATGGCCCGGCAGCTCCCCGGCGACCAGCAGCCCGCCGGACGTCTGCGCGTCGGCCAGCAGCAGTGCCTCGTCGGAAGAAATCCGGGACACGTCCACGTGCGGGCGCACCCAGTCGAGGTTCCGGCGGGTGCCGCCGCTGACGTACCCGTCGCGCAGGGCCTCGCGCGCGCCGTCGAGGTAGGGCACTGCCGCCGGGTCGATCCGGGCGGTCACCCCGCTGGCCCGGGCCAGCTTGTGCAGGTGGCCGAGCAGCCCGAAGCCGGTGACGTCGGTGGCGCAGACGGCCCCGGCGGCGAGCGCGGCGCGGGCCGCGGCGTCGTTCAACGTCGTCATGAGGTCGATCGCCTGCGCGAACCGTTCGCCCGTCGCCTTGTGCCGCGAGTTCAGCACGCCGACGCCGAGCGGCTTGGTCAACGTCAGCGGCACGCCCGCGCGGCCCGCGTCGTTGCGCAGCAGCCGCGAAGGATCCGCGACGCCGGTGACGGCCAGCCCGTACTTCGGCTCCGGGTCGTCGATGCTGTGCCCGCCGGCCAGGTGGCAGCCCGCCTTGCCGCAGACGTCGAGCCCGCCGCGCAGCACCTCGGCCGCGAGCTCGAACGGCAGCGTCTCCCGCGGCCAGCCGAGCAGGTTGACCGCGACCACCGGCGTGCCGCCCATGGCGTAGACGTCGGACAGGGCGTTGGCCGCGGCGATCCGCCCCCAGTCGTAGGCGTCGTCCACGACCGGGGTGAAGAAGTCCGTGGTCGCGATCAGCGCGGTCGACCCGGAGATCCGCACCGCGGCCGCGTCGTCGCCGGTGTCGAGGCCGACGAGCAGCTCGCCGGTGGGGTCGGCGGGGGAGCTCCCGGTCAGGCCGCGGACGGCCTCCTCGAGCTCGCCGGGCGGGATCTTGCACGCGCAGCCGCCCCCGTGCGCGTACTGCGTCAGCCGGTACTCCACCGGTTCATCGTGCCCGCGGGGCGCGGAGTTGGCAGGATGGGCGCCATGGTGCAGGGAGGCGTATCCGGCCTGGTGACCGGCACGGTCTTCAAAACCGTTGAGCGGCAGGTCCTGCCGCTGGCGGGTTCGATTCCCGTCCGCCTCCGCCATGCCTGACCCCCGCCGCGCGATCCCGCGGACCGACGCGGTCCTGGCCGAGCCCCGCGTCGCGAAGGCGGCGGGGACGCTCGGGCGCGACCTGGTCAAAGCGGTGGTCGCCGAAGTTCAGCAGGCCGCCCGAGAAGGCGGGGTCGCCCCGGGTGACGTCGTCGACGTCGTGCTCGCGCGGCTCCCGGCGAGCGCGGCGTCGCTGCGGCCGGTGGTCAACGCGACCGGCGTCGTCGTGCACACCAACCTCGGCCGAGCCCCACTGTCGGCCGCCGCGCTGGACGCCCTGGTGGCGGCCGGCGGTGCCACCGACGTCGAGTTCGACCTGGCGACCGGTGAGCGCGCCCGGCGTGGGCGCGGTGCCCTCGCGGCGCTCGCCGCCGCCGTCCCGGACGCCGCCGCGGTGCACGTTGTCAACAACAACGCGGCCGCCCTGCTGCTCTGCGCGCTCGCCCTCGCCCCGGGCCGCGAGATCGTCGTCAGCCGGGGCGAGCTGGTCGAGATCGGCGACGGCTTCCGCATCCCCGACCTGCTGGCCTCGACCGGCGCCCGGCTGCGCGAAGTCGGCACCACCAACCGGACGTCCGTGCGCGACTACGCCGAGGCGATCGGCCCCGACACCGGGTTCGTCCTCAAGGTGCACCCGTCGAACTACCGCGTCACCGGCTTCACGTCGGAGGTGGCGCTCGGCGAGCTGGCCGGGCTCGGCGTGCCCGTCGTCGCCGACATCGGGTCCGGCCTGCTGGCCCCGCACCCGCTGCTGCCGGACGAACCGGACGCGGCGACCGCCCTGCGCGCCGGGGCCACGGTCGTCACGGCCAGCGGCGACAAGCTGCTCGGCGGCCCGCAGGCCGGTCTCCTGTTCGGCGCCGCCGACGTCGTCGAACGGCTGCGGCGGCACCCCGCCGCGCGGGCCCTGCGCGTCGACAAGCTGACCCTGGCCGCCCTCGAAGCGACGCTGCGCGGGCCGCAGCCGCCGGTGCGCGCGGCCCTCGACGTGTCCGTCGAGAGCCTCCGGCACCGGGCGGAAGCCCTGGTCCGGGCGTGGGACGGCGTCGACGCCCGGGTGGTCCCGTCGGTCGCGGCCGTCGGCGGCGGGGGAGCGCCGGGCGTCGAGCTGCCCAGCGTCGCGGTGAGCCTGCCCGCCCGGTACGCCGTCGCGCTGCGGACCGGCGAGCCCGCGGTCGTCGGCCGCGTCGAACGCGACCGGTGCCTGCTCGACCTGCGGACCGTGCGGCCGGAAGAGGACGCGAAGCTGCGGGAAGCCGTCCGCCGATGCGCGTGATCGTCACCGCCGGGCACGTCGACCACGGCAAGTCGACGCTGGTGCGCCGCCTGACCGGGATGGAGCCGGACCGCTGGGCCGAGGAACGCCGTCGCGGCCTCACCATCGACCTCGGCTTCGCCTGGACGCGGATCGGCGACGAGGACGTCGCGTTCGTCGACGTGCCGGGCCACGAGCGGTTCGTGCCGAACATGCTCGCGGGCGCCGGGCCCGCGCCGGCCGTGCTGTTCGTCGTCGCGGCCGACGAAGGCTGGATGCCGCAGTCGGCCGAGCACCTCGCCGCGCTCGACGCGTTCGGCGTCCGGCGCGGCCTGCTCGTCGTCACGAAAGCCGACCGGGCCGACCCGGCCGCGGCAACCGCGGCGGCGCTGACCGAAATCGCGGCGACGTCGCTGGGCGCGGTGCCGAGCGTCGCCGTCAGCGGGAAGACGGGCGCGGGTTTCGCCGAGCTGCGCGCGGCGATCGGGACCCTGGCCGATGCGTTGCCGACGCCCGATCCGGACGCCGATGTCCGGTTGTGGATCGACCGGGCGTTCACCGTTTCGGGGGCCGGCACGGTCGTCACGGGCACCCTCGCGGCCGGCACGATCGCGGTCGGCGACGAGCTGGTGCTCGGGGACGCGCGGGTGAAGGTCCGCGGCCTGCAGGCACTCGGGAAGCCGCACGACCGGGTGACGGCAGTGGCCCGCGTGGCGGTGAACCTGCGCGGCACGGCCCGGACCGAAGTCCGCCGCGGCGACGTCCTGCTCACGCCGGGCCGGTGGCACGCGACGACCGAGTTCGACGTCCGGCTGCGCGGCGGGGAGGTCCACCGGAACCTGGTGCTGCACTTCGGCACGGCGGCGGTGCCGGTGCGCGTCCGTCCACTCGGGACGGACACCGCGCGGCTCACCACGGCGGCCGCGCTGCCGCTGCGGGTGGGCGACCGGGGGCTGCTGCGCGACCCCGGCGAGCACCGGATCGCCGCCGGGTTCGACGTGCTCGACGTCCGGCCGCCGTCGTTGGCCCGCCGGGGCGCGGCGCGGACCCGCGGCGAGGAGCTGGCGGACCCGGACCTGGCCGGGACCTATCTGCGCCGCAACGGTTTCGTGCCGGCGCCGGACTTCGCGGCGATGGGCCTGCCGGAGACGGGCGACCGGATGGGGGACTGGTTCGCCGACCCGGCGCGCGTCGCCGGGCTGCGCGCCGAGGCCGCGGCGATCGTCCGGGGCTGGGACGCCCTGGCCGCGGGCATGCCGGTGGAAGCGCTGCGGCAGCGGCTCGGGCTGCCCGCGCCGGAGCTGGTCGCCCCGCTGCTGGCGGGCACCGGGTTCGAGGTCACCGGCGGGCTCGTGCGCCGGCCCGGCGCGGGACTCGCCCCGGCCGTCGAGAAGGCGCTGGAGACGGTGGTGAAACGGCTCGCCGAGCACCCGTTCCGCGCCCCGGAGGCCGACGAGCTGCGCGCGCTGGGCCTGGGCCGCCGCGAGCTGGCGGCGGCGGTCCGGCTCGGCCGGCTGACGGCGGTCGCCGACGGCGTCGTGCTCGGCCCGGACGCCGAGGAGCGGGCGGTGGCCGAGCTGCGCGGGCTGCCCCGGCCGTTCACGGTTTCGGAGGCCCGCCGGGCGCTGGACAGCACGCGGCGGGTGATGATCCCGCTGCTGGAACGCCTCGACGCGGCAGCCCGGACGGAACCGCTCGGCGATGGAACCCGAAGGGTGCGCGGTTAGAGCTGCGATCCGCGGGTATCGCTACTACCGTGCGAGGTATGAGCGTGCGGAAGTGGATCGAGGGCTGGCCGGTGTACCGGCAGCTGACCGGTCCGGACCGCACCGCCCGCGCCGCGGCGGCCAAATCGGACGGTTCGGAAAAATGGCACGCCCGCACCGAAGACGCCGACAAAGTGGTCAAGTCCGTCTGCCCGTTCTGCGCCGTCGGCTGCGGCCAGAAGGTCTACGTCAAGGACGGCCGCGTCACGCAGATCGAAGGCGATCCCGACTCGCCCATCTCGCGCGGCCGGCTGTGCCCGAAGGGGTCGGCCAGCAAGCAGCTCGTGACCAGCCCGAGCCGCGTCACCGAGGTCCTCTACCGGCGCCCGTACGGCACCGACTGGGAGCGCCTGCCCCTCGACAAGGCGATGGACATGATCGCCGACCGGGTCCTGAAGACCCGCGACGAGACGTGGCAGGACGCCGACGACCAGGGTCGCAAGCTCAACCGCACGCTCGGCTTCGCCAGCCTGGGCGGCGCGACGCTGGACAACGAAGAGAACTACCTGATGAAGAAGCTGTACACCGCGCTCGGCGCGATACAGATCGAAAACCAGGCCCGTATTTGACACTCCGCCACGGTTCCCGGTCTGGGGACCTCCTTCGGTCGTGGAGGCGCCACGACGTTCCAGCAAGACCTCGCCAACGCCGACTGCATCGTCATCCAGGGCTCGAACATGGCCGAGTGCCACCCGGTCGGGTTCCAGTGGGTGATGGAGGCGAAGGCCCGCGGCGCGAAGATCATCCACGTCGACCCGCGGTTCACCCGCACCAGCGCGGTCTCGCACGTCCACGCGGCGTTGCGCGCCGGCTCGGACATCGCGTTCCTCGGCGGCCTGATCAACTACGTCCTGAGCAACGACAAGGACTTCCGGGAGTACGTGCTCGCCTACACCAACGCGGCCGCCATCCTGCGTGAGGACTTCGAGGACACCGAAGACCTCGACGGCGTCTTCTCCGGCTACGACCCCGAGAAGCGCCGGTACGACATGACGACGTGGGAGTACGAAGGCGTGCCGACCGTGCCCGCGGCCGGCTCCACCGATCCCGAGCAGCCGGGCGAGCCCGGTTCCGGGTCGCACCACAGCGGCGAAGCGCACCAGCAGTCGGCCCGGGCCGACACCTACGGCAGCGGCGGCGCGGCGATCGGCGGCAAGCCGAAGACCGACGAGACGCTGCAGCACCCGCGGTGCGTCTTCCAGGTGCTCAAGCGCCACTTCGCCCGCTACACGCCCGAGGTGGTCGCCGACGTCTGCGGCCTGCCCGTCGAGCAGTTCCGGGAGATCGCCGAGGCGGTCACCGCGAACTCCGGCCGCGACCGGACGACGGCGTGGGTGTACTCGGTCGGCTGGACGCACCACACGGTCGGCGCGCAGTACATCCGCACGGCGTCGATCCTGCAGACCCTGCTCGGCAACATCGGCCGCCCCGGCGGCGGCATCCTCGCGCTGCGAGGCCACGCCAGCATCCAAGGCTCTACCGACATCCCGACGCTGTTCAACCTGCTGCCCGGCTACATCCCGATGCCGCACGCGCACCAGCACCAGAACCTCGACGACTTCGTCGCGGCGGACGCGGGCAAGACCGGGTTCTGGGGCAACATGCGCTCCTACACCGTGAGCCTGCTCAAGTCCTACTGGGGCGATTCGGCCCAGCCGCACAACGACTTCCGCTTCGACTACCTGCCGCGCCTGACCGGCGACCACGGCACGTACGCGACCGTGCAGAAGCAGATCGAGGGGGAGTGCAAGGGCTACTTCCTGGTCGGGGAGAACCCGGCGGTCGGCTCGGCCAACGGCAAGTTCCAGCGGCTCGGCCTGGCCAACCTCGACTGGCTCGTCGTCCGCGACCTGCAGATGATCGAGAGCGCGACGTTCTGGAAGGACGGCCCCGAGGTCGAGACCGGCGAGCTGAAGCCGGAGGAGATCGGCACCGAGGTCTTCTTCCTGCCCGCCGCCGCGCACACCGAGAAGGACGGCAGCTTCACCAACACCCAGCGCTTGCTGCAGTGGCACCACAAAGCCGTCGAACCGCCCGGGGACGCCCGCAGCGACCTCTGGTTCTACTACCACCTGGGCCGGATCATCCGGGAACGCGTCGGCGACGACCCGCGCGACGCGCCGATCCGCGACCTGACCTGGAGCTACCCGGTCGAGGGACCGACGGACGACCCGAGCGCGGAGTCCGTGCTCGCCGAGATCAACGGGCACGGCCCGGACGGCCCGCTCTCGGCGTATACGCAGCTGAAGGACGACGGCTCGACCGCGTGCGGCTGCTGGATCTACTGCGGCGCCCGCGCCGGCGGGAAGAACCAGGCCGCGAACCGGCAGCCGGGCAGCGAGCAGGACTGGGTCGCCAAGGGCTGGGCCTGGGCGTGGCCGGCGAACCGCCGGATCCTCTACAACCGCGCGTCGGCCGACCCGGACGGCAAGCCGTGGAGCGAACGGAAGAAGCTGCTCAGCTGGGACGCCGAGCAGGGCAAGTGGGTCGGCCCGGACGTCCCCGACTTCGAGCCCACCAAGGCGCCGGACTACGTGCCGCCCGAGGGCGCGAAGGCGCAGGACGCGCTGGGCGGCCGCGACCCCTTCATCATGCAGACCGACGGGAAGGCCTGGCTCTACGTCCCGGCCGGCTTGGCCGACGGCCCGCTGCCCACCCACTACGAGCCGTTCGAAAGCCCGGTGGAGAACGCGCTGTACGGCCAGCAGGAGTCGCCGACGCGCCAGACCCTGGACAGCCCGTCGAACCCCTACAACCCGGCGCGCAGCACGGTCTACCCGTACGTGTTCACCACCTACCGGCTCACCGAGCACCACACGGCCGGCGGCATGAGCCGGACGCTGCCCTACCTCTCGGAGCTGCAGCCGGAGTTCTTCTGCGAAGTCTCGCCGGCGCTCGCGGCCGAACGCGGCCTCGAGAACGGCGGCTGGGCGACGATCATCTCGGCGCGCACGGCGATCGAGGCCCGCGTGCTCGTGACCGACCGCGTCAAGCCGCTGAAGGTCCGCGGCCGGACCATCCACCAGGTCGGCCTGCCCTACCACTGGGGCCCGAACGGCCTCTCCCGCGGGGACGCGGCGAACGACCTGCTGTCGGTCGTGATGGACCCGAACGTGCACATCCAGGAGTCGAAGGCGGCCACCTGTGACATCCGGCCGGGACGGCGCCCGCGCGGCGCGGCGCTGCCCGAGTTCGTGGACGAGTACCGGAGGCGAGCCGATGGCTGAGTACGGCACCCAGCCCCGGATGGGGTTCTTCACCGACACGTCGGTGTGCATCGGCTGCAAGGCCTGCGAAGTGGCGTGCAAGGAGTGGAACGGCGTACCCGACCGCGGCGAGCTCGACCTGCTCGGCTCGTCCTACGACAACACCGGCGCGCTGGGCTCGAACACCTGGCGGCACGTCGCGTTCGTCGAACAACCCAAGCCCGCCGCCCCGGCACCGTCCACTGTGGACCTCGGGATGCCGGACGTCGGCGCGCCGGGGCAGGAGGAGCCCGGTGTGCGCTGGCTGATGTCGAGCGACGTCTGCAAGCACTGCACGCACGCGGCCTGCCTCGACGTCTGCCCGACCGGCTCGCTGTTCCGCACCGAGTTCGGCACCGTCGTGGTGCAGCAGGACATCTGCAACGGCTGCGGCTACTGCGTTCCGGCGTGCCCGTACGGCGTCATCGAAAAGCGGGAGAGCGACGGCCGCGCGTTCAAGTGCACCCTCTGCTACGACCGGCTCGGCGCGGGCATGGAACCGGCCTGCGCCAAGGCGTGCCCGACCGACTCGATCCAGTTCGGCGAACTCGACGAGCTGCGCGAACGAGCCGACGAGCGCGTGCGGACGCTGCACGACTCCGGGGTGCCGGAGGCCCGGCTCTACGGCCGTGACCCGGACGACGGCGTCGGCGGCGACGGCGCGTTCTTCCTGCTGCTGGACGAACCCGAGGTGTACGGGCTGCCGCCGGACCCGGTCGTCACGACCCGGGACCTGCCGGCGATGTGGAAGCGGGCCGCGGTGACGGCGGCGGGCGTGGCCGCGGCCGTCGCGATGTCGTTCCTGGGACGGCGCCGGTGAGCCCGCGCCGCGAACCGGCGATGGTCGAGCCCGCCGAGTTCAAGTCCTACTACGGCCGGCCGATCCTGAAGGAGCCGGCCTGGAAGCAGCCGGACGTGCCGCTGTACCTGTTCCTGGGCGGGGCGGCGGGCGCGTCGGCGACGATGGCGGCCCTGGCCGACGTCACCGGACGCCCGGGCCTGGCCCGCGTGGGCCGGATCGTGGCGTCCGGCGGGTCCGTCGCGAGCGTCGTGGCGCTGGTCCACGACCTCGGCAAGCCGACGCGGTTCCTGCACATGCTGCGGGTGCTCAAGCCGACGTCACCCCTTTCGGTGGGTTCGTGGATCCTGTCCCCGTTCTCGGGGCTCGCCGCGGTGGCGGCGGCGTCCGAGGTGACCGGGAAGCTGCCGCTGATCGGCAGGCTCGCGGGGATGGGTGCGGGCGTGCTCGGCCCGGCGATGTGCACGTACACGGCGGTGCTGCTCGCCGACACGGCGACGCCGTCGTGGCACGAGGCCCACGGGACGCTCCCGGTGCTGTTCGCGGGCAGCGCGCTGACGAGCGGCGCGGGCGCGGCCCTGCTGGCGGCACCCGCCGGCGAAGTCGGCCCGGCGATCCGGGCGGGGCTGGTGGGGGCGGCCGCGGAGCTGGTGGCCGAGCACCACCTGGAGACCGGGCTGGGCCTGGTTTCCGAGCCGTACCGGACGGGCCGCGCGGGAAAGCTGCTCAAGGCGGCCAAGGCGTTGACGGCGGCGGGCGCGGGTCTTTCCCTGCTGGCGAGCCGGAACCGCGCCGCGGGCGTGCTGGCGGGTGCGGCCTACCTGGCGTCGGGACTGTGCACGCGGTTCGGCGTCTACGCGGCCGGGGTGGCGTCCACAAAGGACCCGAAGTACGTCGTGATCCCGCAGCGCGAACGGCTCGCGCGCCGGTCCGAAGAGCGCTGAAACGAGAACTGCCGCACCCCGGGAACCCGGGGTGCGGCAGCGGCAGGACCAGAGGTCAGTCCTTGTCCTTGACGCCCTTGACGGCGTCCTTGATCTTCTCGCCGGCCTGCTTGAGCGAACCCTTGGCCTGGTCGGCCTTGCCCTCGGCCTGCCACTGCTCGTTGCCCGTGGCGTCGCCGACGGCTTCCTTCGCCCGGCCCTTGAGCTCTTCGCCCTTGTTCTCGAATTTGTCGTTCATCGGGTGCACCTTCCGTCGCGGCGACATTTCCGGATCGGCCAGTCGCCAAAAGGGCCTTGTCTCCGGGTTACCCGGTGCGCGGCCGCGTACACATCAGATCCAGATGATCGCGGTGAGGACCGTCACGCCCACCAGCAGCCAGGCCACGTAGTCCCCGACGTGCCCGGAATGCGCCCGGTGCAGCGCGTCGAGCGCGGTGCGGACCGGCCGGGGCCAGGACGGGAGCCGGTGGGGCCACAGGGCCGCCGCGGCGACGCCGAGGGCCAGCAGCACGGTGATACCCCCGAACAGCAGGCCGGACGACGTCCACTCGGCCGTCACCGGCGGGAGTGACCCGGGCGAGCCGACGGCGGGCAGGACGTCGTGCAGGTACCCGGCGCGGTCCGCCTCCTGCCGCCCGGCGGTGACGGCGACGTCACGCAGCCAGGGGACCGCGAGCGCGGCGGCCAGCACCGCGACGATCGCGGCGGTCATCGTCGCGGGCGTGCGCTCGATGCGGCGGCCGGTCTCGGGCTCCTCGTCGGTGCCCGGGGTGCGGTCGCCGTCGTCGCGGCGCGGGGGCCGGCCGCGTCCGAAGTAGACACCGAGACCGGCTCGCAGCACAGCACCCGCCGTCACGGCGGTGACGAGGACGAAGACCGCCACGAGCCAGCCGTAGCCGGTCTTCTCGAGCGCGTGCTCGGTGACGTCCTTGCCGAACGCGATGCCGAACGGCGGCAGCCCGGCCAGGACCAGGCCCGCCAGCAGGAAGAGCCCGCCCTCGAGCCGGGAGTGCCCGCACTTGCCGAACAGCTCGTCCTCGTCGACGCTGCCGTAGCGGTCCTTGAGCACGCCGACGAGCAGGAACAGCGTCGCCTTGGCACCCGCGTGCCCGGCCACCGCCAGCAGGAACCCGGTGCTCGCCGCGCCGTCCGCGGCGGCCAGTCCACAGAGGAACAACCCGGTGTGCGCGATCGTCGAGTAGGCCAGCAGCCGTTTCAGGTGCCGCTGGGTGAAGCACAGGACGGCGCCGAGCACCGCGCTCGCGATCCCGAGCACCAGCAGTACCCGGGCGAACGCGCCGTCGTCGAGGACGCCACCGAACACCGTGCGCCGCACCCGCAGCACGCCGTAGGCGCCCAGCTCGACCATGACGCCGGAGAAGAGCACGCACACCGGGGTCGGCGCGACCGCGTGCGCGTCGGCGAGCCAGAAGTGGAACGGCACCGCGGCCGCCTTGACCAGCAGGCCGGTGCAGACGAGCACGAACGCGGCGAGCACCAGCGCGTCCGCGGGCTTCCCGTCGAGGGCCACGCCGAGCTGCGCCAGCCCGAGCTGCCCGCCGCGCGCGTAGAGCAGGCCGATGCCCATCAGCGTGAAGTACGCGCCGAGGGAGTTCACCACGCCGAAGTTGAGCGCGCCCTGGACCGAGTCGGCCTCCTCGACGCGGTACCCGGTCAGCGCGTAGGCGACGCCGCTCATCAGCTCGAAGAAGACGAACAGGGTGAACAGGTCCCCGGTGAGCAGGAAGCCGAGCATGCCGGTGAGGAACAGCAGCATCATCGCGTGGTAGCGGGCTTCGACCGCCTCGAAGTAGCGCCAGCTGTAGACCAGCGCGCACGTCGTCAGGAACGACGCTAGCAGCGCGAGCGTCGTGTTGAGGCCCTCGGCCGCCAGGACGATGCCCAGCGAACGGGCGCCGTCCGGCCGGTGCCCGCCCAGCCAGACCACCACCCGGCCGTGCTGGACGGCGGCGAGCAGCACCGCCGTCAGCACCGTGGCGGTCAGCGCCGCCGCGGTCGCGAGGCCGTCGGCCACCACCCGCGGCAGCTTGACGCCCAGGCCCAGCAGCACGCACGCGGCCAGCAGCGGCAGCGCGACGACGAGGGACGGGAGCGCGGACATCGCCTCAGCCGCGCAGGGCGCGCAGCTCGTCGGGATCGACCGTCCCGTGCCGCTTGGAGATCTGGATGGTCAGGCCGAGCAGCAGCGCCGTGATCGTCGCCGACACGACGATGTCGGTCAGCGTCATCGCCTGCACCATCGGGTCGACCACGGGCTGGCGCTGGTCCTGGACGACGATCGGCGCGCCGGCCTGGTCCTGGTAGCCGATGCCGAGCAGCAGCACGTACGTCCCGGCCTGCGCCACCGAGAGCGAGACGACGGTGTGCACGAGGTGCCGGCTGCGCACGATCCCGACCGCGCCGATGAGCAGCAGCCACCCGGCCACGCAGTAGCAGGCCATCCCGGCGACCCCGGTCACGAGTCCTCCTCCCGGATCAGGCCCTGGCCGAGGAACTGGGCCAGCAGCACGACGAGCCCGGCGGCCACCTCGATCCCGACCAGGACGCTCAGCACCGGCACCGTGCCCGCCGACAGCAGCGAGCCGAACTCGCCCTTGGGCAGGATGTTGGCCAGGAACGCGCCGCTGGCGACCAGGCCGGCGAGCCCGGTGACGACGTACAGGCCGGTCGACGCCGCCTCGGCGTACTCGCACCAGTCGATCGGGCGCAGCCGCGCGAGCGCCGGGTAGCTGCCGGAGATGTAGAGCAGGTGCCAGCCGGTCGCGAGCACCACGCCGCCCTGGAAGCCGCCGCCGGGGGTGAGGTGGCCGTGCGCGACGACGTCGAGGCCGAGCAGCAGGGTCACCGGCAGCAGCAGGTAGCCGGCCAGCTTGACCACCGGCATGACGTACCCGCGCTGCGGTTCGATCCGCTCCCGTTCCTCTTCGGACGGTTGCAGCAGCGACAGCGCGCCGACGACCGCGGCGGCGACGATGGTCTCCTCGCCGAGGGTGTCGAGCGCGCGCAGGTCGAAGTTGATCGACGACACGAGGTTCGGCGACATCCGCGCGATGGCCGCGGGCAGCGCGAGGTCGCGGTAGACGTGCAGGGCGCCGCCGAACGCGGGCATCCGCAGGAAGGCCGCCACGAGCAGGACGGCGACGCCGAGCGCGCCGGCCGCGCACAGCCACGTCCGGGCCCGCAGCGTCATCGCCCGCCCACCTTCCGGATGGTGAGCAGCACGAGCAGCGGCACCACGGCCGACCCGACGGCCAGTTCCGAAAGTGCGACGTCCGGCGCTTGGAGCGCCACGAACAGCAGCGTCAGGCACAGGCTGAACAGCGACAACGTGATCGCCTGCCGCCGCGGGTCCGGGGTGGCCACCACCGCGAACCCCGCGACGGCGACGAACGCGAGGGCGACGAGCAGCACGACCGTCGTCACGACGGGAGGTCCTCGTCGATCGCGCCTTGCCGCCGCGCCTCTACGCGTCCGGCGGCGGACTGCAGCACCGGTCCGGTCACCGCGAGCAGGACGACGGTGAGCAGGATGGCGCCCGACCCGAGGTTCCATCCACTGGCCAGCACCAGCCCGACGCCGACGAGCGGCGCGCCCAGCGTTGTCACCGGCGCGAGCAGGTGCAGGCGGTTGAGCAGGGTCCGGGCCCGCAGCATCGCCAGCGCCGAGACCACCACGACGGCGACCCCGGCGAAGACCAGAACCTGGGCGAGGACCGTCATTCGGTCGTCCCCAGCAGCCGGATGAACAGCAGGGTGCCCGCGAAGGCGAGGACGGTCAGCACCAGCGGCAGGATCACCGCGCTCGACGGACCGTAGGCCTGGATGAGCAGGAGCAGCGTGAGCACGGTGACCGGGCCGGCGAGCTGCAGTCCGGCGAGGCGCGCGATGGCGTCCCCGCGCGCGGCCAGCCACAGCGCCGGGCCGAGGCCGCCCGCCATGAGGACCACGGCGGCGACCAGCCAGCCGGTCACCGGCGCACCTCGTCCAGTACGCGTGAGTCCCCGTCGAGGAGCCGGTGGACGACGAGTTCGCGGTCGGCTGAGGGGTTTTCGGGAGTGGCGACGACCATCGTCCCCGGGGTGCAGCCGACGACAGCGGCCGCGAGGGCCGCCCTGGCGTCGTGGACCGCGTCGGGTTCCGCCGGCAGCCCGACCGTGTCGAACCGGCCCGCGCGCGGGTGGCGCACGACCTTGACCAGGGCGGACACCGATTCGCGGACCGCCGTGCCCGGGATCGTGAGCAGCCACCTCAGCCAGCTCGGGCGGGGCCGCCACGCTCCGCCGACGGCCTTGCGCGCCGCGCGGGCCGCGAACGCGCACGGCACCGCCGCGACGGCCGCGGCCGTGATTTCCGGCCACGACGGCGTCGACAGCGTGAGGACCCACAGGCCGGTCAGGCCGAGCCACCAGGGCAGCACCTCGCGAATCACGTCGGCCGGGTACCCCGTGGCCGCGTCCGCCAACCGGGCTCAATGAGCGGGCAGGTGGCCGCCCATCCGCTCGATCCGCTGGATGGCGGGTTCGGCGAGCACGCCGTGGACCACCACCGACACGGCGACGGCGAGCGCGCCGACCCGCCACAGGACGTCCTGGTGCGCCACCGGCAGCCGGTCGAGCGCGTAGGCGAGGTAGAAGAGCGTGCCGATGCCGCGGACGCCGAAGAACGCGATGGCCAGCGTCCCGGGCCGCCCGGCCGAGGACCCGAGCAGCGAGACCCAGCCGACGACGGGCCGCACGACCAGCACCGCGACCACGGCGAGCACGACTTCGAGGGGACGGAGGCCGCGCAGCAGCCCGTCACCGATGGCGAGACCCAGCCCGAGCAGGGCGAGCGGCACGAAGAGCCGTTCCAGCTGGTGGCCGAACGCGTGCAGGACACCGTGGTAGTCGTGCTCGCGCTCCTGCTTGCGGACCACGACCGCGGCGGTGAACACGGCGACGAACCCGTTGCCGTGGGCCAGTTCCGAGAGCGCGTACGGCAGGAAAGCGAGCGCCAGCAGGACCAGGCCGTCGCCGTACTCGGCGAGCCGCAGCCGGTCCGACGACGTGTGGAAGATCGCCCAGCCGAGCCCGCGCCCGGCCACCAGGCCGACCAGCACGCCGGTCACGACCGGCAGCAGCAGGTCGGTGAGCACCCACGACACGGCGAGGTTCGGCCTGCTGCCCGCCATCGCCAGCCCGAGCAGGACGAACGGCATGGCCAGCCCGTCGTTGAGACCCGCTTCGGTGGTCAGGGTGAAGCGGATTTCGTTGTCCCTGGCCAGTTCCGGCTCGACGTCGGGGTGCGGCACGCCGATGTCGCCCGCCAGCACCGGGTCGGTCGGTGCCAGCGCCGCGGCCAGGAGCAGGGCCACCCCCGGCGCCAGCGCGAGCCACCAGTACCCGAGCGCGGCGATCGCCAGGATCGACAGCGGCATGGTCAGGGCGAGCAGCCGCCAGGTCGAACCCCAGCGCTTCAACCCGAACGGGCGGTCCACGGACAGGCCGGTGCCGGCGAGCGCGACGAGAATACCCAGCTGGGTGAACGATTCGACGCTGTGCAGGTGGGCGGCGGGATCGCTCCAGCCGTCGCCGTACGGCGCGGGCAGCGGGAGCAGGCCGAAGACGATCCCGGCGAGCAGCATCACCAGCGGCACCGAGAACGGCCGGTCCGCGACGAGCTTCGGCACGATCGCCGCGGCGAGGGCGAGCAGCCCGGCCACCCCGAACAGCACGGTCAACGACGACAACGTTCCCTCCCTGCCCGCTCGTGCCGTGGTGCCGCCCGGGCGGGAGGTCCGTGCGCGGGTCCCGGCCGAGCGTGAGCCGGGTCCGCCGATGCCCCCGCGCGGCCGGATGCGGGTAGCGTGGCCGGGAGGTGACGTCGTGCCCCGGGTTCCCCGTGCGAGGGCGGCGAAACCGGTGAGGAGGCGGCGTGACGGCGGCGAACGGGGCCGGACGGCCCTGCCGGTTCTGCGGCTCGGTGCGCGGCCCGCGCGTCCCCGGCAGGTCCGGGCCGATCTGCGTGGAGTGCGTGCGCGCCGGGTTGAAGGTGGTGCGCGACGGCGCGGACCGCGAGACGCCGAGCGGTGACGTGCTGGCGGCGGTGACGTCGCCGCTGGCCGCCGTGTGCGAGTTCTGCGGCCGCCGGGAGCGCCGGACGTTCCTCGGCCTGCGGCGCCCGCTCCTGCGGGTCGACTGCGCCGCGCGGGACGCGGTGATCTGCGCCGACTGCCTCGACCACGCGGGCGACGTGCTGAACCTCGCCCTGCGCCACTGATCGCGTTTCCGGTCGGTCCACTCGGGTAACCGGGCGACATGACGTCCACCCCCTTGACCCGGCCGGTGACCGCGTCGGTCACCGAAACCCTGCGCGTCGCGGCCGAAGTGGCGTTGCCCACGCTCGCGGGCGGGGTGATCAAACGGCGGCCCATCGCTATGGGCTTGGGGGGCAAGCTGCAGGTCGACCGCCCGGCCGTCAAGCTCCTGTCCCGGCTGCGGGACCGGTACGACGGACGGCCGCTGAAGCTGCGTGTACCCGGCCGGTCGGTGGCGCTGGTCCTTTCCGCCGAGGACGTCGGCACGCTGCTGGCCGGCGCGCCGACGCCGTTCAGTCCGTCCACAGTGGAAAAGCGCGCCGCGCTGGGCCACTTCCAGCCCCACGGCGTGCTGATCTCCTCCGCCGAACACCACCGTCCGCGCCGCCGCTTCACCGAAGCCGTGCTCGAGCCGGGCCGCTCGCTGCACGAGCTCGCGGCGCCGTTCGCCCGCGCGACCGCCGACGAAGCCGCCGTCCTGCTGAGGGAGGCCGGCCGAGAGCTGACCTGGGAGACCTTCAATGTCGCGTGGTGGCGGCTGGTGCGCACGGTCGTGCTCGGCCCGGGCGCCCGCGACGACGAAACGCTCACCAACCTGCTCGAACGCCTGCGGCTCGACGCGAACTGGGCGTACTTGCACCCGCGTCGCAAGCAGCTGCGCGAGCGCTTCCACGCGCGGCTGGCCGAGCACCTCGGCCGCGCCGAGCCCGGCAGCCTGGCGGCGTCGGCTTCGGCCCGGGACGACGGCACGGCGACGGACCAGGTGGCGCACTGGCTGTTCGCCTTCGACGCGGCGGGCATGGTGACGTTCCGGACCCTGGCCCTGCTGGCCACCCACCCGGCGGCGCTCGAGCGGGCCCGCGCGGAGCTGCCGGACGCCGACCCGGCGCAGCCGCAGCAGCTGAGCTACCTGCGAGCGTGCGTGCTCGAAGCGGTCCGGCTGTGGCCGACGACGCCGATGATCCTGCGCGAAACGACGGAGGAGACGGCGTGGGGCCCGGCGGGCACGACGGTCGTGGTCTTCACGCCGTTCTTCCACCGCGACACCGAGCTGCCCTACGCGGACCGCTTCGAGCCGGACCTCTGGCTCGACGGCCGAGCGGAGGCCAACCCGGCGCTGGTGCCGTTCAGCGCGGGCCCCGCGATCTGCCCGGGCCGCGACCTGGTCCAGTTCTGCACGAGCACCCTGCTGGCGAACCTGCTGCGCGACCACGACTTCGAGCAGCGGACGGGTCCGGTACTGGCTCCCGACCGCCCGCTCCCGGCGACCCTGGACAACTTCCACCTGGAGTTCGGAGTGCGGCCGGTGCCGTCACGGGTGAGGTGACGGCACCGGCCTGCGTCACGCCGAAGCCGTGAACACGTACGAACCCGCGGGCACGAAGTACGACCCCGCCGAGGACGGGACCGCTTCCGGCGGCGCGCCCACCGAACCCGGCTGCGACGTCGGCACCTTGACCGTCGCCGACGAGCCCACCGGAACCGTCACCCGCAGCGTCAGCTTGCCGCCGGAGATCGACCAGTCGCTGACCGCCGTTCCGTACGGCGTCTCGTACGCCGACTTCGCCGACGTCAGACCGCCGCCCGGCCGCGGCGCCACCAGCAGCGACGCGTACCCCGGCGTGGCCGGTGAGAGGCCGCCGACCGAGCGGTACAGGAAGTCGCCCACCGAGCCGAGGCCGTAGTGGTTGAACGAGTTCATGCCCGGGTCGTTGAACGAACCGTCCGGCTTGATGCCGTCCCAGCGCTCCCACACGGTCGTCGCGCCGTGGCCGATCATGTAGCCCCAGCCGGGGAAGTCCGGCTGCAGCAGCACCTGGTACGCGACGTCCGCGTGGCCGTGCGCGGCCAGCACCGGCAACAGGTTCTCCACGCCGAGGAACCCGACGCTCAGGTGCCCACCGGCCGCCGCCACCCGCGCGGCCAGCTTGTCCGCCGCCGGCTGGACGCGGTCGGCCGGCAGCAACCCGAACGCGAGCGCCAGGACATACCCCGTCTGGGAGCCGGAGCCCACCGTGCCGTCGGCCGCGACGAACTTGTTCGTGAACGCCGCCCCGATCTGGTCGGCCAGCGTCCCGTACTTGGTCGCTTCGGCGGTGTGCCCGGTGGCCGCGGCCATCCGTGAGACCAGCCGGGACGACCACGCGAAGAACGCCGTCGAGATGAGGTCCTGCGCGGTGTTGTCGTTGACGTTGAGCCAGTCCCCGTACGTCTGGTGGTCGCGGATCAGGTCGGCCCCGGACGTCGAGC
This sequence comes from Amycolatopsis sp. NPDC101161, assembly GCF_044768185.1. Lineage (NCBI taxonomy): Bacteria > Bacillati > Actinomycetota > Actinomycetes > Pseudonocardiales > Pseudonocardiaceae > Amycolatopsis > Amycolatopsis sp. NPDC101161. The sequence continues at coordinate 284,794 of NZ_JBIWPI010000009.1, forward strand.
GCAGGTACTCCACCCACTTCACCATCGCGGCGAAGTGCTCGTCGATGACGCCGGTGTCGCCGTAGCGCTGCCACAGGGTGTAGGGCACGATGACGCCCGCGTCGCCCCAGCCCGCCGTGCCCGAGCCGCTCAGCACGCCCGGCGCGACGTCGGTGAACGACCCGTCGTCGTGCTGCGCGTCGACCAGGTCGTCGCTGAACTTGCCGAGGAAGTTGGCGACGTCGAGGTTGAACGTCGAGGTGCCGGCGAAGATCCCGATGTCACCGGTCCAGCCGAGCCGCTCGTCGCGCTGCGGGCAGTCGCTCGGCACGGACAGCATGTTCGAGCGCTCACCCCAGAGGATGTTGTGCTGCAGCTGGTTCACCAGCGCGTTCGACGAGGTGAACGTGCCGGTCTGCGTGCCGGACGTCCACATCGCCCGGCTGGTCAGCGTCGCCGCCGTCGGGGCGGACGGCAGCCCGGTCAGTTCGACGTACCGGTAGCCGTGCACCGTGAACCGCGGCTCGTACGTCTCGACGCTCCCGGTGCCCGCCAGGGTGAACCGGTCGGTCGCCTGGGCCGCGCGCAGGTTCGTCGTGTAGATCGTGCCGTCGGGGTTGAGCACTTCGGCGTGGCGCAGGGTGACCGTGGTGCCGGCCGGGCCGGTCACTGACAGCCGGTCGACGCCGCTGAAGTTCTGGCCGAGGTCGGCCACCCAGACCCCCGGCTTCGGCTGGGTCCACGCGACGGGCTTGAACTCCTGCTGCACGGTGACGCCGTTGTCCACTTGGGACACCAGGTTCGGCTTCGCGCCGGTCTTGACGCGGGGTGCCGCCCAGCCGCGGTCGTCGAAACCGGGCCGGTCCCAGCCGGTGGCGAGCCGCGCGTCGTAGGTTTCGCCCTGGTAGAGGTCGTCGGCGCGGATCGCGCCGTCACCGGCCTTCCAGGTGCCGTCGGTCGCGACGGACGTGCTCGTGCCGTCGGTGAACGTCAGCTTCAGCTGCGCCGAGTACCACGGCTCGGTGCCGTACTTCTGGCTGCCGGCGATGCCGATGCTGCCGGAGTACCAGCCGTTGCCGACCAGCGCGCCGAGAACGTTCTCGCCGGTGCGGATCTGCTTGGTGACGTCGGAAACGCGGTACTGCAGGCGTTTCGTGTAGTCGGTCCACCCGGGGGCCAGGGCTTCGTCGCCGACCTTCGCGCCGTTGAGGTGGGTCTCCTGCAGGCCGAGCGCGGTGGTCAGCAGCCGCGCGCTCGCGACCGGCTTCGAGACGGTGAAGCTCTTGCGCAGCAGGGGAGCGGGGGCGCTCACGGCGACGTTCGCGCTCCACGGGCCGGTGCCGTACGCGGTCAGCGCCCGCGCCGCCGGCCAGGAGCTGTCGTCGAAGCCGCGCTGCTGCCAGCCGTCGGGGCCGGTCTGGCTCGCTTTCCACGAACCGTCGGTCACGACGGTCGGTCCATTCGGGACGGTCAGCTTGGCGACCATCCCGGCCGGGCTCTGGGTCGTGTTCTCGGTGCTGACCGCGATCGTGTTCGCCCCCGCGGTCAGCAGGCTGCCGACGTCGAGGACGGCGGCGGTCTTCCAGGAGTCGGTGACCCGCGGGGAGTCGCTGACCTGGGTGCCGTTGACCCAGACGGTCGCGGTGTCGTCCCCGGTGATCACCAGCGTGGCCTTCGCGGGGGCGGCGGCCAGGTCCACGGTCTTGCGGAAGTACCGGGTGGCCGGGGGCACGCCGCCGATCGGGTCGCCTTCCGGGTACCAGACCCAGTTCGCCCCGGCGAGGTCCGGGCCGGCCGTCGCGCGCCCGAGGAACGCGCCGGTCCATTCGGCCGCCGGGTCGCGCAACGCCGTTTCGAAGCGCTGCACCGGGCTCCAGCCGCTCATCCGGCCTTGGCCGTCCCAGACGCGGACCTTCCAGGTGTACGCGGTCAGCGAGCCGAGCGCGGGACCGCCGTAGGCGACGTCGGCCTGCTGCGCCGAGGTGACGCGGCCGCTGTCCCAGACGTCCTTTCCGCCTGTGGACACCAGGATCTCGTACGCGGACTGCCGTTGTCCCGCCGCCGTCGAGGCGAGCTTCCAGCCGAACCGCGGCTGGTCGACGCCGATCGGGTTCACGCGCTGCCCGACCGTCGCGCTCGCGATCGAAAGCGGCGTCTGCTCCGAGGCGCTCGGCGTGCTCACGCGGGTGCCCCACGGGCCGGTGCCGTAGGCGCCGAGGTCCTTGGCCGCGGCCCAGGTCCCGTCGGCGAACCCGGGTTGTTCCCAGCCGTCGGGCGCGGTCGTCGCGCTCTTCCAGCCGGCGCCGGTGGTGAGGTCGGTGGTGCCCGACGCGGTCGTCACGCGCAGCCGCCCGAGCAGGCCGGCCGCGCCGCCGGAGTTGCGGACGGCGACGGCGAGCGTGTTGGTGCCGGGGGTCAGCGCGGATGCGAGGTCGACCGACAGCGCCGACCGCCACGAGTCCGCGGTGCGGGCGGAGGAGGCCAGGGGCCTGCCGTTGAGCCAGACGTCGGCGGTGTCGTCGCCGGTGACGACGAACCGGGCGTCGCTGACCGCGCCGGCGGGGGCGGTGAACGTGGTGCGGAAGTACCGGGTCGCGGCCGGCGCGGAGTTCGCGGGGTCGCCTTCCGGGTACCAGATCCAGTGCGCGCCGGTCAGCTCGACCGGGGGCGCGGCGCCGGCCGGGGGGACCGACGCGGCGGAGAGGACGAGGATCGCGGCGAGCGTGGTGGTGGTCGCGCGCCAGAGCTTCGAGGGCAGCATGCGGGCTCCCTTGGGGCGGGGATGGGGCGGCGATATTTAAAACGTTTCAAATCAGCGTGATACGTGACTGTAATCACGAACTCACACGTTGGCAATACTCCACCGGGACGTACGGCCGGTGAATCGCTTCGACAGTGCCGGGAATCCTAAATCGTTTTATGTCGCGCCGGACGGCCGTTTCGGGCAAATCGGAGCGTTGACGAACGGCGGGGCCGAGCTGCATAGTGCTCGCTGGTAACGCTCACATCATTTGGTCCCGCTCTGGAGGCTTTTGTGTCTCAACGTCGAGACGGCAAGAATGTTAGCGCTAACAATCGGACGCGGATCCTGCGGGTACTGGCGGGGGTCGTCGCGCTCGTGGCCGCGAGCCTCACGACGGCGTCGACGGCTTCGGCCGCGGCCTCGCTGCCGTGTGACATCTACGGGGCCGCGGGTACGCCGTGCGTAGCGGCGCACAGCACCACCCGGGCCCTCTACGGCACCTACAACGGCGCGCTGTACCAGGTCCAGCGCGCCTCCGACGGCGCGAAGACCAACATCGGCCTGCTGGCGGCGGGCGGGTACGCCAACGCCGCGGCCCAGGACTCCTTCTGCGCCGGGACGACTTGCCTGATCACCGTGATCTACGACCAGTCCCCGCGGCACAACGACCTGACGATCGAGGGCCCCGGCGGCGCGGGCGGCCAGGACACCGGCGTCCCCGCGGACGCCCTGCCGGTGACCGCGGGCGGCCACCAGGTCTACGGGGCCTCGTTCTCCGGCCGGATGGGCTACCGCGACAACAGCACCTCCGGCGTCGCGAAGAACGGCCAGCCCGAGGGCATGTACATGATCACCTCCGGCACGCACGTCAACGGCGCCTGCTGCTTCGACTACGGCAACGCCGAGACGAACAACCAGGACACCGGCAACGGCCACATGGACGCGCTCAACTTCGGCACCGAGTGCTGGTTCCAGCCGTGCTACGGCGCCGGTCCGTGGGTGCAGGCGGACCTGGAGAACGGGTTGTTCCAGTCCGGTGCCGGCGGCAGCCAGAACACCGCGAACACCGGGATCACCGCGCCGTTCGTCACCGCGCTGCTGAAGAACAACGGCCAGAACTTCTTCGCGCTCAAGGACGGCAACGCCCAGTCCGGCGGCCTGCGGACGACGTACTCCGGCTCCGAACCGACGCGTGCGGGCTATTCGCCGATGCACCAGGAGGGCGCGATCGTCCTCGGCACCGGCGGGGACAACAGCAACGGCTCGATCGGCTCGTTCTTCGAGGGCGTGATGACCGCCGGGCTGCCGACCGACGCGGCGGACAACGCGGTCCAGGCGAACGTCGTCTCGGTCGGCTACGGCGGCGCGACCGGGTCCGCCGGCACGCTGAACCCCGGTTCGGAGATCTCGCTGCGCGCGACCACCGCGTGCTGCACGAACGACTACATCCGCCACCAGAACGACAACGCGGTGATCTCGCCCGTCAGCTCCACTTTGGACAAGAACGACGCCACCTGGATCGTCCGGCGCGGGCTCGCCAGTTCGTCCTGCGTGTCGTTCGAGTCCCGCAACTACCCCGGGGACTTCCTGCGCCACTTCAACTTCCAGGTCTACCGGCAGCCGATGGACGGCAGCGCGGCCTTCCGCGCCGACGCCACGTTCTGCCCGGTCGCCGGGAAGAACGGGCAGGGCTCGTCGTTCCGCTCGTACAACTACTCCGGCAAGTACTTGCGGCACTACAACAACACCCTCTACATCGCCGACACCAGCGGCGCCCACGCGTGGGACGCCGCCGGGTCGTACAACGACGACGTCAGCTGGGTCGTCGCGCAGCCCTGGGCGCCCTGACCCGGCGCACCACGACGACGGCGGCCGCGCCCAGCAGGACCAGGGTGACGGGTAACGCCGTCGGCAGCCACGGCCAGGCCCGGCCTTCGAAGCCGACGCCGTCGGTGGGCAGCTCCAGGACCTTCGCGGTCCACCGCGCGGTAGCGACGTCCGTGCGGCGGGAGAGCGCGCTCACCGCGGTGTCGTAGGCGAAGCCGGGCCGGTCGTGGACGTACTCGGGAACGGGGCCCCCGGTGACCCCGCGCGTCGCCCCGGGCACGATCAGCCGGTCGAGGTCCGCGCCGGCCAGCGCCGCCCGGGGCAGGAACGTCAGGCCGTGCCGGGACCGGATCGGGGCGCCGTCCACGCTCACGGCGAGCGTGCGGGAGGACAGCGACTGGCCTTCGGTGTCGAACACCGACGCCAGCTCGATCTCGCCGACGCCGTTCGCGAGCAGAACGCCGATCTCGTCCGGGTTCCAACGGAAGGCGGCGTTGACTATCGCCGCCGCGTCCGGCATCGACGCCGGTGCGTGGACGGGGACCGCGGTGCCGTACCGCGACCAGCCGATCGCCTTCGCGGCGCCGGCCGCCACTTCGCGGCCGGCGAGCCGTTCGACCCAGTGCAGCGTCCCGTCGACGCCGGACAGGATCCCGGCGGTGGTGACGACGTCGCCGTCGTCGACGAACCGCTGCCCGCGCACCCAGTGCACGGCCGGGTAGTCGCTCGAGAAGGCGTCGAGCTTCAGCCAGTGCGCGGTCGCCGGGCGGCCGTCGAGCAGGCCGGCGGAGGCGAGGACACCGCCGCCGTTGCAGACGCTCAGCAGCTTCGCGCCGTGAGCGGCCTGCGCCCGCAGCCACTGCGTCACGGGTTCCGCGCTCGGTTCGCCGACGTCCGGCAGCGCCGGGACGACGACGAGGTCCGGCGCCTTCGGGCCGAGCCGCGCGGCGAGGTCGGCGAAGCTCAGGTCGGGAACGAGGTCGAGGCCGCCGGTCAGCGGCTTCGGCTCGCGCTTCGGCGCGACGGTGTAGACGTTGAACCGGCCGGTGGCGGCGAGGATCTCGTACGGCGCCAGTGCGTCGGAGACGACGGCCCCGCGGTCGCCGACGACGACCACGGCGGTCGGCTTGGCCGGGTCGTGCACCGGCGGGGCCGCGGCGGGCAGCGGGCGGTCCGGGCCGGGGGAGTACAGGGCGCTGAAGGCCGAGAGCGCGGAAACGGTCGCGCCCACGGCGGGGACGGCGAGCACCGCGACGACCGCGGCGAACCACTTGAGGACGGTCCGCATGTCAGTGCCAGTACTCGGTGCGGCGCCACACCATGACGGCCAGCATCAGCGGGAACATGACGACGTGCCCGGCGATCATCAGGGTGCCGCCGGAGATCGCGCCGAGCCAGAACGGCACGAGCAGCGCGACGAACGGCAGGTACATCGCGGCGGCCATCTCGGCGATCCGCGGCCAGGTGTGTCGGCGCAGCAGCATGGCGGCGGTCATCGCGATCGTCATGTCCGTCGCCATCACGAGCGCGGCGGCGTCCGGGCGCTCCAGCCAGGCCGCCGGCCACAGCGGGTGCAGCGCGACCATGCCGATGAGCATGGCGGCGACCATTTCGGCGTAGTGGCCGGTGAACCGGGTGAGCTTGCGGGTCGGTGCGGTGGTGGTCACGGTTCCCTCCAGGTGTGGTCCTGGACGAGAATCCCGGGTGCCGGGCCGCCCGGGACGTGCCGGAAGTCATGACCCGGGTCATGTGACCGCGCCTCAGAGCAGGCCGAGGTCCCGGGCCCGCAGGGCGGCTTGGGTGCGGTCGCGGGCGCCGAGCTTGCCGAGCAGGTTCGTCACGTGGTTCTTGACCGTGCCTTCGGCGAGGAACAGCTTCGCGGCGATCTCCCGGTTGCTGCGGCCGTCCGCGAGCAGGCGCAGCACGTCCAGTTCCCGCTCGGACAGCGGCGCCACCAGCGGCTGGGGCCGCGGCTCGGGGAGCTCCGCGAACCGCGCGACGACCTTCGCGGCCACCGACGGCTGCAGCACGGACTCGCCGCGCGCGGCCGCCAGCACCGCTTCGATCAGCCGGGCCGAGGAAACGTCTTTGAGGAGGTACCCGACCGCGCCCGCGCGCAAGGCCGCGAAGACGTCTTCGTCGTCGTCGAACGTGGTCAGCGCGATGACCTGGACGTCCGGGTGGTCGCCGCGCAACCGCCGGGTCGCGCCGACACCGTCGAGGACCGGCATGCGCAGGTCCATCAGGACGACGTCCGGTTCGACCGCATCGATCTGGCTCAGCGCTTCTTCGCCGTTGCCCGCTTCGCCGACGACGTCGATGCCGTCGTGGGTCGCGAGGAGCGTGGCGAGGGCTTCGCGGAACAGGGCCTGGTCGTCGACGAGCAGGACGCGGACCGGCGTCATCCCGGGACCTCCATGCTCAGCGCGCTGCCCTCGCCGGGCGCCGAGGTGAAGGCGAGCTTGCCACCCAGCTGGTCGGCGCGCTCGCGCAGCCCCACGAGCCCGAAACCGGCCGGCTCTTCCCCGTCGGTGCCGACGCCGTCGTCGCGCACGGAGACTCGCACGGACGCGTCGGCGTAGTCGAGAACCAGGTCCACGTGCGCGGCTTCCGCGTGCTTGCGGACGTTCGTCAGCCCCTCCTGCGCCGTCCGGAACAGGGCTTCGCGCTGCTCGTCCGGCAGCGGCCGTTCGGCGCCGGAGACCGTCAGCTCGGCCGGGACGCCCGCTTCCGAGACCAGCGCCCGCAAGGCGTCCGGCAACGGCGTCGACCGCGGTTCGCGCAACGCTTTCACCGAGCGACGTACTTCGGAAAGGGCGTTCTCCGCCTGTTCCTGCGCCTTCGCGAGGACCTCGTCGGCCTTGCCCGGGTCGGTCGGCAGCACCGCCCGCGCGGCCTTGACCTGCATCTGGACGACGGTGAGCGAGTGCCCGAGCCCGTCGTGGATGTCGCGGGCGACCCGGTTGCGTTCCTGCGCCGTCGCCAGCCGCTCGGCCTGCGTCGCGTAGTCGCGCAGCTTCTCGTGTGCTTCGGCGAGTTCGCCGCGCGAACGTTGTTCGCGCACCAGCAGTTCGGTGATGACGGCCGCGAACAGCACCGAAACCAGCGTTCCCAGGCCTTCCCGGAGGCCTTCGCCCAGCGACATGCCGAGGTGCACGAGCGGCACGACGGCGATGACCAGCGTGACCACCGGCAGTGGCAGCCGCAGCAGCACGCACTGGCTGACCAGCACGACGAGGAACAGCGTCGTCCCGACCCCGGCGTTGATCGTGAACGTCACGAAGGCCAGCGGCAGCTGGACTCCGACGTACGCGGCCGACCACGTCGTGCGGCCCTGGGTGCGCACCCAGCCGAAGCCCGCGGTGGCGAGCACGGCGAACACCGCGCCCAGCACAAGCGAAAGCACGGGCTCCCCGGACCCGAAGACCCCGAGCACGATCGAGAGGAAGGCGCCGCAGGTCAGCACCCCGAGGGCCCGGTTCATGGAGCCACTCTGGGGCGTGGGTGCGTCGCGGTCAACCACCGCGCTGCGGGGAAAGCGCTCTCTGCTCACGCGGCCACTCGCCGCCACAACCCGTAGGCTGGGAGTGACGGCGAAGCCGAGACGGGAGTCCGACATCGATGTCAGTCCTCTGGGGCGTGTCCTTCGACGCCACCGCGCTGTCCGGGGTCGTGGTCGAGTTCCTCAAGACGGCGCGCCGGTTCGCCGGGCACCACGTCCACCTCGACCTCGGCTACGACATCCGCCCCGACAAAGGGGCGTTCTTCCGGCCCTACCGCGACGAAGCCGGGCTGCTGCCGGAGTGGGTCACGCTCGACCGCGTCGACGGCGTCGGCGAGATCCGCGGCTACGACCGGGAGTTCGTCGAGCGAGTGCTCAGGGAGGTCGTCCAGAACGAGGACGACACCCTGCGCCCGGAGATCGACCGGATCGCCGGCGAACTGGCCGAGCGCATCGTGGCGACCTGGGAACGTCTCGGCGTCACGATGGTGATGGTCGAGAACGGGACGCTGCCGGAGAACGTCACGTACACCGAAGCCCTCTACCGGGCGATCGACCGCTACGGCAGCCGCCACCGCCTGGGCCGGTTCGTGTTCTGGCGCGACCACGACCTGATGTGGCAGAGCGAACCGGGCATCGCCAAGTACGGCCGGTTCCCGTACCCCGGCGTCCCCGCGCCGCGGAATTCGCCGCACATCCACTACTTCGCCCTGCACGAGCAGGCTTTGGCGAAGACCCTGGAGTGGGTTCCGGGCCTGCGGGCCATCGACGTCCTGCCCAACGCGTTCACCATCGCGCCCGCGCGGATCGACGAACGCACCGCCGGCTTCCGGCGTGACCACGGCATTCCCGACGACGTCCCGCTGCTGGCGCGGATCACGCGGATCATCCCGCAGAAGCGCATCGACCGGGACCTGCACCTGCTCGTCCTGCTGCCGGACGCGTGGCTGTTCGTCGCCGGCGACGTCGAAGAGGCGCCCGCCGAGCACAGCCGGCTGGTAAGGCTGGCCGACAACCTCGGCGTGCGCGACCGGGTCGTGTTCGGCGGCTGGCTGACGCCGTACGACACGAGCGTCCCCGGCCGCTACTCGGTGCGGGACCTCCTGGCGCACGCGACCGTCGTGTCGTTCCTGACCTCCTACGACTACGAGAGCTACGGCAACCCGATCAGTGAGGCGATCGCCTCCGGGACGCCGTACATCACCAGCGGGTACGAGCTGTACGACGTCGTCTACGGCCGCAAGGGGTTCCGGGCGCCGGTGCTGGACATCCGGGCCCGCGACCTGCCGGACGCGGCGTTCGCCCGCGAAGTGGCCGAGCTGATCACCGACGAAGGGAAACGGGCGGACGTGGTGCGGGCGAACTCCGAACTCGGGCAGGCGCACTTCGGCACGGAGGTCGTCGACGACCTCGTCGACCGGCTCTACCCGCCGCCGATGGGAGCCGGGACACGGCTGTCCGTCGTGCTGCCGGTGTACAACGAAGCCGCGAACCTCCCCGAGGTCCTGCGGACGCTGCACGACCAGCGCGACGGCGACGGCCCGCTGGACAAGAGCCGGTACGAGGTCGTGCTGGTGGACAACAACTCGACCGACGACACCGTGGCCGTCGCGCGCGCCTTCGCGGCCGCGCACCCGGACCTGGCCCTGCACGTCATCCGCGAGCCCGAGCAGGGGGTGTCGTGCGCGCGCCGGGCGGGCATGGACTTCGCTCTCGCACGCAGCCGCAATCGGCCCGACGCCGATCCGGCCGAGCGGTTCTACCTCGTCTCGGCCGACGCGGACTGCCGCGTCGACCCGCACTGGCTGAGTGAGCTGTTCACCGCGATGGAGGAGAGCAAGGCGGCCATCGGCGTCTGCGACTACTACTACAACGCGGCGCACTTCACCGGGCGGCCGCGGCTGTGGGACGCGATCCAGCGGACACTGCGGTGCCGCGCGGTCACGTTTTCGCTGTTCGGCGGCTTCCCGGACGGCAAGGGCTTCGCCGTCGAGCGCGACGCCTACGAGCGCGCCGGCGGCATCGAGATCTTCTACCAGCTGCAGGACGGCGAGTTCGTCAGCCACCTGTCCGACGACTGGGACTTCGGGATCAAGGTGGCCAGCGGCGGCGACGCGATCACGTACGCGCCGCGCTCGCGCGTCGAGATCAACCCCCGCCGCGTCGACCACGCCATCGACGAGGTCATCGCCGGCCGCGCCTACGGCTCCGACGGCATCATCGTCATGCGCGACATCCGGCCGTCAGCGCCCGCCGTCGCCTCGGACCTGACCGAGGCCGAGGCGTTGCAGGCGTGGGAGTTCTCGATCAAGGACTTCACGCCGAAGAACACCATCCTGCCGGTGCTGCTGACGCCCGCGCTGCTGGAGGACGACGCCGTCATCGCGTTCTTCGGCGCCGATCTGGCCGCCCGGCTGGCGCGCCGGATCGCCGAGATCCGCGACGAGATGCGTGTCGTCGACTTCACGCCGATCCACGCGTACAAGACGCCGTCGTACCGGCTGTACTTCGAGTTCGCCGACGAGCTGTTCGCCTGCCTGCGCCGGCACGTCGGTGAGGACATCGGCCACCCACCGCCGCTTCCGCCGTGCCTGGCGGACGTCCCGGCCGCGCGCTTCGCGGAGTTCGTCCACTACTACTGCGAAGACCGGGAATCGGGAGAAGCCCACAACTACTTCGGCAACGGAGGGGTGTTCTGATGACCCTCGCCTACGAAGAGGCGATCGGCTCGCTGCACGCGCTCGACCCCGCGTGGCCGCGGCCCGCGGTGCTCGACGTCCTCGAGGCGCCGGAGAACCGGCACCTGCTGGACTTCGTGCAGGAGGACCCGTTCGGGGCGCACGTGTTCCCGGGCAACGTCCCCGGCTCGCCGGCGGACTTCCTGCGCGACCTGGATCTCCAGCTGGCGTCCTCGGGGCCGATCCACCTGTGGTCGTACATCCCCACGTGTGCTTACCGCTGCCGGTTCTGCCAGTACCCGGTGGTGCTGGTCAAGGGCAAACCCGAAGTGCAGTACGAGAAGGCGAAGCACTGGGTCGACCTCAACATCGCCGAAGCCCGGCTGTGGCTCGACGCCGTGCCGAGCCTGCGCGGCGCGGAGGTGGGGGAGTTCAACGTCTTCGGCGGCACGCCGTCGCTGCTGCCGGAGCCGGAGATCCGCCGCCTGCTGGAGTTCTACCGCTCGGAGTTCGGCTTCACCGGCGACACGACGATCCGGTTCGAGGGCGACCCCAGCACGTTCACCCCGGCCAAGCTCGAGCTGCTGCGGGAACTGGGCTGCACCAAGCTGTCCAGCGGCGTCCAGTCGTTCGACGACCACGTCCTGGAGCTGTGCGGCCGCGAACACAGCGCCGAAATGTGCGTCGACTTCGTTCGCAACGCGCGTTCGCTCGACTTCGAGTGGGTCAGCATCGACCTGATGTACGGCCTGCTGGACCAAACCCTCGACAGCGTCCGCCGCGACCTCGACGTCGTGCTGGAGAACGAAGTCACGGCGGTGGTCTGCACGAAGCTGCACCTGGCGTCCTACAGCGACACCCGCACCGGCGTCACCGGCGAGAAGCCGGCAGCGTGGCAGCTGCCGGCGTACCGGGACAAGCTGGTGCGCGACGGCCACCGCTGGCCGACGCTCGGCGAGCAGTACCAGATGCGCGAGCTGCTCACCGACGGCCTGCGCGCGGCGGGCTACACCGAGCACCCGACGATGTACTTCGCGCGCGCCGGCCTCGGGCCCGAGAAGTGGAAGTCCATCATGGTCGACCAGGACAAGCAGGAAGCCGAGGTGGCGATCGGGCTGGGCGGGTCGTCGAGCTGCCGCGCGTCCGAGGCGATCACCGACGTCAACTCCCGCCGCTACATCGAAACCGTGTCGGACGGCCGCATTCCGCTGGGCTCGGCAACGCGGTTCACGCCGGAAGCCCAGGAGGCGCGGGCGGTGAAGATGGCGCTGACGACGTTGCAGCCGTTGCGGGATTCCGTGCACGCGGCCCGGTTCCCGGGTCGCTCGCTGTTCGCGGAACCGTGGCTGGGCAAGTTCCGGTCGCTGGCCGCGCGAGGCCTCGTCGAGCTGCGCCCGCACGACGGCGTCGTCGAACTCACCCCGGTGGGGGAGGTCTTGGTCGAGGCGATCATCACCACCGAGCTATAGATCACTACATCGAGTGACACACCGCTCGCGCGGAGCGACACGGGCAGGCAGCATGGGCTTCGGACGTGCCAGTACCGAGATCGGAGCCCCGATGAGCCGAACCGTTGCCGGACACGACGAACAGCGGTGGCGGCCCCGGCTCGCCGCAGCGGGCGCCTTGGCCGCGCTCGCTTCGGTGGTCGTGGCCGTCCCCGCTGAAGCCGCGCCGGACTACTCACTCGCGGACACGAACTTCGCGGGCACGCAGATCGCGTTGCACGAAGGGGTGGTGCCGGGCTCCGCGCGAGCCGACACGACCGACCAGACGCTCGGCCACGACGTGAGCGGGCACCAGGGCCCGGTCGATTGGGGTGCCGCGGCGGCCGGCGGCGCGAAGTTCACCTACGTCAAGGCGACCGAGGGCACTGGCTTCGTCAACCCGCAGTACGGCCAGCAGTACGACGGCGCGCACGCGGCGGGCCTGATCCGCGGCGCGTACCACTTCGGCCGCCCGGACGTCTCGGGCGGCGCGGAGCAGGCGGAGTACTTCATCGCCCACGGCGGCGGCTGGCGCTCCGACGGCAAGACGCTCCCGGGCGCGCTGGACATCGAGTACAACCCGTACGGCGATGTCTGCTACGGCAAGAACCCGGCCGACATGACGGCGTGGATCACCGACTTCACGCGCACGTACCTGGCGAAGGTCAAGCGCAGCGCGCTGATCTACACGAGCACGGCGTGGTGGAAGCAGTGCACGGGTAACGCGTCCGGGTTCGGGAACACGAACCCGCTGTGGCTCGCGCGCTACGGCCCGGACGTCGGCGAGCTCCCGGCGGGCTGGGACAAGCAGAGCATCTGGCAGTTCGCCCGCGACGGCGGCCTGCCGGGGGACCAGAACTACTACAACGGGCCGTTCGGCCGGGTCGTGGCGCTGGCCGGCGGCGCGGCTTAGTGTTGCCAGCGTCCCGACAGGTCCGGCCACGGCGGGCGTCGCAGCACGGCGAGCGTGCCGAGGGTGGCGGCGACCAGCCCGGTGCCGATGGCGAGCAGGGCGACGCGCGTCGCGTCGACGGCCGGCTCGAACTTGGCCTGGCCGTCGCGGATGGCGAACACCCCGGGCGGGCTGGTCACGGTGATCACCGTCGTGCCGTCGGGCGTCTCGTGCGGTTCGCCGAAGATCCGGGGTTCGGAGCCACCCGGTCGCGGCAGGCCTCGTAGCGTCATACCCGCCGATCGAACCCGGAAACGGCGGCGCTGACAACATCGGACAAGCTGCTTGCCGGTCTCGTGATCGGCTCCCTACCATCGATCGGGTGCGAGCAGCCCATCGGATCGCTGTCCTGGCCACGATTTCCGCGGTGGTCGTCGCCTCGGCCCCGAGCGCGGACGGGGCGGGGCACGCCTGGTTCACGTCGTGGGCGCAGTCGCAAGACGGCCACGCCGACGCGCCGGTGTCCGGCCAGTCCCTGCGGATGATCACCCACCTGAGCCAGGGCGGGGACGCGGTGCGCGTTCGGCTGCAGAACACGTTCGGCACCGGCCCGCTGACCATCGACCACGCGACGGCCGGCCTGAGCACGAGCGGCGCCGACGTCTCGGGAACGCGCGACCTGACGTTCGCCGGCCGGGTGGCGGTCACGATCCCGGCGGGCGGCGAGGTCTGGAGCGACGAGACCCGGCTCGCGACCCGTCCGGACACGAACCTCGCGGTGAGCATGTTCGTCTCGGGCACGGCGGTCGTCGGGCGGCACGGCGCCGGACTGCGGGACAACTACTTGACCGCTGCCGGCGCGGGCGACCACACGGCCGACGCGTCGGGCGCGGCCTTCACGTCGACGGTCGGTTCGACGTACGTGGTGAGCGCGGTCGACGTGCACAACGCGTCGTTGAAGGGCACGGTGGTCCCGTTCGGCAGCTCGGTGGTCGACGGGATCGGCAGCACGAACTGCGGCCCGGGCTGCACGCAGCTCGGCGCGGACCGCCGGTGGACCGACGACCTGGCACGGCGGATCGTCGCCGCGTCGACGCCGCTGGCGGTCGCCAACGCGGGCGTGTCGGGCACGACGAGCGCGCCGTCCTGCCCGGGGATGCCGCCGTCGGTGGCGGGCCTGGACGCGGGGAGCCGCCTCGATCGCGACGTGCTGGCCCTGCACGGCGTCACGGCGGTGATCTACTACTACGGAACGAACGACCTGGCGTACGGCTGCGACGCGGCGACGATCCTGGCGAGCTACCGATCGGTGTTCGAGCGGTTGCGAGCGGCGGGGATCGCGGTGTACGTCACCCCGAGCACGCCGCGGCCGGGCTACAACGACCAGGCGAACCTGGCGCGTCACGAGATCGGTCTGTTCGTGTCCCGCTGGTCGTCGTGCGGCGGCACGTGTTCGGGCGTGGTGGACTTCGACATGGTGCTGAAGGACCCGCTGAAGCCGAACAGCATCCTGCCGGCGTACGACAACGGCGACGGAATCCACGCGAACGCGGCGGGCCAGCAAGCCTTGGCGGACTTCATCTCGCTCCCGATGCTCGCCGGTTCCGCGCGCCGCTAAGGTGGGTCGAGCCGACTCGAGGGGGACCGCCATGACCGATCAGGAAGGCGCCGACTGGATTCCGCCGGGCGCGGATCTTTCCCGGCCCAGCGCCGCGCGGATCTACGACTATCTGCTCGGTGGCGCCCACAACCTCGCCGCGGATCGGGCCGTCGCCCAGAAGCTCGAGGCCATCCAGCCGCAGGTCGCGAGTGTGGCTCGCCGCAACCGCGCCTTCCTGCGGCGTGCGGTGCGGTTCATGCTCGACCAGGGTGTCCGGCAGTTCCTCGACCTCGGCTCCGGCATCCCGACCGTCGGCAACGTGCACGAAGTCGCGCAGGCCGTCGATCCCGCGTCGAAGGTGGTCTACGTCGACTACGAACCCGTCGCGGTCGCGCACAGTCTCATGCTGCTCAAGGACAACGCCAACGCCGCGGCCATCGAGGCCGACGCCACGGACACCGAAGCCGTGCTCAGGTCCGAACCCGTGAAGCGCCTGCTCGATCTCGGCGAACCCGTCGGCCTGCTCGCGATCACCCTCGGGCACTACCTGCCGGAGGTCGAGGGCGTCTTCGGTGCCTATCGAGACGCGCTCGCCCCCGGCAGCCACTTCGCGCTGACGCATCTCACCAACGACTTCGCCGTCCTGCGCGACCCCAAGATCGCCGAGACGATGCGCTCGACGCAGGACCACATCTACCCGCGCTCGCGCGCCGAGGTGCTCGCCCTCTTCGACGGCTTCGAGCTCGTCGAGCCGGGGCTGACGACCTCC
Organism: Amycolatopsis sp. NPDC101161; assembly: GCF_044768185.1. Classification (NCBI taxonomy): domain Bacteria; kingdom Bacillati; phylum Actinomycetota; class Actinomycetes; order Pseudonocardiales; family Pseudonocardiaceae; genus Amycolatopsis; species Amycolatopsis sp. NPDC101161. The sequence goes on from NZ_JBIWPI010000009.1 coordinate 300,271, forward strand.
GCGAACTGGCGGCCGGACCGCGTCGCGGCAGTGGTGGATCCCGAAGAGGACGGCCTGTACGCCGGCGTGGGCGTCAAGCTTTAGGGCTCGTTGGAGAAGCGTTCCCACGCGGACTGCCGGGTCATCCCCAGCGCTTCGCCGATCTGCGACCAGGTGCCACCCAGTTCGCGCGCCTTGCCCACCCAAGCCGCGAGGTTCTCCTGAACCTGCGCGGTGGCGGCCGCGATCGGCCGAAGGTTCTGCAGAACGTGTTCGAGCGGCAGATCGTGTCCCCAGGGCGCGATGTGCGGCGCGTCGGCGGGCTGGCCTTCGATCACGGAGACGCACAGCTGCACGCACCCGTCACAGATGAAGACGCCCGGCCCGCCGACGAGCGTCTCGACTTCGGTGTTCGGCTTGGCGCAGAACGAACAGCGCGCGATCACCCCAGTGGCCATCGTGACCTCCTTGTCAGGATGGACCTTACAGCCGTAAGGCGGAGCCTGACAAGCTCAGGAAGTTCGAGGTCCATTCGGCGAGTTCGGTGAGCCGGCCGGTCAGCTCTTCGATCTCGGCCCAGCGCCGGTGTTCCCGTTCCAGGTCCGGCACAAGGAAGTCCTCGACGAGGAGCAAGAGCGTCGAGATCTCATAGGCGACATCGGCAAGCTGCAGGAAGGGCCGGAACTCGGCCTCTTCACCAGTCCCGTTCCGAGCGGCCCACTCACGAGCCCCAAGCCCGGCGACGCGACAGATGGACTCGACCGAGCGTCGAATCGCCCCACGTCGGGAGTCAGGCTGCCCGTCGGTCAACGGGGCGACGTTCCAGGCCACGGACAGCAGACAGCACCCGGCGTCATCCATTGAGTTGTGCTTCACGGAGGTACTCTGCGGACTGCGGGTGGCCGCCCAGCCGTTCCGACGCGCGGACCAACCTGATCGTGTAAGAAATCCGCCCCGATCGAGAAGGGGCGAGAACGTGACCTGCCGCCAGGTCCGAGGCTCTTACACTCGGGGCTATGGGGTGGTGGTGGGTGGTCCTAGGCATCTTGCTGTTCGCCCTGTACGGCGTCGTCATGCTCCGGATCGCTGTATTGAGCCTCGCGATGGACGGCGCACGAGAGAAGCCGCCGACGCGCTGGACGTTGCTCCGTGCGTGGCTGATCGTGATGTCGATCCCGGTGTGGGCTCCGGTCGTGTGGCTGGCGAGCAAGCTCGGCCTCGCGAGCACCCGCACCGACGGCGCCAAGAAGTAAGAAAGCCGCTTGGCCCGGGTTCATCACCCAAGCCGAGCGGCTCCTGTGTCCGTCGGGCAGACAGGATTTGAACCTGCGACCCAGTCGCGCTCACTGCCGAGCCGTGGACCTACATGTCCGTCCGGGTCTCAGCGTTGTGCAGGCAAGATCCGGGTGCTTTGGTCATGATCACTCATAGTCGCCTGCCGGTGCCATGTGGGCAGCCCGCCCGCTGCAGAACTGACAGCGGTCATCACTAGTATCCCGTCATGGATGGACTCGCGACGACCGGCCTCGTCACCTGGCTTAACTCGCTGCAGCCACAGGTCGAAGCTGCGGTAATCTCGGCCGTAGCCACGGCCGTAGGCATCATCGGTACAACCGTCGTGGGCCTCGCCGGATTCAGGCATGCGCGGCGGGTGGCTAATGCCACGCTAGAAGGGCAGCGTCAAACGAGCATCGATGAGAGACGGTTTGCCGTCTACGAGGATGCGGTGAAGTACCTCTTGCGACTTACAGAGCTCCGGCCTGAGTTCTACGCATTTTGGCCGGAGATAAATGACTCATCACCTGATTTCAAAGCTTCTCCACCTGACCATGGGGCTCCTCTGGGGCAGGGCGCAGACATCGACGCGCGGATAGTGGCCTGGGCATCGAATGAAATCAGAAGCCTATGGCAACAGATGCGAGATGCCGATGATCAAGTGGACGTCGGGCGAATGCAATTGCGGTTTCGGAGTGGTCAGACCGATTTTGTGCCTGCGCACCCGATTGCTACTCCGGAAGAGCTCCAGGCAGTGAAGGGTCTGATCAACGACAGCACCCAAGCCGCGCACCACCGGCGACAGGGAGTAATCGAAGCCATTCGTAAGGATTTGGTCGGCACAAAGGCCCTGAAATAACCTAGAAGTGGTGACCCCTTCGGCATCTCGTTGACTTGGCGCCACACGGCGACTTCGTCCTCGCAGGACTGGCACTGCTCCGGGACGGCGGGAAGCTGGGCATCGTCCGCATGGGACGCCTTCGACCAGGTCGCCGGGCGATCGGCGGCCGGCCGGATGACGCGCTCGTCTTCACGACCGCGAGAGTGGTTCGCTGCGTTCGCACAACTGACGGACCCGGGAGGTCAACCCGGCGGTGGAAGCTGCTGCGCTCAAGATCGCCGAGCTGGCGCCGACGTGAAGGTCATTCAGCAGATACTCGGGCACTCCGACGCCGCGATGACGCTCAACATCTACGGGCACCTGTTCCCGGACCGCCTCGACGAGGTGGCCGACGTGCTCGATGCCCGGCGAACCGCCGCGCTGGCAGGGATGGCCGCCTGATCCGGACCCCGGGAGCGTGTGACACGTATGTGACATGCCCCGGGGTTCTTGGCGTCCGAACGGACCCCAGAGACGACGAAAGCCACGTCTACCTGCGTAGACGTGGCTTGTCCGTCGGGGTGACAGGACACTTCTTGAACCCCAAGCTGTATGAGTTCGTGCGCCGTACGCTGGACCTATAGCAGATTGTAACAGGTTCTGTAACGCAGAGTAGCCCGGCCGTGATGGCCGGGCTACTCTCGTTTTGCGTGTCAGCTACGCGGAAGCGGCCGGAATGCCTCGCGCCGTGTCGTACAGCCACTGTCGGAAGTCCGGCGAGCTGGTGTAGATGGTCGGCCCTTCACCGGGGTACTGCTTGGCTCCTCGGCTGCCCGTACCGACGAGCTGCGGCACGCCGTTGACCAACTCGACAGCCGGGCTGCCGGAGTCACCCGGACCGGGGCCGTCCGTGCCGTGCGGGTTGCTGGTGCAGATTTCGCCGGTGGACTGGCCGGCGTCGGCGCACTTGGCAGCCGGGAGCACCCGCGTGCTGAGCTGCTGGAGCTGCGTCGGCAGGTTCGCCGAACAGTCCGGCTGGTCCACACCCCACCCGTACAGGGTGATGCGCTTGCCGGGCTGCGCTGCTCGTCCGGCGAGCTGGATGGGCTGCTGGTTGACCGAGTGGTCCAGCTTGAGCATGGCGATGTCGTCGGTCGGGGCGGTCATGCCCCAGTGCCAGCCGGGATGCACGACGATGCTCACCACGTTGGCCAGCTCGCCGCCGGTCGTCCGGTCCTTGGAGCCGACACGCACGCGGAACTGCTTGGCCTTCGTGGGGATGGGCTGGCCACCCTCGCACGCGTTTGCGGACAGGCTCTTGGCCTTCAGGAGTTCCGGCGGCATGTCCGTCACGCAGTGGGCGTTGGTGACCACCCACGAGCGGAACAGCAGCGCCCCGCCACAGGTGTGGTAGTCGAACCGGTTGTAGTCCGGCGCGTCGTACTGGAGCGAGGCGGCCCACGACGTGTTGCCGGTGGCAGCGCTGCCGCCGACGATGTTCGGCTGTACGGCGGCCGTGGCCGGAGCCGCTCCGAACAGGTTGGCCAAGCCGCTGAGGGCGGCGACGGACGCTATTACGGTCTTTCTCAAAACGTGCCTTTCTCGTGTGCGGGTGTGCTTCTACTGCCTCCGGCATGTCGGGTGCTGGAGGAGATTAGGGATTCGGGCTACAGTTCGCGCCCGTGCTCGGCGCGATACGCCGCCAGTTCGGTTTCGTCGGGCGGGTCGCAACCGTCGTTGTAACAAAGTGTCAGGTGATGCACTTCGGGCGTGCCATCTGGCTCGTCTTCTACCTGGACTTCGACCGCAACGGCGTGAATGTTCACGCTACGTTGCGCGGAATCCCGCAGCCAGCGTGCGGCTTGCAGGAAGCAGTCAGCAATATGTTCGTTGGAAAACATAATTACGTAGGCCACGGGCTGACGTCCGTTCGATGGGGACTATTCAAGGTGTTTCAGGCCGTACAGGATGCGCTGCATTACTTCTCTGTCGGGTTCGCTGGCGTACCGTTGGCGCGGCCACGGTGTCGGCCGCGGCTCGACATCGGGCCGTTTGCGCTGCGGCAGTGGAACGTACGCCGGGAGCGGTTGTGTTGGCACGTTGTCCGGCGATATTGCCGGGAGTACCTGCGTATCCGCGTTGGCGATGCGCTCAACTTCCCGTTCGTGCTGTACCCGCGCGATGATGACCGCTGGTGAACGGTCGTCGTTGTCAGGTTCGCGTTCAAGAAGTCGAGCGACTGCTAAGACCCCCAGGCTTAGCAGGAATAGGCCACCGCCGACAATGACGACGTACAGCCCGACGATATTCACGAGTCCGGCGGTTCACGAACGACATGCCGGCCGCCTGGTTCTTCGTCCGGCATCTTGTCGGCGTACAAGCTGAGCACATCGGCGAGTGCGGTAAGTAAGCCGCTGGCGTCTTGTAATTCGCGCCCGGTCGCCATCCCGTGTTTCAGGCGTTCGGTAACAATCCGCAAGTTAGTCACGGCGGTTTCCATGCGGCCGACGACGCTCGCGCGTTGCTCACTCACTCGTGGCCGGCCCTTCTTCGCGGTCGGCGTGCTTGCGGAGCAAATCGCCAAGGCCGGTCAGCATCTGGGCGTATTCACGTTGTTTGGCGGGCGAAATGTTGCCGAGCATGAGGGCGTTGGCCACGGGCTCGGCGTGACGGCTGACGGCCTGGAGCGATTCAATGAGGGCTTTGGTTTGATCATCCATGGCGAGTTCTCTCTAAACAGAAGTAAGGGGACGAGTTCAGGCGGCGAACCGTCGCGGCTCTGTCAACATCCGGTATCGCGGGCACGGCCACGAACACCCGCACAGCTCGCACAGCCGGCCGGTCTCCTCGGGCTCGTGCAACCACCAGGCCAGATGTGCCAGCGGTGCCCAAAGGTTGGCCGTTGACACTGCATGTTGGGGACTCGTGGCCAGCCCCGAGCTGCTCACTCGATCTCCGTCCGGTAGGCCATGGCCAGGACGTCGGCCTGGGCCTCCCGCTGGAGCTGCTCGCAGAGGGCAAGTTGCAGCAACCGGCTGTGCGCCAGGTGCCGGAGGCTCGGCACAACGACATGGCGGGCATCAGCTCGCTTGAGCTCGGTCACCAGCTCGTCGAACCCCTCGCGCGAGCCGCAAGAGAACTCGAAGAAGAAGCTGACGAAGTACAGTCCGTGTCGAGTGGCGAACTCCCGAAGCTGCCGCTCCAGGCGGTGCACTTTCTTATCGGGCACGTCGGCCGGGACCCGCATGTAGCCGTAGGCCAGCGGCCCGAGCGTCGCGAGGCGCGGTTCCTCATCCAAGAGTGCAGTCATCGCCCCAACTTTCTTGCTGGTGGTCCGCCCAGTAGCGGCGTCGGGGACCGCTGCGCTACTGGGCGAACGTTCGAGGGGGGTAGCTGTTCCGTTGCTCCCTGTGGCGAGTCAAGCACCGCGAACCTCGAATATGCAAGACTTCACTTTGAAGGCTCGCTTGGAAGTACCCGAACTTGTGGATCGCATTTCAAGTTGTGCGACGGGATGCTTTCAAATCGGGTGTAAGGTGGCCCCGGAATGAGAGGTAGGGACGTTGGCTGACAAGGAGTCAGGCTCGACGGTGCCGCGCCGACAGCTCGGCCGGTACCTGAAGGACGCTCGCGGACATGCCCGGCTGACGGTCAAGGCGGCCGCTGAAGCCCTGGAGTGGTCCGAGGCCAAAATCTGGCGCATCGAGACCGGTCAGACCAGTCTCCGCAGCCTGGACGTTGAGGCCATGTGCCGGGTCTACGGCGTGGACGCCGAGATGACCGAAGCGCTCAAGGGGTTGGCCAAAGAGACGAAGACCAAGGGCTGGTGGCACGCCTACGGCGACGTCATCCCCGGTGGCTTCGACGTCTACATCGGTCTGGAGGGTGCCGCCTCTAGCTTCCAGTGGTACGAGTCCGACTTGGTGCCCGGCCTGTTCCAGACTGCCGACTACGCCCGCACCCTGATCGAGGCCGACAACCAGGACGTTGACGCCGAGGAGATCGAGCGCCGGGTCAACCTGCGGATGGAGCGGCAGACGCTCCTTACCCGGGTCACGGCCGCGCCGGACTTCCGGGTGGTGCTCGACGAGGCGATCTTGCGGCGGCCGATTGGCGGCCACGAGGTGATGGCCGGCCAGCTCGCCCGGCTGGTCCAGGTCGCCGAGCTGCCGAACGTCTCGCTGCGGGTGGCGCACTTCGCGGCCGGGCTGCACCACGGCGTCATGTCCGGGCCGTTCGTCACGCTGCGTTTCCCGACCAACGGTGACGGCAAGGAGACCGAGCCGCCTACCGTCTACGTGGACGGCTTCACCGGCGCGCTCTACCTCGACAAGCCGCACGAGATCGACCGTTACGACGGGGCGTTTCGCCGCATCTGGGACGCCTCGCTCCCGGAGACGGACAGCAAGCACATGCTGGCGACAGCAGCAAGGGAGTACAAGACATGATGAGTGCTGAGCTGGCTGGTGCTCAGTGGTTCAAGAGCAGCCGCAGCAACGGCCAGGCCAACTGCGTTGAGGTCGCCTTCTTGGATGACGGCCGGGTCGCTATGCGCGACAGCAAGCAACAGGGCAAGGGTCCGGCGCTGGTCTTCACAGCGAGCGAGTGGGACGCGTTCATGGGCGGCGTGGCGGACGGGGAGTTTCAACGACCGTGAGGCAAAATGCTAGTGGACCTGCTCTAAGGGGCAGGTCCTCTACTCTTTGCACGCGGAGGTACACGAGTGAACACACCGCAGGATGCGATCAAGCAGCTTGATACTTTGTTGGAGGAGTATCACCGTGTCGAGGCTATGGCGGCCGGATTTGGCGAGCTAAAATCTAATGCGCTCGTTACTCGTATGCACTCGGCAATTCAACGACTAACTATACCTGCGAGCGCGTATCGGGTGGAGGCTACCGAGCTGCGGCAGAGATTCATGCCCGACTACCAGTTGTCCAGACTAGCGGCCATCGTTCAGGCGCTCAGGGACGACTTGCAAGCTGGCTGGCTTGAATCCATCGTTGAGCTAGTGCATGCCGATACCCATAAGGGCTACCTGGAGATGGCCGAAGAGTTACTGGATAAGAATTACAAAGACGCTGCTGCTGTCATCGCCGGTTCGTCTCTGGAAGTTCATATACGGGCTTTGTGTGTGAAGCATGGCGTTGCGACAAATGACGGCGGCAAGCCGAAGAAGGCCGACACCATGAACGCCGATCTCAAGAGGGAATCTGTCTACGGTGGTCTTGAGCAGAAGCAAGTCACATCGTGGCTGGCTTTGCGTAACTTGGCGGCTCACGGACAATACGGCGACTATGTCGAAAGCGATGTTCGCGGCCTCATTGATGGCATCCAAGCATTTGCGATCAAATACCCAGCGTGACGATCAAGCGTCGGGTGCGCTGCCCTGCTACTGGAGACGTTCATGCTCGCTTTTCAAAAGCGTGTGCATCGTGGTGTTGTTCTTAAAGAAATCTTGGATTTGCCTGACTTCTTTAGGCTTGACCTTACCGTGTTTTTCATTGATCAGCTCAAGTGTGTAGACATGAAAACGTGCATCCAGGTTGCGCTGCTTCGACCGAACGTGAAAGTGCGGCGGGTCATGGTCTTTGGGATAGACGTTGATTTCGAGGTCGCGAATGGTCGCAACCCGCTGCTTGATGAGATACACACTGCCGTCGGGTGCAATCGTCGTAGAGTCCAGGTGCAGTTCTAGCTGTCCGGCGAGAGTCGGCGGGTATGGTTCCGACTTTGGGCGCTTCTTACTAGCGGCAGTGCTCAACAGCATTGGCACTTGAGCCTCTACATCATCTAATACCGCCTCGTAGTCCGCCCAGGCGGTGTTCGGCGCTCCCGTAGGATAGGTAGCGAACTCGCTCGTGTCACTGAAGATGCCCGACACCACGATCATGGCGTATTCACCGTCTTCAAGCTTGACGACCCGCGCGTTCAGGTTCACGCCGATGTGCTGCTCCCAGTCATGGTTGATCAGGAGCGGTATGTACTTCGCCCGCAGTTGCTCGGCGGCACCGTCAAGTGCGCTCTTGGTCATCCGGTGACCATGAGCGTCCACGTGGGTTGTGCTCGCGATGCCGCCTCGTAGTCGCATAAGTACATATTATGAGCTACGGCGGAAGTGAGCAACGAAGTTAGTACTGCACGATGAGGCTACCTTCGGGCATGTACCGGGAAATCTCTTCAAGCACCTCGGGGGGCAAGCTCACCGTGACATAGAGCGTGTGACATATCGGCGGCTCTGCCAGTAGTCCGCTCACGTCAGCAAATCGCATCCCAATATCGCTAGAGGGCACTTCGTAAGGTGATTTGGTTGTCATGCACAAGCCGAGCATCCGGGATATGTCGTTTGTCAGTTCGTGGATCTTAGTTGCATCTAACGTGCTACTCCGCTCGCGTTGTACCTGGCGAATGACCTTAAGCCACTGCTTCCTCACGGCCGGATAGAGAACGTTTGGCACGTCGGTCACGACTACAGCCGTGCGCTGGTGCCTAGTGTAGAAGTGGTGAGCGATATCCCAAGATAAGATCGTGTTGCCGTGTAACGTCCGATGCTCAACCCAGTGGCTGCGCATCACAATCCTCCCCCCAAGGTAACAATATTTCGGCGACTCGGCGGGTGCGTTCTTCGGCAATAAAGCTGGCCCAGCCAGTGTATCGCCGGCCGCCGTCCCAAAAGTGACCATTGCACGCGAACGCTTGTTGGCCATCTGGCCGAAGTAGGCCGGCCGATACGTCATCGTAGGTGCGTTCTCGCTTGCAGATGGCACAGGTGACAGTCGTAGATAGTTGCAAGTTCGCAGGAGCACTGACGATACTCATTTGGATAGCGCCTTGTCTGCTGCACTGGCGAACCGCACGGTGATGACGTGCGTAAGCTGGCTGTAGCTCTGGAAGTTCCGGTAAATGGTAAAGGTGCCGTCGGTGTGAGAAACGGCGGAGTCGTGATACGTGACGACGTTCGGATTCTCGATATCGTGCACGTGGTAACGCACGCGGAACTCTGGCATGGGGTCGTTACGGCTGAAGCGGCCAAGGATGGCCTTGTGCATCTTCGTTGGCTTGATCTCGAACGTTTCTATATCGAGCGGGTTGTGTGTTTTTGGTTGCTTGGCAAGTGTGGAGGACATAAGCAAGTCTCCTGTTAGGGTTAGTTTGCGCGGATAGGTGAGGTGAAAATCGCAAAATAATCTTCTTCAAGCCCCATCTTGAAACCTAACCACAGACTGACCGCACCCCCGTTTTAACTTCGCGGGGGGGGGGGGGGGGGGGGAACCTCGTTGTGTTTGGGGTGGGGGGGGGGGGTTGGCTTCGGGGGGGGGGGGGCGGGGGTGTGGGGGGTGGGCGGGGGGGGGGGCCCGCGGGTGCCGGGCCCCGGCCCGCACAGCGGCGACATCAACACCCACCGCCTCGACGCCCCGGTGGAGTCGCTCGCCCAGGTCCAC
>NZ_JBIWPI010000010.1:0-4802 GCF_044768185.1 Amycolatopsis sp. NPDC101161
GTGTGGAGCTGAGGGGAATCGAACCCCTGACCCCCGCCTTGCAAAGGTACGCACTTGCCTGGCCGCTGACCAGCCGATCCTATATTTGCTGGTCAGGGCTTCATGAAGCCTGCTGTTCCCCGTGGTTCCCCGGACGCTCCCCCGGCAACGGGCACGCGAGGGGCACAAGAGGCTGAACCAGCGGCTACTCCCTGTTCCAGCTTCTTTTCCCGCGCCGTGACTACAGAGACAGAGAATTAGTGTGGGAGAGAAGCTGTCACGGCAGGTGTCACTCCCCTGTCACACCTAAAAGCCCAGGTCAGGCTAGGTAAAGTGACAAAGTGACAGGTGTGACAGTCTCGACACGCCACGACTGTCACGCCCCAGGCGCACGACGAGTCTTGCACCCATCCGGCGCGCAAAAACCGGCCGTCAGAGCGCCTGAGTCGGTTCCCAGGGTCCAGCCGCACCAGGGGTGTCCCGTGCGCCTGCCTACGACGCTCTCAGGCAGCGAAATTCCGCCCATCGCTGGGGCCGTGACGCGCTCAGCACGCCGGTTCCGGTCAGAGGCCGCCGCGTGCCAGCCGAACCGCGACGCCCGGCAACTGCTCTTACAGCCTCGACTGCGGCGCCCTACAGACAACTTCAGCCGACCAAACAGCAGCGTGAGTGTGGCCGTCGGTTGCCGCCTAGTGTTCGGTTAGCTCCCTCATCGCACGGACAGCGGCCGGGCGACTGTTCACATCAACTGCGTAGGAGATCTCTTCGAGGGGAAGCAAAACATCCTCTAGGGCGTCCTGGTCTAGCAAGCTGCTGTCGTAGAAGGTCACGAAACTTTGAGCTGATCCTGCAAGGCGCGCTGCTTCCACTCGGCTGCGCAGCTCACGGGCGTCCGCAGCAGCCTGCTCTGGCTTCACGTGCTCGTGACCAAGATCCATTAGGTGGGCTTGCCCGTTCACGTACTTGAACCTGAAGGGCACCTCACTGATGTGACCGTTTGGCGCGAACCGAGCGGCAACTTTCACGCGCCGCTCAGGGACAATACGGGCAGCCTCTAAGACAGCTTGCACGCGAGTCAGAAGGACGTCGGCTGGCTTCTCCTGGCGATCAGGGGAAGCGTTAGGTACCTCCGTTGCGACGAGCTCAGCGAAGAGTCGATCAAGGGCGTCTTGCCACGAGGGAGGGTCATCTAACAGCTCGCCACCTTCTTCGGCGACATAGTTGCCGGTACGTCGCCGCTGCATGGTTGCGACGTCACACCAGCTGTGATCAGACGCCTTCCGCTGGTAGTAGCTCACCCAACTCTTGTAGACCTCGGTGTTGGAGATCTGCTTGTGCGGCAGATGTCGCCCATCGATGGTGCCGTCGTCAGTTTGGCCGACGAACTTCGTCAACCAGCCTTCTGGCGTCTGAAGTACCAGGCCGACGTTGTGGGGCTCTCGTCGCCTGAGGTCAGGGACATGGCGGATGAGGTACCATTTGGCGGTCACTGCCCAGCTCCTTCCCCATGGTCGTCGGTGGTCTCGGGTAGAGACAGCCTTACAAGTCTGTGGATGTTCTGTTGCCGATGCAACAGGAAGTCGGCAATCTCATTGGCCTGTTTCTTCCCGTACAGGCCAGCCACGCGACCTGCGGTTACTAAGCGTTCGATCGCTGACCGCGGTACGTGTTGCACTCGATCCCCCCAGCTCCGTAGGCGCTGGTCCTCCAGCTGGCATCCCCTCAATGCATGCTCCTGAACCCCGCGCGCTGCGTCTGCGACCAGCGGGGACTCCTGGATACTCGCTAGCTCCCCATCTCGCCCCATGTTGGGGCCGGCCAGGGCTTTTTCGTGGTCAATGGCCCAGAGCCCAACCTCCTGGTGATACACGAGGTTGTGGTCCGGCCGGTCTTCGTTCAAGATCCACACGTCGAACACAAAGACTCCAGCCGCGAGGTCAGGTGCCTGCGCCGCGATGACTTGCGCGTCGGCTGGGGCGAACTGTTCGCCGCCGTGCTCAACCACGGCGCTCACCCAAACGACCTGGCCGTCCGGCGGCAGTTCAGCCAACTCGCCGGCTGGAACCGGGATGCCGATGGCGGCAGCCAGCCGCGCTGTGACGTACTCGATAGCGACAAGCCACTCGTGATCGGTCTGGTTCGGCTTGATCAGGACACGCGCGGTCCCCCACCAGCAGTCGTTCGCGCCTTCAGCTGCCGGACCGTCTTTGGTCAGGATTTTCAGCCCCGGTCGAACCGTTCTCAGCCTCGCCACTTGTCAACCTCCCCCGCATCGCTCACTCGTCCACCATCGCAACCGACGAACAGCACATAACGCTACGTAACATCATTGTTATCGTCGGTGCAGCGGGCGGCAACGCGAAAGCTGGTCACCGTCATGGTCAGTGGATACCGGCAGTCACCAACGATCGACGCAGCGCCCGAGCTTGCGGCAACCTCACGGCTGTTTGCGCAGGTCAACCAGGTTTTATCGTGTCGGTGGCTCCGCCAATCTCATCCGGCTCACCGCGAGGTCGTAGAGCGTAGAGCGGCACGAGTTGGTTGACCGCGCGGATCTTGCGACGTCGACCATCGGCGAACGGGACGTCGTAGTCGACGACCCCGAGCCAGTGCCCGCGGTGGGTCGGCCACCAGCCATGGAGCAGGCCGTGCACTTCGCCGGAGAAGTCGAGCCCGTCATCGACCGCGCGCTCAGGTGCGTCCTTGATTCGGACGAGGATTGCGTCGAGCCTTACCCAGACTGGCGTGAGGATCTTCGAGCGGCCGTGCATGTCGTCGCCGTACCAGCGGGTGTAGGGGGTATCCATCGCGCTTCCCGCCCTACCCAGCACCGGTCACGGCTGCGACGACGTCGACTGGGTTGAGCGCCGGGTCGTATAGCAAGGTTCCGACGACGTGCGCGAGCCGGCGCCGCTGGTGCTGCGCCGTGTCGGTAAGCGCCACGTCCGTCGACCTGCCGACCCGGACCGAGTTCACGGCCCTGGTGACGAGAATGGCTTCCTGGCGGGTAGCCCCGAGATCCGCGGCCGTGGCGAAGATCAGCGCGGCGGCGTCCTGGGCTGTGAGGGACGACGTCGGCACGTCGGTCATGGCGACTCTCCCTCCGGCCGCGATCGGGGCATTCAGTCAGGTGGCGGGGTGAGCGGTGACGGCCCGCACTTCCCCTGCGAGCCGACACCGCCCTGCATCACTGTACCTCGCCATCGAACTTATGTTCGATCAAGGGCCTGCGTCAACTGCTCTACCCTGCGAGTTCCACCATGTTGTCTACGACGAACTCCGCACCCGCTTCCACGAGCATCTCCCGCTTGCCCGGCTTGTTCGCCAATCCGACACTGCACACGCCTCTACTTTTTGCAACTTCGATATCGGACGTCGAATCTCCGATGAAGACAGCGTCAGCACCGCGGACTTCTAGCTGACTCAGCATTAGATCCAGGCCATACGGGTTCGGCTTCATCAACGCGGGGCGCCCGAATGGGCGGCCGATAATCGGACCGCGCCACTGATCGACAACCGCTTTTTGCATAAACTTGGAAACAGCTTCAAACGAATTGTTACTCAATATGCCAGTAGCCTTGCCGCGCGCAGCCAAGCTGCACATTGACGTCAGGCCACCCCTGGTGAGGCTTGCGGTTTCTACCGCAAGCAACTCTGCCGCGATGAGCTGGCGCTCTACGGCCTCCACCGCGGTCGACCCAAGTTGGTGCGCATAACGAAGCACTTCAAGCGGATCATCCGTCCCGACCTGCACGCCTATCGTCAATTCGAGCTGCCGCGCCACACCCTCGGCCGGCAAACCAGCAAAGACTCCACAAATAGGACCATCGAAATCGTAGATCACCGCAGCAGATTCTGCGAGTACTTGCAACAAACCCTGCTCGAAACTCACGCAGTAACATCCTTAGCAACCGAAGACCAAACACTGTCGAACCACTTTTGCGCCTGATCGACGTACTGGGAATCGATCGCCGAATCGTCGTCGGTCTTCGCGTAATGGAAAAGGACCGCGTCTTTGCCCATTGGATCGAAGATCTCGACGGGCTCGCCTCCGATGGCCACCGAGTGTTGCAGAACGGGGTAGAACCCAAAAAATGCCTCAGAACTATTCAGAAGAAATAATTTGAACAGCGGTGCGGCATGGTACGTCCGAACTTGCGCGGTTGCAGACTCAACAAGACCTAGCGCGGATAGCTCTTCGACAGTCTCAACGATTCCTTGTGTCGATCGCTGCACGATGCGTTCCGCTCGTTTGCGCACGTCCGGCGAATCGACACCCTCGGGCGCGAGCGCTGGCAGGCCGACAGGCTTCGAGAGATCCGGAAGCAAGATCCGGATTCGCAGACTCTCGGGCTGAAGTCGTCCCGAACGGACCTTGTCCAGCGGTTCGCCGATAACCCCCTGAAGCGTCTCCCCCGAGAAGCCTGCGAAGTCGATCGCGACAGCTCCGCTCTCAAAGATTGCTTCGACGTGCGGCCGTAGCCCCACCGAGCGCTCAGTCCGCTGCCGAACGAATGACCCCTTCCCCTGCCTGGAGATCACCAGCCCTTCGTCGCGCAGTAGTCCGACGGCCTTCTGTGCCGTCATTGGAGCCACCTCGAACTGGCTGGCCAGCTCAGCATACGAGGGCAACCGGTCCCCCGGCTGGTACTTCCCGGTCAGGATCGCGGCCTTCAAAACGGCTGCTACCTGCTGAAACGGCGGTCGGGCATCGTCCGGATCGAGTGCGTCCATGACTGCCACTTTACCTCACCCAGCTAGAACAACTAGGTGAATCCTCGTGTTCAACTAGCTTTACTAGCTAACTTTCTTGACTCAGCTAG
>NZ_JBIWPI010000010.1:4896-17216 GCF_044768185.1 Amycolatopsis sp. NPDC101161
GCGAGCTGAGCTATGCAAGTCTCTAGGTGTCAGCAAGCCCGCCACGACGCTCTGGAGGACGAGATGTCTCGGAAGCAGCAGGGGTTCCCGGTCCTAAAGACCGGCTCGGGTGTCGGCCGGAAGCTGTTCGGCCTGGTCGTGCTGGTCGTGGTGCTGGCGTACGTCGTGTCCTCGCCGCTGGAGGCGGCCGGGCACGTCCGCCACGTCGCGCACAGCGTCACCACGTTCTTCAACTCGCTCTGACACCCCCACTGACCAGCACGTTTTCTTCGAGAGGACTTCGCAATGGACACCAACGTCTACCGCCGCCTGACCGACGCCGCGGTGTCGGCCGCCGACGAGTTCGCCGGCGAGGCGGTCTACCCGGACGGGCTGACCGAAGCGGCGATCGACGCGCTGTTGCAGGACGTCTACGGCGAGCTGGCCGCGGACGAGTCCGCCGCGCAGGCCGCGTACCGGTACGACTTCAACGACCAGCGCCGAGTGAGCCGGGCACGTCGCCGCGCCGGCCGCGAGGCCCTGCGGGCGCTGCCGACCCGTGTGAAGCTGACCCGCCCGTTCGAGGGCGAGGCCGCCTGATGACCAGCCGGACGGTCCGTGGGCTGGCGCTGTTCGCCGCGTTGCAGGCCACCTTCGCCGACGTCCACCCTCTGTGTGACGAGTGGATTCAGCGCCACAACGACGCGGTGGGCAAGGGCCAGCCGGGCCGGGAGGGAGCGAAGCACTGCGCGCGCCACGTGGCCAGCTACACCGCCGGGCAGGTCGCCGCCGCGGTCGCGGTGACGCGGGTGCTCGGGTTCCGGGTGCCGCTGCGGGCGCTGGCCGCCGGTGCCGCGGTCAACGCGGTCACGCACTACGTGATCGACCGCCGGGAGCCGCTGAAGGCGCTGGCGCGGCTGGCCGGCAAGCAGGGATACATCGAGCACGCGACGGTGCAGCGCCGTGACGGCGTGGTCGACGAGTCCGGGCCGGGCACCGCGCTCACCGAGCTGGACCAGGCCGCGCACCGCGCGATCGGCGTGCTGGCCTCGCTCACCACCACGTGGCTTGCCCTGCGGGCCGGTGGTTCCCGATGACCACTCGCCTGTTTTTCAGCCCCGACGCGGCGGCCCCTTCCTGGCAGAACGTGCCGACCGCGCCGGGTTCCACCGAGCAGTCGCGAAACCGTACGGAGGAACACCAGATGGTAGACACCACCGCGCCGGTGCGCGAGGTCGCGACCGTGGCCTACACCCCGGCGGCGCTGAACCGCCTGATCTCCCGCGAGATCGCCGGCCGCCTGCGCGAAGTCGCCGCGATGCACCAGGAGATCAGCGCCGCGATGGTCGCCGGAGACGGCGTAACGCCCGACGAGCGGCGCCGCGGTATCTGGCACCGCGCCGAAGCCGACCGCCTCGAACAGCTGGCCGCTGCGGAGCTGGCCGGCGTCACGGACGGGGCGGGCCGGTGAACCCGCGCAACCGCCGGCAGGCGGTGACCACGGTGTTCGACGGCCGTACGCACCACGTGGCGCTGTGCCGCGGTGAGCGGGACGGGCTGCCGGTGTTCGGCTGGGGTGAGGCCCCCTCGACGCTGCTCACCCGCACCCAGCTGCGCGAGGTCGGGTTGCGCCCCAACGGACAGGACCCGGTCGCACTGCTGGTGTTCCGCCACGTCAAGCCCTACGCCCGGGAGACCGTCGCGGAGCTGTTCTCCGTCGAGCGGGCCGCGGCCAAGCGCCCGCCGGTGCCGGGGCAGCTGGACCACGCGATGGAGGCCCGCCGCACCTGCGTGGATTGCAGCGAGGTCCAGGAGTACTGCGTGCCGACCAGCACCCGCCAGTGCTGGACCTGCTTCGAGGGTGAGCAGGCCGACCGGGCGGGGGTGGCCGCGTGACCACCAACGACTCGGGCGCCTGGCACGCGGAGCGCCAGCGCCAGCAGGAAGCCATTGACCGCGCCCGCCGCGAAGCCGAACGCCAGGGAGGCAACCGATGAACGGACCACAGCACTTCCGCGAGGCCGAGCGGATCGCCCAGATTCTGCTGGCCGGCAAGGACAAGGGCCGCCGGCTGACCGTCGACGACATCGCACGCTACGCCGCGGCCGGCGAGCTGCACGCCCGGCTTGCCCAGGTCGCCGCGACGATCCGCCCGGAGCGGGCCACCGACACCTCGAACACGGGCATGGCGTGGCTGCGCACGCTGCAGGGCGAGGCCGCCCGCAAGGAGGGAACCCGATGACCTACGAAGACGGCTTCAACCCGGACGGCTTCTACTGCGACGACTGCACCGACTTCCACGAGAACGTCGACGACTGCCCGATGACCGTCTACCCCTGCCCGGAGTGCAAGGAGCTGTCGGTACGGGTCGAGAGCGGACCGGCGCCGGACGACCCGCCGGAGGCGTTCTGCGAGGACTGCGGATGGGAGTCGCCGGCATGAACACGTTCGAGGTGTTGCAGCGCCACGGAACGCTCGCGCTGATGCGGTTCGTCGGCACGGTGTGCCTGTTCCTGGTCCTGCACCTGCTGCGCATCCCCCTGGTGATCGCCGAACAGGTCTTGGCCGGCGTGCTGGTCCGGCTCGACAAGGCCGCCGCGGCGCAGGCGTCCCGGCCGCCGCGGCGGCCGGTCAACCAGTTCTTCCCCGCAGGTTTCCCGACCGGGCAGGAGGTGCCCCGATGAACGTGCAGAACGAGCAGCGGACCCGGCTGCAGGCGGCGATCGACTGGGCGGTCTGGCACTTCGGTGAGCTGGCCGGCGTGCTCGGCCCGCTGGCCCTGGCGCTGGTGTTCACCCCCTGGTTCGCCCTGATGTCCGCCATCGTCGCCGCCGGGTGGGCGGTGCACGAGGTCCGCGACCACCGCGAGCAGACCCGGCTCCGCGCCGGCACCGACCGCAAGCAGCTGCCAGCAACCCCGGCCACCACCAACGAGACGACCAGCCACGAAACCCGGGAGGTCACCCGATGAGCACGTGGACCGAAGAGCGCCGCGCGAACCGCGCGGCCGACGCGGAGCAGCGCCGCCAGGACGCCGCTGCCGCGCTGGAGCGCACGCTGCGGGCGCAGAGCGCCGCGGCCGAGCAGCGCCGCACCGACGCGACCGTCGCCGCGAAGCTGGCCGACAAGCAGCGCGAGGCCCGCCGGGCACGCCGCGCCGCCACCCTGGCCCGCGTCGCCGGGTGGTTGTCGGCGAACCGGGTCCGGCTGCCGATCTACCTGCTCGCCATGGTGTCCGCCGGGATGGCCGTGCCCGCGATGGCCGGCTACGGCGTGGGCGTCTACGGGGACGCGACCGGTGCGGCGCTGCCGGCGCTCTCGGAACTGGGCATGTGGGCGTTCGCGCTCGCGGTGGAGGTCACCCGGCACCGCCACCCGGAGCGGCCGGTGTGGGCGCTGCAGCTCGGGACGTGGGTGTTCGCCGGCGTCGGGTTCGGCCTGAACGTCGTGCACGGCCTGGGCCGCGGCTGGGACGCCGCGGTGGTCATGGGCATCGTGTCCGTCGCCGGCGTCATCGCGCACCAGCTGGCCGTCGCGTCGCCGCCGCGGTCGCCGGCGGAGCGGGCCGCCGCCCGGATCGAGCGCAAGACGCTGCGCAAGGTCGCGAAGGTCCGGGCCGCCGCGGTCCGGCACGCGGTCGCCGAAATCGACGCTGAGGGCCGGGCGCGGCTGGTGTTCACCCCGGGCCGCTACACCCTCGACGGCCGCCGCCTCGCGGCCGTGGTCGACCCGGACCGGCACGTCGCCGACGTGCTCGACGACGAAATCGCCGCGTTCTTCGCCCAGCAGGACCAGGCCCCGCGTGTCGACGACGGCCCGATCGTCGATGCCCCGATCCTCACCCTCGACCGCCCGAACGACCAGCGGAAATCGACCCCGAAGCGGCGCCCGCCGCGCGCGCCGAAGACCCGCACGATCGAGGACCTGCGCGCGGAGTTCACCGCCGCGCTGGACAACCCCGATGTAGCGATCAACCCGACGTCGGCCGAGTCGATCCGCAAGACGCTGCACTGCGCGCCGAAGTTCGCCCGCCAGCTGCGCGACGAGCACGCCAACCCCAACCGCACGTGAGCCGGAGGACACGACCATGAGCACCACCGAGACGAACCCGGCCGCCGGCGAGCTGGCCACCGTCCACCACCTGCCCGTCCCGGAGTCCGGCGAGGCGATCGAGCCGGACGAGATCTTGACGGCAGAGGAGTACGCGGCGCGCACGTCGCAGAAGGCCCGCGCCATCGCCCGCTACGAGGGCTACCGCCGGGACGTCGTGCTGGCCGCCACCGTGGCCAAGAAAGCCGCGACGCACGAGAAGACCAAAGCCGCCCTGAACCACGGCCTCACGGTCATTCAGGGCCTGGACTCGTGGCGCGGACGGGCGTGGGACGCGAGCACGATGGGCGTCTACCGCCGGCAGATCAAGGCCGCCGAAGCGATGGGCGACCAGACGCTGGTCGCCGACTGGCTGGAGCGCAAGGCCCGCGTGCAGGACGCCCGGCACCGCCGGCTGATGGACCTGCCCAAACTGCTGATCGGGCTGGTCAAAGCCGGCGTCATCGGACTGGCCGCGCTGGTCGTGATCGTCCTGCTGATCGGACTGTTGGTGCAGCTGTCCGGCGCCGGCGAGTTCACCCGCGTCGTGGGCGGGGTGATGGACGCGCTGCGGTTCATCTTCACCGCCATCGCGTGGGCCTGGACCCCGCTCGCGCTGGTCGC
This sequence comes from Amycolatopsis sp. NPDC101161, assembly GCF_044768185.1. Classification (NCBI taxonomy): domain Bacteria; kingdom Bacillati; phylum Actinomycetota; class Actinomycetes; order Pseudonocardiales; family Pseudonocardiaceae; genus Amycolatopsis; species Amycolatopsis sp. NPDC101161. The sequence continues at coordinate 9,589 of NZ_JBIWPI010000010.1, forward strand.
GCCGTACGTGATCAGCGTCGGGGTGGCGCTCGCGGCGTGGCGCGAGGGGCGCCAGCGCGGCAAGGTCCCCGGCTGGCTCGCCACGTCCACACAGGACTCCGATGTGGCGATCGACGAGACGACCATCGCGCAGGCCCTTGGCGCGCTGCGGATTCCGCAGATCACCAACTACCTCAAAGAGGGGCTGCCGATGCAGTACCTCACCCCGGCCCGCCGGGACGGCCGCGGCACCCACGCCGTGGTGCGTCTCCCGGCCGGGGTGACCGCGGAAAAGGTCGCCCGCCGGCGCGCTGACCTGGCCACCGGCCTGCACCGGCTGTCCAAAGAGGTCTGGCCGACCACCGGCAGCGAAGCCGGGATCTTGGACCTGTGGGTCGCCGACAAGGGCGCGCTCGCCGAAGGCGCCGGGGACTACCCGCTGCTCGACGAGGGCACGGTGGACGTGTTCCGCGGTGTCCCGTTCGGACGGACGCTGCGCGGTGAGCCGATGATGGCGCCGCTGTTGGAGCGCAACACCATCTGCGGCGGGATGCCGGGTCAGGGCAAGTCGTCCGCGGCCCGGGTCATCATGGCCGGCGCCGCGCTCGATCCCACCGCTGAACTGCGGATTTGGGTTCCGGACGCCAACTTCGACTTCGAGGTGTTCGCGCCGCGCTGCTCCCGCTACGTCATGGGCGCGGAAGACGACAAGATCGCGCAGATTCTCGCCGACCTCCGCGAGCTGCACGCGGAGGTGCAGCGCCGCGGTGACCTGCTGGTCAAGCACGAGATTCCGGCGGTGACGCGGGAGTACGCGTCCAAGAACGTCGGGCTGCACCCGATCTTCTGCCTGCTGGAAGAGGCGCACGTCGCGATCCAGCACAAGAAGTACGGCGACGACATCGCGCAACTGCTGGTCGACATCGTCCGCCTGGGACGCAAGCGCGCCATCCACCTGATCGTCTCCACGCAGGCCCCGACCAAGGACTCCATGCCCAGGGACGTGACACGCAACTGCTCCAACGGCATCGCGTTCGCCGTCGGCGACCACGTCGCCAACGACGCGCTGTTGGGGCAGGGCGCGTACTCCGCCGGGCACCGCGCCACCGAGCTGATTCCGGGCACGGACAAGGGAACCGCGGTGGTCAAGGGGTTCTCGGGCGAGCGCTCGGAGATCGTGCAGGTCTACTTCCTGGACGTGTCCAAGGACCACGATCAGGTCACGCCGATCATCGAACGCGGACTCGCCGCGATCGCCAAGCGCGGCCGCGTCCCCTGGTCCACCAGGGCAAACGGCGAGTTGGAGGCGCCGCCGGCGCCGCGGAACCTGCTGGAGGACCTCGACGAGGTGCTTGGGGATGAGTCGGTGCCGGCCGCGAAGGTGGCTCCGCTGCTCATCGCGCTGGCCACCGAGTACAGCGGGCTGACCGGCAAGCAGCTGTGCGCCGACCTGGCCGCGGTCGGGGTGAAGGTGCCCAGCTCGCAGAACCGGTGGTTGGTCGACCCGGTCACGATCCGTGAGGCCCTGGCCGGGCAGGCGACCGCCGATCTCGACGAGGACAACCAGCCTGGTTAGCTCGCCCGCCGGCCCGCGCACGCTGCGGAATCCGGCCGGGAACCCGGCCGCCGGCGGTGGGCTAACTGACCTAACTCAGCTCACTTCCCGCAGGCCAGCGGACTGACTAGTGCGCTAACCCGCCGGGTTAGGAACCTAACCCGAAATCCGTGACCTAACCCGCTGATCTCACCGCCACGCGACACCGCACCCGGTGCCCGCGCCAGCCGACCCTACCCAAAAACAGGCACACACTGTAACCGACCGAAAGGCACCGTGATGGCGACCCAGTACGCGCACATCGGCAAGAAGTCCTGGTGGTCTGGCAAGGTCAAGACCCTCTGCGGCCTCACGATCGAGCCCGGCGACGCGAAAGCGCCGTGGTTCCCGATGTTCATCAAGACCTGCCCCGGGTGCGCTGCCGTCGAGCGGCAGAACGGGGGCAAGTAGCCATGCCCGCCACCGCAACCGCGCTCGACGTGTTCACCGACGAGGACGGCAGCTACCACGTGGTCGGGCCGTGCACCCGCGACGAGGCCCTGGCGCTGATGCGCGAGCACGCCTCCGCGAACGGCGACCCCGCCGGACCGCCCGCGCAGGCGCCGGCCGATCTCGTCACCGGTTGGGTGTCCCACGCCGTGCTCGACGCCCCCCAGGGCGACCCGGCCTACCCGCTCGTTCCGGCCGGCACGCCGGACGCCCTGCCCATCACCACATCGCTGAGCTGAGGGGGAGAACTACGATGAACACGACCACTTTGGACGCTGCGCTGAACGCCGCGGCCCGCGGCTGGCACGTCTTCCCGCTCCGCCCCGGCAGCAAGCGCCCCGCCGGTCACCCCGAGGACCGCTGCCCCGGCACCGGCCGGTGCGCCGGCGGACACCGCACCTGGGAGCAGCGCGCCACCACCGACCCGGACAAGATCCGCGCCGCGTGGACGCACGCCCCGTACGGCATCGGAATCGCGACCGGCCCGTCTGGGCTGTGCGTGCTCGATCTCGACACGCTCAAGCCTGGTGAGACCGTGCCGGAGCGGTGGGCCGCGGCCGGCGCTCGCTCGGGGGAGGACGTGCTCGCTGTCGTCGCCGACGAAGCGGGGCAGGAGCTGCCCGGCGACACGCTCACCGTCCGGACGCCCTCGGGTGGGCTGCACCTGTACTACCGGGTGCAGGGGGACGTGACACTGCGGAACACCCGCGGCGAGGACGGCTACGGCCTGGGCTGGAAGGTCGACACCCGCGCCGGCGGCGGCTACGTCGTCGCCCCTGGCACCACCAGCCGGGACGGTCGGTACGCGTTCCTGTGGGACGGGCCGGTGGCGGAGCTCCCTGGGTGGCTGGTCGAGCGGCTCACCCCCGCGCCGCTGCCCGCGGCGCCGGTGCTGCCGATCCGGCCCGCCGGCGGCCGGCGCTCCCGCTACCTCGACGCCGCGATCAAGGCGGAAGCCGGGAAGGTCGCCGACGCCAAGCAGAACCGTAACGGCACCCTCTTCGCCGCCGCGGTCGCCCTTGGGCAGCTCGTGGCCGGCGGGGCGCTGTCCGACGAGGAGGTGCGCGCGGCGCTGATGACCGCCGCTGGCCGCCACATCGGCACCCGGCACTTCACCGCACGCGAGGCGGAAACGACGATCGCGTCCGGCCTGCGCGCCGGCGCGAATCGCCCGCGTCGGGTGGCGTGATGTCGGCCGTCTTGGACGCGTCACGGCGCTACGACCACGTCGTGATGACCAGCGGGGGGATCACCTCATGGGCCACCGCCCGTGAGGTGGTCAAGGAGCACGGCGCCGAACACACCGTGCTGCTCTTCGCTGACACACGAGTCGAGTCCCCGGACCTCTACGACTTCCTGGAGCAGTCCGCTGCCCAGCTCGGGGTCGAGCTCGTGCGCGTCCAAGACGGCCGGACGCCGTGGCAGGTGTTCCGCGACAAGCGCATGATCGGCAACTCGCGGATAGCCCCCTGCAGTAAGTACCTCAAGCAGGTGCCGTGCCGGAAGTGGTTGCAAGCCAACACGGACCCGGCCACCACCACCGTCTACGTCGGGATCGACTGGACCGAAACCCACCGCCTCCCGGCTATCACTCGCGCCTACCAGCCCTGGACCGCGAAGGCCCCGCTATGCGAACCGCCCTACCGAGACAAGTCAGACCTGATCGCCGAAGCGAAAGCAGCCGGACTGCCCACGGCGCGGCTCTACGAACTGGGTTTCCCGCACAACAACTGCGGTGGCGCCTGCGTCCGGGGTGGCCAAGCCCAGTGGAAGCGGCTGCTCGAAGTAGATCCCGACCGGTTCGCCGCGGAAGAACGCGAGGAAGCAGCACTGCGAGCCGACCTGGGTAAGGACGTCGCGATCCTCCGCACCCGCACCGGAGGCGTGACCACTCCGCTGCCGCTCACCGTCCTGCGGCAACGCATCACGCAAGGCCAAACCGACCCGGACGACTGGGGCGGCTGTGGCTGCTTCACCGAGCACGAGGAGACACCCATGACCTCGCCCCGGCCGCTGGCCGCCGTGCCGACACCGCCCGCCCGCCGCACCCGCTGGACGGACGCGGAGCTGATGCGAGAGGAGTTCCCGCCGCCGAAGTGGGCCGTCCCCGGTCTGCTGGCGGAAGGGCTGAACCTGCTGGCCGGTGCGCCGAAGCTGGGCAAGTCGTGGTTCTCCCTCGGCACTGGCGCCGCGATCGCGAACGGCGATCCGGTGTTGGGGTCGATCGAGGTGGAGCGCGGCCCGGTCCTGTACTGCGCGTTGGAGGACACCGGCCGGCGGTTGCAGCGTCGCCGGCGGCAGATGCTCGCCGCCGGCGGCCGGGCCGCGCCGCTACTCACCCTCGAAACCGCCTGCCCCACCATGACCAACGGCGGGGACGCGGTGCTGGTGGAGTGGCTGGAGGAGAACCCGCACGCGCGGCTGGTCATCATCGACACCTTCGAGAAGATGCGCGGCACCGACGCGTCCGGGTCCTCGGCCTACAGCGCCGACTACGCCGCGGCCGGGCGGTTCAAGCAGCTGGCCGACCACTACAGCGTCCCGTTCCTGCTCATTCACCACGTCCGCAAGCAGAGCGCCGAAGACTGGCAAAACCTGGTGTCCGGCACCGCGGGCATCACCGGCGCGGTCGACGCCACGCTCGTGCTCGAGCGCGGCCGGGGGCAGGCGGACGGCGTGCTGCACGTGACCGGCCGCGACGTCGAAGAGGCCGACTACGCCATGTCGTTCGACGCCCACGCCGGCGCATGGACCAAGCTCGACGGCCCCGCCGCGGACCACCTGGTCGCCGACACCCGCGCGGACATCCTGCGGTTGCTGCGCGAGCACGGGCCGCTCAAGCCCGCGCGGATCGCCGAAGCGCTCGGGGCCAACCCGGGCAGCATCCGCCAGACCTGCAAGCGCATGGGCGACGCCGGCCAGTTGGCCCGCACGACGGACGGCACCTACAGCGCGCCCGGCGGGGCAAGTGACAGCGGGACCACCCCCACCCTGTCACACCTGTCACCGCTGTCACCCCAAGCCGCTGACCAGCACGAACAGGTGTGACAGCGGGAGTGACACCCCGAGGACGTGTCACACCTCCGCTGTCACCGCCGCACGCCACGCCCCACCCGGTGGGGACGTGACAAAGCCCAGCTCACCGCACCGAGAGGAGAGCCGGATGTGCCGCTCAGCCGCCGAAGGTGGCCGCCGGTGCAGCGGACGCAGCTGCGGCGCCGCCGGCGCCCGCGCCCGCCAGGCCCGCTGCCGCGCCCGCAACAACCTCGAAGCCGCCCGCATCACCGGCGACCCGGACCGGATCGCCGCCGCCGAAGCGAAGTACACCGCCGTCACCGGCACCCCGCCGCCCCCGGCAAACGTCGCCGGCCAGCTGCTCACCACGCCCGAGCCGACCGCACCGGAGAAGCCCATGCCCACACCCGAAGAACCGAAGCCCAGCGGCCCGGAACCGACCAGCACGCCGACCGGGTCGACCGAGAACCGCATCCGCGACGCCGTCGCCAAGCTGGCCCGGTACGAGGGCGGATGGGTCGGTCTTGTGGACCTGCGCAGGATGCTCGGGGACGTCGACCACGACGAAGTGAGCCGCGCCCTGCGCGATATGGCGCGCGCGAACCCCAACGTGCACCTCCAGATGGAGGACAACCGCAAGGCCCTGACCGACGCCGACCACGCCGCGGCGGTGGACTACAGCGGAGAACCCCAGCACCTGATCGCCATCGAGAAGCCGCGCGACGCCGGCGCCAAGGACCGCGTGCAGGCCGCCGGCGTCGGCAACGCCAGCGCCGACGACCTCGCGGAAGCCCTGCGGGACCCGCTCACCCCGACGCAGACGTACGACGCGATCCGGGCGGAGCAGAAGCGCCGCGGACTCGCGTAGCCCGTCTGACCTGCACGTTGTCACGTCCCCGGCAGGTGTGACACCAGCGACCACCCCATGGGTGTCACACCTGTCACCCCGTCACCCAACCCACCCTGACCAGCACAAACAGGTGTGACACCCACTGTGACACCTCGACCTCGGAGGACAGAGCCATGACGCGTCCCGCTGCCAGCAACCGCCTGCACGAAAGGTCTTCCACGCCATGGATTCCGCGCGCACTGGTGAGCGCTATCTCAACGTCGAACAGGTCGCCGAATTGCTCGGGACCACCGTGCGGTTCCCGCGCCGCTTGATCGAAGAACGGCGAATCGAGTTCGTCAAGCTCGGGCGCCACGTGCGCATCGCGGAAAGCGTGCTGGCCGAGTTCATCGCTTCAAACACGGTTTCACCTCGGACGACGGCTTTTAAGGGGGCTGCCTGATGGCTAGCAAACGACGTGACTGGGGCCGAATCCGGCAGCTCAAGTCCGGCCGGTGGCAGGCTCGATACCCCGGACCGGATGGCGCTCTGCGGCCGGCACCCGAGACGTTCGAGACGCGCAAACAGGCATCGGAGTGGTTGTCCGAGAAGCGGACCGAGATCATCCGCGATGACTGGGTCAACCCGGACGCCGGCAAGGTGCCGTTCATGGCCTACGCGACGACGTGGGTCGCGGAACGGAAGCTCAGCGACACCACCCGCGAACGGTACGAAGGCATTGTGCGCAACCACTTCGCGCCCGCGTTCGGACAGTCCACAGTCGCGGGGATCAAGGAAGCGACGGTCCGTCGATGGCGAAGTGACTTGCTCGCACGGAAGGTCGGCGAACCGACCGTCGCGAAGGCGTACCGCTTGCTCCGCGCGATTTACAACACGGCCGTTGACGAAGACCGGATCGTGAAGCGGAACCCGTGCCGAATCAAGGGCGCCGGCGAGGACAACTCCGCAGAACGACCGGTGCTCACGATTCGCCAGGTATACGCCGTCGCCGACGCGATGCAGCCGCGGTATCGAATGCTCGTGCTACTGGCGACGTTCGCGTCACCGCGGTTCGGCGAGTTGGCCGCGCTCCGCCGGCGAGACGTCGACCTGGAACGGCGGGAGATTCGCGTCCTGCGGTCGCAAGCGGAGTTGCGAGGCGGACCGAAGGTCAAGGGGCCGAAGAGCGAAGCCGGAAAGCGCCGGGTCGCCATTCCGAAAGTGATCGTCGGCGAGCTGCGCGAGCACATCGCGCGGTATGCCGAACCCGGGGCGGATGGCCTGGTGTTCATCGGCCCGCAAGGGGGCCGGTTGCGCCGACACAACTTCCGCCGACTGTGGGTGAAGGCGAAGAAGACCGCGCGGATTCCGGACGACGTGCACTTTCACGACCTGCGCCACACCGGAAACGAGCTGTCCGCCGAAGGTGGCGCGACAACGCGAGAGCTGATGGCGCGTATGGGCCACTCGACCACGCGGGCCGCGTTGATCTACCAGCGTGCGCGACGCGAGCGTGACCACACGATCGCTGACGCGATGAGCGGGAACATCGAGCAGGCCCGGCGACGTCCGCAGGGGAAGCGGGCTCGAAAACGTGCCCGCAGACGGGGTGAGGGGCACGCGGGGGGCACGGCGGGCCACACGGCCGCCTGATACGACAGAGGCCAGGTCAGCGGAAACACCGCCTGACCTGGCCTTTGTCACGTCCCTCGGGGTGTGGAGCTGAGGGGAATCGAACCCCTGACCCCCGCCTTGCAAAGG
>NZ_JBIWPI010000011.1:0-12855 GCF_044768185.1 Amycolatopsis sp. NPDC101161
TCTACTGGCTTAGTTCACTAGCACACTGTTGAGTTCTCAAGCAACACACCCCGAGTCGCGCCGCCGTCAAGCGGCCTTACTCGAAGCGAGTTATTTCTAGCAGTTTTTGGTGGGACACCCACTCAATCGCTTCTGCGAGAGCTTGGTTCGTGTCCCGGCGGCCGCCCGGTCTCCCTGGCGACTTGGAGAACTTTACACCCCGCCAGAGGGCCCGAAACAGGGGGGTACCTTAACCGCGTTCCCGCAGGTCAGGCCCCTGTTTCGGGCCGTCGGAGGCCGGTCAGCCGCCGAGCGCGACGCCGGCGACGTTCCGCTTGCCCTTGCGGACCACGAGCCACTTGCCGTGCAGGGCGTCGCCCGGCGCCGGCTTCCACTCCTCGTCCGCGATCTTCACGTTGTTGACGTACGCGCCGCCCTCCTTGAGCGTGCGGCGCGCGGCACCCTTGCTGTCCACCAGTCCCCCGGCGAGCAGCAGGTCGACGATCGTCGCGTCACCGGACGGGTCGACCTTGCCGTTCGGCACCTCGGCCATCACGGCGTCGAGGGTGCGTTCGTCCAGCTCGGCGAGCTCGCCGCGGCCGAACAGCGCCTGGCTGGCGTTGATCACCTGCCGGGTCTGCTCCTCGCCGTGGACGAGGATCGTGAACTCCTCCGCCAGCCGCTTCTGCGCGGCCCGCAGGTGGGGGCGCTGTTCGGTGTCCTCCGCCAGCGAAGCGATCTCCTCCTGGCTCAGGAACGTGAACATCCGCAGGTAGCGGACGACGTCGGCGTCACCGACGTTCACGAAGTACTGGTACCAGGCGTACGGCGAGGTCATCTCCGGGTCGAGCCAGAGGTTCCCGCCCCCGGTGGACTTGCCGAACTTGCGGCCCTCGGCGTCGGTGACCAGCGGCGCGGTCAGCGCGTGCACGCCCGCCCCGTCGGTCCGGCGGATCAGGTCGACGCCGCCGACGAGGTTGCCCCACTGGTCGGACCCGCCGACCTGCAGCTTGCAGTCGTACTTGCGGTGCAGCTGCAGGTAGTCCTGCGACTGCAGCAGCAGGTAGCTGAACTCGGTGTACGACATGCCGTCGCCCTCGAGCCGCCGCTTGACCGTCTCCCGGTTGAGCATGACGTTGATCGAGAAGTGCTTCCCGACGTCGCGCAGGAACTCCAGGGCGGTCTGCTGGCCGGTCCAGTTCAGGTTGTTCTCGACGATCGCGCCGGTCGGCGAGTCGTCGAAGTCGACGAACCGTTCGAGCTGGCCGCGGATGCGTCCCGCCCAGTCGGCGACGACGTCGAGCGTGTTCAGCGTGCGCTCACCGGTGTCCCGCGGGTCGCCGATCATCCCGGTCGCGCCGCCGGCCAGCACGATCGGCCGGTGCCCCGCGCGCTGGAAGCGCTTGAGCATGAGCAGCGGGACGAGGTTGCCGGCGTGCAGGCTGGGCGCGGTCGGGTCGAAGCCGCAATAGAGCGTGACGGGACCCTGGTCGAGCTCGCGCCGGAGGGCGTCGATGTCGGTGGACTGCGCGATGAGGCCGCGCCAGGTCAGCTCGTCGAGGATGTGTTCGCTCACGCCTGTAGATCCTCCCGCACCTGGTCAACCGACTAACTGGCGGGTCGGACCCGGCGCTTCCCGCCGCGGCGGTAGGTGGACACGGCCGGCGACGCGGCGTCCCAGAACCGCCACGGCGTGTCCATGGCCATCGCGACGCCGACGCGGGGCCCGGTGCGGATCCGCTCGGCGGGGACGCGCTCGCCGACGTGCAGCCGGACCGGAGACGCGGGGTCGGTCAGGTCGACGCCGTTCTGCGCGCGGTCGACGCGCAGCACCGACGTCAGGATGGCCGGGCCCTTCGCCAGTTCGCCGGTCCCCCGCGCGGACGGCCGGCGCTTGCGGACGACGTCGAGGCCGGTGACGACTTCGCCGGCACGGAGCAGCACCGCGCCGGGCATGCCTTCGTGCGTGCCGACGACGTTCGCGCAGAAGTGCATCCCGTAGACGAAGTACACGTACAGGTGACCCGCGGGTCCCCACATGACGGCGTTGCGCGGCGTGCGGCCGCGGTAGCAGTGCGACGCCGGATCGTCCTCGCCGCGGTAGGCCTCCACCTCCACGAGCCGGACGCCGACGGTGCCGTCGGGGCCGGTGGCCTCCAGGACCGAGCCGAGCAGCAGCTGGGCCAGGTCGACCGGGTCGAGGGCCAGCTCGTCACGGGTGAACAACCGGCCTGCGTCGCCGTTCAAACGGGGTTCCTCTCGTCGGCTGCCTGGCGGGATCACCCTAGTCCTTGAGCGATCGCTCAAACTTCTCTACAGTCGATTTGAGCAGTCGCTCAAACTCTGAGGGGAGCCGAGAGATGCGACCGAAGGCGCTCTACGTCGAGACCTTGATCCGCACCGACCTGGACAAGCTGTGGCGGCACACGCAGGACCCGGCCCTGCACCGGCGCTGGGACCTGCGCTTCGCCGACATCAGCCCGATCCCCGGGCACGACGGCCACTTCCGCTACGCCTCACGGTTCCTCGGGGTCACGGTCACCGGCGTCGGGGTCAGCGCGGCCTCGCGCACCTGGCCGGACGGCTCGCGCACGTCGGTGCTGCGGTTCGCCTCCGCCGACCCGCTGTCGCTGATCAGCGCGGGGGCCGGGTTCTGGCGCTACACACCGGTCGGCGACGGCGTCCGGTTCGTCACCGGCTTCGACTACGGCACCCGCTGGGGCCGCTTCGGCCGCGCGGCGGACCGGGTGTTCCGCCCGCTGTTCGGCTGGATGACGGCCTGGTCGTTCGACCGGCTGCGGCTCTGGCTCGAGACGGGGACGCCACCGGAGGAACAGCTCCTGACCGCGCCCTCGGCCGCCCGCTGCGGCCGGACCCGCCCCCGTGACGAGGTGGCAGCGCGATGACCGGCGTCTTCGAACGCGCGCTCGGCGCCGACTTCGCGTTCCTGCACCCACGCATGCGGGAACGCCTCGCCCTGTCGGCCGGCCGCGGCATGATCGGCCACGGCGTGATGGACCGGATCTGGCGCGGTCCGGCGTTCACGCTGCCGTTCCTGTGGCTCGGGTCGACGCGGCACATCCTGTTCCCCGACTGCGGCCGGAACGTGCCGTTCACCATCGAGAACTACCCGTACGTGGACCGGCACGGCCGCGAGACCGTCTCCTTCGTGCGCACCTTCGAGTTCCCGAGACGGCGCAGGCGGTTCGACGCGCAGATGGTGTTCAGCCCCGGCCGCGGGCTCGTCGACTACCTGGGGACGCACCAGCACCTGGCGGTCGACCTCGCGATGTCCGTCCGGCCGGACGGCGGGTTCCGGATCCGCACCGGCGAGTTCCGTCTCCAGGAGGGACCGGTCCGCGCCGGCCTGCCGCGGGTCCTCACCGGCTCCGCGCGGGTCGACGAGTGGTTCGACGAGGCGAGCGGCCAGTTCCGGATCGAGGTCGCGGTGGTCAACCCGCGCTTCGGGCCGGTGTTCGGCTACGAAGGCGCCTTCGGTGCGCGTCTCGTCGACGTCGGAAGCGGGGTGAGCGGGGCGGTCAAGCCGCTCCGTGAGAAGGTCATGGACTGATGGGCACCGGCCGGAACTCCAGCTCGCGGGACACGAAGCAGAAGCTCGTGGACGGCGTGCTCGAGATCATCCGGCACCAGGGCATCACCGCGGTCTCCGCGCGGTCGGTCGCCACCGCGGCCGGCGCGAACCAGGCGCTGATCTTCTACCACTTCGGCAGCGTCGAAGAGCTGATCGCGCAGGCGTGCGTCCTCGCGACCGAAGCCCGCGTCTCGCTCTACCGGGAGCGCTTCGCCGCCGTGGCCACCGTCGGCGACCTGCTGGCGCTGGGCCGCGAAATCCGGGTCGCCGAACGCGCGGAGGGCAACCTCGCCGTGCTGGCCCAGACGCTGGCCGGCGCGCAGGGCAGCGAGCGGCTCTCCCAAGCGACCCGCGAGGGCCTGGAGAAGTGGATCACCGAGGTCCGGACGGCGCTGGAGCGCGTGCTCGCCGGGTCGCCGCTGGCCGAGCTGGCCGACCCCGCCGGGCTCGCCCACGCCGTGTCGTCGGGGTTCCTCGGGTTGTCGCTGTTCGAGACCGTCGACCCCGACGGCGCCGAGCAGGCCATCGCCGCGCTGGAGCAGCTGGCCGTGCTCGTCGACGTCCTGGACGGGCTCGGCCCGGTGGCCACGCGGGCCGTCCGGGCCAAGCTCCGCAAATCCCTCAGTTGAGCCACTGACGGGCCGCGTTGACGCGCTCCTCGAGCCGCGCGCGCTGTTCGGCCACGCGCTCGGGCGCCGTGCCACCCCGGGCGTTGCGCGACTTCACCGAGCCTTCGACGGTGAGCACGGCCCGCACCTCGGGGGTGAGCGCCGGGTTGATCTTCTCGAACTCCTCGTCGGTCAGCTCGTCCAAGCCGGCGCCGCGGGCCTCGGCGACCCGGACGCTTTCGCCCGCCGCCTCGTGCGCGACGCGAAACGGGACGCCCTGGCGCACCAGCCATTCCGCGATGTCGGTGGCGAGGGTGAACCCGGCCGGGGCCAGTTCGGCGAGCCGGTCGGTGTGGAAGGTCAGCGTGGCGAGCATGCCGGCGATCGCCGGGAACAGGAGCTCGAGCTGCTCGACCGAGTCGAAGACCGGCTCCTTGTCCTCCTGCAGGTCGCGGTTGTAGGCCAGCGGCTGCGCCTTGAGGGTGGCCAGCAGGCCGGTGAGGTTGCCGATCAGCCTCCCCGCCTTGCCGCGGGTCAGCTCGGCGACGTCCGGGTTCTTCTTCTGCGGCATGATCGAACTGCCGGTCGCCCAGGCGTCGTCCAGCGTCACGTAGCCGAACTCGGCGGTGTTCCAGATGATCACCTCTTCGGCGATCCGGGACAGGTTGACCGAGAGCATCGCGACGGCGAAGGCGAACTCGGCGACGAAGTCCCGCGAGGCGGTGCCGTCGATGGAGTTCTCGACGCTCGTCGCGAAACCCAGTTCCGCGGCGACGGCCTCGGGGTCGAGCCCCAGCGACGAGCCGGCGAGCGCGCCCGAACCGTACGGCGACTCCGCCGTGCGCGCGTCCCAGTCCTGCAGCCGCGAAACGTCGCGCAGCAGCGCCTGGCCGTGGGCCATCAGGTGGTGCGCGAGCAGCACCGGCTGGGCGTGCTGCAGGTGCGTGCGGCCGGGCAGGATCGCGTCCGGGTGCCGCTTGGCCTGGGACACCAGCGCGTCGACGACGTCGAGCGTGCCGGCGACGACCCGGCGGGCGGCGTCACGCAGCCACATCCGGAACAGCGTGGCCACCTGGTCGTTGCGCGACCGGCCGGCGCGCAGCTTGCCGCCGAGCTCGGTGCCGGCCCGCTCGAGCAGGCCGCGTTCGAGCGCGGTGTGCACGTCCTCGTCGGCGATCGTCGGGGTGAACGTCCCCGAGGCGACGTCCTGCGCGAGCGTGTCCAGCGCGGCCAGCATGCCGGTGAGCTCGTCCTCGGTGAGCAGGCCCGCCTTGCTCAGCACGCGGGCGTGCGCGCGCGACCCGGCGATGTCGTAGGGCGCCAGGCGCCAGTCGAAGTGCGTCGACGCGCTCAGCGCGGCCATGGCCTCCGCCGGACCGCTGGCGAACCGGCCGCCCCAGAGCTGCACCGGCTGCTCGTTCCCGCTCACTGTTCTCGCTTCTCCTCGGTGTTCGTGTGTTCAGGCGACCGTGATCCGGCCGTCGTACAGGACCAGGCGGACACTGGCACATCCGCGGCCGGTCCGCCGTTCGAGTGCGGCGCACGCTTCGCCGCGCCCGATTCTCTGCGCTTCGCCACGCGCGCTCAACATCCGGCGCGCTTCGGCGACGGAGACCGTCTCGCCGTCGATCGCCACCGGGATCCCGTGGTCGAAGGTGATCACGACCTCGTCCGGCGCGAGGAACTCGCCCTCGGCCGGGAAGATGTCGGCGATCGCGATCATGGTGGTCCTTCTTCTCCTGCTTCGTGCGCCGAGCGCTGTGCGAGGGCGGCGAAGCGCTCCGCCAGTTCCTTGCCCGTCAACGGTTCCCGGGCGATCACGGCGACGGTGTCGTCCCCGGCGATCGAGCCGACGACCTCTTCGAGCGCGGCCCGGTCGATGGCGCTGGCCAGGAACTGCGCCGCGCCCGGCGGCGTCCGCAGCACCATCAGGTTGCCCGACGAGTCGGCCGAGACCATCAGCTCCGCGAGCAGCCGGGAGAGCCGCGACGTGCCGCCCTGCACCCCGCGGACGGGACTGCCGTCCTCGGGGATGACGTAGACCGGCGCGCCCGAGTCCGGGCCGCGCAGCTTGACCGCGCCCAGCTCGTCGAGGTCGCGCGACAACGTCGCCTGCGTGACCTCGATGCCTTCCGCGGCCAGCAGCTTGGCCAGCTCGGTCTGGCTGCGGATCGTCATGGTCGACACCAGCTCGGTGATCCGCGCCTGCCTGCCCACCCGGCTGCTGGTCATCGCCGGCTCTCTTCGAAGAGCCAGACCAGCAGGGCCTTCTGGGCGTGCAGCCGGTTCTCGGCCTCGTCCCACACCGCGCTCGCCGGGCCGTCGATCACCTCGTCGGTGATCTCCCAGCCGCGGTGCGCGGGCAGGCAGTGCAGGACGATCGCGTCGTCCGCGGCCTTCTTCAGCAGCTCGGTGTTGACCTGCAGGGCGCGGAACGGGCCGACCCGGTCGAGCCCGTCGTTCTCCTGCCCCATCGACGTCCAGGTGTCGGTGACCAGCACGTCCGCGCCGGCGACGGCCTCGTACGGGTCGGTGAAGACGGTGGCGGTCCCGCCGGTCTCCTCGCCGCGCTTCTTGGCGTCCAGCATGACCTGCTGGTCGGGCTGGAACCCGAGCGGCGAGACCACGCGGACGTGCATGCCGGCGGTGACCCCGGCGAGCAGCAGCGAGTGCGCCATGTTGTTGGCGCCGTCACCGAGGTAGACGAGGATGAGGCCCTCGAGCTTGCCCTTGCGCTCGCGGATCGTCATCAGGTCGGTGAGCGCCTGGCACGGGTGGAACTCGTCGGTCAGGGCGTTGACGACCGGGATCGACGCCGCCGACGCCATCGCCTCGATGCGTTTCTGCGCGAAGGTGCGCCACACGATCCCGTCGACGTAGCGCGACAGCACCCGCGAAGTGTCCTCGATGGTCTCTTCGCGGCCGAGCTGCATCGAGCGGCCGTCGACGATCACCGGGTGGCCGCCGAGCTGGCTGATGCCGACCTCGAACGAGAACCGCGTGCGGGTCGAGTTCTTCTCGAAGATCGCCGTGATCGACTTGCCGGCGAGGGTCTTGGTGCCGAGCGGGTCGGCCTTCAGCGCGTCGGCGAGGTCGAGGATGGCCTTCTGCTCGGCGGGACTGACGTCGTCGTCGCGGAGGAAGTGGCGGAGCATCAGTCGGAGTCCTTCGTGGTGGAGTCGAGCGCGTTCGGGAGGGCGGCGAGGAAGCCGTCGGCCTGTTCGGCGTCGAGGACGAGCGGCGGCGCGAGCCGGACGGTGTCGGGCGCGACCGGGTTGACGAGGTAGCCGGCGTCCTGGACCGCCTTGGCGACCGCGGCCGAGACCGGCTCGCGCAGGGCGATGCCGAGCAGCAGGCCGGCCCCGCGCACCCCGGCGACGAGCGGGTGGCCGAGCGCCTCGACGCCCGCCGCGATGTCCTTGCCCAGCGTCGAGACGTGGTCGAGCAGGCCGTCCGCGGCGATGGTCTTCAGCACGGCCAGGCCGGCCGCGCAGCACACCGGGTTGCCACCGAACGTCGTCCCGTGCTGGCCCGGCTTGAGCAGGTCGCCCGCCGCGCCGACGCCGATCACGGCACCCAGCGGCAGGCCGCCGCCGAGGCCCTTGGCCAGGGTGATCACGTCCGGCACGATGCCGGCCTGCTGGTAGCCGAACCACGTGCCGAGCCGGCCGAGGCCGGTCTGCACCTCGTCGAGCACCAGCAGCGTGCCGGTGGCCTTGGTGATCTCGCGCGCGGCCTGCAGGTAGCCGTCCGGCGCGGGGATCACGCCGGCTTCGCCGAGCACCGGTTCCAGGAAGACGGCCGCGGTCTCGGTGTCGACGGCCGCCTTCAGCGCCGCGACGTCCCCGAACGGCACGTGCTCCACGCCGGGCACCAGCGGCTTGAAGGGGTCGCGCTTGCCGGGCTGGCCGGTCAGCGTCAGCGAGCCCATGGTCCGGCCGTGGAACGCGCCCTCGGCGGCGATGACCTTGGTGCGCCCGGTCAGCCGGCTGATCTTCAGCGCGGCTTCGTTGGCCTCGGCACCGGAGTTGACGAACAGCACCTTGCCGTTGCCGGTGAGGCCGGCGACGTCGAGCAGCGCCTCGGCGAGCTCGACGGCCACCGGGTTCACGTAGAGGTTCGACGTGTGGCCGAGCTGCTTGATCTGCGCGGTGACGGCCTCGACGATCGCCGGGTGGGCGTGGCCGAGCGCGTTGACGGCGATGCCGCCGACCAGGTCGACGTACTCCTTGCCGTCGGCGTCCCACACCTTCGCGCCTTCGCCGCGCACGAGGGTCAGCGCGGGCGTGCCGTAGTTGTCCATGAGGGCGGACTGCCAGTGCGTCTGGCCGTCCACATTGGACTTGAGGTCGGTCACGGGAGCTCCGTTTCGGGGAAGACCATGGTGCCGATGCCGCGCGAGGTGAAGACCTCCAGCAGCACCGAGTGGGCGAGACGGCCGTCGATCACGTGCGCCCGGCGCACGCCGCCGCGGATCGCGCGCACGCACGCCTCCATCTTCGGGATCATGCCGCTGGCCAGGGTGGGCAGCATCGGTTCGAGGTGGTCGACGCGGATGCGGTCGATCAGCGACGACCGGTCGGGCCAGTTCGCGTACAGGCCTTCGACGTCGGTGAGCACGACGAGCTTTTCGGCGCCCAGCGCGGCCGCCAGCGCGCCCGCGGCGGTGTCGGCGTTGACGTTGTGCACCACGCCGTCGACGTCCGGGGCGACGGTGGACACCACCGGGATGCGCCCGGCGTTGACGATGTCGAGCACCGCGTCCGGGTTGACCTCGGCGACCTCGCCGACCAGGCCGATGTCGACCTGTTCACCGTCCACAGTGGCCTGTTTGCGCTCGGCGGTGAACAGCCGGGCGTCCTCGCCGGAGATGCCGACCGCGTACGGGCCGTGGGCGTTGATCAGCCCGACGAGCTCGCGGCTGACCTGGCCGGTGAGCACCATCCGGACGATGTCCATCGTCTCCGGCGTGGTGACCCGCAGGCCGCCCTTGAACTCGCCTTCGACGCCGAGGCGCTTGAGCATCGCGGTGATCTGCGGGCCGCCGCCGTGCACGACGACCGGGCGCAGGCCGGCCAGCCGGAGGAACACCATGTCCTCGGCGAAGGCCGCTTTGAGCCCGTCGTCGATCATGGCGTTGCCGCCGTACTTGACCACCACCGTGGCGCCGTGGAACCGCTGCAGCCACGGCAGCGCCTCGATGAGCACCCCGGCCTTCTCGGCCGCCGTCGCGAGTCGTTCGTCCGCGGAAATCAGTGCCTCCTTGGTCATGAGGAGTACGCGCTGTTCTCTTCGACGTAACCGTGCGAAAGGTCCGTGGTGTAGATGGTGGCCGCGGCGCCGCCGACGCCGAGGTCGACGACGATCTCGACGGCCCGCGCGGTGAGGTTCGCCTCCGAGCGGTCGGCTGCGGGCATCCCCTGGGCGAACAGGGTGACGCCGTTGATCGCGATCGACACGGTCTCCGGGTCGATGCGGGCCGGCACCCGGCCCAGCGCCATCGCGATCCGGCCCCAGTTCGGGTCGGAGCCGAACAGCGCCGTCTTGACCAGGTTGTCTTCGGCGATCGTGCGGGCGACCGCGATCGCGTCCGCTTCGGATTCCGCGCCCTGGACGGTGATGTCGACGTCCTTCGTCGCGCCTTCGGAGTCCGCGCGCAGCTGGAGGACCAGGTCGAGGCTGACCTTCGTGAGCAGCTCGGTGAACTCCGCTTCGGTCGGCTCGACGCCGCTCGCGCCGGAGGCCAGGACCAGGACGGTGTCGTTGGTGGACGTGCCGCCGTCGACGTCGAGCCGGTCGAAGGTGACGTGGGTGGCCGCGCGCAGGGCGCGGTCGAGGGTTTCCTTGTCCACCACGGCGTCGGTGGTCAGCACCGAGAGCATGGTCGCCAGGTTCGGGGCGAGCATGCCCGCGCCCTTCGCGAAACCGCCGACGCTCCAGCCGGTTTCGTGCTTCGCGAACGCCTGCTTCGGCTTGGTGTCGGTGGTCATCACGCCCGTGGCGGCGTTGAGGCTCGCTTCGGCGCTCGCGTCGAGGGCCTTGAAGGCGCTGTCCACTCCGGACAGGACCGCGTCCATCGGCAGCCGTTCGCCGATCAGGCCGGTGGAGCAGACGGCGACCTCGATCGCGCCCGCCTGCAGGACTTCGGCGACCTTTTCGGCGGTGGCGTGGGTGTCCTGGAAGCCGCCGGGGCCGGTGGCCGCGTTCGCGCCGCCGGAGTTGAGGACGACGGCCTTGAGCCGCTGCTGCTTGAGCACCTCCTGCGACCACAGCACCGGCGCGGCCTTGATGACGTTGCGGGTGAACACGCCCGCCGCGACGTCCAGCGGGCCGTCGTTGACGACCAGCGTGAAGTCGAGCGCGCCGGAGGCCTTGATCCCGGCGGCGACGCCGGCAGCGCGGAAGCCCTGGGGGCCGGTGACGGTCACGGTGCCACTCCTACGGTGGAAAGGCCGGTGGTCTCGGGGAGGCCGAGGGCCAGGTTCATCGACTGGACGGCACCGCCGGCGGTGCCCTTGGTGAGGTTGTCGATCGCGGCGACGACGACCAGGCGCTTCGCGTCGGCGTCGACGGTGACCTGCAGCTGGACGTTGTTCGAGCCGAGCGTCGCCGAGGTCGTCGGCCACGCGCCCGCGGGCAGCAGCTGGACGAACGGTTCGGCGTCGTAGGCCTTCTCGTACGCCGCGCGGGCGGCGGTCTCGTCGACGCCGTCCTTCAGCGGGGCGCTCGCGGTGGTCAGGATGCCGCGGGGCATCGGCGCGAGGACCGGCGTGAAGGACACGGTGACCCGCTCCCCCGCGACGGCCGAGAGGTTCTGCGCGAACTCGGGGGTGTGGCGATGGGCGCCGCCGACGCCGTACGCGCTGGCCGAGCCCATCACCTCGGAACCGAGCAGGTTCGGCTTGAGGCTTTTGCCGGCGCCGGAGGTGCCGGTGACCGCTACGACCGTGACGTCCGGCTCGATGAGCCCAGCGGCGAACGCGGGCGCCAGGGCCAGCGACCCACCGGTCGGGAAGCAGCCGGGCACGGCGACGCGCTTGGTGCCGGCGAGCTTTTCGCGGGCACCGGGCAGTTCGGGCAGGCCGTAGGGCCACTGGCCGGCGTGCTCGCCGCCGTACCAGCGCTGCCAGTCGGCCGGGTCGGCCAGCCGGTGGTCGGCGCCGAGGTCGACGACCAGGACGTCCGGGCCGAGCTGGGCCGCGATCTCCGCGGAATGCCCGTGGGGCAGCGCGAGGAACACGACGTCGTGGCCGGCGAGGGTCTCCGGTGTCGTCTCGGCGAGGACGCGGTCGGCGAGGGGGACGAGGTGGGGCTGGTGGACGCCGAGCTTCGTGCCCGCGCTGCTGGCGGCCGTGAGCGCGCCGATCTCGACCTCGGGATGGGTCAGGAGCAGGCGCAGCAGTTCGCCGCCCGCGTACCCGCTGGCTCCGGCCACCGCGATGTTCACCGTCATACGCATGATTATGCACGCCCCTGCAAGTCTAAACAAACCCGGAGTGGTGCCCGCCACCTTGGGATGCTGGGCCCATGACGGACACCCCGGCCCGGTTGCTCGGCCTGCTTTCGCTGCTCCAGACACCGCGCGAGTGGCCGGGCAGCGAGCTGGCCGAGCGGCTCGGCGTCAGCCCGCGCACGATCCGCCGGGACGTCGACCGGCTGCGCGAGCTCGGCTACCCGGTGGAGGCCAGCCGCGGCGTCGCGGGCGGCTACCGGCTGGTGGCGGGCACCGCGATGCCGCCGCTGGTGCTCGACGACGACGAGGCCGTCGCGATCGCGGTGGGGCTGCGGACCGCCGCGGGGCAGACCGTCGCCGGGATCGAGGAGGCGTCCGTGCGGGCGCTGGCCAAGCTGGAGCAGGTCCTGCCGGCCCGGCTGCGCCGCCGGGTGGGCACGATCGGCACGGCGACGGTCGCCGTCCCGGCCACGGGACCGGCCGTCGACCCGGCGCAGCTGACGGTGTTCGCCGGCGCGATCACCAACCACGAGACGGTCCGCTTCCGCTACCGCGCGAACGACGGCACCGAGACGCGGCGCCGCGCCGAGCCGCTCCGGCTGGTCGCCACCGGGCGCCGCTGGTACCTGGTGGCGTACGACCTGGACCGGGCGGATTGGCGCATCTTCCGCGCCGACCGGATCCGCGACGCCCAGGCGACCGGCGGACGGGTGGCGCCGCGCCGGCCACCCGCCACGGACCTGGCGGCGTACGTGATCGACCGGCTCTACGACCTCCTGCCGACGTACCGGGCGGTGGCGGTGCTGGCGGAATCGTCGTCGCAGGTGGCACCCAGGCTGGGCGCGGCGCCGGGTGAGCTGACCGACCTCGACGAGGGCGGCTGCCGGTGGCGCAGTCACCCGGACACCCTGGACTGGCTCGCGTTCCGGCTGCTGGGCGCGGGGTGCGCGTTCACCGTCGAGGAGCCACCGGAGCTGGTGGCGCACTTGAGGGTGCTCGCGGACCGGGCCGCCGCGGCGGCGGGTGGGCGGAGCTAGCTGGTTGCCGAAGTCGTCCGGCATCGGTCGTCCCTCCCTGGTCGCAGCGTTCACCGGCCGCCGTGGGGGGGCGGGGCCCCCGGGGGCCGCCCCCCCCCCCCGCCCCACCGCGGACCCCCCCCCCCGGGCCGGCCCCCGGGCGGGGGGCCCGGGGGGGGGCAGCCCCGGGGGAGCCCGGCGGCGCCC
>NZ_JBIWPI010000012.1:0-1864 GCF_044768185.1 Amycolatopsis sp. NPDC101161
GATGGGTAGGGGAGCGTCCTGCATCCAGGGAAGCGGCGGCGGAAGCCAGTCGTGGAGGGTGTGGGAGTGAGAATGCAGGCATGAGTAGCGAATGCAGAGTGAGAAACTCTGCCGCCGGATGACCAAGGGTTCCTGGGCCAGGCTAATCCGCCCAGGGTAAGTCGGGACCTAAGGCGAGGCCGACAGGCGTAGTCGATGGACAACGGGTTGATATTCCCGTACCCGAGCATGTGCGCCCATGACGAGGCGTTTGATACTAACCACCCAAAGCGTGCCGGCGAAGCCTTCGGGCGGAGTTGGCATTGTGGAGCGTGGGACCTGATTTCGTAGTAGTCAAGCGATGGGGTGACGCAGGAAGGTAGCTCCGCCAGTGAGTGGTAGTACTGGTGTAAGCGTGTAGGCCGAGTGGTAGGCAAATCCGCCGCTCATATAGGTTGAGACGTGATGCGTAGCCGTTTGAGGCGAAGTAGAGTGATCCTATGCTGCCGAGAAAAGCCTCTAGTGAGTGCATGCACGGCCCGTACCCCAAACCAACACAGGTGGTCAGGTAGAGAATACCAAGGCGATCGGGTGAACTGTGGTTAAGGAACTCGGCAAAATGCCCCCGTAACTTCGGGAGAAGGGGGGCCAAACATCCTGAAGCCTTTCTCGGGCTAGGGGTGGGTGGCCGCAGAGACCAGCGGAAAGCGACTGTTTACTAAAAACACAGGTCCATGCGAAGTCGCAAGACGATGTATATGGACTGACGCCTGCCCGGTGCTGGAACGTTAAGAGGACCGGTTAGCCTTTCGGGGCGAAGCTGAGAATTTAAGCGCCAGTAAACGGCGGTGGTAACTATAACCATCCTAAGGTAGCGAAATTCCTTGTCGGGTAAGTTCCGACCTGCACGAATGGCGTAACGACTTTCCGGCTGTCTCAACCACAGGCCCGGCGAAATTGCACTACGAGTAAAGATGCTCGTTACGCGCGGCAGGACGGAAAGACCCCGGGACCTTTACTATAGTTTGGTATTGGTTTTCGGTTCGGCTTGTGTAGGATAGGTGGGAGACTGTGAAGCGGTGACGCTAGTTACTGTGGAGTCGTTGTTGAAATACCACTCTGGTCGAATTGGGAATCTGAACCTCGGGCCATGATCTGGTTCAGGGACAGTGCCTGATGGGTAGTTTAACTGGGGCGGTTGCCTCCTAAAGAGTAACGGAGGCGCCCAAAGGTTCCCTCAGCCTGGTTGGCAATCAGGTGTTGAGTGCAAGTGCACAAGGGAGCTTGACTGTGAGACAGACATGTCGAGCAGGGACGAAAGTCGGGACTAGTGATCCGGCACCTCCTGGTGGAAGGGGTGTCGCTCAACGGATAAAAGGTACCCCGGGGATAACAGGCTGATCTTGCCCAAGAGTCCATATCGACGGCATGGTTTGGCACCTCGATGTCGGCTCGTCGCATCCTGGGGCCGGAGTAGGTCCCAAGGGTTGGGCTGTTCGCCCATTAAAGCGGCACGCGAGCTGGGTTTAGAACGTCGTGAGACAGTTCGGTCCCTATCCGCCGCGCGCGTAGGATACTTGAGGAAGGCTGTCCCTAGTACGAGAGGACCGGGACGGACGAACCTCTGGTGTGCCAGTTGTTCCGCCAGGGGCATGGCTGGTTGGCCACGTTCGGAAGGGATAACCGCTGAAGGCATCTAAGCGGGAAGCCTGTTCCAAGATGAGGTATCCCACCCTTTGTGGGTTAAGGCTCCCAATAGACCATTGGGTTGATAGGCCAGAAATGGAAGCACAGTAATGTGTTGTCGAGTTGACTGGTACTAATAGGCCGAGGACTTGTCTACGAAGATGTTGCGCATCCACTCTACGGTTCTGAAACACCACGC